>NZ_FUYB01000023.1 GCF_900167255.1 Thiothrix eikelboomii
ATCGAGTTTGAAACCACAGCAGGAACAGGTTTTAGAACTGGGCTTCCATTGGTCAATCTGAACCACGGTGCGCCCATACCAAGCGGCTTTGTAGTTCAGTTGTCGTGCGAGTTCGCCCCAGTTGCTATCACTGATGGCTTTAGCCAATTTAGGATTCTTCACCCTATTCTTAACCCTTAACGTTTCCATACGGATCACTTGGTTTTCGTGAATCAGTTGTGACGTTAATTGGTGGGTGAAATCACGGCGTGAATCGGCTATTTTGGCGTGAATTTTGGCTACTTTTAACTTGGCTTTTAAGCGGTTTTGACTGCCTAGTTTTTTCTTAGCTAAAGCGCGTTGGGCTTTAGCGAGTTTAGCTTCATAGCGTTTTGTATATCTCGGATTGCCCGACTCCCAACTTGCATCATCGGTGATGAGTGAAGCAATGCCTAGATCAATGCCTGTCGTTTTCGGTGAAATGGGTAATCGCTTCACTTCACACTCACAGAGGCAGGATACAAAGTAGCGACCCGCTGCATCCTTAGATACGGTAAGACTGCTCGGTGCAGAGGGTAACGGACGTGACCAACGAATGTTTAAAGGCTGCTTTTGTTTGGCTAGATAGAGCTTGCCGTCTTGGTACTGAAAAGCCGACACGGTGAAGCTAGCCGATTGGCGACTGTGCTTTTTCTTGAAGTTGGGGAACTTTGCAGTGCCTTTAAAGAAGTTTAGAAACGCGGTGTCTAAATGGCGTAAGGCTTGCTGCAAAGGAACGCTAGACACCTCTTTCAACCAATCATGCGTCCCTGCTTTCTTTAAGGCGGTGAGCTTAGCGGACAAGGCCACATAGTTGATCTGGGTCTTATCGGTTTCGTAAGCCGTTTTCTTTAAAGCTAATGCCCAATTGTAGATGAACCGCGCACAACCAAAGGTCTGAGCCAACGGCTGTACTTGCTCAGCCGTTGGATAGAATCGGTAGTGGTAGGCGCGTTTCACTAAGGGCATTTAGTCGGCTGCCTCTGGTTTGCTTTGATCGAGTAGCTGTGGGTGCTGTTGAGAAATATGCTGCTTTAACGCATTAATCACAAAGCTTGTGACGGTTCTAGATTCAAGGTTTGCAGCTTCTTGTAGCAAGTTTTTTAAACTTTCTTCAATTCTAATGTTTAAACGAACTTCTTTATCAGAATCCATTTTGTTATCCCAATGTATTGGCATTACTATCCTATGGGTCTAATATTAACCCATTGGGATAACATTGACAACCCAAAAACAAGTCTTTTGATCTTTGTGACCCAGTGTCGACGCAAGGTTTTCACCCAAGCTATTCTGGATGAGATGCGTTTAGTCTTTGTCGGCAATATATTAAGCAACAGGACACACCGCATTAATCGGCTATCGCCGATCCGCCTTGTATCCCCGTACTGAAGTACGGGGTTTTACGGCGCGGAGGATAAACCGCCTAGCCGTTTTCGAGTATTGGCAGGTTGATATGCTTGCAGGCAGAATACACGCCTATCCGTTCCGAGCCTTAAACCAACCATGAAAGACCTCTTCACTGCGACTTGGCAAACGATGCCCCCTCAAACAGCCACTTGGCAAACACCTTGGCTGCTTGCAATCGGTTCACTCACGCAGCGCTTGCAACAAGTGTGTCATCATGAATTTAAGGTTCAAGTACTCAAGCATGAGTTTATTTCTGCACCTATTTTTATGAGTGAGGATTTAGTCATGCCGCCACAAGCTCGAGTGTTGCAGCGCGAAGTTCTGCTCTGTGATGGCGATAAACCACTGGTTTTCGCCTGCTCACTGTTGCCCGAAGCGGCTTTACACGGGCGCTATCAAGAACTACGAACCTTAGGTAGCCGCCCACTCGGCCATTGGATTTTTTCTGAGCCAGTTTTAAAGCGCCAAACCATGCTATTTGCAGACTTGCCCAGTTCTTTGGATTTATTTCAGAACTTACCAACACCCACCGTAAGTTCACTGTTAGGACGGAAAACTTTATTTATCGGGGCAGCTCATCCTTTTTTGGTCAGTGAATTTTTCCTTCCCAATTTACAAGCACGCTCTGGAGGACAAGATGGAGCTTGAAGAATACCAATTGCGCCAAGCGATTATTGACCAATGCTTATGGATGAATGCACAGGGTTTGAATCAGGGCAGCGCAGGGAATATTTCGGCACGCTACAAAAACCAGTTGCTTATCACGCCAACCGCAATGGCTTATACAGCGATGCGCCCTGAGATGCTCGCAGCCATCCCTTTGGATGGCCTGAGTCCGGGTGAGTGGCAAGGCTCGTATCAACCCTCGAGCGAATGGCGCTTTCATTATGATTTGATGCGCTCTCGCCCTGAAATCGGCGCTATCGTCCACACCCATTCGACGTATGCCACCAGCTTAGCGATTACCCGCCGCTCGATTCCTGCCGTCCATTATATGATTGCTTTGTTTGGTGGGAATACTGTGCGCTGTGCAGAATACGCTACTTATGGCACCCAAGCCCTCTCTGATCAAATACTTAAAGCGATGGAAGGCCGCAAAGCTTGCTTACTCGCCAATCACGGGATGTTGGTTGCAGGTGAAACCCTGCCTAAAGCGATGTGGCTAGCAACCGAATTAGAAACACTCGCGCAGCAGTATTATCACGCCTTGCAATTGGGCGATGCAGTAATTTTAACGGAGGAACAAATGGCGGAGGTGCATGCGAAATTAGCCAATTATGGCCTTGGTCAAGCTGAAGGAAACTAACTTAGCTAAAGCACTGGCTAAACGGGTATAAATATTCCCAGCTAAACGGGCATGACGAAACCTACCACCTGCCATCGTCAAGGCTTGGCCTGCATCATACTTATGCTTTAATTCACCTTGATTTTCTAAACTAAGCTAATCTGCGCGGCTTAATTGAACGCTGGGTTTTAACATGCATTTCCTCTTTAAGTTTAGAAGGTCTAAAACAACATACTCTTGACTTCAGCTTCTGTGCGCCCTATCACAGAGGCAATCGTTTTTAAATCCAAGCCATTAGCGTGCATTCCCTGAACCATTTTTACAATGGCTCTTTGTTCGCCTTCTGCTCGGCCTTTCACTATTCCAATCTGTTCTCCCGCCTCTA
The DNA here is from genome assembly GCF_900167255.1 of Thiothrix eikelboomii. GTDB lineage: Bacteria > Pseudomonadota > Gammaproteobacteria > Thiotrichales > Thiotrichaceae > Thiolinea > Thiolinea eikelboomii. Next base: position 3,096 of record NZ_FUYB01000023.1, read on the forward strand.
AACCTTCAACCCAACCTTCTTGATGTGCCGTATCATAGGAGTTTTTTAAATCACGATAATACTTGATACTATCCTCATAAGCCTTGCGCTCTTCAGGGCTAAATTGAGCAAGTTGGGCAATCGCAAAAGTGCGCTGAAATATATCTTCATGCAGCACTTCGGGCATCGTGTCTAGTTCATGTAAGTGCTTGAACACATACAGCCATTTATCTTGTAGAGTTTTTAATTGCTCAGCACTTTTACAAAAACGTGGTAAAACTAAGTAGATAAAATTTAGCTTTTCATAGAATACACGATTTAATTGATCTTTGAGTTGAGCATGATAGATCACTTCCTGTTGTTCATCGTCCATCATGAAGTCAAGAATACCGATGGTATAAACCGCCTCCAGCTTATGATCCCAATCGCCTCGTTGGGCCTGCTCCTGAATTGCAAAGGTTGAGTAATAAATACTGCGATCTTTGAAAAACAGTTGTTTCACTTTTTGCAGCTCCACGATGAAGCGCTCACCTGTATTACTAATGCAATTCAGATCAAAAATCGCTTTACGATCCATTTGGCTAATGCATTGATATTCGTTTTTGGTGTATTGCAACTCAGCGATTTGATGACGTTCAGGCAATAAAGTATTGAGGAAACTGATCAGCAAGTCTTTATGTGGCTCTTCACCAAATAACTTTTTGAAACCAAAATCGGTTAAGGGATTGAGGTAAACGGATTGCATACCAACTGTCCTATAAGGGCTTGTATGGCTCTAAGTTTAGCATGAAACTTCCGTCAGCTTTGATGTGCTGTTTAAGCTATGAACTCAACCAAGCACTCACCAAGCCCGAGTCTGCATCCACCAAATCCGCCACTACATCAAAATGATGCCGCCCGATTTGACGATGCGCACGAATATCAATCCCAAACCCAGTCCAAATATTTGCGAGCAAATCATTCTGCCGCAAAAACTCTGGGCGCTCTAACGCACCTACCCAGCAAGTCACCGGAATACTTGGCAAGGGTCGCTGTAACGCTGCACTTTCTTGTACTGCCGTTTCAGCCGTTAACTGCCATTTAGCATTCATAGCAGTACGCATTAAAGGGCGTAAATCATGCAAGCCACTGATTGAAACAACACTGTTAATCCGTGCTTGTATCGCTGTAGGTAAAGTCGAATCCATACAGATCATGCGCGTCACTAACTGCCCACCCGCCGAATGCCCTGCTAAGTGAATCGGCCCACTGACTAATTGAGCAGCTTGGGTAATCGCTTGCGTGATCTTTTGAGTAATTTCTGGAATAGAAACTTGAGGGGCAAGCGGGTAACTCGGTAAGGCAACCGCATAGTCTTGAGCCACGGCACCTGCTGCTAAATGCGACCACGAAGCTTTATCAAAGGCGAGCCAATAGCCACCATGTACGAAGACCGCCAACCCTTTTGGTCTACCTTCAGGATAAAATAAATCAAAGCGCTCACGCTCCCCTGCACCATAGGCAAGATCTAATTCGGCACGCGCTGTTGAGCGAAATTGTGCAGCAGCGTCTGCCCAAAATGCTGGATAGCTTGCTGCGTGCTCAATATAAGCTCCATTGCTATAAGCATCGTCCCAGTCTGTGATCATTTTGCGTCTCCCCACGGTCAGCGTTGCTCTTGAAACTCTGGTTCAAACTCTATAGTTAGGCAGCTGATGAGCTTGAGTCAAGCCTCTAAAATTATTTTATATTTAAAATATTTAAACTTGAAATTTTTACCAACCAGTGCCATGCTTATCAATATCAACCTGGAGGAGAGCTTGGAGCTATGAAAATTCTGGTTCTTGGTGGTGGCCCATCCGGCTTATATTTTGCCATTAGTATGAAGCTTCGGGATACCTCTCATGATATTACCATCATCGAACGGAATAAGTCCGATGATACCTTCGGTTGGGGGGTCGTACTCTCGGATGAGACTCTCGATAATCTACGTGCCAATGATCCAGTCAGCGAAGCAGTCATCCGCTCACACTTCGCCTATTGGGATGATGTAGCGGTTTATCAGGCTGGGGTCAGGACCGTTTCTTCAGGACACGGTTTTTGTGGGATCGGACGCAAGCAATTCCTGTTAGACCTACAAGCACGCGCCCTGCAGCTTGGCGTTCAATTTAAGTTTTCCACCGAAGCTGAAAGCGCGGACCATTACATCCATGAGTATGATCTGGTCGTCGCTGCCGATGGTTTAAACTCCAAGACGCGCACCGTACTAGCAGAACACTTCAAGCCGAATATTGATCTGCGTTTATGTAAATTCGTTTGGCTGGGTACGCATCAGAAATTTGACGATGCTTTCACTTTCATTTTCGAGCACACTGAACACGGCTGGGTTTGGGCGCATGCTTATCAGTTTGATGCCGACACTGCCACCTTCATTGTCGAATGTAGAGAAGAGACTTGGAACAAATTCGGCTTTGGGGATATGACCCAAGACGAAAGTATTGCCACTTGCGAAGGTATCTTTAAAAACTATCTAGGCGGCCATCACTTAATCAGCAATGCGCGTCATCTACGCGGCTCTGCGTGGTTAAACTTCCCTCGAGTTCTGTGTGAGCAATGGTATTATAAAAATATTGTACTGCTGGGTGATGCCTCCGCCACTGCACACTTTTCGATTGGCTCAGGCAGTAAATTGGGGATTGAATCCGCGATTGCTTTAGCCAAGCTCTTACACAGCGAAAATCAGATGGAATCAGCCTTCGCACGCTATCAAGCAGAGCGCCGCTTAGAAGTATTACGTTTACAATCCGCTGCACGTAATTCGATGGAATGGTTTGAGCAAGTCGAACGCTATCTGGATCTTGATCCCGTGCAGTTCAACTATTCCTTGTTGACTCGCTCACAGCGGATTAGCCATGAAAACTTGCGCCTACGTGACCCTAAATGGGTGGAAACTGCTGAGCGGTGGTTTCAAGCACAAGCTGGCAACCCCGGTTCAAAACGTGCCCCAATGTTTGCACCCTTCCAATTGCGCGAGATGAAACTCAAAAATCGCATCGTGGTTTCACCAATGGCGCAATATAAAGCCGTTGATGGCTGCCCGACTGATTGGCATTTGGTGCATTATGCCGAACGGGCTAAAGGGGGTGCGGGTTTGGTCTACACTGAAATGACCTGCGTTAGCCCGACCGGACGCATCACCCTCGGTTGCCCTGGTCTATATGCGCCTGAACATGAAGCCGCATGGAAACGTTTAGTGGATTTTGTGCATCAAGAAACCGAGGCGAAAATCTGTTGCCAGATTGGTCATTCGGGGCGTAAAGGCTCAACTCAATTGGGCTGGGAAAAGATTGATGCACCTTTAGAGGCTGGCAATTGGCCGCTGATTTCCGCTTCTGCCATTCCTTTAACGCCTGAAAACCAAGTTCCTAAAGCGATGGATCGAGCCGATATGGACGCAGTGCGTGCTCAATTTGTAGCAGCCACACAAATGGCTGAGCGGGCGGGCTTTGACATGATCGAACTTCATGCTGCACATGGTTATCTGATCTCCTCCTTTATCTCACCGCTGACCAATACCCGTACTGATGAATATGGGGGTAGCTTAGAAAATCGCATGCGCTATCCACTCGAAGTGTTTAAAGCGATGCGTGCCGTGTGGCCGGAAAACAAGCCGATGTCAGTACGGATTTCTGCGCATGATTGGGTAGGTGAAGCAGGCATTACCCCTGAAGCTGCTGTCGAAATCGCTTGGATCTTCCATGCAGCGGGGGCTGACATTATTGACGTTTCTGCCGGACAAGTCACGAAAGCGGAACAACCCGTTTATGGGCGTATGTTTCAAACCCCTTTCTCAGACTGGATTCGCAATGACACTGGCATTAAAACCATGACGGTGGGCAATATCTACGAACCGGATCATGTGAACTCAATTTTGATGGCAGGTCGAGCCGATTTAGTCTGTTTAGCGCGCCCGCATTTAGCCGACCCGTATTGGACGCTACATGCTGCGATGCAAATCAATGACAGCGAAGCAACATGGCCCGCTCCCTATCGTGGTGGACGTGATCAGTTATTCCGTTTAAAAGATCGCGCTAAGGACAACTTGCCGGCATGAGTACACTAAGCTTAGCGGGTAAACGGGTTTTGATTACAGGCGGTGGCTCTGGCGTAGGGGCCAATATGGCTTTAGCCTTTGCTCAAGCCGGAGCGGAGGTCATTATTGCTGGGCGACGGATGGAGGCCTTAGAGCAAGTGGCTGCCCAACATAGTGCTATCCGTGGGATTGCTGCGGATGTGACTCATGAAGCCAGCGTCCAAGCCTTATTTGCTCAAGCAGGGGCCATAGATATTGTAATTGCCAATGCAGGGGCGGCTGAGTCTGCGCCTTTCACTAAAACATCTTTAGCGACTTGGCAAATGCTGTTAGCGGTCAATCTGACGGGTGTGTTTTTAACTCTACGGGAGGGCTTGCGGCAAATGCAAGCGCGCTCTTGGGGACGATTGATTGTGGTTGCTTCCACCGCTGGCTTAAAAGGGTATGCGTATGTAGCACCCTATACTGCCGCTAAGCACGGCGCCATTGGCTTAGTCCGCGCCTTAGCTTTGGAAGTTGCCACTCAAGGAATTACTGTGAATGCACTTTGCCCCGGTTTTCTGGAAACAGAAATGACCGAGCGTAGTCTTATGAATATCATGCAAAAGACGGGGCGTAGCCGTGATGCTGCACTGGCTGCCTTAACATCGACCAATCCACAACAGCGTTTAATTCAACCCGCTGAAGTCTCCCATGCTGCCTTATGGCTTTGTGCCGCTGGTTCAGAGGGTATTAATGGGCAAGCCCTAGCGATTGCCGGAGGTGAACTATGAATCAAGACGAGTCTAGCTCCAAGCAGCGTTTACGGCTGTGGCTATCCTTATTACGCACAACGCGCAGTACTGAAGCGGAGCTGCGCGAATTTCTGCGGGTTGAGCATGACACGACCCTACCGCGCTTTGATGTGATGGCAGCTTTATACCGCGTCCCTCAAGGACTCACCATGACTGAGCTTTCACGCTATTTGCTGGTCTCTAATGGCAATGTCACTACCGTGGTCGATCGACTCGTCCTTGATGGCATCGCCAAACGTGAGCAGCAAGCCAACGACCGGCGTAGTTTGCGAGTCTCTCTAACTGAGCAAGGTTCTGCGCAATTTACACAGATCGCGAGCGCGCATGAGGCCAAAGTCAATCAACTATTCGCTGACTTTAGCTCTGAAGATATTGAGGAGTTACTCCAACTATTAAAAGTACATGCCCACAAGGAGACCCCCCATGAAAAACATGGCCGCGCTTGAACCTCGTTATTTTCGTTGGCAGATGCAAGATCGAGTGGCTGTCATGCGCTTAGCTCGCCCTGAGCGTAAAAATCCACTCACCTTCGAAAGCTATGCTGAGCTACGCGATACCTTCCGTGCGCTGGCTTATGCGGATGATGTAGATGCTGTGGTATTTGCTTCGAATGGCGGTCATTTCTGTTCGGGTGGTGATGTGCATGAAATCATTGGTCCGCTGATACAAATGGACATGAAGGATTTATTAGCTTTTACACGCATGACGGGCGATTTAGTCAAAGCCATGCTGCATTGTGGCAAACCAATCATTGCTGCAGTGGAAGGAATTTGTGTGGGGGCAGGTGCAATTATTGCGATGGCTGCTGATTTGCGCTTGGGTACACCTGAAACTAAAACAGGCTTTCTATTTACACGGGTTGGTTTAGCGGGCTGTGATATGGGTGCTTGTGCCATTCTGCCCCGAATTATTGGCCAAGGGCGGGCGGCTGATTTGCTGTATACCGGACGGATGATGAGCGCGGAAGAAGGCTATCAATGGGGCTTTTTTAACTCACTGCATCCGGCCACTGAAGTGGAGACTCAAGCCCTACAATTAGCGCAAGGTATTGCGGCTGGCCCGACGTTTGCAAACAGCATGACCAAAAACCAACTCGCGCATGAGTGGAATATGTCGCCCGAACAAGCCATCGAAGCCGAAGCTCAAGCACAGGCTATCTGTATGCAAACTCAAGATTTTGAGCGGGCTTATCATGCCTTTGTGAATAAGAAAAAGCCCGTTTTTGAGGGTCATTAAATGGCAGATTCAAGCTTCTTAAATTGGCCGTTTTTTGAACCCAAACATCGTGAACTGGCTGCCCGCGTAGAGGCTTGGTGCCAACAACACTTACCAGCCGATCACCACAACACCGATAGGGCCTGCCAAGCTTTAGTGCAAAGTCTAGGTATTGCAGGTTTTTTAGAATACACGGGCGCTAAAACGGGCGAAAGCATGGATGTGCGCACGCTTTGCCTGATGCGTGAAACCCTTGCACGCTACGATGGCTTAGCGGATTTTGCTTTTGCCATGCAAGGTTTAGGCACAGGTGCGATTAGCCTATTTGGTACCCCCGAACAACAAGCATGGCTGGATAAAACTCGTCATGGCCAAGCGATAGCTGGCTTTGCTCTTACCGAACCCGCTTCTGGTTCGGATGTAGCGAGTATGACCACGACTGCCCATTGGGATGGCGAGCAATTTATTCTCAATGGTGAAAAAACTTATATTTCCAATGGTGGGATTGCCAATATTTATGTGGTATTTGCGCGCACTGAAAGCCCCGAGCAAGCAGCGGGTGCACGTGGAATTTCAGCCTTGATTCTTCCTGCTGATAGCACAGGTTTAGAAATCGTTGAACGGATTGAAACCCTTGCACCGCATCCCTTAGCACGCTTGCGCTTCAATCAGCTGCGTTTACCCGCCACGAGTTTGCTTGGCAAACGCGGAGAGGGTTTTAAGATTGCCATGTCTGTGCTGGATGTGTTCCGCTCTACCGTCGGTGCAGCTGCTTTAGGCTTTGCTCGGCGGGCTTTAGATGAAACCTTAGCACGTAGCCAACAGCGAGAATTATTTGGAGCACCCTTGTTTGATTTACAGATGGTGCAAGGGCATCTCGCCGATATGGCTTTGAATATTGATGCCGCCGCTTTATTGATTTATCGCGCGGCTTGGACGAAAGATCAAGGCGCTGCCCGTGTTACCCGTGAGGCGGCAATGGCTAAGCTCTTTGCCACCGAAACAGCCCAGCAAGTGATTGATATGGCGGTGCAATTACACGGCGGTGACGGCTTACGCAAAGGCGGAATTATCGAAAGCCTTTATCGAGAAATTCGCGCTTTGCGAATCTATGAAGGTGCATCGGACGTACAAAAAACCGTCATAGCTCGCCAAACATTGCTTAATTTTGAGCAAGGAGGATCGTGATGCTTGGACCCACAGGCCACCTAGACAGTTTCACCCGCGACCATTTGCCACCCGAAGACCAACAACCGATATTTTTGCTCGATCAGTTTCAATACCCGGAATATCTGAATGTAGGGGTAGAACTTACAGATAAGATGGTTGAACAAGGCTTTGGTGATCAGATTGCCTTGATTGGCAATGGTCGGCAACGCACTTATAAAGAACTGGCGGATTGGACGAATCGCCTCGCCCATGTCTTAATTGAAGACTTAGGTATCCAACCCGGCAATCGTATTCTGATCCGTTCTGCCAATAATCCAGCCCTCGTCGCTTGCTGGTTAGCTGCCACCAAAGCAGGTGCTGTGGTCGTGAATACCATGCCCATGCTACGTGCAGGTGAGCTAAAACAGATCGTTGATAAAGCACAGATTACTCATGCTCTGTGCGATACGCGCTTAATGGATGAACTCACCGAATGTGCCAAAAACAGTCACTATTTAAAATATGTCGTCGGCTTTGATGGTACCGCGAATCATGATGCTGAGCTGGATCGGGCGGCTTTAAGCAAACCGGTCAAATTCACCTCCGTGCAAACCGGGCGAGATGATGTTGCCTTGCTCGGTTTTACCTCAGGTACAACGGGTGAACCTAAAGCGACGATGCATTTCCACCGCGATTTGCTAATTATTGCGGATAGCTATGCCAAAGAAGTACTGGGTGTAACACCAGCAGATATTTTTGTTGGCTCTCCGCCACTAGCATTTACTTTTGGTTTGGGTGGCTTAGCGATTTTCCCCTTACGGTATGGGGCAACGGCTACATTGCTCGAAACCGCATCTCCGCCCAATATGATCGAGATTATTGAACGCTATAAGGCGACTATTTGCTTCACTTCACCCACGGCCTATCGGGCAATGATGCGGGCGATGGATGAAGGTGCGGATTTATCCTCTTTACGTTGTGCCGTTTCTGCTGGGGAAACTTTGCCAGCACCGGTATTTGCTGAATGGCAACGTAAAACCGGTAAACCCATTCTTGATGGGATTGGTTCAACTGAGCTGCTGCATATTTTTATCAGCAATCGTTTTGACTCGGCACAAGCAGGCTCAACCGGTTATCCAGTCTCTGGGTATGAAGCCAAAATTGTGGATCAGCATCTGCAGGAGCTAGCACGCGGTGAACCGGGGCATTTAGCAGTACGTGGCCCAACGGGTTGTCGCTACCTAGCTGATAAGCGCCAAGCCAATTATGTGAAGGCAGGTTGGAATATCACCGGTGACACCTTCATTCAAGATGAAAACGGCCTGTTCCATTTTGCAGCACGCAATGACGATATGATTATCTCTGCTGGCTATAATATTGCTGGCCCGGAAGTAGAAGCCGCCCTACTCGCACATCCGTATGTTGTTGAATGTGCGGTAGTTGGTGCGCCTGATCCAGAGCGTGGCTTTATTGTACAAGCGCATGTTGTCTTAGAGGCGCATCTGCCTCGTGATGCTACTACCATCAAAATCCTACAAGACCATGTGAAGCAGACCATCGCAGCTTATAAATACCCACGCTCCATTATCTTTACAGAGGCTTTACCAAAAACCGCTACTGGCAAGATTCAGCGCTTTAAATTACGCCCACCGACAGCGGCGACCACTACGGACTTTGTAAAAACTAAAACCTATTTCAAAATTCCAGCAGGGATAATTTATTTAGATGGCAACTCATTGGGACCTTTACCGATCAATGTGAGTGCACATTTAGATAAAGTCCTTGAGCAAGAATGGGGTGAGCAATTGATTCGCGGTTGGAATACCGCAGGTTGGTTTGAGCAACCGCGCCGAGTAGGTAATCGGATCGCTAAACTCTTAGGTGCAGCTGATAACACCATCGTAATGGGCGATACACTATCCATCAAGGTCTATCAAGCCTTAGCTGCTGCACTGGCACTCAATCCAGAACGCAAAATAGTTTTATCGGATAGTGGCAATTTCCCAACTGATTTATACATGGCAGAAGGTTTACTGAAATCGCTCGGTCAAGGCCATCTGCTCAAGACCCCTGAGCCTGAAACTGTCGAAGCCTTGATTGATGAGACGGTGGCAGTACTCATGCTCACTCATGTCGATTATCGCAGTGGGCGCATGCACGATATGCAGCGATTAACCGCAAAAGCGCATGAGCATGGTGTTATTACGATCTGGGATTTGGCCCATTCAGCAGGTGCAGTTCCGGTGAATTTAACCGAGGCAAAAGCTGATTTTGCTATTGGTTGTACTTATAAATATTTGAATGGCGGCCCTGGCTCACCGGCCTTTATTTATGTTGCCCCTCAACATGCTGATCTGGCGCTACCCGCTTTATCGGGTTGGATGGGGCATCTAGCACCTTTTGCCTTTGATCTTGGCTATCAGCCGGCGGCAGGCATTCAACGTATGCGGGTGGGTACACCACCTGTGCTGGCGCTCTCGGTTTTAGAAGCAGCCTTAGATGTCTGGGATGAAGTAACCTTGGCAGAAGTGCGTAGCCAGTCGATTCACTTGAGCGAGCTATTTATTCAATTAGTGGCAGCACACTGCCCGAGCCTACCGCTCGCTAGCCCACGTAATCCCCACGAACGCGGTTCACAAGTCTCGTTCCGCTGTGAACAAGGGTATGCCGTGATGCAAGCACTGATTGCTCATGGCGTTATCGGCGATTTCCGTGCACCCAATTTAATTCGCTTCGGTTTCACTCCTTTGTATATTGATGAAACTGAGGTGAAACAAGCCGTTAAGATCTTGGCCAAAGTGTTAAATGAACGCTTATGGGATCAACCCGCCTATCAACAAAAGGCAGCTGTGACATGAAGACTCCTTATGACCCAGCGCATGAAGGGGCGCAAATGACCTTCGATGGACGTATGTCCTATGGCGATTATTTACAGATCGACACCCTCTTAACGGCACAAAAACCACTGACTGCTAAGCATGATGAAATGCTATTTATTATTCAGCATCAAACTTCAGAGCTTTGGATGCGACTGGCGGTGCATGAGTTAGTGGCGGCTCGCCAAGCATTGCGGGAGGGGCGCTTGCCAAACGCTTTTAAAATGCTGGCGCGAGTGGCACGCATCTTTGAACAGCTAAATAATGCTTGGGATGTACTGCGCACTATGACACCCAGCGAATATACTCAATTTAGGCAGCAGCTTGGGCAAAGTTCAGGGTTTCAATCCCATCAATATCGACAGATCGAATATATTCTCGGCAATCGGAATGAAGCCATGCTCCGCCCCCATGCTCATCATCCCGAAATTTTACAGCTATTAGAAAATGAATTAGCTCAACCGAGTTTATATGATGAAGCTTTGCGCTTAGTGGCAGCAGATATTCCATTGCCACCCGCCGTACTAGCACGCGATTTGCGCCTGCCACATCAAGCTAATGAAGCGGTGATGCAAGCGTGGAAACTGGTTTATCAAAACCCTGAGCACTATTGGACCTTGTATGAATTGGCTGAAAAGCTGGTTGATTTCGAGGATTATTTCCGCCGTTGGCGTTTTAATCATGTCACCACTGTCGAGCGCATTATTGGCTTTAAACGCGGTACGGGGGGTACAGGCGGTGTGTCCTATTTGCGGCGCATGCTGGAAGTGGAACTCTTCCCTGAACTTTGGCATGTCCGTACTATTTTATAAGCAGCGTAAAGGTAAAAATGATGCATCCACCCCTTGAATCGCAAGCATCCCCTCATGATTTCTTGCATCCCAAACACTGGAAACCTGCGCTTGGTTATGCAAATGGCGTGGTGGCAAAAGGCCGCATGGTGTTTTTAGGGGGGCATATCGGTTGGAATGGCCAACAAGAATTTGAAACCGACAATTTTGTCGAGCAAATTGAGCAAACCCTAAAAAACATCGTTGAAGTGTTAAAAGAAGCCCAAGCTAAACCCGAGCATCTCGTGCGCTTAACTTGGTATATCACCGATAAGCGCGAATACTTGGCGAATTTACGTGAAATTGGCCGCGTCTATAAACGAGTGTTAGGCGCACATTTTCCTGCAATGGCGATGGTGCAAGTCGTGGCTTTAATTGAAGATCGAGCTAAAGTGGAGATTGAGGCGACGGCGGTATTGCCGGAGTGAGCACGAGCCAGAGTATCCCGCCTCGCACCCCTAGTTAATTATTTCACTGGACCACTTGCCGGAAAACCCACGGATACATCGTCAGACGGGCAGTTGGCTAATTTTGAGACATTTAAGAATGAACCTTCTGTATTACGCACGAAGGTATATGCCAAATCAACACCTTTGCCATTCACCTTCACCGCCCAATACTCTTGCTCTGCAACCGCTTGAATATCCTTAATCACCTGCTGAGGTTTAGAGTAGAAATCCTTATCACCACAAGGCTCACAAAACTCGACAATGGTTGCACCCGGTTTTAAAAACGCTAAGGCCTGCCCTGCTTGTTCAGGTGAAATCAGCTCACATTGATCACCCCAAACAGGGGTCGTCAACATACCGACGAATACCGCCAAAACCCAAGGCTTTGACTGCTTGACTTTTATGCTCATCACTTACTCCTCGCTTATCATCAATAGTTTAGAACTAAACCAACCTAAAGAGTTTAGCTGAAGCTGTTAAAAACACGCAGGGAATGCTTGACCGTTTGTCGTGTGTTTTTCTAGATGTGCTATAAAATCAAGCATAATAATTAGGCATGCAGTTGATTTACCAAGCGCTTGGATCGGTATAGGCTTAAGAGATCCAACCATAATGAACATAATAAACTATCAATACACTTGTATTTCACAACCTTTAAAAGTCGTGCACGAAGGCACGGATCTAGCAAAAATTTGGCAGCTAAGACAAAGTGAATATGGCAAATATTATCCCACGATGCACGATGCAGCGAATGATGCTTATGATGATTATTCCTGCATTTTATATAGTGAAGACGAAACCGGCGATATTACCAGTACGGGACGTTTAGTACTCGATAGCGAAAGGGGTTTACCTGCTGATGAAATCATACACGAGGAAATTAATTTACTGCGGAGACACCGTGGCCGAATAGCCGAACCTAGCCGTTTTGCGATTTCTAATTCAGCACGCGGTATTTTGCCCACTTATTTACGAACTTATTATCAACTAGCTCGCGAAAACTCGATTAACTCATTGATTTTTATAACAAGAGATAAAAATATTGGTTTTTATCGCCGAGCCTTAAGCGCTAATTTGATTCGCAAAGATGTCGGCTATCACTATGGCACTGATTATTGCTTCTCCCTGTTAGAATGGGAAATTAAAGCGAATGATCCTATTTATTCACCTGCCTAATTAGGCATAAAAATAAGGTTTGCTGATGAAAGCATTAGATAATAACGAAAAACAAAAATACCGCTACCCTGAATCAGACTGGAATAGCTATGCACGTTTATTTGCGGCAGTGACCACTTCAATGCAACTTGCAGTTTATCACGAGGCCTGCTTGCATTTAACCGGTAAGGTAGTAGACTGTGGTTGTGGTAGTGCGAAAATAGCCCCTTTTTTGGCTGATAATGAACAAGTTAGCCATTATACTGGGGTTGATTATTCAGCAGAAATGGTGACAGCTGCTGAGTGGGTCATTAGTACTTTAGAACGCGAACAGTTCAGTGTCCAACATTGTAAAATTGAAGATGCCAAGGGTCTCTATGATTCAGCAGTATCTATTCAAAGCTATTATTCTTGGCCTGAACCTTTAGTCACTTTAAAACATATTGCTGATCTGCTGGTGACAGGCGGACAGTTTGTGTTGGCTAGCCCTAACCCGAGCTTAAGTTTAGCTAAGCTGGCCAAAGATGCGCGTAAGGAATTAGTGGCTCACCCTGATTTTCAAGCCTTTCAAGACTATAACTTGCAGTTAGCGGCTAATCCCCAAGCTAATTTCATTAGCATGGATGATTTGATCAAGCAAACTCAGCAAGTCGGCTTTGAAGTTTTAGAATGTCATCAACAGCACTTCCAAGGTGGATTGAATTTTTTAGTACTGCGAAAAAAATACAGTTAAAGCAAAGTTAAATTAAAATCGCAAACCCATTGCGATATGTAGAGGTAGGAAACGCTCATGCCGCTGAAGCATGCCTTGTTGGGTCATTTTGTTGATGACTTGTATCGGGTTGAAACGGTACCTGAGCGTTTTCACGTCTATGAGACTTATATTATGGGTTTGGGCTTCGATGGGGCGACTTATACTTTTTTTCCGAGCGTGTTGTGGCAACTGAGTAATACCTTCCCACCTATTTTTCTGCATACCCAAGAATATCCAACTTCCTTTTTAAGCCACTATGCCCAAGCTAATTTTCATGAGCAGGACTTTACGATTCGTTTAGGGCATAGTGCACAGGTTCCTCTAGTGATGGATTGGCGCGAACATGAACTGGGCGGCTTAGTGACTTGTGATGAAAATAGAGTGATTCAAACCGCACGGGAGGAGTATGGCATCCGTAATGCACTCACGATCCCGACGCTACGCCCTGAGTCTGGCATTGGTGGCATGAGTGTGATTAGTGCAGAAAAAGATGTTGGTTTCCAAAAGCTTAAGCAAGAAAATCTTGAAACCTTACTGCGTTGCACACAATTATTTCACGACATCAGCTTTCACAATACGAAAACCTCAGCGATGTTTGTGCAACCTTTTTTGAAAACTTTAAAACCTAAAGAAATTCAAATTCTTAGGCATCTGGCCTTAGGTTACTCCTTAAAGCAAATTGATCGAGGTATTTCCTATCGTTATGCCGCGAATATGCTGGATGAGCTACGTGCTCGGATGGGCGGTATCACCAAAGATAAGCTGATGTATCTCATCGGACAGCTACATTTACTGGATTTGATCTAAGCGTTTAGGCGGGTATTTAAGCATCTGTTTAGAATGTGGAAATTTCCATATTGAAGCCCCAGTAACAAACAGTAACACTCTCAGCTGTCGGGAGATATGTTGAAAGAGGGGTACGTTATGTCGGGAATCGACTTAGCTGAATATATACAAGAACGCATGGATGCCCTGAACTTGTCAGTCACAGCAGCAGCAGAGCGCTCTGGTGTTTCGCGCCAAACTTGGCACAAACTCATGCGTGCGGATATTCAGGAAGCAAAATTATCTACACTCATGCGGGTGGCGCGCACCTTAGATACACCCGCGCCACATTTATTAAACCTTTATTTTTATTCGGGTCGCAAACGAGTGCACGCTTATGAAATGAGTACGAATCATTTTGTCTGAAAACGGGCTAGTTAAACAGTAAAGCGCAAAATCACCTTCAAACCCGGTTGATTATCCGCTAACTCCACCTGAGCACCGTGTAAATCTGCAACCGCCTTGACCAAACTAAGCCCAAGGCCGTTGCCCGGTGTGCTGCGCGCATTATCTAAGCGCACAAACCGCTTAAACACTCGTTCACGCTCTTCAGCCGGAATACCAGGGCCGGTATCACTCACTATAATGCAGATCGTCTGGCCTTGTTGCTCAGCAACCAGCTTAATCTCACCCTCCCTAGGCGTATATTTCACGGCATTATCCAGTAAATTGGTCACAACCTGTGCAATCAAATGTCGATTGGCCTGCAAGACTAAACCGGGCTGTGCGGTATAGCTAAACTGAATCCCCTCCTCTTCAGCCACTGCTTCATACAATTCACCTAAATCACTAATTAACTGATCAAGTTGAATGGAGGTCCAGTCATCACGATGCACTCCTGATTCTGCTTGCGCGATACTCAATAATGCATTGAAGGTTTTAATTAAATCATCCACATCTTGCAAAGCATCTTGCCGAACTTGCTGAAAATGCGTCGCATCCATCGGTTGGAAACGACTGGTATCCAAGCGATTACGTAAGCGATTGAGCGGATTACGCAAATCATGTGCGAGGTTATCAGTCACTTCACGGGTCGCTTTCATCAGGCTTTCAATGCGATGCAGCATGCTATTGAGCACTAAACTCAAACGATCAAATTCGTCATTACGCCGCGTCACGACCATTCGCTGACTCAAGTCACCATTAATGATTTCACCAGCCGTTTGGCGAATGCTATCAATCCGCCGCAACACGCCGTAACCCATGAGCCAACCGCCCACTACAGCTAATAAAAACATTAAACCTACGGCTAACCACATGCTCTCATAGAGCTTGCGCAGTAAAGTATTCTGCTCGCTCATATCCGCCGCCACTAACAGCTGAGCACCTCCGGGTAAGCGAGTGATAATAACCCGCGCATAGGCATCCCGCTTGACTTGGATTTCAAGATCCACAATGTCTAGCACATCGCTAAACATCAAGCTGCCAAACACGCGCCGCCCCCCTTCGGTAAAATACTCCGCCTCCATTTTTTTAGTGAAGGGTAACTTGGTATTGGTGGTAAGGGCATACACATAGAAATGTGGCTCACCTTGCTCATCATGCTCTTCATTCCGAGTTTGAATGGCATCACGCAAGATTTGCAGGGAGTTGCTACTTTTAACTAGGCTCAATAGCAAATCACTTTGCAAAGCTAAGCGCGCATCGGTTTGCTCACGGATTTGCCCCGCAGCCACCCAATAGATAGAAGCCATCGCCGCCCCCGCCACTAGGCTGAACAGCAAGGCATAAACCAGAGATAAACGAAAAACAGTGGTATTAAGCAGCCGTCGGATCATAGAGCATATAACCTGCCCCACGAATGGTGTGCAGCAATGGCGGGTCGAAATCGCGGTCTATCTTGCCCCGCAAGCGGCTAATATGCACATCAATCACATTGGTTTGGGGATCAAAATGATAATCCCAAACTTTTTCCAATAGCATAGTGCGTGTTACGACCTGCCCAGTATGCCGCATTAAGTATTCGAGCAAAGTGAATTCACGCGGCTGCAACGTGATCACCGTACCGGCACGTTTGACTTGACGCTTCATGAGATCCATTTCTAAATCCAATAAGCGTAATACGGTTTGCTCCTGTAAGGGCTGGGTACGACGTGACAAGGCCTGCAAACGTGCCAGCAATTCACTAAAGGCATAAGGCTTTACTAAATAATCATCACCGCCAGCCCGTAAGCCTTCAACACGATTATCGACTTCACCTAAAGCACTTAGGATTAATACCGGTGTCGTTAAGCCACGAGTACGCAAAGCCTGAATCACTGACAAGCCGTCTCGCTTTGGGAGCATGCGATCGACAATCAACACATCATATTGACCGGTACTGGCAAGATGCAGACCATCCTCACCATCCGCAGCATGATCAACAATATAACCGCTTTCAGCCAAACCCTTTTGGATAAAGCTGGCAGTATGAGTATCATCTTCAATCAGTAATATGTTCATGATGAGTAAGCATAACTAGCTACACTTAGGCTTGCCATGAACATTTGTTAATGTGGCAACAGAAAATGATAACTTTGAATATAATCCTGACACCCCTATATTGCCGTGCATGATGACAACAACCGCCGCTACCACTAACTCCTTGCCCTCGATTTTAGCAGGTCCTATTTTACGCCATGTCAGTCAACAGCAGCTGGTGCTTTGGTTAGTCTGCTCCCATCCCTGCACGCTACAGGTCAATTGTTATCAAGCCGAGCAGCTACTCACTTCAGCTGATTTCCCTGCGGATCATGCCGGTTTAGTCGTATTGGGTGGGCAAGCCTTTTTACATCTGTTAGTGATCCAACTACCGGAAAGCTTGCCAGAAAATACTTGGCTGAGTTATGACATTGGTTTAGCACATGACACGGGTTTTAATTGGTTAGCAACAACGGCGCCACAAATTCTTTATGCCGGAGAAACTCGCCCACGCTTTGCCTTTAAACCGAAAATTACCCAAGTTTTACATGGCTCTTGTCGCAAACCGCATTATCGAGGGGGGGATGCTTTACTCGTCGTTGATCAAAAACTAGCGGAAGCCCGCCGTTTAGAGACACCCAGCGAACAACCCTCACTGCTCATCATGACGGGCGATCAAGTTTATAATGATGATGTCGCAGGCCCGATGTTGCATGCAATTCATACTGTGATTGCTCAACTAGGGCTGTATGAAGAATCATTGGATCAAACTGAACTCCAACACAGTCGTAGCCTACATGGTAATCGTAAAAACTATTACCGCCGCCTAGAACTTTTACCCTCCAGCCCCGGTGGGCAAGGCTTACGGAAAATTTTGCGCGGTGCTAAGAAGCCGATTTTCACTTCAGCGAATGCGGATAATCATCTGGCGACCTTAGCTGAAGTACTCAGTATGTATTTACTGGTTTGGTCACCGAGCTTATGGCCTTTAGTCGATTTAAATGATTTATCCGGCTTAGAGGGCGAAGCCTTAACGCGCTACCAAGCACAATTGCCTGCCATTCAACAATTTGCCCAAGGCCTAGATAAAGTACAACGGGTTTTAGCAAGTATTCCTACCTATATGATCTTTGATGATCATGACATCACCGATGACTGGAATCTATCGCGGGATTGGGAGGAAAGTGCGTATGGACACCCCTTATCACGGCGTATTTTAGGCAATGCTTTAATTGCTTATTTTCTCTGCCAAGCCTGGGGTAATGCCCCTAATCGTTTTCCAGAGCCTTTAATTAAAAACATTCAAGCCTTATTTCGTACTGGCAAAGGGGCTTTACATGATTTGTTAATTGATCAGCTGCTGAAAATGGAGGGCTGGCATTATAGCTTAGCAACCCAACCTAAAATCGTCGTCTTGGATACCCGTACTCAGCGCTGGCGCTCAGAAACTCGCGCTGCTGATCCTTCTGGCTTGATGGATTGGGAAATGCTAAGCGATTTGCAACAAGAATTAATCCATGAAACAGCCGTCATTTTAGTCTCGCCCGCGCCTATTTTTGGGGTCAAGCTGATTGAAGTCGTACAGCGCATCTTTACTTGGTTTGGTGGCTCGCTGATAGTAGACGCAGAAAATTGGATGGCGCATCCAGGTTCAGCGAATGTGATTTTAAATATTTTCCGCCATCGGCGCACCCCGCACAATTTCACTATTTTGTCAGGCGATGTGCACTATTCTTTTGTGTATGATGGGCGCTTACGCCACCATGAGCAAACGCCCCATATTTGGCAAATTACCGCTTCAGGCATTAAAAATGCTTTCCCCGAAAAACTGCTCAAGCATTTCGATAAACTCAATCGCTGGCTATTTGCGAGTTATTCACCGCTCAACTGGTTGACTCGGCGGCGGCATATGCGCATTCAACAGCGCCGCCCGAGTGAACACGAAGGCCGCTATCGACATCAGCGCCTATATAATGGCAGTGGGATCGGCCGAGTCTTTTTTGATGCAGCGGGTGCACCCGAGCGGATTGAAATTCTGTCAAGCCGTGATGAATGTATTCAATTCAATCAAGGTTATGACAGCGATTGGATGGATTAAAAATAAGTCTTTTAAGGTTAACGTTTTTTAACTATTTGGAAAATCCACGGTAAGGTTGACTCAGGCAAGATCAACCTATATTGAACGCATTTGAGGATTTACTGAATGTCAAACTTACTGCCTGTTGGACTGTTTAACAAGAAACAACTTTCGGTACTAGCGGCCAGTGCTTTGGTGTGTAGCCTAGCTTTTCCACTGGCCACTCCGGTAGTGCATGCTGATGCCCTACCTCAGCTGACGCAATTGATTAAAAATAATCGGGATGCGGTCGTGCATATTTCGGTGGAAGTGGATAACCAAGCGAATCAAACCGCTGAGCCTGAAATGTTCGCTTTTCCAGATGGGCAAGGCCTGCCAAAAGAATTAGAGAAATTCTTCCGCAATATGCCGCGTGGTATGCCCCAACCGCGTGATGCACAAGCGATGGGTTCAGGCTTTATCATTTCACAAGATGGCTATATTGTTACCAATACCCATGTCATTGATAACGCCAGCAAAATCAAGGTGACTTTAAATGATAAGCGCGAGCTACCGGCTAAAGTCATTGGTAAAGATAAACATAGTGATGTGGCACTGCTTAAAGTCGAGGCAACGGGTTTACCAATGGTCAATCTGGGTGACTCTGATAAATTAGAGGTGGGTCAATGGGTAGTGGCCATTGGTGCACCGTTTGGCTTAGATCACTCTGCAACTCAAGGGATTGTAAGTGCACTCTCTCGTAGTTTACCGGATGGGACTTATGTGCCTTTCATTCAAACCGATGTGGCAGTCAATCCGGGGAATTCTGGCGGCCCCTTATTTGACTTGAATGGCAATGTGGTCGGGGTCAACTCACAGATTTATAGTCGCAGTGGTGGCTATATGGGTATCTCGTTTGCCATTCCAGTTAACCTTGTCAAGAATATTACTGAGCAGCTCAAAACGGCTGGGGTCGTGAGTCGTGGTTGGTTGGGGGTGCAAATCCAGAACCTAGATCAAGAGTTAGCTAACTCTTTCTCAATGAATAAACCGCAAGGTGCTTTAGTAGCTAGCGTACTGCCCGCTAGTCCAGCAGATAAAGCCGGTGTACAAGCTGGCGATATTATTGTTGGCTTCAATAATACTGAAGTGAACTCGGCAGATCATTTACCCTTGTTAGTGGGTACGACTGGCATCGGTAGCACTGTTCCCTTAAAAGTGCTACGCAATGGTGCTGAGAAGATGCTTAATGTAACGATTGAGAAGCTCGCAGATAAAGACGCTGGTGAAGCTCAAGAACTGGCTCAGAACAGTACGGAAGGCACAGGTGCCTTAGGCTTAGCGGTGGCAGGATTAACTGATCAAGAACGCAAGGATGCTAATATCGGTACGGATGGTGTGGTCGTTCGGGAAGTGCGTGTCGACAGCCCCGCCAGCCGTGCTGGCCTACAGACCGGTGATGTGATTATTTCGGTGAATAACACCCAAATCAAATCACCTGATGAATTAAAAACGGTCGTGGATAAAGCCCCTACTGATAAACCGCTCGCTATGTTAATTCAGCGGGATAATGAGAAGCGCTTTATTGCTGTTGGGCGTTCTTAATTTAGATTTAGATAGATTTTCATTGCTTTTTCGTTATTTTTTCGTTGTTTTTCATAGACCTTACTCCCTCGCTTGCCCTGTCTTTTGACAGGGCGTCTTTTTTTCTACTACCCGAAAACCCGCCTTAATACGGCCTAGGTAGATCACCCAATTCTACCAACACACTTTTCACTTGCGTATAATGTTTAAGGGTTTCTAAGCCATTCTCGCGCCCAATCCCTGATTGTTTATAACCACCGACCGGCATTTCTGCAGGTGAGGGTCCATAGGTATTAATCCAGCAAATCCCCGCCTGCAGCTGTGCAATCACGCGATGCGCTCGAGATAAATCCATCGTAAAAATGCCGGCTGCTAAGCCATAGTGGGTATTATTCGCCCGCTGAATGACTTCATCTTCATCTTTGAATTTGAGTACGGACATCACCGGGCCAAAAATTTCATCGCGGGTATGTGGCATCTCATCCGTACAATCAGCAAAAATAGTCGGCTGTACGAAATAACCTTTATCTAAACCCTTCGCCGTTTCACGTTCACCCCCACACACTAAACGCGCCCCGGATTTTTTGGCTAAATCAATATAGTGCAAAACTTTTTGTAGATGAGTCGCTGAAACTAAAGCACCTACTTGGGTTTGTAGATGAGTTGGGTCGCCAATCACCATTGATTGGGTGATAGCAGCGGTTTTTTCTAAAAACTCGTCATAAATACTTTCGTGCACAAACACGCGAGTCCCATGTGTACACACCTCGCCTTGGGTATAAAAATTAGCAAGTAAAGCGCCATGCACCGCATTATCTAGTTTAGCATCAGGAAAAATGATCAAAGGCGATTTACCCCCTAGCTCAAGGGTGACTTCTTTGATGCTACTGGCTGTATTGGTAAGAATTTTACTACCCGTCGCCGTTGACCCCGTGAAGGATACCTTTTTCACTTGTGGATGCTGGGTTAGAGCCGTCCCCACCCGATAATCACCTTGCACCACATTGAAAACACCCGCAGGTAAACCTGCCTCCGTATAGATTTCTGCCAGTTTCAAGGTAGATAATGGGGTAAGTTCGGAGGGTTTATAGACCATTGAGTTTCCACAAGCCAAGGCTACTGCTGATTTCCAACAGGCGATTTGAATCGGATAATTCCAAGCACCGATCCCCGCACAAACGCCTAAAGGCTCACGACGGGTATAGAAAAACTTACCCTTGCCTAAATCTTGATAACTACCCTGAATACTAGCGGCTAAGCCTGCATAATACTCAATCACATCCGCACCCGTCACAATATCGACAGCAAGTGCCTCTTGCAGAGGCTTGCCTGTGTCTTGGACTTCTAGCCAAGCCAATTCGTCGTTACGCGCCCGTAATAAGGCCACCGCCTGATTTAAAATTCGTCCACGCTCCATACCACTCAAGCTTGACCACTCTAAAAATCCAGCTTCAGCAGCTTGCACGGCTTTATCCACGTCGGCGACAGAGGCTTGTTGAACAGTGGCTAATACCTCACCGGTCGCTGGATTAATCGAGTCAAAGGTTTCGCCAGAGCTAGCCTCTTGATATTGACCGCCGATATAAAGGCGGTGTGGGCTTGAGTAAGACATAGGTTTTCCTGCTCTGTAGTTTGAATTTGGTTTGAATTTGGTTTGGATTGCTTTTCATGCTGGCAAGTATAAACTGCTGTTAGAGGAGAATGTTAGGTTTAAAAATCCTGCATTAGCAGACCAATAATCGTCACTTAGGAGGAATATATGCGTTTGAAAAAACTGAGTACAGTTGCCTTGATCCTTGCAGCTACCTGGGGAGTCGGTGTGCAAGCAGCTGAACCAGAAACTTGCAGCAAAGTACGCTTTGCAGATGTGGGCTGGACTGACATCACTGCCACCACTGCTCTGGCCTCAACTTTGCTGACTGCACTAGGTTATGAACCCAGCTCCCAAGTACTCTCTGTCCCGGTTAGCTATGCCAGCTTAAAGAATAAAGATATTGATGTATTTCTAGGTAACTGGATGCCGACCATGAAAGCCGACATCCAACCTTACTTGGACGATAAAACCGTCGAATCCTTAGGCGCTAATCTAGAAGGTGCGAAATACACTTTGGCAGTGCCTAAATATTTATATGACAAAGGCTTAAAAAACTTTGCGGATATTGCCAAATTCAAAGATGACTTAAACGGTGAAATCTATGGTATCGAGCCGGGCAATGATGGTAACCGTTTAATCCAAGGCATGATTGATGGCGACAAATTTGGCCTTAAATCTTTCAAAATAGTCGAGTCCTCCGAGCAAGGCATGCTCGCCCAAGTTGAGCGCGCCATTAAGCGCCAAGAAGGGGTGTTATTCTTGGGTTGGGAACCACATCCTATGAATTCTAAATTTGAATTGGCTTATTTAGAGGGGGGCGATGAGGTCTTTGGCCCGAATTTAGGGGGTGCCACCATTTACACCAATGTGCGGGCAGGCTACATCACAGAATGTCCGAACGTTGGCAAACTGATTAGCAATTTGAAATTCACTTTGCCGATGGAAAACCAAATCATGGGCGCGATTTTGGATGAGAAAAAAGAAGCTAATGAGGCCGCCAAAGAGTGGTTGAAAAAGAATCCTGATGCAGTCAAGCCTTGGTTAGAGGGTGTCACAACCAAAGAGGGTAAGGATGCTGCAGAGGCTGTGAAAAAAGCACTGGAACTCTAAACCAAACACCAAGGTAGGTTTCTATGGATTGGCTCACAGAACATAAATTGCCGATTGGTAAATGGTTAGGCCAAGGTGTTGACCTCCTCAATCAACAGGCGGCTGGCTTTTTTGATAGTTTGTCGATGGTACTGGAAACTATCCTCAATGGAACAACGGCAGCTTTAGTTTGGCTACCAGCTTGGCTACTGATTGCAGGCATTGCTGGCTTAGCTTGGTGGTTGCATCGCAGTTGGGGCTTGGTGGCTTTTGCGGTCTTGTCCTTACTGCTGATTATCAATCTAGGCTATTGGCAGGAAACCCTAGAAACCTTAGTGTTAGTTTTATACGCAACTTTGTTCTGTATGTTGATTGGTGTGCCGCTAGGAATTGCAGCGGCACATCATCCTCTGCTGTATACCATCCTACGGCCAATTTTGGATTTGATGCAGACGATTCCGACCTTTGTCTATCTGATCCCGACCTTGATTTTATTTGGTTTGGGCGTTGTGCCTGGGCTGATTTCGACCATCATTTTTGCATTGGCGGCGCCGGTACGTTTGACTTGGCTGGGGATTTCGAGTGTGCCGAATACCTTAATTGAAGCGGGCAAATCCTTTGGTTGCTCCAAGCATCAATTGCTTTGGCGGATTGAATTACCCTATGCGATGCCAACGATTATGGCGGGCTTGACTCAATGCATTATGCTCTCGCTGTCAATGGTGGTGATTGCCGCTCTAGTCGGGGCGGATGGCTTGGGTAAACCCGTGGTACGAGCACTGAATACGGTGAATATTGAAAAAGGTTTTGAGGCAGGTTTAGCTATTGTGATTTTAGCTATCTTGCTCGATCGCCTTTTCAAACAACCCGCCAAACAACCCGCAGGAGCACCGTAAATGGCTGCTGTTGAATTCAAACATGTCGATGTCATCTTTGGCAAAGATCAAAAACAAGCGGCAGCTTTACTGGATCAGGGTAAAACTCGCAGTGAAATCCTCGCGGAAACAGGCTCAGTCTTAGGGGTAGCTGATGCTAGCCTCAGCGTTGAAGAGGGTACAATTTGTGTACTGATGGGTTTATCTGGCTCTGGTAAATCCTCGCTGCTGCGGTGCGTGAATGGTTTAAATCCCGTGACTCGTGGTGAGCTATTGATTGCACATAAAGGCACAACGGTCGATATGGCTAACATCTCCAGCCGTCAATTGCGTGAATTACGCCGTGATCGAATTGCGATGGTATTTCAACAATTTGGCTTATTGCCTTGGTGCACAGTGCGTGAAAATGTTGGCTTTGGCTTAGCAGTGAAAGGTGTCCCTAAAGATGAAGTGCAGCGCATTGCCAATGAAAAATTAGCCCTAGTGAATCTATCCGATTGGGCGGATAAGCCAGTGAATGAGTTGTCTGGCGGTATGCAGCAGCGAGTTGGCTTAGCGCGTGCCTTTGCTACTGATGCAGATATTCTATTAATGGATGAACCCTTTTCTGCACTCGACCCCCTGATCCGTGATCGCTTACAGGATGAATTACTGGAGCTACAAAAAACCCTCAAACGCACGATTATTTTCGTCAGCCACGACCTGAATGAAGCCCTCAAGTTAGGTAATCAGATTGTGATTATGGAAAGTGGGCGCATTATTCAGGCGGGAACTGCCCGCGATATTATTTTCAAACCTGCCAATGAATATGTGCGTCGTTTTGTTGCCAATATTAATCCACTGCATGTTTTATATGCGGGTGTCCTGATGCGCCCCCTGACACAATTTAATCGTACTCAAGACCAAATCAGTCTAGATGAGGGCTGGATTTTGCAATTTGATGCCACGAATACACCGATTAGCCTCCGCTTGCAGAACCAAGAGTATCCCCTGCAAACCCTCGACTATGATACTTGGATGCAGGATGTAGTTGAGGTGGCTGAGCAAACCGACCAACCCTTATGTGTGACTCAAGCGGGCAAGATAGTCGGAGTCATCACACATAAAGATATTTTGCATAGCTTATTGCGCCAAACGGCATTGAGTACTGAACAGCCCATGTAATCTAGCTTACCCCGGAGTGCAGTATGTTAGACCTGACACGACGCGAGGCCTTAAAAACCCTGTTAACGGCCTTAGCTATCCCTGTGGCTCAGCAAGCAGAGTGGGCAGTTGCTGATACTCGCTTGCCACAAAGAGCTGGACATCTGTACTTCCTCAAACCCACTGACCCTGACTATGCGCAACGACGGCAAATTTTCAATAAGCGCATTAACCTAATGCCAAGCCTGATTGCCGTGTGCTTATCTGATCAAGGTGTGCAAACTGCGATACAGTATGCCGCAGCCAACAACTTACCGATTGCGGTCAAAAGCGGTGGGCATTGCTTTGAAGGTTATAGCTTGAATAATAAAGGTTTGTTGGTTGACTTATCTTTATTGAAAAGCTTTAAGTATACCGCCACCAATCAAGCCTTCATCACCCAGCCCGGTGCCAAACTAGGCGAGGTTTATGCTTATCTTGCGCAGTTTAAACGGTTAATTCCAGCAGGCTCGTGTGCAGGAGTGGGGGTAGCAGGTTTAACTTTAGGGGGTGGTTATGGCTTTTTTTCTCGCAGCCTAGGGTTAACCTGTGACAGCCTAACCCGCGTAAAAATGGTCGACGGTCAAGGCAAACTCTTAGACTCAAACGATAATCCTGAACTGCTGTGGGCTTGCAAAGGTGGGAATAATGGTAGCTTAGGGATTGTGACTGAGCTACAGTTCAAAACTCACCCGAGTCCGGCACAGTTTACGAATTATCGCTTTAAATATCGCAGTTTAACAGCGAACAAAGTGAGTGCTTTAGCTGAACGCTGGTTTGCTTTAATGCCAAACCTACCCACCACTTGCTATTCCTCTTGGGTCTTAGGCCCCACACAACTGACGATTTTAATTACCGACCTAGCTGCACGCTCCAGTCCAGCCTTACAGACTATTTTGCGGCAATTAGGCAAAGATGCAACCACCGTTCAAGGGGCGCAGCAAGATGAATTCTTGCGGGGCATTCAGCGCTTTCGAGGTGGCACTGAACCTATGTATTTCAAAAATGTTTCAGCAGGCTATTACCAGCGCTATGCAGATATTAAGAGTGTTTTACCTGCTTTATTTACACAAATGCAAGCCGCTCCTTTAAGGCAAAACCTCCTGCAGATTAATACCTTAGGGGGCGAATTCGTGATGGGTTTAGTACCAGCAGTGCCGCCTATCCCCATCGTAACTACTTATATTTAGGTGAATTTCAAGTTTATTACGAACGCGCCAATGATACGCCTAAGGCTGAAAACTTAGTGAATCAAGTTCAAGCACGCTTCACGCAGGCAGGGATTCGAGCACATTATGCAAACTATCCCGATCTCGGTTTAAAAAATTGGGCAACCGCTTACTACGCAGAGTCTTATCCACGCCTACAAGCGTTAAAGCGCAAGCTTGACCCGCAGAATCGTATCCAGCATCCTCAAAGTATACGTCTTTAAATTCGGAGTGTGTTATGAATCCAGTAAACCGCGCTACGGCGATCGGTTTTATTTCTATTGTCCTTTGGGGCATGTTGGCACTATTCACCAGCTTAACCAATGGCAAAATCCCTCCGTTTCAAATGCTGGCAATGACTTTTTCAGCGTCTTTTTTCTTAATGCTGGTCAATTGGTGGCGACAAGGTAAATCTGGCTTGGAATATGCGCGCCAACCTTGGTTGGCTTGGACGATTGGCTTGGGCGGGTTATTTGGTTATCACGCTTTATATTTTTTGGCGATGTCCAAAGCGCCTCCGGTGCAAGCCAGCTTAATTGCTTATTTATGGCCACTGTTTATCGTCCTGTTTTCAGCGTTATTGCCCGGTGAGCGTTTAACTAAATACTCAATCATAGGGGCCATCATCGCTTTAACGGGTTGTTGGATCTTAGTCGGCGGTGGCAGTGGCCATTTCAGTACTCAGTATTTAGTTGGTTACTTAGCCGCTTTTGCCTGTGCTATTTGGTGGGCAGCTTATTCCGTAGCCAGCCGTTTTGTAAAAAATGTCCCTACCGATGCGGTCGGTTGGTTCTGTGGAGCGACCGCTGTATTAGGCTTAATCTGCCATCTACTCTTTGAACAAACTGTCTGGCCTGCAGATTATCTTGAATGGTTGGGTTTGCTGGGTTTAGGTTTTGGCTCGATTGGGATTTCATTTTTTACTTGGGATTATGGAGTGAAACACGGCAATATTCAGTTGCTAGGTGTTTTGTCTTATGCCGCCCCCTTGATTTCAGTGGTATTACTGATGCTTGCGGGTAAAGCCGAACCGAGTTTAAATGTGTTAATCGCTTGTGCGGCTATTGTGGGTGGTGCTGTGCTGGCTAGTCAATCCAACCGAACCCAATACTCATTAAAAGCTAATAAGTCTAATGAGTAGTGACTGAAAACTTATTGTCACCAAGGATTTTTAAAGATGAATTTCAACGAACTAATTGACCGCCGCCAGACGCACTGTATGAAGTGGGATTCCATGCAGCAGTTTTATGGGGTTTCACCCGAAACAGGTCTTGCCATGTGGGTCGCCGATATGGATTTTCGCCCCCCGCCTGCTGTTAAGGCTGCTTTAAAAGCTGAAATTGAACAAGGTGTGCATGGTTATTTTGGGGATGAATCTGCTTATAAAGCGGCGATTTGCCAATGGATGCAAGAACGCCATCAGTGGGAGGTTGATCCCGAGTGGATTAGTACTGTACATGGCTTAGTCGCAGGCACGGCTTTATGTATTCAAGCTTTCACCCAAGTTAACGATGGAATTATTTTATTCACGCCGGTTTATCATGCGTTTGCCCGCACCATTAAGGCGAATCAGCGTCAAGTGGTTGAATCCCCCTTACGAATTGATGCAGCCGGTTTGTATCGAATGGATTTCAACGCTTTAGAGCAGCAACTACAAGGCCATGAGAAAATGCTGATTCTCTGCTCGCCACATAATCCGGGGGGGCGTGTGTGGTCGGTGGAAGAATTAGTGGAGCTGGCTGAGTTTTGTTTAAAGCATAATTTATTATTAGTCTCCGATGAAATCCATCATGATCTAGTCTTCAAAGGCCATCAACACTGTGTCATGCCTCTTGCCGCTCCTGCTATCCGGGAACGCTTGATTATGCTCACCTCCACCACTAAAACCTTTAATATTGCAGGTGGCTTAACGGGCAATGCGATTATTGAGAATCCCGAGTTGCGCCAGCGCTTTACTCAAGCGATGCTGGCCGCAGGCAGCTCACCGAATCGCTTTGGCATTTTAATTTCTACTGCTGCTTATTTACACGGTGAAGCTTGGCTAGCGAGCTTGTTGGATTATTTAGATGCCAATCGTCAGTTATTTGATGCGGGTATTCAGCAAATTCAAGGTTTGCGCTCCATGCCTTTAGAAGCGACTTATTTGGCTTGGGTTGATTTCGCCGCCACTGGCTTAACACCCGCGCAAGTAATTGAGAAAGTACAAAAAGAAGCCGGTATTGCCACTAGCTATGGTTCGAGCTTTGGCAGCGGTGGCGAAAGCTATTTACGCTTTAATCTTGCCACTCCTCGTAGTCGGATTGAGCAAGCACTGGAGCGCTTACAAGCAGCGTTTAACTAACTGTATAACTACTCAGTCTCCTAAAAACTCAGCTATGCTAAAGGTGGCGGGTGGTTTGCGGATGGACTGAGTAGTTACAACTAACCTACCCATTTAAACTGCACTAAACCGCTCGCTTTTTTACTAACCAAAAGCGGGCGATTAAACCAAAGATCAAGCCCCAAAAGGCACTGCCCAACCCTAATAAGCTAATTCCTGAAGCAGTCACCAAAAATACAATCAGTGCAGCATCCCGCTCAACACTGTCAGCCAAGGCAGCCTGTAAACTATTCGCAATCGTGCCAATTAAAGCAAAACCCGCAATCGCTAAAATTAAGGTTTGAGGAAAGGATAAAAATAAACTGGTGATACTCGCACCAAATAAACCGGCCAGCAGATAAAATAAGCCCGCACTGAAGCTCGCTAAATAGCGCTTGGATTTATCCTTATCGACCTCTTCACCCATACAAATAGCGGCGGTAATGGCTGCCAAATTGTAAGCATAGCCACCAAAAGGGGCGAGAATCAGGGTTGTTAATCCTGTCAAGCCAATGGTTTTAGACAACGGTGCTTCATAACCATTAGCTTTGAGAACAGCTACCCCTGGAATATTCTGTGAAGCCATCGTCACAATAAACAAGGGTAAACCCACCCCCACTAAAGCTTCCAAACGGATCGCGGGCATCACAAAAACTGGCTGCGCCCATTGCAAGGAAAGTTTACTTAAATCCATTAAGCCACTGAACCAAGCAATCAAGATACCCACTAATAATGTAAGCGGAATAGCATAGCGTGCTAATAACCGTTTCATTAAGAGGAAAGTCACCAACATCCCACCGACTAACAGGGGTTCTTGCTGCAAAGAGACAAAGGCATTCAAACCAAATTTCAGCAAGACACCTGCCAGCATCGCTGAGGCCAAAGGCAAAGGAATCCAATGCATAAAGCGCTCGAACCAACCTGCATAGCCAATTATAGCGATCAATACGCCACAGAGAATAAAGGCAGCCGTCGCCTCTGGCAGTGACACACCTGCAAGACTCGTCACCAGTAATGCCGCCCCCGGTGTTGACCACGCGGTTAATAACGGGATGCGATAATACAATGAGAGCGAGATACTCGAAACCGCCATCCCGATCCCTAAAGCCCACATCCATGAAGCAATCTGCGCCTCAGTCGCCCCCACCGTATGAGCGGCTTGAAAAATAATCGCAGCTGAACTCGTATAACCGACTAAGACCGCAACAAAACCGGCACTGAGATGCGCTAAGGTAAAGCCTTTAAACATGCCTGAAACTCTAAATTATAGAACTCACTTAAGTATCTCAATCATTGCCCTCATTTGGCAAAGTGCTAAGGCTATGCTAATCCTTGCTGAACCCGCTAGTTTAAAGCTAGTGTTGACTATTTTTGATGCTTGTTTTTATAGGTATTTAATGCAAACACTCCGTCATTTACTCAGCAAACTCCCACTATCCCTACTGCTGATCGCCTGCCTGACCTTAGGCCTAGCACCCTTTTTCCCAGTACCACATGTATGGGAAAAACTCACGATGCTCGCTCACGGTACTTTAAGTCGACCGATTGATATCTTCGACTTAATCCTACATGGCACACCTTGGATCTTACTCATCCTACGTTTGCTACTAGTACGCAAGCCGATGAGTTAAGAGTCTAAACGCTCAATCAACTGCCTTAAACTGTTTAATTCGGCATTAAGCTCTTCTTGCACGCGCTCAAGCTCACCTAAAATTTGCAGCTTGAGTTCGCTGCGGTCTTGTTTAGCTTGCACAATCGAATCCAACTCCAAAATAGCTTTGGAAAGCACCGGTGAAATTTCAAAGATCAGTGCTGCTTGATTCATGGCTCCGTCACTGACTTGAGTGCGCTGTGAACGACCAAACGTATAACTGCGCACCACGGGTAAAAATGAACCCTTCGGGCGCTCATAACGAATCCGCAAAATATCCATATCGGGGAGGGGTTGAGTGAGGGTATAACCAATAATCTGCAAGGGATTCTGTACACCCATCGAATTCAAAGTTGAATATTGACTCATCATGCTGCTCCTTGGGTTAATATCAATTGCTTAGCTAGTGTAGCCTAATAACTGCCGCGCAAGCCTGAACAATCCCTGCTTAGTATTCGATGCAAAAGTGCTACCATAGTTTGCCTGAGCATCGTGGTAGGAACACCTATGAAATTCGCTAGCTTCAATCTGTTTCAATATGTTGCCCCCGAGTATTATTGGTATAAGCGCGAACCACGCGCTAGCTATACTGAAGCCGAATGGATTCAAAAGCAGGCGTGGATTAGCCAACGCTTAAGCTTGATGGATGCGGATGTGATTGGCTTTCAAGAAGTATTTAGCTTTGCTGCCTTGCAACAGTTATGTGCTGAAGTAGGTTATCCTTATTTCGCGATCGTCGATCAACCCGCTACCTTGCCAGAAGATCCTCAGGTTTTTATCAGCTCGATTGTCGCTTTAGCTTCACGCTTCCCTTTAAACAATATTCGCAGCGTCCCTTTAGATCCTGCCGTTCAAACGGAACTTTTCCTCCCCGATGGTTTTCAATTTAGCCGCTTACCCGTATGTGCTGAAGTGGAAACACCGCTATTGGGCGAAGTGACGGTTTATGTGCTACACCTTAAATCTAAACGGGCGGCTAGCTTGGATATTAGTTATCAGGATGAGATTCCTTGGGAAGAACGTGGGCGAGATACTTTGCTACGCTTATCACGAGCGAATGTCGCCTCACTTTTACAACGGGGAGCTGAGGCCAGCTTGGTTTATCACCGTGTCAGCCATGATCTAACCCCCCATCGACAACGGCAAATTGTGGTTTTAGGTGATTTAAACGATGACCAACATTCAACGCCGTTTGAAGCTCTGAGCATGCAAGAAAAAATCTATGCCATTGGTGGCATTGAGCAAGAAGCATGGCCGGAAGATTTTATCCCCAAACTACATGATTATCGCCTCAGTGATAGCTTTCGGATTGCGCCGACCACCCGCCAAACGGTGCGCCCATTTACCCATATTCATCATGGTGCAGGCAGCTGCTTAGATCACATTTTAGTTTCCAATGCGCTCAATCCCCAGAATGGTCGTGCGGTCGCTGAAGTCATGGATTATCAGGTCTGGAATCAGCATTTAGACCATGATGGTGTACCAAATCGCTTGCAGTCAGATCATGGGCAAGTTTGCATTACACTGATCCCTACTCATGATCGAGCCAATGAACCCCAACTTGGTCGCCCTATTAAGTATCGAGATGCTAAGCAGTTAGCCACCCGTCAAGACTTTATTGATTTAGCAGGGGGTATCTATCAATCCAGCAAACACTTCCGGCAATGGAGCAGTGCAGATAAATGGGATAATTTTTGGTCTTTCTTCTTTGATACCGCCTATGGTTGGATTCCTTCAATCTATGGCAGCTCGCCCGTCGATGAACTGTATC
Source organism: Thiothrix eikelboomii (assembly GCF_900167255.1). Classification (GTDB taxonomy): domain Bacteria; phylum Pseudomonadota; class Gammaproteobacteria; order Thiotrichales; family Thiotrichaceae; genus Thiolinea; species Thiolinea eikelboomii. The sequence goes on from NZ_FUYB01000023.1 coordinate 34,963, forward strand.
AAAAGCAGCAGCATAGTATCGAGCATATTATCCCTCTTGATTTTCTGGATCGCTATTTAGCCTATACCCATCAACCGCGCCATGTCCGAAATGGAGCAACCACCAATCCGCTGAATTTCGCTCCCTCTGAGCGCGGTTTGAACGCGAAGCGCTCAAATTTTGCCTTTGATTTTGATGGCGATAAAATCGTGCGCCCGTTCAATCTGGATTTACACCCAGAAACCTTTGATAGTACCGGGTTTGATGCCGAACACGAGTGGGTGATTCCTTCGCGTAATCGGGGCGATGTAGCGCGGGCCTTATTGTATATGCTCTTAGTGTATGGCATTGATGAACTGTATGAGCGCCATATTGATAAGCTAGTGCATTGGGCGAAGATTGATGCGCCAAGTGCTTGGGAAATCGCTTATAACCAGTGGGTTTATGGGCGCTTAGGTATTCGCAATCCACTGATTGATACCCCAGATAAAGTCCTGCCTCTGCTGAATAATAAAGAGCTGATGCACGCGATGGTGCTCAAATCCAACAAGGCTCAGCGCCAAATTTGATCAAGGTATTTTGCGGCTAAAATCGTATCACGCAGCGCATAGCGTGGGGTTTGCATAGACAGCTGGCAACCCTCTCGGCGTAGAACAGGCTTGATCATGCTGGCTTGCTGGCGAAAACTAATCAGGTATTTGCCCGTATTTTCATACGGCTCGATTTTTTCAATATCTGCAATATGCGTAATAGCACTGACCGGAGCAACTTGATAAGCCGCTAAATGCTTAAGCTTGTGCAAATGCTTTTGCTGAATCCGTACTGCAAACCATTGCTTAGCCTCCAGAAAACGCTGCTGCATGCCCTCTTCTTTCACTGGCACGACGAGGGTATCAAAAGCCTCTAGTGTCAGCTGTTGGCTGGCTAATAGGCGTCTTTGCCATTCAGTCAGTTTGTCCTCAGGCTTAGGTGGGGTAAAAGCATTAATCCCCAACATCGGCAAAATCAACAGCATATCCGCAAAGAAGGCTTGTGCCGTGGCACGAGCAACCGGTGACATGGTGGGAGACAAAGGCGTATTTTTATTTAACAGTACTGCCCGATTGTATTGCTGCGCCAGACTGACCAAAGCATGCTCTAAAAACTGGACTTCAGTTTTACCGATCTTATGATTCTGATCGAAAAAATAAATCCCCCAATCCCAGCCTTCTTTATTCGCGACATGTTTGCGCAGACGCTCGCCGAGTGGATCAGCTTCACCAATATAAATAGTTTCCTCAGCTGCATTGCCCACTAAGACATAAACACCGGCTTGATTAAAGCCGGGTTCGTATTTCAAATGCGCAAACAGCTCTTTGGAAAAAACTACGCCATAACCTGACCAATTTGATTTATCCACATGACGAATCCCTTGCGGATCGCCCGTTGTCGCAAAAACAGTGATCGAAAAAGGGCTTTGCATACCTGTTGCAAACCCTAAGGCTTTTGACCAATCAGTTCGATTTGATAACCATCAGGATCGACTAAGAAAGCAATAATGGTTGAACCTGCATTCATCGGGCCTGCTTCCCGAATAATGGTGCCCCCTGCTGCTCGCATCTTTTCACAAGCTGCATACACATCCGGCACTTCAATCGCGATATGCCCAAAAGCCGTACCCAACTCATATTCAGCCACCCCCCAGTTATAGGTTAACTCCAGCACAGTCGCTTGGGATTTCTCACCATAACCTAAAAAAACTAAAGTAAATTCACCGGCGGGATAATCTTGCCGACTCAACTCACGCATCCCCAGCACTTGCGTGTAAAAGTTTACAGAGCGTTCTAAATCCCCGACCCTAAGCATAGTGTGCAAAATTCGCATGGCTTGATCCTCAACTCGTTTAAATAAGGATCATAACGCAAACAGGCTCGGCTGGAAAAATGCTTTCTCAAGCTCAGCTCAAGCTCTACCATAAGTACCTCTAGTTAATGAAAGGATGGTCCGTGAATTTGATAGCGCGCTGGTTGATTAATCTGGGGCTGCTAGTCTCGATCTGCCTATTTGCGACGGGGGTATTTGCGCCCTTGATGGAATTAGAAAAATTTTGGATATTTAAAAATCAGTTTTCACTCTATTCCGGCTTATATGACCTCTGGTTGCAAGGCGAGCATTTCCTATTCATTTTTCTATTTTTATTTAGCATTCTCACCCCTTTAGTCAAAATTTTCGGCTTAGCGCTAGTAGCCAATAGCCCGGAAGCTTATCAATTACGGCATCGACGTTTTTTGCAAGTTTTAGCGGTTTGGGGAAAATGGTCGATGCTCGATGTGTTTGTCGTTGCCCTATTATTTGTAGCCGTGAAACTAGGGGCTTTAGCCAATATTACCGTCCATTATGGTTTATATTTGTTCGCAAGCTCAGTGATTTTGGTACAAATTTTAAGTTTATACTTGTATTTAGATAGCAAAAAACCAGCAAAACTAGGCTAAGACCACGTTAAGTCTCCAGCCTACACTACACTAACCTTAGATTGATTGAGTGCTAATTTGCTAAAATCACGCCACCGTTTCAAGCTAACAGCGAGGAAACCTGATGAAACGCTTCATTTTATGCCTGAGCCTCAGTGCTTGCCTACCACTGACTGCCTATGCAGCGGGTTTTGATTGCACTAAAGCCAAAACCGATGCAGAAAAAACAATTTGTAACACCACCAGCCTTTCAGATTTAGATGAGATTTTAGTCCTCAGCTTCAATAAAGCAGCAGCGACTAGTGCTGATGCCAAAGCCTTAAAAACTGCCCAACTCAACTGGCTTAAATCTCGTGATCTGTGTGCTACTGATGTTGACTGCCTCACGAATAGCTATGCTGCACGCTTAAGTGAGCTGATCAATTTAGTTGCCAATCGACCTGATACGACTAAACCGCCCCCCTCATCAACTACCCCACAGCCGAACGAGCCTGCGACTGATCCTGAAACAACCGCAACACCCACTGGCCAGACCTTAGTCGGAACGATTGCAAGCTATGAATGCGGTGATAATTGCTATCTGACGGTGAAAGATGAACAAGGCAAAGATCATGTGGCCTTATGCACTGCACCAGAATGCGCTAGCTGGAATGAAGTGGCAGAAATGCCCGCAAGTTTTCTGCAAAAGAAAGTGCAAGTAAGCCTTGGCCGCGCAAAACAATACGATGGCGCAGGCAATGAAATGGGTGAAATGGATGCTTTTGATAGCCTCACGCTCTTGGAATAAAACATGCTAAACTAGCCCTAGTATTATAAAAAATAGGAGATAAAACATGGGCTTCCATCCAATCGGGCTAGTCACTGCTGGCTTGTTTTCATTGTTCGTATTGAGCACACAAGCCTTTGCTGCAGGCACTATTCAGGGTAAACGTTTTCAAGATTGGGGTGGCAATTGTCAAAGCCTAGCCCAAGGACAAGGTCGCCATTGCTATTTAGAACAAGTCCTCCAAGATGGTGAGCAAAAGGTCATGATTAGCGTGATTGGCTACCGTCCGGGACAAAGCCTGCCTAGTATGGCTTTTGAATTGCCACCGAATATTCACCTCGCCGCAGGCTTTACTTTGAGTATGAACCAAGGCCCGATTACACGCTTTAAAGGTTCATGCACGCAACAACGCTGTACGGCGAGCTTTCAACTCACCGCCAGCATTCTGCAGCAATTTCAACGCGGTCAAACGGCACAGTTGAGCTATTTATCCACCCCGCATAAACGTCCTGTCGACTTACCTTTATCCTTAATGGGGATAACTGCAGGCTTAAAAGCACTACGCTAGTAAGCCTTAAGCGAGTAACAGGGCAAGTAACCCGCCCTGCTCGTTGATGCTCAGTTAACCTAATAAACCTTTGGCTAATGCGTCTTGCAATAAGCGAATTTGCTCGGGGTCAGGTGTAGTCACAGGCTCTACTGCTGTAGTCGCTGGAGCAGCACCTCTTGCGGTCGCCATCATAGGTTCAGCGGCGGCTGTTGCGGCTTGACCAGTGGTTTGTGCCTGTAAATGCAGATTAGATGCTAAGAAAGCATGGTCTTGAACATTTTGAATCGTCGTATTGCGTTGAATCACCTCGGCTAAAGTCAGTTTATTTAAGTCCTGCAACTGTTGACCTGAGAACTGATTTTCATACCAGAAGCGATCCCCATCCCGTAAAGCTTCAAACTGCTGAGTCAAAATAGTGGTCAGTGTTTCACCTGCCAAAGAATCACCCGTGTATTTCTCTGCTAAACCACCCACCCATAAATCGACCTCATCTGGGCTATCATAAACTTGTGCTAATTTCTGCCCAAAATCGCCTTGCCAAATAGGATCATCAAAACTTTCAATCCGTGATAACCCCAAAGACTCCCGCACATCATTGTAACCTGCCAACCCATGATCACGTCCGCGCTGCAGATTGATAGCCACTAAATCTAAGCCACCCGCACCGGGTTGACCGAATAAGAAATTGCGCACATCATCAATCACCATCGGGTCAAAGGCTTGAGCCGTTTGAGACATACCGCCTCGCAAGAAAGGTTCGATACCGGATTCAGTGACTAAACTGGGTTTGCCAAAGGCATCCCGTAAAGCGACATTGCCCTCAGCCAGCTCATTACCATTCTCATCCAAACGCAATAAAGTCGGGGAAAGCATCGTATGCCCGAAGCGGAAGGCAGCGGCGGCAAATTCGTTATTTATCGCTGCGTTTTGGATTGGATCATAGCCTTGATAAGTCGCTAAGGCATCTTCACCTAATAAATTGGGTAGAAACTCGTTATAAGTAATTGCTTGGATTTCTGCGACCACCGTCCGGCGCGCTTCTTGATAAAGCTTTTCATCAGACCAAGTAGGATGATTCGCCGCTAATTCATCCGCAATTCGATTATGCTCGCGCATCCAAATGGTGTGCATCGAGGTTAAAGCAGGGTTCTCATTAGAACGCTCATCACCTGCGATAAAAGCACCATTGGCATCTTTCGGTAGTAAATTACCTTCACTGGTCTTTAATTTACCCCCTGCAAAAGAGCGTAAAGCATCAGCCGTCGCTTGATCTGAGCCATACACATTAGAACCATCAAGATAAGCTGTAATGCTATTGGTTTGTTGGGCAATCCCGTTGGCATCGACTACTGAATTGCTGCGTGTTACTGGAATCGTGGCGGTACCCGTCCCCTGCGGATCAAAATAGGGATCACCTGCAGGGACAGGAATCCCCATACCCACACCCGTATTAGCATGTACTAAGGACATATCATGGTCTAAGAACTGACCCCACATCCAGAAAATATCGCTTAAACCTTTACGATTCGCCGTGCTTTCTGTTTGCGCCGCGACGGCATTACTCACCTCACGAGCGCTCGGCAAATTAACTTCTGTGGAGCCACCCGGTTCACGACTACTATCTTTAGGAGCTAGCCTTGATAGCGAGGTATTTTGTTTACCCCAATCAGGGTTTTGTAGATTATTTCCGCTACCGTCTGCACTGCGGTATTCTTGCGGTTGCTGTTGGTTGATTTGCTCCAACAGTTGTTTCAGTAGTTCGATTAAAAAATTCAGTAGAATATTAAAAATTGGATGATTGCCATTACCCCCCCGGAAACTAGTTGCAAAACTATCGACGCCTGTCAGATTTTGGACTGCAAAACTATTCGTGAGTGGGGTATCTAAACCAGCTGCATTTTTGAAATGATTAGAGCTTGGCTGAGTAGGTCTATGATTGATTAAATTACGCATATTGATCTTTCCTTGATTTAGACTGAAGTATCGGTGATCAGTCAGCAGGACTATCATCAAAAATTCATTGGTAAGACGACAATATCGCTACTCTTTGCCGTTCAAATTCTTAAGATAACTGGTAAAAATTAAGGGAATTGGCAGTAACCTGAAAAGAGCTTTGAGAAAGTATGGAGAGAACTTGAAAAGATTTAAGGATCAATCACTAAACACTTGAAAAAAATAAGGCTGCCGAAGCAGCAGCCTTAAACCTGATTATTTTGCTTAGGCCAACCAGCCTAAGTTTACTTACAAAACTTAAACTTTATTCATTCTCGTTCTTAAACCCGGCTCATCGGTGGCATCAACCTCAAACGGATCATGCCGAGCAGCCTCTGCATTTTCCACTTTACGAGCAAAATTACGATAGATATACCAATCCAAACTAAACCAACGCCCTGCCCCCATAAAAAATAGCGTGAGGAGCAGCACAAAATACGTGGTATATAAAGCAAAGGGTGTCGAACCCAGCGTGGTGTAACCATGTTCAAGGAAGAATTGTTTAGCCGCAGGCCCAACCCCAGTCAAGCCACCGACCGCTTGTAAGCCTAAAACAACCACGACTACGAACAGACCTAAGACGATCCACCGCACTGCAAAACCTAAAATCAATAAAATAGCCCCAGCGACTTCAAGCCCACCCACCAGCGCTGAACCTGTCGCCCCCAAGCCACTTAAGATCGTGTCATTCATCGCACTCGCACCAGCCATAAAAGCCTCTTGGTTCCACCAAGTCAAAGGGTTATACCAAACAAAATCAGCAGCACTAAATAAACCTAAGCGCTTGACCCCATCCACCCAGAAAATCGGTGCTAATAAGAGACGAATCGCTAAAGGCGCTAAGAAATCGAACACCCTTAGCCAATTCAGGCTAAAGAAACCCAGCAGAAATTTCATGATAACTCCTAAAAAAAGAAAAGCGTTGGCCGCTTAAAGAGCACACCCTAGCTGGAGTATATACGCATCGGCAGCATTTTTTTGAGGCAACTTCCGCCGAAATAGCCAGTTAATGCGCTACTTGACGGGGTACAGCCATCAGCTTAGGTTGAACCTCTGGTTTAGGCGCATAGCTAGCACGAATACGACGTATTAAACTGGCCGCATCCAATTCACAAGCAACCAATTGCTGTTCACGCAAGGCATGCTCAATATAAGTATCGGGAATGCCTAGATTCAGTACCCGCACGGTAAGGCCCGCCCGAGTCAAATACTCATTGACTGCACTACCTGCCCCACCTTGCACCGCATTGTCCTCTAAGGTCACCAGTAGCGTATGGCTTTTTACCATTGTCTGGATCAGGCTTTCATCTAAGGGTTTAACAAACCGCATATTCACCAAGCTCGCATCTAAACTATCTGCAGCCTGCTGAGCCTCAGCCAGTAAAGAACCAAATAATAAAATAGCAATGCCTGAGTGCCCTTCACGCAATAACTCGCCTTTACCAATGGCTAAAGCCTGCATTGTTTTTTCGGGTAACACGCCAATGCCTTTACCTCGTGGATAACGTACCGCACAGGGTCCTTTTTGCTGGAAAGCGGTAAATAGCATTTGCCGACACTCATCTTCATGGGCGGGCGTCATCACCAACATATTCGGGATACAGCGCAAATAAGACAGATCATAATTCCCCGAATGTGTCGGGCCATCCGCGCCCACTAAACCCGCACGATCAATCGCAAACACCACCGGTAAATTCTGAATGGCCACATCATGGATCAACTGATCATAAGCACGTTGCAAGAAAGTTGAATAAATCGCCACCACCGGCTTCATACCCTCGCAGGCTAAACCAGCCGCCAAGGTGACGGCATGCTGCTCAGCAATCCCCACATCAAAATAACGCTCGGGATATTGCTCTGCAAATTTGACTAAACCCGAGCCTTCACGCATCGCAGGGGTAATCGCTACCAAACGCTGATCAAGAGCCGCCATATCACATAACCAAGCCCCGAACACTTCGGTATAAGTGGGCGTTGCCGCTTTTTTACCTGCCACCAAGCCTGTTTTTAAATTAAACGGTGTAACCCCGTGATAAGTACAAGGATCATCTTCAGCTGGCTCATAACCCTTGCCCTTTTGCGTGATCACATGTAGCAAGCGTGGGCCTTTAATCTGACTGAGATTGCGCATCACGCTGACCATCTCACTCACATCATGCCCATCAATCGGGCCATAATATTTAAAGCCCATTTCCTCGAACAAAGTACCGGGTAGCACCATGCCCTTCATATGCTCTTCCGTGAGCTTGGCAAGTTTGGAAAGCGATTTACTACTGGATAAGACTTTCTTGCCATTCTCGCGCATGCTCGAATACATACGCCCTGAGAGTAACCGCGTCAGATATTTACGTAAGGCACCCACATTCGGTGAAATCGACATTTCGTTATCATTCAGAACGACCAACAAATCCGCATCCAAATCACCTGCATGATTGAGCGCTTCATAAGCCATACCCGCTGTCATTGCCCCATCGCCAATCACAGCAATCGCTTGCCAAGCTTCGCCTTTTTGCTTAGCGGCTAATGCCATCCCTAATGCCGCTGCAATCGAAGTACTCGAATGCCCCACCCCAAAGGTATCGTAAGGGCTTTCACTGCGTTTAGGAAAACCCGCCAAACCCTCGGCTTGGCGAATGCTATGCATTAACTCGCGGCGACCCGTCAGAATTTTATGCGCATAGGCTTGATGCCCAACATCCCAAACGAGGCGATCTTGCGGGGTATTAAAGACATAATGCAGGGCAACCGTAAGTTCAACTGTACCTAGATTAGACGAAAAGTGCCCACCACCTGTCGAAACACTGCTGAGAAGAAAATCACGAATTTCTTGACAGAGATCAGGCAAGGCATCCGCTTCCAAACGGCGCAAATCAGCTGGCGACTGGATAGATTCAAGCATGCGCGACCTCACTCAATACGAATAATTTTACTAGCAGTAAGGGTTGGCTAACACTTACCGCACCCGTTTAACGGTAAACTCAGCGATTTCCAATAATAAAGGGGCATTCAACCCCTCTAAAGCAGCGACTGCTTCTAAATATAATTCATCTAATTTGCGCTTAGCCGCACTCATTCCCATCACTGAAGGATAAGTCGGTTTGCCAGCTGCCGCATCAGCACCACGTGTCTTACCCAAAGTCTGAGTATCGCTTTCTATATCTAAGATGTCATCTTGAACTTGAAACGCTAAGCCTAAACACTTGGCATAATGATCCAGTTGTATCAGCTGCCGCTCAACTAAAGCCGGTGCAGCATAAGCCGCTAACAGGACTGAACTACGAATTAAAGCCCCAGTTTTATGGATATGCATTTGCTCAAGCTCAAGCTCAGTTAGGGCTTGACCAACTGCCGCTAAATCAATCGCTTGCCCACCCACCATGCCGCGTGAACCGGAAGCGATACTCAGCTGCTGAATCATGCGTAGACGTTGCTGAGCCGAGATGGGTTCATCGGCTTGAGTCAGCAATTGAAAGGCCAAAGCTTGTAGCGCATCGCCTGCTAGAATAGCCGTCGCTTCATCATAGGCACAATGACAACTAGGCTTACCACGCCGCAAATCATCATCATCCATCGCGGGCAAATCATCATGAATCAGCGAATACACATGAATCAGTTCAATGGCTGCAGCTGGAAAATCTAAAATTTCTGGGGCTAAGCCCAAAGTTTCACCCGTTGCATAAACCAGCAAAGGGCGCATACGCTTACCACCATTCAACACCGAATAGCGCATCGCCGTATGCAAACGCTGAGGCAAGATTTCAACCGAGGGCAAGACCCGCTCTAAAACGGCCTCGATACGGGTTTGATACGCTTGCAAAGCAGGACTAATCACCATCACTGCGCCTTATCTTCTTTAAACTCAGTGTGTGTACCATCCGCTGCCAACAGTTTGATCCGTTGCTCAGCAGCCGTGAGTTCTGCTTGACATTGGCGAGTCAATTGTACGCCCCGCTCAAACTCTTTGAGGGAAGCTTCTAAAGAAAGATCACCACTCTCCATTCTTAGCACGAGTGCTTCTAGCTCTTGCAAAGACTGTTCGAAATCTGGCTTAGTCGTTTCTTTTTTTGCCATAAATCACACTGCAACCCTTATTCCGTTTTTTGTTCGGGACGGACTGCAGCATAAGCAGCCAATTGCTCAGGGCTTGCTACTTGTTGGTAACGATCTTTAAATTCAGTATAAGGCATGCCATAAATAAGCTCACGCGCCTGCTCATAATCCAAAGCTACTCCGCGTTCGTTGGCAGCGCCCTGATACCATTTTGACATGCAATTACGGCAAAACCCGGCCAGATTCATTAAATCAATATTTTGCACATCCGTGCGTTTTTGGAAGTGTCCAACTAATTTACGCCAAGCCGCTGCCTCTATTTCTAAGCGAGTCTGTTCATCCATCATTTGATCCTTTAAAACGCGCATAACTTCAGACGGAAGGTGACATCTTCCGGCAATTGCTTCCCACGCTCTGACAGCATGTCCACCTCCACAAACCGCAGAGAAAAGCGCTGCTTGCCCGAACTGATTTCTGGGTAAATATTTTTATTCGCAGGCAACTCTAATTGTAATAACTGATAGGCCTTGGTTAAACCCAAAGACATTTGAAAAAAGCCATCACGGGCGGTGTATTCTTCGCCATCACAATAAGTGCGCATGAGATTCAGAATATAGGAAATCGCATCGGATGCAATGACAAAAGGTTGACCCCAACTCACTAAATCGGCAACTCGCACTTGTGCCTCTTGCTCTTGCCATTGATTCAAAAGCGGAATATCGACCCCATTCATACCACCGGGCAAAGAAGTACGTTGCCTTAAACTACTGAAAAAAATGTGTGAGCGTAAGTGTTGACCTAAAGCTCCGCGTAAATGGTACAGCTCATTAGCATGCTGATTGAGGGCTTCGAGGGTTTGATCTTGTTGATTTTGAACATCGAAATCACGCCGTACTGATTGGGCAACGCGATCTAATTCCTTGATCACATCACTTTTAATATCAATCCGAGCGGATAGATTATACAAATCCAAGAGAATATCTAAAGCGGCTAAAGTATCCGCCTGATCCGCTTGCACTAGATGATAGCGAAAGCGCTTAACCAAAAACTCAAGCCGCAGGAAAAGCCTGATCTTTTCATTGAGCGGTTGTTCGTAGATGGTCATAAGGCCTAACTCAATAAGATTAACGTTAAATACTAAAATAAACCTGCCTAAACGGCAAATTAACTACTGGAGAGACCGAGAAATTTCTTATGAAGTTGGTTGACTTGGAATTCCAGTACGGCTTGGGTCGAAGTATTATCTAATAGATCACTGGCCGCTTGCAGCCTTAAATCACGTGATGCCTGTATTTGCATAATTTGCTGGGTTTGGCTATCAGCCGTCTGATCCCTTGCTCTCACCCGCTCAAGCTGCTGATGCGGTAAGCAATCGACCACCACAATCCGATCAAATAGCGTTTGATAACCCTGTTCGACTAGCAAGGGTACATCAACCAACACATAAGCCGCCCCTGATTCAAACGCAACCTGCATCGCTTGTCCAATTCGCTTATGAATAATAGGATGCAAGATAGCTTCTAGTTGAGTCCGCGCCTTCGGTTCTTTAAAAATAAATTCTCGCAGCCATCCACGATTTAACTCACCCTCAGCGGTGAGCACTGCCGCACCGAACACCTTAGCCACCTGTAATAAGGCTGGCTCACCGGGTTGGACGACTTCGCGTGCAATCTGGTCCGCATCGACAATCGGCACACCTAAACCACGAAATAGCGTAACTGCAGTACTTTTGCCACAGCCTATCCCGCCTGTCAAACCGACTTTCAACATGAGAATCTCAATACGAAAAGGCCGGTTTGTTTCCAAACCGGCCTAGGAACTGGTTGCTACACACCAGCGCTAGCTTAAGCAGCGACCGGTGCCTGCAGCGCACGAATGTGAGCATTCAAGCGACTTTTGAAGCGTGCCGCTTTATTCTTATGAATAATGCCTTTATCCGCTGTTGAATCAATCACTGGTACTGCAGCTTGATAGGCTGCTAACGCAGCTTCACGATCACCTGCAGCAATTGCATTCAGAACGCCCTTAACAGAAGTGCGCATGCGTGAACGCAGGTGTTTATTATGCATACGGCGCTTTTCATCCTGACGAACGCGCTTTTTCGCTGACTTTATATTAGGCAAGGGTCTTCTCCGCAAAACCGATCTAAAACTAAGCCGCACATTATGCAGATATTCAAAGCTCGCTTCAAGGATTAATCGAATAGAGTTTAAAAAAAGAGTCCAATGGTGAGTCAGCTCAGTCTATTCGTCGTCTACACCTCATCTACAGGCCGTAGATGGCTCAAAATTCCATCTAATTCATCTAGATTATTGTATTCAATCACCATCGTACCGCGTCCACGCTTATTATAGCGAATAGCAACTTTCGCGCCTAATTGTTCAGCTAACTGCTGTTCTAAGCGCTGAATATCCACCGAAATCACTGACTCTTTGCGAGCGGGCTTGCCTTCAAGCAGATTTTTGACTAAGCGCTCTGTTTCACGCACGGATAATTGGCGCTGCACAACCTTATGTGCCACCTGAATTTGTAAATGCTCTTGTGCAAGGCTTAATAAAGCACGGGCATGCCCCATGTCTAAACGACGCTGCTCTAACAGCTGCTTTACTTCTGGGCTAAGTTCTAATAAACGTAATAAATTAGTGATAGCCGCCCGCGAGCGTCCGACGGCCTCTGCGGTTTGCTGATGCGTTAAACCGAATTCATCAATTAAACGCCGCAAAGCTAATGCCTCTTCTAAGGAATTGAGATCTTCGCGCTGAATATTCTCAATCAGCGACATCGCGGCGGCAGCTTGATCAGGAATCTCGCGGATCACCGCTGGAATCACAGTTAAGCCTGCTAATTGAGCAGCACGCCAACGCCGTTCTCCAGCAATTAACTCATAACCCCCTAGAGTCAAACGCCTGACCACTACCGGTTGTACCAAGCCTTGAGCTTTAATCGAATCCGCTAACTCTTGTAAGGCTTGGGCATCCATTTGACTGCGGGGTTGATAAATACCCGGCTGAATGTGCTCAACAGGGAGCTTCAGTAACACCACTTCATCTTCTGGTGGAGTCGATTTACGGGCTGAACTTAACAGCACATCTAAGCCCCGCCCTAAGCCCGGCTTCTTTACCATGAGGCAGCCTCTTGCGGCATACTGGCACCGTTACGCCGTAACATCTCCGCCGCTAAAGCTAAATAGGCTAAAGCCCCCCGCGAGTTTTTATCATATTCTAAGACGGGTAAACCATGACTAGGCGCTTCAGCTAAGCGGACATTACGTGGAATCGAGGTATTATAGACTTTATCCTTAAAATGGCTTTGCAGTTGATCGGATACATCGCGGGCGAGATTACTGCGTGGATCAAACATGGTACGCACTAGCCCCATAATCGTCAGCTCCGTATTGGCGGAATTTTGAATTTCATCAATGGTATTCACTAACGCACTTAAACCCTCTAAAGCAAAATATTCACATTGCATGGGAATAAGCACACTATCCGCCGCCACCAAGGCATTCACTGTCAGCATATTTAACGACGGTGGACAGTCGATGAAAATAAATTCGAATTGCTCGCGTAAAGGCTCAAGCACCTCACGTAAACGATACTCACGTCGATCTTGTCGCATTAACTCGACTTCAGCGACAGTTAAATCGGGTGTACCGGGCAACATACTCAGCTTTAACTCAGGAATAAATTGAATCACTTCATGAATCTGCGCTTGATTGAGCAGTACCTCATTCAGCGAAACCAGCTGATTATGCTTTTCCAAGCCCATCCCTGTGGTTGCATTTCCTTGTGGGTCCATATCAATTAGCAAGACCTTACGCTGCATGGCTGCTAACGAAGCGGCTAAGTTTACACTGGTCGTGGTTTTGCCAACCCCACCTTTTTGATTGGCAACTGCAATTACCTTGCTCATGCTTATCTCAGTCAAGCACTGCCTAAGCAGTACGGGTAAGTTCTAGTAAATGGCGCTCAGCATTTAAGCCGGGGACGCTTAATGGATGACTCGAGGCTAAACTCCAGCCTCGGGGTAGTTCGGCAATTTCTGTATCAGGATACCGCCCTTTCATAGCATAAAGCCGACCCGCTGCCTGCAAATGCTGGCCGCTGACAGTAACAAAATCAGCTAACGAGGCAAAAGCTCGACTAATAATGGCCGCAAACTTTTGTTTTGGCTGCCACTGTTCAACTCGTACTTGTACCACTTGAATATTAGTCAAGCCTAGCTCTAATGCAGCCTGTTGGATGAAGCGAGTTTTTTTACCGTTGGTATCGAGCAAAGTGAATTGCTGGGTGGGGCGCATAATTGCTAACGGGATGCCCGGCAAACCTGCACCACTTCCGACATCTAAGCAAGGCTCTGCTTCAATAAAGGGGACAACACTCAGGCTATCCCAAAGATGTAAGGGCAGGATTTGCTCAGGGTCACGCACCGCTGTGAGATTATAAACCTTATTCCAACGCAGCAGCAGCTCAATATACTGCTGTAATTGCTGATCCTGCTGAGTATTCAGCACTAAGCCTAACTCAGCCGGAACACCCGACCAACTTATTGCCATCAAGCACTCTCACGCAAGGCAGCTAAAGACTGCTTTTTCAAATGCACTAACAATAAGGAAATGGCGGCGGGTGTCACCCCCGGAATCCGTGAAGCTTGCCCAAGGCTGGTTGGGCGTTGCGCGATTAATTTTTGACGCACTTCATTGGAGAGGCCACTGACTTTGTTATAATCAAAATCAACCGGCAAGCGCGTTTCTTCATGGCGACGTTGCTTATCAATCTCATCCTGTTGCCGCTCAATATAGCCTGCGTATTTACATTGAATTTCGACCTGCTCAGCCACCGCCGGATCAGTCACCGTCGTTCCTACCGACTCCAAACTGGTCAAATTCGCATAGCTCACATTGGGGCGACGCAGTAAATCATATAACTTATAATCACGAGCCAAGGCATCACCAAAGACGCGCTGCGCCTCTTCAGCACTCAAATGACTCGGCTGTAAAACCGTGGTACGCAAGCGCTGTTGTTCACGCTCAATCGCTTCCCGCTTGATGCAAAAAGCAGCCCAACGTTCATCATCGATTAAACCTAAGGCACGCCCTTGTTCGGTTAAACGCAAATCTGCATTATCTTCACGAAGCAGCAAACGGTGCTCGGCTCGGCTGGTAAACATTCGGTACGGTTCTTTCGTACCCAAGGTGATCAAATCATCCACCAATACACCTAAATAGGCTTGATCACGCAATGGATACCAAGCTTCACGCTCTTGCACATATAAACCTGCATTCATGCCTGCCAATAAACCTTGAGCGGCGGCCTCTTCATAGCCTGTTGTGCCATTGATTTGGCCTGCAAAGAATAAGCCTTGAATCAGCTTAGTTTCTAAACTCGGTTTTAAATCACGTGGGTCAAAAAAATCATATTCAATCGCATAGCCGGGGCGCACAATATGGGCCTTTTCCATGCCCTCCATTGAGCGTACTAAAGCGTATTGCACATCAAACGGCAGACTGGTGGAGATTCCGTTCGGATAAATTTCGTGAGTATCCAAGCCTTCTGGCTCAAGGAAAATTTGGTGTCGGTCTTTATCAGCAAAGCGCACCACCTTATCTTCAATTGAGGGGCAATAGCGCGGACCAATCCCTTCAATCACCCCAGTATACATGGGCGAACGATCTAAACCGCCACGAATGATGTCGTGGGTAAGTGTATTCGTATAAGTGATATAACAAGGAATTTGAGGGGGATGCTCTTCCGCTTTCCCTAAGAAAGAAAATACTGGAGTGGGTGTATCCCCCGGTTGGGCTTGCAACTTAGAGAAATCAATCGTGCGCGCATCAATACGGGGTGGAGTACCGGTTTTTAGGCGGTCTACCCGAAAAGGCAATTCACGCAGCCGTTGTGCCAAAGCGATTGAGGGTGGATCACCTGCGCGCCCACCGGAATGGTTCTCCAAACCGATATGAATCTTGCCACCTAAGAAAGTACCCGTCGTCAGTACCACTGCACGAGCACTAAAGCTCACCCCCATTTGCGTGACCACACCCGCAACACGCTCACCTTCAATGATTAAATCATCCGCCGCTTGCTGGAAAATTTGTAGATTAGGCTGGTTCTCAACCATAGTCCGAATCGCAGCTTTATACCGCACGCGATCCGCTTGAGCGCGAGTTGCCCGCACGGCAGGGCCTTTACTGGAATTGAGGATACGAAATTGAATCCCGCCCCGATCCGCCGCATGTGCCATCGCCCCACCGAGGGCATCGACTTCTTTGACTAAATGACCTTTACCAATCCCACCAATCGCAGGATTGCAGCTCATTTGCCCTATGGTTTCGATATTATGGGTGAGTAAAAGTGTGCGTTGCCCCATACGAGCTGCTGCTAAGGCTGCCTCGGTACCAGCATGGCCGCCACCGATTACAATCACATCAAAGGTTTGGGGATAACGCATTACTTACTTTTAACCGCATTAGTCAAAACACTCTATTCTAAAGACTAGCCAGCTCAGCCTCAAACCCTTTCGAACTCAAGCTGTAAAAACACCTGCATAAATCTCTGCAAGGCTTAACTCAGTTCGGTCACGCTTTTCTGTTGAATCTGATAAGACTTCAACAATCAAACAGGGCAACACGAGTGAGTAGCCGCTAAACCTTAACTTTATCCCCTACTAGTAGCTGCCTCGGGTTGAATACCCAAACGCGCAAACAGTTGCATATCATGGTTCTCGTCTGGATTATCCGTTGTCAACAAGCGATCACCATAAAACATCGAGTTCGCACCCGCAAAAAAGCACCATGCTTGGGTTTCATCACTCATTTCGGTACGCCCTGCAGATAGGCGCACATAAGACTTTGGCATCATAATTCGTGCCACCGCAATCGTCCGAATAAAATCCAAGGGGTCTAATTTATCATTCGCGGCTAAGGGCGTGCCTTCAATCCGCACTAAATCATTGATCGGCACCGATTCAGGATGTTGCGCCATGTTGGCTAATTGCTGCAACAGTCGTGCACGATCCCGTTCAGTCTCACCCATCCCTAAGATACCACCACTACACACATTAATGCCTGCATTACGTACATAGTCTAGCGTATCCAAGCGATCTTGATAGCTACGGGTCGTAATGACCTGACCGTAAAACTCCGGTGAAGTGTCCAGATTATGATTATAGTAATCCAAGCCTGCCTGCTTTAAGCGTTGTGCTTGGCGATCAGTCAGCATCCCTAAAGTGACACAGGTTTCCATCCCTAAATTTTTCACCGAACTAACCATGTCGATCACCCGCTCTAAATTTTTGTCAGTGGGATTACGCCAAGCAGCCCCCATACAAAAGCGGGTTGCACCATTAGCTTGAGCGGCTTTTGCTGCATTAATCACTTCATCTAAGGGCATCAAACGCTCAGTTTGCAAATCGGTATCGTACCGTGCACTTTGCGAGCAATAACTACAATCCTCAGGGCAAGCACCCGTTTTAATACTGAGGAGCGTACTAATTTGCACTTGATTCACGATAAAGTGTTGGCGATGAATTTGATGAGCTTTGAACATCAAATCATTGAAAGGCAAGGCAAATAAAGCTTGAATCTCTTCCAGCTTCCAATCATGGCGTAATTCAGTCACACTCAAACCTCACTTTTCAATTTTAACATCCTGCCACTGCTCTTTATTGATCTTCAGAATCTGCACAATAGCTAGCGGAATAATCACAGCTGCACAAACTATCCACAAATGCAGCCAATATTTAACAAAAAAATCACCGGGCGCAAAGGTTAATATCGGTACTAACAAGCCCGCTAAACCATAGTAATGATAGGCAGCTATTTGTGTGTAATAACCGACTCGTGGATTAGGATGATGGCGGAACATCGCATAAACAAACATGGAAGCGCCAAACCAAAGAATAAAAAACGGAAAAGGGATCAGTACCGCAAGGATATTCCCGAAATAGAAAATCCGCGCGGTCTTGCGTGAACTTTCAGCGGTAATCACTTCGGTTTCAGTACTCATAATAGCCGTATCCTTGATTAGAAAGTGCTTAAGTCTAGTAGGCTGGGTCGCTCTGTCAATGATACAGAACAAATAGCTTGCAAGAAAAAAGCCGGTTATTAAACCGGCTTTTTATTTTTAGCGTTTGAGCCTAAGGCTTATTCAGCAACTTGAGCTTCGCCAGCACCATCCACTAAAGAGACATAAGCCATTGGCGCATTATCACCCGCACGGAAACCGCACTTAATAATCCGTAAATAGCCGCCCGGACGTTGTTGATAACGTGGGCCTAACTCAGTGAATAACTTCGCGACAACCGCTTCATCACGTAAACGTGCAAAAGCAATCCGGCGGTTATGCACCGAGTCTTCTTTAGAGCGAGTGATTAAAGGCTCTGCAACACGGCGTAATTCTTTTGCTTTGGGCAGAGTAGTTTTAATCGCTTCGTGGCGTAACAATGAGTTGGTCAGGCTCTGTAACAGAGCTTTACGATGGCTGCTGTTACGGCTTAATTGACGACCAGTTTTACGATGACGCATTTTAAAATCCTTCAGGCGCTAGGTTAACGAGGCAGTTAACCTACTTTACTATCTTTGTGATCGAGACCAGCAGGCGGCCAATTATCCAGCTTAGTTCCCAGAGTTAAACCATGAGAAGCCAACACATCCTTAATTTCCGTTAAAGACTTCTTACCTAAGTTTGGCGTCTTTAATAGTTCAGTTTCTGTGCGCTGCACTAAATCACCGATATAGAATAAATTCTCGGCTTTCAAGCAGTTAGCAGAACGCACTGTAAGTTCTAAATCATCCACCGGACGCAACAATACCGGATCAACCTCAGGCTGATTGTCGATATGACGAATCGGCTCTTCAATATGCAGATCAAAGAAAACGGCCAATTGCTGCTGCAGAATCTGCGCAGCCATGCTTAATGCGTTTTCCGCATCAATCGAGCCATCGGTTTCAATCTCAACAATGAGCTTGTCCATATCGGTGCGTTGCTCAACCCGCGCGCTGTCTACATTATAGGCAACACGTAAAATAGGGCTGTAGCTAGCATCTAAGACCAAAGTGCCTAAAGGTAACTCTGGAGAATCTGGCCCACGCCGAATCGAAGCAGGTTGATAACCACGACCACTCGTAATGGTCAGATTAATTTCCAACTCAACCTCATCTTTAGTGATATGCGCAATGACATAATGAGGATCAATAATCTCGACATCATGATCCAATTCAATGTCAGCAGCAGTCACCGGACCTTTGCCTTTTTTCTTCAGTGTTAAAGTCGCTTCATCACGTGAGTTCAAGCGCACAGCTAACTTTTTCAGATTGAGCAGGATTTCAACGACGTCTTCCTGCACACCTTCAATCGTTGTGTACTCATGCACAACACCCGCAATTTGGACTTCCGTAATTGCACTGCCCGGAATCGAGGACAACAGAATACGCCGCAGGGCATTGCCCAGCGTGTGTCCAAAACCGCGCTCCAATGGCTCTAGAGTGATACGGGATGTATTTAGCCCCAACTCCTGAACCTGGACATTACGTGGTTTCAGTAAATCAATCGTTTTTGAGGTCATGCTAGTCCCTGTAATCGTTGACGAGTCGGTTGAAAATTACTTAGAGTACAATTCAACAATCAGTGACTCATTAATTTCAGCTGGTAGATCTGCACGATCAGGCGCAGACTTATAAGTTCCCTGCAATTCCTTCACGTTAACATCCACCCACGACGGGAAACCTAACTGCTCAGCAACTTTAATTGAATCTTGCACACGAACTTGCTTTTTAGCCTTTTCACGTACTGAAATTAAATCGCCTGCTTTCACTTGATAAGAAGCGATATTAACGACTTTGCCATTCACTAAAACTGCTTTATGGCTTACCAATTGACGTGATTCAGCACGAGTTGCACCGAAACCCATCCGATAAACGACATTATCCAAACGGCCTTCAAGTAAGCGCAAGAGGTTCTCACCCGTAGAGCCTTTTTGTTGAGCCGCTTTCTTAAAGTAGTTACTGAATTGACGCTCAAGAATGCCGTAAATACGACGTACTTTTTGCTTTTCACGTAACTGAACACCGTAGTCAGATAGACGACCACGGCCTTCACCATGTTGCCCCGGCTTTTTATCTAACTTACATTTTTTCTCAAGAGACACACCTCGGCTCTTGAGATACAGATCTGTACCTTCGCGTCTGCTCAGTTTACAGGTCGGTCCAATATATCTTGCCATTGTTAACTGCTCCCGTTACACACGACGCTTCTTAGGCGGACGGCAACCATTATGAGGAATGGGTGTTACATCCGTAATGTTGGTAATTTTGTAGCCTACATTATTTAAGGCACGCACTGCAGATTCACGACCAGGACCTGGACCTTTCACTTCAACGTCCAGATTTTTCAGGCCATATTCTTTAGCAGCAGTACCCGCACGCTCAGCGGCAACTTGCGCTGCGAATGGCGTGCTTTTACGTGAGCCACGAAAACCTGAACCACCTGCAGTCGCCCATGCTAAGGCATTACCTTGACGGTCGGTAATAGTAACAATAGTATTGTTAAAAGACGCGAAGATGTGTGCAACACCATCAGTAACCGTCTTTTTAATCTTCTTAGCGCGTGCATTCGCAGCGCTCTTTTTGGTTGGCTGTTTTGCCATGACTTAACTATCCTGTAACCTGATCACTTACGGATTGGACGGCGCGGCCCTTTACGGGTGCGAGCATTAGTTTTGCTACGTTGTCCACGTACTGGCAAACCACGTCTATGACGGACGCCACGATAGCAGCCCATATCCATTAAACGTTTGATGTTCATGGAAATTTCACGACGCAAGTCACCTTCAACCAGGAACTTAGCAACTTCAGCACGAACTTTTTCAAGTTCTTCTTCGCTCAAGTCACGAATCTTAGTTTGCGGCGTGATGCCAGCCGCTTTACAAATGTCTTGAGCGCGCGGACGCCCAATTCCGTAAATAGCAGTTAAACCAATAACTGCATGTTTATTTACAGGAAGATTAATACCCGCAATACGAGCCATTAAAAATGTTCTCCAGATTCTCGGAAAAGTCGGCGATTATGCCGAAACTTTTACTATTTATCAACAAATAACCCCTGCCGAGGCAGAGGTCATTTACGGTCCTTACCCTAACGAGAGTAAGAACAATCTGTTTTTAACCCTGACGTTGCTTATGACGCGGATCAGACGAGCAGATTACACGTACTACACCACTGCGACGAATAATACGGCAGTTACGGCATAATTTTTTTACAGACGCTCTAACCTTCATGACAACCTCTTAACTAATCAATTAACGCACTGTGCCGGGACGAGTTTGCGTTTTGAAATTGGCTTTCTTCATCAGACCTTCGTACTGATGCGACATCATGTGCGCCTGTAATTGAGATAAGAAATCCATTACCACGACCACGATGATTAACAACGAAGTACCACCAAAATAGAACGGTACATTCCAACCTAAGATCAAGAACTCGGGTAACAAACAGACTAAAGTAATATAAATCGCACCGACTGCCGTTAAGCGTGTCATTACACCATCAATATACTTTGAAGTTTGCTCACCCGGACGGATACCCGGAATAAAAGCACCCGCTTTCTTTAAATTATCCGCAGTCTCACGTGAGTTAAACACTAGGGCTGTATAGAAGAAGCAGAAAAACACAATAGCCATCGCATAGAACAACACATACAAAGGTTGTCCGGGCTGTAGCATATTGACAAAATTTTGAATGATCCCTGTACCATCAGTACCACTAAACCAGTGGCCTAAAGTCGCTGGGAACAAAATAATACTTGAAGCAAAAATGGGTGGAATTACCCCTGCCATATTTAGCTTCAAAGGCAAATGGCTCGATTGACCTGCGTACATCTTGCGGCCTTGTTGGCGATTAGCATAGTTCACCGTAATTCGCCGCTGACCACGCTCAACAAAGATGACAAAAGCAGTCACGACAACTACTAAAACCATCAGCAAAATCACAAAAAACGGTGACAACTCACCCGTATTCACTAACTCTAAAGTACCACCGACAGCAGCCGGCAAACCCGCTACAATACCGGCGAAGATAATCAGTGAAATACCATTACCAATACCACGCTCAGTAATTTGTTCACCGAGCCACATCAGGAATAAAGTACCTGTCACTAAAGTAATCACTGTGGTTAGGATAAAACCATAACCCGGATTAATCGCAATCGTTTGACCACCACCAATCTCTTGACCACCTAAAGCAATAGCTACCCCTAAACTTTGGAATAAAGCCAAAGCTACTGTGCCATATCGCGTGTACTGTGTAAGTTTACGCCGCCCTGTTTCACCTTCTTTCTTTAACTGCTCCAATGAGGGCACTACGGTAGCCATTAATTGAATAATGATAGATGCAGAGATATAAGGCATAACGCCTAAAGCGAACACGCTTAACCGCTCCAAAGCGCCGCCAGAAAACATATTGAAGACACCAAGAATGGTTCCACTGTTTTGCTCAAAAAATTGAGACATGGCCAGTGGATTGACTCCCGGTACAGGAATGAAAGTACCAATACGATAAACAATCAAAGCCAGCAGCACAAAAAAGAGCCGCTGACGCACTTCAGCTATGTTTCCAAATCCTGCAAAGGAACTGGTTGAAGCAGGTGACTTTGCCATTT
The DNA here is from genome assembly GCF_900167255.1 of Thiothrix eikelboomii. Classification (GTDB taxonomy): domain Bacteria; phylum Pseudomonadota; class Gammaproteobacteria; order Thiotrichales; family Thiotrichaceae; genus Thiolinea; species Thiolinea eikelboomii. Next base: position 57,403 of record NZ_FUYB01000023.1, read on the forward strand.
TTAGTAATTATTCCTCGATTTTGCCGCCTACGGCTTCAATCGCTGATTTAGCACCTTTAGTTACGCCGACACCTTGAATAGTGAAAGCCTTTTCGACTTTACCAGACAAAATAATCTTGGCTTGTAAAGTACGTGCTGGAATGACATTAGCCGCCTTTAAAGAAGCTAGGCTAATCACATCAGCTTCGACTTTAGCTAACTCGTCTAAACGTACTTCAGCAGTACGTGCACCAATCCGAGAGATAAAGCCCATTTTGGGTAAACGACGTTGCAAAGGCATTTGACCGCCTTCAAAACCCACTTTGTGGAAGCCGCCCGCCCGTGACTTTTGACCTTTATGACCACGACCTGCGGTTTTACCTAAGCCTGAACCAATACCACGACCAACACGAGTACGTGCAGGACGGCTACCAGAGGCTGGTTGTAAGGTATTCAGTTTCATCTTAAGCTTCCTCAACCTTAAGCAGGTAAGAAATCTTATTGATCATGCCACGATTTTCGGGGGTATCAATGACTTCTACCGTGCGATTCATACGACGAATGCCTAAGCCGCTAGCACATTGCTGATGGCTTTTCAAACGACCACTAATGCTACGCACTAGCGTCAACTTAACTTTTTTAACTTCTGACATGGCTTATCCTTTGATCTCTTCAACGGTTTTGCCACGCTTAGCTGCAATCATTTCTGGAGCATGCATAGAAGCTAAACCGCCAATCGTAGCGCGGATTACGTTGCCTGCATTCCGTGTACCAATACACTTAGACAGAACATTTTTCACCCCAGCCACCTCAAGTACCGCACGCATCGCACCACCGGCGATAACACCCGTACCTTCAGAAGCAGGTTGCATAAACACAGTGGCAGCACCAGAGGAATATTTGATTGGATACTGTAACGTACCATCAACTAAAGCGACATTAACCATACTCTTACGAGCTTGCTCCATCGCTTTTTGAATCGCAGCTGGCACTTCACGTGCTTTACCATAACCAAAACCAACGCGACCATTACCATCACCAACTACCGTTAAGGCAGTAAAACTGAAGATACGACCACCCTTTACTACTTTAGAAACGCGGTTAACATGAACCAACTTTTCTTGCAGGCCGTCTGTTGACGCTGTTGTATTTTCTACCTTTGCCATAAGACTTACCCTTAGAATTTCAAGCCAGCTTCACGAGCAGCATCAGCTAAAGCTTTGATACGACCGTGATATTTAAAACCGGAACGATCAAAGGCAACCGCCTCAACACCTTGTGCACGTGCGCGCTCAGCAACTAATTTGCCAACGACCGCTGCAGCATCCACATTACCGGTATACTCTAACGAACCACGTACATCTTTCTCTAAACTCGAAGCACTGGCGATCACCTTATCCCCTTCAGGAGCAATGATCTGTGCATAGATATGACGTGGTGTACGATGTACACATAAACGTGTAGCTCGTAATTCACGCATTTTGCTGCGTGCTGGTTTGCTACGACGAATACGACTCAGTTTCTTTTCCATGCTATGCCACCTTACTTCTTCTTGGCTTCTTTACGGATGATGAATTCATCAACGTATTTCACACCCTTACCTTTGTAAGGTTCAGGTGGACGGTAAGCACGCACTTCAGCAGCAACTTGACCCACTTTCTGTTTGTCAACGCCACGGATGATAATGTCAGTCTGACTTGGGGTTTCTACTGTAATGCCAGCAGGTACTTCGTAAACCACTGGATGAGAAAAACCTAAAGACAGATTTAACTTATTACCTTGAGCTTGTGCACGATAACCAACACCAACCAGTTGTAGTTTCTTTTCGAAACCTTCACTGACACCTTTAACCATACTGTTAGTTAAAGCGGAAGTTGTACCCGCTAAAGCCCAAGCACCTTCAGCGCGAGGGCGAAAGCTTAATACGTTATTATCTTGGGTAACCTCTACATCTGCATGGACATCTAGTTCTAATGAACCTTTAGAGCCCTTGACATTCAGACGCTGCCCGTCAATCTTGACCTCAACACCCGTAGGTATTGTTAGGCCTCTTTTCGCAATACGTGACATGAGAATCTGCCTACCTTACTCAACCACACAGATGACTTCGCCACCTTGACCTATTGCCCGCGCTGCACGATCACTCATGACACCCGCAGAGGTCGAAACGATAGCCACACCATAACCACCCATGACCTTAGGCAGTTCATCTTTACCGCGAAACACGCGCAGCCCGGGACGGCTAGTGCGTGCAATCCGGCTAATCACTGGTTTACCTTGGAAGTATTTCAGCTTGACAGTAGTCACTGGCTTACCAGCATTGTCATCTACCTCATAACCAAGGATATAACCTTCGTTGAGTAAAACCTCTAAAATCGCTTTCTTTTGCTTAGAAGCAGGGAAAGAGACTGTTGCTTTACTCGCACTTTGACCATTACGAATACGGGTCAGCATATCGGCAATAGGATCACTCATACTCATGATATTTCTCTCCTTTTACCAGCTGGCCTTAGTTAAACCCGGCACATCACCACGCATAGCAGCTTCACGTAATTTGTTACGGCATAAGCCGAATTTACGATAAACCCCATGTGGGCGGCCGGTTACATTACAACGACGTTGCTTACGCACTGTACTGCTATCGCGTGGTAATTTTTGAAGTTCAGTACTAGCCGCCAATACTTCGTCTAAAGAGCTGGCTGGACTAGCGATAATTTTTTTCAGGGCTGCACGCTTTTCAACGTACTTTGCTGCTATTTCTGCACGCTTTACTTCGCGGGCAATCATAGATTTTTTTGCCATGTAATCTCGTATCCTCTTACTGTCTGAAAGGGAACTTAAAAGCTTCGAGTAAAGCCCGTCCCTCTTCGTCAGTTTTAGCAGTAGTGGTAATGGTAATATTCATACCGCGTAGAGCGTCGATTTTATCGTAATCAATTTCTGGGAAAATGATTTGCTCTTTAACGCCCATGTTGTAGTTACCACGGCCATCAAAACCTTTCGGGTTCAGACCACGGAAATCACGGATACGAGGAATAGATACATTAATTAAACGATCTAAAAACTCATACATGCGCTCACGACGCAAGGTTACTTTACAGCCAATCGGCCAATTGTCACGAATTTTAAACCCTGCAATAGATTTGCGGCTTAACGTAACAACGGGCTTTTGACCAGCGATTTTAGTCATATCATTGACTGCGTGCTCAATGACCTTTTTATCACCTACAGCTTCACCTAGCCCCATATTCAGGGTAATTTTGGTGATGCGAGGAAGTTCCATTACATTTTGTGTACCGAGTTTCTCTGTCAGTTCTTTAATGACAGTTTCACGGTAATATTGCTGTAACCTTGCCATGAAATATTTTACCTATTAAGCGTCTACGCGCTCACCGTTGGACTTAAAGACACGGACTTTCTTTCCATCTTCCAGGAGCTTGAATCCAACCCGATCACCCGAACCAGTAGCTGGGTTGACTAACATGACATTAGAAGCATCAAGGGGCATTTCTTTTTCAATCACGCCACCTTGTACCCCTAAGGTTGGGTTCGGTTTTTGGTGTTTCTTAACCAGATTAACACCTTTTACCAATACTTTACCGGTCGCCAGAACTTGCATCACTGAGCCACGGCGACCTTTGTCTTTACCAGTTATGATAACGACTTGATCGTTTTTACGAATCTTTTGCATCACTTCACCTACTCTATGTCAGCTCAGCCGTCTTAAAGCACTTCAGGTGCTAGCGAGATAATCTTCATAAAGCGGTCACCACGTAATTCACGGGTTACCGGGCCAAAGATACGAGTTCCGATAGGTTCTAATTTATTGTTGAGTAATACGGCTGCATTACCATCAAAACGAACCACCGAACCATCACTACGACGCACGCCTTTAGCAGTACGAACGATGACTGCATTATACACATCACCTTTCTTAACTTTACCGCGTGGAATCGCGTCTTTAATACTTACTTTAATTACATCGCCGATATTCGCATAACGACGGTGTGAACCACCTAAAACCTTGATACACATTACACGACGTGCACCACTGTTATCTGCAATTTGCAGTATTGATTGCATCTGGATCATGTTTACTCTCCGTCTTTAGGCTTAGCCAGCTGCGCGCTCGACAACCTTAACCAAAGTCCAGTGCTTGGTCTTTGACAGAGGGCGGCACTCTTTGAAACTCACAGTGTCGCCAACCTTGCACTCATTATTCTCATCATGAACATGATACTTTTTAGAACGCTTAATAAACTTCCCATAAATAGGATGCTTGACTTGACGCTCCATCAATACCACGATGGATTTATCCATTTTGTCGCTGATGACGCGCCCCATCAAACTGCGTTCGACTTTAACTTCTTCGCTCATCATCATTTACCTGCAACTTTCTTTTCTGACAGAATCGTTTTAATTCGTGCAATTTCGAGACGCACACGTTTCATTTCTGAAGGACGTGACAACTGGCCAGCAGCCTGTTGCATACGCAATTTAAATTGCTCTTTCAGGTTTTCAGTCAGTTCAGACTTGAGCTCATCAACGGACTTTTGACGTAATTCTACTGCTTTCATCACATCACCTGACGGGAAACGAATGCTGTTTTAAACGGTAACTTGGCTGCTGCTAAGCGGAAAGCTTCACGCGCCATCTCTTCACTAACACCTTGCATCTCATACAGGACAAGGCCGGGTTGAACTAGAGCGACCCAGTATTCAACATTACCTTTACCTTTACCCATACGGACTTCTAAAGGCTTTTTGCTGATCGGCTTGTCAGGGAAGACACGAATCCACAACTTACCACCACGGCGGACGTGACGATTAATCGCACGACGCGCTGACTCAATCTGACGCGCAGTCATACGACCACGCTCCAAGGCTTTTAATCCGTATTCGCCGAAGCTAACTGCATTACCTGCTTGAGCTAGACCGCGATTGCGGCCTTTATGCATTTTACGGAATTTGGTTCTTTTGGGCTGTAACATCTCAAACCTCTATCACTTCTTCTTTCTAGCCTGCTGGTTATTTGCATTCCCAGAGTTAGATTGTTTCTGTTCAAGGTCAAAGACCTCACCCTTGAAAATCCAAACTTTTACACCGATGATGCCATAAGTGGTTAAAGCTTCAGCAGTAGCATAGTCAATGTCAGCACGCAGTGTATGTAAAGGGACACGGCCTTCACGATACCATTCGGTACGTGCGATCTCAGCCCCATTCAAACGACCTGCCACACTCACTTTAATACCTAAGGCGCCTAAGCGCATGGCATTGCTCACTGCACGCTTCATCGCACGACGGAACATAATCCGACGCTCAAGCTGACTCGTAATACTCTCTGCAACCAATTGCGCATCTAACTCAGGCTTACGAATTTCTTCAATGTTCAATTTCACATTGTTGACATGCAAACCCATGATGCTAGCAACATCAGCACGTAACTTCTCAATATCCTCACCCTTCTTACCGATCACCATACCAGGGCGAGCAGTATGAATAGTGATGAAAGCCGACTTCGCTGGACGCTCAATTTGAATGCGACTAACCGAAGCTTCTTTCAGTTTCTTCTTTAAAAATGCACGAACTTCTAAATCCTTATGTAAAAATTCAGCATAGTCCTTACCTTCTGCATACCATTTTGAACGCCAATCAGATGCGATGCCAAGACGGATGCCAGTTGGATGTACTTTTTGACCCATATTTAACCTCTGACCTCAATCGCCAACAGCGACAGTGATATGACTGGTACGTTTCAAAATGCGGTTTGCACGACCTTTGGCACGAGGACTAATACGCTTCATCGTCGGACCTTGGTCAACAAAAATAGTTTTTACAGAAAGCTCATCCACATCTGCACCATTGTTATGCTCAGCATTGGCAATAGCAGATTCGAGAACTTTCTTAATAAGCTCAGCACCCTTTTTCGGGCTGAATGTCAAAATTTCTAAGGCTTTGCCAACTGGCAGACCACGAATTTGATCAGCCACTAATCGACCTTTCTGAGGCGAAATACGCGCAAAGCGCAAGCGAGCTGCAACTTCCATATTTATACCCCTTACTTCTTCGATTTCTTGTCAGCAGCATGACCACGATAAGAACGGGTAGCTGCAAACTCACCCAACTTGTGGCCAACCATATTTTCATTAACTAACACGGGTACGTGTTGTTTGCCGTTATGCACAGCAATCGTCAAACCAACCATATCTGGCAGAATCATTGAGCGGCGAGACCAAGTCTTAATCGGCTTGCGATCATTCTTAGCAACCGCAGCTTCAACCTTACTCATCAAATGATGGTCAACGAAAGGACCTTTCTTTAGTGAACGTGGCACGACTTAATCCCCTTACTTCTTGTTCCGGCGACGGACAATCATCTTGTCAGTACGTTTATTGCTACGAGTCTTATAACCCTTGGTTGGAACGCCCCAAGGTGTAACTGGATGGCGACCACCAGAGGTACGACCTTCACCACCACCATGTGGATGGTCAACTGGGTTCATCGCTACACCGCGCACAGTGGGACGCACACCACGCCAACGCTTAGCACCTGCTTTACCCAGCTTAGTCAAACCGTATTCAGAGTTACCGACTTCACCGATGGTTGCACGACACTCAGATAATACCTTACGCATTTCACCAGAACGTAACCGCAACGTAGCGTAGTTACCTTCTTTAGCTACCAACTGGACAGAAGCACCGGCACTACGTGCTAATTGAGCACCTTTGCCCGGACGCATTTCCACACAATGAACCACTGAACCTACCGGGATATTACGCAAAGGTAAAGAATTACCCACTGCAATAGGTGCATGTTGACCAGAGATGATGGAATCACCTGCCGATAAATTCTTTGGTGCGATAATATAACGACGTTCACCATCCGCGTACAGCACTAATGCTATATGAGCACTACGATTAGGATCGTACTCTAAATGCTCAACCCGCCCTGGAATTTCATCCTTACGACGCTTGAAGTCTACCAAACGATAATGTTGACGATGACCACCACCAATGTGGCGCACAGTCATACGACCGCGATTATTACGACCACCGCTCTTGGTTTTCCGCTCCAGTAGGCTTTTGCAAGGTGCACCTTTGTGCAACTCCTTATTAACAACATGGACCTGGAAGCGACGCCCTGGAGATGTTGGTTTTGCCTTAACGACTGCCATGACTAATCCTTAACCTTATTCAGCGGAAGCATCGAGGGATTGACCTTCAGCCAAGCGTACATACGCTTTTTTCCAGTCACTACGATGGCCAGCACGACGACCAAAGTTCTTCTGCTTACCTTTAACATTGACAGTCCGCACTTGGTCTACTGAGACCTCGAACAACAATTGAACTGCCTCTTTAATCTCTTCTTTAGTTGCATTTTTAACAACTTTGAAGACATATTGATTAGCTGACTCAGTAGCAGCGACGCTCTTTTCGGTCATGCGCGGAGCCAACAATACTTTGTACAAACGTTCTTGGCTCATGCCAACCACTCCTGAATCTTTTCTACCGCTGAGCGAGTCATTACAACTTTTTCATGCCCTACCAAGCTCACTGGATTCAACTCAGTTACTGAAGTAACTTCGCAATAAGGAATATTGCGTGCAGCCAGTAAAACATTGACATCAGCCACATCAGATACCAACAAAACATCGTTAGTACCGAAATCTTTTAACTTTGCGATCATTAGCTTAGTTTTAGAATCTTCTAAACTTAACGATTCGACTACCACAAAGCGTTCTTGACGCACTAACTCAGATAGAATCGCACGCATTGCCGCACGATACATTTTCTTATTGAGTTTTTGCTCAAAGCTACGTGGGCGAGCAGCAAAAGTCACACCACCAGTACGCCACAAAGGACCACGAGTCGTACCCGCACGCGCACGGCCTGTTCCTTTTTGGCGGAAGGGTTTTTGACCACCACCACTGACATCAGAGCGATTCTTTTGAGCTTTAGTCCCTGAGCGACCTGCTGCCAAATAAGCAACAACTGCTTGATGCACTAAGCCTTCATTAAATTCGCGGTCAAACACCACTTCATTTACGGTAAGGGTGCCGCCGTTTGCTACTTGCAATTCCATACCTAAATCCTTATGCCTTTACGGAGTGCTTCACGGAGACACTACCACCAGTAGCACCAGGAACTGCACCCTTCACTAATAACAAATTGCGCTCAGCGTCAACACGGATAACTTCTAAGTTCTGCACGCTAGTATTTACGCCACCCATCCGACCCGCCATTTTCTTACCCGGAAATACACGGCCTGGAGTTTGGTTTTGGCCGGTAGAGCCGGGAACACGGTGAGAACGTGAGTTACCGTGGGTAGCATCTTGACCTCGGAAATTATGCCGCTTAATGGTACCGGCATAGCCCTTACCTTTACTAACACCCGCCACATCGACGTATTGACCTTGCTCAAACATAGTGACGGTCAATTCAGCACCTGACTGATAGTCAGCAGCTGCATCCACACGAGACTCACGTACCTTAGTTCCGACAGGAACACCAGCTTTGGCAAAATGCCCAATCAGAGCTTTATTAACACGTGAAGCTTTTTTCTCACCTACAGATAACTGAATAGCTTCATAGCCATCACTTTCTTTAGTTTTGACTTGAGACACACGGTTTGGCGCAATCTCTAAAACGGTGACAGGAACCGCATCCCCAGATTCACCGAAAATACGGGTCATACCGATCTTGCGACCCAATAGACTGATAGCCATTTGCTTACCTCTTCACTACTCTGACGAGCACTTCTGCTAATTTCTTGTCTTTAGAAAAACTCGGCTCGACAATATGTCGAGCCGAAGAAAGCCGCGCATTATATACGTAAAATTAACGCACGTTAAGTATTTATTTCAAATCAGTTCAATTTTATCTGAACATCAACGCCTGCCGCCAAATCCAACTTCATCAGCGCATCAACGGTTTTGTCAGTAGGATCAATAATATCCATCAAGCGCTTATGAGTACGAATCTCATATTGGTCACGAGCATCCTTATTCACATGAGGAGAAATCAGGATAGTATGACGCTCAATACGAGTCGGCAAAGGAATAGGCCCTTTAACACGTGCTCCAGTACGCTTGGCAGTTTCAACAATTTCCATTGCTGAACGATCAATCAAACGATGATCAAATGCTTTCAGACGAATACGAATTCTTTGGTCAGACATAAATTTTACTCAACAATTTTAGCGACGACACCGGCTCCGACTGTACGACCGCCTTCACGGATCGCAAAGCGTAAACCATCTTCCATCGCAATCGGATTGATCAAGGTGATGACCATCTTCACGTTATCACCCGGCATTACCATTTCCACGCCTTCCGGCAGTTCACACGCCCCCGTCACATCCGTAGTACGGAAGTAGAACTGGGGACGATAGCCATTGAAGAATGGGGTATGACGACCACCTTCTTCTTTGGATAGAACATAGACTTCAGCTTCAAATTTGTTGTGCGGCTTGATCGTACCCGGCTTGCACAGGACTTGACCACGCTCCACGTCATCACGCTTAGTACCGCGTAATAATAAACCTACGTTGTCGCCCGCCTGACCTTGATCCAGCAGTTTACGGAACATTTCAACGCCCGTAACAGTGGTGGATGTGGTCGGACGAATCCCTACGATTTCAACCGTCTCACCGACTTTGATCACGCCACGTTCAATCCGACCCGTCACAACTGTACCACGACCTGAGATGGAGAATACGTCTTCCACCGGCATCAAAAACGCGCCATCAATCGCACGCTCTGGTTCTGGAATATAGGTGTCTAAGGCGTTGATCAGTTCAGCAATCGACGGTTCGCCCATCGGTGAGGTATCACCCTCTAAAGCTGCACGTGCTGAGCCTTTGATGATCGGGGTGTCATCACCAGGGAATTCGTAGCTCGAGAGCAGTTCACGTAATTCCATTTCAACCAGTTCAAGCAGTTCTTCATCGTCAACGAGGTCACATTTGTTCATGTACACCACGATGTA
>NZ_FUYB01000024.1 GCF_900167255.1 Thiothrix eikelboomii
CTCGCATCCAACAGCACACCCCGTACTCCTTCCCTAGAGGCCGTTTGGGCTAAGCTTACAACTGCCTAAATCATCAGCCTTGTATTCAAAATAGCTTGTCTGTATTATGTTAGTAATTAATTACTAACAAGGTAGTATTGATATGTGTAGATTATGCTGGGGCATTAGTTTTCTCTTAGTTATTTCACTATTCGCAGGTATTTATAAATTTGGTATTCAAGGAAGCACCGCACCAAGCACTGATGGGCGCAATGCTTTGTTACTACCACCCGAAGAGAGGGATTTAGTATTAGCTGAAATGCGTGGTTTCCTCACCAGCGTCCAACAAATCACTGAGGGTATTTCAGCCAAAGACATGAAATTAGTGGCCGAAGCAGCTAGCAAAGTTGGAGCTTCAACCGCACAAGAGGTACCGGCATCCTTGATGGGAAAACTCCCCCTAGACTTTAAAAAACTAGGGCTAGACACTCATGAAAAATTTGATGTTCTAGCCTTAGATGCCAAACAAGTGGGTGATCCCAATCACTCTTTGCAACAACTGAGTAAGTTGATGAATAATTGCCTCGCTTGTCATCAAATTTATCGAATTGATCCTATCTCTACTACTCAGTAAATAAACTCATGAGCCACTCTAGATTACCAACACGCCAATCCGCAGAAATTCGCCAAGCCGAAATGGTGCAAGCTGTTTTGCATCTAGCAGCACGGCAAGAGCCTGCTAGCATCACCACTACTGAGATAGCTAAAGTAGTCGGTTTGAGCCAAGGTGCAGTATTTCGGCATTTTCCTAATAAACAGGCAATCTGGTTGAGCGTAGCGCAATGGCTGACTGCAAATTTATTGCCGCTAATACAAACGGCTGCACAGTCCTCACCTAACCCACTGACGAGTTTGGCGAATATCTACTGTACTCATCTGCAATTTGTGCAGGAAAATCCTGGCGTACCCCGTTTCATTTTCCATGAATTGCAACAACCCAATGACTCGCCCATCAAACAGGAAGTGGCGAGTATGTTGCAAACCTATAGTGGTATTCTGATCGGTGTACTGCAGCAAGCCAAAGCAAGCCAACAAGCACTACCCAACTTGGATGAACGCAGCGCAGCTACCTTATTTATTGGCTCCATTCAGGGCCTAGTAATGCAAGCCATGCTGCAAGGTTCGACGGCTACCCTAGAACCGATGAGCTTAGGCGTTTGGGACTTATATTTAAGTGCTATTCGCCAGCATGCCTAAAAAACTGATCTAAATTTCACTCGCAAAATTTGCAAGTCTCGATTTCCTCAATGAGAAATTTCATTGCATCAAAGATTTTCTAGGGCTGCAATCGCCACCTCCATTCCACCCCCTGCGACATAAAAACTGATTAACTCAGGATAACGGGTAAATCAATCTAAAGTCGCTTCGTGGGTAGCGGAAATGAGTACAAAAACCCAACTCCCGCATTTCATGCCCTAAAAAGCGATGGCTACCCACAAACAGCGCACTTTGCCAATTTCGAGCTGTTAGTTTTTTGGAGGCGCTTCAACATCCGAGAAGACCAGTACTTGATCAGGCAGACGTTGCCCCTGAACTTTGATCGCTAAGACTGCTGCATTCAGTTCAGTGAGTTCAGCCTCAGTAAAGCGCAGGGCATTCGCTCCGATATTCTCAAGCAAATGCGCCATTTGGGTCGTACCTGGAATAGGCACAATCCAAGGCTGTTGCGCCAATAGCCAAGCTAAGGCTATTTGGCTGGCAGTTGCTTGTTTGCGTTGCGCCCATAAGTTCAACAGCTCCATCAGCGCGAGGTTATGCGGCAGATTTTCAGGTGAAAACCGTGACTCCACGCCACGAATGTCACCGGGAGCAAATTGCGTTTTTGCATCAATAGCTCCTGTCAAAAACCCTACCCCTAAGGGACTCCACGGCACAAAACCAATCCCTAACTCTTGACACAGAGCAAGCACCTGTTTTTCTGGTCCACGCCATAACATTGAATATTCATTCTGCACAGCACTCACCGGCAAGAGAGCATGAGCACGCCGCAGAGTATTCGGCCCCATCTCGGATAGCCCCCAATGCAACACCTTACCTTGTCCCATCAAGTCTTTGACCACGCCAGCAACATCCTCAATCGGTACTTGAGGATCAACCCGATGTTGATACAAAAGATCAATACGATCCGTTCGCAAACGTTTGAGCATGCCTTCCACCGCCAATTGAATATGCTCAGGGCGACTATTGAGTCCGGGGCGACGCTCTCCTGTTTCAAGGTCAATATTCCAGCCAAACTTTGAAGCAATCACCACTTGGTCTCGAAATGGGGTAATACCCTCACCTAGAATCCGTTCGACCTCATGGGGACCATAAGCCTCCGCTGCATCATAAAAAGTAACCCCCTGATCAAAAGCTGTCCGAATGATATTCAGCATCTCAGTGCGGGTCGGAATCGTCGTTTGATAGGTACGGCTCATATTTTGCACGCCAAGACCGATGCTGGAGACTTCTAACTTACCCAACTGACGGCGCTGATTAGACAGTGCGGATGGTGGCGGTGGATTGACACCTGTCGCGCCCTGATCCTGTGCTTGGACTTTACTTGGCGGTAATAAGGAAGCGGCGGCCAATGCGATCCCCGCACCAAGTATTTGACGGCGATTGACCAGAGCCAAACTAGGCTCTCCCGTTTGATCTTTTGATGTATGCTTCACAAAATCTACCTCTATCCTGCTGTTTAAAATCGGCCTTACTCAAAATTAGGCTTTGTTTCCTATTCAAGCTATCGCCAGACTTTAAGCGAAACATTCGCAACTGAATAGCGAGTAATCGCTTGATGGATTATCATCAATTACTTGCTAATCTAATGGTGAATTATGGCTATCAACGAATTACGCACGCTGTCTATTTTTATCAAAACGGCCGAATTAGGTAGTTTGCGCAAAGCAGCCCTCGCACTTAACTTAAGTCCACAAGCTGCTAGCCAAGCTTTAGCTCAGCTTGAGCGCCATTTGGATGTACGACTATTCCATCGGACTACTCGGGTGATGGCATTGACCGATGAAGGTCAACGATTATTAGAGGAAGCTCAACCCGCCTTAGTCCAGCTAGAGCGGGCTATGCAAGCCACCCAACAAACCAAGCATCAGATGTCAGGGCCTTTGCATATTGTCGGGCCACGCACCACGTTTGTACCGATTCTATGGCGCTTATTGGACGAATTTTGTAGCCAATACCCCCAGATCCAACCTGATGTGCAATTGGAAGATGAGGTCGGTAATTGGGTTGAGGATCGCGTGGATGTGGGTTTCCGTTTAGGTCCTTCGCCCGAAGAAGGGGTGATTGCTCGACCGCTATTTCCAGCTCAACTGATTCTATGTGCGGCCCCTACCTATTTGGCTCGCTATGGTAGCCCCCAAACGCTGGCCAGCTTAGCCAAACATCGTTGCAGTGCTTTTCGGAATCATGGTACAGGCAAAGTTTTTCCGTGGTTTTTTAAAGTTGATGCAGGCATTATTTCGTACCCGATCCAAGCTGCCTTTTATAGCAATGACGAAAATCTAGAATTGCAAGCAATCCTAGCGGGTCAATGCCTTGGGCAATTGTCGGGAGCAACTGCAGCGCCCTATCTACGTTCAGGCGCTTTACTCCCATTAATGATTAAACAGATGCCCGACATCGCTAGCTATTTTGTATATTACGGCAGTCGCCGCTCACAACCCGAGCGGGTACGTGCCTTCATTGAATTAACCCTAGGCCGCTTACTCAACAACACTGATTATGTTCTAAGCATGCAAGAGCTGTTGGAAGGTGAACAACGAGCACAACAGCTTGCTTAAGGTAGTTGTAGCTGATGCACTTCACTTGAGAATCATTCAAAAAGGTTCGACTCGCGGCATTTACTCGGTGCACAAACCCCACATACTGCTGTGCCTTGGTTTTGGTCAGATCAATATGAATTAGGTTTGCAAGTCGCAGGTTTGACCTCAGCTGATCGTCAGCGGGTAGTACGCCGTTTGGGGGAAACTTCGTTTATTGAATTTGAATTCGACACTAACGGCAAAAACGGCAAATTAGTGGCCGCAGCGGGTATTGGCCTTGCAACCGCTGTAGCAAAAGATATTCGCAGTGCGGAGATCTTGATGGGCTAAGGGGCAGTGATTGAACCCAGTTTATTGGCGGATGCCACGATGAATTTAAAAAAGCTCAGAACTTAACATCACACACAGCTCTTAAATTAAACTGAGGTCTTGCTTGCTTTAGAGCGCAAAGCACTTAACGGATCAATACCTTGTGTTAAATTCTCGGCCGAGATAGCTGCAAAAAATAGCTTAAATAATTCTGCTTGTGACGAAATATTCAGTTTAGTGTAAATATTACGTCGATGTACGCGCTCAGTGGTTGGAGAAATAGCTAAGACCTTAGCGCAAGATTTAGAGGAATGGCCTTGCAACATCATTTGCACGACATGTTGCTCGCGCTCTGTCAGCAGTGACTGTCCAAATAACTTTACCCCATCATCTAACCAAACTTTGAGTCGGGTCGAGGTAGGCAGTGTCACTAAAGAGGCATGGCGTTGGATCGCCCGAACAATAATAGGATACACAGCATTCAGTTCAGTTTTTTCAAGCTCTGAAAATAAAGGTAAGGCCTCGGAACGCCCTAAAGAAAATAAAATAGCCGTTTGAGCTGACAGAGGAATTAAATAACTCATTTCATCATTTAAGCCAGAGCGCCCGTAATAATCGCGATAATATACGCTGTCAAAAAAACCTTTGGGTACTATATCAGCAAGCCGCCCTAAATAATCTTGCAAAGGATCAGCGATCCAACGCAAATAAAAAGGGCTTAATAAATAAGCACCTGCAAAATAATGCGCTTGCATCGCACTGCGGTCGCGCTCCGTCATTCTATCTAATAATAGTTTCGGACTAGCACCGCGTTGATATAACAGCACTACTGAGCTATCAGCAGGAACTTGCTGATAAATAAAACTCACAAGTGACAGATAGAACTCATCCTGCCCTAAGCTGGTAAATAAGGCGGCTATCGTTTGGTTAAATTGATTAATGGCCAATGTTTGCATAAATCATCCAAAAACTTGAGCGAGGCTCAAACGGTAAGTTTATAGCAACAAAAATCGCTAATCCCGAAGCGCTATCGCCCACATTAAAGTGCTACTACAAATGTGGTACAGCTCTCAGGTCAATCAGTTGTTAATCTTAACCTCATCCATCAATGTTTGCTTAACCTTCGTGGATGTGTAGCAACACTTTATTGTTATCAGTTAGAAGAGGAGAGCTAATGATACCGTTTGCAATTGCAGGCATTCAGATGCAGTTGTCTGCTACCACCTCCAATTTAGATAAAATGTACGCTAAATTAGCGAGCCTTATGGCACGCTTTCCTTGGGTACAAATGGTGGTATTCAGTGAATTAGCCACCTTTGGTCCTTATCCAAGCCATGCACAACCCCTGCCAGGACCTGCCGAACACAACTTTCAACGCTGGGCTGAGCAATTTAAAATTTGGCTGATTCCGGGGTCTTTGTTTGAAGCAGCTGAAGGCAAGATCTACAACACTACACCGATTATTAATCCACAAGGCGAAGTGATCGAACGTTATCGCAAGCAATTCCCGTTTTTGCCCTTTGAGCGTGGCATCACTGCGGGTGATCGCTTTGTGGTGTTTGATGTGCCTGCGGTTGGGCGCTTTGGGGTTTCGATTTGTTATGATATGTGGTTTCCCGAAACCACTCGCTCACTCGCAGCTTTAGGCGCTGAAGTGATTATTCACCCCACCTTTACCGACACAATTGACCGCAATGCTGAACTGACGATTGCGCGTGCTTCTGCGATTACTAATCAATGCTTTTTCTTTGATGTGAATGGCTTAGGGGATTGTGGCAATGGTTTATCTTGTGTCATTGATTCTGCTGGGCGGGTACTGCATCAAGCAGGTACACTCGAAGAAGTCTTCCCCCTTGAAATTAATCTAGAGCAAGTACGCCACGAACGCCAAAACGGGATTATGGGTTTAGGTCAAGTATTAAAGAGTTTTCGTGATCGTGCCGTTGACTTCACTGTATATGACCGACAGGTCAAGCAAGCCTATCTGGATAGTTTAGGCCCTATGCAACTACGCCGCCGACCGTAACGCTAACACTTAAGTTTATTGATGTGAAATTGAAGAGGCTGGCTATGAGCTAGCCTAGCTCTCTATTGCCTTAAAGTTCTTATCGCCTGTTTTAGGAACACCGCTATGACGACCACTACACTACGCAATATCTCGGAAATACGCCGTTATTTCCATCGCAATGAAACCCCGATTTATTTTATTAGCGCGACCAATTTCAACCTACTGGGAATTAATGAGTGGGTACGTAATTTTTACTACATCAACTACATTGACTGCTTTGATGGACGCCACCCCGCTGTCTTAGTCCCGAGCGAAACACCGCACCGCGAATTTGAAAGTATTGAAGACATTAATAATTATCTGCTGCAACATAAAGAAGTTATTGATTCCTTAAATAAGCGCGGCGGTGATGCTAAAGCCGTGTTTTTAATGTTTGATGAAGAAACCGAGCAGCTCTGCCAAGAGTTAGGCTTAGAAGTCTGGTTTCCTAAAGCAGCCTTACGTCAGCGCGTGGACAATAAGATCGAAACCGTGCGGATTGGTAATCGAGCGGGCGTACCAAGCATTCCTAATACCTTGGCTGAAGTAACGAGCTATGCCCAATTATGTGAGCTAGCCGATCATGCTGGCTTAGGTGGTGATCTCGTCTTACAAACTGCCTATGGTGATTCTGGTCATACCACCTTTTTTATTGCCAATGAGCAAGACTTTAACCGTTATGCAGATCAGATCATTGGTGAAGGCGAAGTCAAAATCATGAAGCGCCTCAAGGTACGCGGCTCGGCGATTGAAGCCTGTACCACTAAAAATGGCACGATTGTCGGCCCGTTAATGACTGAACTAGTCGGTTTTAAAGAGCTAACTCCTTATAAAGGTGGTTGGTGTGGCAATGAAATTTTTGCCAATGCCTTTACTCAAGCGATTCGTGATCAAGCACGTGATTATACCTTCAAATTCGGGGAAGCCTTACGTGAAGAAGGCTATCGCGGTTACTTTGAATTGGACTTTTTGATTGATCAGGACTCGGGGCAACTGTATTTAGGCGAGCTTAATCCACGGGTGACGGGGGCTAGCTCTATGACCAATCATGCTGCCTTTGCTCATGCGGATGCACCCTTGTTTTTATTCCATTTGCTGGAAATGAGCGATATTCCGTTTGAATTGGATATTGCTGAAATGAATGAGCGCTGGGCGCATCCAGACAATGTGGATAGCTGGAGTCAGCTCGTTATGAAGCATACCGCTGATAGTGTGGGCTATATTACCCACGCCCCCGAATCTGGCATTTGGCATATGGATGAGCACGGTCAAGTCAGCTATGCCCATTTTGACTATCATCGGCGTGCAGTCGAAACCGAACAGGAAGCGTTTTATTTACGGATTAGTGGAGTAGGCGATTATCACTATGAAGGCGCAGATCTGGGGATTTTAATCACTCGTGGCCGCCTGATGGATGATAACTTTGAGCTTAATGAACGCGCTAGAGCATGGATCAAAGGTATCCAGCAATACTATCAAGCGATCCCCATTGAAACGGCTCCCGCGCAACCCGCTTATAATCTCGATGCGGGCGCATTTAAGATTCTCTAAAGGTTGGCAAGGGCATGAAATTACAATACGGTTTTCATGCCATGCACGAGGCATGGCCCGACACGCAATGGCAAGCACTGTTTAATCGTGCTTGGCCTGCGTATCAGCGTTGGTTTTTAAAGAAGGGTATCGGTCAACAGCCGACCTATTTACAAAGCTTGCGCCAATTACGTGCCTATATGCCTGAATTACTGCCGATTTATGAACGCTTATGTGAATTAGCGGGCGGGGGGGATACGGCCGCACGCTTTTTAAGTATGTACTGTCCGCCCCCTTATTATGTCAGTTGCTCACAAGCGGTTTGGACTAAAACCACTCCGTTCTTAATTCGTAACTATGACTATCACCCTGCCCTATTAGAAGGCACCGTGATGCACAGCTCATGGCTCGGTAAACCAGTCATAGCCAGTGGCGATTGCTTGTGGGGGGTACTCGATGGCATGAACAGTGCGGGGCTAGTAGTGTCTTTGGCCTTTGGTGGACGCAAATTGGTAGGTATCGGCTTTGGTATTCCACTAATTTTACGTTATATCCTAGAGACTTGTCGGGATCTAGCGGATGCAGTGGCTGTGTTGCGTCATATCCCTAGTCATATGGCTTATAACATCACCCTATTGGATCGCCTAGGAGAGGCTTGCACGGTATTAGTCGCTCCAGACCGGCAAGTACAAGTTAATCCCTTAGCCATTGCTACCAACCATCAACAATTGGTGGAATGGCCTCAACATGCGCTAGCAACGGCGACCCTAGAGCGCGAAAGCTTTTTAATCCAAAGCCTAGCAAACGCTGAACAAACGGCTGAAGAGTTTATTCACAGCTTTTTACAGCCCCCCTTGTATAGCACCCAATATGCACGCGGCTTTGGCACGCTGTATACCGCCCTTTACCGCCCTGACCTAGGCAGTATGACCTTACTTTGGCCGCATCGAACGTGGCAACAATCTTTAGAGGCAGCTAATCCTGCCCCAGAAGGATGAAGCATCCTTGTATAAACACCCAAGACATAACACCTAACCCCAATCAGTATCAGACTTAGATGAAGCCTAGGAGGAATAGCAATGAGTAATACCCTCTCTTCCATGATGCGCAAAAAGCCCATCCAACCCGAGCGAACCCAATTAGAACCGACCATAGGGCTATTTCAACTCACCATGCTAGGGGTCGGCGCGACCATCGGTACGGGGATTTTTGTAGTCTTAAATGATGTCGTTCCTCAAGCAGGTCCTGCGGTTATTTTTGCTTTTATCCTAGCCGCCATTACAGCTGCATTGACGGCCTTATCTTATGCTGAAATGGCCTCTTGTATTCCCGCTTCTGGCTCTTCTTATTCCTATGCTTATGCAACTTTAGGCGAGTATCTGGCTTATTTAGTGGCTTGGTGTTTGTTATTAGAATATGGCGTATCTGCCGCAGCGATTGCGGTGGGTAGTGGCGAGTATTTAAATAAATTCCTTGAGATTACCCTAGGTTTTAAATTCCCAGATAGCCTCAGTAATGTTCCTGCTGCCGGTGGCGTGGTGAATCTACCCTCTATGGTGATCGTCGCTTTATGTTGTGTGTTATTACTGCGTGGCTCTAAAGAGTCCACCGTGGTGAATACCATTATGGTGGTGGTTAAACTATTTATTTTATGTATGTTTATTGGTATCGCTATCACTGCCTTTAATAGTGACAATATGCAACCTTTTGCCCCACACGGCTATACCGGAGTGTGGCTCGCTACGGCTACTGTATTCTTCTCTTTTATCGGGATTGATGCGATTTCTACCGCTGGCGAGGAGGTAAAAAACCCTAAGCGTAATCTGCCACTCGCTATTATTTTGGCGCTGTGTATTGTGACGGGTTTTTATATTTTGATCAGTCTCACCGCGATTGGTGCTCAACCTGCCGCTGAATTTGAGGGGCAAAAAGCAGGGCTTGCTCAGATTCTACAAAATGTGACGGGTGCGACTTGGCCTGCCACTATTTTTGCTTTGGGTGCCGTGATTTCTACTTTTAGTGTTATCTTAATCGTACTCTATGGCCAAACTCGGATTCTATATGCTATGGGGCGTGATGGGATGATTCCTAGCTTTTTTGAGCGCATTAGCCCCATTAAAAATGCCCCAACTAATAATATTTTATTAGTCTGTATTATCGTTATGCTAGCAGCTGGCTTTACCCCCGCCGATGTATTATTTGACTTAACCAGCATTGGAACCTTGGTCGCATTTTCTGCGGTTTCAATCGGGGTGATTATTTTGCGTAATACCCACCCAGAATTACCTCGTAGTTTTAAAGTACCATTTTATCCGGCTACCCCTCTGCTAGCGATAGGCTTTTGTGTCTACGTCTTATCTGGTTTGCCGCCTGTGACCTTCTTCTATTTTGCTATTTGGATTGGAATCGCCACAACGACCTATTTTGTCTTTAGTATTCGCCATTCACGTTTGAATCCAGTGAATATGCCAGAGGTGGTTCGCTATCCAGTTGAGAAACATTAAGGTATTAATTATTCATTTAAACTCAGCTCCTAGCTCAAGGCGTACTGGAGCTGAGATTGACTAAGGAGAATGTTGTGGCTAATTCATTTAACCAACCCCTCAGTGGTAATGAGATGATTCGCTCCGGCGGTCTTGCCAGCATGATGCGTTTGCCGACCAGCACTCGCTATGCTGGGATTGATGTCGGCTTTATCGGTGTACCCTTTGATATTGGTACCTCCAATCGCACCGGAGCACGATTTGGCCCACGCGCTATTCGTGCTGAATCGAGCTTACTGCGCCCGTATAATATGTCGACCGGAGCTGCACCCTTTGATTCTTTGCAGGTTGCTGATTTAGGCGATTGCGCGATTAATACCTACAATCTTTTAGACTCGATTCGTCTGATTGAGGAGTTCTATGACAAGGTATTTGCCGCTGGTGTCAAACCGATTAGCTTAGGCGGGGATCATACCATTGTGCTACCTATCCTCCGCGCTTTACATCGCAAGCTTAAACAGCCAGTGGCTATCGTGCATGTCGATGCACATGCCGATGTGAATGATACTATGTACGGGGAAAAAATCGCCCACGGCACCCCCTTCCGCCGTGCCATTGAAGAAGGACTGATTGATACCCATAAAATGGTGCAAATTGGTTTACGTGGCACAGGTTATTCAGCGGAGGATTTCGATTGGTGTCGCCAACAAGGTATTCGTGTCGTCCAAGCCGAAGAATGTTGGTATCAATCACTCGCGCCTTTAATGCAGGAAGTTCGCGCCCGTATTGGCGATACCCCGACTTATATTTCATTTGATATTGATGGCCTAGACCCCAGTTTTGCCCCCGGTACTGGCACACCGGAGGTCGGTGGTTTAACTATCACCCAAGGCTTAGAAATTATTCGCGGTTGTCGTGGCCTTAATCTAGTCGGTGGCGATGTCGTTGAAGTCTCGCCTGCGTATGACACTACGGGTAATACCGCCTTAGTCGGTGCGAATATGGCCTATGAAATACTCTGCGTCATGCCGGGGGTTCGTTATGCCTAATACTGTCTTTAAAACCTGTGGCGAGTATTTGGTTGAACTCCTAGCAGCCTATGGCGTGGATACTGTGTTTGGTATTCCGGGAGTGCATACCGTAGAGCTGTATCGCGGTTTACCCAATACCAAAATTACTCATATTACCCCCCGCCATGAACAAGGGGCGGGCTTTATGGCCGATGGTTATGCGCGTACCACAGGGAAAATTGCCGCCTGCTTTATTATCACGGGTCCCGGCATGACCAATATTGCGACTGCAATGGGGCAAGCTTATGCGGATTCTATCCCTATGCTGGTGATTTCTGCGGTCAATGGTCGCCATGAGTTAGCTTTAGGATCTGGACGTCTGCACGAATTACCTTCGCAACGTAATTTATTAGCCGGAGTCAGTGCCTTTAGCCATACCCTCTTGCGCCCTGATGAATTGAATGAAGTGATGGCGCGAGCTTTTGCCATTTTCAATTCTGCCCGCCCACGTCCGGTACATATTGAATTACCGCTAGATGTGATTACTGCCTCCGCTGCCCATTTAAAGTTACCGATAGTGGCTAAAAGTTCCCGCCCTGCCCCTAGCCCTGACTCTATTCAACAGGCCGCTCAATTATTAGCGCAAGCGCAAACCCCCTTATTGATCTTTGGAGGAGGTGCAGCCGATGCCGCGCAATCTGCACAAGCATTAACTGAGCGCTTAGGTGCTTTAACCGTTACCACTATTAATGGCAAAGGTATTTTACCTCCTGCCCATCCTTTATCACTCGGTAGCACCTTACCCCAACGCCCAATATTAGATTTATTGCGTGCTGCGGATGTCGTGTTAGCAGTAGGCACAGAACTCGGTGAAACGGATACCTTACTCTTTGATAGCAAACCGGAGCTTACAGGTAAGCTGATTCGTATTGATCTTGATCCTGAGCAACTGTATCGCAATGCCGCCCCCACACTAGCTATTACCGCTGATGCTAAATTAGCCTTAGAAGCGTTAAATACAGCCCTAGTCGATCATCAGCCACTGACTCACACCGTGGCACAAGCGCAAAATTTACGTCAGCAATTGCAAGGCTTATTAAGCTCCACTCAACAAGCCCATCAGCGCGTGATCGCTCATATGCGTGCAGTCTACCCTGAAACGATGATAGTCGGAGATCAGAATCAACCCGTTTATACGGGCAATCTCACCGATGAACCCGACACTACCCATGCATGGTTTAACTCCAGTACCGGCTACGGCACTTTAGGTTATGCCCTGCCAGCGGCGATTGGTGCCAAAATTGCGCAGCCTAAACGTGCTGTGATCAGTCTGATTGGTGATGGGGGCTTGCAGTTTACTTTACCCGAGCTCGCTACGGCAGTGGAACAAGGGCTAGCTTTGCCGATTGTGGTCTGGAATAACCAATGCTATGGCGAAATTAAACGCTATATGCAGGATCGTGACATTCCGACCATTGGTGTAGATATTTATACCCCAGACTTACTCACCATTGCGCGGGGTTATGGTTGTTATGCCATTCGAGCGGAGAGTTTAAGTGACTTACAAGTGCAATTAGAGCTTGCCTATCAAGCTGCTAAGCCCACGCTGATTGAAATTAACGAAGCGCAAGCGCTGCACTGGTAGGAGAGAAAAAACATGCATAATCCACTCCTAGAGCGCTCTTTAAGTTTATACAGCAAAGGTGAGTTTATCGCTGGGGAAGGCGAAGAAATTGTCGTCTATGATCCTTCGACTACCCAAGCTATTACCACACTTAAAGCCGCAAGCACCCCACAAGTTGAGCAAGCCATAGAAGCTGCCAATGCTGCCTTTCCCGCATGGCGGGAATTAGGCGGTCATCAACGCGCTGAATATTTACGTCAGATTGCTCAAGGCTTAGAACAACGACGTGAATACTTGATAGATGTCCAAATGCGCAATAATGGCAAACCGCGTTTTGAAGCGGATATTGATGTTTCAGACGCGATTGCGACCTTTAACTATTATGCCGAACAAGCCGAGCAACTAGAGGCTAAACAAAACAAACCAGTTGATCTACCAGATCCTAGTTACCAAGGTCAAACCCGCCTTGAACCCGTGGGTGCAGTAGGCATGATAGTGCCGTGGAATTTCCCACTGGTAACGAGTGCTTGGAAAATTGCTCCAGCCCTAGCCGCAGGTTGCACTATTGTTTTAAAAACCTCCGAATACACGCCTTTGGCCGAACTGGTTTATGCCGATATTGCTCAAGCTATTGGCTTACCGAGTGGCGTACTTAATATTCTAACGGGTGCGGCCACCACAGGCATCGCTATTACCCAAAGCAAGAAACTGGCGAAATTATCCTTTACAGGTAGCAATCTAATTGGTTCGCGGGTCATGCAAACTGCTGCCCAACGCTGCCAACCAGTCTCGCTAGAGCTAGGCGGTAAATCAGCCATTGTCGTCTTTAAAGATGCGCCCATTGAGCCAGCAGTTGAGCAAATTATTGCGGGTATTTTCTTTAATTGCGGGCAAATGTGTTCGGCTACTTCACGCCTTTTAGTAGAACGTAGTTGTGCTGAAACACTGATGCCCGCTCTGGTAGAACGCACTCGCAATATCAAACTCGGCTCACCCTTTACTGAAGGGGTGGAAATGGGACCACTCAGCAATCTACCTCAATACCAAAAAGTCACAGGCTTGCTTAAGCAGGCGCAACAAGACGGTTTAGAGTGTCTGGCAGGGGGTGAAGTCGCAGCAAACCAAACCGGCTGGTTTGTCCCTCCCACTATCTACGATCATATTGACCGCAATCACCCGTTCTGGCGTGAAGAGATTTTTGGTCCGGTGTTAGTCGTCACCTACTTTGATACGGAAGCAGAAGCGATTGAACTGGCTAATGACTCCGATTATGGTCTAGTCGCTACGGTGATTAGTGCCGATTTAGAACAAGCGCAACGAGTCGCTAATCAAATCTGGGCAGGACATATTTGGATTAATTCGCCGCAAGTTATTTTCCCCCAAACCGCCTGGGGAGGATTTAAAGGCAGTGGTATTGGGCGTGAATTGGGGCCTTGGGGCTTATCCGCCTATCTCGGCGTTAAACATATTAGTGTCTATGATACGCAAGGATAAGTTATGAAAGTCATCGTTCTCGGAGCAGGCGTAGTCGGGGTCGCCACCGCTTATCATTTGGCACAGGCCGGTTGTGAGGTCGTGGTGATTGATCGCCAAGCGGCCGCCGCCTCGGAAACCAGTTATGGCAATGCTGGGTTAGTTACCCCCGGAGACTCATTTGCTTGGGCCTCACCGGCGGCACTGAAAACCTTTATGAGTTCGCTGTTTAATCCCGATTTGGGGATAAAAGTGAAACTACGCTGGGATCCGCGCCTTTTTGCTTGGACTTTACGCTTTTTAACCGAATGCACTCAGCAGAAATCGCAAAGCAATACGCTGAAAAAATTACGCCTTGCCGTCTATGCACGCGAGCAAATGCAGCAGATCGCCGAGCATACCCAGATTGATTTTAATCGTACTCAACAAGGGGTGCTGTACTTCTATCGCTCTGAGCAAACCCTAGCACACGGTGTGGAGCATATGCAGTTTATGGCAGATCAAGGTTTACCGATTAAGGTATTAGATCGCCAACAAATTGTGGCCTTAGATCCGGGCTTTACTGGGTCGGCGGATAAGATTGCCGGTGGCATTTTATGCACGATTGATCAAACCGGAGACTCCTGTCGCTTTAGTCGGGAATTAGCTGCATGGAGCGAAGCGAATCAAGGGGTGCAATTTAATTGGCAGACCACGATTCAAAGCTTTGAAACCCAAAACGATAAAGTCACCGCCGTGATAACCGATCAGGGGCGCTTTAGCGCTGATGCCTTCATTATGACTGCAGGCTGTGATAGCCCCTTATTACTCGAAACAATAGGTGTTAAATTGCCGCTGTATCCAGTCAAGGGTTATTCCATTACTGCCCCGATTCTGGATCCCGAACAAGCCCCGACGATCGGCGGAGTCGATGATGATCGTTTGATTGCGTATTCACGCTTAGGGGATCGCTTACGTGTGGCCTGTACGGCTGAATTTGCAGGTTATGATCGCAGCCATAAACCCTCTGATTTCCGCGCTTTACTCGCCACGATTCGGGAATTATTCCCACAGGGTGCAGATTATGACAAGGCTGAATATTGGGCAGGTTTACGCCCTATGATGCCCAGTTCTGTTCCCGTCTTAGGGCGCACACAACGCTTTAGTAATTTATTACTCAATACCGGACATGGACATGTGGGTTGGACGATGAGTTGTGGTAGCGGCAAAGTCGTCACTGATTTGTTGCTGCAACGCAAGCCCGAGATTGATACGAATGGCTTAATTTTCCAAGGATGAAGCATTATGTTAGGCCCACAAGTCATTGTTGATCTGGATATTATTGAAGCCAATGCGCGTGCAGTCACTCAAACTTGTGCTATGCAAGGGATTGAAGTGTTTGGTGTCACCAAAGGCACTTGCGGTATGCCTCAAGTGGCGCGGGCTATGTTGCGCGGTGGAGTCACAGGGATTGGTGAATCACGCTTTGAGAATATTCGTCGCCTCCGTGCTGCGGGTATTAATTGCCCGATGTTACTCCTACGTAGCCCGCCTCTAGCTTTAGCCGATGAGGTGGTGCGTTATGTCGATATTAGCCTGAACTCGGAACTCCCTATTATTCAAGCCTTGTCTGAAGCTGCTTTGCGCCGTGGCAAGGTGCATGAGGTGATTCTCATGGTGGATTTAGGTGATCTACGCGAGGGGATTTGGCCAGACGATCTCCGTCATATCGTTGCACAAGTATTGAAACTGCGCGGGGTGCGGATTGCAGGCTTGGGTACTAACCTACTTTGCCTATCTGCGGTCAAACCGACGCGCACGAATTTAGGCAAACTCTCTGAATATGCTCAACAAGTCGAACAAGCGTTTGGTATTAAGCTGCGCTATGTTTCGGGCGGTAATTCTGGCTCTTTACCTTTGTTGTTAGAAGAAGGCTTACCTGCGGGGATTAATCATTTACGTGTCGGGGAAGCGATTTTACAAGGTGGGCGCGATACCTTTTATGATGAACCGTGGGAGCTACTCAATCGCAATGCCTTCGTGCTGCAAGGTGAATTATTAGCAGTGAAACGCAAACCTTCCCTTCCGATTGGTGAAACCGCTGTCGATGCGTTTGGTAATACGCCAGTGTTTGTAGATCGTGGTGAGCGGTTACGGGGAATTTTGAATATTGGGCGCGAAGATGTTTCACCGGAACATTTAGTGCCTATAGATCCGCGTGTTGAACTGATTGGGGCTTCGAGTGATCATCTGATTCTTGATCTTGAGGCGGTGAATCCTCCCCCGCAAGTGGGTGCAACGGTGTCGTTTTATATGAGCTACCCGGCTCTGCTTGCGGCGATGACTTCAGAATATGTGCGGAAGACCCCAGTCTCGGCTCAAGGCAAGGATCAGGCCTCGCAAGAACGCCTGTTGGCACAACTGATTGAACCGGAGCTCGTTGAGGTTGTAGCTAGCCTCGACATTAGCGCTAACCTAGCGGCCTTACACTTTGATACTCCGGCTGATACTTATCATTGCGCCAGTTCGGAGCAAGCCAATGAGGCGGTGAGTACTGCTTTACAAACTAAAGCCTTTCCTCTGCTGATTAGTACCGATACCTTGCACACACTGGCAGCCTTACAAGCAGCCACTCAACACACTGAGAGTATCGGGTTGATTTGGCTGGCAGCAGAAGCGGCCTATGAACCCCTCCATGCGGTAAGCCCGCATAGCATGCTCTACCATGCCATGCAAAGTGAGCAGGCTGAAATAAGGCTCACCCCGCAATTAAGCCCGGAAAACCTAGTCATGGTTGGCCTCCGTAATACCACACCCGATGAAGCCGCAGCACTCAATCGCTCTGGTATTAAAGTGTTTACTATGTCGGATATTGATGTATTCGGTATGCATGAAGTGATTAATCGTGCAATTCGTATCGCTAGCAGCGGCACTCAAGCAGTATGGTTACACTATAGCCCCACTGCAACGGATATTCGTGGTGACCGTGGTGAGGGTGAAGGCGGCCTGACCTTCCGTGAAACCCATCAGGCGATGGAAAATATTGCCCAATCAACCCCCTTGCTCGGTATCAGTGTGAGTCATCTGCAAGCGGATGATAACCCGCAACGGGTGCGAACCGTGTTACATTTTATCTTATCCGCCTTAGGGCAACAGATTATTTAACTCTATTTACAACTAGGGAGCATCATAACGATGATCAAACGTTTACACAGTGGCGCTCGGATGAGCCAAATCGTGATTCACAATCAAGTAGTTCATTTAGCAGGTCAGGTCGATGAAACTGAGCAAGGCGGCCCTGCTGATGAGCAAACCCGTCATATTTTAAGTCAAATTGATGCCTTACTGGCTGAAGCGGGTACGAATAAATCTAAGCTACTCACCGCCACGATTTATCTAACGAATATGAAGGATTTTGGTCTGATGAATCAGGCGTGGGAGGCTTGGGTTGATTCGGCGAATCCACCTACTCGTGCAACAGTAGGCGGTGTTCAATTGGCAGGGGATGAGTTCACGGTAGAGATTGTGGTGTCTGCTGCTTTGTGATTTAGTCAAGCAGCCATCTACTTCCAGTTAGAATAAATAAAATTAAATTTACTCGACCTCTTGCGAAAGTAAAAGTAGTCGCCATGCACGACAGCATTCCAGCGCCTTTCCTGAGGGCTGCCTCGTGTTAGCCGATTTAGGGTAGGTCGGACTGGAACGACCTCAGTGTGACTAGACATTTATTAAATTTCGCAAGAGGTCTAATTAACCACAAACTCTCTTAATTCTTTTGGAGTTCAATTCTTTTGGAGTTCTTTAGTATTTCTATTTGCTCTTTGGTTATCATGAGTTTCTAACGTTTGAGTTCAGCTGCGCACTTTAGCGCGTCCGCTGGAGCGACATTTTCTCGCTTCGTCTTCTTCCGTTGAACATCATTCAAGAAGATGGCGATATGGGGTAGAGCAGTGTCCGTGAGCCGATTATAAAGAAACTTGTCCATGAAGACCTTGTCGATTCGGTCTTTGCTGGATGTTTTTACCAAGCCAATGATTTTCAGCTCGTTGTCTTTGCTTAGCAACAAATCATGCTGATAACTGGATTTGAAAAGCTCTGTTCCATCCACATCTTTTACCGGAACTTGCATCGTCCCTGATACGCAATCCACATTAAGCGAAACGATCAGCAATCGGATGAGCCGCTCAAATAAATCGCCATTCACTTTTCTGGCTTGATTCGCCCAGCAGGCAGCCCGTCTAATGCAGCACCAATAGACTGTTGAAGCGTGTAGATGGTGCGAGTTAGGTTTTCTCGCAAATCATCCGATGGTCGTTGACCATCTCGCAATTGTTCAAGCGTCATGCTGAACTGTTGTGCCGCTTGGGCGAAACCCTCAGTGTCGTACATCAGGCGAGAATTTAGCGGTCGCGTGATGTTGAAACTGCCCTCTTTCCGATACTGGAAAAATTGATAGTGACTTTCGTTCTGCGACACGATGCGCGCCTGCAATCCGGTATCAATGTATTCCAAATATCGGATGCAAAAATCAATATACTGCTCAACAGTGTGAAACCGTTCTTTGTCAGTGGCGTGACTCACCAAGTCGGAAAGACTCATCGGATGGATTCCCTTCGTTCTGCTGTTTTCCGATTACCTAAGTTCGCCTTGTTCTTGTAGTGCCAGATAAGCCAGCGGCAATGCTTGAAATATTTTGAGGCTGGATATTTTAAGTCAGCGAGAATTTCGGAGAATCCGCACACATACAAAGACCCAGTAGGCTTTAACACCCGTGAGACTTGCTTTATCCATTGGATAGACCAGTCAATGTATTTTTCTTGGCTATCAAAATTGTCCCAGCCAGCTTTTTTTATATTGTAGGGGGGATCAGCAAAAACAAGATCAACACTTGCATCATCGAGAGTTTCCAGCCAGTCAAACGAATTGCCTTGATACAAGCACCCATTCCGGTGCACATATTGCAGTTGAAAGCCTTCTGATACGGGCTTAAACGGCATATCTCCACTCGCCGAGTGCCTCAGCACATTTTTAGTTTCAACTAAGTCAAGTTGTTCCATTTTTCCGATACCGCTATAAGGTGATGCACATGATACCTAATGGTTTATTAGACGGCATTCTGGAATATCAGGATAGGAAGCCTGCGCTCAATCGGTCAACACACAGTGTGACTAGACACTCATTAACTTTCGCAAGCGGTCTACTGTAACTTACTATAATCCAGCCCCAGACTTAACTGAGGCTGGCTGGCTTAGCTCAATCCACCTGACCAAACTTCCCACTATTAAAATCATTGAAAGCTTGGTTAATTTCTTGTGAGGTATTCATCACAAACGGGCCATAGCCGACAATCGGCTCATTAATCGGCGCACCGCTCAGTAAGAGCACAGTCGCATCACTATTAGCTTCCAGTGCAATAGTTTGCCCTGCTTGCTCTAAGACGACCATTTGCGCTTCACGGGCAAGAGCTTCACCATTGACTTGCACAGTACCATGTAAAACCACCACTGCACTCGTCCAGCCTTCCGGTAAATTCAGGGTTATACTGCTGCCTTGATTCAGGCGCAGATCCCAAACATTCATCGCGGTGAAGGTATGGGCAGGCCCCTTATGTCCCTCAAACTCCCCTGCAATCACCCGCACCTGCCCCGCGTCATTCGGCAAGGCCATCGCAGGAATTTGCTCATTGAGAATCGCCTGATAACTTGGCTGGGTCATTTTGTCTTTAGCAGGCAAATTCACCCATAGTTGTACCATTTCTAAAGTCCCACCACTTTGGCTAAAAGCCGGTGAGTGAAATTCTTCATGAACAATTCCTGCTCCCGCCGTCATCCATTGGACATCACCCGGGCCGATAACTCCGCCTTGACCGGTGGAATCACGATGCGCGACTTCACCTTGATACACAATGGTCACCGTCTCAAAGCCACGATGCGGATGTTGTCCCACCCCCGGTGGCTTAGCACTCGGTGCAAAATCACGCGGTCCTGCATAATCCAATAATAAGAAAGGGCTCAACTGCTTGCCAAAGTCGCTATAGGAAAAGAGAGAACGGACTGGAAAGCCATTACCCACCCAATGTGGGCGTGGCGCACTGTAACTACCAAGAATCTTTTTCATGCTGCTCTCCTAAAGTATTGCAGGTTTCTAGATAAGATCTAGCATATATTCAGAACGATGATTTGAATAGTCTGCTAAAATAAGTTATTCAGTTCTATTTTTGGAACAATCACCGATGCAAGACTTAAATGATCTCTATTATTTTGTACAAATCGTCGAGCATGCAGGCTTTGCACCCGCTGGTAGAGCCTTGGGCATACCCAAGTCTAAACTGAGCCGGCGGATAGCCCAGTTGGAAGAGCGCTTAGGAGTGCGGTTAATTCAACGAACCACACGCCAATTTGCTGTCACTGAGCTGGGTCACAGCTATTATGAACATTGCAAAGCGATGCTGATCGAAGCAGAAGCCGCCCAAGCAGTGATTGATGAAACCCGAGTTGAACCACGAGGCGTGATTCGCATGACCTGCCCGACAGCCTTATTGCAGGTGCATGTAGCCGGCATTTTGGCTGATTTTATGGTGCAGTGTCCGCAGGTGACGATTCATTTGGAAGCAACCAATCGGCGGGTTGATGTAGTGAGTGAAGCTGTAGATCTGGCATTACGGGTACGCCCACCGCCTTTAGAGGATAGTGAATTGGTGATGCGTATCTTAGCCGAGCGCTCACAATGCTTGGTCGCAAGCCCACAATTATTGGCAGGCAACCCAATACCGCATTCACCGGCCGAACTCAATGCTTGGCCCAGCTTAGGTCTAGGTGCACCACAAGAAGCTTATACTTGGACACTTTATAACCCTGAGCACGCGCAGGCTATTGTGCATCATACCCCGCGCTTTGTGACCTCCGATATGCAAGCCCTACGCACAGCAGCTTTAGCGGGCGTCGGTGTGGTACAACTACCTTGCATGATGGTGCGTGAACAGCTAGCTGCCGGTAGCTTAGTAAAACTAGTACCGGACTGGTCACCGCGTAAAGAGCTGGTGCATGCGGTTTTTCCAACACGACGCGGTTTATTACCGTCCGTGCGCAGCGTAATTGATTACTTAGTATTACGCTTTGCAGAAATTGACGAAACCTGAGTTATTAGTTCGCTTGACTCGCCGGGCGATAGGGTCTGGTTAGATTATCCGGGTGCATAAACGCCTCCCACTGTGTTTCATTCATAATGCCTTGAGCGAGCACTAAATCTTTCACACTGCGCCCACTACTAATCACTTCTTTAGCGATTTTAGTTGCGGCTTGATAGCCAATCACGGGAATTAAAAACGTCGCTAAGCCGGGGCTTTGCTCCACGCGCTCACGTAGACGTTGCTTATCCTGCTCAGTCACCACTATACCTTGCACATGAGCGGTTAAAGTACGCATGGCACGGGTCATCATTTGCATGGATTGTAAGAGGTTAAAGGCAATAATTGGCTCAAAGGCATTGAGCTGCAATTGCCCCCCTTCCGCTGCGATCGTAACCGCCAAATCATTACCTATCACTTGGAAGGCCACTTGATTCACGACCTCTGGAATCACCGGATTAACTTTACCGGGCATAATCGAAGAACCTGCTTGTACGGCTGGCAGACGAATATCGCCAAAGCCTGCTAATGGGCCACTGCTTAATAAGCGCAGATCATTACAAATTTTAGAAAGCTTGACCGCAATGCGTTTAATCACGCCCGAAAACAGCACAAATACACCTGTATCCCAACTCGCTTCTACTAAGTCAAGGGCTGGACGTACTGCAATATGGGTCAGTTTTAATTCAGCCTGCAAAATGTGATTGACCTCATCCAAAACCCGTGCTCGATAATCAGGGCTAGCTAAAATGCCTGTACCAATCGCCGTTCCACCTAGATTGAGCTCACCTAATAGCGGCACATTGCGCTCTAATTTATCAATATCTTCTTCTAAGGTGACACCAAAGGCACGGAATTCTTGCCCTAAAGTCATAGGTACTGCATCTTGTAATTGGGTGCGCCCCATTTTAATTACCGAGGCAAATTCTTCCCCCTTAGCCAGAAATACGGTAATCAATGCTTGCATCGCACTGGTCAGTTCAGTATAGGTAAGCATTAACGTTAAACGTACCGCCGAGGGATATACATCATTCGTCGACTGCGCCATATTGACATCATCATTAGGATCGACTGGATTACCCTCAGGATGAAACTTAGGGAAACCCAATAATTCACGGGCGCGTTTGGCAATCACTTCATTGGCATTCATATTCGTGGACGTGCCCGCTCCCCCTTGAATCACGTCTACTAAAAATTGACACTGAAGAAATTGATTACCCTCAATAATTTCATCACAAGCATGAATAATGGCTTCTCCCACTGTTAAACCCATCGCTGCATTTGGTACACGTTTGAGATTCGGTGCCTCACTATTAGCTCGTGCCGCTGCCTTTTTAATGATGGCGAGGCTTTTGATTAACTTAGGAAAATGAGCGATCGGAATGCCAGTAATTTTAAAATTCTGGATAGCACGTGCTGTTTGCGAGCCATAATAGGCATCATTAGGAATTTGCACCTCGCCCATTGAATCGCGCTCACTATGGCAACGTACCGAATGGCTTTCTTGCTCAAGGCGACGAGTAGCATTAATAGCCAGTTGCCGATAAATCTTACGTGCCATTTCCGGTTGAGCTAATAATAATTGCTCCATATCAATGCGTCGTATGACCAAAGCTTGTGTTTCTACAATAGAACGATAGGAAAGCTGATGGACTTTTTCCGGCTCTAACAGCATTTCCTCACCTAAAATCTCATTTTCATAGCGTGAGGCAATATGTTGCTGGAAACCCTCTTCGTGGCGAAAAATCTCAATTTCGCCTGTTTGAATAAGCATTAATACCCGGCG
Organism: Thiothrix eikelboomii; assembly: GCF_900167255.1. Classification (GTDB taxonomy): domain Bacteria; phylum Pseudomonadota; class Gammaproteobacteria; order Thiotrichales; family Thiotrichaceae; genus Thiolinea; species Thiolinea eikelboomii. The sequence continues at coordinate 23,168 of NZ_FUYB01000024.1, forward strand.
CGGTTGCCCTGCTTTCATATCAAACTCTTGGGGAATAGCGACATCATTCACGGCAAATTTTTTAGTGGTTGTAATCGCAGCAAGCTGTTGAATTTCACTCGACGTGAGTTCAGGAAAAACGGTCTGTAAAGTCGTTTCGATCATGACATATCCTTTGTGGTGCGGTTTGCTCTAGCAGAGCAGATAGTTTTATTAAATGATTGACAACTCGCTGAGTGGCGAGCGGTGTATCATAGCATGAGCTTGAATTCTCCTCATTAAGCCCTGTATTGAGCTTGCCTCAAATACATCATGCGCCCTACTGAGCATTTGTTTAAAATTGACGAAAACTAAGAAAATTAGCTATCTACTTGGGTTTAGCTTATGTTGAGTGACTTGAGTTATTACCTGAGGAGACTGCTTTGAAACTGTTTATTTCCCCCGGAGCTTGTTCATTATCTCCCCATATCGTTCTGCAAGAAAGCGGCTTAAGCTTTGAAATAGAGAAGGTGAACTTAAAAACCCAACTCACCGAAACCGGCGCTGCTTTCACCGAAATCAATCCTAAAGCGTATGTACCTGCTCTGTTACTAGACTCGGGTGAATTACTGACTGAGGGGCCTGCGATTGTGCAATATCTTGCCGATTTAGCCCCTGAAAAGAACTTAGCCCCCGCCCACGGCACACTAGCCCGTTATCAATTACAAGCTTGGTTAAATTACGTCAGTACTGAATTGCATAAATCATTTGTACCCTTCTTTCATCATGGCAGCGATGACTGGAAAGCGGAGGGTAAAGAGAATTTAGAAACTCGTTATGCCTATGTGAATCAGCACTTAGCCACGCAACCCTATTTAATGGGTGAAAACTTTTCTGTCGCTGATGCTTATCTATTTACCGTCACTCGTTGGTTGCGGGTCAGTAAACTCGACTTAGCGACTTGGCCACATTTAGCCGCCTTTCAAACCCGCATGACTGAGCGCCCTGCTGTACAGGCAGCTTTAACAGCAGAAGGTTTAAGATCTTAGCAACTTTGCGGCCTCCCGCCACCCAAAGTGAGGAGTTAGGCTGCTAGCTCCTCGTTCAGACACCCAGCAGAAAGATTGTCTTCGACCTGAGCTTGAGTCTATAATCGCCCCGCTTTTCGCTTGTAATAAGCAGTGATAAGTTTTGATTAACTTGGGTTCCCTCGCCCCCAACGACAAAAAGGTAGACCTATGTATTTAGTCCCTCCTGCTCAGCAGCGTACTGCTTGGCTCGTCCTTGTATTATTTCACCTCGTGATCATTGCACTCAGTAATTATCTGGTGCAGCTTCCTATTGAGATTTTTGGCCTCCAAACCACATGGGGCGCGATCACCTTTCCTTTTATCTTTCTAGCGACCGATTTAACCGTGCGCATTTTTGGCTCAAGTTTCGCACGGAAAATCATTTATACCGCTATGTTCCCTGCCTTGATCCTCTCCTATCTATTCTCAGTGCTGTTCGCTCAAGGCCAATTTCAAGGCTTAGCCGCCCTAGGTGAGTTCAATGGTTTTGTCGCCCGCATTGCCGTTGCTAGTTTCTTAGCTTATACGCTTGGGCAATTATTAGATGTTTATGTGTTTAATCGCCTGCGTAGCTTAAAACAATGGTGGCTAGCTCCGGCGGCTTCGAGCATTTTAGGTGGCCTGTTAGATACGCTGGTATTTTTCAGCGTGGCCTTTTATCAAAGTAGTGATGCCTTCATGGCAGCGAATTGGCCAGAAATTGCGGCGGTGGATTATGCCATTAAACTAGCGGTGAGTTTAATCTTATTTGTACCCGCCTATGGGGTGGTAATGGCGAGCCTTGCACAACGCTTGAGCCTCAAACCCAGCGCTGTTTAAGCCAGTGCCGAATCAACATTTATACTATACAGAGCAGACCTCAACAGTCTGCTCGCTTCAGTTCAATTCAGTAGTGCGATTCAGCGCGATTAAACCCTTTAAACAGGTAGACGTCGCTGATAATAGACAATAAATAAGCCACTCCCCACGACTAAGCCCACTCCCAGCAATTGACTGGCAGTGACTAATTCACCAAACACTAAAAAGCCAAATAGCAATACCCAAGGCAAGACAAAATAGTTAAACGGCTGCAAAATCACCGCTGGTGTATGCTTTAAAGCTTGAATCATGGAGTAATGACTTAAAATACCCAATAAGCATAAAACCGCTAATTGCCCACCGGCTTGCCAAGAAATCGGCTGCCAAACCCAAGGCAAAAAGGGTGCATTGACTGCTGCCGCCATCAAGCCCGTATAAAATAAAGAAGAATCTGCACTATCCGTACTCGCCACATAGCGTGTGAGTAAACTATAGACTGCAAATAAGACAGCACATAAAACGGCCAGCCAGCTATAGGCCGTAAACGATAAAGAACCGGGGGAAATGACAATTAAAGTCCCAATAAATCCAACACTAATCGCTAACCAACGGAGGCCACCGACTTTTTCGCCCAGCACCAGCGGTGAAAGTGCCGTCACAATCAGCGGAAAACAGGCAAAAATACTGTGCATTTGCCCAACGCCAATATATTTTAAAACCCATGCAAACAAGAGACTCTCCACCCCCAACAACACCCCACGCAACAACTGTATGGGTAGATTATTCACCTTCATCACCGCTTGCAGTGGGCGCTTACGAGTAGTCCACCAAAAGGCAAAAGCAAAAAACACTAAATAGCGAATCCCCAAAAACTGCAAAACGGGTAGATTAGTCCCTAATACTTTCGTCAAGGTGTCTTGCATAGCAAAAATAAACGTGGTGAAAATCATTAAGGCGATGCCTTTATTATAATTTTGCACGCTGCCCACTCCCTTTAGTTAAACGCCTTAGCATAAGCCTTCTAAGCGGTTTAACCAATTCACTCACGGGTTTTAATGAGGCAGGTAGCGACGACTCGGGACTCGGGTAAAAATTACTAAGCCTATGGATAAAAAAACCTAGCTTGCTGCACCGCAGCATTATCTTTAGTATGGAGACTTATAAATAGTTAAAACACCAAACATAGAAGAGAGATAAAATGAAAGCCTTAGCAATGATCTACACCAGCATGATCGACAACTTCTTAAAAGCACGTACCTTACGCAACTTAAATAAACTCTCTGAAACCCAATTAGATGATATTGGCGTTTCACGTGAATTATTAGCGCAAGGCATCCATGCATTTCCTTGGCGGATTCAAAACACTGGTTTACAACAAGCCACTGCACCAGCGGTCTTAGCTCAATTCAAGCAAGCCGCTGCCAATGATGCCCATCAATGGTCACGGGCTGCTTAAATCTTAAATCTGCGTTTAAATTCTCGCTGAGCCAGCTGCAGTTAGCTTAATTTTTCGCGTAGAATTAAGTGCATGAATATAGACCTCTTTCAGCAAATCCTCACTGTTATTGCGACAGTCACCCTAGCTTTCAGTGGAGTGCTGCAAGCGGCTCGCCATCAAATGGATTTTTTTGGTGCTCTAGTCTTAGCTTTTGTTGGCTCAGTCGGAGGGGGGACTTTGCGTGATCTATTGATTGGGGCTACGCCCGTATTTTGGGCTGTTGATGCTAGCTATATCAGTATTATTATCCCCACCACTATCCTCTCGATTATTGTGCTGCGCTTTTATACACAGCCACCGAAATTCTATCTAGTCGATATTGCCGATGCAGCGGGTTTAGCCCTGTTTACCATCCTAGGTGCACAGAAAGCGCTCGCCTACCAGTTAATTGAGCCTGTTGCTGTGATCATGGGTGTGATCACCGGCATTGCTGGGGGGATGATTCGTGATGTCCTCACCCCGACCACACCGTTTGTAATGCGCAGTGAAATGTATGCACTCGCCGCTATTATTGGCGTGGTTGTGTATACCGTGGTGCGCCATTATCTTCCTGAAACCGCCGCAATGCTGGTCGGGATGTCGGTGATTTTCATCCTTAGAATCGCTGCAATCTATTGGCAGATCAAAGTACCCATTATTAAATTCAATAATCAGCTTTGATTAGGGATTAAGGATTAGGAACTAAAGGCCACCGATGAATCAATTACTGATTTTAAGCCCTGATGCCCAAGAATATGCAAGGCTACTTGAACCCTATGCCTTAGAGCAACTGACGATTCATACCGCGTCGCACTACACTACACTTGACCTTGCTCAGCTTAAAGCGATCAACCTAGTCCTCGGTGATCCGCCGTGGCTAGTGAAGCTGCTAGCCCATTTACCTGAACTGCAATGGGTGCAATCGACTTTTGCGGGAGTCAATGCCTTATGTGCACCGCAGTTACCGCGTCATTATCAGCTCACTAATGTGAAAGCCGTCTTCGGTCCATCCATGAGTGAATATGTATTTGGCTATATCTTAGCTCTAGAACGCGATCTACTGCGCGCCCGTATGCAACAGCAGCAACATCAGTGGCAACCTTTTCCTTATCGCAGTTTAGTGGGTCTAACCCTAGGCATTGCTGGTTTAGGTGATATTGGCCAGCATCTTGCTAGTACTGCTCAGCATTTTGGTATGAGGGTTAAAGGCTTAAAGCTCCAAGCGGCCGTCGTGCCGCAAGTGGATGAGGTCTATACCGTGGCGGAACTAAGCCAGTTTTTACAAGAGCTGGATTATTTAGTGATTACCCTACCTGCTACCACTCAGACCCAGCATTTATTCAATGCCACCGCCTTAGCACAATTAAAGACCGAGGCTGTATTGATTAATGTCGGACGTGGAGCTTGTGTTGATCAAGTGGCCTTAACCCAATGTTTAAAAGCCCGCCAATTACGAGCGGCAGTGTTAGATGTATTTGCAGAAGAACCCCTAGCGGCTGATGACCCACTGTGGGACTTAGAGCAAGTCTATATCACACCCCACCAAGCAGCCGTGTCTGTTCCAGCGGATATTGTGAAAATTTTTGTGCGCAATTATCAGCGCTTTCAGCAAGGCCAACCTTTAGATTATCTGATTGATTTTACGAGAGGCTACTAAGCTACCACTCACAGCCAACCACGTCACCTCAAGAAAACCGCTTCTTTGAACTTGCAAAAGAAGCGGAAATACCCAACTCGGTGTTAATTCGATTTTAATACTGCATGGACAGATCCATCTGCTGGAATTTAGGTGCAAACTTCGGCTTCACCCCACTGATATTTTGCCCAGGCTTGCAGGCATAATTATGCGTATGCGCTGTGCCACCATTGGGATGACTATGTGTCACTGAACGGGTGCACTCATTGGCGGGGTGGGTATGTGCCACTGCAGCGGGGCTAACCCTTTCCGTGGTCGGGCGAGCAGGACGGGTCGGACGTTGTTGCCGAGTCTCGCGGGTCGGGCGATTATTAGCATTCTGCACAACCTGTACAAAGCGCTCATTCACCCAACCGGTCTGCCCTGCCCAGTTCACTTCAACCCAACTACCTTGCTTATTCCCAGTCGATACCACTGTTTGGCCGTTATAGGGAATACTACCGATCACATCACTACTAGTCGTCGGGGCAGCGCGCATATTCAAAGCATCATTACTACTGACATTCACCACTTGCAGGAACTCAGAATCTGCTTGAACTGGTAGCATACCCGCTAAAGCAATGACTGAGGCCAAAGCGGTAGTTCGTAAGGTTTGACGTAATTTCATTAAGAATCCTTCCTTATATCGTTAGATTAGACACTCAGCGGCGATGCCGCATCTTCATCAAGTTTAGCACTCAAATCCAAATTCGTGGTTTTCAATACTTCACCGTCACTACACCTCGATCAGGAATCACCTCAAATAAGGCATACACACCGCCTTGATAAGCAAGCGTGCGTACTTGACGATTGACCGCCTGCTGCTCAACCGTTAACACACCTGACCAGCCATCAGGCAAGCGTAACTTCAAGGTAAGTGGTTGATTAAACCATAGATCATTCATTTGGTCTTTAAGCTCGAAACTGACACTATTAGCGGTTTTCTGGAGATTGACCAGTTTAGCACTCGCATATTCTTGCCCATATTTTGCCACTTGGGTGAACGGTGCAATCCAAACCTTATCTTCAACAGTTTGCAAATATGCGAGTACTTGGCGCACCTCGTTTTTTGCAGTGTCATTCGGTAGATTATGATAATGCACCACATACCAAGTCCGATAGTTTGCACTCGCCGGATTAAACACTGAATCGAAATACGCCCAAGCGGCTTGCGGATTAAAGAAGTTCCGTGCAGAACTCACCGAGGGTACTTTCATATAATCTAATTTGGCCGGGTGACTTAAAGCACCGTAGACATCCCGCCCTGCTAAAAAGTATTTAGCGGCTTCAGCACGACTATTTTTAGTGCGCTCACTCGTCAGTGGCTCACAGGGCGAACCTCTTTTATCAGTATGCATTCCAAATGGATAAGCCAAGGTTCTAACTTGTGCATTCGCTAACTGACGTTCAATTTCGACTTGTGACTGGCGATATTCACGAAACGTATAGAACAAGGCATCGCATAAATGAGTCTGTCCATGTGATTGTAGCTCATGACCTTGATCTAAGGCTCGTTGCCAATGCCCCCAGTGATCGGCTGAACTCCACCCAATTTGATTGGCAATTAAAAACCAAGTCCACTTCCAACCGTATTGCTCAGCCATTTCATACCAAAAAGCATGATCTTGCACATGGTTATCATCAATCGTCAGACTAAAAGCGGCGAGTTTATCTTGCGCCCACATCGAAATACTCAGATCGCCAACCTGCGCAGGCCATTGCAAACCTGTCACAGTAAAGCGTGGTACAGAACCGGGGTCAGGTAAATTCAATAATTGCCCTGCCCGACTAACCGGTGGTGTGGGGGGCGACGTGAAACTATAATCCCCCGGCTCGCGCTTAGTTTGCAGAGTTGGCAGTGGCGTGGTTTGCATCAAACTCGTAGGTGACTCTCCGTCCGCTAAACGCTTAGCTCGCTCATTCTCTAAATACCACAGGCTATCGGCTTGATCGTATAAAGCAGCTTGCTGATCCTCGGCCTCAAGGGTAGAGGCCATTGTTGGCGTCTGGTTGAGCGGTTGGGTGGTTTGCTCATTACAGGCAGCCAAACTCAGGGTTAAGGCTAATAAGGTGAGAGATAAGCGGATGGGGGTTAGCGTGAACATAAAACAAACTCCTTTTTTATCATGACCCCACCCACGGTAAGTGAGTTCCTTCAAACGGTTGACTTAGGCGTAAACTCGCTATCATCGAGGATGATTTCCACTAGGGACGCTGGCCATGTCAAATCGTGCACGGGTTTTTATCAGTTATAGCCATGATTCTGAACAGCATCTGCAATTTGTACTGGAGCTAGCAGAGCGCTTGCTGGAAGATGGTTTCAATTGCGTATTGGATTTTTACCTAGAAGAAACCCCAGTCGAGGGCTGGCAAACTTGGCTAGCCACTGAGCTAGCAGCAGCTGACTTTTGCTTAGTAGTTTGCACCCCTCACTATTTACAGCATTATCAGCAAGATGAAAGCCTAACCACTGATCCTGAAGCATTTAATGGCCTCATCCTTACCCAAGCGAGCTATCCGAATTTTGCTACAGAAACTCAATTCGTACCGATACTACCCATAGGCGGCAAGCTGCAGGATATTATTCCCCCCTTACAAGGGAAAAATACCTTTGAGTTAATGACCGATTATTTAGGTCTGCATCAACTATTGAAGAATCGACCAATTAAAACACCTAAAACCACACAAAGTCCCTCAAATCAATGGATTGATAGCACTGAAATACCCACTGCTCACGCCATAACTATCCATAATTCTCTGGCTCAGGGCAATAAAGAATCCCTCACTTCTTTTATTAAAAGCCCTTTATTCTTATACTTAATTTTGATTATCGCAGTGCTAATGCTGCTATTTTTCTTCATACTAAAAAATTGATCTAGATTATCGCAAAATTTTCTATGGCTTATTAATAATAATACTACTTTAAGCAGACTCTAGAGGAGCAACTAGATAATAATCCCCCGCTTTCATTCTATGTAATGACGATAGTATTCAGCGAGAACTTGTGCATAGTCACGGTTCTGGTCTATCAGATACGCCGTGCTTTGAACGGCGTTCCGCCAACACAGCGAAGGTAGTATTGATCCAAGCCCGCATCATACCACTCCCCTGTAAACCGATAGGCATTCTCCGTCGTTCCGGTTTGCTGGAGTAGGTCATCAAAGGCGGTGTAGATCACACCACCCCACCCGCACTGAGTAAGCGATCATTGGTATCATAGGTCGAGGTCGTCGTGTGATCGCACCCGATGGCAAGACGGTGATCAGGTGAGTTTATTCCCCGCAAGGTCATAGCGATAACTTAAGCGACTCCCATCTGGTTGCATCTCTTGCGTTAAGCGACTCACTACTTTATTCAAACCACTCCTTAGGCAAAGACTGTCTATCATCAATCCGATAAATATTTCTGACCCCGTTCTTACTGTATACGCCTTGTTGCTCAATATTATTTAGATATGCATCAGGGGTATACTTACGATAAAGTTCATCAATAGAACAGTCGTTATCATTTTCGAGAAGTGCAATCCTCAACCTGATTAGTTCATTTAGACTGTTGGCTATCAGTTCAAGCTCGCCATCACCTTCTCCTATACAGTAGACAGGACATATCCACTGAGGCTTCTTAGATAAAATGGTAAAAACAGATGTATTATCTGTTGAGCCTATTGGCAATAATGCGGGTATCCAGTCCCCACCAAGGACTCCCTCAAAAAAGGTTCGAAATTGCAATGACTCTATAGTGTTGCTAAGACTAAATCCGATAATATAATTATCCCCGTCTATCATATTACCATCCATATATTGATATAATATTATTAACTCACTAGGCACTAAATAAGGGTAAAGTATTCTTTTATATTCACTTAAATCATTTTCCTCTGTAGGGTAGATCTTTATCTCTTGAATACTCAGAATTTTTTTAATTTTTCTAGATTTGATCTATACTCTTGTTTCATAATTAATTTACCTTTATTATGGATTATTTATAACAATACTTTTCCATACCATGTCTAAGGGCATAACAATGAAGTAATCACCTTGATGCATCTTGTTTAATAAACCTATCATACCTCCAAATTTGCTATTTTCAATTTGAGGTATGTAACGTGTTGCTACGTTGCCTTGTAAGAAGTTACTATATCCATCTTCTATACTAGTATTAAAAGGATATTCATCACATTGCACCTTTGATCTGAATACTAGTTCACTATTCACACGATCTTGAGTTGTGCATCCTTCCAAACCTCTAGGTGAGAATCGGCTTTTAGGCCAGCTTTTACGATTAATACCTCCTGATTGATACCTCAATACTGCAGGTAATGGTGTATTGCTAATATTACTCCCCAATCCTTCTTGAGCATCCTGAATATGTTGCCTTTGGTTAGGGTAATCATTCGCTGCAATCACAATCGGGACATCTATTTTGCATCGACGACCTCTATCCAACAGTACCTCCCTCAAACATATTTTGACCTCTTTTTGAATGGCTTGTAGTCCATACTTCAACGCAGCTCCAACAAAAGTTCGAGAAATCATTCTTCGAGCAACCATCGTTGTAGTCATACTTAAAGATAATTGCAGATTCATCCCCGTCATCATGCTACCTAAGGACATCTGCCCACTCGGATCTGTCTGATTCACCCCATCCCCATTCGCATACAGATACTTATGCAAGGTGATCGGATCTGAATCCCGCCCCATCCATGTGTCTTGTTGGGTAAACCGTCCCACCCCTTGATCATAATACCGTGCACGGAGGTAGTATTGATCCAAGCCCGCATCATACCACTCCCCCGTAAACCGATAGGCATTCTCCGTCGTTCCGGTTTGCTGGAGTAGGTCACCAAAGGCGGTGTAGGCATAGGTGTCGGTGAGGGTGCCCGCGTGATCGCTCAAAGCCCGTGTCGAGCCTAAGCCGTCATAGTGGTAGTAATGAGTCACTGAACCTTGGGTCTGACTGATCAAGTCATCGCCATAACGATAGCTCGTTTTAAGACCCGTGCTATCGTATTCGGCGAGAACTTGTGCATAGTCACGGTTCTGGTCTATCAGATACGCCGTGCTTTGGCTCGGGGTAGTCTGTTGAGTTCGGAGGCCTTCCGGGTTGTAGGCATAGGTCGTGGTATGCCCATTGACGGTATGGCTCGTCAGTTGGTGGCGGCTGTTGTAGGTGTAGGTCTCCAGCTGACCGTGTTCATCCGTTTGGCTTAAGGGGTTACCTTGGGCATCATAGGTATACACCACCCCACCCGCACTGAGTAAGCGATCATTGGCATCATAGGTATAAGCCGTGGGTACACCCTTCACGGTTTGATATACTCGATTCCCCACCGGATCGTATTGATAGCCGCTGCTGTGGTCACCTGCACTGGCATCGCTGAGGGTTTCAGAGGTCACACGATATAAGGTGTCATACGTATAGGTACTCACCCGACCTGTAGCTTCCGTGATTTGAGTCCGTCGACCGGTCGCCTCTAAGGTGTAGTGATACGATTGGATCACTTGTCCCAAGGCATTCAGGGTCTGTAATTGCGTTAGTCGATTTAAGGCATCATAACGGTAACGTTGACGGGTTTGGTTCGGATAGAGTACTTCACTGCGATTCCCGACCTCATCATAGCGATAGCTTGTCGTGCCTGTCGCATCGGTCACTGTCTTTAAGCGGTTCAGGTCATCATAAGTCGAGATTGTCGTCGTGGTCGCACCCGATGGCAAGACGGTGGTTAAGTGGGTTTTATTACCCGCAAGGTCATAGCGGTAACTTAAGCGACTCCCATCAGGTTGCGTCTCTTGCGTTAAGCGACTCGCTTCATCATAGCTGTAACGCCAGATGCGGGTCAGGCTAACGTCGGTGAGGGTGACTTCGATTCGATTCCCCACTGCGTCATAACGGGTCGTTTCTCGACTTCCATCGGCAGACTGCATCTCTGTGATCCGATTCAATGCATCATAAGTATACACATGGGTTTGCCCATTAAAGTCGATGTGGCTTGTGCGATTCCCCACTGCATCATAACTAAAGCGTTCCATTTGCCCCAAAGGCAGGGTTCGGGTTAATACTCGACCTAAGGCATCGTAACTCCAGCGAGTGATTCGACCTAAGGCATCGGTTTGGGTGAGTTTATTCCCCGCCTCATCATAGCTATAAGTAGTAGCATTCCCTGACGCATCAGTGACTTTGACTAAACGTCCTAAGGCATCATAGGCATAGTGAGTGGTGACGCCCGCTTGATCAGTGGCACCCACTTTATGTGCCAGCGCATCTAAACGTGTCGAGACTGTAGTTAGATCAGCATAAGTTGTACTCATGCGTTGACCCGTTGCATTGTAGGCATGCGTTTGGGTATGACCTAATGCATCCGTTTCCTGAACAATACGACCAGCAGCATCATACTCCGTGGTGCTACGCTGACCTAAGGCATTGATCACTGCAGTACGTCGGCCAGCAGCGTCATATTCATAAGTCGAGCGATGACCTAAAGCATCAGCATTGGCTACCACCCGCCCGTTCGCATCATACTCCGTCGTGCTCACAGCACCCGTAGGAGACGTCGTTTTGACTAAGCGATTGAGCGCATCATATTCAAAGTGGGTAATCCGCCCTAATGCATCAGTTTCAGTGAGCTTATTGCCTTCTAAGTCATAAGTGGTCATCTGCTCAGAACCATCTGATGCCCGAACTAAGATTTCTCTGCCATAAGCATCATATTCTGTTTCAGTGCGACGACCTAGCGCATCAATCGTAGCTATTGCTTTGCCTAACTCATTGTATTCTGTTTGAGTACTGTGGCCTAAAGCATCCGTCGTTTTGATCACACGATCCATTGCATCATACTCATAATGAGTAATTTCTTCTTGAGCGATACCTTCGATTAGGCGGGTGCGGGTTTCTGTCAGTTTATTGCCATTCGCATCATAGGTGAACTGCTTAGTCACACCTAAAGCATCGGTTTCAGTCAGTTTATTGCCCTTGCTATCATAGGTATAGCTCGTTTTATAACCTAAAGCATCGACTAACTCGATCACTTCCCCACGGCTATTAAGCGTATTACGAGTCACATGCCCCAAAGGATCTGTAATTTGTAACAGGCTACCTTCCGCATCATAGCTATTTTGGGTGAGATGCCCTAAAGCATCTTTAATCTCGGTTTCATCGCCTTGGGTGTTATAGGTATAACTGGTTGTTTGATTTAAAGGATTTGTTTCCGTGAGCTGGTCACTTTGATCATTAAACGTTGAACTCCAAATATAACCCAAGGGGTCTTGGCGAGTGAGTTGATTGTCATTGGCATCATAAGTAAAGAGCGTTTGATGACTCAAAGCGTCCACTTGAGTGATAACATTGCCACGATCATCATAGTAATAGGTGTTCACATTACCATTTCGATCCGTTACCACCGATTGGCGACCCGCAATATTATAAGTAAAGAGTACTTGATTCCCCGCACTATCCTCTTGCGATACTAAACGCCCCTCTTCATTGTAAATATTTTTAACCTGCTTACGACCTAACGGATCAATTATTTCCGTTAAATAATGTTGGGTATCATAATTGAACTTCGTCTCAACTCCTATGCGCTCTTTAAAGGAAGTCAGATCACCTGAAGCATTGTAGGAATAGTTAAGCTTGTTTCCTTTCGGATCAACAATCGCCGTAATCCGGCTTAAAGCATCCCGTTCAAATTGAATCCCCACACCACTAGAATGCATAATCCCTGCGTCGGAGTAAGTTAAGGTATTACCCTTTGGATCAATAATACGCTGTAAACCAAATGCCTGATCTAGGATATAGATATAACCCGAACGAGTAGTGAGCTGATATTGCTGCGGATCAACAGGTACACCTGGATCACCAATATCCTCTAAATTGCCATTCACTACGCGCAATAGACCATAGGAAGACTGCGATAAAGTTGAACTCGTCCCAGCGATAGCTCTAAATCCAAGGGTAACATCTAAGGTCGGGACTAAACTCGTACAGTGAGGTGTGGCCTCAGCAACGAACTGCTCAACTTCACCAGTAGGTAGGGTAACTGTGACATGTCGCTCTCTAATAGGTTCTGTACAATAAGTTTTGCTTAAACCTGATCCTTTAGTAATAGATTGCCAGCCAAGTCCGGGCTTTTTATCTTCCTCTACTTTGATAGCTCGATAGTCAACACTCCATCCATACCCAAAGTCTAAGTTTTTTTGTCTCTGGCGACTATCATAAGTACGGGTGATTGTAATAGGAATACCGACCACTGGAATCTCTAGATCCTTAAAGCTGATCGAGAAATTACCCACCTTCATGTCCCCATCAACAGTCACCACAGCATTGGCTATTGTTTGTAAACCATTCAGATCACTCGCTTCAAGCCGTAGTTCATATTGACCATTGATAAGTAAAGTTGGGTCAAAGGTAGCCAACTCTTGCACATCAACCGTCGCTGTACCTCTAGCTAACTCTATCCATGAGTCACTCATATCCATCGGTTTATAGCTTAAACGCCATGAATCTAAATGCTCATCCTCGATAGAACCCTTAATAACAGTTGGCATGGTAACAATGCTGCCATCAGTAAGATCTGTTAAATTCACAACAGGTGCTGTCGTATCACTGGGAATCTTTACATTAAACTCAGCCATTTTAGTGATGGTTGCATTAGCATCAGTGACTTTCAATTGCACGCTATGCTTACCTACCCCCGTTGCCGTAAGCTCAAGCTGATAACTACTTGTAAAAGCAACTGCTTGCCCATCCACTAATAATTCAACTTTAACGGGTTCAACTGCATTTTGAATACTAGCCGCCAGCGTGATCTTTTCACCCTCATTAACACTGGTTGGGCTGACAGTTAAATCAGCAGTCAACGGTAGAGCTTGATCTGTGACCGTCAAGCTCCAAGTTTGAATCACAGTCTGATGACCATCAGAAACGCTCACTTTCACCGCAACTGATTGTACACTGCTAGGTTGCCACTGCACCAAGCCTTCAGCAGAAATCGTCATGCCTTCAGGAGTTTCAACCAATTGATAATTTAAAACCTGGCCTTCAGGATCTTCCGCAAGTATTTGATAACGATAAACACTGCCTACTTGAGTTATACCCACTGGTGTACTAGTAATATGAGGTGCTTGATTAGCCAAAGCAGACTTTACAATCAGTGTATAGGTTTGAGTAAGCTCCCCTCCCTTACCATCACTGACCTTCAGTACGATCATATGTTCGCCCAACTGTACTAGACTCGGTGTCCAAGTAATCAAACCTGACTCGGCATCCATACTCATACCAGTCGGTGCACTAGTCAGTGCAAAGGCTAAGGCATCCCCTTCATCAGGATCAGTTGCCTCTACCTCATAACGATAAACTTGTTCAACAAAAGCGATAGTCGCTGGCGTTGAGTGAATCAAGGGGAGTTGATTAACAGAGGCGGCTTTTACACTTAAGGTAAAACTTTGCTCTACATGGCCTTGTTGGTTATCCGTAACACGAATAGTCACTGGATACTCGCCTATTTGCTCTGTACTCGGTATCCAACTGACCTGCCCCGTTGTAGCATCTACTTGCATGCCTTGAGGGGCCGTCGTTAAACTAAAACTGAGTGTTCCCCCTTCAGGATCGTTCGCCTCGATTTGATAATTAAATGGCACACCTGTCTTAATATTAAGATTATTTGGAGGAGTCGAAGTAATAGTGGGTGTGGCATTCAGCGTGCTAACACCTAAAATGAAGGATTGTTCAGCTTCTCCACCGCGCCCATCACTCACCTTAACTATGACAGTGTGATTGCCAACATAGACCGGCTGAACAATCCAACTGATTACTCCCTTTTTAGAGTCAATAGTCATAGTCAGTGGCGCCGCTGTGAGGCTATAAGTCAACGTATCAGCATCCGTATCCTCAGCTGTCACTGTATAACGATAGGTTTGATCAACCAAACCTTCAGTAATAGGGCTGGAGGTAATAATGGGTAGAGCATTAGCATGGACTGTTAAACTAAAAGATTGTTGGGTGGATAATCCACGTAAATCTGTTGCAGTGATTACAACAGCATGTTCTCCTGGTAAGAGTTTTTTTACATCATAAGAAATAAGCCCTGTCTTAGCATCAATACTTAAACCCTCTGGCGCAGTCGTTAATTTGAAATCTAAGGCATCACCTCGATCAGGATCAGTCGCTTTCACTTGGTAGGTATAGGGCAAGCCTTGATCAAACTGAGTTACTGGGGTTGAAATAATACTGGGGGCTTCATTAATATCTAAGACGTTCACTAAAAAGCTTTGCTCATCCTTTAAACCTTGAGGGTCTGTAGCGGCTAACTTCAGTAACACTGCAACTGTTTGGTTATTGGATACATCACATTCAGCAGGAACAGGAGCAACACTTAAAACAGCATAAACATTTTCAGTCGGTAATTTGGTCAATGAGACTGTAATCGTATCGAGACTATCGCCTGCTAAGCTTGCTAATTCTGCACTTGCTAACAGATCATTAGTAGCAGGATTACCATTATAGAAGTTGACTTTGATAGGCACTATTATTTTGCCCAAACCGCGATTATAAATATCTGCACTTAAAGTCATCGCTTCATCATTGAGCTTGAAATTATTTACAATAACATCTGGGCTACTTAAATGATCTAACAACACTGGGAGGTAAGCCATGACTAAACTAGTCGTTGCCAAATGCGTGCTAAACAAACCACTGGTAGTCATCCAAAAACCTTCAGTATTTTGAGTGTCTAATAAGTACTGAATAGTATTAAGAATAGCTTGATCAGTTGCAGCTGGTTTTAAATAGTTTAAGGCAAGCCCTACCCACGCTGAAATTAAGGGATCATTAGCAGTATCA
Organism: Thiothrix eikelboomii; assembly: GCF_900167255.1. Classification (GTDB taxonomy): domain Bacteria; phylum Pseudomonadota; class Gammaproteobacteria; order Thiotrichales; family Thiotrichaceae; genus Thiolinea; species Thiolinea eikelboomii. Next base: position 38,979 of record NZ_FUYB01000024.1, read on the forward strand.
TTATGATGGTTCCAACCTCCAGTTGCAGTTTGTCGACTACGCAGAATCTGATCAATCTGCTGCATAGCCTGATCAATTGCGGCATTTAAGCTACTATCAATAATCTGCCTCGTCATTTCACCTAAACCAATCAATATAAAGGCATTATTTAAAGTTGAAGAATTAGGGGCATCGGTAGTTTTAGATAAGAAATACTGAGCCATACTAGGTAACAAAGCTTGATAATCACTCAGCACCCCTTGTTGTTCAACAGTTAAGTTTTCTGCCTTTCTGGCATCCAGGATAAAGCGACTCGCACTTAAAGCAATTAAAGCGGTAATAGATTCTGGGGTCTGCAACCATCCAACTGGCTCTGAATAATCAGTGACCCAAAAAGTCGTGTTGTCTACACTTTCCTTCACTCCATAAAAATACCGAAGTGCTTTAGATCTTGCATCCAAGGTTCGATTCCGCTCAGGAACGTAACTTAAAGACCACAAAGCATAGGCAGTTTGTGCTTTTGCAAACCATGAATTACTATCGTAGATCGCACCATTTGGTTGTTGGCTACTTAAAATACGATTTAATAAAAACTCGGCTGTTTCTTCGTCAACAGAAGCTTTTTGCTTAGCAGTTTGCAAACCTATTAATGTTTGAGTTTGTACATGGCAACCTAAACAGGCATTTTGGGTGTCCCAGTTTTTAGTGCGGATTGCAGTATAGTCACTTCCATTATGAAGTGCTGTTTTTACTCGCTGATAAAGTGGGGCTAAATAACTGACATCTGTATTGTTGTTATCTACAGAGCCTAAATCATCAGGCTGCACATAACATTTATTATTAAAAATAGGGACTGATTGAACATAATCAGAATGTGCACTCCAGCTCAACAAACCTGTTTGAGAGTTAATAGTACTCCCATCAGGTGCTGTTACAATCGAATAAAGCAGTACATCTTGAGTATTTGGGTCTGTTGCATTCAGATCATAGCTATACTCAGCCCGTTCACTTACATTAATACTAGGCTGTGAAGTAATATGTGGTGCATCATTTTTTTCAATCACCTCAAGTTTGATCGTTGCTAGATTAGAATCGAGCTTTGTATCATTGACTTTGTAGGCAAATGAATCTACCCCTGTAAAATCTTGATTAGGCGTATAGGTATAATCTGGACCAGTGCCAGTTAGACGGCCTGAGCGTGGTTCTTGAACAATGTTATAGCTTAACACCTGATTTTCAGGATCTGTAGCTATTACTTTTAAAGCTATTGCCACATTTTCCTCAGTTTTGAAACTACCATCCTTAGCTAAAGGTGCTTGATTATCTGGAGGATCTTGGCCTTCACAATTAACCTCACCCTTATAGTCAAACGAGAGCCACCCTTGACCTGATAGATTATAAGCAGTTATAACCACATTACCAAAATACTTAATTTTATAATTAAGATTATTACCCTGCCCTTTACTTTCCACCCAAAATGGCAAAGTAATTGTTTTTCCAATCAAGAAGTTAAGCGCATCACGGATAGCTTTGCTATTTTTAACACCCGGTGAATTTTTAACCCATTTATTAACCTTCAAACTATGATCTGCTAGATCATAAGGATTAGTATATTGGTGACTATCACCTGGAGGCATTAAACTCGCCGCTAAAACTCCAGCTGAGTTACTGCCACCCCATGTCAACCAACTAAAACCTGCTTTCTTATAAGTAATAGCAGTATTTTGCCCTGAGCCAATCAAACTTGAAGGTATGCTGATAGGATAAATTTGGCAGTTTGCCGCAGCAAAAGCATCTTGTTTACAAAAAAAATTCAATGCTAATAAAAAAATAAAGAATCGTAGGCCTACAAATTTTTTTTGCATTATCTATCACTCTAATAAGTAAATCATTAACCCTTTTTGAGAGTTACTTCTGATAATCAGTTTAGATGAGTACCATTAGGTTCATCTTAATAAATCAGACTTTTAACTTTTAAGAGCTTTAAGTTAAGCTCAATAAAGCTAAGTGGTACTATTTATAGGATAGAATGAATATTTTTTATAAAAAATTACAATAGTAAAATTCAGATCTATTTTTAAACAATGACTTGCAATTTTTTTAGCAATTTGGTGGTACTATATTAAAAGCAGTCTAAAAATGCCCCCATACCCCCTCAAACTAACGCCATCTAACCTATTTACCGATCTTTCACATAAGGTAGCCCGATCGCTTTCGGCGGATTTGCTTTTCCAATAAATCCTGCCAACAGAATCACAGTTAGAATATACGGTAAGGCTTCTATTAACTGCACAGGTACTAAACCAATGCCCGGTAAACTCACGCCCTGCAAGCGAACTGCCACAGCATCTAAAAACCCGAATAATAAACAAGCCAATAAAATCGGCCAAGGCCGCCATTTTGCAAAAATCAAAGCCGCTAAAGCCATAAACCCTTGGCCTGCCGTCATATCCCGAATAAATTGAGCATTTTGTGCGGTGGATAAATACGCGCCCGCAAAGCCACATAAAACTCCAGCAATAATAACGGCACGATAACGTAAACCCGCCACAGAAATACCCGCCGTATCCACCGCTTTAGGATTTTCCCCGACAGCTCGCAATCGCAAACCAAAACGAGTCCGATACAACAACCACCAGCTTAATGGGACTAGCGCCAAAGCGAGGTATACTAAAATATTATGCCCCGACAATAATTCGCTATAAAACAGACCCAGCACGGGCACATCCGCTAACTGTTGGGCAAACGGTAAATCAATCGCAGTGAATCGTTGATGCTGTGTCAACGGCGGGGTTGAACCACCTTGATGAAACCATGCTAGCCCTAAAACCACCGTTAAACCTGAGGCGAGAATATTAATAGCCACCCCACTGACCACTTGATTACCTCGATGCGTGATACAAGCAAAACCATGCAATAAGGCAAAACCCACTGAGGCGAGCAAAGCCATCAATAACCCTAGCCATACCGAGTCGCTCACCGCTGCAACCGTCGCGGCCGTAAACGCTCCCACCAACATTTTGCCTTCTAGACCAATATCCACCACCCCAGAGCGCTCAGAAAACAAACCCGCCAAGGCAGCAAAAATTAAGGGTGTAGCAACCCGTAAAGTAGCATCTAAACTTAAAATCAACCAAAGCCAAGCGTCTTGCATGGTTAGGCCTCCCGCGCAAAGCGTAATAACCAACGCTGCAAAGGCGCTCGATACATAAATTCCAAAGCACCTGAAAACAGAATAATTAACCCCTGAATCACGACCACCATATCCCGAGTCACACTCGGAATTTCAAAAGCTAACTCCGCCCCCCCCTGATAGAGTGCACCAAATAACAAAGCCGCGAGTAACACACCCAGTGGATGATTCCGCCCCATTAAAGCCACCGCAATCCCTGCAAAACCATAACCGGTATTAAAACCCAGTAACAACCGATGCTGAACGCCCAATAATTCATTCACTGCCACCAAACCCGCTAAGGCCCCAGAGAGCAGCATCGCCAGCATAATAATGCGCTTCGGATTAATCCCTGCATAAATCGCGGCATCAGGATTGGCCCCGACAGTTCTTAACTCATAACCCCAACGAGTTTTCCATAAAAACAACCAAACCATGACACAACAGATTAAAGCCAGAATAATTGACAGATTCAAAGGCGAAGCAGCAAATTCAATACCCCAATAAGCCATAAATTCTTGCCAACTCCAAAGGCTAGCACTGTCGGCAAAAGCACGACTAGCAGGCACCATTTGCCCCGGCTCAGCAAACACATTCACTAGCAAATACACCATTAAAGAAGCTGCTAGGAAATTAAACATAATGGTGGTAATAACAATATGACTACCCCGATAAGCCTGCAAATAAGCAGGAATCGCAGCCCAAGCAGCGCCGAATACCGCTGCCGCTACCATCGCTAATGGTAATAATAACCAAGCAGGTAACAGAGCACCTAAACCGAGCGCCACTAAACCTACACCAAGCCCACCAATATAAGCCTGCCCTTCCCCACCAATATTAAATAGGCCTGCATGAAACGCGACTGCAACAGCAAGCCCCGTAAAAATAAAATTAGTCGTGTAATACAGGGTATAACCGATCCCCTCCTCATAACCAAAGGCACCCTTCACCAAAATCTTGGCGGCCTCCCAAGGATCAATACCCACCATCAGGAATAATAAAGTGGTCACTATAAAAGCGGTCAGGAGATTTAAAAATGGCAATAAAACGATGGATAGCAATTGATTTACATGTGCCACTTTCATGCAGAAGACCCTGGTTGTTCATTCACACCTACACCTAAAGCATTCGCCATTAATAAACCGAGAATTTGCTCATTTGCCTCTTCACGGCTTACTTCACCCGTAATCATCCCATCACACATGACGATAATACGATCCGCTAAACGCATAATTTCGTCCAACTCCACAGACACCAACACAATACCCTTGCCCTCATTGCGCATAGTCATCAACTGCTGATGAATAAACTCAATCGCACCAATATCGACCCCACGAGTCGGCTGCCCCACTAACAACACGCTCGGCTCAGCCCCAATTTCCCGTGCCAAGACGATTTTTTGCTGATTTCCCCCCGAAAAATGACTCGAACCCAATAAAGGATCACGCGGGCGAATATCAAACTGCTCAGCGCGTTCGGCATATTCATGCCGGATGACCGACTCCTCTAACCTCCAACCCTGATTATATTTATCCGCACGTTGATAACCCAAAATCGAGGATTGATCTGCAGCAAAGGAAAGCACCAAACCCATCCGATGCCGATCTTCCGGCACATGCGCCATCCCTAAATCGCGCATGCGTGCTGGATTGCTAGGTTGCTGGGCAGTAATGGTCTGGCCTGCAAACAAAATCTCCCCCGAACTCAAAGGTAGGATGCCTGCTAAAGCTTGTAGTAACTCGGTTTGACCATTCCCAGAAACACCCGCGATCCCGACGACTTCGCCCGCTGCGACATGGAAATTGACCTTATTGACTCGCAACCAGCCTTGCCGATCATAGACCGTTAAATCCCGCACTTGCAGCAGCAGCTCACCCGTTGGGCGAGCAAGACGCTCGAACGATTGCTGCAGCTTGCGCCCCACCATTAACTCCGCCAATTCTGGCATACTGGTTTCAGCAGTGACCCGATGAGCCACCATTTTCCCCTGGCGCATCACTGAAACCTGATCCGTAATCGCCATAATTTCTCGAAGTTTATGCGTGATCAGCAAAATCGTAACACCATCAGCTTTCAAGGCACGTAAAATCTTAAATAGCTCATCTGCCTCTTGTGGAGTCAGCACGCCGGTCGGCTCATCCAAAATCAAAATGCGAGCCTCACGGTAGAGAGTTTTGAGGATTTCAATCCGCTGCTGCACGCCAACCGCTAACTGATTCACAGGAGTATCTAAGGGTACTTCCAAACCATAGAGACGGCTGAGTTCGGCTAAACGCTGTCGGACGCGCTGTTCGCCCTCATGCAATAGCAGGCCACCTTCTGCCCCGAGCATGATATTTTCTAAGGCCGTAAACTCCTCCACCAACATAAAATGCTGATGCACCATGCCAATGCCTGCCGCTATCGCTTGCTTAGAGTCTTGAATCTTAATCGGCTGGCCTTGAATACGAATTTCACCACTATCCGCTTGGTAAAATCCGTAAATAATATTCACCAAGCTGGACTTGCCTGCGCCATTTTCGCCGATAATGCCGTGAATGCTACCCGCAGGGACACACAAAGAAATATCTTGATTGGCTTTGACTAAACCAAAGCGTTTACTGATCTGAATCAGCTCTAAGGCGCAGGCAGCCACGGCTTAATACTCACATTTATTATCAGTCATATAGTCATGGACTTTGATGCTGCCATCAATAATGCCCTTTTCAAGCTCGGCCATTTTTTCCATATAAGGTTTGACTAAGGCTTCATTATGCTCATCCACCGCCCAACCCACGCCTTTCTCAGCCAAACCTAAAGAAACTACCCCTGCTTGCCAAGCACCGTCCATTTTAGCTTTAAAGGTATCGTAAGCAGCATTATCCACCCGTTTGATCATCGAGGTTAGCATCGTACCGGGCTGCAAATGGTTTTGATTAGAATCGACACCAATCGCAAATTTGCCATTGTCTTTAGCCGCTTGATAGACACCAATGCCAGTTCCACCTGCAGCGGCAAACACCACATCCGCCCCGCGATCAAATTGCGATTTGGCTAATTCACCGCCTTTACTCGGGTTATTCCAAGCCGCTCCGGTCGATCCAGTCATATTTTGGAAGACTTCAATCTGCTTATTAACATGCTTAGCACCTTGCTCATAGCCGCAAGCAAATTTACGAATTAAAGCAATATCCTGCCCACCGACAAAACCAATCTTGCCTGTTTTAGAAGCCATTGCGGCCAAAGCCCCGACCAAAAATGAGCCTTGCTCCTCTTTGAAAGTCACCGAGCGCACATTCGGCTGATCCACCACCATATCAATAATGGTAAAGCTGGTTTTGGGAAACTCCTTAGCGACAATGCCTAAGGCATTGGCTTGACTGAAACCAACAGAAATCACTGGGTCAGAACCACGGCTGGCCATTTTACGAATGGCTTGCTCAATTTGAGAGTCATTAGCAGGCTCAAATTCGCGCACCTCTAGCTTGGTTTCCTCAGTAAAACGCTTAGCCCCATTGGAAACCCCTTCATTAAACGATTTATCGAACTTTGTACCGAGGTCATAGACAATCGCTGGCTTGATCTCTTCGGCCATCGCCATCGTAGACAAGCTAGAAACGACTAAAGCTAGCAAATACTTACTCATAAAGACTCCTCACACTGTTTTGAACGTGGAATAGACAGACACTGACTAGCATATAATATATCTTGATCGGTTCGAAACAGGCATCACCTGCCTTCTGTGTTTTTAATTGCAAGTGCAGCGCACAAACTTTATGCTGAATTTCGTTCAAGATAGCAAACACCCCCAATCATTGTTTCGCCATCAAGTTTTAGCTAGTTCTACCCGAGGAGTTTTTTATGGATCTTGCACCTAATGTCGGCCGTACTGATAAAAATATTCGCATTGGTCTTGGTATTTTGCTGATTGTGATTGGCTTATTTAAAAGCTTTGGCCTAGTCATTTTAGGCATCGTGATTTTAGCGACCGGACTCTTAAGCTTTTGTGGCCTGTACAAAGTCTTAGGAATCAATACGGCTTCAAAAGCAGAGCGCCAAACCGCTAAACCGGACTTGAGTGATCGTGCCACTGATAACTTCAATGATTTCAAACACGAAGCTGTTGAAACTGCCCAAGAGCTCAAAGAAAAAGCCGTGGGTGTTGCTAAAGAGGTCAAAGAAGAAGCGAATGCTAAAACTCAAGAATGGAAAGCCAACGCTAATGAAGCCGCTGCTGAACAAGCCAGACAACAAGCAGCTAAGCCAAATGATCTGAATAAATCTTAAGTTTTAATTCACAACAGCTCTAAGTTTAGGGATGCGTTCAGGCATCCCTAGTCCCTCACCTCAATCCAGACTACTCTACCAAATTGAGCAATAGCGCGGGTAAAGCCTCCGCCGCACCTAGATAGGAGCGTAACTCAATTTTCAATTCAGGGTATTGTGCTTGCTTAGGCTGTACCAATTCAGGAATATCCTCGGCGACATGCCGCCCTGCTGAAAGAAAATACGGCAAAATTACCAGTTCTTGTGCACCTTGTTGCACACAAGCTTCAATGCCATCAGGAATCGAAGGCTCGGCTAACTCCAAAAAAGCACAGCTGACCGTATCGAAATGGCGGGTCATCATCCCCAGCTTAGCCGCCAAGGCGCGCACTTCATCATTCGAGGCTGCCCGCCGACTCCCATGCGCAATTAATAATAAGCTTTTCATAACAGCTCTACACTAAACATAACGGTTAACAATATTTTCAAGCAACTCTTGTTGACCTGAACGGGGTTGTGGGTTGAGATTCTGCGCCTCCACTACAGCTGCAATTTGTTCTAGCGAACGCTCACCCTTAAGCATGGCTTGTGCCTCTGCATCCTTCCAGCCCGCATAGCGTTGTTCTAATGGAGCAGATAAAGACTTATCCTCCAATAACTTAGCAGCTGATTTTAAAGCTCTAGCACAAGTATCCATACCACCAATATGCCCAATTAATAGATCTTCTGGATCTAATGACTGGCGACGGAGTTTAGAATCAAAATTGGTACCACCCTTGTTAAATCCGCCCCCTTGTAGAATGTAGTAATAAGCTAAAGCCATTTCGGGGACATTATTCGGGAATTGATCAGTATCCCAACCCGATTGGTAGTCATTACGATTCGCATCAATCGAACCAAAAATATCCAGCGCATTGGCTAAAGCGACCTCATGCTCAAAGGTATGCCCTGCCAATACCGCATGCCCGACTTCAATATTGACTTTAACTTCCTGCTCTAAACCATAGCGTTTTAAGAAACCATAGACGGTTGCTACATCAAAATCATATTGATGCTTACTCGGCTCTTGCGGTTTGGGTTCAATTAAAATCGTGCCTGTGAACCCTAATTTATGTTTATGCTCAACCACCAGATTCAAAAAGCGACCGTATTGATCTAATTCACGCTTTAAATCAGTATTGAGTAAGGTCTCATAACCTTCCCGCCCACCCCATAGGACGTAATTCGCCCCCTTCAGTTGATGCGTGACATCCAGACAATGTTTAACCGTCGCCGCAGCATACGCAAATACAGCCGGATCTGGATTAGTGGCAGCCCCTGTCATAAAACGCCGTTGTGAGAAAAGATTAGCCGTTCCCCACAATAAACCCACCCCAGTTTCTTCCATTTTTTGTTGGAAATAATCCGCCATCGCATGTAACCGATAAGCACTTTCTGCGAAAGTATCCCCCTCAGGGCGAATATCCAAATCATGGAAAGAAAAATAAGGCACACCCAATAAGCTAAACATTTCAAAGGCAACATCTGCTTTCATCCGAGCCGCGCTCATGCCGTCCCCAAACCACGGACGTTCAAAAGTCGCCGCACCAAAGGGATCATTGCCCTGCCAACAGAAGGTGTGCCAATAGCAGACGGCAAAGCGCAGATGCTCTTCCATCCGCTTGCCAAGTACCAGCTCATCAGGATTATAAAAACGATAGGCCAAGGGATTAGTGCTTGCCGCTCCCTCATAACGAATCGGCGACAACTTGCCAAAGAAACCCGTACTCATAGTGATGCTCCCTTCAGGGCGGGGTATAAGTGTTGATAATGTGCATAAGCCTCATTAAAGGCTTGAATAAATTGTGTTTCCGGCTCAATCGTTTGGGCGACTGCAGGCGCGGTTAACACACTGAAGGGTTCAGCTTGAGTCGCTGCAATCAAGGCTAACCGTGCAGCCCCAAAAGCAGCCCCAAAATCACCTTCGGCAGGTAAATCAATAGGTAAATTTAAAGTGGTGGCTAAAACTTTAAGCCAATACGGTGAGCGTGAACCTCCGCCCACCGCTGTTACTCGCTCTAAGTGAGATCCGGCTGCCTTGAGTGCGGCCAAATTATCACGAATCGCAAACGCCACCCCCTCTAAAACGGCTTGCGTTAAATCTACTTGCTGATCCGCATGGCTCAAACCAGTGAAAGCCCCGCGAATTTTGGCATCATTATGTGGAGTTCGCTCACCCGATAAATAAGGCAGAAAACTTACCCTGCTAGGTGGCTTTAGGTTTTCACCTAAGGCTTGTGTCAGAGCTATCGGAGATTGATTGGCAATCTGTGCATACCAATTGAGGGAATCTGTTGCGGATAAAATTACCCCCATTTGATGCCAAGTATTGGGAAGAGCATGGCAAAAAGTGTGCACCGCACTCTCAGGATTCGGCAAGTAACGCGCAGTAGCTGCAAATAAGACCCCAGAAGTCCCTAAAGATACAAAGGCACTCCCAGCCGTAACGGTTCCCATCCCACAAGCCGCCGCTGCATTATCACCCGCGCCACCCGCGACCACCACTCGCTGCTTAATCCCCCAACGCTCAGCAAGTCGAGGATGTAAATAGCCACTCACCGCTGTACCTTCGAGCACTTGGGGCATTTGCTCAATCCGCATCCCACTGCTTGCTAATAATTCAGGCGACCAAGCCCGTTTGGCCACATCCAACCACGCTGTACCCGCCGCATCGGACATATCCGAGGCATATTCACCGGTCAACCACCAGCGTACATAATCTTTCGGCAATAGCAATTTATGCAGTTTTGCAAAGAGAGCGGGTTCGTGTTTTTGTACCCAAACTAACTTGGGTGCAGTAAAACCGGGGAAAACAATATTCCCAGACAACTGACGAAAAATCGGATTGGCATCTAAGGCAGCCGCTTCTTGATAGCTACGAGTATCATTCCAGAGGATACAAGGCCGCAATACTTGGTTTTGGGCATCCACCAAAGTAGCACCATGCATCTGTCCTGATAAAGCTAAACCCTGCACATCAGCCATCGCTTGGGGATGCGCTTGTTGGAGAGTCTGTAAAGCGTGATCTACAGCAGTAAGCCAATCGGCGGGATCTTGCTCCGACCAACCCACCTGTGGGCGCGTGACTGCCAGTGCTTGACTATTCGAGCCTAAAATCACTTGTTGGTCATTCATAAGCACGGCCTTGATACTGGATGTCCCTAAGTCGATTCCCAGTAAATGCATGTTTACTCTCCTAATTCTTGAACCTGCTAACGGTGATTGTGTCTTAGTTCAGATAGATTGGGCAACAGTCTGTCACAAACTAAGCAAACCGCGCTAAACTAAAGGATATTTAACCGCGATGTCGCTCATTAATTTATCAACTTTTTACCATTTTTTAATCGGGGAGAGCCTTGTGATGAAACGGATTTTAGTGCTAGCAGCCTCTGGGTTAGTCGTCTTAGTCGCCCATAACAGCAGCTATGCGGCCAATGCCACGGTGAGCGCGAATGCAGCACCAACACCCACCGCTACAGCACCTAGTACGGCCAATGTCACGGTCAATACGGGTGCCGCACCCACTGCTAGCCCAAGTCGCATCTATGCGGTCACTAAAGTAGCGCCCGATGATGGCCTCAATATGCGTACTCAGCCCGGTACCGGTGGGAGTATTGTGGCAGTATTGCCAGCCAATGCTAAAGGCTTAATTGTTTTGGGACAGGAACAAAAAACCGGTAATTCGGTTTGGGTAAAAGTCGCCTGGGCCGGTCGACAAGGTTGGGTGAATAAATATTATTTGCGCGAAGATGTGGATACGGTGAACTATAATCCCGCCACGACTAAACCCGTGGTCAAACCCGAGGTCGTGATGCAATGCGGGGGGACTGAACCGTTCTGGAGTATGAGCATTAGTGAACGCGATATGAAAGTGAATATTATGGGCGGTGCACAATTCACTGTACCTGTGAATATGCGCCAACAATCCGCGAATAGTACGACGATTGCCGTCGTTGCAGGTATGCGGGGCAATGCCTCCACCACTGCTTTTTTAGAAAAAGTGGAAAATTGTAGTGATGGTATGTCTGATAAAAACTATCCCTATACCATTACCACGGTCTTAAATGGCCAGCAAGTGATGTCGGGTTGCTGTTCGATTGTGAGTGTTACGAAATAATTAATGACTAAGCTTAACCATAAACCGACCCTACTGTGCATTGGTCACCGTGGGGCGATGGGTCATGCACCGGAAAATACCATTGCCTCGATCCGTCAAGCTTTAGAATTGGGTACACCCTGCATAGAAATTGATGTCTATAGCGTGAATGGTGATTTACTGGTCATTCACGATGAACGCCTAGAGCGCACCACTAATGGTAAAGGTCGCCTATGGGAACATGATTTCGGCTATCTACGCTCATTGGATGCAGGGAGGGGCGAGCAGATTCCAACACTGGCCGAAGTTTGCGGTGAAATTGATGGCAAAGCCTGCCTGAATATCGAATTGAAAGGCACGAAGGTGGCAGCTGATGTGGTCTATTTCATTCAGACGATGCTACATCCTGAAGTCAGTTGCTGGCGACGGGAACAGCTCCTCATTTCCTCGTTTGATCACCGTGCTTTGCAGCAAGTCCGCAAACTTGACTCGAGTTTAAATATCGCCGCTTTAGGCTATTCAATTCCAGTCGATCAGGCACGCTTTGCACAAGACTTAGGCGCAATGGCCGTCAATCCGGCCTTAGAATTAGTCGATCTAGCTTATGTAGAGGATGCCCATGCACGTGACCTGAAGGTGTATGTGTATACCGTGAATGAGCCAGAAGATCTGCAAGCGATGGCCGCTTTAGGCGTGGATGGGGTATTCACCAATTATCCAGAGCGAGTACTCGAGCATTATGCGCAACCGGATATGCGTGCGGGTTGGGCGAGGTAACTCGCCATCATCAAAGACTAAGGTTTCAACCTAATCACTTCATCTACAGAAAGACCCGCGATTTGAGCAATATGCTCAGCGGGTAATGAGCTGAGCTTCAGTAGTTTTTGAGCCACTTCTTGAGCTTTTTTTAAAGCACCTTGCTCCATGCCATCCTCCACACCCTCCTGATAGCCCTCTAAATGAGCCGTAGCTTGAGCACTTTTCAAATCTCGGTAATCTTTCAAACTACGCTCATATACTTGGCGCTCTTCGGGAGGTAACTGTGCAATTTTGGCTATACTAAATAAGCGCTGAAAAATCTTCTCATGCAGCACAGAAGGTATTCGATCAAGCTCATGCAAATGCTTAAAAGCAAACAACCATTTATCTTGCAAGGTGCGGTCGGAGGCACTAATGCCTTGATATTCGTTTTTTGTGTAAGTGAGTTTCGAGACCTGATGATGTGCAGGCAATAGAGTATTCAGAAAGCTGATCAACAAATCCTTATTTGGCTCTTCACCAAACAGCTTTTTAAAGCCGAAGTCAGTGAGAGGATTTAGGTAAACATCTTGCATACTAGTGAACCTGTGAATCGCAGCGGTTGGTGGGCTAAGTATAGTTCAAAGCACCTGTGGCTGCCCAACTCGCTGCCGAGTTGCATATTCAGGGTCGGTATAGACTTCCACGCCCGCTGCTGGCAGCATGCCCTTACCTTTAATTAAATCTGCCGCACGTTCAGCCAACATAATCGTCGGTGAGTTCAAATTGCCATTGGTAATCGTTGGAAAAATCGAAGAGTCCACCACCCGTAAGCCTTCAATACCATGCACTCGTGTTGTGGGGTCAACGACGGCTAAAGCATCTGTTCCCATGCGACACGCGCAGGAAGGATGATAAGCACTTTCACCGTTAGCACGCACAAAGGCATCAATTTCCTCATCCGTTTGCACCTGCTCACCCGGTTGAATTTCGGAATCACGATAAGGATCAAAGGCAGGCTGGCCAATGATATTGCGTGTCAAACGCACGCAGGCACGAAAACCTTCAATGTCAGCTTGATCTTGCAGGTAATTAAACAGAATGGAAGGTGCTTCCCGCACATCAGCACTACGGATTTGGATACGTCCACGGCTCTTGGGTTTATTGTGTCCAACATGTACCTGGAAGCCGTGTCCATCAAAGGCCGAACGGCCATCATAGCGCATCGCAGCGGGTAGGAAATGATATTGAATATCAGGCCACTCAATGCCTGCTTTAGAACGAATAAAGGCACAGGATTCAAAATGATTGGTCGCGCCTAACCCATCGCGCTTTAATAACCACCGCGCACCAATTAAAAACTTATGCCACGGATCTAGCTGACCGTTTAAAGTAATTGGCTGTTTGCAACGAAATTGGAAATAAAATTCTAAATGATCTTGTAGGTTTTCACCCACCCCCGGTAAATCATGCACCACCGACACACCCGCCGCTTGTAAAACTGCTGCTGGCCCGATACCAGACACTTGTAATAACTGTGGTGAGCCAATCGCACCTGCCGATAAAATCACCTCAACTCGTGCTTTAAGCTGTTGCTCTTGACCATCTTTCAAAAAAGATACGCCCACCGCACGCTTGCCTTCAAACAAAATCCGCTGGGTCATAGCATGGGTAATCACTTGAAGATTAGGACGCTTCAGCACGGGCTTTAAATAAGCATTCGCAGTTGACCAACGCAGACCATTTTTGACTGTCATATGCATCGGGCCAAACCCCTCCTGTTGCCGAGCGTTGTAATCTTGAGTCGGCAAATAACCCGCTTGCACCCCAGCCTCAATAAAGGTTCGGTACAAAGGGTTTTGCATTTGATTGCCATTATTGACCGACAGTGGACCGCCTTGTGCACGATAAGCGTCACTGCCAAAAGCCCAATCCTCGGCCTTACGGAAATACGGCAGGCAATGTTGATAATCCCAATCCATCGCGCCCTGCTCTGCCCACTCATCAAAATCACGCGCATGCCCGCGCACATAAACCATGCCATTAATGGAGGAAGAGCCGCCGAGTACTTTACCGCGTGGACAATGCATCCGCCGATTATTCAAATAAGGCTCAGGCTCAGTATGAAACTGCCAAGCATATTTTTCGGTGTTCATGGGGATCGACAGTGCAGTCGGCATTTGAATAAACAGATTACGATCACTACCACCATACTCCAGTAATACCACCTGCTTCGTTGGATCTTCACTCAGGCGATGAGCTAAAACGCAGCCTGCTGAACCTGCTCCAACGATGATGTAATCGGCTTCCATCTTATTCTCCACTGTGATCAGACAAACGGTTGGCGAGTCTAAGTAGGAGTCTAACCGATAGCTAGCTGAGTGCTATCAACTATTTTTTCATCCGTTCAGTAAAAAAAGCTGGAAATTTTGCAAAGTTTTTATTAGTCTTAGCGGCCTTGGAGAGCTGGCTGAGCGGTCGAAAGCGGCGGTCTTGAAAACCGTTGAGGGGCAACCCTCCGGGGGTTCGAATCCCTCGCTCTCCGCCATAAATAAAAAAGGGTTACATTAGTAGCCCTTTTTTATTGCTGCTCAGCTCAGTATCGAGCATTCCGAACGATAAAACCCTACCAATTTTTAAGACGCAAATTACATTGAGCTTAAAAGAGCTTAAAAATTGAAAATATTTTCAAAATCAGTGAATTGCATCGCAAGTCAAGTTCTAACAGGCAAAAATTAGTTGGGCTTATACAACTATCCAAAGTTTTATATGATGCCTCCAATCAATGCGTTCCATCTCACGCAGCACGTAAGGTTTAAGTGCTTTACACGTCGTGATCGTATGAATGCCATCAGCCAAATGATAATCCGCTAGTAAGGTCTGGCGCAGTTGCTGGGGCAAATCAGGATTAGGGGTAAAATTTAATTTTAAGGAGGTATGCCATTCATGATCATCTGCATCTGAAACCCACTCCTCAAATCCTTCACTCACCTGTATTAGGCGCGAAAAAACCACATCCACATAACGCTCCCAATTATGACAATAAGCACGAATATGATAGCGCCGACTGGCATAAACCAACCGATTTGGCGAGATGGTTAACTGGTAATGCTGTGACTTACTCTGATAGTGAATTGTCAAAGTCCGTTGCCTGCGAATAGCACTGAGTACTTGCTTAATATAAGTGCTGTCTAAATAAGTCCGAAATAAGCGATCAACATCATAAATCGGTAAATCCGTCCATTCATCCTCAGCCCAGTAGTAGGCAGCTAGCTGATTACCGCGCAGATAATCCAAATATATTTCTGGTTTATTATTAATATAGTTCACCTGAAAATGGTTGGTCGCTATATGGCGTTTTAGTGACGGTTGATAAACCATTTGCTCAGGATGCAATATTCGGTAGGCATTTAAACATTTTTGTGCATTTTGGCGAGTAATTTCAAACGTGCGTGCCAAATGCGAAGCAGTAATTCCCTCACCCCAGTATAAGCAAGTTTCGATATAGGCAAAACGTCTGAATGTGTCTCTATTCATTACAGGTTTTAATATTGTCTGGTTTAAAAAACATGTGCATACTGATTGTACATTAAATAATCAAGAGCATGCCCCATGTTAAGGATTAGACTGACTTTACCACGCCGAATCACTGCACAAACTTATACCCATCAAGATCTGATTCACGATGCCATTATCAATGGTTTAGAGGCTGCAGGCTGTAATGCTAGCGACCTAATAGGCTTAAACGCTCGACTTTGGACCTTTGCCCCAATAGGCTGGCATAACGGTCATCAGGGATGGGTACATAGCTTAATTATCAGCACCTCTGATCTTGATATTACTCGTGCTTTAATCCGTTTAAAGCCTGAAACGATTAACCAACGACGTTGGAATGGTGAAACCCTTAGTTTTGCGGGTGCGCAATTAAATATTGAGCCAGATCCGATGTTTCCTCAGCAAACCCAACTGGCTTGCTTACTACTTTCACCCCTAGTCCTTCAAGCTAAGCAAGGTACTAGCAAGCAATGGTGTAAAAACCTAGGTGATCTGGATCTAAGCGAGATCATTAGCCGCAAACTCTCCGCGAAAGCAGGTCGCCCGATTCAACTCACTATTCAACCCGATACACTTTATCTACGGGCTAATCCTAAACACTCGGTGTTAGTCAATCTCAAACAATTCCCTAATGGACAAAAAAGCTTTGTGATTGGGATGCAAGCCCCGCTCTTAATCCAAGGCAGCGAGGACGATTTACGTTTTGCATGGTATACCGGAATTGGCGAGAAAACCCGTAATGGGTTTGGTTGCCTTGGCTTACTAGAAGCAGGAGTTCAGTAATGAATCCTAATCTACTCAGTCAAGCCAGTGCTTTAGCCGCTGAAGTATACGAAGGATTTATGGAACAAGTGATTGAAACCAAAGTCCTTCAAGAGCGTGTTAATCCAGCCCTCTCAGATAAGCAAAAACAAGATATTCATAACGGTAAAGCCTTAGACACCCGAGTACTTTACCTGATGAGTCTAAGTGGTAAAGGCGGTTGGAGTGAGGAGGCTGCTAAACGTGACCGCTACCTTAAAAATCAAAATATCACCCTACTGGATCATTTGCTTTCCGTGGTACGGGGTGCAGTGGTGTTATGTGCCTTGGATACGGTGGCTAGTTTAGGCACAGATGAACTAGAGGATGTCGACAAGCAAGCCTTAAAAAACACTTTAACGGTAGTAGCAGCCATTGGATTTTTGCATGATCTAGACAAGATGCTGCAATTACCCCGCGATGCTGAACTCACCCTTGAGCATGTCGAGCAAGGCTTAGGCCGCTATGGTATGAGCGAGTACTTGGATGATCTTAAACTCAACGCGGAACAAATCCGGGTTTTGATTGAGCAAGCGGAAGAAACTCAGCGCCATCGTCATTTGAGTAGTACCCCTATTCCACGCACTTATACACTAGCGGTGGAGCGTTATGTGAAACTCGCTGATAAATTAGATGGATTGTGGCAGGAGCATAGCCATCAAGGTGGCTTAGAAAAAATCATTGAGCGTTTAACTCAAGATCAAAGCCTCCATACTCGCTTACTCACTCAATGGGAAGCGCTTGATATTTACGACCCGCACCATCCGTTTTTGCTGGATGAATTACAGCGGCGCTTATCGTTTGCTTGTCAGCGAGTGGCAGAGATTCCACCGCTATTAGAGATTCATCAAGATGGGCGTTTATTTATTTTAATCCCTAAAGCTCAAGCCGATGCGATTAAAACCAAAGCTATTGATAAACTACTAGACAGTTTGCCCTTTCCTTTGACAGTAAGAGCACCCAATAAGGGCACACCAGCTATTTTTGAGATACGTAATGCCCGTCCTACTTATGTCGAACTAAGACATGACTTCATTGATGAAGAATCAAATTTAAATATATTAGGTGATTTTTTCACTATCAAAAGCAACTTAGTTACTTCCGTACAAACAAGACTAGATGAGTGTCTCAAAGAAATAGGTTTAGCTCCGCAATGGAGTAAAGATACAGGAAAACAGACTCGTAAAATTTATGCTGATCCTTATAAGTTGCCGCCCCTTGCTCGTGAGTACTTTTTACAAGCAGCCGTCTTAGCGCTACTGTTAAACCTGAAAGTCACTCCCCCGAAAAAAGTCACTGTATTAGATCAAAATGAGCGCGAACAAGTACTAAGTACTTTGCTCCCCGTGACTGTTCCTGATTGGTTAAGTGAAATTGAATGGGGTGAATCACGGCGCGTAATCTTGAGTTTATGGGTAACAGCAGTCGCTCAACAACATCCCGAACTTAAAACTACTATCTGGGGTGAAACAGGGCTATTAACCCAATGGCTAGAAGGCACTGAAACCACCACAGGGTTTAGAGAGTACTTTCCCCTCGATCATGAACCGATTGCAGCCGCTATTGCAGTCCATTTCCAACAACTACTCTCTAAACAACGCTTACACCCTAGCAATGAATCCACCGAGGGGCGGTGTTTATTCACAGATTTTCCCACTAGCAGTTTAGTGAATGACAACCCTGAAATGTATGCTTTAAAAGCCTCTGCCTTTACCGGACGTGAGGGCAAGCCCGACTCGATCACTGCCCCTTCGAATGGTCAAACGCCGATTAGCTATGTTTCGGTGGTCGAACATAAACTGAGAAATACAGCGTTTAAACGCCAAGGCGGTAAAGAAGATGGTGTACCCACTTTAGTGTCATCACCTGTCACGACCGGACTATTTGGCGCCTTGATTTTAAATGAAGATAAAGACATTCAGGCCGTTTCAATTTATCAATTAGCCAGTAAAGATAAGGTAAAAGTGCATTACAACGGACTCGAAGCTTATCGACATCGTTGTCGCTTAGCACGTTTGGAGCGCATCCCTGAAAAAACCACAGATCAAATTAATACCCTGCGTTTAATGCTGCAAGCCTGTTTACGCATAGGTCGCCCGATTCACATTTTCCGAGGTTTGCCGACCGTTCAAAAAGCTTTTTTCTACTTTGATGCTATGCCCAGCATGTTGAAAGCCTTAATGGGTTTTAATGAATTACGTCTTGAGCAAATCCCCAGAGCCTTACAGCAACTACAGATTGCCCAAACTCTATTAGAAACCAATGGCTTAGGTTATGACACTTTAGCGCTTTATGCCTATCCACGAACTCGTTTTAGTGCAGTGTGTTTAGTCTGGTGTCACACCCAAGACCTGTTAAAACATATCTCTGCCCAAAAAGCCTCTGGTCTGAATAGCTTAGCGGGGTGGATGTATCGTGAATTTTATTTACTACAGGAGACTCAACCCATGACTACTGCTGATGGTGCTTTAGTCCGCTTCGGACAAACTGCCAGCCAAATTCAACGCCGCCCCCAAGGGCTAGCCTCCACCAATGAAGAAATGCTGGTGTTTAATCTGTGTATGGACACCGCAATGGGGTTACGTGCGGTAAATCAACATGATAGCGCTTCACTCATTCATGGTATTGCTGGTGAACTTGAAACCAATTTAGGGCGCAAAGACAAAATGTCCGCCAGTAAATTCCGCGATGGCCAATCCTTAGAAATTGCTTGTATGAATGTGGCTAGCCAATTTGTCAATGAAATCTGGCTAGGGGTTTTGCAAGGTAAACCACCCGCACAAAAAACGCGGCGACTATTAGGCAGTATTTACCGTATGGCGTTTTTACAAGGTTTCCGTACTAACGCTACTGAGTCATCCACCCCTGACGCTGTAACCGAATCTGTTTAAAGGACTAATACCATGCAAGTACTTAAACCTTATTTAGCTAATATTGAGCACCTCACCGCTACTAGCCACATTGATGACAAAAAGATCTATATTCACCCCAAACTCAAAAACTTAGGTTGTGTGAGTATTGTTCTGATTCGTGAAGCGATTGCCCCCGTCGTATTTCGTAATGCAGAACAAGAAATTACCGATATTGAGTGTTTAGATAATCTTTATGTGCGAGCTGTACCCAATAAATTTAAATATATTGAGCGCGGGCGGGGTTTACAGATTTTGCGAGCTTTGGGTGTTGGCGGCAAACAAGCCCAAAACAAAACGGTGCTTTACAAGGGGCAAAAAGTATCGGATGCCTTTGATTTGAATACGCTAGTCTTTGGTGATTCCGCCAATTATGACAATCGCGTGTTACCTGTACGAGCGGCTATCAACTACTCCGATGCCTTGAGTATTAAGCCCAAAGAACAAGTAGTTGATTCCACCTTTCATAATCGTGCGATGGAAGACGGCACATTATTTGACGCCGAATCAAAGAAAAACAGTGACAACTTATTCACTCGTCACTTTATTAAACCCAGTACTTTAATGGTGCAAGTCTTAAGTACTCGTGGGCAGGTACTACCCGACATTGGTTTAAAGCATTTATTGTTGAGTATAGGTCTAGCCGGTAGTTATGGCGGTCAAACCTCAGTCACAGGGGTGAATATTAAAACTCATATTATTGGAATTTATGCCGATCAGTTTGAGCAAGCCATTACCTCACCTTACGAACTCCTCAAAGTACTGCAACCTCATACGGACTCTGATTTAGTGACGATCAAAGCTACCTTGCATGAAGTACTCCAAGCTAAACACGCCACCAGTCTTCAAGGCGCTGAAGTACAGCAATGGCAACATGACTTAATTAAAGCCTTTGAACAAAACGGTAGCCTCTTAGAGCAAGAGTACCAAGCCGCTCAACCCAAAGTCGCTGCCCTGTTTAATGAGTGGTTTAGCTAAACCCTAATTACTCCACCCAATTCTCAAGCACTAAGCCGGAGACACGTTCAAAATGACGGGTATTATTGGTCACCAAAATAGCCTGCAAACTCAAGGCATGGACTGCAATTTGCATGTCCATGCCTCCTATGGGCTGTCCTACTCTTTCCAAATCGGCACGAAGCTTGGCATAAACCTCTGCCGCAGCCTCATCCCAAGTTTGCACCAACAAACGCCGTACAAAATCCATCACAATCTCATGATTAACCTGCTGCGACGAGCTATGCCCTACCCCATACAACAACTCGGCATAAGTGATGATCGAAATACAAAGCTGCTCAGGTTTAACTTGTGCCAGACGACGGCGCACCGATTCAGGGCGGTTTTTAATGATATAGCTACTGGTATCGGTATCCAGCATATACAGTTTCATTCAAACAATATCCGTTCTTGGGACGGTAAATCCACCCGTTCTTGCATAAAGTCCGCGCTGGGTCTGAGTGGCGACTCAAAAAAGTCATCCCAACTCAAAGGGCGTGGGGACAAAATCACACGATCACCTTGTTTTTCGATATACACCTCAGAGGTATTAAAGCGAAACTCTTTAGGTAGGCGTACTGCTTGGCTACGACCATTTTGGAATACTTTAGCGATTTGCATAGTTGACATAACCAGACTCCTTAAGCAAAAAGATATATACCGTAGTATAGACCATACTAACTTTTTTGCATCCCTGCAAGGACACAGGCTATGAAAAGCGCTATTGTGGGCATTCAGGCTGAAACCCTTACTCCCTTTGCCTATCACTCACTGATGGTGCAAGGCGGTAGCGCGACTCTGCCCGAAGTGATTAGTGATCAAGCGATTATGTTTGGGTTAGCAGCTACTTTAGGCATGATGCACGCCTCGGTGTGCTTGCCGCCTAAAGACTATCACCGCGATTTAGAGGCTATGCCGTGGCGGGCGTCTATTTTCACGACGACGACACCTAAACTACTCGCCCCCTTAACCCGCCGCTTAAATTTAGAAGAGGAAGCAGGCTTTAAACAGCGCCATTACACTGTCACCAGTAAAGGTAATTTCAAAACCTACTTTTCTACTCAAGAAGTACCAGCTGGAGTTCGCTATAGCGGAGCCTTATTTGGCTTTGATCCGTTTAAAACCACCGGTCGCTCAGAATTAGTGATTCGAGTTGGTTTGCATCGTAATGGCATGGTGCGCCTCACACCGACTGATGTAGAGCAAGTGCAATTAAATGCAGCAACTGCCCATCTGTTTGGGCGTGAACTCAGCGTCGAACGTTATCTACTCTATGGGATTCAACTCACCCCCAAGATGAGTACGCAACAAGCCCTTGCTGAGGTATTGCAATGGAATTAACGATTAAGCGCCATTGTGTTGCCGTCCTTGACAATGGCTTATCGCCCTTGCAGCAACAGCTCTTACAAGAGCCTAAACGAGTCCGAATTGTGGATGCCCCCACAGGTGCAGGTAAAACTTATGCCTTTATCAAGGCCTTATTAGCCGGAAGTCGGATTTTATTCATCGTTCCTACCCGACGGCTAGCACAAAACATTGCGGCTAGTGTGATCAATGATTTAATCAAAGCAGGTTGGGACCGTACTTTAGCGGAACAAAAGCTCGCCGTGTGGAGTTCGGATCAAACCGCTATTTTGCGAGAACAAGGCGTGGAACATATTCGCGGCTTGCGGGTGCGGCAAATCCAGCAACTGAATCCACGTTTACAAGGCATGAGTGAAATAATTGTCGCTGTCCCCGAAGTGGTCAGCCAATTACTCCTGCGTGGACATCCTGAGCGTCCTCAAACTGGGTTGGATAAGGGACAGGCAGGGTTTAGCGTGCTGGATGTGTTGGAGTACTTTGATCATATTGTTTTTGACGAATTTCATACTATTGAAGCACGAGGTTTTGGTTTAGCCGCCTTGTTTGCC
Source organism: Thiothrix eikelboomii (assembly GCF_900167255.1). Taxonomy (GTDB): domain Bacteria; phylum Pseudomonadota; class Gammaproteobacteria; order Thiotrichales; family Thiotrichaceae; genus Thiolinea; species Thiolinea eikelboomii. The sequence goes on from NZ_FUYB01000024.1 coordinate 61,422, forward strand.
AAATTAGCCAGTGTGACGACCGAACTGAATACGGTTGGTTATGGACGCGCTAAAATCAGTTTGCTCTCAGCAACACCGCTTAATATCAAACCCACCTTACAAGCTTTAGGTGTACCGGATACTGAGATTGCACAGTTAAAAGAAGTACTCACCGAAGGCGCTCATGATCGCGCTCTACATGGTGATGTGCGTTTAGTATTACACGAACAAAGTACTATGCCCGCTTTAGTAGTGGAGTACTTAAGCGTGATTCAAAATGCTGTCTCTCAACAGCAGCAAGTCGTATTAATTTACAATGCGTTAGCGGATTTACGCCGTGACCTTCCTCTACTGCTTAGCCACTTTCAAACGATGAGTATTCCAGCTAATCAAGTACTGGTGATTAATAGCATTGATGATAGTACTCAGCAATCGCATCAACGCTATCACAGTGGGCGGCGACAAAATCCTGATGATTTTTCGATTTTGATTGCCACTGCCAGTGTAGAAATGGGTGTTACCTTTCGTGCAGCCAATCTTATGTTGATGGAGTCGGGTTTTGCTCCGCTGAATTTTTTGCAGCGTTATGGGCGAGCGGCTCGGCGTGGGGCGGATGGCTTGGTTGTGGTAAGGCTAGATAATGCCAGCTTAGAGCGCCAACCGTGGCTGAGAGCCTTACAGACTTGGGTGAGTACTTATGAAAATCAGACTGTTGCTATTTTAGAACTAAGCCAAGTCCTCAGTCAGGAAGCCCAACAGAGCTTTCAGAGTGAAATGGATAATCCTGCATCTTTATATTTTGGCAGCTTACCGCAGCAAGCGATTTATACCAGTGGTTTATATTGGCAATTGCTCTTACGCCACCCTAGCTCTAGCAAACATCGCAAAGATCATTTATTGCAGCATCAACCCGCTATTAGCAAATGGGTATATAGCAAATTGCGTCAACTCGAACCCTTATTACAAGACTCTTTGTATGCTAAACCTGCTAAGCAATGGCAAACCTTATTATTTATGCAAGCCATGCAATTACGCGATATTGGCAAATCTGTGCTGGTGATTGAGGCAGATGGTCGTGAATTAAAAATTGATCGAGTTTGGTTGGAACGTGAAACTGACATTATGCGGCGCTTTACACCGCGCTATGACGAGCATGAGCAAGAATACTTTCAGTTACAGGGTGAACTAGATGATTACTTACTCGATGATAAAAACCGCACGATGCGGCGCTTAAACGTTTATTTCCCTCATACCAAACACTGTATCGAATTAGCTAGGGATCATCGCTTGATCAGTGAATGGCGCAAAGTACTCACTAATCAACGGGATGACGATACCGAAGCGGCGTGGGAGGATTATCCAGAGGCTATGCAAGCTGCTGAGCAATTGGTCGTCTTCACAGGATTAATACCCAGTAGTGATACTGAATTAAGCACCAGTACTACGAGTCTAGTGTGGTGAGTAGCCACCTTTTTAATTGGGCGCAGGCTAAGGCATTTTTAGAGCGGGTGGAACGCCTCAATCTGCATGGTTTGCACTTTCAACATATTGAATTGTGTGAGCGGCGAGCATGGATGTATTTGCATAAGGTGAACTTTGCCCAATGGTACTCACGGGTTCAAACCGGAACAGCACTCCATGAAACCAGTTATCAGCGGGATCATTCGGTGCGCGGTTTAATGGGTTTAGCACCGGATCGGATTGACTGGGACAACTGCATGGTATTTGAGAATAAAGGTACGGGTGGCGCAGTCGAAGCCTCTAGCAATCAAACAGCGTTCTATGCGTTGATGCTCTCCATTAGTACGGGTAAAACATGGCAGGCCTATACCCATGTATTGAGTTCCCGACGTAAGCGAGCAGTCCTCTTAGATGAGGCGCGATTAACTAAATTATGGCAAGCCTCCGAACATTTAGAACAACTCAGTACGCAAGAGGCTGTCCCGACTGCGCCTAAAATTCCTTTATGCAGTAGTTGTTCACTGGCGATTTTTTGTGGGCATGATTAAGGAGCAAGTACTTGATGGAAACCTTATTTATTGCCCGTGAAGCTCAACTACGCCAACATGAAAACACCTTACAAATCAAACTTGGCGATACTGTTCGTTCACTGCCAATTGAAAAGGTAGGGCATATTGTTTTATTAGCCGAAAGCCGCTTGAACTCTCGACTCTTGGGTTTGTGTGGTAAGCATGGCGTGCGCTTATCGGTATTTGATTATTATGGGTATTGCAAAGGCGCATTTGAGCCTTGGGATCATAATCCAGCGGGTAAGGTCAAACTTAAACAAGCTGCCTTACTCCTTGATGATAAGCATCGCTTGAGTGTAGCGCGGGAAGTACTGCGGGGAGCAGCACACAATCGGATTGCAAACTTAAAGTACTACCAATATCGTGGCAATGAAGCGGTAAAGCCCATTATTAAAACCCTGCAAGCTCAAATGGAAAAGCTGAATACTGCACTGGACACCCCTACTTTAATGGGTATTGAAGGTAATTTGCATCAGGATTATTACGCTGCTTGGAAGCATATTCATGCTGATCTGGATTTTGGTAAGCGTGTGCGCCGCCCGCCGAATAATCCGATTAATTAGACCTCTTGCGAAAATAATTATCCCCCAATCATCCGATTAACAAGAGCGGCGATCAACCGTAAGCGTAGCTCAAACCGTCGTCGCCGTCCTCGGTAAACCCCCTTCAGAATCCGAAAAATTTTCAGTGAGCGAATCCGATGCTCCACCTTGACCCGAACCTTGGCCAACCGCTGATTGAACTCCATTTGCTCCGGCTCTAAGTCTCGACCCGGCGGCTTTTTGAACGGCATGACCACAGAGCATCCCTCGA
>NZ_FUYB01000027.1 GCF_900167255.1 Thiothrix eikelboomii
GCACGACAACTAAACTACAAAGCCGCTTGGTATGGGCGCACCGTGGTTCAGATTGACCAATGGAAGCCCAGTTCTAAAACCTGTTCCTGCTGTGGTTTCAAACTCGATATTTTGCCGCTGTCGGTACGTGCTTGGGATTGCCCACAATGCCATACCCATCACCACCGCGACCAGAATACTGCAAAGAATATTAAAGCCGAGGGACTCTCGGTGTTAGCCTTTGGAGAGTGTGTCAGTGGGGCTGGGAAATGCTCAGCCTCCAACGCTCGATGAATGAGGAATCCCCTGACTTTAGTCGGGGGAGAAGGTCAAACTCGTTTAACGCTTTCACTACATGGCAGGTTGATATGCTTAATCCAGAGGTTCTAGTCCAACTCCATCATATTGTTGGCGATCAAGGTTTACGCACCGATGTTTTAAGTCTGCAGACCTACGGGCGCGATTGGACGAAAATCTATGAGCCAGCGCCTTCTGCCATTGCTCTACCTAAATCTACTGAGCAAGTACAAGCTATTATTCAATTAGCTAATCAAGCAGGTTTCAAAATTGTGCCTTCTGGTGGGCGCACAGGTTTAAGTGGTGGCGCTGTTGCTGCGCAAGGTGAGGTGGTTGTTTCTTTAGAGCGTATGCGCCACATTCTGGATTTTAACGTACAAGATCGCAGTCTAACTTGTGAAGCCGGTGTGATTACTGCACAGATTCAGCAATTCGCCGCTGAGCAGAATTTGTTTTATCCGGTTGATTTTGCGGCGGCTGGCTCGAGTCAAATTGGTGGCAATATCGCTACCAATGCAGGTGGGATTAAGGTCATTCGCTATGGTTTGACCCGCCAGCAGGTCTTGGGTTTAGAAGTGGTCACGGGTCAAGGTGAGCTGCTTAAACTCAATCATGGCTTGGTGAAAAATGCGACTGGCTATGATTTACGCCATTTGTTTATTGGCTCAGAAGGGACACTCGGAATTATCACGCAAGCCAGTTTGCAGCTGATCCGTGCACCAGACAATCTCACAGTATTGGTCTTAGGTGTGCCAGCGTTTGCGGCACTCATGCAGGTGTTACTGCGCTTTCAAGCTAACTTAGATTTAACAGCTTTTGAGTTTTTCTCAGCGGAGGCTTTGCATTATGTCGTGCAAGATCAAGGTTTAGCGAAGCCATTTGCTACGCCCGCGCCCTATTATGCTTTGTTGGAGTTTGAAAACGATAGTGCAGGGCGTGAGCAAGCGGCTTTGCAGGCGTTTCAGGATGGTTTAGCACAAAACATCGTGCTGGATGGTGTGATGAGCCAGAGCCAAACTCAAGCTAAGGCCTTATGGCGTTTGCGTGAGCTGATTTCGGAAACCATTTCGGTATATACACCTTATAAAAATGATTTATCGGTGCGCGTGTCGCAAGTGGCGGAGTTTTTACAAGCGGTTGATCAGCTTGTGGCAGAGCGCTATGCGGCGTTTGAGGTGATTTGGTATGGGCATATTGGTGATGGCAATTTGCATTTGAATATTCTCAAACCTGCTACTATGGAAAAAGCTGATTTTTTCGAGCATTGTGCAGCGGTGAATGAGCAGGTGTTTGCTTTAACCCAAAGTTTGAAGGGTAGTATTTCAGCTGAGCATGGCGTGGGTTTATTGAAGCGCGACTATTTAGCGTATAGCCGCAGCCCCGAAGAAATTGCCTATATGCGTGCCATGAAAGCTTTATTCGACCCAAATCAGGTGTTGAATCCGGGCAAATTATTGAGCTAATTCAGCGTAAACCTAGCTCTCTCTTCAGTACTAATAGCCCGAGTGCTTAGCTAAAGCTACTATACTTTTTAGATTCTTAAAGCATAAGGAGTTTTCAATGGCGCGCACACCTTCCACCATGTTAGCCCTCGGTACATCGGCACCCGATTTTTCTTTGCCGGAACCCGCGACTGGCAAAACTGTTGCCCTCAAGGATTTTCAAGGCAAACCGCTCTTGGTGGCTTTCATCTGCAATCACTGCCCTTATGTGCTGCATATTCAAACCGCGTTTGCACGCTTGGCCGAGGAGTATCAGGCGAAAGGGGTCGCAATAGTCGCGATCAATGCTAATGATGTGGCGAATTATCCCGATGACAGTCCTGAAAACATGGTGCAGCAAGTCAACGATGTCCCTTATACCTTCCCCTATTTATTTGACGAATCCCAGCAAATTGCCAAAGCTTATCAAGCTGCATGTACACCCGATTTCTTTGTATTCGACGTGGAGCATAAACTTTATTATCGTGGTCAATTTGATGACTCACGCCCACGTAATGATGAGCCAGTGACAGGGCAAGATATGCGCGATGCCCTAGATAGCTTATTGGTAGGGATGGCAGCACCGGAAAATCAATTGGCTTCGTTGGGGTGTAATATTAAGTGGAAGGCGGGGAATGAACCGGGGTATTTTGGATAATCAGATAAGTTGCTCTACTTAATAATTTTTTAGATATTTCAATGAGTTGAAAAAAAGCAAAGCTAGGTATGTTGTTTTTCTTCATTTAAAAGACATTTTGCTCCATATTGCTCTAAAAGGATACCAAGAACCTTGCCCCTGATTTTATTGAATTCTTGCCTTTTCTTATGCGGATCGCTGAAGTCGAAGTAAGTTTCTATATCTTGCTCTGATAATAATCATCCAAACACTGACGCTTCAAAATATTGCTGATCCTCTGGGTAGTCGAATGCTATTTCAGTATTCAATGTTGACAAGTTATCGTATTGGTTCATAAAGCTATTATTTACTTAAAAATATATATAACTCATCCACACTCACGTCCAAACCTACTGACTCCAAATTTAGGACTTGCCCTGTTGTAAAATATTCCAACTTCCACTCCTTGCGCCGCCGATAAACCTCCACATAAGGAGAATCTTGCGAACACAGTACATATTCCTGCAAGGCAGGAATCAGTCGATAACCACTTAGCTTTTCGGACCGATCTTTTTGTACGGTACTGACTGATAAAACTTCAATAATTAAACAGGGCGATTTATTCGCATAAGTGTCTGTTTCTTCTTCGCAGCTTACTTGCACATCGGGGTAGTAAAAGCGCGTATCACCTAAAGTTTCGATAGCAACTTTCATGTCAGATTGAAAGACTTGGCAGCGTGAGCCTGCTAAATGGTTAAACAACAGGTTTGCCAGTTTCATGCTAAGAATATTATGGTTACGACTTGCTCCCGCCATCGCATAAACCAGCCCATTATTGTATTCGCAGCGCGTGCCTTCATCCGCACGATCATTTTCTAGGCGTAAATAGTCCTCAGGGGAAATAGAGTTGGTTTGTGGTAGCGCACCCATATTGAAAGCTCCAAGGTTATTACTGCCTAGTTTAGCATTATTAGTCATTGCCCCCCAAAGCCGCTAGAATACCTCCCCATCTCTAACTCCCAGCAACTAGATCTGCAATCTGGTTAAGGAATTTGTCGTGAAAAAACCTGAACTGCTAGCACCCGCTGGCACTTTAAAAAACATGCGTTATGCCTTCGCTTATGGCGCAGATGCGGTCTATGCGGGGCAACCGCGTTACAGCCTGCGGGTACGTAATAATGACTTTCAGAATGATGTACTCGCGACGGGTATTCGTGAAGCCCATGCTTTAGGCAAGCAATTTTTTGTGGCGGCTAATACCATGCCGCATAACTCCAAAGTCAAAACCTTCCTGCGCGATCTTGAGCCAGTGATTCAAATGCAGCCGGATGCGCTGATTATGGCGGATCCGGGGTTGATTATGATGGTGCGCGAAACCTTCCCTGACGCGGTGATTCATTTATCGGTACAGATGAATACGGTGAATTATGCCAGTGTGAAGTTTTGGCAGAAGCTCGGTGTGAAGCGGATTATTTTGTCACGTGAGTTATCCTTGGATGAAATCGCCGAAATCCGCCAAGAATGCCCCGACATGGAGCTAGAGGTATTCGTGCATGGTGCTTTGTGTATCGCGTATTCCGGGCGTTGTTTGTTGTCCGGCTATTTTAATCACCGCGATCCGAATCAAGGCACTTGCACCAACTCTTGCCGTTGGGAATACAAAACCACGGAAGCGGCTGAAACTCCAGATGGTGCTATCGTCCCACGTGAAGCCGTGTTGTCGATGGCTGCCTTCAATCAAGTGGCGAGTACCGCCGATTGTGGCAATCAACAACGTCATCCGTTAGCGGATCGGGTGTACTTTTTGGAAGAGGCCAGTCGTCCGGGAGAGTTATTGCCGGTGATGGAAGATGAACACGGCACTTATATTATGAACTCCAAAGACTTACGCGCTATTGAGCATGTACAGCGCTTATGTGAAATCGGTGTAGATAGCCTGAAAATCGAAGGCCGTACCAAATCCCATTATTACGCTGCTCGCACCGCACAAGCCTATCGCCAAGCGATTGATGATGCCGTAGCAGGTAAGCCTTTTGACGATAAGCTGTTAGGTATTCTGGAAAACTTAGCGAATCGTGGTTATACCGACGGCTTCTATGAGCGTCATCATACCCATGAATACCAAAACTATATCCAAGGCGCTTCACAAAGCCATCAGCAGCAATTCGTTGCTGAAATGATCAGCTATGATGCCACCAATGGCTGGATGGATGTAGAGGTGAAGAATCGTTTTGCAGTGGGTGATCGGATTGAGCTGATTGTGCCGAATGCAGAAAACATCGAAATCACTTTAGAGGCGATGTTCAATAAGCAGGGCGAACCAATTGAAGTTGCACCCGGTAGTGGGCATTTTGTGAAGATTCCTGTGCCGAATATGCAGGCGGATAAGGTGTTGGTGAGTCGCTTTTTATAATTCTGCTTAAAGTACGCAAACCTATCCCTTGTACCTTTTTAGGGTTGGGGGGTAGGTTTATGTGTTTTTTGCTGTTCAGTCCAAGGATTTCCGTACAACATGACCCCTCCTAGGTCATCCTTCCCTAATTTTAACGGTTGCTTTCTGAGCAGTGGTTTGAGCGGCTTAATGTCCTTAACAAGATTATGCGTTAAATCTAAAAAGGTTAATTCGGTAAGAGCGTGTAGTGGGCTAAGATCGCGAATCAGATTATGGCTTAAACTCAATGATTGCAAAGTTGTTAAACGTTTTAATCCCTCAAGGCTTTCAATGCCATTATGACTAAGATTGAGTGTTTTTAACGAGAGCTGTGCTAGGGCTTCAAATTGGGTAATTTGATTATGGCTTGCGTGAATGAAACTAAGCTGAGTTCGGCTTGCTAAACCTTCTAAAGTGGTGAGCTGGTTATTAGCCAAGGCTAAACACTCTAATTTATTCAAGGTGGGCAAGTCTAACTGGGTTAACTTATTATTTTGAATCATCAAATAGGTTAAAGCGGGCAAATCTGTTAGCCGACCTAAACTTTGTAATGAATTACCGTTTAAGTTTAAAAGCTCTAATCGTGGAAAATAAGGAATAGTCGCTAAATCACTGAAGGTGCTAATGTGCGCTAGATGAAGCTGTTTCAGCTGTGGCAGGGTACTTAAGCCAGTGAGTCCTTGTAATGGATTTAAATTCAGGCGCAAAAATACCAAATTCTCTAAGCTTGATAGGGCGCTTATGTTCTGTAAGCAGTTTTGCTCCAAATCTAAATAGGTTAAATCGGTCAGCACGCTAAGCTCTGCAAGATCATCGAGTCGATTATGTCCTAAGTCCAGTCTTTTGAGTTTGCTAAGTGCTGCAATACCTTTTAGGTGAGTGAGCTGATTTCCCCCTAAATAGAGTTCTTCCACATCGGTCAGGGCTAAGAGTTTTTTAGGTAGCTTACCCATTTTACAACCGCTTAAATCAACGATGCGGCTTTGTTGTAGCCGAGCTTGCTCAAGTATTTCAAGATGATTGTGCATTAACCTTCTTCTATGCTCTCTTCTATGCTCTTATGAGTGTTATGCCGAAGTTTTCATAACTAGCGAGTAGGGAGTCTGCACTAGCCCCGCTCAGGATTAAAGCACTCACTGATGACAGTGAACCAATCTTATAAGGTGAAACCTTATCAAGCTTTTCTGATGAGGCTAGTACGATAGTTTCTGCGGCTTGTTGGCTAATAGCGCGTTTCATAGTGGCTTCTTCTAAATCGCCAGTCGTTAATCCATAGCTTGGATGCACACCTGTGACACCCATGAAGTATAGATCAACGCGCAGATTATGGATGGCCTCTAAAGCGGTTGCGCCTACAGTTACAATCGAGTGCTTGAAAAGTTTACCGCCAATTAAGATCACCTCGATTTGTGGATAGGCGACCAATTCGACGGCAATGGAAGGGCTATGTGTGACGATAGTGCATGTAAGGTCAGTCGGCAGCTGTTGGACAAGTTGTTTTGTGGTAGTCCCGCCATCTAAAAAGACGGTTTGCCCAGTTTGAATCAATGAGATTGCTGCTTGAGCAAGGAGCACCTTCTCTTCTAAGCCTATCTGCAAGCGTGTATTAAAATCGCCCAAGGCGGGTGAAATTGGCAAAGCGCCACCATGTACGCGCTGTACTAAACCTTGTTTAGCCAATTCGCGCAAATCACGTCGAATCGTATCTTCAGACACTTGCAGCGCTTGAGCGCTGTCTTTGGCAACGATTTGCCCGTTGATTTGTAGTTGTTGGATAAGAAATTGCTTGCGTTGCTGGGTTAACATGGTTGCATGAATTTTCTTGAAAATTAACGAATATGCATGAATAATAATTCAAGCTAGTTCAACTAGCGATAGTTAGCGGATAAAAATCTTAATTTGAGTTGATACTATGAATGATCGTGTAAGAATCAGCAAAATTGAGTTGCTCTCAGATAATTGGTACATTCTAAAAAAAGCAACATTTACTTACTTGCGTAATAACGGCGAATGGCAAACTCAGCAGCGCGAATTTTATGATCGTGGTAATGGTGCGACGATTTTGCTTTATAACTTAGCACAGCAAACCGTGGTGTTGACGCGGCAGTTTCGCTTTCCAGTGTTTATGAATGGCTTGGAGTCGGGTTTATTAATTGAAACTGCAGCGGGTTTATTGGATGAAGCTAGCGCAGAAGAGCGGATTCGTTTGGAGGCTGAAGAAGAAACCGGCTATCAAGTGCAAGCGATTGAAAAAGTGTTTGAAGCGTATATGAGTCCGGGTTCAGTCACGGAAAAGCTCTATTTTTATGTGGCCGAGTATGAGCATCAGCAGCGAGTTGGCTCAGGCGGTGGTTTAGAGCAAGAGGGCGAGGATATTGAGGTTTTGGAGTTATCGTTTACGCAAGCACTGGCAATGATGCAAACTGGCGAAATTCAAGATGCCAAAACGATCATGCTCTTGCAATATGCCGCGTTGCATATTTTTCGTGCCTGACAATTTAATAGGTAAGCGCCTCTGCAGAGTATTCTTTGTTGGAGTTAAGCAATCGAGAGTGGTATTGAATTTGGGATGGTAACGAATAAAAAAGTCGAAAGTACTAAAACCCTCGATAAAGAAACGATGGTGACTTTTACAAACGAAGATTTTGCTAAAGCGCTTGCTAAGCGCAATGTGAAAACTGAGAAAGCCTTCTGCTTGCCACTGACAGCAGGCAATTTTGGCATTGAGGATCAGGCAGTCACTCCTGTCCCTCAATATATGATTTATCACGGCAAGGTAGCATATAGCCCCTTCGATTTTGCAAACGATCCACCGATGAAGCGCAATGCCTATGTTGAATATAGTATTTGGAATACGCTGTATGACCCCACTCAGCATTTAAAAATGCGTTTGCCAGTGACGGTTCAGATACCTTAGCCGAGTGGGTAAAAGCAAATCGGAATATCGGCAATAAAGATGTGGTGATATGGTTTACTGCGGGCTTTCATCATACCCCACGGATGGAGGATTGGCCGGTGATGACGACAGAGTGGAAGACTGTGTATCTGATGCCGTGTAACTTCTTTAGCCATAATCCAGCGATTACTTTGCGGAAGCCGAAGGATTAGCACTAGTTAGGTGTAAGCATGATGACAAAGTGAGTTAATTTTTTAGCTCACTTTGGGTTTGGCGGCTTTAAATTATTTTAAAAACTACCCAGCTTTCAAATAGCAACCCTATACACTTAGATCTAATTCCTCAGACAATGGTCTACATGCTTTGATTAAGGGCTGAGATAAGCCTATGTATTAGGACACACCCGGATTATCCGCTAAAGTAAGAAATAAAGGCTCTAACCGGGAGTTGTGCGATAGCATCACGCCCTGAGGGTTCTTCTACTCCGTAGAATAAGTTTTTGACAGCAAACTTTCTTTTTAATTTGCCAATAAGAACTTCATTCACTCCCATTTCTTCCATATCGACTAGTTCCTTGTGACACGTCTCAACGTTAAGTCTCGTCCCATTTCAACGGATTAACTACATCACTGCTATATGAAACAACTTAGGGGAGTTTGCTAATGGTCTGCATTGGCAAAGCGAAAAGGAGCTAAGCCCATTGCTTGACGCAGCTCATTAACTTCTCCTAAGGCCGTTATATTTTCTGGAGTAGGCTGAAAGTGATAACCGTTATCCCCTTCAAAGGTTTCGTAGTGGTCGTTTTGTCCGGTCATAATAGTGTCGGGAATTTCACGAAAGGCCAAGCAGTCTTGATCTGGCAAGTTAAGAAGATGTTTACAAAAAGCACAGGCTGGAGGTAATAAGCAACTCATCACTAATACTCCTTAAAATATAATTGATCTGCCCCAGTAATAGTAGAAAGTCCGATAGCGGTTGAGGTAGATTTTTACCAACAACTCGCTTCTTAGGGTGTCTATTTTTGATGGGGGAATCAGACTATTAAGTGCTTACAAGCTTCTTAGCATTCGCAATCTGCAATTTCACCTGATTCGGCGCAGTGCCTCCCAAATGATCGCGTGCTGCGACTGAGCCTTCCAAGCTTAATACCTCAAATACATCGTGTTCAATAGTATCCGAAAAGCTTTGTAATTCAGCCAAAGTCATTTCGCTTAAATCCCGCCCTGTCTGCACGCCTAAAGCCACCGCATTGCCGACGACTTCATGCGCATCACGGAAGGGTAAGCCTTTACGCACTAAATAATCAGCTAAATCGGTCGCCGTCGAGAAACCTTGCATCGCAGCGCGGCGCATTTTTTCGGGTTTAGTTTGCACATACGGCATCATATCACCGAAAGCCCGTAAGCAGCCCAACACGGTATCAACCGTATCAAACAGTGGCTCTTTATCTTCTTGGTTATCCTTATTGTAAGCTAATGGTTGGCTTTTCATTAAAGTAAGCAGACCCATTAGATGCCCAAACACCCGCCCACTTTTACCACGCACTAACTCAGGTACATCGGGGTTTTTCTTCTGCGGCATAATGGATGAACCCGTGCAGAAGCGATCCGGCAAGCGGATAAAGTCAAATTGTGCCGAAGTCCAGAGAATTAACTCCTCCGAGAAGCGCGATAAGTGCATGAGGAGTAGGGCAGCAACCGAAGTAAACTCAATCGCAAAATCTCGATCACTGACGGCATCTAACGAGTTGCGAGCAGGGCGTTCAAAGCCTAATAACTCAGCGCTATAATTCCGATCAATCGGATAAGTTGTTCCGGCCAAAGCAGCTGCGCCTAAGGGCATAATATTCACCCGCTTACGGCAATCCATTAGGCGCTCATAATCGCGCTCTAGCATTTCAAACCATGCCAACAGGTGATGCCCAAAGGTAATCGGTTGAGCCACTTGCAAATGGGTAAAGCCGGGGAGGATCGTCTCAGCTTCCCGTTCTGCGACTGCAACCAAGCCAGTTTGGAGGCGGCGAATTTCATGCCCAATATGATCAATCTGATCGCGTAGCCATAAGCGGATGTCGGTGGCAACTTGGTCATTGCGTGAGCGTCCGGTGTGTAGGCGTTTACCCGCAATACCGATTCGATCAGTGAGGCGGGCTTCAATATTCATATGAATATCTTCCAGCGCAATTTGCCAGTCGAAAGCACCGGCTTCAATCTCAGCTTCGATCTGATCTAATCCGACTAAAATAGCCTCAAGATCGGGCGTGGATAGAATGCCAACTTTATTCAGCATTCGAGCATGCGCCCGTGAACCAGCAAGGTCATGGCGGTATAAGCGTTGGTCAAATTGAATAGAGGCAGTAAATTCGGCGACAAAAGCATCGGTCGATTCGGTGAAGCGCCCACCCCAAGCTTGGTTTTTGCTGGCAGGTGAAACGTTGGTTTTGCTGTGATTTTGAGCGGTCATGGCGCGGTTTCGTTAAGTTTTGAGCAGTTAAGCGGAAAAGTTTGCAGTTTATTCTTTCCTTGTGGAAGAATCGAGAAAAGCCTTCAGCAATCAGTAAGCCGCTGAGCTATAGTATTGTACATGAAGCTCGATCGCTGGTTGCGATCTGGGAAATTATAAAAATAACAATTAACTAAATCCTGTCAGATTTTCAAGCCAACCCTCCCTAGGTGTGTTTGAAAAAGGCAAGAGCTAGAAAGAGTAGAATGTCCTTATCAATGAGCAAGACGCTTGGTTATTTACCTAATATTTGTGGGCCTCAACCCCTACTAAGAATCGTAGCGGCTGCTTTGTTTTTGGCAACTATTTTAGCCTTAGCTGCAGCAGATAATGTTCACGAGTTCATGGTCAAACTAGGGCTAAATGCCTTCTTTGTGCTATGGGTGACTTTATCCTCTGTTTTGACACTGTGTTTGATTAATCGTTTTTATACACCACCCTCGAATAAGATCTCTACTTTATTGATCACGACGGTGGTAGTGAGCTTCACTTTACTAGCTTCAATAATCGGTTTATTTCTGATAAAAAATAATAGCTTAGATGAATTGGGTGGTGGGGTAGCACTGTATTTTCTAAAAAATATTGTGATTAGCTTGGTGCTAACACTGGTCGTTCTGCGTTATCTGTATGTACAAGGTCAGTGGGAGGCTTCCGTAGAGGCGGATTCGTATGCCAAATACGAGGCTTTGCAATCAAGGATGCGTCCACACTTTCTTTTCAATAGTTTAAACACAGTGGCGCATTTAGTGCATAAAGATCCAGTGCAAGCTGAAGAGGCTATTTTGGATTTGGCTGATATTATGCGTACCACTTTGGATCGGCGCAATCGGATCAGCTTACAAGAAGAATTGGATGTCACCATGCGTTATTTGCGGATGGAAGGGTTACGTTTAGGCAAGCGTCGTCTCACCGTGGTCTGGGATATGGATCGCAATACCTTACCGTTTGACATGCAAATTCTGCCACTTATCTTGCAACCCTTGGTTGAGAACGCCATTTATCATGGGATACAACCACGGAAAGAAGGTGGGACTCTAGGAATTAGCTTATATGATGCAGGTAGCCATTTAGCGGTGTCTGTTACTAATCCGCTGTCACCTAGTGGGGCTAGCTCCCATCAAAAGGGTAATCACATTGCCCAAGAAAATATGAAAAACCGACTTCATCTCGCGTATGGAGATCGCGCTAATCTGCAAATACAAAAAACTCCCCAGCAGTACCGCGTCTCCTTTTCCATCCCCAAGGAGTAATAATAATGTCGATTAAGATTTTGGTTGTAGATGACGAAGAATATGCCCGCGAAAGAATCAAAGGCTTGATTGCTCGTTACGCGGATTACGATGTTTGTGCTGAAGCCGAAAACGGGGCTGAGGCTGTAGTTATGGTGGAGCGTTTCCAACCTGATATTGTGTTGATGGATATTACGATGCCCGGCATGGACGGGCTAGAAGCCGCTAGACACATAGCAACGATGGAGATGCCCCCCGCCGTCATATTTACCACAGCGTATGGTGAATATGCTTTAGAAGCCTTTTCAACAAAAGCAACAGGGTATCTTATGAAACCGATAAGACAAGAACAATTATTACAAAGTCTGGAACAAGCCCGCTCGCTTAACCGTGCTCAACGTTTAGAAATGTTAGAGCAACGCACCGGTGGTCAACGTTCATCCCGTAAGCATATCTGCGCTCGGATGCGTGGCAATCTGGAGTTAATCCCAATTGAAGATGTTGTTTATTTCCAAGCGGATCAAAAATACGTCACAGTTCGCCATAATGGTGGAGAAGTGATTATTGAAGAATCACTCAAGTCTTTAGAAACTGATCTAGCCGATCGCTTCATTCGCATTCACCGTAATGCTTTAGTTGCGAAAAGCCGGATCACGGGCTTAACCAAGTCTGATGTAGGTCGTACCCAAATTACCTTAGATAAAGTACGTGACCAATTAGAAGTTAGCCGCCGTCATTTAGCTGAAGTCCGCCGTTTCGTGCGCGGACGTTAATCAATTAAAGGGCGGTGCACTACTGGGTGTGCTGCCCTTATCTTTATCATCTTTGTCTAAGTCTTTGCCTGAGTCTTGATTCTGCACGGTAGTCGAGCTTTCAAGCTGCATTGCTGATTGACTGTGGTTAATCGCTTGCTCAATTGCGCTTTCTAGATAAGCCCCGTAAAAGTCGGGTGAGTTGTAGCCGACTAAACGTTCTGCAATTTCCTGCCCGGTGTGATCCAAAAAGACTAAAGTCGGTGTGATGTCCGCATGGTATTGGTTTGCAAAATCACTGGGTGAAACTTGCTCGCCTTTAAAATTTAAGAGGGTTTCAGTGTCTGCAATATCGACTGTTCTGATGAAAATACGTGTCGTGTAATCCCCCTTTTTTACCAGCGGTTTTAATTGGTCTTTTTCTAATTGTCGACAGTAGCCACAATACTCGGCAACGAAAGCGACTAAGACGGGTTGGTGAGATTGTTGCATTAATTGACTTAAATCCTGAAAGTCACGCTCTGCTTTTAGGCTCGGCTCTTCCGTAGCAGGCGCAGATAAGCAAGCAAATAAAAGGATTAAGCCTAGTGCAAATGTGTAGCAACTTGGGCTTAAGAGTTTGTTAAGACAATTTTCTTTCATTCTGGATTCAACCATTGCAGCTTTTGCAAATTAGTGGATAATGTCGACATAATTTTCGTAGCAAATTGACTAGACCACTCTCAACGGGTAGGCCAGTGGGCTTGGTTTTACGATCAAGAGTTGACCGTATATTAGTATGTATTTATACTCCCGTCGGGATTTGGAAATCAAGGGGATAAATTCCCCCTCCTGAGATGCAGATGCGCAACATACTGACCATACAATTCGTTCTGATAGTAGTGTGTGCTGCTATTGCTTTCTACCTACAAGGCGAACGGGCGGTGTTGCCTGCACTCTATGGCGGTGCAATTGCTCTAGCTAATACATTTTTATTGTCTCGGCGCATGGGTAAAGTAGGAGGAGACGCCAACTTTGACCCAAAACGTAGCATGATGTTGCTATACCTAAGTGCGGTCGGACGCTTCGTTTTCGTTCTAGTTGCTTTAGTGATTGGCTTAGGCCTGTTGAAATTGACGCCGATACCACTAATAGGCTCTTTCATTGTGACGCAACTAGGTTATGCTTTCGCGCTCGGTCCTAGCCGTAAGGCGGAACAGGTATGAAAGCAGAAACAAGTTTATTAACTTTGGTCATGGGGTAAAAGTGTGAGCGAAAGTGCGCAAGCAGCTGATCCCGTCGCGTATATTCAGCACCATTTGACAAACTGGAGTACTAGCCAGCCGAAGTCTATCGCAGACTTTAATGTGCTACATCTCGATGTCATTATCTTTAGTGCGTTGCTCGGCGGATTATTGATCTTTATCGCTAAGAAAATTGGCGAAAATCTGAGTTTGGACAATCCAAGCAAACTCCAAAGTGTCGCCGAAATGGTGGTAGAGTTTGTGAATGACCAAATTAAAAACGTTTTTCCACATCCAGACAAACTAATTGGCCCCTTAGCTTTAACGGTCTTCGTTTGGGTATTGGCCATGAATGCGATGGACTTACTGCCAGTGGATCTTTTACCTTCCTTATGGACAGGTATCTTAGGCCTCTTTGGTGCTGATCCTAGTCATGTTTATCTGAAAGTTGTGCCTACTACTAACTTAGATACCACTTTAGGTTTAGCGCTCTGCGTCTTCGTACTCATCCTTGCTTATAACTTCAAAAGCAAAGGTCCTATGGGTTATTTGAAGATGTTCTTATTCCACCCATTTGGAAAATTCTTTATTCCCGTCAATATCGTAATGACCACGATTGAAGAATTAGCTAAGCCACTTAGCCTTGGCCTGCGGTTATTCGGTAATTTATTCGCAGGTGAGTTGGTATTCTTGTTAATTGCATTATTGACCCTAGGGGCAGGCTTCAGTTTTGGCTTGTTTATTTGGTTCCCTATGCAAGTATTGTTGGATTTAGCATGGCTGTTATTCCACTTATTAGTCATCACTTTGCAAGCCTTTATTTTCATGGTGTTGACAATTGTTTACTTAGGAATGGCAGATGCCACAGCAGATGATCATTGATCAGAATTGATTAGATTGACCATCTGGCTTTTACAAGTTGTTTAGATTTTTTGATTTTAATTTAACTTTGGTAATTTTTAGGAGACTGGAAAATGAATGCTGAACTGATTGCAATGATCTATGCATACACCGCTGTAGGTGTTGGCGTGATCCTCGCGGCGGCAGGTTTAGGCTCTGCGATTGGTTGGGGTTTGATTTGCGCGAAAACTTTGGAAGGTATCGCACGTCAACCTGAACTACGTCCTCAATTAATGACTAATATGTTCATTTTCGCTGGTCTGATGGAGTCATTCCCATTCATTATCTTAGCGTTCGCTATGTGGTTCTTGTTCGCAAACCCATTCGTTGGTGCTGCTGCTTCTGCTATCGGGGCTATGTAAGCCAAGTATAGTGTGTTGAAACCCCGTGTTAACGGTGGCTTTAATTTAAAAGCAGGAGAAAGGTAACGTGAACATTACTCTGACATTGATTGCCCAGGTCTTGGCGTTTTCGATCATGATCTGGTTGGTCAACAAGTATATGTGGGGACCTATTAACGAGGTTCTGGATAAGCGTCGCCAGAAAGTTGCTGAAGGTCTTGCCGCTGCTGAGAAAGGTCAGCAAGAGCAAGAAGCCGCTCGTCAAAAGATGGCTGATGAGCTAAAGCAAGCGAAGGTGGAGGCTGCCGAAATTATTTCCCAAGCGCAAAAGCGTGCTGGCGAAATCGTTGATGAAGCCAAGAATGCGGCTGTTGAGGAAGCAAACCGCGTCAAAGCGGCTGCTCAAGCTGAATTAGAGCAAGAGGTATCTCGTGCTCGTGAGGGCTTACGTCAACAGGTTTCTTCACTGGCTCTGGCTGGTGCTGAGAAAATTCTAGGTAAAGAAATCAATGCTAAAGCCCATGCTAAAGCATTGGATGAGCTGACCGCGCAAATTTAAGGTGGTGAACCATGTCTGAATTGACAACCGCTGCCCGTCCTTATGCCAAAGCGGTATTTGAGATGGGGCAGGACGCTGGTACTTTGCCGCAATGGTCGGCACAGCTAGCAGCTATGTCTGCGGTCGTCGCGGCAGAAGGTTCAGCTTCCTTGCTGAGTCATCCTCGTATGACCAAAGAGCAAAAAGCTCAAGCCTTTGCTGATATCGCAGGTTCTGCGATTGATGACCAAGGCAGGAATTTGCTTAAGGTCTTAGCAGATAATGATCGTTTCGCATTATTGCCAGAAATTGCGGTTCTCTTTGAGCAATTCAAAGCAGAAGCAGAAGGGGCGGTTGATGCGGAAATTACCTCTGCGATGGAAATGACTGATGACCAGCAGCAAGCTATTGCTGCGGCGCTCCAGAAACGCTTAGGACGTGAAGTTAAGTTAGTGACTAAAATTGATCCCGCTTTAATGGGGGGCGCGATTATCCGCGCAGGTGATTTAGTTATTGACGGCTCTATCCAAAGCAGGCTGAAAGATATGAAGGCGGCTTTGGCACGCTAAGCCAAGCCTAACTAGAGGAATAGCACATGCAACTTAACCCAACTGAAATCAGTGAGCTGATTAAGAAGCGCATTAGCAGCTTCGAGGCGAGCGCTGAAGCACGGACTGAGGGTACTGTTGTCTCTGTAACAGACGGTATCGTGCGCCTGCATGGTTTAGGCGACGTAATGTCTGGTGAGATGATTGAATTCTCTAATGGCGCATTTGGTCTTGCGCTGAACTTAGAGCGTGATTCTGTCGGCGCGGTCGTTTTAGGTGATTATAAGGGTATCACTGAGGGCGACACGGTAAAATGTACGGGGCGTATTTTAGAGGTTCCAGTGGGTCGTGGCCTGTTAGGTCGTGTTGTCGACTCATTAGGCTCGCCCATTGATGGCAAAGGTCCTTTAGAGCATGACGGCTACTCAGCTGTTGAACAAATTGCTCCGGGCGTTATTGATCGTAAATCGGTTGACCAACCGCTGCAAACGGGTATCAAAGCTTTAGATGCAATGGTGCCTGTGGGTCGTGGTCAGCGTGAGTTGATTATCGGTGACCGTCAAACTGGTAAAACTGCAGTCGCGGTTGACACCATCATCAACCAAAAGGGCAAAGACGTAAAATGTATTTACGTTGCGATTGGTCAGAAAGCTTCTACGGTCGCGAATGTCGTCCGTAAGCTGGAAGAGCACGGTGCAATGGAGTACACCACTGTAGTCGCAGCGACTGCATCTGACCCTGCGTCTATGCAATACCTTGCGCCTTACTCGGGTTGCTCGATGGGCGAATACTTCCGTGATCGGGGTGAAGATGCACTGATTGTATACGATGACTTAACCAAGCAAGCTTGGGCTTATCGTCAAGTATCCTTGTTGCTGCGTCGTCCACCGGGTCGTGAAGCTTACCCAGGGGACGTATTCTATCTGCACTCACGCTTATTAGAACGTGCGTCTCGCGTTAACGCCGCTTATGTTGAAGAGTACACTAAAGGTGCGGTTGTTGGTAAAACAGGTTCTTTGACTGCCTTACCGATCATCGAAACCCAAGCGGGTGACGTGTCTGCCTTCGTTCCGACCAACGTAATCTCGATTACTGACGGTCAGATCTTCTTGGAAACTGACTTGTTCAACGCGGGTATCCGCCCTGCGATCAACGCAGGTTTGTCGGTATCACGGGTAGGTGGTTCTGCTCAAACCAAGATCATCAAGAAGCTCGGTGGTGGTGTACGTCTTGACCTCGCTCAGTATCGTGAGTTGGCTGCGTTCTCGCAGTTTGCCTCTGATCTTGACGAGGGTACACGTAAACAATTAGCACGCGGTCAACGGGTCACTGAGCTGATGAAGCAGCCACAGTTTGCACCCTTATCAGTTGCTGAAATGGCTTTCTCCTTATTCGCAGCCAATGAAGGCTTCTTGGATGATGTGGATGCGAAGAAAATTGTTGATTTTGAAGCGGCTATGTTGAGTTACTTGCGTTCTTCCCAGAAAGAACTTCTGGATAAGATTAATGCAAAAGGTGACTACAACGATGAAATCGCAGGCGCTATGCGTAAGGCTCTTGAAACTTTCAAGTCCACTAACACTTGGTAATGGGAGGTAAGTCCCATGGCAGGTGCTAAAGAAATACGCACACAGATCAAGAGTATTCAAAACACTCGGAAGATCACCAAAGCGATGGAAATGGTTGCGGCATCAAAGATGCGTCGTGCACAAGACCGCATGAATGCTAGCCGTCCGTATGCCCAAAAAATGCGTGCCGTGGTTGGTCACGTAGCGAATGGGCATTTGGAGTATAAGCATCCTTATACGCTTGAACGTCCAACAGTAAAGCGAGTGGGCTACATCATTATCTCCACTGACCGTGGTTTGTGTGGTGGCTTGAATGTCAACTTGTTTAAGACTGCGCTGCAAGATATTGCTAAATGGAAAGCACAGGGGGTCGAAGTTGATCTGGCTGTGTTTGGTAATAAAGCAGCGAATGCGTTCCGCCGTTATGGTTTAGCGGCCCAGAAGACTCATATGGGCGATGCTCCAAAAATTGCGGACATGGTAGGTACGATTAAGGTCATGCTCGATGCTTATGCCGAAGGCCGTATTGATCGTCTGTATATGGTGGAAAATGAATTCGTCAATAGCATGACGCAGCGACCACAGGTGACTCAGCTCATCCCCATCGCGCCGATTAAAGACGAAGCCATGAGTCACTATTGGGACTATATTTACGAGCCGGAGTCAAAAGGGGTCATTGACGCCTTGATGCAACGCTATATTGAATCCTTGATTTATCAAGGTGTTGTTGAAAACGTTGCTTGTGAAATGGCAGCGCGGATGGTGGCGATGAAGAGCGCCTCTGACAACGCGGGTAAGATGATCAATGATTTGAAATTGGTGTACAACAAAGCGCGTCAGGCTGCGATTACGCAGGAGATCTCTGAGATCGTCGGTGGTGCAGCGGCTGTCTAATGCTGTTTACGGAATTATCATTTTTTAAGAGGTACTATCAATGAGTACTGGAAGTATCGTTGAGGTTATCGGCGCGGTTGTCGACGTGGAGTTTCCACGTAGTGCTGTGCCAGCTGTTTACGATGCGTTGACAGTAGCCGACCAGGGTCTGACTCTGGAAGTCCAACAACAGTTGGGTGATGGCATTGTGCGCACGATTGCGATGGGCGCTTCTGACGGCATCAAGCGTGGTATGAAGGTTTCCAATACAGGCGCTCCTATCTCCGTACCAGTCGGTCACGGTACTTTAGGGCGTGTGATGGATGTCTTGGGTCGACCCATTGATAAAATGGGTGATGTGGCTCACGAAGAAAAGTGGCCTATTCACCGTGCTCCACCTGCGTATGCAGATCAAGCAGGTGGCATCGACATTCTTGAAACAGGCATTAAAGTTATCGACTTGATTATGCCTATTGCCAAGGGTGGTAAAATCGGTTTATTCGGTGGTGCGGGTGTTGGTAAAACCGTTACCCTGATGGAGCTGATCAATAACATCGCGAAGCAACACTCCGGTCTGTCGGTGTTCGCAGGTGTCGGTGAGCGGACTCGGGAAGGGAATGACTTCTATCACGAAATGACTGAAGGCGGCGTTATCGACAAAGTAGCGCTGGTTTATGGTCAGATGAATGAACCACCGGGCAACCGTTTACGGGTCGCCTTAACGGGTTTGACGATGGCGGAATATTTCCGTGATGAAGGCCGTGACGTTTTGATGTTCGTTGACAATATCTACCGTTACACCTTGGCGGGTACTGAAGTATCTGCGCTGTTAGGTCGTATGCCCTCTGCGGTAGGTTATCAGCCTACTCTGGCGGAAGAGATGGGCGTTCTGCAAGAACGGATCACTTCGACCAAAAATGGCTCGATCACTTCTTTCCAAGCGGTCTATGTACCTGCGGACGACTTAACTGACCCGTCTCCAGCGACCACCTTCGCTCACTTGGACGCGACTCTCGTTTTGTCTCGTAACATCGCTGAATTGGGTATTTATCCAGCGGTAGATCCTTTGGACTCTACTTCACGGATGTTAGACCCACTCGTGGTTGGTAAAGAGCATTATGAGACTGCGCGTGGTGTTCAGGGTATCCTGCAACGTTATAAAGAACTGAAAGACATTATCGCCATTCTTGGTATGGATGAATTGTCTGAAGATGATAAGAAAGTGGTGGGTCGCGCTCGTCGTATCCAACGTTTCTTGTCACAACCGTTCTTCGTCGCTGAAGTGTTCACAGGTTCTCCGGGTAAATACGTTACGCTGAAAGAAACTTTGGCCAGCTTCAAAGGCATCCTGAACGGTGAGTATGACCACTTACCAGAAAACGCCTTCTATATGGTGGGTTCAATTGAGGAAGCGGTCGAGAAGGCCAAAAAGTTCTAATAGGAGGGCATGATGGCATCGACAATCCAATTAGACGTAGTAACTGCTGAGCAAAAACTTTTCTCCGGTACGGTCGAAAAGGTGATTGCTCCGGGTTCGATGGGTGATTTAGGGATTTATCCTAAACACACTCAATTGATCTCGAAGTTACGTGCAGGTGAGCTGAAATACACCACGGCCGAAGGCACGACCTCGTTGTTTGTCTCTGGCGGTGTGCTAGAAGTGCAGCCAACTCTAATCACTGTACTCGCGGATACGGGTATGCGTGCAGAAGATTTGGATGCACAAGCTGCCCAAGATGCAATGAAACGTGCACATGATGCGCTGCAAGGCAAAGATCCTGCTGATCTTGATTACGAAGCGATTCAGGCTGAGCTGGAAGCAGCGAAGGCACAGATGGAAATGTTGCATCGAATCGGTAAGGTTCGCGGCTAGGTAGCTCCTGTTGTTGTATAAGCAAAAAGCCCCAAATGGGGCTTTTTGTTTTTCTGCTTTTTATATAGAGGAACTGTGAATGTCATCTATTGATGAAATTGTCAGCTTGTTATTAGCACAAAAAGTCAAAGGTTCTTCAGGACAGGTAAGATTTGATTTGGCAAATTTCGATGCTTATAACCGTGCCTTATTAACTCATCCTGACAGGCTAGATGCAAATCATCGCGTGTTTGCTTATAGGCTCCTATGTCAGGCTGGTTTATAGTTTGCCTGATTGATTAAGGAGTGACTGGAGCCGGCCTTACAAAAATGTTATTATCCTCTTAGGTAATTTCAGCAACCAAGGATACCAACACGCATGAAATCAGCTACATATGCTCCGTTTCATTGATCTGTTTGCAGGTATGGGAGGATTCCGCCTTGGTTTTGAAAATGCCTGTGCCGCACAAGGAATCCATGCAGATTGCGTATTCACCTCAGAAATCAAACCGCATGCGATTAAGGTTTACGCCGACAACTTCCCCAATAGCCTCATTCATGGCGACATCACCCAGATTCCGGCTGAGGACATCCCTGATTTTGATGTCCTGTTAGCAGGATTCCCTTGCCAAGCCTTCAGCTATGCGGGTAAACGCCAAGGCTTTGCGGATACCCGTGGTACTTTATTTTTTGAGGTTGAACGGATTCTAGCAGCCAAGCAACCCTCTGCCTTTATCTTGGAAAATGTTGAAGGGTTGGTTGTACATGACCGTGCTAGTCGAGCCGAACCGATTGGGCGGACTTTGAGCATTATCCTAGAAAAACTCAAACAGCTTGATTACTACGTCAGTTGGCAAGTACTGGATGCCAAAGACTTTGGGTTGGCACAAACACGCAAACGTATTTTTATCGTTGGCACAAAAAACCAAACGATCAACCTCAGCCAATTCCCCAAAAAGAAAACAGTTTTACAGGATATATTAGAGACCGGCAAAACTTGCCTTGATACCAAACTCTCGCGGCTATTGCTGTCACATTTCAAGTTAGATGAACTGCACGGTAAGTCCATTAAGGACAAACGCGGTGGCAAGGAAAACATCCATAGCTGGGATATTGGCTTAAAAGGTGAAGTCTCCGCTGAGCAAATTAAACTACTTAACCTGATTTTGCTCTATCGCCGTAATAAAAAATGGGCCATCGGTAAAGGCATTACATGGATGGATGGGATGCCGCTAACCGTGGCGGAAATTAGCACATTTTATGATCATCCCGACTTGCAAGCCATGCTCAATGACTTGGTGCATAAGAACTACTTGAAGTACGAGCATCCCAAGGATTTGGTAGCTATCACGGAGAATGGTACGACTAAAAAAGTGCGCCAGTACCGCACCGATATTGCCAAGGGTTATAATATTGTCGCGGGCAAATTGAGTTACGAAATTAATAAGGTTCTTGACCCTAACACAATTACACCGACCTTGGTTGCCACTGACCTAAATAGGCTGGCGGTACCGGATGGGAATGGCTTGCGCAAACTCACCTTAGTTGAACAATGCCGTCTGTTTGGCTTCCCAGATAACTTCCAATTAAACGTGAAAGATGCGTTAGCGCATGACCTGTTGGGGAATACGGTGCCGGTTGCTACGGTTGCCACCATTGTAGAACGTTTGATTTCTGAAGCGTTTCTTGGAAAGGCTTCACTAGAAACAACTACTGATATCGAGCCACGAAATCAACCTTGTTACCAATTACAGCTTATTGCATAAACTTGGCGTTTACCTGCATAGCTGAAGGCTTGGCAAGGGAATCCTGCTAACAGGACATCAAAATCAGGGATTTCCTCAGCCGGAATCTGGGTGATGTCGCCATGAATAGGGCTATTAGGAAAGTTATCAGCATAAACCTTGATAGCATGCGGTTTGATTTCGGAAGTGAATACACCGTTGGGTGTGATGCCTTATGCATGGCAAGCTTGCTCAAATCCTAGCCGGAATCCACCCATGCCAGCAAACAGGTGAATGAAGCGGAACGTTTCAGGGTGGAGGTCATGGGGCTATGCTTGTTTATACAGCCACTGAGCTTGGCATCTCTAACTGCACAGTTTCAGTGTTATTGTTAACTGGATTAGAAAGCTAGGTGTATTAGTCATTCATTCGGAATCTTTTTGTTTTTTTAGCGTAAATTCATTAGCATCATTGAATTTCAGCAGGTAGGCATAGATGGCAGGTTATTACCACCCAGTCGATGAAGATGATGATTATGTAAGTCGTACCCACGATAAACGTGAGGCAGAAGAGGCTCAGGCTTTAGGTGAGCAGCTGATTGATTTACGCCCCGAGCAACTCGCTCAACTGGATTTGCCTGAGCGTTTAGTGGATGCTGTGTTGGAGGCTAAGCGGTTGAATAATCACGGTGCTTTACGCCGCCAGAAGCAATACATTGGCAAACTGATGCGTCAAGTCGAGCTAGCGCCGATTCAAGCCAAATTTGCAGAGTGGGAGTTTAGCAGTCGTGCACATTTAGCGGTATTCCATCGTTTGGAGCGCTGGCGCGATCAACTGTTAGTGGATGATGCAGCGCTTGGTGAATTACTGGAAGCTTATCCAGCGCTAGATATGCAACATATCCGTGGTTTGATTCGAAATGCACGTAAAGAGCAAGCGACGAATAAGCCTCCGAAAAGTAGTCGAGAGTTATTTCAATATCTACGTAGCTTAGCTGAAGCTCACTAAAGGTGGTCAAGGCTCCAGTTTAGCGCTGGCAGCCTGAATTGAGTAAAAAGCATTTCTTTGCATAAAACCAGCAACAAGGAATTGCTTTTCTGCTGTGACAGGTGTATTTTTGTAAAAATTCAAAGCGCTTTGGATGATTTTGATAAATACTAAAGCGCCCAGTTAGTTTATTTTCTATGTGTTGTTGATTTCTTGGAGGAGATAGATCATGACCTTAATGCGTAATCCTATTAAGCAAGCCATTCTGCTGTCAATAATGGCAGCTTCAATGACTTCAATTTCTGCGTATGCAGTAGAAGTCAATTTTGTTTCTGGTGCGGTCGGTAAAGACATCGAAGTCTTTAAAGAACTCGTCAAGCCTTGGGAAAAAGAAACAGGTAATACTGTCAAAGTAGTACCGATGCCATCTTCTACAACCGATCAGTTCGCGCAATATCGTTTGTGGCTATCGGCAGGTAATGCCGATGTTGATGTGTATCAGACGGATGTTATTTGGGCACCACAGTTAGCTGATAACTTCGAAGATTTGACAGAAGCCACTAAAGACGTCATCAAAGACCATTTCCCATCCATCGTTGAGTCTCAAACCGTTAACGGTAAACTAGTCGCTATGCCACTGTTTACTGACGCACCAGCTTTATATTATCGCAAAGACCTGCTGGAAAAGCATAAGCTCAGTGTACCTAAAACTTGGGAAGAGCTGACCGAAACGGCCAAAAAAGTTCAAGAAGCTGAGCGTGCAGAAGGCAGTAAAGACTTATGGGGCTTTGTATGGCAGGGTAATGCTTATGAAGGTTTAACCTGTAATGCGCTAGAGTGGGTTAAATCTTTCGGTGGTGGTCAAATCGTTGAGCCAGATGGCAAAATCTCGATTAATAATCCAAAAGCAGTCGCTGCGGTTGATTTAGCCAAGTCATGGGTAAATACGATTTCTCCTCCGGGCGTTTTGTCTTACGGTGAAGAAGAAGCTCGTGGTGTTTGGCAAACGGGCAATGCAGTCTTTATGCGGAACTGGCCTTATGCTTATGGCTTAGGTGAAGCTGATGACAGTAAAGTTAAAGGTAAGTTTGACGTAACCACTTTACCAACTGGGGGTGACAACGACAAATCGGCTGCAACTTTAGGTGGTTGGAATTTAGCGGTATCTAAATATGCTAAAAATAAAGAGGCAGCGATTGCCTTAGTTAAGTTCTTAGCATCTACTGAAACCCAAAAGCAAAATGCTTTAATTGGTTCTAAACTGCCAACGGTCATGTCGCTGTACGATGATGCAGACATTAAAGAAAAGCAGCCAATTATTCCACGTTGGAAAGATGTATTCTTACAAGCAGTACCACGCCCCTCTGCGCCGACTAAAGTGAAGTATAACGAAGTATCTTCTAAGTTCTGGTCAGCCGTGCATGAGACTTTATCAGGTAAAGGTACCGCTGCTGAGAATCTTGAGGTTCTTGAGGCTGATTTAACCGAATTACAAGGTAAAGGTTGGTAAGTTCTCCTCCAAACCCTGAGCGCCAATAGCCTCAGGCGTTAAGTCGAAAGGGTAACAGCCGATGTTGTTACCCTTTTTTAAAGCACCACCTTAGCATCACCTCAGGAGATAACCTCATGACCCCTCATGCAGTCACATCTTCAGGTAGAGCAGAGTTACAATCTCAACGTATTCGTGCGGCCATGTGGTTTTTAATACCCATGATCGCAGCTTTGGTTTTTGTTGCTGCTTATCCTTTATTTCGTTCTATTTACTTTAGTTTTACCGATACTTCATTGACCAATTTATATGCGGGTCAGTGGATAGGTTTTGATAATTATTTAAGCTGGCGGACTCTGCCATCCGGTCGTACCATTTTTAAAGGTACTCTAGTCGATCCTGCTTGGTGGAATGCCGTTTGGAATACGGTACGTTTCGCCGTCGTTTCGGTCACTTTGGAAGCCATTTTAGGTATGATGGTAGCCTTAGTGCTTAATGCAGAGTTCAAAGGCCGTGGCCTAGTTCGGGCGGCGATCTTAATTCCTTGGGCGATTCCTACCATCGTTTCTGCAAAAATGTGGAGCTGGATGCTCAATGACCAGTTCGGTATTGTCAATGATGTATTGATGAATATGGGCATTATCTCTCAAAAAATCGCTTGGACCGCTAATGCGGATACCGCCATGTTTGCAGTGCTTGTGGTCGATATTTGGAAGACGACACCTTTTATGGCTCTGCTGTGTTTAGCAGGTCTGCAAATGGTTCCGAAGGATGTGTATGAAGCTTCCAAAATTGATGGGGTGCATCCGATTAAAGTGTTCTTTAAAATCACTTTACCTTTGGTGAAACCGGCTTTAATGGTTGCGATTATCTTCCGTATGTTAGATGCCTTACGTATTTTCGATTTGATTTATGTATTAACGCCTAACTCTTCAGCAACCAAAACGATGTCGATTATCAGTCGTGAGAATATGATTGAGTTTGATAAGTTTGCCTATGGCTCAGCTCAGTCAACGCTATTGTTTACCTTCATCGCTTTGTTCGTGATTCTTTATATCTGGCTAGGTAAAGTTGATCTAGGTGGAGATAAAAAATGAAAATCGTTAAGAAAATAGCGTTTTATTTACTGGTCTTAGTGATTGTGGTCGCTTCAGTCTTCCCCTTTTACTATGCAGTCATCACGAGTTTCAAAACGGGTACAGCTTTATTTGAAGTCAATTACTGGCCAACCTCTTTCAGTTTAAATAACTACTATGCTGTTTTTGAGCAAGGTGAGTTT
The DNA here is from genome assembly GCF_900167255.1 of Thiothrix eikelboomii. Lineage (GTDB taxonomy): Bacteria > Pseudomonadota > Gammaproteobacteria > Thiotrichales > Thiotrichaceae > Thiolinea > Thiolinea eikelboomii. The sequence goes on from NZ_FUYB01000027.1 coordinate 25,506, forward strand.
CCCCGTAATATCTTAAACTCAGTCTTTATTGCCACGATGACCGTTATTTTAGCTTTGTTAATGGCTGTCACTGCCTCTTATGCCTTGGCGCGGGTGAGATTCCGTGGACGGGGTTTATTGCTGATGACTATTTTAGCGGTTTCTATGTTCCCACAAATTGCGGTGTTGTCTGGCTTGTTTGAAATGATCCGGTTTATCGGTATTTACAACACGCCTTGGGCTTTAATTCTGTCTTATACCATTTTCACTTTGCCTTTTACGGTTTGGGTGCTGACGACCTTTATGCGTGATTTGCCAATTGAGATTGAAGAGGCCGCGATTGTCGATGGTGCGACACCTTGGCAAATTATTGTGAAAGTCTTTTTGCCTTTAATGTGGCCAGCCTTAGTCACTACGGGTTTGTTGGCATTCATTGGTGCATGGAATGAGTTTTTATTTGCTTTAACGTTTACCTCTTCGAATGAGACACGTACTGTGCCGGTAGCGATTGGCTTATTATCAGGTGCGACGCAATATGAAACCCCTTGGGGCATTATTATGGCGGCATCGGTCTTGGTAACAGTGCCTATTATTATTATGGTACTGATTTTCCAACGTAAGATTGTTGCTGGTTTAACGGCTGGTGGCGTTAAAGGCTAAAGGAGGAGTATTGAAATGGCTCGGATTGAATTAAAAAATGTACGTAAATCCTATGGTGCCTTTGATGTAATCAAGGGTGTCAATCTAGATATTCGTAGTGGCGAATTCATGGTATTCGTGGGTCCATCAGGTTGTGGGAAATCAACTTTATTGCGCCTGATTTCTGGCTTAGAGGATATTACCTCTGGGGATATGCTGTTTGATGGAGAGCGAGTTAATCACCTCGCACCGTCTAAACGCGGTATTGCTATGGTGTTCCAATCCTATGCTTTATATCCGCATATGAACGTCTATGACAATATGGCGTTTGGGATGAAGTTAGCGAATACTACCCCGGAAGATATTCGGATTCGTGTCGAAAAAGCCGCGAAAATGCTACAAATTGACCATTTGCTGGATCGCTTACCTAAGCAATTATCGGGAGGTCAACGTCAGCGGGTGGCGATTGGACGGGCGATTGTGCGTGATCCACGGGTATTCTTGTTCGATGAACCGCTGTCCAATTTGGACGCAGCTTTGCGGGTGCAAACTCGTTTGGAAATCGCCAAACTGCATCATGACATGAATAAAGCGACCATGATTTATGTCACCCATGATCAGGTTGAGGCGATGACTTTAGCGGATCGAATTTGTGTGCTGCGTGATGGTTTGGTTGAGCAGGTAGGTACTCCCGCCGAGCTGTATGCTAGCCCCAATTCTGTATTTGTTGCAGGCTTTATTGGTTCACCAAAGATGAATTTCCTCACGGGTAAGTTCGCTGAGCAATTCAATTGTACTACTTTGGGGATACGCTCTGAGCACTTGGATATTGATAACACTAATCCAGTTTGGCGAGGCGAAGTCGTGCATTATGAAAATCTAGGCTCTGATAATTACATATTCGTGGATATTGGCGGTACTGAGCCAATGATTGTGCGCGAAGATGGAACAGCCTCTTATGAGATTGGAGCTAAGGTAGGCATTCGTCCAGAGACCCATAATTTGCATCGCTTTGATGCAAACGGTAAGCCTATGCGTTAGGCTTACCGTCTTTTGTAGTTGGTATCTGTCAGCTATTGACAGATACCTTATCTGCTAGTTGAAAGAAAGCAAAACCATTGCCCGCTAAGTGTAATTCACCTGCTGTTAGCTCTGCTCGCTCGGCTAAGACTTCGGTCAGTTGACCGCTTAGTTTAAGTTGTTGCTGGGTCGCCGACAGATTAAACACACATAACAGATCATCCCCCCGGATCAGGGCGAGAATAGGCTCTGCAGTCTCTAAGAAGCGCGTTGCTCCATATTTAAGGGTTGCACTGGATTGGCGCAGACGCAGCATCCGCTTATAAAAATTAAGCACTGAATCAGGATCATTCACTTGCCCGGCTACACTGCGCGCTGCTTGCTCAGGTTTCACAGGTAGCCAAGGTTTAGCGGTGCTAAACCCTGCATGTGGCTGTGCAGCATCCCAAACCATCGGTGTCCGGCAGCCATCGCGGCCTTTGTTTTCTGGCCAGAAGCGTAAGCCTTGAGGATCAGTCAACTCACTATAGTCTAAATCTGATTCGGTTTGCCCTAATTCCTCACCTTCATAAATGCAGATCGAACCTTGTAAAGACAGTAAGAGTGCTGCTGCTTGTTTAGCGAGTGCTTCGTTGCTAACACCATACTGTTGCCAACGAGTTGTATGGCGTGCCACATCATGGTTCGAAAAAGCCCAGCAAGGCCAGCCGTGGGGTGCGCCAGTATAAAACTCTTCAACCAGCTTACGGAAATGGTTGGCACTGAATGGATCTTTCAACATTTCAAACGAATAGCACATATGTAAACGTTGACCCGAGGTGTATTCACCCATCATCCGAATCGGATGGTGATCTTCACCCATTTCCCCTACCATCGTGCGAGCCTCAAATTCATCCAATAAGGCACGCATCCGTTCTAAAAAGGCTAAATTTTCTGGCTGGTTTTTCGAGAAAATATGGTATTGCATACTGTAAGGATTCCATTCGGGCTTTTCTTTCCGCCGGAAATCCGCAGGATCGTTACGCAGCAGCGCATCATGGAAATAAAAATTCACCGTATCTAAGCGGAAGCCATCAACACCACGTTCTAACCAAAAACGCATCGTGGACAAGAGCCAATCTTGTACTTCCGTATTATGGAAATTAAAATCAGGTTGCTCGACCAGAAAATTATGCAAATAGTATTGATGTCGGCGTGAATCCCATTGCCAAGCACCCCCTCCAAAAACAGACAGCCAATTATTCGGGGGTGAGCCATCATGTTGTGGGTCAGCCCAAACATACCAGTCAGCTTTAGGGTTATGGCGGTTTTGGCGACTTTCTTTAAAGAACGGATGTTCAGAACTGGAGTGCGACAATACTTGGTCAATAATGACTTTTAAACCTAACTCATGTGCACGTGCAATCAGTTGATCGAAATCGGCCAGTGTGCCGAAAGTTGGATCAATATCAGTATAGTTTGAAACATCATAACCCATGTCTAGCATGGGTGAAGTGAAAATAGGGGAAAGCCAAATAGCATCTACCCCTAAATCAGCAATATAGGGCAAGCGCTCAGTAATCCCGGCTAAATCACCGATGCCATCCTGATTAGAGTCTTGAAAAGATCGAGGGTAAATTTGATAAGTGACCGCTCCACGCCACCATTCATTCATAGCATGCTCCTTGTAATACAGTTAATGGTATAGGGTATGAGTCGTTTTTATAATTATTTTAAGCCAAATACTATACCCAAAGCGCTTTGAATGCATTAGATAAGCAAGCAGCGCAAGGGTTAAATTTTTGTTAGTTAAACTTTACGAATTCGTGTCGAACCACGAATCACCAGATCGACCTCTAGAACTTTACATTGTTTAGCTTGGTTTTGACTACGCATTTCAATTTCTCGATGCAGCATTTGGGTAATTTCATAACCCGCTCTGCGAATCGGTGAGCTAGTCGTGGTCAGTGGAGGGTCAAATTTATCAGCTTGCAAATAAGGAATATGATCATCATGGGCAATGAGCGCAATATCATGCCCCGGCTCTAAACCATGCTGTCGCAAAGCGCGCATCGCGCCTAAAGCAAAAATCATATTGCTGACTAAAAAAGCACTAGGACGAGGACGATGCATCAGCAATTGAGCCACTGCATTAAAGCCATATTCCTCCGTCATCCCGCCTTGAGTGCATAAACTAGGGTCATACGGAATTCCATATTGCTCTAACGCCAGCTTATAGCCTAAATAACGATCATTGGCATAATTTAAACTACATTCGTCATTAATCAAGCCAATGCGCTGATGCCCTAATTCGATTAATAAGCGGGTGGCTTTGGCAAAAGCGCCCTGATTATCAATATCACAATAAGAATAGGGGTGTTCACATTGAGTACGCCCATGCAAAACAAAGGGTAGGTTGGTGGCAGCTAAACTGGCAACTCGTGAGTCAACCACGGCAGGGCTACTAATGAGTAAGCCATCCACCCGCCCAGACATCGCTAATTGCTCATAGACTTTTTGTTCTTGGCTTAAGGGAGTGGGGATCACCGTCACATCCATATCGGATTCTGCTAAAAACTGTGCGACGCCTGCTAAATACTCACCAAAAAGAGGTTCAACAAATAAGTTCTTTTCAATCGGTAGTACAATACCGATATGCTCAGTACGCCCAGTGGCTAATGACTTGGCACTCGGATTCGGTCGATAGTTCATTTCCCTTGCTAATTGCATAACCCGCTGACGAGTACGCTCGCTGACCTCAGGATAGCCATTGAGGGCACGACTCACGGTCGTTTGCGATAATCCAAGGCGTAGCGATAGCTCTTTTAGGCTCATGAGGGGACGGGTCTTTACTTCAAGCTGGTAAAGTTTGATTCTATCGAATAAGCATGGGCTGGAATAGTGGCTTTACCTTAAGGTAAACATTTGATCGTTCAAAGCGCTTTGAGTTTATGCTTTAATAGCTGTTAAAATTTAGCTTCCAGTCTATACACATGCAACTCGGAGAAGGGTGCTTATCATGCAAATTCAAAATTATTTACAGTTAGGTGGAGAGAGTGACTGGTGGAAGGGCGCAGTCATTTATCAGATTTACCCACGTTCATATAAAGATACTAACGGTGATGGAGTCGGTGATCTACCCGGTATTATCGAAAAGCTGGATTATATTGCTGATCTTGGCGTGGACGCGATTTGGATTTCGCCCTTTTTTACTTCACCGATGAAGGATTTTGGCTACGATGTCTCGGATTATCGAGATGTTGATCCTTTGTTTGGCTCATTAGCTGATTTTAAGCAATTACTTACTAAAGCCCATGACTTGGGTGTGCGTGTTTTGATTGATTTGGTGCTCTCGCATACTTCGGATCGGCACCCTTGGTTTATTGAGAGTCGTAGCAGCCGCAGCAATGAGAAAGCGGACTGGTATGTTTGGGCAGAGCCGAAACTGGATGGGACACCGCCGAATAATTGGTTTTCGCTTTTTGGTGGCTCTGCTTGGGAATGGGACACGCGGCGGCGACAGTATTATTTGCATAACTTTCTTACCAGTCAGCCGGATCTGAATTTCCATAATTCCCAAGTGCAGGACGCTTTATTGGAGATGGTTCGTTTTTGGCTGGATTTAGGTGTCGATGGCTTCCGTCTTGATACGGTGAATATGTATGTACATGATCAAGCGCTGCGGGATAATCCGCCCATTGGCAATAAGCGCGTGAATGGAGTGGATGAATCTAATCCATATACCCTGCAAGAGCCACTGTATAATATTACTCGTCCTGAAAACCTGCAGTTTTTAGAGCGTTTCCGCCAAGTCTTAAATGACTATCCTGCGGTGACCTCAGTTGGTGAATTAGGGGCGGTGACGGATATGTACACCCGTATCGCTGAATACACCGAAAGCGGCAAACGGATTCACATGGCCTATAGCTTTGACTTTATGACTAAAGAGTTTAATGCAGGGCATATTCGCCGGGTTGTGGAGCGTATGGAGGCGATGCAAGGTGGCTGGTCTTGCTGGGCCTTCTCGAATCATGATATTGCACGTGCAGTGACTCGTTGGGGAGTCGGGCATGAAGCTGCTCCGTTACTCACGGCGATTTTAACCAGCTTACGCGGTAGCTCTTGTTTCTATGAGGGTGAGGAGTTGGGCTTGCCTGAAGCAGAGCTAGCTTTTGAGGATTTACAAGATCCTTTCGGTATTCGTTTCTGGCCAGAATTTAAAGGGCGGGATGGTTGTCGGACACCGATTCCTTGGAGTGCTACCGAGGCTAATGCAGGCTTTAGTGCAGCGGGCGTAAAGCCTTGGTTGCCGATTCCTGAGCAGCATCAAGCCTTAGCGGTCGATCAACAGCAGCAAGCGGATTCAGTTCTACAACGGACTAAAACCTTCTTGCATTGGCGACATCAACAACCGGATCTGCTGAATGGCGATAGTCAGTTTTTCGATGCGCCCGAGCCGATTTTAGTCTTGAGACGCGGGCAATTAGTTTGCATTTTCAATCTTAGTGCTACCCCCCAACGCTTTACTGTGCCAGCTGAGTTAACACTCACAGCACTCAAGGGGCATGGGTTCTCAGCGAGCTTGACTGACGGTGTGGCGAGTTTGCCACCTTACGAAGTCTTGTTTGCACAGTTAGGCTAACTGATTAGCATCCTGATAGGGCTAGCGCACTTGTTTGAGCAAGGCGCTAGCAGGTTAGTTGCTTTATAGCCGGACTTGAGTACCTAGCTCGACTACGCCGACTACTTTTAAGCGTTCCTCCTCAGGCACATAGGGTATTTCTTCATTATCAACATGCAGGAAGATTAATTGCTCATGCAATACCTTGTAATGCTTAAAATTATAAAATAAGCGGCTTGGCACTAAATCTGCACTTGAGCTTAAATAAATGGCTGTACCCGGAATAGGTGGAATACTCGGATAAATTTCACTAACAAATTTGCGCCAAGTCATATTGATTTTACGGCGCTCCTCAATCACTAATTCGCTGCCTTTTTTCCAAGTGCTGAGTAAAATGAAAATCAAACCACCTTTTAAAGCTAAAAAGATAGCCGATAAAAGTACAAAAGTGGCGACTGGATGAGCTAGCGTAAATTGTAGAGCATAGAATGGGTTAAGTGCTTTTAGAGCTTCAGTATTTTGCAGAATACTCACTATTCCCAAAGCCGCTAAGCTAATAAACCAGACTAAAGTAATCGGTCCAAATAGTTTACCTATTTAGTAGTGCCATAACGCTGAACTAAAAATAGGCTGACTAAAATACTGAGAGTAATGGGTATAATCCAGTGTTCAAATTGAGGCGTGGCTACACTAATCCCCTCAACAGCAGAGAGTACTGAAATAGCGGGAGTGAGGATGGCATCGCCATAAAATAAGGCAGTGCAACGATGCCAAGCAAAGCGATGGTTTGTTTGCATCATGTTTGGAAAAGTGCGGCGGCTATGGCGTTGAGCGAGCGCTGGTAAAGCTAATACCTCACCTTCGCTTTTATTATCAAAAAGCCTCTCGAAAAGCATAAAGCGGAGGAGTAAGAATATCATGAGAGAGTGCCGATAGAATTGAGCTACCTAAGCGTTCAGCTACCATCTGCACCTGTGCTTCTTGAGCCAATTTTTCTAAACGATATAGCTCTAAAGCTTTGTTGCTCGCGGGTGATTGCATTGGCAGCTTGCTCTCTAAAACCCGACATGAAATGAGTATCAGTTGAAACTAAAAACAACTCAAATAACGGCTGTTATGGATAGTTTATAATTATCTTACGCTTGATGTTTCGGCCAAGCTGAACTAAAAACAATAAGAGAGCTATATTGCCGACCGAGTGTCTATCAAACCGTATTTTCTTAAACGGTATGGCGGGCGTATTGTCACCGTGGTGTTATTTCATTGGATGAAAATTATGTATTCACCTCATCGTACCATTAAAGTAAGCCTTGTTTTGCGTCTATTCGCTATTTTTCTAATAGCCTGTGGGCTTTGGTTAGTCGGCGGGGGTATTTACCTTGTAGTCTTGGGCGGCTCTTGGTATTACCTATTAGCGGGTCTGGCTAACCTCGTCGCAGGTGGATGGATGTATCGAGGTAAGATCCAAGGTGTTTGGCTCTATCTGGTTTTTTTTGGTATATCCCTGTTCTGGGCGGTCTGGGAAACCAGTTTAGATTTCTGGGCTATGGTGCCACGTGTCGCTGCTTTACTGGGTGTTACCTGTGTCATTTTATTGCTGGTACCGTTGTTTCGTGACCCACAACCCCCGATGCGTGTTAGGCAAGTTTCACGGTGGGGTGGCTTGGCGCTGGCCACCATTTTGGTGATTTGGTTGGTGACCATGTTGCAACCGCATGGGCTGATCTATAACCCAGTGCCATTGACACTAGGCAAGATTTCTGAAGTGACCACTGAGACGGGCAACAACTGGCTCTCTTATGGTCGGACAGGGGAGGGTAATCGCTATGCTCCGTTTGATCAAATCACCCCAGCTAATGTTGATAAACTCGAAGTCATTTGGACAGCTCGACATGGCGATATTCAAAAAATGACCAACGAAAACCAGAACACACCCACTTATGTGAAGGGTGTTCTTTATCATTGTTCGCCAACTAATATTTTAACCGCAGTGAATGGATCGAGTGGCAAGATTCTTTGGCAATATAATCCGCAAGCCTCTTCACCCTTTTGGAATCGTTGTCGAAGTGTGGCTTATTATGATCCGGGAACAGGTGATGCCTGTGGGCCACGTATCATCATGGCGACGATTGATGCCCGGATGCTGGCGGTGCGTGCTGATAATGGTCAACTGTGTGAAACTTTTGGTAATCAAGGTGTCGTCGATTTAAAACAAGGCATGGGTGAGGTACAGGCCGGTTTTTATATGGCCACCAGTGGTGCGATGCTCGCAGGCGACAAAATCGTGTTGGGTGGGTGGATTGCAGACAATTACGGTGAGGGCGAGCCATCGGGGGTCGTGCGTGCTTTTAATGCAGCCACCGGGGAATTGAGCTGGGCTTGGGATTTAGGTAATCCCGCGATCACCACTCTGCCGCCGCCCGGTGAAACCTATACTCGTGGTACGCCTAATGTATGGGCACCAATGGCTTTTGACCTCAAGCTAGGTGCCTTGTATCTGCCACTAGGCAATGCTACCCCAGATTATTGGGGCGGGACACGCCGCCCGTTTGATGATGCCTACTCTTCCTCTATCGTAGCCTTAGATTTAGCCACTGGGCGCGAGCTTTGGAAGTATCAGACGGTGCATCACGATCTATGGGATTATGATATACCGGCACAACCAACTTTAATGGATCTTCCTAGTGCTAATGGGGACATCATTCCAGGGTAGTGCGCTTAAGGAGTTGAAAAGATTTCTGTCTATTAACATTTAAACCTTATCACGACGTAAGTTTAGCTGTGTAGGCTTCTATCGATTTCAACCTGTTTAATGCACTACCCATTCCAGCATTAGCACAGATCACCAAACGCGGGCAAATTTTCTTGCTGGATCGTCGGACGGGCCAGCCGATTGCCGAGGTGAAGGAGCAGCCTGTTCCAGCGGGTAATGCAGAGGGCGAACGCTATTCACCCACGCAGCCGTATTCAGTGGGTATGCCTGCTATTGGTGCAGAACTGCTGGCTGAGAACAAGACTTGGGGGATGACTCCATTAGATCATCTGTATTGCCGTATTCTATTTAAGAAATACCAGTATCAAGGTGATTTCACGCCACCAAGTACCCAAAAAGGCTTGCAGTCGCCCGGGAATAACGGTGGTTTTAATTGGGGGAGTGCTTCTTTTGATCAAGGACGAAATCTATTAATTGTCAATGACCTACGTATGCCCGTTGTCACCCGTCTGACTTCACGCGAAGAAATTGACGCGATGCCTTCGCTGGATCCGCACGGAATTTATTCCAAAATGTATAAGACACCGTATGGTATGTATGTCGACAATTTCATGTCGCCGTTGTATGTACCTTGTATGCAGCCACCCTATGGCACGATGAGCGCTATCGACATGGTATCCCGCCAATTGGTCTGGCAACGCCCGGTTGGTACGACCCAAGAGGTCGGACCCTTGGGCATTCGCTTAGGGATTCCCTTCAATGTGGGTATGCCGACCCTAGGGGGTGCAGTAACAACTCAAGGGGGCGTTACCTTCATCTCAGGAACTCAAGATTATTATCTGCGTGCTATCGAGACTGAAACCGGTAAGGAATTATGGAAAGGGGCGCTTCCGACGGGTGGACAGGCTACGCCGTTGATTTATATGGATCAAGCAAGCGGGCGCGAAGTGATTGTCGTCAATGCGGCGGGTGCTCCACATAATCCCCGTGACCGAGGCGATTATTTGGTGGCGTTTGCTCTACCCAAAACAGTGATCGAACAAGGTGCGCCGAAACAATAGGAGCAAAAAGCAGCGGGTGAGCCAAGCAGTCGTCTATTATTCATAGCAGTGATAGAGGTTATTATTTTTGCTTTATAGACGAATAAAGCAGATTAGACCATCATGAAGTCTCTAAAGAGGAGAGTTCTGATGACTGCGATATGCGCGCCTTTAAGTGAAGATATAAAAGTTTATCCGGTTAAAATCGAAGCAGGGCGCGTCTTGATTGAGTTGGCTTGAGGCTAGCCAGACTGAAAACAAAAAGCCTTGTACTTGTCTAGTTGGCAAGGTTTTTACAAGCTCAAACCCGCTCCCTGCTTCCTGAGCCACTCTTTTCTTTCCTGGTAATCCGGCAAAATTTTATCTACCTCATTCCAGTCAGCTCAACGCGGCAAGCTGTTGCAGAAAGGGTTGTTCAACCTCGGTGTATTCGCTTATTCTTTTGAGTGATCCCAAGGATTACACAGCGGCATGTCTGGCAAGCCGATAAAGTCCTTTATATTGCGTGTTACCAGTAGGGCATGGTGTGTTCTGGCAATCGCTGCGAGCATCATGTCCTCAACACTCATTGGGCGACCTGATTGTTGGGTTTGCAATGCGATCATGGCGTAATGCGATGCTGTTGTGCAATCGTAAGTCAGGCAGCGTTCTGCGAATAATGCGAATACGGCACTCGCTGCCTGCTGAAGCTGCTGCTTGCGTTTACCATCCACCAATTGACCGATTCCCCATTCGATTTCAGCTTTGCTGATGGCACAGAGGAACAGGTCGGTCTCCAGTTGTGCATCCACCCAATTCAATACGGCTGCATCCGGCTGTGTTTTCATCAGCTCGGAGATAACATTGGTGTCTAGCAGGATCATGGTGCGGCACTGAAAAAATCAGGTATTGCGCGGGGTAAAGAGCGCGGTGGCAGTGCAAAATCCGTGTCTGCTGAACCGCTGATGTCCATGACCGTTTGGTGGATGCGGCTGCCAAAGCCTTTTTGCTGGTTTGACCCTGTAATGGCCTGTTGCAGGATACGCCGAACCTCTTCCTCCATCGAACAGCCGTGTTCTGCCGCCTGAATACGCAGTTGCTTTTTCAGCGACTCATCTATATTCCGAATGGTTAGCATGGCCATGAGAAAAGCCTCCGATTGATACGAAATGTATTCATTGTATGCAGTGATACCAATGAATGCAATAACCACTCCCTTTTCAAATTCGGTCTATTCGCTCATTTAATTGTTTTCATCAAATGGGTTGCTGTACCCCTCAAGTACCGTTGTTAACCAGCCTTCCAGTAGGCTGACTTGCTCCTGATCACCACGATGGTAAATCAGGTCAACACCCTGGCGTAACTCACCTAGCGTAATCACACTTAGATAACAGACAGAACCCTGTTCTTGGGCTTGTGTTACAAACCGCGCCACACCGGGATTCATCCGCTCTTTTTTGCGTAGTTCGCTGATAACATTCGTATCCAGTAAATACATCAGCTAAACACTTCGGGTGCTGCATCATTCTGAATCCGCTCAAAGTCGCTGTCTCTGCCGACATTCGGCATCTCTTTCAACAGGTCAAGGAAGCTTTTCTTTTTGGGGCGCATCAGTACCTGTTCCAGAATTTGACGGTGGGCGGCTTCGGCGCTGATCCCCAGGTGACTGGCGTGTATCTTTAATGCTTGAGCGATTTCATCGCTGATGTTTCTTACAATGAGATTAGCCATTGTTGTCACCTCCTGCTGATCTTGATGGCTTAGTGATAGCATTGCTATCGTTTTCCGTAAATCAGGAAACCTCTCTCAGCCTCCCCTTATCAGGCACGCAGAAGAAACCCTTCCCACCCCCCCCTTATCAGGAGCGAAGTAAGAGGGTAGTGTGCCTCTGGGTGGTTTAATTTGAGGTTCAAGTTGTTCTTTTGCTAGCTTTGGCGTATGAAAAGTCGCCCTTATCAACCCTATCATGACCGTCTTATTGCATTGGCACGGGTCAACCGGAAAAATCCGACACCTGCCGAGCACAAAATGTGGTCAGAAATTCTGCGCCAAACCCCAGAAAGCAAAAAGCCCTGTAAACTATTCATTTACAAGGCTTTTGAATTGGTGCCGGCACTCGGAATCGAACTGAGGACCTACTGATTACAAGTCAGTTCATATAGTGTTTTTACCTGTTCACCTGTGTTTTCTAAACACCTTGCTACATAAGGCTTCAGGCCGTTCTATTGTTCATATCTGTTTCCAGCTGTACGCTACTTTTCACACTCAAAAGGTATAGATAGGGGTATAGATGAAATGTCACTGACTGCTTTAGCTATCAAATCTCTGAAGAACAAAGAGGGCAAACCCTACACGGATTATTTAGATGGGAATGGCCTAAAAGTCCGAGTGACTAGGGCAGGGCACAAATCCTATTTGTACCGCTACAAAATCAACGGAAAACCCTTTGAATACACGATTGGGGCAGTAGATGACCTGAGCTTGTCTGATGCTCGCAAAGAGCACGCTAGCTTAGTATCCCAAGTGAAAGCTGGCAGGAATCCAAAGCTTGAACGTGATCTGAAAACACAATCTGTTCATGCAGTCCCCACAGTCAAAGACTTTGCAGAGACGTATATCCAGCGTTACGCCAAACCGAAAAAGAAATCATGGTTAGAAGATGACCGCCAACTGAAAGCGGATGTTATCCCCGCACTAGGTAGCCTCAGAATCGACGCTGTGAAGCGTGCACATGTTATCGCACTGCTAGATAGGAAAGAGGACGCGGGCGCGATGGTGGCACGAAATCGGCTGTTATCCTTACTGTCTAAATACTTTGCTTTCGCTTTAGAGCGCGGGCTAGTGGAACTGAACCCCGTCACGGGCATTAAGCGGTTAACCGAAGAATCTAGGAATCGAGTCCTATCTGATAATGAAATCAAATTGTTCTGGCACTGGTTGCATTCAAATAAGTGTGACTTCGCAACTAACAGCGCCTTGAAGCTGGCCTTAATCACTGGGCAGCGCGTGGATGAAGTTTGCTCTATACGAGAGGAGCACATCCAAGGCGATTGGTGGCTACTGCCAGACTCTAAGAACTCACTACCGCATACTGTGTTTCTGTGTGAAATGGCTAAGCAAATTATTGACGAGTTGCGCCCCCATAGTCGCAAGGGCTACTTGTTGATCAACGGGAAAGGGGCGGCAAAAGATTCTGCGTCACTTCCCAAAGCGATGAAAGAATCAAGTATCGAGTGGGAATCTGAGCCAAAGCCAACCCCTCACGATTTACGGCGAACCTGTATTACTGGCATATCCTGCCTAGGGTTCAGCCGCTTGGTACAGGACAAGGTAGCTAATCACATAGATAGTTCAGTCGGTGGTATCTATGACCGTAACGACTACGCCAAAGAGAAACAGCAGGCAATGGAAGCATGGGAGCGTAAACTAAGCGAGATTATCCACGGGCAAGCAAGCAGCAATGTCCTAACTTTTCGCCAAGCCTAAGCCACCTAACCACGATCACCAAGGCCGGACACGTTCCGGCTTTTTTGTGCTTATCATTAGGCGTGCACACGCAAAAATCACAACATTCACAACAAGTATCTTAAGTTATTGATAATTTATGCTAAGTCATTGATTTTATGTGTTGTGATTTTTCACAACAAATTCACAACATTCACAACAAATCAAAGACTCTGCCTTGCTGGAAATATTTATAACACTTTGTTTTTTATGAAATAAGGGTTTATTTTTCTGGTGTTGTGAGTGTTGTGAGTGTTGTGAGTGTTGTGAGTGTTGTGAGTGTTGTGAGTGTTGTGAGTGTTGTGAGTGTTGTGAGTGTTGTGAGTGTT
>NZ_FUYB01000029.1 GCF_900167255.1 Thiothrix eikelboomii
GCACCACGGTCGTCGGGCTGATCTTCAACACCCGACCCGTATCACGTACCCCTGAGCCATTCATCGCCATGTCAATGATCCGCTCCGCTACACCAGGGCGATTCGCTTCATAACGGTAGTTCAACTGAAAACAGTGATGACACCCTCGGCAGCGATAACGCGCCTCTCCACTGGCGGCCTTACCATGTCGATACACCGCACTGGAACACTTCGGACATAACACTTCTATCGTTGCCATGATTCACTACTCTACGCCAATCAACTGCAGTAGTTTAAACTCTATTCAACCTCTTGAATACATGACCCGTTTTTGTTTCCCTTGAATTTAAAGCTTGCTCCATAACGGTTGACTGCTGCCCTTTTAAATCGGCACCGGCAGCAATTAATTGTTGCAAGCGTTCAGTTGCCCCCCGTCCTGCCGCAGCTAACATTTCTTGGGTTAAGCTCTTAGTACTCACCGTTAGATCATTTTGATTAAAGTTGCCCTGTGGATTCATGCATTTCATTAATAGATTAGCCCGCGCCTTGGTTTCATTCTCAGTTTCTTTCGGACGGACAGTTCGACACCAGTGATGTTGGCCTGCGCCATTTTCATTCCAACGCGCATCCGCAAAGCCACAATTGAGAATTTGCTGAGAGCGAAATTGATAAACGGCTTTGGCTGCATAATCTTTGCAGGGATCATAATTTTCATAAATATCGGCTTGAGCATAGCTACTCAAAATTAAAAAGCTACTGACTACGAGGGTAGCGCGGCTAGGCTTCAAGCGGTTAATCACTAAACTAAACATAAACGACTCCTTCAAGTATTGAGTTAAGGTGAGCTGCTCAGCAGCGTCTTCATCACTACAGACGAAGCTGTTTTGAAATCTTTACGGGGGGGGGTAAAAAAATTTTTAAAAATTTAAAAAAATTATTGGATTGCCTAGCCCCTGATTTTAGCTACGGAACAGAGCAGGCTGCACATTCGGCGGCAGTACTCTCTTTGCTGTATCTGTCACGGTTTGTGCTAAGGTAGTTAGTCTGACTTATCTTTTAAGAACTTTATGTATGTTATTAAAGCCGTGGTTTTTTTTAGCGATCTTATTCGGCAGTTGCTTAGGTCTAACGGCGTGTGCAGGTTTACCACCTAATCATGATCGGGTTGCTTCGGTAGCTTGGAGTCAGCCTGAAAAAACTCGTTTAGGCCAGTTGGTGGCGGTCCATGCGCGTCAACATCCTAGGCAATCCGGTTTTAGCTTAGTGGGCAGTGGCAAAGCGGCTTTTAATGATCGGATTGCGATGGTTGAATTAGCGGAAAAAACCTTGGATCTGCAGTATTACATTTGGGAGGAGGATAGCACCGGCTTACTACTTGCAGAGCATTTGCTAAAAGTAGCTGATCGTGGCGTGCGAGTCCGCATTTTATTGGATGATAATAATATGGCGAAGCGTGATCAGAGTATTGCGCGCTTGGATGCGCATCCTAATCTTGAAATCCGCATGGCCAATCCGTTTGCAAATCGGCGAAATCATTTATTGAGCTTTATCACCGATTTTAGGCGCGTGAATCATCGTATGCACAATAAGTCGATGATCGTCGATGGTGCGCTGGGGATAGTCGGTGGCCGCAATATTGGTGATGACTATTTTGAAGTCGATGAGCAAGCTAATTTCCGTGATATGGATTTATTAGCCGCAGGCCCGATTGTGCAAGAGCTAAATCGTAGCTTTGATTATTTATGGAATGGTACTTGGTCTTATCCGATCAGTCGCCTCGTCAAGTCGCCCGTGACTCAGGCTGATTTAGTTCAAGCACGTTTAAGAATCAAGACTTATCTAGCGCAACATCCGTATCCACATCCTTTGAATAAAGAGGTCAGACAATTGGTTCGACGGATCAATCAAGTACTGACTCAGTTAGTATGGGCTAAAGGTCGGGTCATTGATAATGATCCGGTCAGCCTTGTCAAGCAAGGGCGTGGTGAAATCAGTCATGCGCTAACAAACAAGTTGCCAAGTCTAAAGCAAGAATTATTAATTGAATCTGCTTATTTTGTAGGGACTAAAGCAGGGATTGAGGAGGCACGCAAACTAATTCGTCAAGGTGTCCGTATTCGCGTGCTCACCAATTCTTTAGCGTCCAATGATGTGTTAGCCGCTCATGCAGGCTATACCCGCTGGCGCGATGATTTATTAAAGGCAGGGGTAGAGATTTATGAACTGCGTCCTGATTCGAAAGGCGCATTATTAAATCAATTGCTTAATCAGGGGGATTCAACGGCGTCCTTACACACCAAAGCATTTGCGTTTGATAAAAAAGCGGTGTTCATTGGTAGCTTTAATTTAGATCCGCGCTCAGAAAATATTAATACAGAAATAGGTATTTATGTGGAAAGCCCTGAGTTAGCACGACGCTTAATCGCCTTCATGGATGAAGGTGTCCAACCTAAGGTCGCTTGGAAGCTGGTGCTGAATGACCAACAACAATTGCGTTGGTTAGAGACGGATCAGCACGGTCTGCTCCATGAACATGATCGAGAACCCATGACGAGTTTTTGGCAACGCTTATTCTCAGGCCTGATCAGTGTATTGCCGATTGAGTCACAATTATAAAGGTCTAGTAGGTTGTTTAAACCCTGTTGTTGACGGCTGTTTGGCAGATATTTTGCAGGTGCTTTGCTGCAAGCAAGAATCTTTTTGCTGCGCTTTTGTCTATCTCTTGTTGTATATAGTAGAATAGATCTGAGGAGATTTTTTATACCAAGCTGTCGCGCCAGTTTGCGTTTATTTTACGAGCTATCACCAAGGAAAATCATGACTACCAACAATCCAAAGATCATCTATACCCTGACTGATGAGGCTCCGCTATTAGCGACCTACTCATTCTTACCCATTATTCAGGCATTCGCGAAACCTGCAGGGATTGACGTTGTTACTAGCGATATTTCAGTCGCAGCACGGATTTTGGCGGAATTTCCCGATTTCTTGACTGAGGCGCAGCGCGTCCCAAACAACTTAGCCGAACTCGGTGCTCTGACGCAAAGTCCTGAAACGAATATTATTAAATTGCCGAATATTAGTGCGTCCTTGCCGCAACTGAATGCCGCGATCAAAGAATTACGCGCTAAAGGCTATAGTGTTCCAGAATACCCTGAGAATCCACAAACGGATGAGGAAAAAGCTATCCTCAAACGCTATGGCAAAGTGTTAGGTAGTGCGGTGAATCCGGTTTTGCGTGAAGGTAACTCCGATCGGCGTGCACCAGCAGCCGTCAAGCGCTATGCCCGCAATAACCCCCATAAAATGGGTAAATGGAGTCATGCCTCCCGGACTCACGTCTCGCACATGGAGCATAGTGATTTTTATCATGGTGAAAAATCCATGACGATGGATCGTGAGTGTGATGTGACAATGGATTTGGTGACCAAAGATGGGCGTGTGCTTGTTTTGAAAGAAAAAACGCATATTCTCGAAGGTGAAATTATCGACAGTATGTATATGAGTAAGCGTGCGTTGTGCGATTTCTACGAAACCGAACTGCAAGACGCCAAAGAAACCGACATGTTGTTCTCCTTGCATGTGAAGGCGACTATGATGAAAGTCTCGCATCCGATTGTTTTCGGGCATGCGGTGAAAGTGTTCTATAAAGATTTATTTGCAAAATACGGTGATTTATTTAAAGAAATCGGCGTAAAACCCAATAATGGCATGAGCAGTGTACATGACAAAATCAAAACCCTGCCACAAGAAAAGCAAGCTGAAATTCTCGCTTGTATTAAAGCTTGTGAAGCCGAGCGCCCGCGTTTAGCAATGGTCGATTCGGATAAAGGGATCACCAATTTACATGCACCGAATGATGTGATTGTGGATGCTTCAATGCCTGCCATGATCCGTGATGGCGGTAAAATGTGGGGCCCCGATGGCAAGCTGCATGATACTAAAGCCGTACAGCCAGAAAGTACCTTTGCTCGTATTTATCAAGAAGTCATTAATTTTTGCAAAACCAATGGTTCTTTTGATCCTCGGGTGATGGGTACCGTGCCCAATGTCGGTTTAATGGCACAGCAAGCTGAAGAATACGGCTCACATGATAAAACCTTTGAAATCGCTGAAGCTGGTGAAGCACGCATCGTGGATGATCAAGGTAAGGTCTTGATGGTGCAAACGGTGGAAGAGGGTGATATTTGGCGGATGTGTCAAGCCAAAGACGCAGCGGTTCGGGACTGGGTGAAATTAGCCGTCACCCGCGCTCGTTTATCGAATACACCAGCGGTATTTTGGTTAGACCCTTATCGTCCGCATGAAAATGAGATCATCAAAAAGGTCAATCGTTATTTGGAAGATTATGATTTAACTGGAGTAGAAATTCATATTATGTCGCAATTGCGGGCGATGCGTTTTACTTTAGAGCGCGCCTTCCGTGGTTTTGACACTATTTCGGTCACAGGCAATATTCTACGTGATTACCTGACTGATTTATTCCCGATTTTAGAATTAGGCACGAGCGCAAAAATGCTCTCTATTGTGCCGCTAATGGCCGGTGGTGGCTTATTTGAAACCGGCGCGGGCGGTTCTGCACCTAAGCATGTCCAACAATTGGTGGCAGAAAACTATCTGCGGTGGGATTCTTTAGGTGAGTTTCTAGCATTGACGGTTTCCATTGAGGATGTGGCTCAAAAGACGGGCAATAAAAAGGCGCAAGTCTTAGCAGACACCTTAGATGCAGCCACTGAAAAGCTATTGGATAACAATAAATCGCCTTCTCGTAAAGTCGGTGAGATTGATAATCGAGGGAGTCATTTTTATCTAGCGATGTATTGGGCGCAAGCTTTGGCAGCGCAAACTGAAGATGCTGAATTAGCTGAAAAATTTGCACCTTTAGCCAAAACTCTCACTGACAATGAGTCAACCATTGTGGCTGAGTTGAATGCAGTACAGGGTAAACCGGTTGACTTAGGTGGGTATTATTTTGTTGATCCGGCTAAAACCAGTGCAGTGATGCGCCCGAGTGAGACTTTGAATCAGGCAATAGCTAGTCTCTAAGCGAAAACTCTTGATCTATGGATGGATATATTGATCGCTGATGCAGCTCCCCGTCTTTAGGACGGGGGCTAGCGGGGTCGTTTTTTGGCGTGTAGGTATTTGATTCAGCCTTATTTGCGGCGCCTTCATCTCATAGCGACAACGATGACAAGTGATGGGTTTGTGATGCCTCAATCTCTATTAAGCTATTCGGACGAGTATTGGTTGTGTTATGCCTTGCAACTCGCCGAGCATGCTTATCAACAAGGCGAAGTCCCTGTTGGGGCAGTGCTCGTCCGTGACCAGCAAGTTTTGGGTGAAGGTTGGAATCAATCCATTAGCCAGCATGACCCCACAGCTCATGCAGAAATCATTGCTTTGCGTGCGGCGGGTTTAGCTGCGGGCAATTATCGCCTACCTAATACGACTTTATATGTGACGCTCGAGCCTTGCGTGATGTGTGCGGGGGCTTTGTTGCATGCGCGGGTGGAGCGCGTGGTGTTTGGCGCTTATGATCCAAAAACTGGGGCAGCGGGTAGTCGGTTTGATGTTTTATTAGATCAACGTCATAACCATCAGATAGAGCTGGTGGGAGGGGTTTTGCAGCAAGACTGTGTGACTCAGCTCCAAGCTTTTTTTAAAGAGCGCCGTTTAGCCCAAAAACAAGCTAAGTTGCATCTAAGGGATGAGGCTAGTTTACCCAACAGCTTTGAAACTTAGCCGTTACTCAGTGAGCCACTCAATGAATTAATCGCGCTTATGTTAGCCTGCTGATAGTTCTTTAATGAATGGCGGGCTGGGCTGTATGATTAAAACCTTTCTGGTGCATGCCGTGAAGGCAACCCAAACTTCTCCGGGTAAAGGGGTCATGGTTTGGTTAGTCACGGATGAAAATCGAATTCCACGCAAAGTGATGGGCTTAACCGAGCTTGACCCACAAGGCTTGGTCACGGCGGTTAAGCCCGTCTATTCACGCGAAGCTCCTTTAGTGACCGCCTTAAGTCGTTTAGTGCGGGGGGATTTAGTCACAGTTGATTTTCGCCCCTTTAACTTAGCCAATCATTATGAAGAGCGTCTAGTCTATGCACCGGTTGTTCGCCATCAGCCATTCATCATCATTCCACGGTTAAGTAAATTAATCGCCCTTACAACCCTAGCCTGTGCATTAGCAATTGCTTTGGGGGTCACATACTATTATCTTTGAACAGATAATTCCTTTAATAAGTTCACAGTACATGGCTTATCTCGATTGCATCCGCTTGTGCAATAATGCGAATTTGGCTGATTATCTAGCTTGGCGTATTGATGGCGCTATTTATGGTTGGATACGCCCTGATTTTGCTCGGCATTTGTTGGCTTACCCTGAGGTGTTTCAACACGCTCAGCAGGCTATTCAATTTCAAGAGCATTTGCGCAGCAAACAAGCGCGTACTCTTGCGACTGAGGCCGTCATGCGTGAACTACATCGTGAGGCGGTGATTGATACTTGGGTGGGGGAGCGTTACCCCGTGAGTTTAGGCTATCAGCAAACCGCTGTATTAGAGTTGGAGCGGGCTGCGGCCTCTTATCTTGGGATTAAAAGCTTCGGTGTGCATGTGAATGGCTTGGTGCAAAAAGCCGATGCTGTTTATGTTTGGGTGGGTATACGCACACTAGCTAAACCCTTTTGGCCGGGTAAATTGGATCAAATGGTGGCGGGTGGTCTGCCGGTCGGCCTGAGTTTGCTAGATAATTTGCTGAAAGAGGCGAAGGAAGAGGCGAATATTCCTGCCGAACTCGCCAGACAAGCACAACCAGTGTCTAGGCTTCACTATCGTCAAACCTTAAGTCGTGGCTTAGAAAACTCCACTTTGTTTATTTATGATCTGTGGCTACCGGAAAGTTTTATTCCCGAAAATACCGATGGCGAGGTCGAGCAATTTCAATTAATTTCACTAGCTCAATTAGCAGATTTAACCGCACAAGTTTCTGCATTTAAAGATAACTGTAATTTAGTTAATCTTGATTTGTTATTGCGGCTAGGGTTTATATCAACCACTGATCCACAGTATGCTGAATTGAAACAAGCTTTATATGCTGAGATCAGTATTTAATTATTAGGAAGATAAAATGAGAGAAGGGCAGCCACATACTATTTATTTGAAGGATTATACACCCCCCGTTTATCAAGTCGAAACTTTGAATTTAAAGTTTGAGCTAGGTGATGAGTTTACGGTTGTAACCAGTACTGCACATTATCAGCGTGACCCTAGTCATTTAGGTAATACCCTCTTGGAATTAGATGGTGAGGATTTAGAGTTAATCAGTGTCCAATTAGATGGACGCTATCTACAAGTAAATCAAGATTATCGCTTAACGCCTGAAGGTCTGCAGATTCTAACGATGCCCGCACAAGGGAGTTTAGAAATTGTTACTCGTATTTATCCACAAAAAAATACCGCTTTAGAGGGTTTGTATCAATCAAGTGGTAATTTTTGTACGCAGTGCGAGGCGCAAGGTTTTCGGAAGATTACTTATTATCAAGATCGACCGGATGTCATGACTTTGTTCACAACAGATATTATCGCTGAGCGTGCGAAATATCCAGTGCTGTTATCGAATGGTAATTTAGTTGCAGCGGGTGAATTAGAAGAAGGTAAACATTGGGCGCGGTGGTTAGATCCTTATCGCAAGCCCGCGTATTTATTTGCTTTGGTGGCAGGGCATTTAAAGCATGTAGAGGATTTTTATACCACGGGTTCAGGCCGTAAAGTCACACTGCGTATTTATACCGAGCCGCATAATATTAGTAAATGCGAGCATGCTATGCAGTCGCTGAAGCGTGCTATGCGTTGGGACGAGCAGCGGTTTGGTCTGGAATATGATCTCGATATTTATATGATCGTGGCAGTGGATGATTTCAATATGGGGGCGATGGAAAATAAAGGTTTAAATATCTTTAATTCTAAACTGGTATTTGCTAGCCCAGAAACCGCTACTGATCAGGATTATATCAATATTGAATCGGTGATTGGCCATGAGTATTTTCATAATTGGACAGGTAATCGGATTACCTGTCGTGATTGGTTTCAGTTGTCTTTGAAAGAAGGTCTGACGGTTTTTCGGGATCAAGAATTTACGGCGGATCTACATTCACCTGCTGTGAAGCGGATTGAAGATGTGCGGATGCTGCGCACTTTTCAATTTACGGAAGATGCAAGCCCAATGGCGCATCCGATTCGCCCTGCCTCTTATATGGAAATCAATAATTTCTACACCATGACCGTCTATGAGAAAGGCGCGGAAGTGGTGCGCTTATATCAAACCTTATTAGGGCGGGCGGGTTTCCGTCAGGGAATGGATTTGTATTTTGCCCGCCACGATGGTCAAGCGGTTACTACGGAAGACTTTCTAGCAGCGATGGCGGATGCAAATCAGGCGGATTTAAAACAATTGCAGCGTTGGTATGATCAAGCCGGCACACCCGAAGTTAAAGTGACAATGACCTATGATGCTACTGCACAAACCTGTCGTTTGCATTGTGTTCAAAGTATCCCCGCCACTCCAGAAAGCCAGCACAAACAGCCCCAATTGATTCCACTACAAGTGGGTTTACTGAGGGAGACAGGGGCTGATTTGGCGCTCTATTTAGAAGATCAGCCTTGTGATGGGATTTTGCAGTTGACGCAAGCCGAGCAGAGCTTCAGGTTTACTCAAGTGCCTGAGCAACCTGTGCCGTCTTTACTGCGTAATTTTTCCGCTCCAGTACGCTTGGTTTACCCCTATACGGAGGCCGAGCTGATTTTTCTTATGAAGCATGATAGTGATGCTTTCAATCGTTGGGATGCGGGTCAGCGACTAGCCATGCGGGCTTTTGAAAGCTTATTGCTGGATTTAAAGCAAGGTATTCCTTTAGGGTTAAGCCATGAGTGTGTATGTGCTTGGCAAGTGGTGTTAACCGATGAAAACTTAGATCCTGCCTTACGCGCTGAGGCCTTAAGTTTGCCCTCCGAAACCGATATTGCTGAGCAACTACGCCCCGCCGACCCCGCTGCGATTCATCAGGTACGAGAGTTTGTACTCACTACTTTAGCGAAGGCTTTGCGCTTAGATTTTGAAATTATTTTCTATCGCTTACAACACCAAGGTGTTTATCAGATTGATGCTGCCAGTATGGGCAAGCGCCGTTTGAAAAATGTCTGTTTGGCTTATTTAGGGCATTTAGATGATCAGGCAGTACCCGCTTTGTGTGCGGAACAATATGCACAAGCAAATAATATGACTGATGCTTTAGCGGCTTTAGCGGTATTAGTGGATATTGACTGCCCAGAGCGGGTAGCCGCTTTGCAGCATTTCCATGATCGTTGGCAGCATGACCCCTTAGTCATGGATAAGTGGTTTGCACTTCAAGCCAGTTCTAGCCTGCCCAATACCTTGCAACAGGTGCAACAGTTATTGGAGCATCCACTGTTTGATATGCGTAATCCGAATAAAGTGCGGGCTTTAATTGGTAGCTTTGCCCTACGTAATCCTTGGCATTTCCATGCTGCTGATGGCAGTGGCTATGCTTTCTTGGCAGAACGGGTACTCTGGTTGAATGAACGCAATCCGCAAGTTGCTGCGCGCATGGTTAGGCCACTGATCAACTGGCGGCATTATGAGTCAGGTCGTGCGCAATTAATGCGTGGGCAATTAGAGCGTATTCAAGCTCATCAGGGTTTATCAGCGGATGTCTATGAAATTGTGAGTAAAAGTCTGGCAACTGCTTAGTTCATTCACAGTTTAAGATCTTTACAAGCCTTCCATTGGAAGGCTTTTTTTATTAAAGGGAAAAATTTCCCATCCTTTAATCGTGTTTTTACTTGCGCCAATCCTCTTAATGGGAATAAAATCCCATTCATGAACACGATCCTGCGCGCTGCGCTCTACCAGATTCTCAAAAGCCTGATGCGAATTTTATATCGCAAGGGAGTCGCCTTTGGTGAGTTTACCCAGCTAGCTAAGCAGGCTTATGTGGATGTCGTTGAGGATGAATTAACCAGCTCAGGTGAGCGGGCAACCACGACCCGTATTGCCGTGATTACCGGATTAACCCGTAAAGAGGTCACCCAGCTGCGTCAAGCAGAAATCACTGAAGTTGCCCCACGCTTTAATCGGGTTCTACGAGTTCTTAATGGTTGGTTGCATGATGCTAATTTTTTGGATCGTGAAGGGCAACCAGCGGTTTTGGCTTTTCGTGGTGCTGAACCCAGTTTTGAACAGTTGGTGCAGCGTTATAGCGGTGATATGTCGAGCTTTGCCATGCTTGACGAAATGAAGCGAGTGCAATTAGTCGATACCGTCGACGAGGGTGCCGTGCGTTTATTGAGTGCGACTTATATTCCCGACACGGATGATGAGGCTCAGTTGCAATTATTAGGCAGTGATGTATCGCTGCTGGTGATGACGATTAATCATAATTTAATAGTTCCGTCAGACGAGCGCTATTACCAACGTAAAGTGAGTTATAACAATTTGCCCCAAGAAGTTTTACCCGCTTTTCGTAGCTTTGTACGCAAAGACGCTCATCAACTCTTATTACGTTTTAATCAATGGCTCTATCAGCATGATCGTGACCATAGCCCCGAAATCCAAGGTACAGGGCGGATGCAAGCAGGGGTTGGGATTTATTACTTCGAGCAGCCAATGGCCAGCAAGGAAACCAGCCATGAAGATTAACTTAGCCTTCTTAATGCTCAGCGCTGCTATAAGCTTAAGCAGTTGCGGTGATGCGCTGACCTTAGTGGAGGGCGGCATGACCGGTACAGGGATTACCGCAGGGCGCATCACCGGCTTTGGCAGTATTTATGTAAACGGTGTTCACTACCAAGTTGATGACGCCTTGTTGTATCGCAATGGCAGTCGAGTGGCTGATCAAACTAGTTTTGCAGCTGGCGAATTTATTACTGTGACCGGAGCAGTAAACACAGATGGGGTCAGTGGTATTGCCACGCAAGTGAGCTTTGAAGGCTTGGTAAAAGGTGTGGTCGAAGCGCTGGCAGCGGATGGTCAAAGCCTGACGGTCTTGGGGCAAACGGTGGAGCTGGATCTGCTGACTGTCTTGCATGGTTTTGATCAATTAACTGATTTGCAAATAGGGAATGTGTTGGAAATCTCCGGTGATCGGTTGCCGAATGGCAGTATTAAAGCCAGTAGTATTAGTTTAATCGCCGATAGTTATCAAACTAGTGAGGGTTTACAACTGATGGGTTTGATTACGCATTTAAAACCCGAGTTAAAAACTTTTCAAATAAGTGGGTTGACGATTAATTATGGCGCTGCCAACTTAAGTACATGGAATAATCAAGCCTTGGCTAATGGGCAAAGGGTACAGGTTAAGGCCAGCCAATTACCAATGAATGCTGTATTAATAGCTCAACAACTGAGTTTACAAACCACTGAAGATAAATATCCAGAAAAATCTCGCTTAGAGTTAGAAGGAGTTGTCAGCACGATTGTTGCTGCTAATGAATTTACCTTGGCAGGGCAGAAGATTATTACCAGTAATACAACTCAATGGGTGGGTTTGACTGCGGTGGCGGTGGGGTTAAATTTAGAGGTGGAAGGTTATATGGATGCGACGGGGAGTTTGCAGGCTAAGCGTATTATGTTGCGTGATACTTCGCAGGGGAATAGCCACGAATTAGCCGGACAAATCACCGCTATTGATAAAACCTTAAGTACGATTAATTTAGCGGGCTATCTCCTCTATTTAGATAAGAGCAGTATGCTATTAAACAATAGCCAAACGGCTAAACGTTTAGCTCAACGTGGTGGCCGCCATGATGTGGCTAAGTTCGAAGATTTGGTGGTAGGTGATTATATTGAGGTCACTGCCTTGCAATGGTCTGATGGGACTTGGCGGGTACTGCGCTTAGACCGTGGAGGTCGCCGTACCACTCACTAGTACCGTGCCGATGAATGATTTCAAGGGGTTAGTTGCTTAGTGCGGCTAGCCAATGAAAAAACCCGGTGGTTCAGCACCGGGTCAACCGACTTACCTAAGTTAGGTAAGACTTTTAGAAAAACTTAAATGGAGTTCAGTCCATGCGTGTGCAAACAACAGCTATTGTTTTATTCACTAGTTTATTAGCCATTTCTTCTACAAGCTTTGCCAAAGGTGGTCACAACGGTTCAGCCAATCATACGGGAGTATCGGCTAAATCCTCAGTCTTTACTGCTATTTATGATACAGATGGTAATGGTACGGTGACAACTGCTGAAGTGACCGCAGTACGCACCGCCGACTTTAATGAAGCCGATGGTGATGATTCAGCGACACTTTCGCTAGCAGAATATCAAAATCTCGAAACGAATACACAGACCCGTGAAATTAGCAAAATGTTTGAGATTTTAAATACGGATACCACCAGCAGTGGCTTGACCCTCGCAGAGTTTTCCGCCAATACAACAGCGACCACTGCGGTGACAAATGCATTTGCTTTAGCCGATACCGATGGCGATAGCGCCTTAAGTTTAGCAGAATTCACGGTGCTCCAAGGCTACAAAACCGGTTCGATTTGGGGCTTCGCGGGCTTAGATACCGATGTGAGCAAAACTTTAACCCTAACTGAGTTTTTAGCTGGCCGTGTAGGGCATGGCGGCAAGCGTTAATGAGTGACGGTGGTTTATAAGGGGCTGGTCAGGTTAAACTAGCCCCTTCTCGATTAAGTAAAATATCTAGGTAAGTATTGGGTAGTCTGCTCCAGATTGCCCAATTGCTCGTGCACACTGCGGGGATGAACTGGCTCTATTGTCGCAAGCCTCTATTCAAAATGCAGGAGTTTCTTTGTCAGACAGTCTAATGAATGCCTCTCTCTACTATTTGCTGAAAGAGGCAAACGGTAGAGACTAATCAACGCCCCGCTAAAGGTCCTGCTTCACGCACTTCTGCGGTCACATAGTCGGCAAAGCGGGCAAAGTTTTGATGGAAAGCCGCCGCTAATTGCTGGGCTTTGGTTTGATATGCGGTTTTATCTGCCCAAGTCGAGGCGGGATCTAGCACTTCATTCGGAACATCGGGGCAGCTTACTGGGATGTTCAAACCGAAAATAGGATCAATGCGAGTATCCACCTGATCCAAATCACCGCGTAAAGCTGCATTTAGCATGGCGCGGGTGTGA
Organism: Thiothrix eikelboomii; assembly: GCF_900167255.1. GTDB lineage: Bacteria > Pseudomonadota > Gammaproteobacteria > Thiotrichales > Thiotrichaceae > Thiolinea > Thiolinea eikelboomii. The sequence continues at coordinate 13,146 of NZ_FUYB01000029.1, forward strand.
CGAATCTTCATCCGGTTACCGATACCATAAGGACCACCACTCCAACCAGTGTTTAATAACCAGCAGGAAACTTGATGCTCATTGATTTTTGCACCCAATAAGTCAGCATAGACAGAAGGGTGTAGCGCCATGAACGGCGCACCAAAACAGGTACTAAAGGTCGTGGTGGGTTCAGTGATGCCTTTTTCTGTACCAGCTACTTTAGCGGTGTAACCGGACAAAAAGTGATACATGGCTTGGGAAGTAGTGAGTTTAGAAATCGGTGGCAAGACCCCGAAAGCATCACAAGTGAGCATAATAATATGCTTAGCATGGCCTGCTTTGCCCGGATAGAGTGCATTAGGGATTTGCGTGATCGGATAGCTGGCACGGGTGTTTTCGGTGAGGCTGCCATCCGTTAAGTCCAGTTCACGGGTAGCCATATCCATTACTGTATTTTCTAATACCGTTCCGAATTGATGGGTAGTTGCATAGATTAATGGTTCAGCTTCTGCAGAAAGATTGATCACCTTAGCATAGCAACCGCCTTCTAAATTGAAAACACCTTGATCACTCCAGCCATGCTCATCATCACCGATCAATAAACGCTCTGGATCGGCAGATAGGGTAGTCTTACCCGTACCGGATAAACCAAACAGAATCGCCACATCACCTGCTTGACCGACATTAGCCGAGGCATGCATCGACATGACACCTTGCTGAGGGAGCAGATAATTCATAATGGAGAAGACGGATTTTTTGATCTCGCCCGCATAATGCGTACCGCCAATGATGACTAAACGCCGTGCGAAATTAACCAGAATAAACGCCCCAGAGCGCGTGCCATGTTGGGCTGGGTCAGCTTGCATATCCGGTACATGTAAAATGGTAAACTGTGGTTCATCAACCGCTAAACTCCGTTGTAGTTCAGCAGGGCGAATGAACATGTTCTGTGCGAATAAAGCATGCCAAGCATATTGGGTAATAATACGGACAGGCAGTTCAGTAGTCGGATCAGCCCCAGCTAATAAATCCTGAACGAAAATAGCCTTGCCTTGTAAAAACGTTTGAACTGAGTTTAAAACCTTCTCAAAATTCTCTTCACTAATGGCTTTATTTACTTCACCCCACCATACTTTGTCATGGCTATCGGCTTCATCAACGATAAATTTGTCGTTCGGTGCCCGCCCCGTAAATGAGCCAGTATAGGCCACTAAAGTGCCACCTTGGCCCACATGAGCTTCACCTCGGCGCATAGCTGCTTCGTACAAAGCAGGCGCAGATTGGTTCCAAAAAATATCGTTAAGCTTGCTCAAACCTAAACTAGCCTCTAGGTGTGCAGAGAGGTTGGTGTTAACCATCATGATGTTTTCCATGCTTAAAAAATCAACTTTTACGGGTACTAGTCTTTTTGAATAGCGACTGCTACCCATTGGGGGGGGTAGTATAAGCCTTCCTATTTAATTTGGGGTTATTTCGACTTGTAAAATAAATCATATTCCGGTCATGATGAGCACGTAAAACCCTTAAATAGTTGTTTTGGTCGCTTGCGGTGGTCTTGATTTGTGCTACTACGTTGCTTTTGCATGGTTTGTGGTATGCTTACGACATGGAAAATCAATACTTAAGCACAACTCGATTTGACTCATTCACCCTCGATGAGCGGATTTTAAAATCGCTGCATGCCGCTGGTTTTGAATATTGCTCGCGTATTCAAGCTGAAACCTTGCCCTTGGCTCTGAATGGTCAGGATATTACCGGTCAGGCGCAGACTGGCACAGGGAAGACCGGCGCATTTTTGGTGGCAACCTTTCAGCGTTTGCTATCACAACCCTTAGTCGATGCTAAGCCCGGTTCAGTACGTTGCTTGATTCTTGCCCCGACCCGCGAACTAGCCATTCAAATTGCCCGTGATGCTGATGAGCTAGGTAAGTACACGGGCTTAAATACCGTCTTAGTGTATGGTGGGGCAGCTTATGAAAAGCAACGCCAGCAATTTAGCCAAGCGGTAGATCTATTGATTGGTACGCCGGGGCGGGTAATTGATTATTGGAAACAAGGGGTGTTTGATTTTAAGCAAACCCAAGTTTTAGTGTTAGATGAAGCCGATCGTATGTTTGATATGGGCTTTATTCAAGATATTCGGTTTTTGCTACGGCGCTTACCTGAGCCAACCGCCCGCTTAAATATGCTGTTCTCCGCCACGCTCTCACAAAAAGTCTTGGAGCTAGCGTATGAGCACATGAATAATCCGGTACCTGTGAAAATAGAAACGGATTCAGTCAGTGCGGATAATATTAGTGAGGCGATTTATTTTCCGGCTAACTCAGAAAAAATTCCCCTGTTAGTTGGCTTAATTCGTGAACTTGAACCGCAACGTGCCATTGTATTTGTCAATACCAAGCATAATGCCGAACGCATTGAAGCCTATCTCAAGGTTAATCAGATTAAAGCCGCGATGATTTCCGGTGATGTGCGCCAAAGTAAACGCGAACGCTTTTTGAAAGATTTCGGCGAAGGGCGTTATCAAATTTTAATTGCTACCGATGTTGCAGCGCGGGGCTTGCATATTCCGGCGGTTTCACATGTATTCAATTTTGATTTGCCGCAATTAGCCGAAGATTATGTGCATCGAATTGGGCGGACTGCTCGTGCTGGAGCTTCCGGTGAGGCGCATAGCTTTGCCTGCGAAGATACGGCTTTTTATCTGCCTGAAATTGAAGAATACACGGGTAAGACCTTACCTGTAGTGGCGATTAGCCCAGAGTTATTACCTGAAATCCAGCGTCCACAACGCGGTCACTCACAGCGTCCAGCGCAACGTCCAGCTGCTCATCATGAGCGCCATGATCGTGAGCAACGTAAAAAGCCGCCGCGTGAGAAATCACCTCAAGCTGTAGTAATGCCGGAACTAGAGCCAGAGCCTGTTAGATGGCAAGCAGACGATAAAGCAGCTGCATTACCACCGGATGAGCCAAAAGAGCTTGAACTCACTGCAGCTGTGCCAGCTCAAAAACCTAGACGGGTCGCCTCGATTGCTTATATGTTTGAAGAGAATAATTTAGAGCCGCTGGAGGCTGAGCCAGAGCCGCAGGTAAATCAACAGCATTCACATCAGCGGCGGCATAGAACTGCACCCCATAAGGGCAGGGGCAGTTAAGCATTAACAAGCCACCGACCGTGGGTGGCTTGGGTTTTGGTTTTGAATCAGGCTAGTTAAGCCAATTAAGCGCTGGTTTTCTCCGGCAATTTCACCCGAATATTCAATTCACGCAATTGACGCATGCCAACAGGGGCGGGAGCATCTGTTAAGGGGCAAGCAGCGGTTTGGGTTTTCGGGAAGGCCATCACATCACGAATGGATTGACTGCCTGTCATCAGCATAATCAACCGATCCAAGCCAAAAGCTAAACCTCCGTGCGGCGGGCAGCCATATTTAAGTGCATTCAGCAAGAAACCGAATTTCTCTTCTGCTTCTTCGGCGCTAATGCCCAATAAGCTAAAGACCGCGCTTTGCATTTCAGGGCGATGAATACGCACTGAGCCGCCCCCGACTTCTGTACCGTTTAAGACCATATCATAGGCAATGGACAGTGCTTCACCCGGATTAGCCGCCAACTCTTCTGGCGTACATTTCGGTGCGGTGAAGGGATGATGCAGAGCAGCCCAACGTTTTTCTTTCTCATCCCATTCAAACATCGGGAAGTCGACGACCCAAAGGGCAGCCCATTCCGAGGTGAGTAATTGACGATCATGGCCTAATTTGATGCGCAAAGCGCCGATTGCATCATTGACGACTTTAGCCTTATCTGCACCGAAGAAAATCAAGTCGCCCGTTTGCGCACCCGTGCGCTCTAAAATACCTTTCACCACTTCTTCAGGTAGGAATTTTAGAATCGGTGATTGTAAACCGTCTAAGCCAGCACTGAGGTCATTGATTTTGATATAAGCCAAGCCTTTTGCACCATAGCGGGCAACAAAGGCCGTGTAATCGTCGATTTCTTTGCGGGATAAATCACTGCCATTCGGTAAGCGTAAAGCCACTACACGGCTATCGGGGTCTTTAGCTGGGGCTGCAAAAACTTTGAATTCAACCGCTTTCATTAAATCACTGACGTCGACAAATTCCAAAGGAATACGCAGATCTGGCTTATCAGAACCAAAGCGGAACATGGCTTCGGCATAAGTCATGTGCGGGAATTGTGTGGGCAATTCGACGCTCAGCAGGGTCTTGAACATGTCACGAATCATGGCTTCAACCATACCCATAATCTGCTCTTCATGCATAAATGAAGTTTCGATATCGAGCTGGGTGAATTCCGGCTGGCGATCAGCACGTAAGTCTTCATCACGGAAGCAGCGCGCAAATTGGTAGTAGCGATCCATGCCCGACATCATCAGCAATTGTTTAAATAATTGCGGTGACTGCGGCAGGGCAAAAAATGAACCCGGATGGGTGCGGCTGGGAACTAAATAATCCCGCGCACCTTCTGGGGTTGCTTTGGTAAGCATCGGCGTTTCAATATCAAGAAAGCCATTCTCTTCCAGATAACGGCGCATAAAGCCCGTCGCTTTGGCGCGTAATTGCAAGCGCTGCTGCATTTCAGGGCGGCGCAGGTCAATATAGCGATAAGTTAAGCGCTTTTCTTCACCTACCCCGGTTTCGTCTAATTGGAAGGGTGGGGTTTCAGCCGCATTCAACACCGTGAGTTCTAAGCCGAGCACTTCAACTTGACCACTGTGCAAATTATCATTAGTCGTACCTGTTGGGCGGCGACGGACTCGGCCTTTGACTTGTAAAACATATTCATTGCGCACGCGCTCAGCCGTGGCGAATACCTCAGCCCGATCAGGATCAAACACCACTTGCACCAGCCCCTCACGGTCGCGCAGGTCAATGAAGATAACTCCACCGTGATCACGCCGACGGTTTACCCAACCACAGAGAGTAATTTCCTGATCCAGCAGGGATTCATCCACCTGCCCGCAATAATGACTACGCATACTTATTATTCCTGAAATTCGATATGTCTTAGCAAAGGCCGAAATGTTAAGCCCTGACAGGATTCTGTGCAAGCAAGAAAGCTAGCTAAGCCCGCTTTGGCAAGCGTCTGCCAAGTTTGCCACAGCCTATGCAAACTACGTTCAGATTCAAAGCCGCAAGGTGCTGCGATTTCGGGTAGGGCTAAATGGGTTGGCTTAAAGAGTAATCCAATTCCAACGAGTGTGTATCAGTGTTTATCAAATATGAATAAAATACAAGCAAATTGGAATTGACAAATGTTTTTTCAATATGCTTAACTGCCGATCCAATAAAAAAACTACCTTTATGCTAACTGAATGAAAGAATAAAGGGGCTGTAGATTGATTATGTAGAGAGTAATTCGTTTTTTAGTTACAAAAGGAAATTGTTTTATGAAAATGTATTGCTCGTCTCGGTAGACGATTTTCGCCTACTGTTTTAGCAGGTGCTATTAGTTTAGCGCTGCTCGCCTCTTATTCATCTTTGCAAGCGGATGAAACAGTTTGGAATGATAATTTGCCGGATAGCGTTGCTACCGAGTCTGCACAAACCCCTTCAAGCTCTACACCGTCATTGGAGAGGTTTCGAGCGCTTCAGTTAGATGAAAAGCGTCTTGATGAACAATTGGCGGTGTTGAGTGAAACACGTCAAACTTCTACAGATGTTTCGTCGGGTTTAACGATCAGTTTACCTTTGCCGGATTGCAGTTTTGCACACGTTGAACTCGTTCCTGATCATGTGTTAGCGCCTGAATTAGAAAAGCAGCATCCTGAATTAAAAGTTTGGTCGGTGATGGGTGGGGATAAACGTGTGGTGGGTGGGGTGGTGGATCGAACGCCCTTAGGTCTGCATGCCATGTTGGAGCTGCGCAGTGGGGATACGGTGTTTATTGATCCTGATGAGTCGGTGAAGGGTCAGCGCCGCTATGTGAGTTTTAGCAAGCGGAATAATCCGAAAGCCTTTGCAGCGGCGATGAAAGGATTCAAGTGTGGGAATCATGATCATGATCATGCTAAAGATGATTTAGTACAGAAGCTGCTAGATACTGAGCCGCAACCCACTGCTGAGCGCGGTTCAACGCGGGTATTGGGACAAAACCTAAATACCTACAAGCTTGCATTAGCAACGACTGCTGAGTTTACCCAAGCTAATGGCGGAGCAACGACGACCAATCAGCGTTTGTTTACTTTGATTGCACGGGTGAACCAAATTTTCCAACGAGATTTGAGTATCAAGTTTAATTTAGTGGGAGGTACAAGCATTATCCAAACTAATTTAGGGGATGCCGCTCAAGTGGGGGATGGTTTGGGAGATGGTTATTCAAATTTCGACAAGACAGGCAATTTGCTCTTACCTCAAAATCAAACAATGCTAGACAGTGTTTTAGGTGTAAATGGGTATGATGTTGGGCATGTATTGACGACCGGTGGTGTTGGTTGGGGGCAATTATTCACTCCCTGTTCATCACAAAAGGCTCGTGGAACGTCTGCAATCTCAACCCCATTAGGAAGTACGGCTGCGATTGAAGGGGCTGCGATTGATATGCTGGCGCATGAGCTAGGGCATCAATTTGGGGCTAGACATACCTTTAATGCGTCTACAGGTCTAGATTGTGCTGCTGTAAACGGTCAACCAACTAGAGACGCAGGTGGTGCGGTCGAACCGGGTGCTGGTACGACCATTATGTCGTATGCGGGACAGTGTTCTGGTAACAATATACTCCCTGCACCAACAACGGGCAGTACTTCGGAGGCCATGTTCCATGCTCACACCCTACAATTGATGACAGCTTTTGCCCATAATGGTGGCGGAAACACTTGTGGCACTCGTCCTGCCATTATTAATCCGAATACTGGTTTAACCAATCGTAATCCAACTATGAGCATGCCCGCTCAAGTTTATATCCCAGCCCGTACACCGTTTACTTTACCCGTCGTGACGACGACCGATGCTGATAATGATCCGATTTCTTATGCTTGGGATCAAATCAATATTGGGGGAACAGCCGCTAACAAAAATCAGGATAGAATCAACTCAGCCTTGATTCGTTCGCGTCTCCCTCAATACGGTAATAGCAGCCGCACAATTCCCAATTTGCCTGCATTATTGGCAGGTACGGCGGTGGATGGTGAGCATTTACCTATCACAACGCGGGTTCTGAACTTCCGCTTGGTGGCGCGTGACCAGCGTGGTGGGGTGGCTCAGGGGAATTATGTGGTGAATGTTCGTAATACGGGGGCAGCGTTTAGTGTGCCTAATACGATGTTGCCTGCCAGTGGAGCGATTAAGATTAGTTGGAATGTGGCAGGAACGAATGCCAGCCCGATTAATTGCTCGCAAGTCAATATCTCACTTATTAATGCTACGGGTGTGGCTTATGCGAATCTAGGGACTCATAACAATACGGGTATTACAGCCAACACAGTGCGATTACCCGCTACGATTCAAACGGGAAGTCGGGTGAAAGTGGCCTGTAGCAATAATATTTTCTTTGCAATTTCGGGGCGAAATCCAACCGTGGCGGCCCCTTAAATCTATTCATATCGTTGAGGAATTTCTGATGAAACAATCATTGTTAACCGCCCTTTGCCTCGCCTCAGTCGTGGGTTGTGTTCCGCCGAATGCAGTGAGTATGGGGCAGGAGCAAATGCCGACGGGACAAAGCCAGACGGTGGCGGCTAAAAGTGCTTTGCGTGTAGTGGGTAATACGATCTATTTTTTGAATGCGCCACCGGATAAGGTCAAGCCGAAGGATTTCAAAGACCAAAAGGCGATTGATGCTCATTACACGGTTTTATCAGCAGCACTCAAAAAGCGCAATCCGACTCAAGATGCCCGTTTCGCCTTTGGTAAGGGTATGCGGTATTTTTTTACTAGCAATGGGCGAAATGCAGCAGGTGGTAGGGGAAATCCTTTTGGTTTTGGCGCTCCAGAAATGGTAAAGCACTGTCCAAGCGCCCATTCTCAATTTAAATTTATAGAGGGATATAAGTTTGGTGAGTATTCGGGTGAGTGTTTAGCAGATAGCAGACCTTGCCGAGATTATATAATCTCTACTGATACATATATGCTTTCTTGGAACAAAGAAATGGCACGCCTGTGTCACGGTGGTAAGTAGTCGACAAGAAGACAGGGCATGGCGAAGGTCATGCCCTACTTAGTAAAGGATCACTATGAAACAATCATTGTTAACCGCTCTCTGTCTTGCTTCTGTGGTCGGCTGTGTTCCGCCGAATGCAGTGAGTATGGATGAGGGGCAAATGCCGACGGGACAAAGCCAGACGGTGGCTACTAAAAGCGCTTTGCGTGTGGTGGGTAATACGATCTATTTTCTGAATGCTCCACCGGATAAGGTGAAACTAAAAGATTTTAAAGATGAAAAGGCTATCAATGCTCACTACACCACTTTATTGTCAGCGCTTAAGAAGCGCAACCCGGTTCAGGATGCTCGTTTTGCTTTTAATCATGGGATGCGACATTTTTTGACTTATAATGGAGTTAATGTAGAGCAGGGTAGAGGAAATCCACTAGGTTTAGGATCTCCAGAAGTTGAGAAACGTTGTCCAGGTTCTTTAACTCGATTTAAGCAATTTGAAGGTGTGCAGTTTATCCAGACAGGCGAATGCTCCCATGAGCGTCCCTCTTGTTGGAATTATTCATTTGCTGTTGGTGATGCCTATATGCGTCCTTGGAACCAAGAAATGGCTCGCTTGTGTTGGGGCGGTAAGCTTCCACAATAAGAGCCGATAGCTACTCGTATTGGGGCATGGCGCAGGTCATGCCCTGATTTTATCACTTAGATTCAAGCTGCTCCGAAACTTGCCTAACCTGCAACGGCAATTCAATACTAATCCTTAAACCACCCTCAGCCTGATTGCTTGCCCGAATATTCCCGCTATGGCTATCAATCACCCGTCGTGCTAAACCTAAATCTTAGCCTTTGATATGATGAATCAGGAGTATTGAATGAAAACTTATGTCTGGACTTTAGTAGGGGTTTTGGTGGTTTCTATGGGCTGCTCATCTACCGACTCGAATCTTGCCTATGCGGGTGTGAAACGAGAGCAAACAAAGCCATTGCCGCGTTTAATGGGGGATACGTGGCAATTCTTTAGTTAGACGCAGGATAAACGGGAGGGTTATTTCAAAGATAAAAAGGCAGTGGAGGCTTATTTCAAGCCTTGAAGAGGCGCAATCCAGCGGCGGATGCCAAGGCAGCGGCGGAAAGGGGGCAATGTTTATTGTTGGGGATGTATTATGGCCCCAGTGCTGCTGTGTATACGAGAGGCGATGCGTGGCAGCGGTTTGGTTCAGTTAAATTCAAGGATGATGCTAGTTTCAGGCAATGCCTCGGCTCTGGTTATAAGCGCTTGAAAGGCAGCAGCAATATGATGGATTGCAAAGGTGTTCAGTCGTGCGAGTTTTATAGTGGTACAGCTGAAGCTTATGTCTACCGCTTCAATAATGTGATGGTGACGTACTGTAATAAACCTGTTAAAAGTAAATAACCATTGGGCAATGACGCAGGGCATGCTATCGCTTAAGCCCGCTTTGGCAAGCGTCTGCCAAGTTTGCCACAGCCTATGCAAACTACGTTCAGATTCAAAGCCGCAAGGTGCGGCGATTTCTAATCAGGCAGCACGAGCGAATAAATTGGGTGCTTGGTATTAGGTATAATCCGCCGTGTTCGTAATCTGTGCAAAGCGATCTTTTAGCACCATGGCCGTGTGTGCCTTGATTTGCTCAGGGCTGACTAGGCTTTGATTCAACGGATGTTGCATCGCAAAAGTTAAAGTCGCATCCAACACAAAATCTACGGAATAGCCTAAATCACTGGCTACCCGTGTCGTGGTTTCACAGCATTGTTCGGTACGAATCCCACTGATTTTTAATTGGCTAATGCTTTGATCGTGTAACCAAGCCTGTAAACCACTTTCGGTTAAGGCATTATGAACCCGCTTAGTGAAGATTGGCTCATTAGCTTTCGGCTGAAGAAAATCCATCAATCGGACAAAACCAGAGGCTTGCGAAAAAGCACCACGGTCCTCTTCATGCAAAATATACACAATAGCCCAGCCCCGTTCGCGGGCCGTATGAATCAGGTTTAATAGCTTAGTTTGGAAACTTGGAAAATCCTGCTCACTCCAATAAGGCCGATGTTTAAAGGACTCTTGGACATCAATGACCAGTAACGCGGTATCAGACATCGTATTTATTGCTCCGGTTTGAAAGATCAACAGCTTAAAGCACAGAAACTAGAGCTAACAGGGTGAGTTCGGTCAAAATCAAGACGAAATCGGACTATTTTAAATGAGGCGGATTAAGCTTCGCCGATGATCATTAAATTCATCAATAAATTCATCAGTTTTAGTATTAGCTGGGTTTTAGCGGCTTTCATCCAGTTAGTAGACCGCTGACAACGCGGATGATAGCTAGTATAAAGCGCATCGACTATTAAGTTTTCAAGCAAAGGGACGCTGATGAAATTCTTTAGACGCAGCTTATTGGCTAGTTTTCTAGCTGGTATTTATTTTAATTCAATCGCTTTGGCCAATACTCCGCTAGACAGCCCCTTAAGTTTGGACGAGTTGTTGAACCCGAAGGTGATTGCCCAGACTTTAAATTCAGGTCAGACACAATTAGCCCTAGCAGATACCCAGATCTATGCTAAAAAGGCGGCGGCTTTAGTCGAACAGTTAGAGTACCAACCCTCCTTAGCGCGGCGGCAAGTGAATTTGAGCGACTTAGCGGCACAACGCCAAGTGCAGCATTTAAACGGTGCGGATGAGCTAGAGGCGCTGTTAAGTTCTGCCCAAGTGATTGAGGCTATTGAGCAGACGATCCAGCCTTATGGTTTAGGGATTAATAATCTTGCCGATGTGTATACGCTTTGGTGGATTACCGCATGGCAAGCCTCTGAAGGTGAGCTAAGCAAGATAGATAAGCAAACCGCTCAAGCGGTGAAGCAGCAAGCGATGTTGATCTGGTTGGCGAACCCTAAATTGGCTCAAGCCACGGATACGCATAAGCAAGCTATCGCTGAAGCCTTACTGATCCAAGCTTTGTTAACCCAAGCCGCGATTAATCGGGCGGGCGATGATCAACAAGCCAAGCAGGTGGTGAAAGAGGCTGTCCGTCAGGGGGCGGCTGCGAGTGGTTTGGTTTTAGAGCAAATGCAATTAACCGCTCAAGGTTTTGTGATCAGGCCTTAGTTTTTATTAGGCCTAATACTATTTTGCTGCAGTGCAAGATGGGGGAAATTAAGCCTTTCTTGACTCTTTTCGCTAGAAACTAGTAGTTTTATGTGGGTTTATTTGCAATTTTTCTTCTTAAATCGCAATTAAGTATATGAACTTAGCGAATAGGTATATTTCTTTCTCTAGAGGTAATGCTACTCTATTTCACAAGAGAGAGGGGGAATGCAGTTAATTCTGCAATAAAATACCATTCTCTCCTCAAGCAAGTGATTTCGTGGGCATCCAGCCTAACTATTGGAGGAGTAGAGAAATGAAGTTGAATCGTATGTTAGCTGCTATGGTAGGCAGCGTAGTTCTATGTGCCGCTGCTACCACTCAAGCCGCTACCGAATTGGTCATTGCCACAGTCAATAATGGCCATATGATCGAAATGCAAAAACTCAGTAAACACTTCGAGGAAGCCAACCCCGACATTAAACTCAAATGGGTAACCCTTGAAGAAGGTGTTTTACGCCAGCGTGTGACCACGGATGTTGCCACCAAAGGCGGTCAGTTTGACATTATGACCATTGGCATGTACGAAACCCCGATTTGGGGTAAAAAAGGTTGGCTGAAAGAGCTGAAATTTGATGACAGCTATAAGGTCGATGATTTATTACCTGCGATGCGTGACGGTCTATCTTCTGAGGGCAAATTGTATGCCGCGCCTTTCTATGGCGAAAGCTCCATGCTGATGTACCGTGCGGATCTGGTCAAAGACGCGGGTATGGAAATGCCGAGCAATCCGACTTGGGATCATGTGGCTCAAGTGGCGGCAAAAATTCATAACCCCGACAAAGGCGTTTATGGGATCTGCTTACGCGGTAAACCGGGCTGGGGCGATAATATGGCCTTCTTAACCACGTTGGTGAATACCTACGGTGGTCAGTGGTTCAACATGGAATGGAAGCCGCAATTAGAAACCCAACCTTGGAAAGATGCGATTAGTTTCTATGTCGATTTATTAACTAAATACGGTCCTCCGGGTTCTGCGAACAATAGCTTCAATGAAATCTTAGCCCTTTATAATGAAGGTAAATGCGGGATGTGGATTGATGCCACGATTGCAGCTTCGTTTATCTCTGATCCTAAGCAAAGTAAAGTGGCTGACAAAGTAGCTTTCGCGCAAGCACCGACTAAAGTGACGCCTAAAGGCGCTAATTGGTTATGGGCTTGGGCTTTGGCGATTCCAGAGTCTTCGACTAAATCGGCTGAAGCACAAAAATTCATTCAATGGGCGACCTCGACTGATTATATCAATTTAGTGGGTAAAGAAGTGGGCTGGGGTAATGTACCGACAGGCACACGTCAATCCACTTATGATAATGCTGACTTTAAAGCCGCTGCTAAATTTGCAGATGCTGAATTGGCGGCGATTAAGAGTGCTAATCCGGCGGATTCTACTTTAGAAAAATCACCTTATACCGGTGTGCAGTTTGCGGCAATTCCAGAGTTCCAGTCGATTGGTGTTTCTGTTGGGCAGCAAATGAGTTCAGCCTTAGCAGGCCAAGTCAAAGTGGAAGAAGCCTTAAAAACTGCGCAAGAAGCAGCTGATCGTGAAATGCGTAAAGCGGGTTATTACAAGTAACTAATTCGGTTCCTCCAAATCGGGTAATAAGCACCCTTCTTACCCTTTAAGTGCCGCCACTTTTCTGCTGGTCCATCCAATCTCCAGTGGCGGCCTTTCTTAGATGACAAAACACCACAGACAGGTAGCGTTATGGCAGAGCATACACGTGCAGGTTCTCGTTGGTTACCCCGGATTTTAATGACACCCGCAGTAGTTACTTTATTTCTGTGGATGATCGTACCGCTGGTGATGACCATTTATTTTTCAGTGATTCGTTACAATCTAATGCAGCCCGATCAAACAGGGTTTGTTGGTTTAATGAATTATGAGTTCTTTATGACCGATCCTGATTTCTGGCCGGCCGTTTGGAATACTTTAGTCTTACTCGGTAGTGTGGTTTTAATTACCGTTTTTTTTGGCTTAGCGATTGCGTTGTTGATTAATGACCCCTTCCCGGGGCAAGGCTTCGTGCGCATTCTGTTGATTTCTCCGTTCTTCGTGATGCCGACGGTCAATGCCCTCTTATGGAAACATATGATGATGAATCCAGTGTATGGGGTATTGGCACAAATCTGGACTTTTTTTGGCCTAGAACCGGTCAATTGGCTGACGGACTATCCCTTGTTTTCCATCATTATTATGGTGAGTTGGCAGTGGCTACCGTTTGCCTGTTTGATTTTTATGACCGCTTTACAGTCAATGGATCGTGAGCAATTAGAAGCCGCTGGCATGGATGGCGCTACGTACTGGCAAAAGCTCTGGTATTTATATATGCCCCATATGGCTCGCTCCATTTCTGTGGTCATTATGATCGAGGTGATTTTCCTCCTCAGTATTTTTGCTGAAATCTATACCACAACCAGTGGTGGCCCGGGGAATGCGAGCACTAATTTAGCCTTCTTGATTTTCAAGCAAGCCCAATTGAGCTTTGATGTGGGTGTGGCTTCCGCCGGTGCGTTATTGGCCGTGGTACTCGCCAATATTGTGGCCGTGTTCCTGATTCGTATGATTGGTAAAAACTTGGACTAAGACTATGCAATCTTCACCTAACTCCAGTTCTGGCAAACTAATCATTCGCACGGTTGCGGCATGGTTGGTGGCTTTAATTTTATTCTTCCCACTGCTGTTTTTAGCAGTCACCGCCTTTAAAACAGAGGGTCAAGCGATCGCAGTACCCTCGTTATGGGTGTTTACGCCGACTTTAGAAAACTTCGTAGAGGTACAAGCTCGCAGTAATTATCTGCATTTTGCGTGGAACTCAGTGGTCACCAGCGTGGTATCCACCGTTCTAGGTCTACTGATTGCCGCACCTGCTGCTTATAGCATGGCGTTTAGCCCGACCAAGCGGACTAAAGATATTTTGATGTGGATGCTGTCTACCAAAATGATGCCCGCTGTGGGTGCCTTGGTTCCCATTTATGTGATAGCGCAAACGGCTGGTTTATTAGATACCAAATTTGCCCTGATTGTGGTGTTCACCATGAGCAATCTGCCGATTATGGTCTGGATGCTGTATTCACATTTCAAAGATATTCCGCATGAAATCCTCGAAGCTTCGCGTATGGATGGTGCCAATCTTTGGGATGAGTTCCGCCATGTCTTATTACCTTTGGGGATGGGTGGCTTAGCGTCGACGGGCTTATTGTGCTTGGTTTTAGCATGGAATGAAGCCTTCTGGGCTTTGAACCTAGGTTCAGCCAAAGCAGGGACCTTGGCTACCTTAGTCGCCTCTTACTCCAGCCCTGAAGGTCTGTTCTGGGCGAAATTATCCGCTGCTTCATTAATGGCGATTGCTCCAATTATTGTCTTTGGTTGGTTCAGTCAAAAGCAGTTAGTACAAGGCTTAACCTTTGGCGCAGTGAAATAAAGGAAGGGATTAGTGATGGCATTTTTAGAATTAAAAGGTGTTGAGAAATTTTACGGCAAGCTTCGCGCTATCAAAGGGGTGAACTTAGCGATTAACAAAGGTGAGTTCATCGTTTTCGTCGGCCCTTCTGGCTGTGGTAAATCGACCTTACTGCGGATGATTGCAGGCTTAGAAACCATTAATGGTGGGCAGTTAATGCTCGATGGTAAAGACATTACCCATGAGCCATCCTCTAAACGTGATCTAGCGATGGTCTTCCAATCCTATGCGCTCTATCCGCATATGACCGTGGAAGAGAATATGTCTTTTGCCCTGCGTTTGGCTAAAGTCGCACCTGAGGTGATTAAAGAAAAAGTCAGTAAAGCGGCTGAAAAACTGAATCTTACCAGTTATTTAGAGCGCACTCCGAAAGCTTTATCTGGTGGTCAACGCCAGCGGGTTGCGATTGGACGCGCTATTGTCCGTCAACCGAAAGTGTTCTTATTCGATGAACCCTTATCCAATTTGGATGCAGCATTACGCGGTCAAACGCGGGTAGAAATCGCTAAATTACATCGTGAATTAGGGGCAACGACCATTTATGTTACCCATGATCAGGTCGAGGCGATGACCCTAGCCGATCGTGTCGTGGTGCTACGTGATGGCATGATCGAGCAAGTCGGTACACCCTTAGAGTTATACGATCGGCCTGCGAACCGTTTCGTAGCGCAGTTCATCGGTATGCCACAAATGAATGTGCTGCCAGTTGGCATGTTTCCGAAAGCGGGTAATGTCTATGAAGTCGGTATTCGCCCTGAGCATTTGACGATTGTTGGCGCGAATGAGGGTCAATTACGTGGCACGATAGAGTTGATTGAAGCACTAGGTAATGAAACCTTAATTCATGTGAATTTAGGTACGGCCATGATTATTGTGCGGCAATACGAACGTACTCGTTCGCAGTTGGGCGAGCAAGTGGGCGTGCAATTTGATCCTGCTCATTTGCACCGCTTTGATAAAGAGGGCAAAGCGATTCTCGATGGGAACAAACTGGCAGGAGCAGCAGCATGAATGCGCCGGTGTTAACACAATTACATCTTGGTTTGGGTTCATTTCATCGCGCTCATCAAGCGGTGTATATGCAAGCTTTGCAGGATCGAGGTGATAAAACTTGGCGAATTGTGGGCGGCAATTTGCGCCCCGATATGCTCGAAACAGTGGCGGCACTACAGGCTAGCAAGGGTGCTTATACCCTAGAAACGGTTAATACAGCGGGTGAGCGCTTCTATCAGTCGATTACTTCGATTACCGAGGTGATTAGCTGGGATCAGGGTTTGAGTGGTTTAGTAAGCTTTGCCGCCGACCCGAATACGCGGATTATCTCTTTCACGGTGACCGAAGCGGGTTATTATCTGGATGCGCATAATCAATTAGATGAAAGCTTTGCCGATTTGCGTTCTGATTTAGAGGGTAAAACCTGCTCCACTATTTATGGGGCTTTAAGTAAGCTCTTACATGCACGTATGCAAGCCGAGGCTGGCAAAGTCACCTTACTCAATTGCGATAACCTGCGCAGCAATGGTGAGCGTTTCTTTGGTGGCTTAAAGCAGTTTTTAGCTAAGCGCGGTGATCAAACCTTGTTGGCTTGGGTGACGGCGAATACTAGCGCGCCCAATTCAATGGTGGATCGAATTACCCCCCGTCCCACGCCTGAGATTCGGGAACGTGTCAAAGCAGCCACCGGACGGGATGATGCAGCCGCCTTAATGGGTGAAACCTTTATTCAATGGGTGGTGGAGGATCATTTCGCTAACGGTCGCCCTGCATGGGAAACCGTTGGGGTAGAAATGGTGAGCGATGTCATGCCCTATGAGGAGGCGAAAATTCGCCTCCTTAACGCACCGCATAGTTGTATTGCTTGGGCGGGAACCTTGCGGGGTTATACGTATATTCACGAGGGTACGCTCGATCCTGAAATCCGGCAAATGGCTTATGACTATGTGACCGATGATGTGATTCCCTGCCTGGAGGATACGGCTAAGCCCTATCCATTGGATTTGCCTCATTATCGTGATGTGGTGTTGGAGCGTTTTAGTAATTCCAATATCCTCGATACGAATCAACGGGTGGCAATGGATGGCTTTTCAAAGATTCCGGGCTTTATTCAACCAACTTTGCGCGAGGCCTTAGCCGCCAATCGCAGTATTGATGCGGTGGCCATGCTGCCTGCGTTGTTTTTAGCGTTTTTGCAGCGTCAGCAGCGCGGTGAGCTTCCGTTTAAGTACGAAGATCAAGCGATGGAACCTGCTGTTGCACAAGCTATTTGTGCTGCCGCCGACCCAATTGCTGCTTTTGCGGCTGAGCGGGTCTTGTTTGGGCCGATTGCTGGCGATACCCGCTTAATTGCAGCCCTGCGTCAGGCCACGGACCGAGTTAATAGTTTTATAAGCGAATCGAGTGAATCAGTATGAGTTTACAACGTCTACACGGCAAGCACGCGCTGGTAACGGGTGCGAATGGCGGAATTGGTTTAGCTACCACGGCGGCTTTTTTAACCGAAGGGGCGATCTGCACCGCGATTGATTTACCTGCACAGCCGAGTGCTGAAATCCAAGCACTCGCTGAGCGCTTCAGTCAGTTGCATTATTATAGCCTCAATGTAATGGATACTGCTGCAGTCAAAGCCTTGATCACACAAGTGAATCAGAACTTTGGCCTTGTGAATGTCTTATTTAATAATGCAGCGATTTTCGATATGGCGCCTTTATTGGAGTCTAATGAGGCTATGTATGACAAAATTTTTGCAGTCAATGTTAAAGGCATGTTCTTCGTGATGCAGGCTGTGTTAGACGGCTTAGTCACTGCAGGGCAAACCGGTAGTATGATTAATTTGGCCTCGCAAGCCGGGCGGCGCGGGGAAGCTTTGGTTGCACATTATTGTGCTTCAAAGGCCGCTGTGATTAGCTATACCCAATCCGCTGCTTTAGCAATGGCTGCACATGGGATTCGGGTGAATGCAATTTCCCCCGGCGTGATTGATACGCCGATGTGGGAGCATGTGGATGGTTTATTTGCTAAATATGAAGGTTTAGCCAAAGGGGAAAAGAAAATAGCGGTGGGTAAAGCCGTACCCTTAGGGCGGATGGGAGCACCAGAAGACATAGCGGGAGCAGCGGTATTTTTAGCAAGCGATGAATCAGCGTATATTACGGCTCAAACCATTAATGTCGATGGCGGCAATGTCATGTCATAGCAAGCACAGGAGAAGATAATGGGTCAATTAGCTCGACAAAAAATTTCACCAAGAACGCCCGAGTTAGAGCGTGATTTTCAACGCGACCCAGTTTTAGGTTATGAACCAGAAGGCTCATTTGGATATATTCGTTGTTTAGAGCATGGTGCGCCTAATCAACTAATCCGTTGGCATTACCATGAAGAGTATGAGCTGCATCTGATTGTTGAAACCACCGGCAAAGTGTTTGTCGGTGATTATATCGGGCGCTTTGAGCCGGGGCATTTGGTACTCACCGGGCCACGTTTGCCGCATAACTGGATTTCGAGTGAATTACCCGAGCAAGGTGTACCGGTGCGTGATATGGCTCTGCAGTTCTCGGATGAGCCTTTACGCCAAGCCAGCACGCATTTACCCGAGTTGTGTGAAGCCTTGCCTTTACTCGAGCGTGCTAAGCATGGCATTGAATTCATGGGGATGAGCGAGCAAGCCTATGAGCGCATTATGAAAATCCGTCAATCTGCAGGGCTACAACGCTTTAGCGAGTTTGTTGCTTTATTAAGTCTACTGACGCGCCATCAAGATTATCGCCTGCTCTCGAATGTGCAACTACAAAGTTTTGATGATGATGTCTCTTTACGGCAAATTAGTGAGGTCGTTGATTATATTACGGCGAATTATGCGAATCAGTTTGCATTGATTGATATTGCCAAACGAGTGGGGATGAGTGAGAGTCGGTTTTCACGTTATTTTCGCCGTGCAACCGGCAATACCTTTACCGATTTTGTGAATCGGTTACGGGTGAATCGAGCTTGTCAATTACTGATGGAAACTGATCAATACGTCAGTACTATTTGCTATAACGTGGGCTTTAATAATATTGCTAATTTCAATCGCCGCTTTATGGAGTTAAAAGGGATGACCCCTAGTGACTTCCGCAAGCAAGGTGAAGCACGCTATGGCTAAGCCTTAAAAACTAAGGCGGGCTGATTGAGTTTATTTAAGTTGCTGCACATGTTTAGCAAAAGGTTCAGGGCGCATGAATCCGGTGATTCTGAGGTTTTTGCGCTCTTGCCCAGTGGCATCAAACATAATAATTGCGGGTGGTCCATACAGGCCAAATTGTTTTAATAATTCACGATCTTCTTTAGTAGTGGCAGTGACATCAGCTTGTAAGAGGATAAAGTTTTGTAAAGCAGTCTGTACGGCAGGGTCGGTAAAGGTGTATTTTTCCATTTCCTTACAACTAACACACCAATCCGCATAGAAATCAAGTAATACAGGCTTGCCTTTGGCATCATTCAAAGCTTGTGCAAGCGCTGTAGGGCTAGTTACTTGTTTAAAACGGAGTTGCTCGGTTTCTGTACCACTCAATACCCCTTTCAAGGGCTGTAGCAGGTTATTGCTGCCCGCTGCTGCTCCAATAGCCACTAGACTACCGTGAATCAAGACTAAAATCGCTAAGCCTTTCCATAAAGTCTGCCAACCACTGCTGTGAGCAGGCAAAGGCGTAACTGCTCCCATGTAGACCGCTGAAATGATCAGCAAGGCCGCCCATAAAAACATGCTGACCATCTCAGGCAGAATGCGTTCTAGCAGGGTAAGTGCCACCCCTAAGAGCATGACCCCGAAGATGGCTTTCACGGTTTCCATCCATGCACCGGCACGCGGTAGGAATTTACCCGCTGAAGTCCCAATGATTAACAGGGGTAGACCCATACCAAGACTGAGGGTAAATAAAGCAGCTCCACCTAAGAGCGCATCGCCACTTTGGCCAATATAAATCAAAGCACCCGCTAAAGGTGCAGCCACACAAGGGCCGACAATCAAAGCCGACAACACCCCCATAATGGCGACACCGATGAGATTGCCACCCGCTTGTTTATTGCTAAACTCAGTCAAGCGTTGTTGGAAAGCGGCAGGCATTTGTAGTTCATAGAAACCAAACATGGAGAAAGCCAATAAAACAAAGACCCCGCCAAATAAACCTAAAACCCACGGATTTTGGAAAAACATTTGCAGATTACTGCCGAATAAACCGGCTAGTACACCTGCTAAGGTGTAGGTCAGTGCCATCGCAAGCACATACACCAGCGATAGAGTGAAAGCAGTGCGCGTGTTTAGATTTTTCTGCCCAGCAATAATGCCCGATAAAATTGGAATCATCGGGAAGATGCAAGGTGTGAACGAAAGCAGGAGGCCAAAGCCAAAGAAGCTCACTAAAGTTAGCGCCCAGTTTCCATAAGCCAAAGTATCTGCAATTTGATCTTGTTCGGATTTAATCACCGCAGGTGGTAGAACCGTGGTGGTCGCTGCACTAGGATTAGCCGCCGTACCTGTGGCAGGTGGTTCACTGGGTTCTAGGATAAAGCCTTGGGCTAGCTGTACGGGATCAGTGGGGATATTGGCACTGAAGTATTTTAATTCGGGTGGATAGCAGACACCCAAATCCCCATCGCAGCCTTGCCAGCCCACCTCTACTTGCAATTGGCCGCTGGTTTTACCGCTCAGATCCAGTGGTAGTTTGAGATCCGCGACCTGATGAATGACATGTACATTGCCAAAAAATTCATCTTGTTTGGGTTCACCGGCGGGTAGCTGTAATTCACCTGCTTGCAGTTCAGGGTTTAAGACACGGACATGGAATTTTTCTTTGTATAAATAGAGTTTTTGCTCAGGCAATTCCCAACGCAACAGCAATTGCTTGCCATCGTATAACGGTGCTGTGAGGGCAAAGGCTTGTTCAGGTGGGAGGGGGGCACCTTGTTGATTCGCCTCTTGGTTGGCAGTACTGGTATCAAAGGGAAATAATTTACCGACTGCATAGGTGTTGGTGAAAGGAAGCAGTATGAGCAAAACACTGAAGCAGACTAAACGCACCCATACTTTTAACACTGACTGTTTCAACACTTAAGTCCTCTAGCTAAGCCTTAATTTAGAAAGATTAACTGCAGCACAGCTAGGCCGCTGCTGTTTTAGACGAACTGGTAATCTGTGAATGTTAACATGGTTTGCTTGAGCTGTGGTTTAGGGAATGGGAGGGGATAGGAGAGATACTCGCTAACTTAAGCCCTTATACTCTTGATTAAACATGACTCAAGGCCATTTCTCGGCGAGCAACGAACGGGGATTTTTGATCTGTGCCACTTGTAAAAATCAACCACCCTCTTACTGCCTGAGCAGCACCAAGGGGTATATACTTGGTGGCATACTCCAAGGTTGGATAACACCGCATGTTCCCGAAAATCCCCTACGGCGAAAGCAATTTCAAAAAAGTCATCGAGGAAGGCTTTGTCTATATCGACAAAACTGACTACATCCCTAAACTGGAAGCTGCCGGTAGCCATATTTTTTTGCTGCGCCCGCGCCGCTTCGGGAAAAGCCTGTTCCTGTCGATGCTCGAATATTATTACGATGTGGCTGGCAAGGATGAGTTTGAGACGCTGTTTGGCAAGCTGTACATCGGACAACATCCGACGCCGTTACGCAACACTTACCCCGTGCTGTTCATGGACTTCAGCGGAATTGATACCGATGGCGGGCATGAGGCGATTTTCCGCGAGTTTGATAAAAATGTTGCCTCATGGCTGACACGATTTTTAGAGCGTTATGCCTACACTGACGACGTTATTCAAACTATACTCAGCCAGCCCTCTCCTGCCGCGAAAATACGTGAATTCTTTCAAGTGCTCGAAGGGGGAAAAATCCTATTCCTGATCGACGAATACGATCACTTTGCCAACAGCATTCTGGCGGATGATCTCAAACTGTTTCAGAAGATTATGGGCAAGGGTGGTTTTGTGCGTAGCTTCTATGAGGTGTTGAAAACCGCCACGCAGCGCGGAGTACTGGATCGGCTGTTTGTGACGGGCGTGACCCCGCTGATGCTGGACAGTATGACCAGTGGCTTCAACATCGGCAAAAACTTATCCTTGCACGAAGATTTCAACGAAGCGATTGGCTTTACCGAGGCGGAAGTTATCACCTTGTTACAACCGTTGGCAGACCACTGTAGGCTGGGATTGGAGACACTGCGGGAGGATGCACGGCTGTGGTACAACGGCTACCGCTTCAACCTCAAAGCCGACACCAGTGTGTACAACGCCAACATGCTGCTGTATTTCGTGGACAGTTTCGACCGTAAACGCTGCGAATACCCGGAGCCAATGCTGGACGAGAACATTGCCTCCGACTATGGTAAGATCATGAAAATGTTCAGTATTGGCAACCGGGATACCAATTATTCAGTGCTAGAATTGTTGATCAACACGGGGGAAGCGCAAGCTTCACAACGCCGTAAGTTTGAGTTCGACAAGGGCTTTGAGCGGGATGACTTCATTAGCCTGCTCGCCTACATGGGTTTTATCACGCTGGCACGGAAGACCCTTTCTGGTGAAGTCTTCGTCATTCCCAACTACGTCATCCGTGAGTTTTACTTCCATTATTTCAAAGTGGAATTGGAGCGGCGCAACCAATTTAGCATTCCTAATCACACTCTACGCTTGGCGGTGGAACAACTGGCGGTGAATGCCGATTTCCAGCCGCTGATCACAGAGTTGGAGCGCGCTCTGCAACTATTGTCCAACCGCGATGCGATGGGCATGGACGAGAAGCATGTCAAGGTGCTGCTGCTGACTTTGCTCTACCAGACCCAAATTTACTTCATCCACAGCGAACGCGAAATGGGGCATAAGTACCCCGACATCTTGCTGCTGGAGCGCAATCCACTGAAAGTGCCGTTTCAGCATCTGGTGGAGCTGAAGTATTGCAAGAAGGGTAAAAAGGCTGACCTGAAAGAGGGCTGGGCTGCCAAGCGGCAGGAAGGTATCGCGCAAGTGCAGGGCTATTTGCAATTGCCGGAGGTGCTGAGGTTAAGAGATCTGGCCGCGTGGGTCTTGGTGACGGATGGGGAAACAGTCGAGGTGCTGCGGGT
>NZ_FUYB01000032.1 GCF_900167255.1 Thiothrix eikelboomii
CGCCCCAAACCGCAGCAGGCGGTCTTTGTGGGTGATGACTAGCCGCCCGACATGCCCCGCCAGAATCTCATTGAGCAGGCGTTTCAGCCCTTTTTTGTAGTAGTTCATACCTGAACCAAGGTCAGATATTAGCTCGAATGTCCAGCCCTGTTGGGCGCAATACAATTCCAGCACTTGCTTTTGGCGTTCCAAGTCGGCTTTCTGATCGTGGCTGGATACACGGGCGTAGGCAAGTGTTTTGCGGCTGTCTTCGCTGGCACGGAACAGTTCCGGCTTGAGTTTCAACAGATCATAACGGCGGTGTTTGCCGGAGGTATGTTCGGGAATTAACCGACCTTCCGCTTCCCAACGGCGCAGGGTCGGTACAGACACTCCAAGGAGTTTTGAGGCTTCACTGATCGGGACTAATCTATTCATATTGATGAGTATAGAGTAGATTTAATTAGGTTTAAAGAAAACAGATCAAACCCTCGATTAAGTGCTCACACCCTTTGCTTATGCTGACTCAAAATTGAACCTGCTGTAGTCGCCAAAGCCAGAGTATCTACGCCTAAAGCGATAAACTGTACCCCTAAGCGCTCATAACTCAACGCTGCTTGCGGATTGATAGCCAAAGTCCCAGCTGCTTTGCCAGCCGCTTTCACTTTACTAATCGCCGTCGTCACTGCTGCGACCACCTCAGGATGATTCGGACTCCCAAGATACCCCATCGTCCCTGCTAAATCTGCAGAGCCAATGAACACCGCATCCACACCTTCAACTGTTAAGATTTCATCCAAATTATTTAAACCCATGACAGTTTCAATTTGAATAATCAAGCACAGCTCTTGCTCAGCTTCTTTTAAATAATTCGGGTTAAGATTCCAAGCCGCCGCACGCGCTAGAGCCGTCCCCACACCTCGCACACCTAGGGGTGGATAACGCATAAAGCGCACCAAATCACGGGCTTGCTCAGCAGTTTCCACCATCGGAATCAGTAGAGTCTGCGCACCTAGATCTAAATACTGCTTAATCAAGGTTTGATTACCTTCAACTAAACGCACGATCGCATGACTAGCACTGGGTGCGGTCGCTTGCAATTGAGCGAGCACAGTCTGCAGATCATTGGGGGCATGCTCACCATCAATCACTAGCCAATCATAGCCGGTATAAGCGCACAGTTCCGCCGCCAGCGGGCTGCATAACCCCAACCAAAAACCGTATTGTTGTTGGCCTGCGGCCAAAGCGTGTTTAAAACGATTCACTCGGGTTTGCATTACTCACTCCTTAAACAAAACGACAAGCGATGCCACCTAAAACACCATAATCGGCATGAATCGTATCACCAGCCTTGACGGCCACGGGAGCAGTAAATGAACCGGATAATAAGATCTGTCCTGCTTCCAAACCAATCCCATGTGCAGCAAAGCGCTTCGCTATCCAACCAATGCCATTAGCAGGATGATTCAACACGCCTGCCGCTAAACCTGTTTCCTCAATCGCCGCATTCCGATACAGAATCGCTCCGCACCAACGTAAATCCAGCGCATCAGGGCGTACAGGTCGCCCCCCTAGAATAATTCCCGCATTGGCGGCATTGTCCGCAATGGTATCCATCACCGTGCGTACATAACCCGTGTGTGGGTTGACGCGATGGCTACGGGCATCAATTAACTCTAAAGCAGGCATGACATAATCGGTGGCATTGAGAACCTCCATCACGGTTAAATTAGCCCCACGTAAGGGGGCTTTTAAAACAAAGGCTAGTTCAACTTCAATGCGTGGATCATTAAAGCGGGCGGTTTCAATTTCACTGCCCTCATCCATCCGCATCGCATCAGTTAAGACCCCAAAATCAGGGGTATTAATTTTCATCACTCGCTGCATCGCTCGGGAAGTCAAACCAATTTTGTAACCGATCAGTTGTTGCCCATCCGCATATTTCTTCTGCATCCAAGCGGCTTGCACAGCATAGGCATCGTCCATACTCATTTGCGGATAGCTCAGGGTCAATGCATCAATCTGACGCACCGCTAATTCTGCTTGATATAAATCAGCGGCAGCAGCAGCGATTTGCGCTGCACTTAAAGTCAACATAGCTGCCTCCTATAAATAGTCTTGAAGATTATTTTTGTTGTATTTCAATACGGGTTCTAGTTCTTTCATTTCAAAAGACATGGCGACGCCCCTACTGAAGCAACTAGCAAAATGCGCCTCTAAAACCTGAAAAAAGCTTTTTGCCGCCCACTCACGCTCTTCTAAACTGCGCCCCGCACCGAGCAATACAGTCAAGTGCACAAAAATATGCTCTGGATTACCATCCGCCAGCCGGTACTCATGGCAGGCATAAGCACGACTACGGATACCTTTTAAGGGGAATAAACCCGTATCTACAGCCGCTTGATGCAACTTGGCAAAAAGAGTTTGTAAATCCAAAGTTTCAGGCAGAATATTCGCGGAATATTCCAGTACAAAATGTGCCATTGCTTACTCCAGCGGAAAAATAGCATTAATTTGCCCCGTACCGGAGCTACCAAAATACGGCGTAATCACTTCCACTTGGCCACGATATTGATCCCAACCTAAAGCGCCTAACAGCATGGCCGTATCGTGCATAAATCCTTCGCCGTGGCATTTATCCGCATACTCCGGCAACATCCCACAGAAAGTTTGCCAATCACCCGCTTGCCACAGTTCGACCACACGCCGATCCATCACTTCTAGAAACGGCGACCAGACTTTGTGCAAGAACTGCTCGGAGACCCCATTTTGTGCAAACCGATGTGAGAGCGAGCCACTCGCGAAGAATGCGACTTTCCCCGTATAGTGCTGCTCAATCGCTTGCCGAAAAGCTTGACCGAGTGCCACGCTATCGACCAAATTATGCACCATGCATAAAGCCGATACCGATATCACTTTAAAATGCCGATCACTATTCATATAGCGCATCGGTACTAGCGAACCGTATTCTAGGGCTAAACTGGTTTGCTCATGCGCACGGGTATGAATCCCTGCTTGGGTAGCGGCCTCTGCCAACAGATGCCCAAGCGCTGGATTGCCATCATAGGCATAGGGCAGATTTTTAATAAAATGTGGCAACTCATTACTGGTATAAATACCTTCAAATAGGGGCGCACAATTCAGGTGATAGCCTGAATTGACTAACCAATGCGTATCGAAAATCACTAGGGTATCCACACCCAACTCACGGCAACGACGACCGATTTCAATATGCCCCTCAATCGCGGCTTGGCGGCAACCGAAATGCGGTCCCGGCAATTCCGACAGATACATCGAGGGTACATGGGTGATTTTTGCGGCTAAGGCTAACGCTCCCATGACTCACCGCCCTAGTACGGGTACAGGATGTGTTCCATGTGCAAGGCAGACATTTTTAGTTTCCATATAGAACTCAAAACTATAATCGCCACCATCGCGCCCTATCCCGCTCATTTTCACCCCACCGAAGGGGGAAGGTAGATTGCGATTATTCTCCGAATTAATCCACACCATACCTGCTTCTAGCTGATGAGCTAAGCGCATCGCACGACCTTGATCATTCGTCCACGCATAAGCGGCTAAACCATAAGGGGTGGCATTAGCTAAGCTAACCCCTTCAGCTTCATCCTTAAAACTAATCGCGGTGAGCACCGGACCAAAAATTTCCTCACGGGCAATTTTCATTTGATTCGTTGCTTCAGTGAATAAAGTTGGCTGCACATAATTGCCCTTGCCTAAGCTCGTCAAGCGCCGCCCACCAACGGCAATGCTGGCACCCTCCTCGCGCGCGGCATCCATGTAGCTCATAACTTTTTGCAAATGGCTGCTATGAATTAACGGCCCTACTTCCGTGGCAGGATCTAGCGGATGACCAACCTTTAGATGGCGTACCCGCTCACTTAAAGCCGCCAGAAACCGTTCACTGATACTTTCTTGAATGAACAAACGACTGCTTGAAGTACAGCGTTGACCATTCAAGCTATAAATCATGAACACCACTGCATCTAAAGCCCGCTCAAAATCGGCATCTTCAAACACTAACACGGGATTTTTGCCACCTAACTCTAAATGCAAGCGTTTCAGAGTCGGTGCAGCTTGTGCCATGATGTGAGAACCTGTCACCGTTTCGCCCACAAAAGCGACGGCTTTGATGGCGGGATGCTCGGTTAAACGCTTACCGACGGATTCACCAAAACCATTCACCAGATTCCAGACACCGGCGGGAAGGCCTGCTTCTTGGCTAATTTCTGCCAGTAAGGCGGCACTTAAGGGGCTAAATTCGGCAGGTTTATGCACGAGGGTACAACCCGCTGCTAAAGCGGGGGCAATCTTCCAAGTTGCGAGCATAAATGGCGTGTTCCACGGCGTAATCACTGCCACCGGGCCAATCGGTGAGCGCACGGTGAAATTAGTATGCTCTGCTTGCATCAGGGCTAAACCATCTTTGGCCTCAGCCGCTTTATCAGCAAAGAACCGGAAATTTTCCGCACCCCGTAACGCTGCTTGCTTCATAAAACGCAGGGGTTGACCACAATCGCTACTTTCGACTAGAGCAATTTCCTCAGCACGCGCCACCAGTAAATCAGCAAATTTATGTAGGAGTTTCCGCCGCTCACTGCCAGCTAAATCACGCCATGCCGGAAAAGCCGCACTGGCCGCCTCACAAGCCTGATCAGCCTCTGCCTGAGTACCCACGCTAACTCGACCTAGGCTGCTATTGTCGATGGGCGTTAAGTTATCGAAGCTTGCGGCAGCATCTGGAATCAGCCAGCGGCCATTAATGAAATGGCCGGTCACCTGCTCCCGAAACCGTTGCAAATAGCGGGCTGCAAGCGCTTGATTGTTAAGCAAGACCTCAGACATACAGGACTCCTAAACTGGTAACTGAATTGCAAATATATAACAGGTTAACTTAAATATGGCAAATCTAATCAATTCACAAGAACATTCAAGCTTTGACAATTTAACTTGTTAACTTTATGCTTGGTTTAAAGACGACTATTGAGGAGTGAATTAATGCGCCTAGCAAGTTATCGACATGGCCAGCGGGAAGCTTGGGGAATCATTACTGAAGATGAGAAAGTTTTAGACTGTAGTGCGGTAGCTCCCACCTTAAAAGCCGCTATTGAGCAGAATCAGCTGTCTAACCTCACCCCCTCCTCTACTGAACTTGCACTGTCGGAAGTCACCCTACTCCCCCCCATCCTCCATCCTGAAAAGATTATTTGCATTGGGGTGAATTATGCCAATCGCAATGCCGAATACCGCGATAACTCGAATGAAGCTGCTTATCCCAGTGTGTTTATGCGTACACCCGACTCTCTAACAGGCCACAATAACCCCTTAATTCGCCCCCCCGAATCCCAACAACTGGATTATGAAGGTGAAATTGTGCTGGTTATTGGCCAAGGTGGGCGGCGAATTCGCCAAGCTGATGCTTATCAGCATATTGCGGGTCTGACCATTATGAATGAAGGCACCCTGCGTGATTGGGTCCGGCATGCAAAATTTAATGTGACTCAAGGCAAAAACTTTGTGCACTCGGGTTCACTCGGGCCGTGGATGGTGACAGCTGATCAATTCAATCCACAAGTTTATGAAAATATGACGGTAACTACCCGCGTGAATGGTGAAGTTCGCCAGCATGATACCACAGCGAATATAATCTTCCCCTTCGCCTATATCATTCATTATTTATCAACCTTTTACCTGCTGAAACCGGGTGATATTATTGCCACTGGTACACCGAATGGGGCCGGTGCACGTTTTGACCCGCCACGTTATCTAATACCCGGTGATATTGTTGAAGTTGAAGTAGCTGGTGTGGGGACTTTGCGCAATGGCATTGCGGATGAGAGCATTTAATGCGGACTTTTGAGCGCTCATTACCTATGTCTTTATTAAAAGCACGTGAAGCGGTCATGAAGAAGTTCATTCCACATTTGCGTGCTCATGATCTTTCTCCCCAACAATGGCGGGTCTTACGTGCTTTGTATGACTCACCCGCAGGTCTGGAAATGTCAGCACTGTCTGAGCGCTGCTTTTTACTGATGCCTAGTCTGTCACGCATCATTCAAAACTTAGCGGCACGTGAGTTAGTAATGCGTCGAATTGCTGAGCATGATCAACGCTGCTCGATTATCAGCCTGCATGCACAGGGACGCCGTTTAGTTGAGCTGATGGCACCTGAATCGGAAGCCCGCTATGCCCATATCACCACAGTCTTTGGCTACGGCAAACTAGAATTACTGTATGAGTTGCTCGACGAACTGGTCGAAAAACTCGAAGCGGCTGAGCAAGAACACCATCCATCCTCTCATGAATTACTTGACTAATCCGGGTAAAATTTTTTAGAAACCTCATATACTCTATTGATTTAGAGCCTGAATAAGCTCATATCCCTCGGTGCTTTTAATGACAGCTTGCCCGTTCCGTGAGACACTTTGAGCCATGATTAAACCCTATACCTTCATCGCTGCTATTTTCTCCTTGATCCTGATCGGCGCTTTTTTCTGGTGGTTTCAAGGCGGTCTGGTTGTCAATCTTACTTATCTTGCAGCCGCTGTCTTAGCGACGCTCAGTGTACCGTTGTTGTATCGCTGGTTAGGGTATTCAGCAGCTGATGATGATCAGTGGCTGAAAGCTCGTGAGAACCAGCAATACACTGAGTTGATGCAACGCTTACAGAGCGTTACTCAAGACCTCGAGGAACTCGGCTTAAAAGAAGGTGTGCGCCAAGCCAAGTCACTCACCGATATGCTGGATGATTATCATGCAGTGGTGAAATCGCGGTTTTTTGGCAAACAAGCTAGCCCACTCACTTATCTCAGTGCCGCCCGCACCGTCCAGAATCAAGCCATTCAAAACTTAGCCGATATGGTGACACTCGGGCATAGTCTCTCGAGTATTCAAGCCAATCGACAAGCGGGTGGCACTCAGCAAGATAGCCGCTATTTAGAGCAATCTGAGCGAATCCGTGCGCTCTTAGATGAAAACCAACAACTGTTTGATGCTTTAACCAGCACAGCAGTTGAAGTTGCCAATATGCAATCCATCAGTGAATTTGAGCGGACTGACACCTTAGCCCGCCTCTTGGCACTGGCTGAAATTGCCAATAGTTCAGGGAAAAAACAATGAAAATACATCTACCCTTGTGCGCTTTAAGCCTGACAGCTGCCTTATTAACCGCTTGTGGCGATTCGAATCCTCTCTCGAATTTAACGGGCAAAGCGAAACTATCGCCTGCCGAAGCGAGCCAAGAGATCGCAAAGCTGGTGAAAGACCAAGTACGCCCGACTTATCATGAGAATACAGTACGCGCTAATATTCAATTGACCCAAACCAATTTACTCGCTTTGCTACCCAATTTAACAGAATACCCCATCACCTTAGCAGCCCAAGATAGCCCTCAAATTGAAGCCGTCGAAATCTTCACTTCCCCTGAAAAAGCCGGGCAAGGGCGCGATGGTTTCTATCTGGAACTCGCCAAGAATTTTAACCAGCAAAATCATACTATTAGCAATGGAAAAACTGCGCAAATCGCTATCCGCAAAATGGATTCAGGCTTAGGTGCGCAATATATTATGGCAAATCGCTATGTGCCAGAAGCCTATACCCCCAGCAACTATTTATGGGGCATGCTGTTAGGAGCTAATGGCGTAAAAGTAGAGACTATTGCTAGCAAAACTGCGCCGAATGTTGCGGGCATTGTGGTGAAAAAAGACAAACTGGATCAGATCAGCACCAATGGCAACTTGGATATTGCCAAGCTACTGACCAATGTGAGCAATGGCTCCTTTGCGATGGGTTATACCAACCCTTATCAATCCAGCACAGGCTTAAACTTCCTGTTAAATGTATTAAATGCCTTTGCACAGGGGGATGAAAGCCAAATGCTATCCCCAGATGTTGCCAGTGCTTTTGAGGCCTTCCAAGCGGGTGTTCCCTTTGTCGCACAAAATACCTTACAGATGCGGGATGCGGCGGTCGGTAGCGGTGTGCTCGATGCTTTAGTCATGGAGCATCAATCTTGGGTGAATGTCACCGGGATGAATGACTATCAATTTGTGTCGTTTGGGGTACGTCATGATAGCCCTTTGTATGCGACCACTGAGGCGGATCCGGCTGAGCGGGAAGTTCTGCAACAATTTGCTAAATTTATTGAGCAACAACAAACCACCGTCGCTAACTTTGGTTTTGGGCAATTAGCAGAGTATCAAGATGCTTACACCATTAAAGACGGCTCGGTGATTGGTCAAGCGCAAAAATTATGGAAGCAGAAAAAATCCGGTGGCAAACCGATTGCAGCGGTATTCATCGCTGATGTTTCTGGGTCGATGGAAGAAGGTGAGCGGATTAAAAATTTGAAAAAAGCACTGATTGAATCCTCAGATTTAATTAGTTCGGGTAATGCAATTGGCTTGGTCACTTATAGCGATACCGTGAATGTCGATTTAGAGATTCGCCCGTTTAATGTCCAGCAAAAAGCCTTATTCACCGGTGCGGTTGAAAGCCTAGTGACAGGAGGCAAGACCGCGACTAATAACGCGGTCTTAGTCGCCGTCGATCAATTAGAGCAATTTGGTAAGCAGCATCCAGAATATAAGAAAGTTGTCTTTTTACTGTCTGATGGTGAAACCAATGTGGGCTTAGATTTTAATAGTGTCCAGCCTGTGTTAGAAGGTGTAGGTATCCCTATTCATTCGATAGCGTATGAACTCAAATCGGATCATTTAAAAGCTTTATCTGGCTTAGCAGAAGGTGCTTATATTGAATCCACGACGGGTAATGCTTCCTATCGGATTGGTAACCTACTCAATGCAGAAATGTGAGCAACTTAAATGAAGTTTATCAAAGTTTTTGCCTTATTCTTTCTGATTCATGCCACTGCATGGGCAGGAGCGCATGTCTATCAAAATCAGCATCGAGAACTTGTTTTAATCGTTGCTGATACCTCCTATGCGATGAAACCTAAATTCCCTGCTATGCAAGACTGGATTGAAAACTATGAAGCCAAGGCTCGCTATAAAGATATTCAAATCGGAACTGATAAAGCTCTATTAGGAAACTTGGCTGATTTAAAATCCAAAACTGTCATCTTTCGTACTTCGTTTGGCAGTATGACGGCAGAGAGCTTAGCTCGCTATCAAACTATACCGGCTAGCCAGAAAATCTTGCTGTCGGATGGAAAAGTACAGGCGCAGGGTTGGGAAGTAGTGAAATTTTAATCATTTTAATCTATGAAAACTGACAATCCTTACACATCTTTACCTGACAATGCTTTCTGGAAAACAGCAGTTGCTGGTAGAAAACCCAGAGAGATTACAGGTTTATGGACACCTAAATTTGAAATAAAAAAAGATCAAGTAATTGCCACAGCCGGTTCTTGCTTTGCTCAGCATATTGGCCGTGCCTTGAAAGCGCGTGGTTATGCTTGGCATGATAGCGAACCAGCCCCGCTCTTAATGCACTTCAATCAAGAAAAATGTCATTTATTCAACTATGGCGTTTTCACTTTCCGCACGGGCAATATTTACACCGTAGCCTTACTCAAACAGTGGCTTGATTGGAGTCTTGGCAAATCAGTGCTTCCTGATGAGATTTGGCAGAGTCCTGATAAGCGCTATTATGATCTGTTTCGCCCGAATATTGAGCCGAATGGTTTTAAATCAGCTGAAGAAGCCCTAAAATCGCGGCAGAGTACCTTGAAAGCGATGAAAAGTTCACTCGCTAAAACCGATTTATTTATTTTCACACTAGGGTTAACCGAGGCTTGGGTTAATCGTCAAGCACACTCTGTATACCCGATTTGCCCGGGTACTTTGGCAGGTGAGTTTGATCCGACACAGCATCAGTTCAAAAATTTTAATTTTTTAGAAATCTATACAGCACTCACAGAAGTTTTGGATACACTGAAAAGCATTAATCCACACATGCGTTTTTTATTAACAGTATCCCCTGTGCCGCTGACGGCTACAGCCTCAGGCGAACATGTGGTAACAGCAACCCTACATTCAAAATCTATTTTGCGAGCTGTGGCTGGCGAATTGAAAGCCTCTCGAGCAGATACGGATTACTTTCCTTCCTATGAAATTATTTCTGCCTTCCCTTTTAAAGGTGTGTTCTATGCAGAAAATATGCGAAATGTGCAACCGCAGGGCGTAAACTTCGTCATGAATTCATTTTTTAATTGCCAAGCACGAGTATTTGGCGAACCAATCGCGAATCCAACTACAGTCAATCATCAAGCGACCACACACTCAGGATCACAAAAAATGACTGATGAAGTGTGTGAAGATGCCTTATTAGACGCTTTTAAGAAATAAACTGATAAATTCATGAAACAACTTTGCTTTATTGGGACTTCGCATTTAGCCGCTTTAGCTCATGCTTGGTTTCAAGGCGAGTCAGCAAGGTATTCTAAGTTTCAAGCAAGCTTCTTCGCAGGAGGCGGTAGCTCGCTTTATGAAGCCGAATTTTCACCTAATACCATTAAAGCCCCGATTGCTAGTAAATTAGCAGAAAATTTTCAACGCTCAGCTCAAGGTGAAACCACTATTAATCTTGATCAATATGATTATTTTATTTTTCAAGGCTTAGATTATCCGATTATTGAAATTCTCAGACTTTCTCTTCTGCTGGCTAAGCACGAGCAATTTTTTTCTTCAGACTGTCTTAAAAATGGATTTATTCATCATCTCGAATCTCAACCCATTACACCTTGCATTCAGCATATTCTTCACTATACAACAGCCCCTATCATTATCTCTACTACACCTAAAACCTCTTATTTAGCTTTGCAGAACCAGCCGCTAGAATACAGTTCTTATTTATTATATGCTGATTTTTTTGAATTATTATTTTTAACCGCTAAACATGAGTTATTTAATGACCCACGCTTGACTTTAATTAAACAACCTGAAGAAACCTTAGCAACTCCATTTTTTACTAAAACAGACTATTTAAACAAAACTTGTTTTGCAAAGCATCATGATTATTGGCATAAAACTCCTAACTATGGTCAAGCTGTTTTAAAAAAAATCTTTGCACAATTAACTGACTAAACTTTTGAACTGCCTGCTGCTCTCGCCTGCCAAAAATACCACAGCATCGTGATGACCTGTAGCACCAGCGCAATACTAAAGGCAACTTGATAACCAAACTGGCTATAATGTTCAGTATTCCCCTCTGAATACCAATTAATGACTACACCGATACCCCATTGAGCAATAAACGCAAACACAAACACTAATAAATTTAAGGCCGTATTCACTCGTCCTGCTAACTCAGGAGCAAATTGCTGAGATAAATAAGCATAAGCAAGTACACCCGTTGTCCCAAAAAAACCAAATAAAACCCACCAAAAGGTGGCTAGACTCGTCCATTCAAAAATTAGGGCTAACTGCACCAAAATAAACATCACCAAGCCTATACTCGCGACATGTAAAGTCGAAAAACCATAGCGGTTTAAGCGCTCTGCAATCACCCCTAAAAAGAAATAACCCGCAATCACCCCGATGGCTAGCCAAGACAAAACCGGGGCAATCTCTGCACGCTCCAAACCCGCCACATCGCGTAACCAAGGCCCTGCCCATAAACTCATAATCGAAAGAAAGCTGGCTTGAGTGGATACCGCCCAAGGGGAAATCCCCCAAAATTGACGAGAGGTAAAAATATGCAAGATACCACTGATATGCTCTTTTAAACTCGCTCGATTCGGCGGCATAGGTTTATCAGGCACGACAAAAAACACTAACAAACTGACGATTAAAGTCAGTAGCGCTAAGCCGATAAAGACACCGCGCCAGTCGGTAAAAGTCAAGGCAAACTCTACGGGGGTCGAAGCAGCCAAAATACCAAAGCCACCTGCCGTAAATTGCAAACCATTTACTAAGGGCAGTTTTTCTTTAGGAAACCATTGTACAAAGGCTTTAAATGCCGCCATTAAGCAAGCCGACACACCAAAACCAATCAAAGCCCGCCCGACAATCAACCAGCCTAATGATTGCGCCATAGCAAAGACCAGTGCACCGGCAGCAGCAAACAGGAGTAATAAAGCTTCAATCTTGCGCGGACCATAACGATCTAGCAGAATGCCCAAGGGCAATTGCACCGCCGCAAAACTGATTAAATACGTGCTAGTGAGCAGTCCCAATTGCCCCGCATCCAGCTGCATATCCTTAGATAAATCACCCGCGATGATGGTATTGACCACTCGATATAAATATGACAGGAAATAACCCAAGGCAAAGGGGATAAAAATACGCGCAAGTAAACTAGGGCTTAAATTCATACGCTCGCTCAATTACCAAGATCCAATAGCTCTGCCGCACTATACGCAGGCGCTGTTGAAGAAGAAAGAGCTTAAATCCTGTTAAATCTGGCCAAGATGCTCTCCGCAGTGATCACGCTCAGTTCTAAAGCAGGTTAATAATGCTAAGATAGTCCTGTGAAAAACCAACTGACACCTGTATGAAAATATCTAAAAACCTGCGTTGGATTCTGGCGGCAGCTATCATTTTCGGTAGCTTGATGTTCTTGCTATTTGTTTTTTATGCAACACAAAGCGCCTTTGATGTCTGGGATCGCTTGCAGCGCTTACCGAGCGGCTTATTTTATCTTTATCTAGGCCTGATTGGCTTCGTCTTGCTTGCTAGCCTTGGCTTGGCGTTTAAACTGATTTTAGGTAGCAGTCGCTCAGGTGCTACACGCCTAAGCTCAACCACACCAGCAACTGCTGAGCAGATCGAAGCTGAAATCAAACAGATTGAAGCCGCTGGAATGGATATTAGCCCGTTCAAAGCGGAGCTAGCCCGCTTAACTGCCCGCAAAGAAACAGGGCAAATTAATATTGCGTTCTTTGGTGAGGTCAGTACCGGCAAATCCTCGATTATTAAAGCTCTCCTCCCCGATGCAGGGGTTGAAATTAGCCTGCGCGGGGGTTCAACCCGTGAGATTCATGAATACCTGTGGCAAACCGAGGCGGGGGATCGCTTGCTCCTGACCGATCTACCGGGGCGAAATGAAGCAGAAGGTTTTTTAGATGAATTGGCACGTGATGAAGCCATTCGTGCCCAAATCGTGGTGTATGTGGTGGATTCCGACCTCAGCCGCAGTCAATTTGAAGATATTCAAGAACTGTATACCTTTGGCAAACCATTGATTATTGCTTTCAATAAGAGCGACTTGTACACCGATACCGAAAAGCAACAGCTCCAAGCACGTATTCAAAGTCGCTTTGACTCCACGACTCAGCCTGCTAATGCTGAGACGGTGGCTAAACCTGCACTCATCCCGCAGGTGGTATTTATTCAATCCGGTGGCCTAGAGGAAGTCGTGCGCGTCTATCCCGATGGCCGTGAAGAAACGGTGCAACGGCAACGCAAAGTGGATGTCAGTGCTTTATCGAGCCGTTTGCAAACGGAAATTGATAGCCGAATTGAGTGGCTCGACCGCTTGCGCGATGCCAGTGTCTTCAGTTTAGTGCACAGCAAACTCGATGAGACCCGCGCTAGCTTCCGCCGTGAACAAGCCGAAAAGATTGTCCGCTCGGGTACCAGAAATGCGGTGATTGGCGCTTTAGCCGCGATTAGCCCCGGTACTGATCTGCTTATTCAAGGGGTGATCGGTACACGCATGGTGCAAGAACTGTGCAAGCTCTACGATGTACCTGTCAAGCAAATCGACATTGATCAGTTTTTTGACTTTAGCCAAAACCAAATGAAAAAAAGTATTCCCTTGATTTTGGCAGTTGCAGGCAACGGTCTAAAAGCCTTTCCGGGGCTAGGCACAGTAGCAGGGGGCTTAGTCCATGCAGTGGCGTATGGTTTAATTTTTGATGCTTTGGGGCATGCGGTGGCCCTCACTTTAGAACAACGTGGAGCTTTGAAAGCAGCTCCTGCAGCACTGAAGTTTCGGGAGATGCTGAGTGGAAATCTGGAAGAACGTACAAAAACATTGGCCCGACTGGTTGTCGATCAATACCAAACCAAAGACAGCGAGCGAGGCGACCGTGAGTAGTGAGCCGAGTCAGCAAGATCCCGTCACCGCTCATAAAAAATCAGCTCAAGGGGATGCTCATCTTAAGCTAGCCACCCAAAGCTTACGCCGTTTATTGGAAGACAAAAATCTCCCCGAAGATGTGCGCACTACCTTGAAAGATGATTATACCCAAGTGCAATCCATGCTCGACAAACTCGAGCATGGGCATATTCATATTGCGGTTTTTGGTCGAGTCAGTGTTGGTAAATCGTCCTTACTCAATGCCTTATTGGGCAAAGATGCTTTTAGTGTCAGTGTCTTGCATGGTGAAACTAAAACGACCGATTTCCATGCTTGGGAAGAATACTCTGATGGTGGCCTGTATCTGATTGATACACCCGGTATTAACGAAATCAATGGTGAAGAACGTGAGCGCATGGCACATGAAGTCGCACGACGTGCCGATTTAGTCTTATTCGTGATTGATAGCGATATTACCGATGTCGAATTTCGGGCTTTAAAAACTGTGGCAGCCAGTCATCGTCCCACGCTTTTAGTCGTCAATAAAGCGGATCGTTATACCGATCCAGAAAAGCAACAATTACGCAGCGTGCTAGAAGAACGGACTCAAGGGGTGATTGAACCCGATAATATTATTTTCACCACAGCACAGGCCAGCCGCCAAACCGTGATCTATGTGGAT
The DNA here is from genome assembly GCF_900167255.1 of Thiothrix eikelboomii. GTDB lineage: Bacteria > Pseudomonadota > Gammaproteobacteria > Thiotrichales > Thiotrichaceae > Thiolinea > Thiolinea eikelboomii. The sequence goes on from NZ_FUYB01000032.1 coordinate 14,663, forward strand.
GCCCAAGGCCATGAACAAGAAAAGCTCAGAGTCCGTCCGGTGGATGTGCAGACACTTAAACTCCGCTTATGGGAGATCATTGAGCATGAAGGTAAAACCCTAGCAGCCTTAAATGCTTCACTATTTGCGAGTAATCTCAGTGAAGAAGTCGGCCAGCGGATTCTTGCCGTCAAACATGAGCTGGGTCTAAAAACGATTCATACGTATTGTATTGCTCAGGGGGTAGCGGTTGCACTCAATCCAGTGCCGATTGCTGACTTAGTGGCTGCGGCGGCGATTGATGCCAGTATGATTGTGCATTTATCTAAATTATACGGTTTGCCGATGTCCAAAAGTGAAGCCGGTGAACTGCTTAAAACGATTTCTGGGCAAATGCTTGTGTTAATTGGTACAACTTGGGCAGTGCATTTAATTGCTACGGTCTTAAAACTAGGTACGGGCGGTGTGTCGACGCTGTTGACTGCGGCAACTCAAGGTGCAGTGGCTTGGTATAGCACCTTAGTCGTAGGGCGCGTGACTGAGCGCTGGTTAGCTAATGGCAAATCTTGGGGGGAGGCTGGCCCTAAATTTACCGTCGAACAGATCCTTGATTCACTCGACCGTGATTCAGTAATTACTGAAGCCCGTGCAGAAATTATGACCTATTTACGCAAAACGGTGAAAAACTAATGGCCGGTTATAGCCTGCGGAATATCCTCATTATTGCCCTGCTCCTTGGGGCTGCTGCTTGGCAATATTTTTCAGGGCAAGTTGGTAACACACCGCAGCAAACTGCCAAGCCTTCACAAACGCAGGCTCAGACCCAAGTAACTATAGATTCAAGCAAAGCAATAGCACAACTACGGGCAGCAGCAAATGATCCAAATGCCAAATTTTGGACGACGATTCAAGGCAGCGTGATCAAAACACTCAAGGATGATACCGAGGGTGATCGCCATCAAAAATTTTTACTGCAGATCGCCAACGATTTAACCCTACTTATTGCTCATAATATTGATGTCGCTGAGCGCGTGCCAGTGCGGGCAGGTGATACCGTCAAGCTACAAGGCGAATATGTTTGGAATCATCGTGGTGGCGTCATTCATTGGACGCATCATGACCCGAAAGGACGCAAGACTGGGGGATGGATTGAGTTGGAAGGTCAACGTTATGATTGATCGAATCAGCCGATACTGAAGCTAACTAAGCAGCCAAGCAGAGACTATGAGAGCTCGGCTGCTCAGCTTACCTTACCAGATGAAGGCTGGCTCAGAGTAAGTCATAATCACGCAACCACAGTAAGTGGCTTTGGGTGGAATATAATGGGCATGAGCCGTACTGGTCGTGATCAGCATAGTGCTAGTCCCCAGTACAGTTAATCCTAATAATAATAATAATTTTTTTTTCACGATAGATCTCCTGATTGACACTCAATCTATGAGTTGTAGTTAGGGTGAGAATGGTTCGAACGGTGATAGCCTAAATTAAAAGCTTTTTTAGCTAAGCGATTCGATTCGACCGCATACTTAGTAGCACAACGGCGCATCATTTTAGCTTTATAGCGCAGCTTAACCGCGTAAATACCCTGACGTTTTAGACTCTGTACAGTGTGTTCTAAAGTGGTAGCTTGATCATTTAACAACCAAGCGGTAGCACGTAAATTATTAGCTTCATTGACAATGGGCGCAAGGGGTCCGGCCTGTGCTTGAGCACTAACCAAAGGTAGCGCGCCAGCCAATAGAGCGCCATGAATTATTTTTTTCATCACTAACACTCCAAAATGTATTTGCTGGTTTTAAGGCTGGTGTTTAACACCAGCACTTAATAGTTTAGAAGTAATTTAATTAAAAAAGTGCAGTTTTTTAATATTTTAATTTCATATACCTAATAAAAAAATATTAATCTAAGCTGAATGGAATACATATTTAATGTCTAACGACCTATGATCAGCATAATAACTACGCTCATAACAAAAAACTTGCTTATTAATATCCATCAAAATAAGGGTTGAGCACCGAGTTCCGTAATTCAGTCGATCTGGGGCAATAAAGATTGGCGATAACCACAACTCTTTTTCTAAGCCAATACCTGTATCGGGTAGGTCTGCGAGCTTAGCAGGAGTGCGATCGGCGAGTAATTGCAATAACTTATCCACCAGTTGCGCCTGCTGGCCTGCTTGTGAATGAGTTACTAATTGCTTAAATTTAAACAAACCACGCTTAACTTTTGGCCAAGGTGTATTTAAACTCGCATTACTTAAACCATAAAAACCTTGTTTTAATAATTGATTTAAGGTTTTTTTTGATATTTGATCTGATAGATGGTTTGATAAAATTGTATCATTTGAATATTGATTAGTTAAATAATAAATTTGATCCGGCAAATAACCAGCTAATAAATTAAAACCTGCATACTGAGTTTGAGTGGCCGCCAATTGCGTTAAATCATCCAACGCCTGTGCTGAACTCATGACAAACTCACTCACTAATAAACCCCGCGAACGCTCACCGAGTTGGGGTGGCCCTTGGCGTACATTAGTGACTAAAGCGAATTTATTCGTGTCTTGATTGAGTGCTAACCAAGAGCCTTGTGAGCGTTGATCTATACCGCCGACAATCGCAGGGTGAGTCGGCCATACACCTAAAGGTGTCGCGGGACGCTCAAAAAACTCGTCACGATTGGCAGCCAGAATAAAGGGGTAATAAGGATGTTGTTGAATAGCAACTAAGGCAAAGCACATGATCAGTTTTTTTATCAAAAAAATACTATGCTGAGATTCATAGAAAATAGCAATAGCTAGCAATCTGCTTAAACCCTCCCCTCCCCTTCATTTTCAGTTACAATAGCGCCCTTTCGATGATGCCCTGACAGGATTTGCTATGGAACTTTCAGCCCTCACTGCCCTTTCTCCCGTTGATGGTCGTTATGCCACCAAAACAGACGAGTTGCGCCCTTGGTTTAGTGAGTATGGTTTAATTTATCATCGGGTTTTAGTGGAAATCCGTTGGCTGCAAATGTTAGCCCGCCACCCACAAATCCCAGAAGTTCAAGACCTCTCCGCTGCTGCCAATGAATTTTTAGAGGACATCTTGCAAAACTTTGATGAAGAAGATGCCCGCCAAGTCAAAATGATTGAGCGCACCACTAATCACGATGTCAAAGCGATTGAATATTTTCTTAAAGAAAAAGTTGCCGAGCACGCTGAACTCAAAGCTGTGAGTGAATTCATCCACTTTGCCTGTACTTCTGAGGACATTAACAATTTGTCTTATGCCTTGATGCTGCAAGGTGGAATGCGCCAAGTGCTTGAACCCGAAATGCAAGCGACTCTCACCACCATTCGTGACTTAGCCCATCGTTATGCGGAGCAACCGATGCTAGCCCGTACTCACGGTCAGCCAGCTTCACCAACCACTTTGGGCAAAGAAATGGCGAATGTGGCTTACCGTTTGCAGCGCCAATTAGAACAAGTTCAAGCCGCTGAATACTTAGGTAAAATCAATGGTGCAGTCGGTAATTACAATGCGCATTTAAGCGCTTATCCTGAGCTTGACTGGCCAACCCATGCCGAGCAATTTGTTATCAGTTTAGGCTTAAGCTGGAATCCTTATACGACCCAAATTGAGCCACATGACTATGTGGCAGAACTTTTCGATGCCCTAGTACGTTTCAATACGATTCTGATCGACTTCTGCCGTGATGTCTGGGGTTATATTTCCTTAGGACATTTCAAGCAAAAACTCATCGCCGGTGAAGTGGGATCATCCACCATGCCGCATAAAGTCAACCCGATTGATTTTGAAAATGCTGAAGGTAATTTAGGGATTGCCAATGCCCTCCTAACGCATTTAGCACAGAAACTGCCAATCTCCCGCTGGCAACGGGATTTAACCGACTCTACTGTGCTGCGTACTTTAGGTGTGGGTTTAGGACACAGCCTCATTGCTTATCAATCGACCCTGAAAGGGATCGCTAAACTGGAAGCTAATCCAGCCAGCATGCAGGCTGATTTAGAAGCCAATTGGGAAGTCCTCGCTGAACCCATCCAAACGGTGATGCGCCGTTATGGGATTGAACAACCGTATGAAAAGCTCAAAGCCCTCACTCGTGGTCAACGGATCACCGCAGAAGGCTTACGCGAATTTATCGCCAGTTTAGACCTGCCTGCCGCCGCTCAAGCCGAATTAAGCAAGCTGACTCCAGCGACTTATATTGGTAATGCCGTCGAACAGGCCAAAAACGTATGAGCTTGATTCAGCCTAATCAGATCCTGACCCAGTTAGGCAGCCTGTCAGTTGAAAAATTCTTAGCGGATTATTGGCAGCAAAAACCACTCCTCATTCGCCAAGCCTTCCCTCAGTTTCAATCACCGCTCAGCCCCGATGAATTAGCGGGTCTGGCCTGTGATACCGATACAGCGCGTTTAGTACTCGAAAAAGGTGGCAAAACACCGTGGGAAGTACGCCACGGTCCGTTGCGCAAAAAAGACTTGGCTAAGCTGCCGAGCACTCATTGGACCTTATTAGTCAATGATATTGAAAAACTCCTACCTGAATTTGCGGAAATTATTGAACCCTTTCGCTTTATTCCCGATTGGCGAATTGATGATTTAATGATTAGCTATGCAGTCGAAGGTGGATCAGTCGGACCGCATGTCGATGCTTATGATGTGTTTCTCTTACAAGCGCGGGGGCAACGACGCTGGCAAATCAGCGCACAACCCTGTGCCGCCGATAATTTTATTCCTGATATTGACCTACGGATTATGCAGTCTTTCACTGCTGAAGAGGAATGGGTACTAGAACCAGGGGATATGCTGTATTTACCGCCGGATTTACCGCATTATGGTGTTGCACTCGGCGAATGCATGACGTATTCGATTGGCTTTAGAGCACCCAGTCGCGCTGATTTATTGGAAGATTTACTCGGACATTTGCTAGAACAAGCGCCTATGCAAGAACGTTTTCGTGATCCCAAGCGCAGCTTGCAAACTAATCCGAGTACACTAGCAGACGCAGATTTAGAGCGCTTAACTGAGTTTATTTTGGAAACCTTGCCGGATCGTGCCACGATTCGTGCTTGGTTACAGGCAAGTTTAGGCTGAGCTTGGCTATCTCCATTTGGAGCTATGGTAGCTGGCTCGCCAAGCGACTGATAATGGCGGGTGAATTACAGTCGTCTATCCGCTTGAAGCGAGTGAGCTGGTGGTTCACAAGCTTCGATTAATTCGGCTTAAAGCAGAGGTATCCATGCCCTATTATGTTTTTCGCATTACGCAAACCACGTCGATCTTAAAAAATCTGGAGCATCAAGGTACGTATGAGGTCTATCAAGAGGCCCGTAATCAAGTGCGTAGTTTGCGCATGAATGCAGCGCCCGGCGATCAAAGCAGTTACAAATTAGTTTTTGCGGCTAATCAATTAGAAGCTGAAGAACGTCTGCATGAACAACGTGAACAACCGATTTTGATGGAATGGGAAAAATAAGCTGCCCGCGCGCTTATGGATGAAGATCAATATCGCCGCCTTTATCATGAAATTAATCAGCAACGCTGCGTTTTTGAAAAAGCTTTGCTGAATCGCCGTTGTGATTGTCGACGTAAACAAGCCTTTTTACTCGCGACTCGTGAAGGGATGGCCTGCCAATCGGCGGAAAGCCTAGCGCGCTGTGATCAGTTCCTGACGACACTGCGTCAAGCGGCTCGTTTTGCCTTACATGAACTGACGATTACGGGGCCTTTGCCGCATAATAAAGAACTGAAAGTGCAAGCGGGTGGCTGTTTAGCCTTATCTGCCCATCTTTATCCCGAACACAGCGGACAGCCTAGGGTCGATATTGACGCGCTCCTGAATACGGCCTTAGCACGCTATCCGCACTTAGACGACTTACCCTATAGTGAACTCGTGCGCGGTGTAGTGCATTATGTCAGTCGCCCATCCGCTAGGAGATCTTAGATTGAAACGCTACCCAATGTTTATGTGCCTCCAAAACCGCCCTTGCTTAGTGGTCGGTGGGGGTAAAGTAGCTCTGCGTAAAGCCGAATCGCTGCTACAAAGCGGTGCACAACTCAAGATTATCGCCCCTCAATTAGATCATGAGTTAGCCGACCTGTTAAACCAGTATCCGCATCAAGCGACCTGGCAAGCCCGCGAATTCCAAGATCAAGATATTGCAGGGCATTATCTGATCATTGCTGCCACCAATCAGCGTGCAGTTAATGCCCGAGTCGCTGAGTTGGCCGATCAACAGCAAATTCCGGTTAATGTTGTTGATAATCAAGCAGCTTGTAGTTTTATTCTACCTTCGGTGGTCGATCGCTCACCGGTAATGATTGCCGTCTCCACGGGAGGTGCTTCTCCGGTCTTAGCTCGCCAATTAAGGATGAAGCTAGAAACCATGATTCCCTCTTCTTGCGGGCAATTAGCCGCGATCACTGAAGAATACCGGGATCAAGTTAAGCAGCGCTTTGCTGACCCTGAGCAGCGCAAACAGTTTTGGGAGCAAACCCTGCGTGGCCCATTTGTGGAATTGGTGTATGCAGGCAATAGCCAAGCCGCTCGGCAACTACTCGATGAAATGCTGACCCAACCTAGCCGCGTAAGCACAGTAGGTGAAGTTTATTTAGTCGGGGCAGGGCCTGGCGACCCCGATCTATTGACTTTTCGGGCGCTACGCCTGATGCAGCAAGCCGATGTCATGGTTTATGATCGTTTAGTGGCTAAATCTATACTTGATATGGCGAGCCAAACCGCTGAGCGTATTTATGTTGGCAAGGAAAAAGCCAACCATGCTGTTCCACAAGAAGGGATTAATGCCCTGCTGGTACGTTTAGCCAAACAAGGTAAACGGGTCTTGCGCCTAAAAGGCGGTGATCCTTTTATTTTTGGGCGAGGTGGAGAGGAAATCGAAACTTTGGCAGAAAATGGGATTCCTTTTCAAGTCGTACCGGGAATTACAGCGGCTTCGGGCTGTGCATCCTATGCGGGTATTCCGCTCACCCATCGTGATTATGCGCAATCTTGCACTTTCGCAACCGGCCATCTTAAAAATGGTACGATCGATTTAGATTGGGAAAAACTAGCCCAACCTAGACAAACCGTCGTGTTTTATATGGGGTTAACCGGGATTGAAGTGATTAGCCGCGAATTAATTAAACACGGCACCCCCAGCGAGCTACCGGCTGCTTTAATCGAGCAAGGCACGACTCGCAATCAGCGCGTCCATATTGGTACATTGGCCAGCTTACCCGAATTAGTCAAACAGCGCTCAGTACGCGCCCCGACCTTAACTATTGTGGGTGAAGTCGTGAAGCTACACGAAAAATTACAATGGTATCAGCCTGAACGCCATGTAGCGGCCAGTGAATTTAGTCGTAATCTAGAGCCTCAGGAATAAATCATGGCTAGCTTTAAAGAAATCAAAATTACCGTTGAAGACAGCCTTCAGCAAAAACTCAGCGAAGGTAGCAGTTGCTCAGAATCTGAACCCTTTGCTCTGCAAGTGATCGACGACAGTATGGAGCCTGAGTTCGAGCAAGGCTGCATTATTATTATTGACCCTACGGGAATTGTGCGTGATGGTGCTTTCGTATTTGCGAAAGATCATCAGGACGAGTATATTTTCCGCCGCCTACACATCCATGCAGGCAAATATTATTTAGAGGCCTTGCAGCCTGCTTATCCAAGCTTTGAAATTCGCCCTGAGCAAATTCAAGGCATTATTACCCAACGGGCAGGTAAGCGCCGTTCTTATCACAAATGGTACGATCAATGATCATCTTGTATGGTATTAGTCAGTGCGATACCGTGCGTCAAGCACGCCAATGGTTGGATGAGCGCGCCATTGCTTATACCTTTCATGATTGGCGTCAACAAGGCTTGAACCCAGTGCAATTAAGAGCATGGGTTGACGAATGGGGCTGGGAAAACCTAGTCAATCGCCGCAGTGCTACTTGGCGCAACTTGCCCGCCATAACGCGGGAAAAGATGGATGAAAGTTTAGCACTGGCTGTAATGGAAGATCAGCCAACCCTCATTAAACGCCCACTCTTAGAACTTGGCTCGCGGCGTCTACTCGGCTTTGATGCGGCACAATGGACACGCTTGTTTCAAAATTAAGCTCGAGTTAGTCAGTTAGAATTACCCTAAGATCACCCCCAATTTAACCATACCCCAACACCATGTCAGATACTTTGTCAGATACTTTAGCCCTTACTCAGCAACTGATCGCTTTACCCTCGGTCACACCGCATGATCATGGCTGCCAACGCTTGATCGCTGAACGCTTAGCGCCTTGCGGCTTTCAGGCGGACTATTTAAACTTTGAAGACGTTGAAAATCTTTGGTTACGCCGTGGCACTGAAGGCCCGGTGTTTTGCTTCGCAGGGCATACCGATGTCGTACCCACCGGGCCTTTAACTGCGTGGGACAGCCCGCCCTTCCAACCAGACATCCGTGATGGTCTCCTTTACGGGCGAGGAGCGGCTGATATGAAAGGCAGTATTGCGGCCTTTGTGGTTGCCGCTGAAAACTTCGTGCGTGAATATCCTCAGCATCAAGGTTCTATTGCCTTGCTCATTACGAGTGACGAAGAAGGGCCCTCTAAATATGGGACCGTTAAAGTGGTCGAAACTCTAGAAGCCCGTCAAGAAAAGATTACTTGGTGCTTAGTGGGTGAACCCTCTAGCTCACAACAACTGGGCGATATTATAAAAAATGGGCGGCGTGGCTCACTGAATGCCAAATTAACCGTGCAGGGCAAGCAAGGTCATGTGGCCTATCCACAACTTGCTGACAATCCTATTCATCGTGTAGCCCCCGCACTGGCTGAGCTGGCTGCTGAAGTTTGGGATCATGGAAATGCATTTTTCCCACCCACTAGTTTTCAAATTTCTAATTTAAATGCAGGTACAGGGGCAAATAATGTTATCCCTGGTAGTCTCGAAGCCTTAATTAATTTCCGCTTTTCTACCGAATTAACTGAAGAGGAAATTAAACAACGAACTACGACTATCTTAAATAAATATGTTAAAAATTATTCTTTAGAATGGAGTTTATCGGGTCAACCTTTTTTAACCGCACGCGGCAAATTAGTGGCAGCGACAGTTAAAGCCATTCAAGAAATCCTCAATATAGAAACTGAATTGTCGACATCAGGGGGAACTTCAGATGGGCGCTTTATTGCACCGACGGGCGCGGAGGTACTCGAATTAGGACCGTGTAACGCCAGCATTCATCAAATTAATGAATATGTAAATATAAATGATTTATCTAAACTGACTCGCATTTATCAGAGGATACTCGAACATTTGCTCCTCTGATTTTAGATACAGCGCTAGCTCTATTTCAGCGTTTTACGGGGTCGACCCCGTTTGCGCTTATCAATTTGTGCTTCAGCAAGCTCCGCATCGCCCCAATTGACCAGGGTGTCATAGAGGTGCATCGCGACTTCTTCTAAACGCACCCCCAAGGCTTGTTGATAATATAACTCCCACTTACGCAGTACTTCTAACTCCTGCTCTAAACGCAGAAAATCTGCATCATACTGAACTTGCAACGCTTCTAGTGTCGTTTCTAGCTCAATAATTTTGTTATTATATTCACTTTTTAACTGCCGTTTTTCTTCGGCAGCCTGTTGTCTAACCTCTGATATAGTCGCTGAACTAGCCCCTTTGGGTCGTCCACGCTTTTTTAATGGCTGTCCACTCATTATATCTAACTCACCATTGGTTCCAGACCTATTTAAACTATCATCGTAAAATGAAAACGCAGCTAATGCATTCTCCATAATTCCCCCTTTAAACTGATTCTATCCATCACCCTTGGAAACACTCTGAATAAATATTACACAAGAGTTTTTTATTTGTAAAATTTATTCACAAATGAAAATAGTAGACCTCTTGCGAAAGTAGTCATTTTCGCCTATAAAGTTAAGAATGAACTACCTAACCCTGAAAACTCTACCCCCCTCGGCGTTCAAACGCGGAGTAGGAATCCCCCTGCCACTCTTTCACGAACTGCTTGAAGTGCTCAAAGCAGGCGAGTTGACGAAGAAGAAGTCGGGTCGCCCCAGCCCGTTAAGCCTAGAGGATCAACTATTATTGACCCTAGGTTACTGGCGAGAGTACCGCACGTTGTTCCACTTAGGTTTGAGCTATCAGGTCCATGAATC
>NZ_FUYB01000033.1:0-6178 GCF_900167255.1 Thiothrix eikelboomii
TGGGATTGGTCGGTCAAGTATCCGGTATTGCGCTTTAGCTTTGGCAGCGGCAAATTCACGGACATCCAAGGCCTCACCCATGCCTTAGATACCCAACTCAGTCATCTAGAACAGCAGTTTGGAATCACAGCACGCTTTGAGCATGTCGGTGGGCGCTTTGCTGATCTGATTTTACAATTACAGCAGCAAACCCAACAGCCGGTGGTGATTCTAATTGATGAATACGATAAACCGATTTTAGATGCCCTTGATTATCCCGAGGTCGCTAAAGCCAATCGGGATTTTTTACGGGGCTTCTATAGCACGATCAAGGATTATGATGCCTATATCAAATTCAGCTTTTTAACGGGAGTCAGTAAATTCTCAAAAGTGAGTTTGTTTTCGGGTTTGAATAACTTACTGGATATTAGTTTAGATGCTCACTATTCCAGTATTTGTGGCTACACCGATACGGATATTGATACTATCTTTAGTCCTGAGTTAGAAGACTTGGATCGAGAAGAAATTCGACATTGGTATAACGGTTATAACTGGTTGGGTGAAGGGGTTTACAATCCTTTTGATATTTTACATTTATTTAGGAGTCGCCAGTTTGGGAATTACTGGTTTGAAACGGGCACACCCAGCTTCTTAGTTAATCTGTTATTCAAACGTCAAGTTACATCTTTATCTTTAGATCAGACCTTTACAAGCAATCAAGTGCTGTCTAGCTTTGACATTGAAGACATAGCCACCGAAGCCTTATTATTTCAAACGGGTTATCTCACGATTAAACAAGCGGAACGCATTGCTCAACAAGATTACTTCCATTTAGGCTTTCCTAATTTAGAAGTACGGCAGAGTTTAAACGAAAGCTTGCTGGCCGTTTTAGTCAAGGACAAATCCAAGCAGGCTGTCAACAGCGCTCAATTATATCGTTTGCTGTTGAAGAATGACTTCGAGGGACTCAAGGGAATCTTTCATGCCTTCTATGCGAGTATCCCGAATAATTGGTATAACAGTAATAAGATTCAAGAGTATGAGGGCTTTTATGCCAGTGTCTTTTATTCTTATTTCGCGGCTTTAGGTTTAGATATCATCGTTGAGGATGCTAGTAATCTCGGACGCTTAGATATGGCTTTGAAATTCAATCAGCAGGTTTACTTATTTGAATTTAAGGTCGTGAATAGTAAGCCACGCGGCAAAAGCAAAGCCTTGCAGCAATTGCAAGACCGACACTACGCGGATAAATACCGCCATCTGAATCAACCGATTTATCTCATCGGGGTCGAGTTTAGTAAGAAAGATCGGAATATCGTCGGCTTTGCTGTCGAGCAAGCCTAAACCACTCAAGCACCATGCACAAAAGTCTGGCATGAATCCTGCCTCCAAGCCTTAAAACCGTTATACTAGCCTAGCATTACAAGCTGATTACCCCCTGTTAGGCTGGGTTAAACATCTTACTTACGAGGTCAAGGTTACATGGGTTTGAAGATTAAAAAGCTCCTAATCGCCAACCGTGGCGAGATTGCCATTCGGATTTTACGAGCTGCTGCTGAGTTGGGTTTAAAGACGGTATCCATTTACACCTATGAAGATCGCTTCTCACCGCACCGTTATAAAGCAGATGAGGCTTACCAAATTGGTGCTGATGATGAACCTTTAAAGCCTTATCTTGATATTGAAGGCATTATTCAAATTGCTAAGCGCTATGGCGTATCTGCGATTCATCCGGGTTATGGTTTCTTATCTGAAAACGTCCGCTTTGCGCGGCGCTGTCGGGAAGAAGGCATCGTGTTTGTTGGCCCTAGCCCTGAGGCGATGGAAAAGCTCGGTGATAAAGTCGCTGCCAAAGAAATTGCCATTGCTGCGGGTTTGCCAATTATTCAAGACAGCCGTGAGCGATTAACTAGTTTAGAAATTGCGCGCAAAGAAGCAGATCGCATTGGTTATCCCTTGATGCTGAAAGCCGCAGCGGGTGGTGGCGGACGGGGCATGCGCGTCTTGCGCAAAGCAGATGAGCTAGAAAAAGCTTATAACGATGCACGCAATGAGGCGCTCAAAGCCTTCGGTGATAACACCGTCTTCCTAGAAAAATATATCGACTCACCGAAGCATATCGAGGTGCAAATCCTCGGTGATACGCATGGCAACTTAATTCACCTGTATGAGCGTGATTGCTCGGTACAACGCCGTTTCCAGAAAGTAGTGGAAGTCGCCCCCAGCACAGGCTTGAAAGATGAAACCCGCCAAAAGCTGTATGATTATGCCTTAGCGATTACCCGTCATGTTGATTATTCCTGTGCAGGCACGGTCGAGTTCTTAGTGGATGCTGAGGAAAATATTTACTTCATTGAAGTCAATCCACGGGTGCAAGTCGAGCACACCATCACGGAACAAATCACTGGCATCGACATTGTACGTAGCCAGATTCTGGTCGCTGATGGACGTAAGCTCAGTGATAACGGCATTAATATCCAATCGCAGGATGAAATTCGCTGCAATGGTTATGCCGTACAATGTCGGATCACCACTGAAGACCCCGAAAATGGTTTCAAACCGGACTACGGCACGATTATCGCCTATCGCTCTACGGGTGGTTTTGGGATTCGTTTAGATGTGGGTGCAGCTTATCCGGGGGCGAAAGTTTCGCCGTTCTTTGATTCGATGCTGGTGAAAGTCACCTCTTGGGGTCGAACTTTAGACGGCGCGATTAGCCGTAATTTACGAGGCTTGAAAGAATTTCGGATTCGTGGCGTCAAAACCAATATTGGTTTCTTAGAAAATGTTTTGGAGCATCCCGTCTTCGCCGCTGGTAAATGCACGGTCACTTTCATTGACCAACATCCAGAGCTCTTCCACACCCCACAACGCTTTGACCGTGGCACCAAGACCCTTAAATTCGTCGCCAATGTGACGGTGAATGGCAATCCTGATGTTAAAAAGCCAGACCGGAACAAGCACTTCCGCAAACCTATCCTGCCAGATTTCCCGATTGTGGGCGACTACCCCAAAGGCACAAAAAATAGGCTCACCGAACTGGGTGCAGAAAAATTCTGCCAATGGGTCAAAGACCAACCGCATATTTTCTACACAGATACAACTATGCGGGATGCGCATCAATCTTTGCTCGCGACGCGGGTACGGACGGATGACATGCTACGGGTCGCTGAAGGCTTTGCCAAAAACCATCCACAAATCTTCTCTTTAGAAATGTGGGGGGGAGCAACCTTTGACGTGTCGATGCGCTTCTTGCATGAATGCCCGTGGGATCGTTTAAAATTATTGCGCGAAGCCGTCCCGAATATTCTCTTCCAAATGCTGTTCCGTGGCTCGAATGCCGTTGGTTATACCGCTTACCCTGATAATCTGATTGAAGCCTTCATCGAGAAATCATGGCAACAAGGGATTGATGTTTTCCGTATCTTCGACTCCTTAAACTGGATCGAAGGCATGCGTAAATCCATTCAAGTGGTGCGTGAACGCACGGGTGGAATTGCCGAAGGTACGATTTGCTATACGGGCGATGTGCTCCGCACCGATCCGGGCTACAAATACAATCTGCAATATTATCTCGATCTAGCTAAACAGCTTGAAGATGCGGGTGCACACATGCTCGCAGTCAAAGATATGGCGGGCTTATTGAAGCCTTATGCCGCTGCCAAACTGATTCCTGCCTTAAAAGAAGCCGTCAGTATTCCGATTCATTTACATACCCATGATACCGCTTCGATTCAAGCTGCGACTTTATTGAAAGCGATTGAATGCGGTGTTGATGTGGTCGATGGCTGCTTAAGTTCGATGTCGGGTCTCACTTCACAAGTCAATTTGAACTCACTGATTGCCGCCATGGAAGGCCAGCCCCGTGAGCAAAAATTTGATCTGCGTTCCTTGAATGATTACGCCAACTATTGGGAAGACGTGCGGGAAATGTACTATCCGTTTGAATCGGGCCTCAAAGCAGGCACAGCGGAAGTATATAACCATGAAATTCCCGGCGGCCAATACTCTAACTTGCGCCCCCAAGCGATTGCTTTAGGTTTAGAGCATAAGTTTGAAGAAGTGAAAGAGAATTATGCGGTGGTGAATCGCATGTTCGGCGATATTGTTAAAGTTACTCCCTCCTCCAAAGTGGTGGGGGACATGGCGATTTACATGACCTCCAATGGTTTGACTGAACAAGATGTGATGGAACGTGGTAACACCCTCGCCTTCCCTGATTCGGTGATTGATTTATTCAAAGGTGGCTTAGGGCAAATCCCCGGTGGCTTCCCGACTCAACTCAGTGACATTGTGCTCAAAGGCGAAAAACCGAATGCGGGTCGCCCGAATGATCACATGAAGCCAGTTGATTTGGAGGCTGAATTTGCTGCCTTCAAACAAGCGTTTGATGTGGATCGCAGCTTCCTCGATTTCTTATCCTACAAAATGTATCCCGCTGTTTATAAAGAGTTTTATAAACATCAGCAGGAATACGGCGATGTGAGCCACCTACCGACCCCTCTATTTTTCTATGGCCTCAAGATTAATGAAGAGGTGTTAGTCGAACTCGGTCAAGGAAAAGTCCTGATCGTGCGCTTGCTGTATCGCTCGGATGCCGATGAAAATGGCAATTGCATTGTCACCTTTGACTTCAACGGCCAGATTCGCTCAGTCACCGTGCGTGATCTTGCGGTGAAACCCACCAAAGCCAGCAATCGCAAAGCAGTTGGCGAGAAAGAAATTGGTACTTCCTTGCAAGGTAAACTCTCTGCCATCATGGTCAAACCCGGCCAAGAAGTAGAGCAAAATACCCCGCTGTTCGTGATTGAAGCCATGAAAATGGAAACGACTATTACGGCCCCGGCTGCTGGCAAAGTGAAGCAAGTTCATTTGCATCAAGGTGAATTGGTGGAACAAGGGGATTTAGTGGTAGAGATGGAGTAAAAACTTAGGATCAAGGCTGAATTGGCTCTTTGGAAATCAACCAAGAGCCAATTGGGTTTAAAATATTAGCCTCGCTCGAGTACAGCAGCGCGATTGGCAGCAAGGACAAACCCTACTTGCAAACTTGAGCTAAGATGCTTAAATTTGTAGCCCTACTTAGCCAGCGAGGAACTTTCTAAAAAAATTAAACTCTATACTTCCCTTCATCTATTTTTAAGCTGACACCACAGTCAGGCTTCAACTAATAACAATAAGGACGAAAATCTTATGCGTACCAAACAAGAGATCGTAGCTAATTGGCTACCTCGCTATACCGGCTTAACTCCAGAAACCATTGGGCAATACATTTTGCTGGTCAATTTCAACCAATACGTGGAAATCTTTGCACGCTGGCATAATGTGCCGATTCTTGGGGCTGACCGCAGTATGCCGAATGCGACCGCGAATAATATGACGATTATTAACTTTGGCATGGGCAGCCCCAATGCGGCCACCGTGCTCGATTTACTCAGCGGCGTGCACCCCAAAGCCGTGTTGTTTTTAGGCAAATGCGGGGGCTTGAAGAAAAAAAATCAACTCGGTGATTTGATTCTGCCGATTGCTGCAATTCGTGGTGAAGGTACTTCCAGCGACTATTTCCCCGCTGAAGTGCCTGCTTTACCTGCCTTTAGTTTGCAAAAAGCGGTGTCTACCACTATCTCGCGTAAATATCAGCGCGAATACTGGACAGGTACAGTTTACACCACCAACCGCCGTGTCTGGGAACATGATGAAACTTTCAAGGCCTATTTAAAAAGCATTCGCTGCATGGCGATTGATATGGAAACAGCGACCATTTTTAGTGCAGGCTTCTTTAATGAAATTCCAGTCGGTGCTTTATTGCTGGTTTCTGATCGCCCGATGGAACCTGAAGGGGTAAAAACAGCAGCCAGTGATAAAAAAGTCAGTGAAGCCTTCGTGGATCAACATTTACAAATTGGCATTGACTCGCTCAATGAATTGATCAATAACGGTTTATCGGTCAAGCATTTGCGCTTTTAAGGCTTGGGGATTAGATGAGCACTAGCCCATCCACTTATCAATTAAGCGTTTATCAGGATCAATCAGCTATGCCTAACCCCTTAAGCGCCACAACTTATGCAGCCTTTTTGTTTGATGTGGCATACGGCCTACCTGCCGTTTCTAAGCTGCCTATCCGGCAGTGAACCACGGGTGACTGCCTACCACCCGACCCGCGCTTTTCTAAGCTGCCTATCCGGCAGTGAACCAACAT
>NZ_FUYB01000033.1:8946-24522 GCF_900167255.1 Thiothrix eikelboomii
GGTTTTCTAAGCTGCCTATCCGGCAGTGAACGCTCAAACAGCGCAACCCATAGCGCCCAAGGCTTTCTAAGCTGCCTATCCGGCAGTGAACATGCAACCCGTCACGTCGTTAAATGTGCCATATTTCTAAGCTGCCTATCCGGCAGTGAACTGAATGAGCAAACTGTTTTGCTTCGACGTTGCTTTCTAAGCTGCCTATCCGGCAGTGAACTGAGTAATAAAATCGACTAGCGCATCTGGTTTTTTCTAAGCTGCCTATCCGGCAGTGAACTCTTCAACCTCCTAAACTTCTTGTTTTAACTTTTTCTAAGCTGCCTATCCGGCAGTGAACTAAGTATGCTGGATTCATCAACTAAAGCTACTTTTCTAAGCTGCCTATCCGGCAGTGAACAATGCGCATCAGATTGCGGGGGTACATTTGAATTTCTAAGCTGCCTATCCGGCAGTGAACTTTGTCCTGACGTTCCACCAGAACAACAGCAATTTCTAAGCTGCCTATCCGGCAGTGAACATGCAACCCGTCACGTCGTTAAATGTGCCATATTTCTAAGCTGCCTATCCGGCAGTGAACGGTGTATTTTACGTGCAGTATGGAGAGAGTGCTTTCTAAGTTGCCTATCCGGCAGTGAACTCGTGTATCGCGTCACCGGCGTGGAGCTGAAATTTCTAAGCTGCCTATCCGGCAGTGAACGTTTAACCTTAAAGAATGGTTTTAATGTCATTTTTCTAAGCTGCCTATCCGGCAGTGAACGCTGGCAAGCACCCAATAGGATAATTGCTTCTTTTCTAAGCTGCCTATCCGGCAGTGAACTACGAAGGTTTGATCGCCGTCTTTTTTGAGTTTTTCTAAGCTGCCTATCCGGCAGTGAACATGATTATGTTGCATTTAGTGGGCTAACAGGCTTTCTAAGCTGCCTATCCGGCAGTGAACTCGCTTGGCGACCAGCCAAGCATTATGCAAATTTTCTAAGCTGCCTATCCGGCAGTGAACGGTCGCTGGTCGCTCACTGGTGTTTAGCTAATTTTCTAAGCTGCCTATCCGGCAGTGAACGCATACTTGATTACTTACGCACTACGTGGAACTTTCTAAGCTGCCTATCCGGCAGTGAACTTGCACCACCTCTTTTTTTGCTCCCCGAATTTTTTCTAAGCTGCCTATCCGGCAGTGAACAACGCTGAGCGCGACAAGCGCATTGCTGGTACTTTCTAAGCTGCCTATCCGGCAGTGAACATTGCCATTTCTTCCACGCGGTAGCGTTCAAGTTTCTAAGCTGCCTATCCGGCAGTGAACAATGCGCATCAGATTGCGGGGGTACATTTGAATTTCTAAGCTGCCTATCCGGCAGTGAACCTAAGCGCTTTGACGGTGTGGCCTACAGCGGTTTTCTAAGCTGCCTATCCGGCAGTGAACGAGCGTTAAAGGCGCGTGGTGCTCCTCAATGATTTCTAAGCTGCCTATCCGGCAGTGAACCAGACTCTTTAAGAAAATCGCCGATTTTTACGTTTCTAAGCTGCCTATCCGGCAGTGAACGCATCTTCATATCTTGCGTAATCGTCTTTGCATTTCTAAGCTGCCTATCCGGCAGTGAACGACCTATCCCGTCGTACTGTTTACAAGCTAGTTTTCTAAGCTGCCTATCCGGCAGTGAACTCATACTGCTACAGACACCATCGTTAATCTTCTTTCTAAGCTGCCTATCCGGCAGTGAACCATTTTGATTGTTTTATACTATCAATTTGATATTTCTAAGCTGCCTATCCGGCAGTGAACCAGCAGCAGCTAGAATTTTAGACCCATGTAGTTTTCTAAGCTGCCTATCCGGCAGTGAACATAAAAGGCGTGAGGAACACACGCTCTGTGACTTTCTAAGCTGCCTATCCGGCAGTGAACCTGGGAAAAAGGAGAAGGGTTCAGCGGAAAGATTTCTAAGCTGCCTATCCGGCAGTGAACTGATGAAAGAGGAAACTATCGTGAACAGCAACTTTCTAAGCTGCCTATCCGGCAGTGAACATCATTCCTAACGATGGTTGGGCCAATGTCGATTTCTAAGCTGCCTATCCGGCAGTGAACATTGACGCGATAGATAGCGCTAAGAAGCAGTGTTTCTAAGCTGCCTATCCGGCAGTGAACGTATTTACCAATACCTTTGGAAACATCCGTATTTTCTAAGCTGCCTATCCGGCAGTGAACGCTTGGTTCTGCCATTCAAATGCTTATCTTGATTTCTAAGCTGCCTATCCGGCAGTGAACGTATTTACCAATACCTTTGGAAACATCCGTATTTTCTAAGCTGCCTATCCGGCAGTGAACGCTTGGTTCTGCCATTCAAATGCTTATCTTGATTTCTAAGCTGCCTATCCGGCAGTGAACGTTTTGTTGGAGTGCTGGCAACACTTCCCGATTTTCTAAGCTGCCTATCCGGCAGTGAACCTGGTACAAAGCAAACCGGTACCGCCTGAAGTTTTCTAAGCTGCCTATCCGGCAGTGAACGTGTATTAGTGCAGGTTGAGACTAAGCCGTCTTTTCTAAGCTGCCTATCCGGCAGTGAACACAATACGTTAGTTAATGATGTTAACTGGAATTTTCTAAGCTGCCTATCCGGCAGTGAACCCTCGACGAGCGCAGGCGGCTCGTCGAGTGGTTTTCTAAGCTGCCTATCCGGCAGTGAACTACTCCCCCCAGCCACAGGCACTGTAGTCAAATTTCTAAGCTGCCTATCCGGCAGTGAACGAAAATGATCGGCAGCTCATTTATGAGGCTGATTTCTAAGCTGCCTATCCGGCAGTGAACTATCCATTGCAGCCATTCGTGAGCGTCAGCGGTTTCTAAGCTGCCTATCCGGCAGTGAACGGACGCAAAGCGATTGCCGCTGCCTTGGGTATTTTCTAAGCTGCCTATCCGGCAGTGAACGGCATGCATATTTATTTTGTGGCGCTGGTGATTTTCTAAGCTGCCTATCCGGCAGTGAACAAATCGGCATCCCCGCTCATCAGCGTGCTAGCTTTCTAAGCTGCCTATCCGGCAGTGAACAGACCCAAATTGAGTCTATTATACATTCATCATTTCTAAGCTGCCTATCCGGCAGTGAACGCCGTCAATAACGCCGTTGCCCACGAAACGATTTTCTAAGCTGCCTATCCGGCAGTGAACAGGGAGCTTGCTGATAAGTACGGGATTAGCAATTTCTAAGCTGCCTATCCGGCAGTGAACAGGTGCAATGCTTAATCCAGCCCATGCTTACGTTTCTAAGCTGCCTATCCGGCAGTGAACGAGTTTTTCAATACGTTTCTATTCCGCTTAAATTTCTAAGCTGCCTATCCGGCAGTGAACCTTTACCCACGCGCCCACGCTTATAAGGTATCTTTCTAAGCTGCCTATCCGGCAGTGAACCAAATCTGCGCCATGAATGCATGCGGGCCGGTTTTCTAAGCTGCCTATCCGGCAGTGAACGCTCGCATTGCGCCTTGCCCGTTGGCCTCCTTTTTCTAAGCTGCCTATCCGGCAGTGAACAAAGTCAGCACCAAATACGCCCTTGTAAAGCTTTTCTAAGCTGCCTATCCGGCAGTGAACGATACAGCTCCATTATTAACGCGATACTTTAATTTCTAAGCTGCCTATCCGGCAGTGAACTAAGTATTGACATGCTGCGAGATTTAGCGGAGTTTCTAAGCTGCCTATCCGGCAGTGAACGGCTTGTCTGTGCTGATATAGCATCGGGTGAATTTCTAAGCTGCCTATCCGGCAGTGAACGACTTCAATAACTCCGACTACTTGCCGGATGTTTTCTAAGCTGCCTATCCGGCAGTGAACATCAGCAAGGTAAGTAGCGCGGCAATAATAACTTTCTAAGCTGCCTATCCGGCAGTGAACACTGGCAGCTTGAACAGCTGCTTCTGGTATCATTTCTAAGCTGCCTATCCGGCAGTGAACTAGCTACCGTTGTCATCATTCTTATTATTATCTTTCTAAGCTGCCTATCCGGCAGTGAACAATAGTATGGATGAACCTAGCGAAAAAGATAATTTCTAAGCTGCCTATCCGGCAGTGAACATTGCCTCGATAACCCAATAAATGTCGATGATTTTCTAAGCTGCCTATCCGGCAGTGAACAGAGACTATAACGCGATAAGTCCCCGTTTTTCAAACAAAAAAAGGTAAATTTTAGTATTTACCCCTTTTTTTAAGCGTTTCGCTAAGTGTTTGATTGTTAAAGAGCGATTTTGACGTTGCCAAAATTGGGGTAGCGGTTAGAAATCCGGTACACCCACGGTGGTGCTCAAACCATACGAGCTAAATTGCCAATGGTCTGGTTTAGAGGCTGGCCGTTTCTGAATGAACAAACGAAAAGCTTGTTCGCTGCTATGGCTATGCAAATGTATAAACGGCAAATCGCTACGTGCTTCCTCAAAATCCTTGAATGCGGCTTGAGCTTGTTCTAAGGATTCACCCAAAGAGTGCATACGACGGCGAATCAAGCGTTCTACCGACGACTTAACATGTACTCGTTGAAAGGTTGAAAAACTTAGATTCGGACGTTCAATCGAGCTTTGGCGCTGATGGACATAATCCTCCAACCGTCGTAGTTGCGCTTTTAAGTGCAACCGCTCTAAAGACGCTGCCTCTAAACTAATCAAGCGTAATTTGCTACCAAGGCTCGCCTCCTGCAATTTGCCCTGCTCATCCTGCTGATAGCGATACTCTGGCAAGCTCAAACCGACCGGATTATGCCCCAACTCCTTTTGCAAGTTGACTAAGCACAAATGCACCGTATCCATCACCTTACCCAGAATAAAGGCCGCAGGTACACCCTCATCCGGTAGACAACTTAATTCAATATAGTGATACATAATTTCCCCTACTTCGAGGACTGACCAAACACACCGCCACGCACCAACATAGCCATCACATAATGTGCTTCATTCTCGCCAATCGTTTCGCCTGTACCGAACCTATCAAATAGCGTGTAAAAGTCCTTTTTCTCGGTCGGCTTACGATAGGCTGTTCCCAAATTGGTAACTGCACCATAGGCCTCGACTGCAATCGGACGCTCCACACTATCGGCATACCAAGTATCAATCGTGCGTAAGGCATTACCGACTTTTTGCGAATGCAGCGCGGCAATCCCCTCGGTATCATACAAAATCTTGCTTTTATCACCTTTGTCCGTCACCAACTCCTCACTCGGATAAACCTCTTGCCCCTCACCTAATTGGCTATACGCTTCAATATCCAAGAGTGCAAAATCAGTTTGACCACTTAAACTCGCAGCAATCACCTCAGCCAAGGCTTGCACTTGAGGATGATCAAAACCGTTTAAACCAATTTCCCGCGCATTAAAAACCCACTGCGTTTTTTCTTCACCGCGCACATGTGTCACCCGCACCTCAAGCTGCTCCGCCCCCACACGGTTACGCCATAAGAACCGCGCATTAGCAAGATTGGTGGCATAGCGTTGCGCTAATTCTTTGAAGCCTGTTTTCTCCACATAGCCTTGCACGGCTGTTTTATAGGTTTCATTAAACGCTTGGTTATTGCACGCGGATGGAGTCTGCACACCACTTAACACCTTGAGCGTGAAACGCACCTTTAAAGTATCTTTATCATTCGGTAAGGCACAATGATCGACCGTCTGTAGATTAGGCTTTTCGACTTCCGCATCCAGTTTGGCGGGGTCATTTTCCAAGGCAGTGGATAAACGATTGGAAATCGTGCCACGCACCGACTTCACTTGTAATTTCAAGCCTTGCGCTTTGCCCTGCCGCTCGCCCCAACTCACTGCAAATAGTTGCGCATCGGACGGCACTAATTTTTTCTCAAATGCCAAGACGGACGGCATGCTTGCTTTGCCCTTTTTAGGTTCTTTCGCCATGTTAATTCTCCTTTTTAAACATTAAGTTCAGCGGCCTGCTGAGTACATAAATACAAATCGCCATCCTGTTGATAGCGCCAAATAATTTCATTCACGCTCTCGCAACGAATCGGCATCTTAAATTCACCCAAAGTCACTACCGATTCAGCAAAACGATGGGGGGTGCTGCTATCCCGTTGATTTTCGGCGAGCGCGGCAGGCGTAAGGGCATGAAAACCCGTCGCAATCGGGACTATCCAACCCTTATGCGTGCGGCTGGTTTGCCATTGTCCTTTGTCATCATCAAGTTCAGTGCAGGTGTGATTCAGTTGCAGCGCCCCGTGCAAAGCATCCAAAGCGTCTTGCCCACTTTGCATCGCTTCCAGCATTAAATCGCGCCGCTCCATCAGTACATAGCTAGGCATGAGGCTGCGTAAGGCTTTATCTTCATCCTCAATAAAATCCACTACCTTAACATCGAGAATATCGCCACCTGCTAATTTAAAGCGACTTAATAACAACTGCTTTATGCGTGCTGGCAGCTCATCATAATCGCGCCCTGTGGGGAGATTTTTGACTTCCAGCAACAAGGAAACGGTCAAGTTGCAGCGCCCTTCCTCGACAAATGAAGGTCGATTACCGTCTTTATCCAAAGGATTGGCGGTGAGCTTTAAGGAGCGGTTATAGCCTTCCTGATGGTCTTGCATCGTAAAACTGTGACTGGCAATGCCTACACCTGAGCACTGAAATTCATGCGCCGAATGGTCAGGATTCAGCTCCCGCTGGAGTTTATGCGCCAAGCCCATAAACGCAGTCACCGCCGGAAAGCCAAAGGTAAAGGCACTGGATAAAGCATTCGCGTTTTGCACCCGCAAACGCTTGAGCAATAGATAGTGGCTCATTGGAGGTAATCCTTATGCTGGCGGAAGTAGGTCACTAATTCATTCTGAAACGCAGTCACTTCTGTCACGCCTAAAGTCACAGCATCATTTTTCGAGCGCGAGCGATTATAGGTAGGTATAAACCAAGCAATCACCGCCTCAGCGATGTCTTCTTGCCAAGTCACATGCGTTGCCCGTTGATCTAGGAAAGCCGCATCCAGCCAAAGCTGCTGCGCTAAGGGCAGTTCAAAACCTTGCGCCGTTGACCAAGCGGCTGGCTGCAATTGCAAACGCATGGCACGCTCCAACACCCATTCAAACACCTGCGCCATTAGGCGCTTGCGCTGCTCTCGTATCGCCACATTGGTGTAATGCTCAATAGCAAACAGCTTATGCAAGCCTGCCAGTAGCTCTTGCAAATCCTTATCTTTGCTGTAGAGCGTTTTAAAAAAATCCGTCTTGGGCAAACGAAGATAGCGGCTATCCAATTCCGGCGGAAAACAAGGCAATAGCCAAGCTTCACCACCATTATTGCTATTCAGCTTACTGACATTTTGCGGCTTGGTACCCCCAAAATGCTGAGTCAACATACCGGCCATATCCGCAAAACCCTGTGCATGAAACTGCCCCTTGCGACGTGCCTCTCGCGCCAATTTAGTCGCCTCAGAAAACTTCATATTGCGTAAACGCTCGCGATGCTCAGTCATCAAGCCCGACGGATACAACACGGATAACAAGTGATAACTGTCTTCCACCAGGAAATAGACCTGCTTCACATTCGGGTGGGTTTTATTCCCTTCCGCATTATTTTTGATTTGCAAAAATGACTGACGCCACGCTTGAAAGGTGTCTTCATCCGCACCTAATAAGCCCTTTAACTGCGCTGTTTGCGCTTCAAAATGCTGCAAGACGGTTTGCCCATCCTCCAGCGACAAACTTAAAAACGCATACACATCCAAAGCCGCCGCATTGCCCACCACATCCTGCCCTGCGCATGCATTGCCTGAACGCAGAAAGCCATCGGCTTTATACTCACCTACAAATAATACCGGCGTAGCCCGCGCATCAGGATGACTAAACTTCGCCGGATGCGACACCAAACTCAGCTGTGCAGCCCGCTGTGCCGCATTCGCCACCCACACCAAGGTGGAATAATCACTCTCAATCTCGGCAGCGGACTTTTTACCTTCCTTCAAAGGCTTCTGCTTACGTCCATCTAAAAACGTGACAATCGGATTGCTCATAAAATAATCCTTTCTACAAAAATGCACTTGGCTTCAAAGACAAGCATCGTTTATCTCACCCCCTATTATCTGTATTTGACTTAACCGCTTAATCTGCCCATGCTTCTAGCTAGATTAGCTAGCTCACAAGGAGGCAGCTTATGATGCAATGGCGCTTAGCAGATGCTAAAAATCGCTTTAGTGAAGTGGTAAAACTTGCACTGAGCCAAGGCCCGCAACAAATTTTGCGGCGCGACGAATCGGTTGTGATTCTCTCCTTACAGGACTACCAACGCCTGCTGGGAGAACGCCCGAATTTCCGACAATTTCTTTTAGAGAGTACGCCTGATTTGAATGACCTTGATTTAAAACGCGATCCTTCTCCGATGCGAGCTGTGGACTTATGAGAGTGCTGCTTGATACCTGCATACTCTCCGAATTACGCAAGCCCACTTGCCCATTACAGGTTCGCCAAGCAGTAGAGGCACGGCAAAGCTCTGGTTTATTCGTCAGCGTCGTTACCATTGGCGAGATCACTAAAGGCCCTCTTGGATGACAGCCAACGCAAACGCGACTTAAGGCGATGGCTAAACACCCTCGAAACGCACTACCATGACCGTATCCTGTCAATTGATTTGGAAACAGTACGCCTTTGGGGCGAAATGACCGCTAAAGCCCAACGCTCAGGGCGTATCGTCGCAGCCAATGATGGCTTAATTGCTGCTACTGCCTTACGTCATGGTTTAACCGTCATGACCCGCAATGTGGCTGACTTCGTTCCCACTGGCGCACTACTGTTCAATCCTTGGGAGGATTAAAACAACCTCTTTTAAGCTTTGCGCCGTTGAAATCCTAATTCTGGCGCAAAGACAAAATGCGTCTCCCCTTCTCGATCCTCCAAGCGCACTTCCCCCAAAAACTCACAGGTACTGCGCACACTGCGCTCCCGAATCTGGCTGTAGCTTGCAATCAACTCTGCATAATCCAAGGGCAGCCACAGGCGTTTTTTCAAGGCTTCGGACAAGGTATCAATATGCAGATTCGCCGCTGCCTTACCGCGCTTGCCATCCTCTTCAGGGAAACGCAGCTCTAAACCCTCCTCCTCGGTCAGATGTAATTTAAAATTGCTGTCTTTATCAGAATCACGAAACGGAGTGGCTTGTTGTGCCATGCGCGTGAGGTAATAGGCGCAATGCAACCACGCTTGTACTTGGCGCGGGTGGTAATCCGTTTTGAGCAAAACATCCTGCAAGACTTGATGCTCTAAATCAGCCAGCATTTCACGCGGTTTCAAAGGGTTAGCGGCTTGAATACGTGGCGCAGCATCTAACTTATTTGCCAACACTTGCTCATCCACCAAGTCCTTTAAGCCGTGGCTGTTTAATAGATACGCTTTACTTTCATAGCCCGGATGATAGAACGCAGGTTGTGCCTCTGTCTTGTTTAACAAGCTTTTCAAATTGCGCTCGAGCAACCGGATATTGGGTTTTAAATCCTCTTGAATGGGGCGATGTCGCCATACCCGTCCTGCCATTTGAATCATGGAACGCAGCGACGACGGCTCAATCACCGCCCAATCTAAATCATGGTCACGCCCGACTTCTTCCACAGGTGTGGCGACCAGAATAAAGATCACATGAGGTTTGGTAGTTCCCTGTAAGTGTCGCTTAATCAATAAATGATCTTGCGGCTTTTTCCCATTTTTCCGATTCAGCACTTGACCCAGATGATGCTCTTGCTCTGAACGCAGCAATAAGACTTGGCGAGCGTGATAAGCCATCACGCGAATTTCAAGCTCGTCTGGCAATGCACAATCCAACAAATAGCGTGTCAATTGAATGCACGGATCAACATTCGCCACCCGCACCACACCTAGCGATAAGTACTTACCTGTGGCCTCATCGTGCTCTGCATGCACACGATGCAAGTCAATACAGCCTTGCAAAATGCGCTCAAACCAAGCTCGCTCAATCGCTTCGCGCTCAGTATCCACAGGCAAACGCTCGATGGCTTGAATCAAAGCTTTGCGCTTAGCAGGCTCACGCTCTAAAGCTCGTAAACGCTGAGTGACAAAGGCTTGATGCGCCTGTTGAAACGCCGCACTGTCGGGGATTAACTCAACCTGTGCACCAAACTCATCCAACCAAAACGCTGTGACCTCCGTTTGGCGCTTACGTGAGTTGGCAAATAGCCTCCAGCCTGCTTGATAAGCTTGAAATAAACCTTCAGCCACCGCTGGCGGAAGGGTCGCCGAGGAAATCATCAGCTTGCGTCCCAACATCCCGACTAAATGCACCAAGCGCGCAATTGCAGGCATGTCGCTTTGGTCAAAATCATCCACTTCATCAATCACCAAATCCGCCGACATCAAACGCAAGATCGGCAAAATCTGCTTACCGCCTGCGGTACTTTCCGTGGCAGGCATTAGGTGGTCAATCGTGGAAACCACGACGGGTGCATACAGCAACTGGCGACTTTTAGTATTTTTTAAAATCGTGCTAAAGCGCGTTTCAGGAATCGCCATTTCATAAATCAGCTCTAAATCGGCGGTTAAATCTTGTTCTGAAGCCGAACCCGATTCCGCTTCCAACGCTTCTACTTGTGCGGCAGCGGTTTGCTCAGCTTTGCCTTGCTCATGTAGAAAGCGCACCGCTGCCGAACCGATTAAAACTGCTAGTTGGGTTTTATCTAACTGGAGTTTTTCGCGGTATTCATCCCCCGTTTGCAAGGTCAAAGTACGCAAACCTAAAGCAAGGTTAAAGCGCAAACTATGATCTGTTTGTAAGGCAGCCATCACTTTGGCATTAGCAAAAGTCTTGCCATAACCCGTGCTCGCCATATTCACCGCGAAAAAACCTTGCTTGGCTAGATCATGCCCTTTATGCCATTCTGCTAGCTTCTGCACGGCTTGATTCTGCCATGCAAACATCCCCTTAGCAGGCTTGCGTAAGGCACGTAACTCGTCGACTTTGGGTAGTTCGGTTTCAAAACGCGGCAGAAAATGGGTAATTTCTAAAGCTGCCTCCGCAACCCGAACTAAATGCTCATCGAGCTTTTGCTTGGGCTGACCTGTTTTTCTATCGGTATTCGCATTGAGTTCTAAACTGGTTTTCCAGCCCTTGTCTGCTTCAGCTGAAGAATAATTATGATCACCCAGCATCAAAGACAAGCGTGCTAAAGTTAATAATAAGCGCTCGCTAGTTTCAGCCTCTGGCACACGCGGCAATAATTCTTGAGCTTTCTTTGCCCAACGTGCCGCATCTTTACACCACGCCTCAGATAATAAGGGCAAACCTTGACTAAATTTCCATTTAAGCTCGGCGGGTTTCTTTTCATTGATAGGTTTGATATAGCCCATCGTGCGTTGGATGTTTTTTAGCACTATCCAACGTAGTTGCTTTTTTTCGCCTGCACTCGAAAAACTAGCTTCACTCATGTGGGGCAATTTGTGGTGTGTCACAATCAGCCAGCCTATCCAAGTGGCTAAACTGCTCCAATTTTCATTAAAGGGGTAGTCTTTTGACTCAATGGGGGGCTTAGCCGTTTCAATGAGTTGTTTGGTAAAAGCTTGGCGTTCTTTTGCTGACTGGTTACTGAGCGCAATCAATTCACCCAACCATTGCTGATCACTTTTGCCATCAGTCAGTGCTTTGAATAGCAAGAGTGAAATCCATTCATGCCGAATCGGGTCACGTTTTTTATTATCTTTGAGCATAATCTGGAAATAATCCCACGACTTGCCAAAGTCATGAAACAAAGCCGAGAGTGCTACCAAAACTTTAATCAGCTGCAAATACTGCCAATCATTTTCCCAATGCTCTTTGAGTAAATCGCGCTGGGTACGATTCACCGGCACATTGCCTGTAAAATCAAACTCGCGCTTATTACCGACAATCCAGACTAACTCGGTTCGGCTCGTGCCATGCATCCGGTGACAGGCCACCGCTGTAGTTTTGCGGGCGGTTTTAGCGAGGCGGCTTTTGACGGCATTTAAGCCTTCTTGGGTAATGACGGTTTGCCAAGTACGCTCACCAATTCGATTGGCGTAAGCATCTAAAATTTGCCGTGTGAGTTTCAGGGAGTTTTTTTGGCACTGCGAAACAAAGGTGACAATCATAAAGCCGACCCTGTTTGTGCAGCCTCTTTCACGCAATCAAACATGAAATCCAGCGCTTCATGCTGAGTAAAGGCTTGCAAACAACGCTGGCGAAACTCTTGCTCGGTATCGCCTTCGTGGGCTGCAATAAATGCCAGCGGCAACACCAAGGTATCTTTAATCAAATCAGCCACATCAAATACCAAAGCACCCCGCCGGGTTTTACCGTGCATCACTGCAAAGCCATGTGGAATACCCAAGACCCATAAACACGTCGCGGCTAAACCGTAGGCTAGATAGTTGCCATGATTTAAAAACTTATTGGCGCTATCGGTTTGTGCGGGGTCATGATCGCGGGTAAAGCCTTCTGCTTGGGTACGATTCGCCGCAAATGCATATAAGGATTTGGTGAGCTGCATTTCTGCCGCTAGCAATTTCGTAACATCCGAACTGGTTTGAATATCCTGCTGATAACGTGCCAGCGTCTTATCTAATTGGCTATCGTTCACTGCAAAATCATAGTTTTTTAAGACTCTATCTTTAGCCCAGACCTTGGCTAAATACTGCAAACGCTGAGTTTGGAACAACTTGGCAATACTTAAGCGCTTGTGTGGATCAAACCAAAAACTGAGCCAAGCTTGTAAATACTCGGTGGGGCGATATTCACTGTGTGGGGACAACCATTCAATTTCATTCGCAGGTTTAACTTCGGTCGCCGCTAATAAGGGTGTTCCACCACCACCAGAAAACCCAAACATTACCCCTGCTCCACACAGATCGCGTACTGCGGCTTGGGTAATTGAGGTGCCTGTACCCAACAATAAAACTGTGGTATTGGCAATCGGTATATTCCAATACTGGTTTTCTTCTTGAGCAGTTTTTAAAAATACTACTCGCCCATCTTTCACCATGACACGACAGTGTTCAAGGTAATACATATTGGCACGCTTGGAATGGAGAATATCTTGATGATGAGAATACGCTTGCGCCATCAATATTAGCCCTAATCAAATTGGACAAATATTAATCTTAACACTGCCAAACCTAGATTAAAAATTTCAATCAAGAATCAAATCAAAAAACATCATTAACAATAGCAGTCAATTAAGCTAACCAACATATATATTTGAAAACAGCCATTCGCAGGGCATCACACACGAGATCAGCAGTCATCCGTTCGGACATTGACCAGCCAATCACCTGACGAGAATACAGATCAAGGATGACGGCCAGATAGAGCCAACCCGCCTCTGTCCACCGGTAGGTGATGTCACCCACCCATTTCTGGTTAGGCGCGGTGGTGCTAAAGTCCTGATTTACAGGTTATGAAACACGAGCAAGTTATGCTTGCTGTAGTTAGTTGCCTTGAACTTACGGGCAACTTTGACAATCAGACCTTGGCGTTGCAAGCTGGCAGCGACCGTTTTTAGGTTGTAGTGCTGCTGGTCATCCTGTTGGAGAAGTACGTCGCCGCATTTTTTAAGATCGACAACTCCTCTGCTTGCTGAGCGAGCTGACGCTTTAGGCGGACATGCTCAGCTGCGAAGGCGGCTGTGATTCGTGCAAACCTAGTCGCTGAGCTGCCTTGACTATGCCCGATTCAGCCGCTAGCTTCAGGGTTTGATCTGTTTTCTTTAAACCTAATTAAATCTACTCTGTACTCATCAATATGAATAGATTAGTCCCGATCAGTGAAGCCTCAAAACTCCTTGGAGTGTCTGTACCGACCCTGCCGTTGGGAAGCGGAAGGTCGGTTAATTCCCGAACACACCTCCGGCAAACACCGCCGTTATGATCTGTTGAAACTCAAGCCGGAACTGTTCCGTGCCAGCGAAGACAGCCGCAAAACACTTGCCTACGCCCGTGTATCCAGCCACGATCAGAAAGCCGACTTGGAACGCCAAAAGCAAGTGCTGGAATTGTATTGCGCCCAACAGGGCTGGACATTCGAGCTAATATCTGACCTTGGTTCAGGTATGAACTACTACAAAAAAGGGCTGAAACGCCTGCTCAATGAGATTCTGGCGGGGCATGTCGGGCGGCTAGTCATCACCCACAAAGACCGCCTGCTGCGGTTTGGGGCGGAACTAGTGTTTTCCATCTGTGAAGCGAAACACGTGGAAGTGGTGATCGTGAACAACGGCGAGGACACCGCTTTCGAGGAAGATTTGGCCACCGATGTGCTGGAAATCATCACGATTTTCTCAGCACGATTGTATGGCTCACGTTCGCGCAAAAACAAAAAGCTGCTGGACGGAGTAAAGCAAGCCGTGGAGGATGCGCGCACATGATCATCAGCCACAAAATCCGTCTTGACCCCAACAATAAACAAGCCACGTACTTTGCTAAGGCGGCGGGTACGGCGCGGTTTGCCTATAATTGGGCATTGGCAGAATGGCAAAGCCAATACGCGGCATGGAAAGACGACAACAGCCAGCCCAAACCCAACCAGATGGCGCTACGCCGCCAATTGAACGCTATCAAACGGGAACAATTCCCGTGGATGCTGGAAGTCACCAAAAATGCCCCACAAATGGCGATCATCCAACTGGGGCAAGCCTTCACAAACTTCTTTGCCGGACGTGCGAAGTACCCACGATTCAACAAGAAAGGCAAAAGCCGTGACAGTTTCACCCTCACCAACGACCAGTTCACCTTTGACGGTTGCCGCATTCGCATTCCCAGCCTTGGGTTAGTGCGGATGCGGGAGACGTTACGCTTTCCCGGTAAAATTCTCTCCGCCACGATTTCCCGCACCGCCGACCAGTGGTTCGCCAGTATCACCGTGGACACGCAAGACCACAATCACCTCCCGCCCGCCGAAAACCAAGGTGTGGTGGTAGGGGTGGATTTGGGCGTATCTGCACTGGCAACGCTGTCCACGGGCGAAGTAGTGGTCGGGGCGAAGCCGCACAAAGCCTTGCTTTCCCGCCTCAAACGGCTATCCCGCAGCCTGTCCCGCAAGACCAAAGGCAGCGCCAACCGCGCTAAAGCCCAAGCAAAACTGGCAAGACTTCACGCCCGCATTGCCAACATCCGCCAAGCCAGTTTGCACCCACTTACCACGGATTTGACCCGCCGTTTCCACACCCTCGGCATTGAAGATTTGAATGTGTCGGGCATGGTGAAAAACCGCCATTTATCCCGTGCCATCAGTGACATGGGATTTTTTGAGTTTCGGCGACAACTGGAATACAAGGCAGCCATGCGGGGTGCGGTGGTCGTGGTGGCAGACAGGTTCTTTGCCAGCAGCAAGACCTGTTCAGCGTGTGGTGAAAAGGTAGATAAACTCCCGCTATCCATCCGATCGTGGGAATGCCCGTGTTGTGGTGCAAGCCATGACCGAGATGTGAACGCGGCTATTAACTTAGCCCACTACGCCGTGAGTTACACGGTGTCTGCCTGTGGAGAGGATGGCTCTGGCTTGGCGCGCAAGCGACCCGCGAAACCAGCCCCTGTGAAGCAGGTATTCAACACCCAACCTACTTTTAGTTAGATAGAGGTAGGTTGGGATAGGTTTGAAATAA
>NZ_FUYB01000046.1 GCF_900167255.1 Thiothrix eikelboomii
CTGGTGTCGGCTTTGAGGTTGAAGCGGTAGCCGTTGTACCACAGCCGTGCATCCTCCCGCAGTGTCTCCAATCCCAGCCTACAGTGGTCTGCCAATGGTTGTAACAAGGTGCTGACTTCGGCCTCGGTAAAGCCAATCGCTTCGTTGAAATCTTCGTGTAAGGATAAGTTTTTGCCGATGTTGAAGCCGCTGGTCATGCTGTCCAGCATCAGCGGGGTCACGCCCGTAACAAACAGCCGATCCAGTACTCCGCGCTGCGTGGCGGTTTTCAACACCTCGTAGAAGCTACGCACAAAACCGCCTTTACCCATGATTTTCTGAAATAGTTTGAGATCATCCGCCAGAATGCTGTTGGCAAAGTGATCGTATTCGTCGATCAGGAATAGGATTTTTTCCCCCTCGAGTAGGTCGAAAAAATGCTCTATTTTGGCAGCAGGAGAGGTTTTTGCCTTAATTTCCTGTTGTGTCGCCTCAGGATAAGCGTAACGTCGCAGAAAACTCAGCAGGTAAGTATCCACCTTCTCATTAATACGCTGGAAAATCGCCTCATGCCCGCCCTCGGTATCAATTCCGGTGAAGTCCATGAACAGCACGGGGTAAGTGTTGCGTAACGGCGTCGGATGTTGCCCGATGTACAGCTTGCCAAACAGCGTCTCAAACTCATCCTTGCGGGCGACGTCGTAATAATATTCGAGCATCGACAGGAACAGGCTTTTCCCGAAGCGGCGCGGGCGCAGCAGAAAAATATGGCTACCGGCAGCTTCTAGTTTAGGGATGTAGTCAGTTTTGTCGATATAGACAAAGCCTTCTTCAATGACTTTTTTGAAATTGCTTTCGCCGTAGGGGATTTTCGGGAACATGGTGGTGGCATCCGCACTGTAGGTATGCCCGCAGTATAGTGGCTGGGCGGGAGGCAGGCAAACCGGCGACAGGTCAGCAAATGGTTGTTACTTAAGCATTTTGGCACAATTCAGCGCAGACTGACCAGTTTCTCATCAAAAAAATACCGATTGGTTGACCATTCGTTGACAAATCTCCGCTTAACATGTGGATTTGCTGATAGGTTTCATCGAGGCTGGGGGGAGTATGACCTTTAATCAACAACTGCTGTGTGTGACGGGTTTGCCGCGTGCGGGTTCGACAGATCAAATAAAGAATTTTATTCATGAATAAATTTGTAAGTGTAATTGTGCCGACTTACCACAATTGGGATGGGTTAAAACTATGTATTGACGCTTTGGCGACACAGAGTTATCCCTTTGATGCCTTTGAAGTGATTATAGTTAACAATGATCCTGATGATCACGAGCCTAATTTTAATTTACCTGAAAATTTTAGATTGGTCTCTCAAAGCAAGCCAGGCTCTTATGCAGCACGTAATGCGGCTTTAGCCTTAGCTACAGGTGAAATTATTGCTTTTACGGATTCTGATTGTATTCCTGATACAGACTGGATTAAAAATGCAGCCGTAAGATTAGAAGCAGGAGCTGAACGGATTGCAGGTCGGATTGACTTGTTCTTTAAATCAGAAAAACTAACGCTTATTGAAACTTATGAGAAAATCTATGCTTTTGATCAAGCATCTTATGCAAAAAGTGGCTGGGCAGTCACCGCTAATATGATTACTTGGCGCAAAAATTTCGATGTAGTAGGTTGGTTTAACGACTCATTAATGTCCGGTGGTGATATTGAATGGAGCTGGCGAGCCAATGATCTTGGCATATCGGTTGAATATGCACATGAGGTTGTTGTGAAGCATCCTGCGCGGGATAGTTTGGCTGCGATGTTGCAAAAGTGTCGAAGAGTGGCTGGTGGTACAGTAAATATCGATCGAAAAGAAACTCGCCACAGCTTACTAATGTTTTTACTTCGTGGCTATCTTCCATCAGTTAGTTCTTTATTAAAGCCTTGGAAAAAATCAGACATCACTCTAATTGAAAAATTTATAGCTATCGGCATATATTACTATATTAAGATATACTCAACTACTTACATGATTGGTTTAAAATTTGGAATCTATAAAATAGAGCGCGTTTAGTTAGTGTTCAGCAATGACCAATAAGTAGTTAGCTAAGTAACCCTCTATAAAGTCTCACTTACCGTATATTGTCGGTATAAATGATGGTCATGTAATTAATCCGTTAAATAGACCTCTTGCGAAAATAATCATCCCCCAATCATCCGATTAACGAGAGCGGCGATCAGCCGTAACCGCAGCCCAAACCGCTGTCGCCGTCCTCGGTAAACGCCCTTCAGAATCCGAAAAATTTTCAATGAGCGAATCCGATGCTCCACCTTGACCCGAACCTTAGCAAACCGCTGATTGAACTCGATTTGCTCCGGCTCTAAGTCTCGACCCAGCGGCTTTTTGAACGGCATGACCACAGAGCATCCCTCGACCCTGAACCCAACATAGCCCAGATCGACCGCACAGACGCTACCCGCCGGAAGATGATGAGCGTGGCGGCGAGCTAAGCAGAGGTCATGTTCTTGCTCAGCCGAGGTCGCCACGTCTAGAATACGTCCCTGCTGTTCCTCAATCAGAAGCTGAAACTTCAAGGTGTGGGTGTGCTTCTTTCCACGGTAGTGAGCCGCTTGTTTTTTTGGGGTCGTTCAATCGGTACTTCACTCGCATCCAATAGCACACCCCGTACACACTCCCTAGAGGCCGTTTGGGCTAAGCTTAACACCCCCGACCCTTCCAATCGGGTTTCAACTCGCTTCACGATTCGCTGGGCAGTCGATTCATGCACCTGATAGCTCAAACCTAAGTGGAACAACGTGCGGTACTCTCGCCAGTAACCCAGTGTCAATAACAGTTGATCCTCTAGGCTTAACGGGCTGGGGCGACCGGACTTCTTCTTCGTCAACTCGCCTGCTTTGAGCACCTCCAGCAGTTCGTG
>NZ_FUYB01000035.1 GCF_900167255.1 Thiothrix eikelboomii
CCGGAACGTGTCAAGCAAATTGAGACCAGTCTGTTAAAAAATAAAACTACAAACGGGCTTTTTTGGCAGCCGATAATGTAGGGAAACTCACCGCTATGATTTCATCCGCTTCGTCAGGATGTGCCGGATTAATCCACACCTCCTTGGACGGCAACTTGACGACAGGCACACCGTTGATGAATCGTTTTGGGGTGGTCTCATAAGCGGTTTGCAGTGCTGTTTGGCGGCAGATAGCTACTTCGGTCACCCGATTCGTGAATACTTGTTCCGGCGTGAAGAAAGCTAAGCCACTGTGTTGGTGGTTGAAGTTGTACCATTCCACGTAGTCGGCAAACCATTCCCGCGCAGGGCTGACACTGGCGAAGCGTCCGGGGTAATCGGGTTGTTGCTTACAGGTCTTGAACTGGCTTTCGCTGAACGGGTTGTCGTTGCTGACCCGTGGGCGGCTGTGGCTACAGGTGATCTCCAGTTCTGCCATCAGGTCGAGGTAGCCGTGCGCCGTCATGGGCGCTCCCCGGTCTTGGTGCAGGGTGAGTTCCCCCAAGCCAATGCGGTAACGGGTGCTAGCTTCCTGCATCAGTTGTTTGGCTAGGTGGCTGTTCTCCTTGCGGGAGACCATCCAGGCGACGATGAAACGGCTGTACAAGTCCAGCACCACATACAGTGACAGGTAAACACCGCGTTGTTCAGTCGCTAATTTGGTGATGTCCCACGTCCACACTTCGTTAGGGCGGGTGGCTCGCAGGCGCGGCATGGCGTGCGTCTGAGGTTGACGTTGGGGACGGCGTTCCCCGGTTTGCCGAGCTTTGCGCAGGAGGCGGTACATGGTGCTGACGGAGCAGTAATACACGCCTTCGCTCAGCAACGTGGCATACACTTCAGCAGGGGGTTGGTCAGCAAAGCGTCCACTGTTGAGTACCGGCAGTACCTGCTCTTGTTCGGCGGCACTCAGGGCGTTGTCTGGGACAGCGCGGACGGTAACGGCGGCTGCAACGACAACGGTGGTTTCCGCAACCCTTGCCGGTTCATCAGAGGCTGGCACAGTGTCAGATACCGCGTCGTTTGCCACTACCTCCATGGCAGTCTGGCTGCTGCTATAGCGGTAATAGCTGGCACGGGATAACGCCAAGGCGGCACAACCTGCACGGATGGAGACATCCGGGGGACGGCTTTCCAGCAGGATACTCATGAGCGGCTCACGTTGTTCAGGTGATCCAATAGCGTGAAGGCTTTTTTTTGGAGTTCCAATAAGCCTTCCGCCACCTGTAGACGTTGTTCCAGCTTGGCTTTCTCGCGTTGCAGGGCATCAATGGCTTTGTCTTTGCTGTCTTTTGACGGTTTGCGTCCCGCAGGGCTGTTCTCCAGACCCGCTTCGCCGTGGGCGCAGGCATCAGCCTCGGCAAGGATGCGTTTCTTATCCGCTGCACTGAAATAGCGGTACGTGCGCTTTTCATAGCGTGGGTTCGGCACTACTTGGTTGTCCGGTAATTCACTGGTTGGTTTCGGCATCGTCTTGCTTCCTGTGTCTTAACCCGATTCTACATTTATTTCGCTATCGGGGTGGTCTCAGCGGAGCTTGACACATAGGGGTGTGACAATACGAGCAGTGACAATTTGATTAATTAAGGTAGTGGAAGGGGTATGTTGCATGCTGACTCTCACATGAACAGGAGTTGATCAAGCATAGCAATAATTCTTAGTCTTGCCTAGTCAAGCATGGAGTCTATTCTACCTAAGAGTCAAGTACTTATCAGACACACTGTATGTAGTAGTAGAGTAAAATTTATAAAGGAGTGTCAAAAAGCATGTTCGTACCATGTTCGTACTGAGAGCAATATAAACAAAAGCGTTATTTTGATAGGATTAAACTCTAGTTATCTAAATAATAAAATTCTTTTTGGATAGGCCTTTGTTACTTGTAACAATTATTGGATCTACGCCAAAATATTTCTCCTCTAGAATGAAAGTTTATGCATCTTAGCCAAGAAGCTACAGGCGTAGCCGATACAGCTACGCCTTGATCCGCTTTGATAGACGAGTTTATTGCGGCGTACACTTAGTCGCATCTGCTCCCGTCGCCGTCGAGTTACTACTCGTGCACGTACCAACACCCGAACTAGCAGCAGGTGCGGTAGTAGTGGTGCTTGCAGCATCAGCGGCTGGGGTTGGACTGCTAGAAGTCGTAGCAGTGTTTGGATTCAAAGCGCTTTCAATCGCAGCAGTCAATTCCTTTTCCATATCTAATTGTGGGCGGAAGGGTTGGCCATTAATAAAAAAGGCGGGCGTACCATTTACCCCTAAATTACGCCCCTCTGCTTCGGAGGCCTCCAGCGCTTCATGGGTCTTGGGGTCTTCTAAGCAGGCTTTCATTTTCGCTTCATCTAACTTCAACTCAGTGGCGAGTTGCAGCGGTGACTTATCATCCAATTTATCTTGGTTTTTGAAAGCTAAATCATGATATTCCCAGAATTTACCTTGTTGATCGGCACAAATTGAAGCTGCTGCAACTTTGCGCGAAATACCCGAGGGATTGATCGGCATATGCCGATAAACAATCCGCATTTTGTCGCTGTATTGTTTTAAGACTTTATCAGCAATTTCTGCCCCTTCTTTGCAATGTGGGCATTGAAAATCGGCAAATTCAACTAAAGTCACACTCGGAGTACTGCTGCCTTTGCTGGGATAACCTTCAGTTTTGACCTCAAATACTAAGGCTTCAGGTTTAGGCAAGCTCACTGTATAGTTTTTCTCAGTGGCGATTTGCTTGAGGACTTCTTTCATCTTTTCTTGTTGGCGCTCAGCCCAAACAGCACCGACGAGTTCGTCTTTAACTTCTTTATAAGGTTTTTGGATACGTTCCCAGTTTTGATCATAAAATTTGCGTAAAGCAGCCTCATCCGGTTCAGCGACTTCTAAGGCTTTAGCGGCCACTTCTTCAGGGGTTTTACCTTCAGCCTTGGCTTTTTCACGTAGCCAAGCATCCAATACATATTGATCAATGATGTCTTGGCGCTGTTGATTAACTTTGGTTTCTAGCTCGTTCAATTGAATCCGAACAGCAGCAGGCAGGTTTTTGCCGCTATAATCCTGATCACCATAGTGATAGCTAAGCTCAGCTGCCTGCACCAGACTCAGAGGCAAGGTGCATAATAGGGCGGCGGCTAAAGGTTTGAATAGATGCATCGTTAGTTTCTCTAGGAAAAAGGTCTGATAGCTACAACCTTAGGTGACTACTGCTCTTCTTGCAAGTTATCGTAATGTGGGGTGTGTGTATTCTGGGTAACTATTTGTATTGCTGTGGCGAGAGTGTTGCATTCAGGTTACAGCACAGCTCATAATGCGAGCTATCAATAGCTTGGGCATGAGAAGAGGAAGGTGATTGAATGGCAGCAGTCCTTGATGTGCAAAACATCCACAAGCGCTTTGGTTCGTTAGAAGTCTTGCATGGTATCTCCCTGCAAGCCGAGGCAGGCGATGTCATCTCTCTTATTGGGTCTTCGGGTTCGGGTAAGTCAACTTTCCTCCGCTGTATTAACTTGTTAGAAATGCCGGATGAGGGCGAAATTCAGCTAGCAGGCGAAATGATCAAGCTCAAAACTAATCATAAAGGTAGGCGGACTGCGGTTGACCCTAAGCAGGTACAGCATTTACGTAGCCGAGTCGGTATGGTGTTTCAGCAATTCAATCTCTGGGCACATTTGAATATTCTAGAAAATGTCATGGAAGCGCCTGTGCGTGTGCAAGGTGTGGATAAGGCCGAAGCCCGGGAGCTGGCTTTAGATTATCTCAATAAAGTCGGCATTGCCCATAAAGCCGATACTTATCCGGCCTTTTTATCGGGGGGGCAGCAACAGCGTGTTGCTATTGCTCGAGCGTTGGCGATGCGCCCGGATGCCATCTTATTTGATGAACCCACCTCCGCTTTAGACCCTGAATTAGTGGGTGAAGTCCTCAACGTGATGCGTAAGCTTGCAGAAGAGGGGATGACGATGTTGGTTGTGACCCATGAAATGGGGTTTGCACGGGATGTGTCCAATAAAGTAATTTTCTTACATCAGGGCTTAATTGAGGAACAAGGACCACCGTCAGAGGTCTTTAGTCAGCCTAAGTCTGAGCGCTTAAAGCAATTTTTATCGAATACTTCTATTAAATAATATCCAGTTGGAGTGTATATCATGGGCAAGAAATGGTTATTAGCAATTAGTTTGGGGGCAGCTTTAATCAGTGGCCAAGTCAGCGCAGAAGATAAACTGCGAATTGGTACTGAAGGTGCTTATGCTCCCTATAACTTCATGAATGACCAAGGTAAGTTAGCAGGTTTTGAAATTGATTTGGGTAATGAGCTGTGCAAACGCACGCAAATGACTTGCGAGTTTGTGGTGAATGAATGGGATTCGATTATTCCTAACTTATTAGCTGGCAACTATGATGCGATTATGGCGGGAATGTCGATTACTGATGAGCGTAAAAAAAGTATTACCTTCAGTGAGGAGTACAAACCCGTTGACCCTTCACTCTATGCAGCTAAAAAGGACACTCAGCTAGATTTCGATAAACTGGAAGGTAAAAATATCGGTGTTCAAGGGGCGACGATTCAAGCGACTTTTGTCCAAGATAAATGGGCGGCAAAAAATACAATCAAAGCCTATGAAAAGCCCGATCAGTCTTTAGCTGATTTAATGGCGGGTACGGTCGATGCCGTATTAGCAGATGGTGAATTTATCCGTACTGCGGTCGAGGGTTCTAATGGTGAGTTAGTGGTAATCGGCCCGAGTGAAATGATTGGCGGCGGGATTGGGATTGGCATGCGCCCGGATGATGCCAAATTACATGAAAAGCTCAATGCAGCTTTAGCTGAAATGAAAAAAGATGGCAGTTTAGATGAACTCATCAAAACCTATTTCAAGGTAGGCCCTTTTTATAAAAAGTAAGCCATTATAAGTATTTTTCAGGGTTTGTTTAAGTCAAGCCGCTAGCCTAAGTTGCTAGCGGCTGACCGCAGTTAGTTGATCATCTAACAAAGGGGCGTTCATGCTTGAGATGCTTCCCACTTGGCTCATTGATTGGTTGGGCCCCGACGGTATGGCGAACTTAGCCTATCTCACCAATGGTAAACATTTAGCTTGGTATGCGAGTGTACGCTATACCTTGATTGCCGCTGTGTGTGGCGCGGGCTTAGCGGTGATCTTTGGTTTGTTAGGGGCGGGCGCTAAACTCTCAAAATTTGCTCCCTTACGTTGGCTAGGTGATATTTACACGACGATGGTGCGGGGGGTACCCGATGTCTTGTTTCTCTTATTCTTCCCATTGGCTTTCGAGCAGGGGATTGAATACATCATGGCGAAAATGTATTGCTCGCCTGATGCGGTCGCGGCGGCGGGCGGTGTCGCTTGTAAAGAAGCCCAATGGTTTTTAACCACGACTGAATATCTGGTCATGGCCTGTTTCTCCTTAGGGATTGTGTACGGAGCTTTTGCGGCTAATGTGATTTATGGGGCTTTAAAGGCTGTACCTAAAGGCCAGTTAGAAGCGGCTCAAGCCTTCGGTTTTAATGAGCGCGAGGTATTCTGGCGTTTTCAAGTTCGGCAAATGTGGGTGTATGCCTTGCCCGGTTTATCGAATGTCTGGTTGCTACTTTTAAAGGCAACTTCCTTACTCTCACTCTTACAGATTACCGATATTGTTGCTTGGGCGGATCGTTTAGGTGCACCGAATTATTTGCCGATGGCGGGCTTAGTGCATCCTGATTGGCGCTGGAAATATTATTTGGTGTTATTTATTTTCTATATCTTGCTGACCTTTATTTCAGAGCGATTTTTTGGCTTTTTACAAGCACGCGCCAGTCGCGGCATGGCGAGGGCTAACTAATGGATACTCTTTTGAATTCCCCCTTCATCGCTGATCTGGTTATTCTCTTTAAGCCAGCTTTATATAATATCTATTTTTTAGTCGCTGCTGTACCTTTGGGTTTTGTCTTTGCCGTTGTTTTAGCTTTAGCTAAAAATAGCCAATCTAAACTTATCGCTTTGCCAGCGCGTACTTATATCTATGCTTTTCGTGGCTCGCCTTTGTTTATTCAGTTTTTCATGTTTTACTCGATCAGCTTGGCTTTAAATCCATCGGTGTGGAAGCCTTTAGGGCTGGATTGGCTAATGTTGAGTCCTTTGTTTATTGGCCCTTTTGTTTTAATGTTGAATACAGCGGCTTATTCAGCTGAAATTTTTTCGGGGGCTTTGCAGTCTGTACCTAAAGGTGAGATTGAAGCTGCCCGTGCGACGGGGATGAGTAAAAAGCAGGAGTTTCGTACTGCCATTTGGCCGAATATGTTACGTCTTGCTTGGCCTGCTTATAGCAATGAAGTTGTTTTCTTGTTTCATTCCACGACTTTGGTTTATTTCACCATGCCAGTGATTAATCAGCAACAAGATTTAATGAATAAAGCCGGTGAGCTGTTTGAGAAAGATTATAATTTATTTTTACATTTTTCAGCAGCCGCCTTGTATTTCTTGGTGATTTCAATTGTTATTTTCTATATCTGTAATTTGATCTATAAGCGCCTCACGCGGCATTTGAATGTCGATGTTAAATTGAAAATTAAGCCTAATTACACCCGTTAAAATTCGAGTGAATCGCTATGGAAAAGCTAGTCCGAACCATTACGGGGGATGCACCGGGTAAAACCACCCAATTGGTTTATTTTAAACTCGGTCCAGCCCAAGCTGAGGCAAAGGTTTATTTGCAGGCGGCACTGCATGCCGATGAGCAGCCGGGTATTTTAGTGTTGCATCATTTATTAAAACGCTTAGAGCAAGCTGAAGCGCAAGGCTTACTCAAAGCACGCTTTGTAGTTATGCCGATGGTGAATCCCTTAGGTATGGGGGATTTGGGTTTCCGTCAGCATCAAGGGCGTTATGATCGAGCTTCAGGTGTGAATTTTAATCGGAATTGGCCCGATTTATTTAAAGCTATTCATGTGCAGGTCGCTGGGCAACTGAAGCAGGATGCGGCTCATAATATTCAAAGGGTGCGTACTGCTGTTCACGCTTGGTTGACCCAGCAACAGCCAGTGAATGCTTTACAGCAGCAGCGCCATTGGGTGATGCAAGAAGCTTTTGATGCAGATTTTGTGCTGGATCTACATTGTGATAATGAGGCTTTACCCCATATTTTTACGGTGCCTCAATCGGCTGAGGTGATGCAGGATTTATCCGATTGGATGGGGGCTGCAGCGACTTTATTAACGGAAGATAGCGGCGGCTATTCCTTTGACGAAGTATGGTCAACCTTGTGGCTAAAATTGGCGGCGGCCTATCCAGATTACCCCCTACCATTAGCTTGCCATTCCGCCACGCTTGAGTATCGAGGGCAATTCGATACCTTTGACGAACTCAATCAAGAAGATGCTGAACGCTTATATGGCTTCCTGCAAAGCCAAGGTTTGATTGGTGGCGATTTGCTTCGTCCTCGTCCACCCGCTACTCCTAAAGGCACTGATTTAGCGGCGACCGAAATGACTCGAGTGCAACAAGCGGGTTTGCTGGCATATAAAGTCAAACTCGGTGATCAGGTTAAAAAAGGCGAGCTAATCGCTGATTTAATCAGCTTAGAGGGGGAGGGTGCTTTTGTAGAGCGCGTCCCCGTGTTAGCCGGTACCGATGGCGTTATTATCTCACGGAATATCAATAAATATGTCTGGCCGGGCTGTTCGGTCGCTAAAGTCGTGGGTAGTGTGAAATTAGAGACTCGGGGTGAGTATTTGTTGGAGGATTAGCTATAACCTAACCATGCAGGGAGTTACTTTATAGCGCTGTCTATTCTTATTGGAGCAGAGCAAACACCTTGAAAAAACGGCAAACATCATCATCTAGATCAGACTAGACTCCGTAGAGAGTTGTTATTTGAGTATCTGCAATGACAAGTTCATTTTGGTTGATGCTGGCGATTATTCTCGGTGCAGTGGCAGCTTGGTTAGTGCCTGCTTATCGACGTAAACAGGCGGTAAAAGAGCCTTTTCCTGAGGCATGGCGGCGGATTTTGGCGAGGAATTTCCCAGTCTATCGACGGATGCCAGCGGATTTACAGCTGCAATTACGTCAGCGCATTAAGCTATTTTTACATCAGAAACAGTTTTCGGGTTGTGCAGGTTTAGCCATTACCGATGAGATTCGGGTGACGATTGCCGCGAGTGCTTGCTTACTGATCTTGAACCGAGCAACCGATGTCTATGCTGGGTTGCACTATATTTTGGTTTATCCGAATGCCTTTTTGATTCAACAAGAAGAGGTCGATGGAGCAGGTTTGGTGAGTGCAAAAAACCAAGGTCTGCTAGGCCAATCGTGGAGCAATGGTAAAATTATTTTATCTTGGGAGGATGTTTTAAAAGGTAATCGTGAGTTTAGTGATGGCAGCAATGTGGCTTTACATGAATTTGCTCATCAATTAGATAATGAAAATGGCGGTACCAATGGTGTGCCAGTTTTAGCGAGTACCGAGAAATATCAGCATTGGTCACAAGTATTAAGTGCTGAGTTTGAAGCTCTCCGCCAGGCAGCGATGCAAGGTGATCCAAGCTTGATTAATTATTATGGAGCGACGGCTCCGGCAGAGTTTTTTGCAGTCGTGACGGAAGTATTTTTTGAGCAGCCTAAACAGTTAGCAGAACAGCACCCAGCGCTTTTTCTGCAATTAAAAGCTTATTATCGCGTTGACCCCACCGACTGGCTTTAACTAAATTAGCACTGTGCTATAAATGACGAAAAGAAGCTCACCATCAGCTTCTATAGGAGTTGTTTATGTCCACAGTTATTAGTTCTCCCGAGTTAGCCTCGTTAAGAACCCAGATTAACGAAGCTTGGTTTCGCTCCGAAACCGAAGTGGTTCAAGAACGTTTAGCACAGCAGGGTTTAAGTTTTCAAGCGCGCCAAGCGATTACAGCCCAAGCGGCTAGTTGGGTGACGACCCTCCGTGCTGATCCCGATCCGAATTTAATGGAAAGTTTTTTGGCTGAGTATGGCCTTTCCACTGAGGAGGGGATCGCCTTAATGTGTTTGGCGGAAGCCTATCTGCGTGTACCCGATACACCGACTTTAGATGCCTTAATTCGAGACAAAATCGGTGGAGCAGATTGGGCTAGGCATCAGCAAGGGGCTGATTCACTGCTAATTAATGCCTCGACTTGGGCCTTAATGCTCACTGGAAAAATGCTCCGCCAAGAACAAGACGCGACTAGCCTCGGTGGTTCTTTGCGCAAGTTAGTTCAGCGGATTGGTGAGCCTGTGGTACGTACTGCCGTCTCGCAAGCCATGAAAG
Source organism: Thiothrix eikelboomii (assembly GCF_900167255.1). Lineage (GTDB taxonomy): Bacteria > Pseudomonadota > Gammaproteobacteria > Thiotrichales > Thiotrichaceae > Thiolinea > Thiolinea eikelboomii. The sequence goes on from NZ_FUYB01000035.1 coordinate 9,310, forward strand.
TCATGGGGCAGCAATTTGTGCTCGGGCGCACGATTAATGAAGCGTTGGAGCAAGCACGCAAGACCGGTGGTTATTTACATTCGTTTGATATGCTGGGTGAAGCTGCCCGTACCGCTGAAGATGCTGATCGCTATTTCGCGGCCTATGCCCATGCGATTCAAGCGATTGGCGCACAGGCCAAACACAAGGAGGTTCATGCAAATTCAGGGATTTCGGTTAAATTATCCGCTTTGCACCCCCGTTATGAAACAGTGAATCGTGAGCGGGTACTCGCCGAATTAGTACCTAAGCTGAATGCGCTCGCTGAGCTGGCTTGTGCAGCTCAGATTCCTTTGAATATAGATGCTGAAGAGGCCGAGCGCTTAGATTTATCTTTGTCAGTGATTGAGACGGTGTTGCGCAACCCCAAACTGGCGCAGTGGGAAGGGTTTGGGTTGGTAGTGCAGGCTTATGCTAAGCATTGCCTACCTACTTTGGTTTGGATTGCCGAATTAGCGCGCAGTCTGCAACGTAAAATTGCGGTTCGTTTGGTGAAGGGCGCTTATTGGGATGCAGAAATTAAACAAGCACAAGTCTTGGGGTTGCCAGCTTATCCGGTGTTCACACGCAAAGCCTCGACCGATCTGTCTTATTTAGCGGGTGCACGTTTTCTGTTAAGCCAGCGCTCGGTGCTTTATCCGCAATTCGCCACACATAATGCTCAAACGATAGCTGCGATTTTGGAATTAGCAGGTGCTGACAAAACGAATTTTGAATTCCAGCGTTTGCATGGCATGGGTGAGGCCTTGCATAAGTTAGTGCATGAGCAAACTCAACAACCTGTGCGCATTTATGCACCGGTGGGGGTGCATGAGGATTTACTGGCTTATTTGGTGCGGCGCTTATTGGAAAATGGGGCGAATTCATCTTTTGTGAATCAACTCTTAGATACTGAGCTACCGATTAGTCGTTTAGTCTTAGACCCGATTAGTGTTGTGACTAGCCTCGACTCCATCCCGCATCCGAAGATTCCTTTGCCTCCCGAGTTGTTTAATGACCGCCAAAACTCGCAAGGTTGGAATATCAATCAACCTTTAATGGCCAGTGAGTTGGCTTTCGGCATGGAGCATTTTCAAACCAAGCAATGGCAGGCTGCGCCTTTAATAGCGGGTCAGAGCTTGGCGGGTACTCCACGCGCTGTCTTCAATCCAGCTAAGCCAGCTGATCAAGTCGGTGAAGTGGTTGAGGCCAATAGCGCACAAGTTGAAAAAGCTTTACAACACACCCTCGCTGCCACTGCCCGTTGGCAAGCGCAGACCGTAGAAGTGCGTGCGGCTATTTTAGAGGCTATCGCTGATCAGTATGAAGCTCAGGGTAGTGAGCTGATGGCCTTGTTGACCCGTGAGGCGGGTAAAACTCGTTTAGATGCGGTGTTAGAGCTGCGCGAAGCCATTGATTTTTTGCGTTATTACGCGGCAGAGGCTCGTAAGCCCGCCAATCTACAGCGGCAAGGTTTGGGGGTATTTGTGTGTATTTCGCCGTGGAATTTCCCCTTAGCGATTTTTACGGGGCAAATCGCAGCCGCTTTAGTGATGGGTAACTGTGTATTGGCTAAGCCAGCAGAGCAAACGCCTTTGATCGCGTATCGTGCAGTGCAATTGATGCAAGTGGCGGGTTTGCCACCCGAGGTCTTGGCTTTATTACCGGGGGATGGCACAGTGGTCGGGGCGGCTTTAACGCGGGATGCTCGCATTGCTGGGGTGTGTTTTACGGGCTCAACAGAAACAGCGACCTTAATTGATCGGTCGTTGGCTGCTGCGGGTAATGCTGAGGCGGTGTTGATTGCCGAAACAGGCGGCTTGAATGCCATGATCGTGGATTCAACGGCCTTACCTGAGGCGGCTGTGCGCGATATGGTGAATTCAGCATTTCAAAGTGCAGGGCAGCGTTGCTCAGCCTTACGGGTATTGTTTATTCAAGAGGATATTCGTGAAAAAGTGCTGACCATGCTAGAAGGTGCGACCCGTGAATTGCAAATCGCTGATCCGTGGCAGCCTTCAACAGACATTGGTCCGGTGATTGATCAAGAGGCCAAGCAAATGATTGAGCAGCACTGCCAAGCTTTTGCGGCCAAACATAAAATCTTATTCCAGCATCCGGCTTCGGTTGCCAAAGACAGCTTGTTTGTCGTACCGACCGCTCTTGCCTTAGATCAACTCAGTGATTTAGAGCGTGAAGTGTTTGGCCCAGTGCTGCATGTCATTAGTTTTAAATCGAGTGAAATTAAGCAAGTGTTGGCCGCGATTAATGCGAGCGGTTATGGCTTAACTTTGGGGATACATTCACGCCTTGATGAGCGGGTGCAGGAACTGACGAGTGAGGCGCATGTAGGCAATATCTATGTGAATCGTAATCAAATCGGTGCAGTCGTCGGTGTGCAACCCTTTGGGGGTGAAGGTTTATCAGGAACAGGACCTAAAGCAGGCGGACCGTATTATCTGGCGCGCTTCAGTCAGGCGATAGCGCCTAAGCGTTGTTTGCCTAGCTTTACTCTGCCGAGTTACCCCGTGAGTATTCCTTGGCTTGAGGTGACTGAATTTGTGCGTCAAGCTCCATTAGCACAGGCTGCTTGGGATGAAAACTTTCTGAAACGACAGGCTTTGTTGCAGGCCGCCGTGCAGTTATTGCCCGCTGAACTGAGTCGAGTGGCTCAGCAACGACTGGCTGATTTAGCCGCAGAGTTCAAGGATGAATGGCGCTTGCCAGGACCTACTGGTGAGTCTAATCGTTTAAGTTTGCATGGGCGTGGGATCGTTTTGTGCTTAGGGGGCGGGGCTGATTCTGAGCAAGCTTTATTAGTTCAAGCACTGACGGCCTTACTCGCGGGTAATGCTCTGGCTTTGCCACCGACTGACTTGGCTAAGCATTTAGTGACCGCTTTATATAAAGTGGGAGTCGCCAAGCAGTTAGTGGCGTTAGTGGAGCTAGAGAATCTAGCGACCAGTTTAACCCAGTTCCCACAGTTAGCTTTAGTGGCTACTGCCGCCAGTGGTGCTGAGCTGGTGATGATTCGCCAAGCCTTAGCAGCACGTCAGGGTGTGCGAGTGGCTTGTGTTGATCTAGAAGCAAGCTTAGAACGTTTCTGCTGTGAACGTGTGGTGACGATTGACACCACCGCCGCTGGTGGGAATGCTTCTTTACTGACTTTGGATGAGACAACGATAATTTAAACTAAGCTGTACTGGCCTGATGATACGTGCTAAGCACTCATGAGGCCAGTGGTGACAGTCGTAGTCATAAGCTAAGGACTATTTAAGTTCGGCTAAAGGTGGCTTGCTAAACAGCAGGCTACCCACATAGCGAGCACCCGCTGGAGTGAGATGTCCTCCATCGAAGGAAATCAACGCTAAATCGGGTGTAAACAGTGGGCAAGTATCACCTTCCCCACAAATGAGTTGATGAATATCCACAAAATTAGCGGCACCGACTTGAGTGCGTAGCAGGTTATTCACGGCCATTTGTTGTTCATCAACTGGATTGCGCAGTTTGAGTAAGTCTTCATCGGTTTGGCGTAAATAACTGCGTACATTAATTTTGCCAAAGCTTTTCCGCCCGACAATTTTAAAGGTTTGCTCGGGCTTTAATTCCAGATTTTTGAGCGTGGTGCTCAGTCGTTCAGCTGACCAAGGCTTCCAGCTTGAGGCAATAATCACCAAATCGGCTTCTGCAATTTGCGCTTTTGCGGCAGTTAGATTATCGGCTTTAGCGCAGAGTGCTTGATTTTTCTCTTCAATAAAGCCAGAAATATCTTCCTCACCTAAGTAAATTTGGCAAATATTAGGCAGATAGCGGGTGCTGATTTGATAGTTAGCTAGGGCTTGGTTTTCAAGCACAGTATTCAAAAAATCTTGTGCATGGCTATCGCCGATAATCAAGGCTTTTTTGCGAGGATCTTGGCTATCAAACGGACGTTGGGCGAGTTCTAAATAGCGAGTACGCACATAATCACCCCCTGCCTCATTATCAGCAGCTTTGACCATCGCATCACGTTTTTCATCAGCCAAGCCAGGAGTACTTAGGCTTAGACTGGCACAAATTGCACTGCCAAGCAGCAGGCTAAGATAGTTCGACATAAGAATTGGCTTCATAATAATTAATACGGATTGTTAGCTGAGAGTGTTGGTTAGTGATTCAGTTCCCTAAAGCACATTTTAAGCCGCCTAATTCGCTTGTGCCAACCCATAACCCAAGCCTAAAAATAACAAGCTGCCCAACCCCGCCAAGCTAAAAATCTGGGGGCGGGTCAATGTCTGTTTATGACGGAAGGGACGTTCTACATAGCGCCAGCTCAACCATGCTAAGAGTAAACTGCTGAAGGCCATCGCGGTCATTAACCCTAAGTTAGGTTCTAGATAAGGTTGCAGGCGCGCAAATACGAGCAAAGGCTGATGCCATAGATAAGCGCTATAAGAAATCAAACCGATCAGGACCAAAGGTTTGAATGCTAATAACCGCCCGATAAAATTGGTGGGTGCAGCAAATAAAATAATCAAGGTTGCCCCCAAGGTCGGAAACAGGGCATAGCGACTCGGGAAAGGCAGGCTGGTATTGAGGAAAATGATCGAGCCAAGAATCAGTACTAGGCCTAAGACTGCTAATACCGACGTAATCCAGCCTTGAAAGGGTGTCTGCTTATTTAAATACAGTGCAGCTAAAGCACCTAAGAGCAACTCCCAAAAGCGACTGGGTAATAGATAAAAATTTGCCCCAGCATCCACCCGCCATAGCCATTCGCAAGTGACAAGGCCGAGTAGGGTTAGCCCACCTAATACCCAGCCAATGGGTTGACGTCCAAATTTCCACAAGAACGCTAACAGCAGCGGAAAAATTACATAATATTGTTCTTCAACCGCTAAGCTCCAAGTATGCAAGAGCGGGATAAATTCAGATTCGGTGGCGAAATAATCACTTTCTTTCCAGAATAAGATATTCGAGGCGAAGACACTAACCGCCATTAAACTACGCCCAAAGGCAGCCAGTTCATGCGGCAACAGCAACCACCAAGCAGCAGCGGCAGTCACGGCTAATACTAAAAAAAGCGCAGGTAAAATACGGCGAATACGGCGCTCATAAAAGCCTAACAGAGTGAATGACTGGTTTTTTAGTTCATCGAGCAGAATGGAGGTGATTAAATAACCGCTAATCACAAAAAAAATATCTACACCCACAAAGCCACCACTAAAGCCAGCCAGGCCTGCATGATAAGCAATCACGGGCAAGACCGCTAAAGCGCGTAAGCCATCTATTTCAGTTCGATAATGCATAAGACTTGACAGCGAATCAAAAGGCGCATTATGCCCTGAAATAGGCTGACTCGTCGCCTTGATCACGCTGAGTCAGTCAAACTTAATAAATTGGCAAGCTGAAGCAGGCCTCATGAGTGAAGGCTTAGCTCATTTGTTTAGTACTTGAGCCTTGAGCACTAGCTTCAAGTCGCTTAGCCATTTGCTGCTGGGTCTGAGGCCTACTCACTGGGTCTAAATTGCATTGCTCTGCTGGGGGTGATTTGGGTTTCGAGTGACGCTTAGAGTGGACTTGATCGTTAGCAGTGGCAAAGGCTTCTATATCAATGTAACTCAACATACCATGCTCCTCTTAGTGGTTATTTGAAAGTTAATTTATAGAAAAAATAGTTGTTTTTATGAAGATATTTGTATTTATAAACACAATTCACAGTGAATCAGCAGGCTAACAGGAAAATGTCGCTAGGCTCAGTGTCCTCGTTATGATTATTGGTATGCCTTGTATCATAGCTAAAATATCAGCAAGATGCAGTCGTTTATCTAAAATATTTATAGTAGACCTCTTGCGAAAATAATTATCCCCCAATCATCCGATTAACAAGAGCGGCGATCAACCGTAAGCGTAGCTCAAACCGTCGTCGCCGTCCTCGGTAAACCCCCTTCAGAATCCGAAAAATTTTCAGTGAGCGAATCCGATGCTCCACCTTGACCCGAACCTTGGCCAACCGCTGATTGAACTCCATTTGCTCCGGCTCTAAGTCTCGACCCGGCGGCTTTTTGAACGGCATGACCACAGAGCATCCCTCGACCCTGAACCCCACATAGCCCAGATCCACCGCACAGACGCTACCCGCCGGAAGATGATGAGCGTGGCGGCGAG
>NZ_FUYB01000001.1:0-26174 GCF_900167255.1 Thiothrix eikelboomii
GCTGAGCCTTTGATGATCGGGGTGTCATCACCAGGGAATTCGTAGCTCGAGAGCAGTTCACGTAATTCCATTTCAACCAGTTCAAGCAGTTCTTCATCGTCAACGAGGTCACATTTGTTCATGTACACCACGATGTACGGTACACCCACTTGGCGTGATAACAGGATGTGTTCACGAGTTTGTGGCATCGGGCCATCGGCCGCTGAGCACACCAGAATCGCACCGTCCATTTGTGCCGCACCCGTGATCATGTTCTTAACATAGTCCGCGTGCCCTGGGCAGTCAACATGGGCGTAGTGTCGGTTTTCTGATTCATATTCAACGTGAGCCGTCGAGATCGTAATACCCCGCGCCTTTTCTTCTGGAGCCGCGTCAATTTGGTCATACGCTTTCGCTTCTCCACCAAATTTGCGCGATTGAACCACCGTCAATGCCGCTGTCAAGGTCGTCTTGCCGTGGTCAACGTGTCCTATCGTTCCCACGTTCACGTGCGGCTTCGTGCGCTCAAATTTACTCTTTGCCATCTCGAAAACCCCTAAGAAGGATCAATAACTTGGTGCTCTTGGGCAGAATCGAACTGCCGACCTCATCCTTACCAAGGATGCGCTCTACCATCTGAGCTACAAGAGCGTAAATTTTTAAACGACTCAGCCACACAGTTTGGAGCGGGTGATGGGAATCGAACCCACGCCATCAGCTTGGAAGGCTGAGGTTCTACCATTGAACTACACCCGCTTAGTTTTATTTCGCATTAGTACGAAACGCTAAACGTGCGCACCAAATCAAAAATATGGTGGAGGGGGAAGGATTCGAACCTTCGAAGGCAGAGCCAACAAATTTACAGTCTGTCCCCTTTGACCGCTCGGGAACCCCTCCGACTGGAAAGGCGCATAGTGTGATTTAATCATTTTCCTTTGTCAACTCAAGTCTTGAGCTTTTTTTCATAAAATCCAAGGAAAATACTTAAAAACCATACACCAAAACTATCACTTACCAAATGGACCGGTATCAGTTTCAAGCTTATAAATTAAACCAATACTTTGGTTAGCGCCACTCGTAGCCTCGAGTTCTAAACGCTTATTAATTTGATAAGTCACTGCAATTTTTTGCAGCGAATCAAACAGGCCAATAATATACTTCACATACAATCTTGAGCCAAGCTTTTTCCCTAGCGCTAGCTCACTTTGTTTGTAATCACCACCATTTGAATTAATCCCAACCTCATCCAAACCTAAACTCCCGCCAATACTTTGCGCTAAACTTTCACCACCTGCCAAGCCTAAGCTAGTGATCGCCCGTGTTAATAAAGCCGTATCCCCTCCCGAAATCCCTGAAAGCGCACGCCCAGTTAATAAATAACTTAAGGTATCACTTTGAGTTTGCTGAGGTGAGGAAAATAGCGTTGACTCTGGCTGCTTGACCGTACCGCCTAAACTGATCCCAACGGTAATATCATCCTCGACCTCACGAGTCGCACGCACATCTAAGCCCGGATTCGTCATCGGCCCATTAAAAATCAAACGTCCACGTTCGATCTTCAAGTTTTGCCCATAGGCTTTATAAAAGCCATCGACTACCCCTAAAGCACCTTCAGCAATAATATCTTGTTTATTCCGTAAGATACGCAGCCTACCATTTAAGCGCGCCTCTACACCGAAAGCATTCAAGCGCACCCGCTCACCTACCTCCACTAGAATATTTGGCTGAATATCAATCGCAGGCCCTACTTGCGGTGTGCGCAACTTTTTACGGGCTTGACCGGGTTGGGTACGTCCTACAAAGACAATATCGTCAGAGCGCACACTCGCACTCGCAGGTAAGGCTTGAATATTGATCGAGGCCTCAGGCACACGTAAGCTACCGGTAATGACCACTGATTTCGGCGTTGCTTGAATCGTTAAATCGGGCGAAACCTGACCTTGTACTTCATAGGTATTCATCAGGAGCAGGTTACTACCCTGCAACCGTAAATCAGCACTCCAATTCGGCAGCTTCGCTAAGCGCAAGACCCCACTCGCCTTTAAGATCCCCTGCCCTGCACGCAATGAGCCGGTAATATTCATTTGATCCGCTTGGTTGGCTTGGATGCTTAAACTAATCTCTTCAATTTTTGCCCCCGTCTCAGGTAGATAGAGAGAAGCATTTTGTAAGCGTAGATTGCCTGTTACCTGTGGCTTATTTAGCAAGCCCACGATACGCAGATCACCGTTGACTTGCCCTTTGAGTTCATCCACTTGGGGTGAATAAGCCTGTAGCCAACTAATATCCGGCATAGCAATATTGGCTCTCACATCTAAGCGCGGCTGACCACCTTCACCCGCAAGATCAATCCGCCCATCTGCACGCAGCTGACCACGCCCACGAATATCAACTTGAGCTTGCAAGGTAGCGATACGATTATTTAACACTAAACTCGCTTTCGCTTGCGTATATTGCAGGGTTTCGGTGCGCTTATTAGCAGTACGCAGAACAATGACATTATCCGGCAAAACTAGATTGACTCGTGCAAACGGTTGGCCACCCCGTTGTTCGAATTGATAATCCGCATTGATCACCCCGGGTAATTGCACGGTTGCTGGCAAAAAAGCCCGCGCTAAACTGATCGGCACTTGTTGCAAGACACCATTCGCAGTCAACCCCCGTTGTGCAGTCCAATCAGCCTTACTGCAAATTCGGGCATTTTGTGGGTTCACTAAGCAAGCATTCGCCAAACTAAACACTTGGGCTGAAGCATTCACCGCGACAGCATTCGTCAGCTGCCAATTACCTGCGGCGGTATCGCGTAAACTCAAGGACTCAATCGCGCCTCGCCACTGCTGACCATTCCAAGACCCTGTAGCACGCCCCTCTAATCTGCCCGCTTGATGCACTAATTTAAGATTTAAACTATGTCGTGCTAGCTGACCTTGCAAACTAAATTCAGCCTGTTTGATTTGATTCGTACCTTGGCGTAAGCCTTCAAGCGTCCCGCGTAAATCGTATTGTGCACCGACCTGATTGGCTTGCAAGGACAATTTAGCCAGCTTCAAATCCTGATAGCCGATTTGATTGCCTTGTAGATTGCCTTGTATCTGTGGCTGTGCCAGCGTACCGCGTAATAAGCCATCTCCTTTTAAGCTGCCACTTAAACCCGGCCACAACTGCGCTAAATTGGGCGCTTGAATCCGCCATTGAATATCAAAGGGTTCACTGGCTCGACCATTGGCTTCAAGCTGATTAACACCTGCAATGACCTTGACTGCTTGCAAAGTAATTTGCTGACCCTGAATCTTAATTTTGCCATTAGCCTGCAAGGGACGGCCTTCAATTTGCCCTCTCAGATTGGCGACCTCTAGATCAAACTGGCTACCATCTATGCGCCCAGATAAACGCCCATTACCTTTGACACTGCCTCTGATTGCGGGGCTTAATTGACTAAGGTTCTTCGCATCTAACTCCCAATCAACCCCTAAACTTGTGCCTGCACTCCCATTCAAACGCAACCGATTTTGCCCAATATCCACCAATACATTATTCGCAGTGACAATTTTGTCACGTAATTTGGCCTCCCCTGAGACACTGACTGGAAAACCTTGAACGGTACCTTTTAATTGGTCGACTTTCACCGTCAACTTTGAGGCATCTAATAAACCCTGTACGCTCCCACTACCCTTCACATTACCTTTAAGGCTAGGGTTCAACTCACTGAGATCTTTAGCATCCAAGGACCAAGCTAAGCCAGCTGCATCATTCGCTACCCCATCGAGCTGCAGGCGATTCTTACCCAAGGACAGGTTTAAACCATTCGCTGCCAGTTGTTTATTGCGAATACGTACTTCGCCACTGGCATTGATTGGAAAGTTTTGAACCTTGCCCGTCAAACTATTGATATTGACCGTTAGACGCGAGCCATCCAATAAGCCCGTTGCTTTACCCTTACCCTTTAAATCACCCTTAATAGCTGGCACAAGCTGGCTAAGATCTTTTGCATCTAAAACCCAAGTTAAACCTTGCTTCTCATCCGCCACACCCTCTAGGCGAATTTGATTTTTACCGATGGCAAGATTCAAATCTTGCGCGGCGAGTAATTGATTTTCTAGTTTAATTTGCCCTTCAGCATGAATTGGAAATTCTTGTACTACCCCGTCTAACCGCTCGATTTTCAGGGTAAAACGTGAACCGTCTAGCAAACCACGGAAATTACCTTTTCCCGTCAGCTTACCCGTGAGGCTAGGATATAGCTGTGCTAATTTATTCGCCTCCAGCGACCAATCTACCCCTTTAAGCTCGTTGGCAACCCCATTTAATGTTAGATGATTGTCGCCTATATCCACTTGCAGACCTTGAGCACTCAATACTTTATCCTGAATACGCACACTGCCTGCGGCTTTAATCGGATAATCCTTCACCGTTCCGGCTAAACGGTCAATCCGTAAGACTAACCGCGAGCCATCCAATAAACCTTGTAAATTACCCTTGCCAGATAAGCTGCCGGATAAACTTGGCACTAATTGTGCTAGCTTGGGAGCTTCAATGACCCAATCTAATCCCTGTTGTTCATCCGCAACACCATTCAAAGTTAGGCGATTATCCGCCACATCTAACTGTACGCCTTGGGCTGATAGCAGCTTATCTTCAACTTTGATCCGACCCACTGCTTTGACGGGTTGGCCCAAAACCGAACCTGACAGTTCATTCACCTGCAGATTAAGGCGTGAGCCATCCAGCAAACCCTGAATTGTTCCCTTCCCGACTACATTTCCTGTCAGCTGTGGTGAAATCTGTGCCAAATTCTTCGCATCTAATTGCCAAACTAATCCTTGTGCTTCATCCGCTACGCCATCCAGCACTAAGTGATTTTCACCTAAATCCAACTTAACGTCTTGAGCCGTCAAGACTTTATCTTTAACCTGTAAACTGCCCGCCGCCTTGACGGGATGATCCCATAACTCACCTTGCAACCGATCTATTCTCAGTGCTACTCGTGAGCCATCCAGTAAACCTTGGGCATTACCTTCACCAGTTAATTGCCCTTTTAGGCTAGGCAGTACTTCGCTGAGGTCTTTAGCATTAAGTTTCCAATTAATCCCTTGGACTTCATCAGCAGTGCCATCTAATTCAACTTGATTAGAACCTAGCACTAGCTGCAAAGCTTTCGCGGTGAGTAATTGATCGCGCAGAAGAACTTCGCCTTTAGCCTGTACAGGCCGCTCTAACACTTCGCCTGCTAACTCATCAATCCGTAAGGCTAAGCGTGAACCATCTAATAAGCCTTGAGCATTGCCCTTACCCTTTAAATTGCCGCGTAACTCAGGGTATAAGCTACTCAGATCTTGCGCGTCAAGTTGCCAATCAATGCCGGTAGACTCGTCTGCAACGCCATTCATGGCTAAATGATTGTCACCGACATCCAGTTTTAATTCGCGGGCTGTGAGCAGGCCATTGGCTAAACTAACACCTCCTTGCGCCTCAACCGGATAATCCAAGACTTGGCCTGCTAATTGCTCAATATCTAACATGAACTCAGAGCCATCAATTTTGCCAGAGAGCTTACCCTTACCGACTAACTTACCCTCTAAAGCCGGATGGAGCTGTTCTAAAACCGGTGCATCCAACTCCCAGTCGATTAATAAACCATCCGTTGACTCGCCTTTAGCTAGCAGCCGATTTTGACCAATCGCTGCATTGATCGAATTAACGGTCAAAGCCCCTTGATCTAAGCCAACCGACACGGTGGCATCAATCGGATAATCACGCACAGTCCCCAATAATTTGCTGGCATCTAAACTCATCATTAACTGATGATCAATGTATTGCCCTGTTGAAGCGGCAGCGACCTCTAAAGATCCGCTTAAATCAGCCACCAAGGCTTCTGGATTAAGTTTGGTGCCATTTAGCTTCACATCCCAAGTCAAATCAGGTCGCCAAGCTAATTGACCGGTTAGATCCAAGTCTCCGGCCTCAGTGAGTAGCTGCCCAGTTTCTAGCGCCACCCCATCAAAACTGCCAGTACCTGCTAATTTTACGTCTGCTTTAGGGTAGTTTTTATAAGCCCATTCGCCTTCAGCCTGAAAACGATAATTAGGCAAATCACCTGTCGCGGTTAGCTTCAAAGCACCCACACCACATTTAGAGCCTGTAGACGAAATCACTCCGTCTAACTGCGTGGGATGAGGCTGCCGCAGCCCCATTTTGCCTTTCACATCCAGCTGAACGCTGCCACCCAGTGGATCAAGATAGCTACCGACTAACTTATTGACTTGTAACACACCCTCACGGTTATAGGCCTGCAGATTGATGTCTTTAAACTTCATCTGAAAACTACCGCTATTAATCACCAGCTCTTGTAAAGCCAACTCATCTAAAGTGATTTCTGCTGGCAAACGAAGATCGGGAATCGTAATCGGCGCCGTATTTTTTGTGGTGGAGGGCGGAATCGTAATCACCAAACGCTTACCGGTTAAATGATCCACTTGAACTTGAGCAGGCACTGCAAATTTTTGAATTGAAACATCAACCAGCGCTTCATCCAATTCAAATTTAACACTGGCGCTTTCCCATTCGATACGCTGCACCTTCATTTGATTGAAAAGCGCGCCCTCCACTCCCTTTAAACGCAAGCCGGGTAAGATTTGTTGAATACTGCTAGCTAATAAGGCTGTGCCGATTTGTGTTGTTGAGAGTAAGGCCGCTGCGAGCAAAATAATCAGAATAATCGCTAAGAGTGCAGCTAAAGGATGAACGATGAAATACTTGACTGAACGCCTCACAAATCAGGCCCTAGGCTAAAGTAAAAATGCAGATCCTTGGTATCATCTTTGGGTACAGCGAGATCTAAACGCACAGGCCCTAAAGGTGACTTATAACGCACCCCTACTCCAGCCCCGACATTCAACTTGTAATCGCCCCAATCATTAAACGCACTACCTGCATCAGCAAACACGGCAGCACTCACTTTTTCAGTGACGGGATATTCATACTCAAGACTGGTCACGATGAGATTTTTTGCCCCAGTCACTTCGCCATATTCATCCAATTCGCCCAAAGTATTGGAGTCAAAGCCCCTCACTGAGTCTTGACCACCGGTCGTAAAACCGAGGGATTGCGGCATAAGACTGTCTTGCTCAACCCAAGTCGCTCCCAAAGCACCACGAGCAATTACTTTAGCTTGATTATCAAAGGTATGTAAATACTTAGCATCCAGCCGAGTCTGCATCAGGGTATCATCACTTAACACACTTTTATGGGCGCCTTTTAACTCACCCGAAAACCGCCAACCCCGCTCTGGATATAAAGGATCAGTCGCTTTGGTTTTACTCGCCCGCACGCCCAACAAGGTCAGCTGCGTATTATCAGGGATCGACTCGCCATCAATCACTAATCGGAATTTTTCCTCAAAGAAAGAAATAAACGCCGTCTGTTGCCAGTCACTCTCGGTACGACGATTATAGTTAAACTCTAACTTACGCTGATCCAAATAAGTCGCCAAGGGAATACCCTCAAAATCAATAGTATCTTTAGATTTAATCCAAGATACATCCACCCCTGCATACTCGTGTTCAGGCTCCCACAAAGGAACGATGTATTTAAAACCTGTTTTTAAATACCCCGATTGAGTATACAGCAAGGCTGTATCGAGTTTATGGCCTTTATCATTCACCCAGCGCGCATTCATCCCGCCCTCGATGGTAAAACCATCATCCGAGGCATAAGCTAATTTACCGGTATAAGCATAACGCTTATTCCGCAAGGTTTTAATCTCGACAGGCACACGGTTATTTTCAACATTTTGGTAGTTACTACTGATTTGCACATCGCTGTAATAACCACTATTTTCTAATAATCGTTGCTGGCGCAATAACTCATCCGAATCATAATCCTTACCTGCCTCGACCCGTAGATAGCGCTTCAGGTATTTAGATGCAAGCACATCTTGCTCCACATCGACCTGCCCAAACTGATAACGCTTACCCGTTTCAAAATGCAAATTAACGACCGCTTGGCCAGCGTCAATATTGACCTGAATTTCACGCTCCACAAACTCAGCATCAAAATAACCTAGCCGACTCGCAGCCCGTGTTAGGCTGGTTTTGAAATCCTCATATTTTTGAGTCACCAACACTTCATCTGTCACATAAGGGGGGTTGCTTGCAATTTGGACGAAATCCTCTAACTTAGCACCTTCACCCGTGATCCGAATATTGGATTTAGCGACGGTGACAGTAGGTCCAGGCTCAACCACAATATTAAAGGCCCAGCAATTACTTTGACGCGCAGAGTTCATCTCAAATTTTGCCGCAAAATACCCCATCGCCTCAGCCCCCTTAGTCAATTTAGGCTGAGCAGAAACGATATAACGTTCGATCCGTTCAGCCGGTGACTCACACTTCAGGTTGCGCAAAGAAGGTAAATAAGCACGGAGATTATCGGCTAAACTAGGTTCAGCACCTTGAATACTGACTTTAACGGGTGATTCTTCTGCTTCTTTTTTATCCTTTTCAGCAGCCGGACTAGCGGTACTCATCACTAAGGTTGTTAAAATGACAGCACCTAAGCGATATTCCGGCTTTAGTTTCATATAGCACCCTAACTTATTGCTCAAACACCCATTCCAACAGCATATTTTGTAAACTATGTCCAAAACCTGCTGATCGTTGACCGTTTTGCTGCATGACTATAATCATGCGCTTCCCACTGCGGGTCAGCATATAGCCTGCAATTGCACTCACATCCCTCAAAGTTCCTGTTTTTAAGCGAGTTCGACCTTTCAAATCACTCTGTCGAAACCGCCGTGCTAAAGTTCCATCCTCACCCAACAGCGGTAAGGAATTTAGCAACTCAGGCATATACGGATCCCGCCAAATGGCCTGTAATAATTCACCAAACTGACGAGCACTCACCCGCTCATTGCGTGATAAGCCTGAACCATTTTCAATCACTAAACCTTGTGTGGAAATACCCTGATCAATCAAGACTTTTAAAATAGCTAAACGGCCTTTATCCAGTGTAGCAGGCGCATCAAACATTTTCGCGCCCACTGTTAACATCACTTGGCGCGTCATCACATTATTGCTCCACTTATTGATCAGGCGAATCTGCTCAGCTAAGGGCATGGAACTGTGCACATAATAACGCTGATCACCGGCTTTCACGCTCCCCGTTTGCAAGCCACCGCCTAATTTTCCCCCCAAGATTTGCCAAAAATCGCGGAAAGCATTAAACACATGTTCTTCAGGACTAGATAGCACCAAAGTCTCTAAACGCGGCCCACAGCTACCTACATACGGACCAGAAATTTTAATCGAACCATCTAGCTGTGACTCGACATGGGGTTTGTGACGACGCTTGCTACAATCCCCAGTTACAAACTGGAGCTGATCATTAACCGCCAGCTTCGGCTTAGGAAAAGCAATCACATTCACTTTATTTGCGGCTAGATCCGGCTCAAATAATAAGCGTGTCGCCTGAAAATTAAACATTAATGCGGAAGGTGGTGCGTTATAGACCCGCTCACGCTCACCATCAAAGGCCGCTGGATCAATGGCGGGTAAGTCAAAAAAGCTATTATCAACAATCAGATCACCCGTGATTTCCTTTAAACCTTTTAGGCGCAAATCATGGACTAATTGCCAAAAAGATTCGTAGACCAAAAACGGATCGCCATAACCTTTTAGAATCAAATCCCCCTGCAAAACGCCGTCACGGATTTCTCCCCGCGTCCAAACCTGCGTGTCCCAAGTCCAACCCGGACCTAGGTTTTTTAAAGCAGCCCAAGTCGTCAGCAACTTCATCGTTGAAGCAGGATTACGGGCGACATCTGCTTCATGCTGAATTAAAGGCGCATCCGCA
Source organism: Thiothrix eikelboomii (assembly GCF_900167255.1). GTDB lineage: Bacteria > Pseudomonadota > Gammaproteobacteria > Thiotrichales > Thiotrichaceae > Thiolinea > Thiolinea eikelboomii. Next base: position 9,829 of record NZ_FUYB01000001.1, read on the forward strand.
CTCACATCGCGCACATAAACACTGACTTCATCAGCAGAAATATTTTTTTCCTGCATAAAAGTTAAGAGTTCTGTTGGCAAACCTAAGGAGGACTGATGGCGAGTGATTAGCTGCTCAGCCGGTTGCGGAGGGGTTAGGCTAGGCTTATGAGTGTCTGAATTAAGCTCTGAACTAGATGCATCAGAAGGGTCAACACTAGTCTTCGCCTCATCAAACACCCCAATCGCAGAGCTACTGATCAGCCAATACAAAACAAAACCTAAAAAAATACCTCGCCCGCAGGGGCGGAAAGAAATGGATAAGTTCAACATGCCTATTTATAAGATATTTCAACAGCGTTAATTCGTAGCCTGTGACTCGAACAAGTCAACTAGCCCAAGGACTTCAATGCATCTTGCCTTATAATGCCATCTTAAGTCGAAATCGTACAATTTCATCGCGTAAATTCGTGCGTCTTCTTGCTGAGCACGATAAGAGGGACGCGGATCTTGCTCTAAAATTTGTCGGATTAATAACTCAAGATTCGTCTGCAACTGTTGGCTTTTTTGTTGACATTGTAAATGCGCCTCTTCGGTAAAATTCACGACCCATTGCGAACTAGGCGCTTGTTCGGCAAAACCACCCTGAGCTGCAGGTAAACTATCTGCATACGGCAGATACGGCTTAATATCAAAGACCGGAGTCCCATCTAGCAAATCCACCGCACTTAAATGCAAACAAGCTTGTTGACCAATGAACTCCAGCTTTTCTAAGCGGGCGACTGACAACCCCAAGGGATTAGGCCGGAAGGTCGAACGAGTGGCAAACACACCTAAGCGTTTATTACCGCCTAACCGGGGTGGACGCACAGTATTCGACCACGCTAAGCTTGGGTTGGCATGAAAGCAAAAAATCAGCCAGAGATGACTAAACTGCTCTAAGCCCTTAAAAGCTGCTACTTGCGAAAATTCCGGTAGTAACTGAAGTTGCGCTTGTGCCGCTGTCACTAAACCGGGTTGACGCGGAATGCCAAATTTTTCCTTATAGCACGATTGAATGAACCCAATTGGCTTTAAGCTTAACCCAGTTTCAGCCCTCACTACCGAAGTGCGCCCAGTTATCACTTGAGATTGCCATGACTCTAACAAAATTTAATAATCCGCCTGCAACTTTTTCCGTATCACCTGCTCTAGATAATTAGAATAATACCAAAGGTTCAGCATCGTGATTAAAAAAATACTCGGCTCAATCGCGGGCCAACTGTTTATTGTTCTTATGGGGTTAGCCATCATGTCCGCTTGCAGTATGGGAATTAATGCCAACTCCTCCACACCCGAACAGGCTTTAGATAAGCAGGTTTGGCAACTCACTGCGATTAAAGGTCAACCCCTACCTAAAGAGGCAGCTGCGCCTAATTTGAAATTTGAGAATGGGCGTTTGACGGGCTTTACAGGTTGTAATCGCTTATTCGCAAGCTATTCCGCTACCGCAGACGGTGGTTTAAGCTTAGGCGCACTCGGCACGACCAAAATGGCCTGTTTAGGGGCGGGCGGGGAATTAGAGCGGGCTGTACTTGCAGCCCTTAGAGAGGTTGGACTTTATGCGCTACCACCGGGGCAATTAAACCTCCTCGATGCCAATCACAAAGTCTTATTAACTTATATACCTGAAAAACACTAAGTCTCCTCAGCAGAAGCTCAAGCCCACTCAAGCTCGCTTAAGTTGACTCAATCCCCTTCAAGATCAAAGGGGATTGGCAGAGTGTAGTTATTGCGCCATTAGCTTTTCATACTTCAACTGTAGCTGTGCTTTTGATTCAGCATGCTCAGGATCTTTGGGAATACAGTCAACAGGGCAAACCGCAACACATTGAGGTTCATCATAATGCCCTACACACTCTGTACAGCGCTTAGGATCAATCACATAAATCTCGTCCCCCGGAGAAATGGCATTATTGGGGCATTCGGGTTCGCAAACATCACAGTTGATGCATTCATCAGTAATCATCAAGGCCATGAAGAAGATTCCTTATCATATTTAAGTGTTGCACATTCTACCAAGCTCTAGCTGGAAAAAACATTAACCCAAATCAGGCTTGGTTTTAGATTTGAATACTATCTTGACCGGCTTTCCATTCAGCAATTTTGTGTTGCAAAGCCTCATTCACCTGCGGCGACACAAAGCGTGAAATATCCCCACCTAACTTGCCCACTTCTTTAACTAAGGTTGAAGAGACGAAGGAAAAGCTCTCACCCGGCATTAAAAAAACCGACTCCACATCTGGGGCTAAAGCACGGTTCATACTGGCTAATTGGAATTCAAATTCAAAATCAGACACAGCACGCATGCCCCGAATCAGGACACGCGCATTGCATTGGCAAGCAAAATCAACGAGCAGACACTCAAAACCGACCACGGTCACTGTACCCTCTAGACCATGATTCAAGACTTCCTGCCGAATCAGGCTAACCCGTTCTTCTAAAGAGAACAGCGGTTTTTTACGAGGATTAGCAGCAACACCAACCACCACGCTTTTAAATAAACGCCGTGCACGTTTGATCAAATCCAAGTGCCCGTTGGTTAAGGGGTCAAAAGTTCCCGGATAGATTGCTGTTAGTTCCATTCAAAACCGCCACTTCATTAAATTAAACAATAGATTGGCTTCACGCCGCAGTTTAATGTTGTACCATTTTTTTGTGCAGTGCACAATAAGTAAGTGCACGCACATCAATGATTGTCAAGTGGCTAGCTTAGCGACCGACAGCGAAACTCAGAACGCTAGACTTTTACGACTCGGGCGTAGCTCCCCACCTGCATAATCAAAACGCTTCACTTCAGCGACTTGGGCATCAGGTTTATATTGGCCTACTTTAAAAGAACTTCCGCCACGGAGCATCACAATATTGCGATCTAGCATCCGTAATTGCAAAGTCGCTCCACGCACGGTGTTGACCGTATCGTCAGAATAGATGGCATCGCCTCGCTTTAAAATTCGCATGCTTTGCCCTGAGCGCGTAGCCGTGACTTTGCCACGCTTTGAGAGGACTGATCCTACTGTTACTGTTTCTAGCTGCTGTTGAGCCATAATCAAACTCCTTTTGGTTCATGGTTCTTCCTCTGCTAAGCATAGACTAATTGAGCACAGATACTGTAGTTACCGCAGCGGAAATACCCTAAATACAAGTTCAATGGCTAATTAGGCGCGGAATAGCACAACACAAACGATTAAAAACTGGCATAATCCTAGACAGTAGCAATTAAGAAATTGGATTTATTTTCTCTTATGCTTAATGAAATTCCTCTATTTGAAGGTTTGCCAGAGCCTCAATTGGCTGAGTTACTCAGCTTGACACACGAATTTACTTATCCACGCGGCAGTATCATTACTTCGCAAGGGGAGCTGAGTAATTCCTTGCATATTATTTTAGAAGGCCGTTTAAAAGTTTTTGTTAATGGCTCTGAAGGTAAGCAAGTGGTGTTATCATTTTTGACGACAGGTGATTTTGTTGGTGAATTAAGCTTGTTAGATAATGAGCCGCGCTCAGCCTCTGTATTAACGGTCGCCAAAACCCGCACCTTAATGCTCACCCAAGAAGCCTTTAATCGTTTCGTAGACAATCACCCTGAAACTCTGCTGCCTATGCTCAGAGTTTTGGCTAAACGCTTACGAGCTTTGGACGAAACCATCTGCTCACTTTCCACCCTCGATGTTTACGGGCGAGTAGCTCGGGTGCTGTTACAGCAAGCTCAAGACCAAGAAGTCGGGCAGATTACCCCTCGGATGACGCATCAAGATATTGCCGAGATGGTCGGCTGCTCACGCGAGATGGTCAGCCGAATTTTGAAAGATCTGCGTACTGGTGGTTATATCAGCATCGACGGCCAAAAGCGCATCGTGATTAATCGCAAGCTCCCCTCACGCTGGTAAGGGAGCTTCACCTCGCCATAAGTCTTCTAGATTTTCCCGTGCTCTGACGACATACACTTGCGCTTTGTCTACCATGAGTTCACAGGCTCGTGGACGCGAGTTATAGTTAGAAGACATGGCAAAACCATAAGCACCTGCCGAACGCACCACCAAGAAATCGCCCGCTTGAATATTCAAATCGCGGTCTTTACCTAAGAAATCGCTGGTCTCACACACTGGACCTACAATATCAAAAGTTTCCAACTCACCCGCAGTACGTGGCTGTGCTGGAATAATTTCCTGCCAAGCAGAATATAAGGCAGGGCGGATTAAATCATTCATGGCAGCATCAACGACTGCAAAATTTTTGTAGTCAGAACGCTTTAAGTATTCGACTTTAGTGACCAAAATACCTGCATTAGCGGCTATGGTCCTGCCCGGCTCAACCAGAATTTCGTAGCGTTTCAAACGCTCATCCGTGAACAATTGGCGCATATAATCGGCGGGTTCGGGAGGTTTTTCATTGTTATAACGCACCCCTAGACCGCCACCTAAATCTAAATGATGAATCTGAATACCTTGCTGCTCTAAACGCTCAGCCAAAGCTAATAACCGATCCAAAGCATCCATAAAAGGCGATAGGGTCAACAATTGCGAACCTATATGACAATCAATACCTTGCACGCTAATATTGGGTAAATCTGCCGCATGCCGATATACCGCTTCAGCCCGCTCAATACTAATTCCAAACTTATTTTCTTTTAGCCCGGTGGAAATATAAGGATGCGTTTGAGCATCGACATCAGGATTAATCCGCAAAGAAATAGGGGCTATCTTACCCATTGCCGCAGCAAGCTCTTGAATACGCTCAAGTTCAGCTTCAGATTCGACATTAAAACAACGAATACCCACTTCTAAGGCATAGCGAATTTCTGCCGATGTTTTGCCCACTCCTGAGAATACAATCTTCTTCGCATCCCCCCCAGCGGTCAGTACCCGATCTAATTCACCCCGCGAAACAATGTCAAAGCCCGAGCCTAAGCGTGCAAATAAATTTAAAATGGCTAAATTCGAATTGGCTTTAACCGCATAGCAGACTAAATGCTTTTGCTCACCAAAGGCATCATTAAACGCATGCCAATGCCGCTCTAAAGTAGCTCGTGAATAAATATAACAGGGCGTACCATATTCTTTGGCTAAAGCAGTGACTGCTAACTCTTCAGCAAACAATTCACCATCACGATAATTGAAATAATCCATTACTGCTTTTTCTCAATGTGTTGTTTTTGTGGGGTTTTACTCCCCTCTTGCGCCAACTGGTTTCCAGCTTGTGGATCAGGCAAGTAAAGCGGACCTTTATTTCCACACGCACTTAGAGCGAACATCATAACGCTAGCGAACCATAAAGCATTTAACCACTTCATGCTTTAAAATCCTGTAGCTCAAAGCGCATCGACAAATCCACGGCATGCACATGTTTAGTAATACTACCCACAGAAATAAAATCCACGCCGGTTTCAGCGATCATCTTAACCGTATCCATATTTACTCCACCAGAAGCTTCCAGAGGAATTCGCCCTGCTGTAATCTTCACCGCTTCACGCAGCATTTCGATAGGATAATCATCCAGCATGATAATGTCTGCCTGCGCTGCGGTCGCCTCAGCTAATTCGATTAAACCCTCAGTTTCAACTTCAACTTTAATCATTGGGTGCAAGCGCCGTGCTTGTGCTACCGCCGCAGTAATCGAACCTGCTGCTACAATATGATTTTCTTTGATCAAGACACGATCATACAAACCTATCCGGTGATTCACTCCACCCCCACAGCGCACAGCATATTTTTGGGCATTTCTTAACCCTGGTAGGGTTTTGCGCGTGTCTAAAATACGGCATTGAGTATGGGCGATCAGATCAACATAGCGGCGAGTGGCGGTGGCAGTACCAGATAGGGTTTGTAAGAAATTTAAAGCACTGCGCTCGGCTGTGAGCATACCGCGAGCATTACCTTGAATATGACAGAGGATGTCATTGGCTTGAACCGGCTCACCCTCTTGAAAATGCCAAGTAATTTGAATACTAGGATTGACTTGGCGAAAAACTTCATTAAACCAAGCTTGACCACATAAAATCGCGGCTTCACGAGTGATCACGGTGGCACGAGCAACGGTATCAGCCGCAATTAAGTCAGCGGTCACATCACCACTGCCTAGATCTTCAGCTAAGGCCATTTTAACTGATTCAGCTATTTCGACAGAGTCTGGAATATTCATAGGGTATTTTATGCGTTTGCAATCCAATTGACATCATCCCCCGACTGAAGTCAGGGGATTCCTCATTCATCGAGCGTTGGAGGCTGAGCATTTCCCAGTCCCACTAACACACTCTCCAAAGGCTAACACCGAGAGTCCCTCGGCTTTTTCTTCAAAGCTAATGCCCAATTGTAGACGAAACGCGCACAACCGAAGGTCTGAGCCAATTGCTGCTCTTGCTCAGCCGTTGGATAGCATCGGTAGTGGTAGGCGCGTTTCACGACGGGCATTTAGTCGGCTACCTCGGCTTTAATACATCGAGCAACAACCGCATTAATCAGCTAGCGCCGATTCGTGAAGTACGGCGCTTTACGGCTCAAAGAATAAAAACGGGAAATAGCATACACTATTTCCCGTTGCAAAAGCCCAGACTCCTGATTCTGGATTTGTATGCGCGCCTAAATCCGGGTAATCCCCATCATTTTTAGGATCGACTTTTCGTAGAATGGCTCGGAGCTGCCTTTTTTCATCTTACGGATAAAGTACTTTTCAAAAGCAATTTTTGCTAAGTGTACCCATTTACCCTTCTTAAACCACGCCACATTACGTGGAGGCAACTGCGGCAAGGCCACAAAGGCTGCACCCGTATCACCAAAGTCTGCTAAGCAGATGGTATTCCAAGTGCCGGTGGTGTGAGGCTGCTTGCCTGCCAGTTCATCTGCTATATTATGTACCGCAGAAGTGACCATAGATTCAATCATATATCCGGTCTTCGGTGCTCCTGTGGGGACAGGCGTTGCTTCGACCGGAGGAATGGCAATACAAACCCCCGCAGAATAGATATTTTTATAGGTCGGATTACGATGTAATTCGTCTACAAAAACAAAACCACGCGGATTACACAAATTGGGCACTGCTGCAACGGCATCCACCCCTTTGAAGGCAGGTAACATCATCGCTAAATCGAAAGCGATTTCATGCGTCTTCTTCAGGGACTTATCTTCATTATACTCCTCAACATGTAGCTTGCCCGCTTCGACTTGAACTGTCTTAGCGTTCACAATCCAATCAATATGATGGTTGCGCAATTCATGCTCAAGCATGCCCTTGGAGTCCCCAACTCCGCCTAAGCCTAAATGACCGATATATGGCTCGGATGAAACATAGGTCATTTTAAATTTGTGGCGCATCTTTCGTTTGCGCAAATCACAGTCAACAATAAACGCAAACTCATAAGCCGGACCAAAACAACTTGCAAAAGGCATCGCCCCGACAACGATATGACCACTGCCTTTTTCCAGCAGCTTTTGATAGTCCTGCCAAAGTTTCTCGGCATGATCCACCGTACAAATAGAATGTGTATTACCCTGCGGCCCTGCACCTGGCACTTCTTCAAAGAAGAGTTTTGGGCCTGTGGTAATGAGTAAATAGTCATATTTTATGGTCTGACCACCCGCTAATTCGAGTTGATTCGCCGTGGGATCTAACTTTTCGCAACGACTGGCAATGAACTTAATATTCTTGCGATTTAGATAGGTGGCAATATCAAAGGTAATATCTGCTCGATTACGCCAACCAACCGCCACCCAAGGATTTGAGGGCACAAACTGGAAATAATCGCGCTCATTGATCACGGTGATTTCATGCTCACTGCCCAGAGCATCTCTTAACTCGTAAGCAGCGGGCATACCCCCAGTTCCTGCACCTAGTACAACTACATGAGCCATGTTTAAACTCCTAGACTTACAGTTACCACACCCCTCTAAAAAGTGAGGCAACCGGACTCCAATCATATGTATTGAACTTTCCCAAGCAATCCGATAAGACCATAAACACCCCAGAGCGTCAATGTAATAAGTTTGTAATCAGCGGAATAAATGCAAATCCACCAAGTAAAGCGTTTAGCCCTCACTGCCTTCCATGCTATGCTTTAATTGGTAGCTTAGAAATTTTAAATAATGCAAACAATACAATATTACTTAGTAGGTGGAGCGGTCCGTGATCGTTTGTTAGGTCTGCCGATTAAAGATCGTGATTGGGTAGTGACAGGTGCCAGCCCAGAACAGATGCAAGCCTTAGGTTTTCGACCTGTGGGTAAGGATTTTCCTGTGTTCCTCCACCCTGAAACCCATGAAGAATATGCCCTAGCCCGCACCGAGCGGAAAACTGCACGCGGTTATCATGGCTTTGAATTTTATACTGACCCAAATATCAGCTTAATCGACGATCTGCAACGGCGTGATCTAACCATTAATGCCTTAGCTGAAACCACGACGGGTGAGCTGATTGATCCTTATGGTGGGCAAGCTGATCTGGAGCAGCGTATTTTACGCCATGTTTCCACCGCTTTTGCAGAAGATCCCGTGCGTATTTTGCGCGTGGCACGCTTCTACGCCCGCTATGCCCGTTACGGTTTTCAGATCGCGCCCGAAACCCTAGCCTTGATGCGCTCGATGGTTGCAGCGGGTGAAGTGGCTAGCTTAGTCCCTGAGCGCGTGTGGCAGGAATTCGAGGCAGCTTTACAAGAACCGAATCCAGAATGCTTTATTCAAAGCTTGCGTGAATGCGGCGCTTTAGCCATTTTATTCCCAGAGCTTGATCGCCTTTTTGGTGTTCCACAACCTGCACAGCATCACCCAGAAATAGATACGGGGATTCATACCTTGTTGGTATTGCAACGTGCAGCGCAACTGAGTCAGGCAAGTACGGTTCGTTTTGCTGCTTTAACCCATGATTTGGGCAAAGGCTTAACACCGGTTGATATTTTACCCTCACATCATGGCCACGAAGAGCGCAGTTTTAAGCTGGTCGGTGAACTGTGCCAACGTTATCGCATACCGAAACAGTTTCAACACTTAGCCGAACTCACCGCACGCTATCATACGCATATCCATCGTGCTTTTGAGCAGCAAGCGAAGACTTGCTTAAATGTGCTCGAAGCTTGTGATGCTTTTCGTAGGCCTACGCGCTTTGAAGATTTATTAATTGCTTGCCAAGCTGATAGTCAAGGACGGACAGGTTTTGAAAATCGCCCTTATCCACAAGCTGACTTTTTTCGTGCCATTTTGTTAGCCTGTCAGGCGGTAGATGTACAAGCCATTATTCAGCTAGGTTATAAAGGTGAGCAAATCCGCAAATGCCTTTATCAACAACGACTGGAGGCAACCAAACAGGTGATTAGCCATTTCAAAACCCAAAGCTCTTGATAAGCTAACCAATAAACCCCATATTGAGCGCATTAGCCTGTGTCTGGTGAAGGAAAATCCTATAGATGAACAAGAAAGCAGATTTTGCCATCGGTCAAGTCATTCAACATCGCTTATTCAATTACCGTGGTGTCATCTTCGATGTGGATGCTGAGTTTCAAGGTTCTGAAGAATGGTATGAGAAAAATGCTAAAACCGGTAGCCCACCTAAAAATGAGCCTTGGTATCATGTCCTGATTGATGAAGATGGCCGCGTCGCTTATGTCGCCCAACGTAATTTAGAACTCGATTATTCACATGAACCGATCGACCATCCACTGATTCCTAATTTTTTTGCCGGTTATGATCAGGGTCAATATCAATCACGCTATGTGTTTAACTAAAACCGATGGATTTAGCTTGGCTTGAGCACTCTCAGTATTTTGCGGCCTTAGCCGTCGGCTTCTTTGGCGGTGTCCACTGTTTGGGGATGTGTGGCGGTTTAATCAGTGCGCTTAGTTTTACACAACAGGCTAAGATGCCTAAGGTTAAAACCCACCGCCTTCCAATTCTATTAGCTTACAATTTAGGCAGAGTGACTAGCTATGCTTTAGCCGGTGCTTTAGCCGGTGCTCTAGGTGCTAGCTTTTTGTCCTTGACAGGGTTGCAGACTGCTCAACACATTCTTGCCTTCTTTGCGGCACTTTTTATGCTTGCTTTAGGTCTGTATTTAGCTGGTATTTGGCAGGATGTAGCCCAACTCGAGCGGTTCGGTTCGGGGTTTTGGCGTAAATTAGAGCCTTTAAGTCGGCGCTTCATCCCCATTCGGACGCCGTGGCAAGCCTTCCCATTTGGAATGATCTGGGGTTGGTTGCCTTGTGGTTTAGTTTATACGATCTTAATCTGGAGCTTATCCGCAGGTAGTGCCTGGCAGGGTCTCCTCCTGATGTTAGCCTTTGGGATAGGCACTCTGCCCAATTTGCTCTTAATAGGGGTCGCGGCCAACCGCCTAACCCAGTTTAGCCGTCAGCCTGCTGTCCGCTTAGGGGCTGGATTGATGGTCTGTGCGTTTGGCTTAATGATGTTGTGGCGATTAACCTTAAATTTTTAGCTTAACTGAAAGTCTCGGTCCACCATAAACGTAAACGCAAGCCCCAGCTGGTACTTGGCCCTACTTCACGAAAACGTACAGACCCCTCATTATCTAAAATATAGCTAGTGGGTACGCCAATCACTCCATATTGACCCGCTAGTTCGCCGTCATTATCCACAATCGTTACCCAGTTACTAATGCCTTTACGTTCCATATAGCGCTTAACCTCTTCGGCTTCACCGGAAGAATACGCCACCGTCACCATGGGCCATCCTTGTTCAAGGACTTTATTAATGCTGCCCTGCTCTATTTCACAGATAGGGCACCATGAGGCCCAAAAATGTAACAGTAACGGTTGGCCACGATAAGCCGCTAATGAAACCTCCTCACCTTGAAGGCCTATTTCATTAAAACTAGGGGCTTCTCCCACAATGAGAGTACGCTGCTGCCAAGCCCGTACCCCAAAAATCAGTGCGAGCACGATAGCCAGCTCAAGTCCCCATTTTAGCCAACGCCGTGGACGCTTTATTGGCGCGCCTTGTGTCCCAATCACTTCATTGTTCCTATAATTAGCCTGCAGCCATTGCCTACTCCAGTGCTGATTATGCAACAAGCCCGTGTTTAATCAATATGGATATAGACAGTCGCTGTATCTTCCTTGCCAAAAGCGTCCCGCACGGTATAGGTAAAAGTGTGATCCTCACAATAACCATGCGTAGGAGTATAAATAATGGACTTACCATCAGCGCTCAGTCTAGCCGTGCCATACTTAGGCTTGGTGACTGCTATAATCGTTAAACCTGAGCCAAGATCGTTCTCTAACACCGTCAAAGTACGCGATTTAATGTTGACTGCTGAAAATTCAGCGCTGGTAAAATTATAAATCGCTTCTTTACCGCCGACCCCATCATCCACCGCATCAAAACTACTCCCCGTATCTGTACTCGACAGCGTAATGGTGACGGTCGCTGGATCACTGACAGTACCTTGATTATCCACGAGCACATAAGTGAAGCGATCAGTTTGACCCGACCCCATTGCACTGGGCTTATACTTGACCTGCGTCCCTGTCACTGTATTGTCTGTACCCATCGAACTAATCGTGCCGAGGCTTGGCTGAGTGACAATCCGAATACTAACTGGCGTCGTGTATTGATCACCATTTAAAACATCCAAACTCACTTCACCTTGGCCATCTAAATCAGCCGTAGTTAGTTTATAGCTATCATTATCGGGAACTAATAAGTTATTCGTATCCTCCCCCACCGTCACTATGACGCTACCTATGGCTGTACCCCCCTGACCATCAGCAATGGTGTATTGGAAAGAATCATCCCCTTTGAACCCTGCTGGAGGTACATAAGATAACTTGCCATCAACTAAAGTAATTGAGCCACCCTTGACACTGGTTGTATCAAAGCGCGTAATGCTTAAACTATCGCCATCTGCATCGGTATCATTGGCAAGCACTGTGATCGTGGCTTTAGCATCAACCGCAATCGTTGCATAATCAGTCGCCGCAATCGGGTTTTGATTAGACCCTGTATCATTCGCATTCACGGTGATGCTGACTGTAGCGCTCGCTGTGCCGCCTCGACCATCCGCAATGGTATAAGTGAAACTATCTGCACCAATGAAGCCAGCCTTGGGAAGATAGGATAATTTACCATCCACTAAATTGACACTACCCCCTTGAGTGCTGGTCTGGTCATACGCTGTAATGGTTAAGGTATCGTTATTGGCATCGGTATCATTTGCCAAGACATCAATAATGCTTTTAGAATCGGCCACCGTGGCCACAATATCACTGTTTGCAACCGGAACCGTATTGGTGGGTGTCGTACCCGAATCACCGGCTGCTCCCAAACTACGATAAGTATCAATCGTTTGTTTATATTGAATGCTATTGTGTAAGGCCTGAGCGACCCAAGTCGGAGCTGATTGAATTAACTCTTTGCGCCAAACCACTTGGGGTTCGGTTTGAGTACGAATCTCTTGACCTTGTTGCACGGTTTGATCTTGGTACTTAGTTTCATAGCTCACGTATTCAATATCAACACGCCGATTTTTATGCGCGGTGGTCGGGGTATTCGGATACTTAGGATGCAATTCACCTAAGCCACGGGCTAATAACTCCTGCTCAGCAAAACCTTGATTAATCATGAAATGACGCACTGCATTAGCCCGCTGTTCAGACAAAGTTTGATTATGTGCGGTACTCCCTTTATCACAGGTATTGCCAGTAATACGAATATTCCCCTCATGCCCTGAATCACGAATCCGTGCCACTACACTGGTTAACCGCTGTTGAGCCTCTGGAGTCAACTGGTATTTACCCACTTCAAAGAAAGTATCCGACTCTAGTTCCATGGTGTGCTTGACCAATTTGCGCTCTACCTTCGGCGCTTTTTTGGTCACAATCGTTTTGCCCGGAATCTCTACACGCACGCGCCGATACTTTTGATCAGCTTGGAAAACACCTTCACCTCCAAATTCATAACGATAGCTTAGATTGCCACGTACCTCGGTCTCATGCTTATCCTTGATATAGCCACCTTGACCTTTCACCAATTCGAGATTAGCGCCGATACTATGGGGAGAATCAAAAAAGAATTTTTCAACGCCCCCTGTAACGGTTAATTGGGCAGGCGTTTTTTCGCCCACTGCCTTTTCTTTGCCCCATTCATAATCTAAGCCACCTTGTACCCGCATGAGCTGCTCATCAACAAACGCACCCACCCGTCCACCGACACCATAATCATACGCTTGCTCATAAATAATCTGGCCTGCTGCGGTTTTGCCTGCGGCACGCTGCTCTGATAAACCTTTGCTGACATGCCCTGACCAAAACATATCCTCAGTTTCCTGCCCATAACCGAGGCTGAGTTTTTTATCTTTGATTTCATTTTGATCATAAGCACCAAAGATTTTACGCACCCCCACGGGCTGGCCAGCCGCATCGGTTCGCACCCAATGATGATTCAATTTGATACCTGCCCCAGTCAGGATCTCTTCATCTTGCTCAGTGGCAGTCTTCGCCTTTTTCGCAGCGGGATTAACTCCGACCCAAGCTTGGCCACTAGTGGCGCTATTTTCAGTATCAGTAAAAATATGACTAATATCGGCACGACCTTTAAACTCCGTATCTAAACCCACCCCAATCCGAGTCTTGCCCCCGACATAGCTCATACTCGCACTATTGGTTTCCTGTGCATCTTCGAGAAAACCATCACTGTCTTGGGCAAGTGCCTCAGCCTGTGCAGCAGCAGCCCCTTGCATATTCAAATCTGTGGGCGGTATAGCCGTGACCGGCTGCAAAGGTTCATCCATGAATACCTCACAATCAAGACAAGGCTCTTCTGGATTGAAACTGAGGTTTTGATCTGATGCTAAAACGCTGACAGATGACAATAAAATAGGAAGTAAGATCCATTGGAGGGAAGCCCCCGCCCCCTTGATGTCGTTCATAGCCACTCTCTCTTTATTATTTTCGGCGCGCTTAGAAAAAAGAACTGTTATAGAATAAATATAGGCTAGCTTACTGCTAAGGCTGTTATTCAGCCGACAAACGTCAATAAACGCCTAAAAAACGTGCAGAGCCAGATAAAACCAAGCAGTAACCTGACTGACGGTGTGTGTCCGGTAATTTATAGTGCTAGCATTAAACATTCTCGGGCTTGCCAAGCAGCCATCTGGCTGAAGAGGAGTGTCGACTGACCACAAGTCTGTAGTGAGGAGTTCTTAACCGAACCTCTTATCTAGCAACCCCAAAGGAAGCGAGCTTATGATTCGTACACTGCAATTCATTCCTCTGTTTGGAGTTTTGCTGCTGATTTATTGGTTTTGTGTCAAAATTAATTTTTTCCCTTGGCATCTGAACGATGTACTGTTCACTATGCGCCTACCGTCTAAAATGGTTTGGAAGCCGACGTGGGGAGATGTCTTGGTGCTTGTTGGGATATTTATACTTTATATTGAACTGTTTAAATCGACTCGCACGTCAGAAGTCACTATATTTGACCATCTTTTCTCCACTTTCGTACTCATTGGCTATTTAGTAGGATGGTTAATCTATCCTTGGGGTGGGAATTCAGTATTTTTAATTTTAGCGGCGATGTCATTCTTAGACGTGATTGCAGGCTTTACGATCACGATTTCCGCCGCACGACGGGATTTATCTTTAGGCGGCAAATGAGGCTTAACCTCATCGCTTAAATACACTTAACTTGGAACTGAGGACTATAGCATGCAGAAATTACCGACGGGTTTGATCCTAACAACCCTGATATCGGCGAATGTGCTTGCGGAAACGCAAACAGCTGCCCCATTGAGCACCGACCCAACTGTTTATAACAGCTCTAGTGCCAACCTGCTGACTGCCCCTGCTCCAACTAATTATAATAATACTCCTGTTCTAGCACCTTTGAACGATCTTAACCCGCCAGCAAACCTAGATTTAATAGGTAGTTACAGTGGTGAATTAGCCGCGCCTAACTCCGGCTATCCATTGCCCAACAGTATGTATTGCATACCCAGTTCCTTGATGTTAGCACCGCCGATGTTGGTCTCAGCCATCCCCGGGCAAGCTGTCCAACCGATGCCCATGCCGATGCCCTATCCGGTTGATCAACCGATGCCGCAACCTTTAATGGAGTCGCTGCAGCCTAATCTAGCACTAGAACAGCAACTCGCTGAAAAAAGCGTAGCGCAAGAAGCACTCAAAAAGGAACTCGCAGAGCGTACTGAAGCGATGGATAACATGCGCTTCCAGCTGATTGATAATGAAGAAGATCGTGTTCAATTAGAAGATAAATTAACCGCCAGTGAAGCCAAACAAACCCAGCTGACCCAACAGTTAGAAGCGGCCAACCATCAACAAACGGAGCTTACTACCCAGTTAGAGGCCTCAAACGCTAAACAAACCGAACTCACTAGCCAAATTGAACTCGCACAGGCCAAACAAGCTGAACTCACGGCACAAGTAGATGCGGCTAATGCTAAACAAACCGAACTCACTAGCCAATTAGAAGCTGCCAACGCTAAGCAAGCCGAGCTAAGTACTCAGCTAGAAGCCTCCAATGCGAAGCAAACTGAGCTGACAACACAACTAGCCACCGCGAATACTCAACAAACTGAACTGACGACTCAATTAGAAGCTGCCAACGCTAAACAAGCTGAGCTGAGCACTCAATTAGAAGTGTCCAATGCTAAACAAACTGAACTCAGCTCCCAGTTAGCCACCAGCCAGAACCAGCTAGCCGAATTAGATACCTGTAAAGTCAATACTCAGACAATGGAACAACAGGTTAGCGCTCTCAATCAACAAGTTGCTACTATCCCTGAGATTGCTAAACAACTAAGCCTACTCAATACCGACTTCAGCTCTTTAGAAACAGAAAAGCAACAACTGGCAGGCGCTTTAGAAGCTGCCAAAAAAGACTCCGACACGGATGGGGTTTTAGACCAAACTGATCT
This sequence comes from Thiothrix eikelboomii, assembly GCF_900167255.1. GTDB lineage: Bacteria > Pseudomonadota > Gammaproteobacteria > Thiotrichales > Thiotrichaceae > Thiolinea > Thiolinea eikelboomii. The sequence goes on from NZ_FUYB01000001.1 coordinate 25,719, forward strand.
TTGCCCAGAGACGGCTGCAGGTATTAAAGTCGATTTCACAGGTTGCGAACTTGACTCTGATAAAGATGGCATCAAAGACAGCCTTGACCAATGTCCAACTAGCAAAGCAGATAGTGTCGTTGATGCCACAGGCTGTGAATTAGATGCCGATAAAGATGGTGTCAAAGATAGTGCTGACCAGTGCGCCAATACACCAGCTGGCACAACCGTCGATGCCACTGGTTGTGAACTCGATGCCGATAAAGACGGCGTGGTGTATAGCGCCGACCAATGCCCGAACACCCCCACTGGGACAGCTGTTGATGCCACAGGCTGCGAACCCGATGCCGATAAAGACGGCGTGGTCGATAGTGCAGATAAATGTGCTGCCACTGCTGAAGGTATTAAAGTTGATGCGACTGGTTGTGAGTTAGACACTGACAAAGACGGCGTAGTCGATAGTGCAGACAAGTGTGC
>NZ_FUYB01000001.1:27631-416984 GCF_900167255.1 Thiothrix eikelboomii
GCCGATCAATGCGCGACTACGGCCGAAGGTATTAAAGTCGATGCTACTGGTTGCGAACCCGATGCTGATAAGGACGGCGTGGTGGACAGTGCCGATAAATGTGCTGCCACTGCTGAAGGTATTAAAGTTGATGCGACAGGTTGTGAACTCGATACCGATAAGGACGGCGTGGTGGACAGTGCTGATAAATGTGCTACCACTGCCGAAGGCATTAAAGTCGATGCCACAGGTTGTGAGGCTATCGCGGATGCTGATAAAGACGGCGTAGCTGATGGCAGCGATTTATGTGCGAATACGGTGGCGGGTAATACGGTCAACCAAGTAGGCTGTGCTAGAACTGAAAATGTTAACTTACAAGGTGTAAATTTTGAGAAAGGCTCTGGTCAATTGACCGCAGAATCAGCACCGATTCTAGATGCTGCCGCTGAGACCCTCAAAAAATACCCCGAGTTAAAAATTGAAGTCAGTGGTCATACCGACTCAAGTGGTGATAATACCTTAAACAAAAACTTATCACAGGCTCGGGCGGAATCCGTGAAGGCATATTTGACTGAAAAAGGTGTCACAGCCACTTTAACCGCCGTCGGCTATGGTGAAGATCAACCGATCGCTACCAATAATACAGCAGAAGGTCGTGCACAAAACCGTCGTGTTGAACTACAGATTCTGGACTAACTCCTTGAGTCAGTACGCACAACAGACTAAAAAGCGTTTCGGTCAGCATTTTTTGCATGACCGAGGCGTTATCGAACGCATGCTACGTGCTTTAAGTTTAAGCCCTACTGATCGAGTCGTGGAAATCGGCCCGGGTTCTGGGGCTTTAACTTTCCCCCTCCTTGAACGCTTAAACCATCTTGATATTGTGGAAATTGATCGAGATGTGATTAGTTGGTGGCAACAGCAAACACCCGCCCAAGGGAAACTCAGTATTCATGCACAAGATGCTTTAAAGCTGGATATCCCCCGCTTACGAGGTGCTGGCGAACCCCTGAGAGTGATCGGTAATCTGCCTTATAATATTTCTACGCCCTTGCTGTTTCATCTGTTGGAATACGGTAGCGATATTCGTGACATGCTATTTATGTTGCAAAAAGAAGTCGTTGATCGCATTACTGCTGAGCCAGATAGCAGTGACTACGGGCGCTTATCGGTAATGATGCAGTATTTTTGCGCTACCTCTTATTTAATGAAAGTCGGCCCCGGAGCTTTTAATCCCCCGCCTAAAGTAGATTCTGCTGTTGTTTATTTAAAACCGTGGGTGAGCCTACCCTATACCGCTCATCATCTAGCTACCTTTTCTCAGCTCGTTGCACAAGCCTTTTCCCAGCGGCGCAAAACCTTACGGAATACACTAAAAGGTTTAGTTAGCACCGAGCAAATGGAAAGTGTCGGTATTGATCCCAGTCGGCGCGCTGAAACGTTAGCGGTTAAAGATTTTGTGCAACTCGCTAATTTGATCTCCTGATGGCCTTCATTCCTTTAGCCCTCTATATTCACCTTCCGTGGTGTATCCGCAAATGTCCCTATTGTGATTTTAACTCCCATCAAGTTCCGAGCCAGTTGCCTGAAAAGCAGTATATACAAGCACTTTTAGAGGATCTCAGCCAAGAGCTACCTTATATTTGGGGACGGCGCTTAGAATCAATCTTTATTGGTGGCGGTACGCCGAGTTTGTTCAGTGCCGACCGTATAGATGAACTATTAGCGGGTATTCGTGCCTTGCTACCTTTTCGCCCCAATATTGAAATCACTTTAGAAGCCAATCCCGGCACTTTTGAGCAGGAAAAATTTAAAGACTTTCGGGCAGCGGGAATTAATCGGCTCTCGGTGGGGATTCAAAGTTTCCATCCAAAGCAGCTCCAAGCGCTAGGTCGCGTGCATAATCAAACCGAAGCACTCAAGGCCGCAGAACTGGCCCGCTATGCCGGTTTTGATAATTTTAATCTCGATTTAATGTTTGGCTTACCGCAGCAAACTGTAGAAGAAGCAATCGCGGACTTACAACAAGCGATAGATTTGCAGCCTACCCATTTATCCTGGTATCAACTCACCTTAGAACCAAATACTCTGTTTTATAAGCATCCACCTGCTCTACCCGATGATGATTTATTGGTCGATATGCAAATAGCTGGGCAAACCTTATTAGAGCAAGCAGCTTATACCCACTATGAAGTATCGGCTTATGCACAAGCAGATCGAACCTGCCGCCACAATCTAAATTACTGGCAATTTGGAGATTATCTAGGGATTGGCGCGGGGGCGCATGGTAAAATTACCGATGCCTTCGGGCAAGTGACTCGCCACCAAAAGCACCGACAGCCAACCCAGTATTTACAACAAGTTGCTTTAGGTCAAGCCCGTAGCGATAGCCAAATTTTAACTGCATCCGATTTGAAGTTTGAATTTATGCTCAATGCTCTGCGCTTAAAATCTGGTTTTGATTTAACCTTATTCACTGAACGCACCGGTTTAGCCCCTGAAATCTTACAAGCCCCCTTGGACTTGGCTGAGCAACGCGGCTGGTTAAGCTTCCAGCAAAATCAGGTCAAGACCACCGAATTGGGCTGGCAATTCCTTAATCAAGTGATTCAGCTATTCTTAGATGATTAAAGCGGCTTGTTGAGAGCCTCAGCTTCCTGCCAAGCTTGCTCGCGCTTAGGCATCTGCATAATCGGGTAGTAGACCAACCAAGCGACCAGCGCCATCATCCATCCCGACCCAATCACATCAGATAGATAATGCGCCCCCACTGAAATACGCGCTAAACCAACCGCATACCCCAATAATAAGCCTGCACCTAACCCCCAGAACGCCCAATGGGGACGCGCTCGCCGCCATACAAACCAGAGCGCTAAGAAGGTAAACCCAACTGAACTATGCCCACTAGGAAAAGAGCGCCCTTCATTCCCTAGTACTAATTTGCCCGGTGGAGCATAAGTATGGATGCCTCCAAAATCTTGGGTTTGTACAGGACGTGGCCGCCCCCAATTAGATTTAAATATCCCATTCACCACTAAGCCCGAACCCAAAATAAATACCAAAACAAAATAGGCGATACGGACACGAAGTCGCTGATAATGAAGGGCTTGAGGCCGCCAAAATAAAATTAGCAGGCCTAAGATGACGATACCCCAAGAAATCACCGGAATCATTGAATAAAATAAAAAGCGATATACAGGGTGGCAATCTAACAACCAACCCGCAGGACTACAGGCTGGATGATAGAAAAAATTCGAAACTTTAACATCAAACTGCCATTGTGGTATCCAAAATGGCAATAGACTCAACACCGCCAAGCCTATCCATAACCAAGCTCGTCCAACTAACTGAGTCTGTTTCATTGCGGATTTAATCCTTTAAAATTCTGCAGTCGATACACCGGATAAACCAATTGATAATCTGCATAAATCGCTGCCCTTAATTCCCCAACCTGTTCAGTGGCCTCAAAATAGTCAGCCATCTCAGCGGGTAAACGACCCGTACTGACAAATAAGAACTCCTGCCCTACCCGTCCTGTCAAACTCGTCACTAAATCGTAATGGTGGCGTAATTGATGCTCAGGATTCCAACTAACGATGTTTAAACCTGCCGGACGCGCATAATAAGTTAATTCACTCATCACGCTACGCTCTTCGGCCAGCGGTAGCGCCTGAGGGTAGTTGGCTTGTAGGGCTAAATACTGTTGACCGATTTCATCCCAACCGCGCATACGCTTATACAGATCATTTTTTGCAGTCAGCTCCACCCCTAAGCCGTGAGCCAAACTTTGATAGTGATACAGCCCCATGAACAACGCTATATTCACCATCAACCCTAGTATCAATAAACGCTGCTGTTGCCAACGCACCAACCCTGCAGCTACTAACACTGTAGCCGCCACATAACTCGGTGCTGCCCAATTTGCATTTGCCGTCCCCAACAAGGCTTGCAGTGAAATAATCAGCAAAAATGGCAGACTAAAACTCAAGAGTAGCCCAGCCTGCGGCAACTGCTGTAAGCGTTGAAACCTCAAGAATAAGCTCAGCAGGACTGGGAAAAAGACTAAACCAAACACCCCAAACTGCCCGCCGAAAAACTCAGCCAACGAGCGCCAATGTAAACCTGCTTGCTCTAAATGAGAGATCTCAGCCGTATGTTGAACCGTAGGAAAATCATGCTGCCAATTCCACCACCCATTCGGTGAAAAAATCACGGCGGCGATAAGTACTGCCACCCAAGCACGTAAGCTAATAAACACCTGCCAACGGCCACTCAATAATAAGTACACCGCAGCGGAAAGAAAAAAGATACCCATTGTATACTTGGTCAGCAGCCCTAAACCTAAAGCTACTCCTAATAAAATCCAGTCCAACCAAGCCGCTGAGTTTAAAACCCGCACAAAGGCAAACAAAGCTAAAGTCCAAAAGAAAAACAACAGCACATCGGTAGAAATCAGCAATGAAGATAAACCGACCGCAGGCAAGGTAATAAAAATTAAGCCTGCAATAAATGCGGTTTTTTCATCAAATAAGCGCCGAGTTAGGAAAAATAAAATGAAGGTCGATAAGGGATAAAAAATCAAACTGCCTGCCCGGACACAAGGCTCTGCATCACCACAAACCGCCGTAGTTGCAGCAATCACAGCAGCAATCATGGGTGGCTTTGAATAATAACCCCAAGCCAGATTCTGTGCCCAAAACCAATACTGAGCCTCATCAACATACAGCGGTAAACCATTGGTTAATACCACTCCAGCCCGATAAGCCGTCAAACCCAAGACGATACACAGCAAAACAAAAAAATAGCGCACTCTACAGCCCTAAACCCAAGCCCACAACAAAGCCGCCAGTTTAGCATTGATCATCCATAGAGGTATAAGCCGGCATTAGGTCTTGAGGAAAACTCGCTCGAACTTACCGAAGAGTTAGCATGACAAAGTGAGGAGACTGCTAGCTTAAGACTCGCTTTCGCTCTATAGTGAAACAGTTGATTTGAGTGTTATTTTCGACTTTAGGTAGAGGAGGATTCTTCTTGGGTATTCTAGATACGCTGCTAGGCAGCGACAACGGCGATGCAATCGCTCAATTAGCAAAACAAATCGGTTTAAGCGAAGAGCAAGCTCGGGCAGTCGTGAAAGAAGTGACTCCCGCTTTAACCCGTGGTATGCAGCATAACACTAAGGATGAAACGGGTGTCGAGGGGTTAATTACGGCCTTACGCACTGGAAATCATGCTCGTTATATTGAAAACCCTAGCGTTTTAGGCACAGCAGAAAATATCGACGACGGTAACTCCATTCTAGGCCACATTTTTGGTAGCAAAGAAGTGAGCCGGAGTGTGGCTGAACATGCTAGCCAAGAAACTGGGGTTGCCAGTTCACTCATTAAAAAAGCCCTACCCATTATCGCCACAATGGTGATGGCCTCCTTAGGGAAATCGCTATTTGGTGGCACGGCCTCCGCCAGTACAAATACTGAGCAGACTCAGCCTTCTAGTGGTATTTTAAGCTCTTTGCTTGATTCTGATCGTGATGGTTCAATTATTGATGATGTGCTAGGCATGGCCTTTAAAATGGCTTTCCGCTAAGCTAATCCAGCCCTTATTCCTCGCTGAATAGGGGCTAGCTCTGTTTCTCGCTGCGCTATCCTATCGTCAAGGAGGTTGCCTACTATGGCTTACACTACTCTCCAACTTGAGTTTAACAATCATATCGCCCACTTAATCCTCAATCGACCGACAGCCTTGAATAGTATGAATCGGGCATTCTGGCAGGAGTTACCCGCTGCGATTCAGGAGGTCGAGCAGGCAGATGATCTGCGAGTTTTGGTCATTTCATCAACTGGCAAACATTTCAGTGCAGGGATGGATTTAGAGGTTTTCAGCCAGCCTGACCCACGAATGTTTGGCGGTGAACCGAGTCGCCGCGCTGAGTTTATGCGTCGCTTGGTTTTAGAGTTACAAGCCTGCTTTACGGCTTTAGAAGACTTACGGATTCCAGTGTTAGCTGCCATCCAAGGTGGCTGTATTGGTGGTGCTTTAGATTTAGTCGCAGCTTGTGATAGCCGCTACTGTACCGAAGACGCTTTTTTTACCATCAAAGAAACCGAGTTGGGTATCACCGCTGATTTAGGTAGTTTGCAACGCCTACCAAAATGGATTAGCCCCGGTTTAGTCCGTGAACTGGCCTATACGGCTCGTCATCTATCAGCGACCGAAGCCGCAGCCTGTGGCCTAGTCAATCGGGTATTTACTGATCAAACCGCCTTAGTGGCAGGTGTTATGGAACTTGCTGCCCAGATTGCGAAGCATTCACCCTTGGCCGTAGCAGGTAGCAAAGCTATGCTCAATTATGCGCGTGACCATAGTGTGGCAGAAAGCCTGCACTATATGGCGACTTGGCAAGCAGGTATGTTCCAAGCGGCCGATTTAATGGAAAGCATCCAAGCCAAACAAGCTAAACGGGCTACTCAATACGCAGCCTTGCATCAACAAACCCCGATTATGACCAAAAGCACTGACTAGCGATGGATGTTGCAACATTTTTAACTGCGTTCACCGGATTATTTGTGATCATTGACCCGATTGGAACCGCTTTAATCTTTAATTCGATGGTGCCAGCCAATGATACCCGCTATATCAATACAATGGCGATCAAAGCAACCTTGATTAGTGCCATCTTATTGGTTGGCTTTGGTTTATACGGTGAGCCATTCCTACAGCATTTAGGGATTAATATTAACTCAGTCCGCATTGCAGGGGGCTTGCTGTTGTTTTACACAGCCTTTGGCATGATTACCCATGAGGTGGCAACCCCGACCGAATCCAAGAAGACCGATATTTCAGTTTATCCCTTGTCGATCCCCCTGATTGCAGGCCCCGGCGCACTGACTTTAGTCATTCTATTATTTGCCCAAGCCTCTAGTGTGACGAGTGATCTTGCCGTGTTTGCAGCAATTATCAGCGTATTATTGCTCAATATGCTGTTCATGATGCTGTCTAAGCATTTACAAAGAATCATTGGTCACACGGGGGATGAGATTTTGCGCCGCTTTTTAGGGGTAATTTTAGCTGCCTTAGCCGTACAGTTTGTCTATGATGGGATTAAAAATCTAAGCAGTAGTTTCTAAAATTTAAACACACACCAACGGAGTTTCCTATGACCCAGCCCACTCATCCTCATTATCCGCATCTATTCACTCCGTTAGATTTAGGCTTTACTCAGTTAAAAAATCGCGTATTGATGGGCTCTATGCATTTAGGCTTAGAAGAATTACCTGATGGTTTTGAACGCATGGCAACCTTTTATGCAGAGCGCGCCCGTGCCAATGTAGCCTTAATCGTCACCGGAGGGATCGGCCCGAATCCTGAAGGTGCGGTGCAAGCCCATGCTGCGGTCTTAAATAAGCCCGAGCAAGTGCCACAGCATCAGATTGTGACCCAAGCAGTCCATGCTGCAGGTGGTAAAATCTGCATGCAAATCCTGCATACCGGACGCTATGCTTATAATCCCAAACTCGTCGCGCCTTCTGCTTTGCAAGCACCGATTAATCGCTTTGTACCGCATGAACTCACGGTGGCTGAAATCGAAGCACAACTAGACGATTTCGTGAATTGTGCGGCGCTTGCACAACAAGCGAATTATGATGGGGTAGAAATCATGGGTTCAGAAGGTTATTTGCTGAATGAATTCATTGCTCAGCGTACCAACCATCGAACTGATGCATGGGGCGGGGCTTATGAAAATCGGATACGTTTTCCCGTTGAGGTGGTACATCGAGTCCGTGAAAAAGTCGGCACTCATTTTATTATTATCTTCCGCCTATCCATGCTTGATTTAGTCGAACAAGGCAGTACCTTAGATGAAATTATTCAACTAGGGCAAGCGGTTGAACAAGCAGGCGCAACCCTGATTAATACAGGCATTGGCTGGCATGAGGCACGTATTCCGACGATTGCCACCAAAGTCCCACGTGCTGCTTTTACCTGGGCCACGCATAAAGTGCGGCAAGCGCTCAAACTACCGGTTATTACGTCTAATCGGATTAATATGCCCGAAGTGGCTGAAGCTGTGTTGGCTCGAGGTGATGCCGACATGGTATCAATGGCACGCCCCTTTTTGGCTGACCCTGAATTCATCCTCAAAGCTGAGCAAAACCGGACGGCTGAGATTAATACCTGTATCGCCTGTAACCAAGCCTGCCTAGATCATATTTTTGTGGGTAAACCGGCCACTTGCTTAGTCAATCCACGAGCTGGCCACGAACAAGATTTGGTGATTGAACCGACCCAACAACCAAAAAAACTAGCGGTAGTCGGGGCGGGTCCTGCAGGTTTAGCCTTTGCTGTCACGGCGGCGCAACGCGGTCATCAGGTAACTTTATACGAGGCACAAGCCGAAATCGGTGGCCAATTTAATCTAGCCAAGCAAATTCCGGGCAAGCAGGAGTTTTATGAAACACTACGCTATTTTAAGCACCAACTAGCCAAACAGGCGGTTCAAGTACGGCTAGGTGAATTCGTTACCCCGGCTGAATTAGAGGCCAGTGATGCGGATGAAATCATCTTAGCCACGGGTATTACCCCCAGAATTCCGGTGATACCGGGTATTGAGCACCCTAAAGTCCAGCTTTATACCGAGGTGATTAAAGGTGCTCAAGTCGGTCAGCGCGTCGCTTTAATTGGAGCTGGAGGGATTGGTTTCGATGTTGCAGAGTTTTTAACTCATGAACAGGATGATAGCAGTGCCGATATTGCAAGCTTTATGCAGAAATGGGGGGTAGATATGAGTATGCAACGCCCAGGTTGTGTACATGCCGAAGCGCCAAGCTCGCCTAGTGAACGTACCATTTATTTACTGCAACGTAAAACGACCAAAGTCGGCGATGGTTTAGGTAAAACCACTGGCTGGATTCATCGAGCTGATTTAAAGCGTAAAGGTGTGCACATGCTAGCGGGCTGTGAGTATCAGAAGATTGATGACGAGGGTTTACATCTGAGGATTAACGGGCAGCCGCAAGTTTTAGCAGTTGACAGCATCATCCTCTGTGCAGGCCAAGAGCCGCGTCGTGACTTGCAAGCGGGGCTAACTAAACCGACCCATTTAATTGGTGGCGCTGATGTTGCAACTGAGTTAGATGCCAAACGTGCTATTGATCAAGGCACTCGGTTAGCCGCAAAAATCTAATGCAGAAAACGATTTAAAATCCGTATAACATCTAAGACTAGATAGAATCATCCCGATTTTAGATACGTTTCTCGGCTGAGTTTATTTAGATACTCCTCAATTTAGCGGGGAGTATCGTGCATAAATATCAGCTCGGATGAAAGCCTAAGAATCAACAGTTGTGGGTTTTGAACTATATGCCTATTCGTACTCTGATAGTTGGAAATTCGGGTTCGGGAAAGTGATCTGGTTCAGCAACCCCGGACACCCCAAGAAGTGAGTACACTAGACTCGACACTTGAGGTGAAAGATGAAACCCAGCAAACCAACCACCAAGCCCTACACCCGCCGTTCCGAGAGCTACAAAGCGGAAGCCCTGAAACAAACCGTTTTCGAGTACATCGAAACCGACTACAATCGGGTTCGATTACACTCTGCCAACGACTACCAAAGTCCGGTAGCTTTTGAAGCAGCTATTTACCAGAAACTCGCTTCTTGAGGTGTCCATTTTTGATGGGGTAGATCAGTGCGCTTTCCATGCTGCTAAATCCCGAATGGTGTTCGTATTGCGAGGCTTGTGATATTACCAAAAAAATCTATGGTTTTTTTCGATCTTGCATCGCGTTAAACTCGCTTTCTTTTTCATTGGTGGATGCTATGACTGCTCCAGTACCTGCTCAGCCGTTAACCACGCCACAGGATAAACTGCCTGTGCGTGAAATTCCTTATAACTATACGTCTTTTTCTGATCGGGAAATTGTGCTTCGTCTGCTAGGGCAGCGTGCTTTGGATATTCTCAAGCAGCTAAGAAATGAGCGGGCAACCGGTATTTCTTCACACATGTTGCTGGAAATGTTAGGGGATTTGTGGGTAGTGAATCGCAACCCCTATATCCAAGACGATTTGCTGGATAATGCTAAGCGTTTCGCTTCCTTATTAGACACTTTGCGGGAGCGCTTGGAGCGTATTCAAAGCCGAGCGAATAATAACGCACTGACTTTAGAGCTGATGCAGATTACCAGCAAAGTCATTGATAATTTTGAAAAAGATTTTGCTAAACAGGCGGCTTTACGTGAACAAGCCCGCAAGAAGTTTGCCGCCTTCACCCGTAAGGATAATATCCAGTTTGATGGCTTAGCCCGCGTCTCTCATGTCACCGATGCAACCGACTGGCGGGTAGAGCTGCCTTTTGTGGTACTCACTCCAGATACTGAGGCAGAAATGGCAGCCTTAGTTCAGGCGAGTATTGAACTCGGTTTGACAGTGATTCCACGGGGTGGTGGTACCGGCTATACCGGTGGTGCAGTGCCGCTAGATGCCTTAAGTGCTGTGATTAACACTGAAAAACTAGAGTTCTTAGGCGAAGTTGAATGGCGGACTAATCTTCCGGGGGTGAGTGCCACTGTTCCGGTGGTGCGCACGGGGGCAGGTGTGGTCACACGCCGTGTCTCGGATTTAGCGGGTAAACATAAATTAGTGTTTGCAGTTGACCCCACTTCGCAAGATGCTTCCACCATCGGTGGCAATATTGCGATGAATGCTGGCGGCAAAAAGGCCGTATTATGGGGTACAACTCTCGATAATCTGTTGTCTTGGCGGATGGTCACCCCAGAGGCTGAATGGCTTGAAGTCACACGCCTGAATCATAATCTGGGGAAGATTCATGATCAGCCGGAGGTCAGTTTTTCTGTTCAATATTTCGCAGCGGATGGCAAAACCAAAAAAGGCGAACCGAAAGTTTTAAGTTTCCCCGGGCGTTATTTCCGCAAAGAAGGCTTAGGCAAGGACGTTACTAATAAGTTTTTGGGGGGCTTGCCGGGGGTACAGAAAGAAGGCTGTGATGGTTTAATCACGTCGTCAGAGTTTATTCTGCATCGGATGCCCGACCAGATTCGCACCGTTTGTTTGGAATTTTATGGCACAGATTTGCATGAAGCGGTGCCTGCGATTGTTGAGATCAAAGATTATGTTGATAGCCTGAATAATGTACTGCTGTCTGGGCTTGAGCATCTCGATGAGCGCTATGTAAAAGCGGTTAAATATACGCCCAAAGGTGCACGCGGTAGCTTACCGAAAATGGTACTCCTAGCTGATATTGTCAGTGACAATGAAGAGGCTGTTGCGCGCACAGCAGCAGAAATGGTGCGCCTAGCCAATGCTCGTAATGCCGAGGGGTTTATTGCCATTAGCCCAGAAGCCCGCCGCCAATTTTGGGCCGATCGCTCACGCACGGCGGCGATTGCTGCTCATACCAATGCGTTCAAAATCAATGAAGATGTAGTGATTCCACTGCATAATCTTGCCGAATATACCGAAGGTATTGAGCGCATCAATGTGCGGCAGTCTATGCAAAATAAGCTGAAAATGATTGATGCGGTCATTGCTTATTTGCAGGGTGATTTGCTGGAGCTGCGTCATGTACCTGATTATGAAGCGAGTGCTGAACGCTCGGCGATGGTGGATGCCAAGCGTATCCATGCTCAAGATTATTTGCTGAAAGTCAAAGCACGCTGGGAAACTTTATTAGCTCATTTTGACCAACCCGCTGCCAATTGGCCGGACTTATTAGACGATACGGCACATGCCGCGTTGCGCCCGACTGATCGAATTATTGATCTATTATTGCGGCGTGATTTGCGCATTTCTTATCGGGCTGAAGTGGAGCGTTCTTTAAAAGAAATGTTCGTCGGGCGTGAGCTTAATCCCTTGCGTGAGTCGCTGGATAAAATTCATGCCCGCTATCGTTCGGGGCGTTTATTTGTGGCTCTGCACATGCATGCGGGTGATGGCAATGTGCATACCAATATTCCAGTCATGTCCAATGATTATGAAATGCTGCATGAAGCAGAAAAAGTTGTCGATGAAATCATGATCTTGGCACGGCGCTTAGAGGGGGTTATTTCTGGCGAACATGGGATTGGGATTACCAAATACCAATACCTTGATCAGCGTGAAGTGGATGAGTTTGTCAGTTATAAGCAGCAAGTTGACCCGAAGGGGCATTTTAATAAGGGCAAGTTAATGCCCGGCTCAGGTTTGCAGAATGCCTACACGCCCTCTTTACGCTTAGTGGAGCGTGAAGCTTTATTACTTGAGCATAATGAATTAGGGGCGCTGAATAAGGATATTAAGGATTGCTTGCGTTGTGGTAAATGTAAACCAGTTTGTAATACCCATATTCCACGTGCCAATTTACTTTATTCACCGCGTAATAAAATTCTTGCAACGGGCTTAATGATTGAAGCTTTTTTGTATGAAGAGCAAACGCGGCGAGGTATTTCGATTCGGCATTTCGATGAAATGAATGATGTGGCGGATCATTGCACGATTTGCCATAAATGCTTTAATCCTTGCCCGGTGAATATTGATTTCGGTGAGGTGAGCATTCGGATGCGCAGCATTTTGCGTGATCAGGGTAAGAAGAAAACGAGCCCGGTGACTTGGGCTTCGATGCAGTTTTTGAATCTCAAAGATCCGATGAAAATTAATCTCCTGCGGATTGGGATGATTGAGCTTGGGTTTAAAACTCAGCGGCTAGCTTATAAACTTGCCAAGAATACGGGGCTGCTTAAAACCAATCAGCGCCCAGCGGGAACAACAGGCAAGCCTGCGATTAAAGAGCAGGTCATTCAGTTTGTGAAAAAACCCCTGCCCGCTGGCTTACCTCACAAAACTACTCGTGCTTTGTTGGGTTTGGAAGATAGTAAAATTGTGCCTATCTTGCGCGACCCACAAAAAGAGGGAGGGGATGCGGTATTCTATTTCCCCGGTTGCGGTTCTGAGCGCTTATTTAGCCAAGTCGGTTTGGCTACTTTAGCTATGTTGTATGAAGTGGGGTCGACGACGGTTTTGCCACCCGGTTATTTGTGTTGTGGCTATCCACAAAATGCGAGCGGTGATTTACATAAAGGTACTGAGATTTCGACAGAAAATCGCGTGCTTTTCCATCGGGTAGCGGGTGCACTCAAATATCTCAATATCCAGACGGTGATTGTCTCGTGTGGCACCTGTATGGATCAGCTCCTCAAATATCAATTTGAGCGCATTTTCCCCGGCTGTCGCTTGTTGGATATTCATGAGTATTTGTTAGAAAAGGGTCTCAAGTTGGATGGTGTGCAGGGGGTGCAGTATTTGTATCATGATCCCTGCCATACACCGATGAAAACCTATGCTCCCCTTAAAGTCGCCAGTGAGTTAGTCGGCAAGCCCGTCGTGCTGACAGAGCGCTGCTGTGGTGAGGCGGGTACATTTGCAGTGAGCCGCCCGGATATTGCAAGCCAACTGCGTTTCCGTAAAGAGGAAAGTTTGCGGGCGGGTATCAAAGAACTCACCGGCGAAACCAGTGCTAAACAAGGTAATGTAAAATTACTGACCTCGTGTCCAGCTTGCCAACAAGGTTTATCCCGTTATGCGGATGATACGGGTTTGGAGACAGATTATATTGTCGTGGAAATGGCGAATCATTTACTCGGCGAAAAATGGCAGCAAACCTTCATTGAACAGGCTACGCATGGCGGAATTGAGAAGGTTCTGTTGTAAAACTTAACAACTTAGAGGCTGATGCTCGGCCTCTAAGTTGGGGTAGGGATTGGTTATCGAGTTTTGAGGTGTCCATTTTTATTGGGGTAGATCAAATTGCTTAGACTAAACCTCTGTTATCATCACCGCGAATCTTTCCGCCGTCACCACCTTCGGTACGAGCCGCCCGCTTTTCCCCGGTAACATCAGCACAATGGCGCGCTTGTGTTCATCGCCGTAGCTGACGTGCAGCGGTTTGTCATTGCCGTAGAAATACAGACGGTCAAACGGGGTGTGTTGCACGATCCATTGCGCGACTTCCAGCATATTTTCGTCGGGGACGATGAAATCACAGGCTGCGCCCTTACGCTCACAAATCAGATTGCCACGGGTATTCACTTCATGGGAGGCGTGTTGATCACGTTTCGGATCAATTCTACCGGGAATATGTTTAGCAAGTTCGGGGGAACAGAAGCCGTAGGTCAGAGTAATACCTCCAAAATAGTCCATAACCGGATCAATGATTTGCGTCGCTAGTGTAGCAAGGGCGTTATAAGTATCAGGCTGTTTGGGCAGGTTGGGCAAACCGGTTTTGGCTTGGGTTTCACCACATTCGATGAAGTCGCGGAAGGTGTGGTATTGACCGCAGGGGTCATTCAACGCAGGGGTGTGTTGCGAGGGTTGCAGTTCAAAGCCCACGACTGCCAAACGTAAACGCTGCAAGGTGGCATCGAATTGTTCGGGGGGCATTCCGTAACCGTCTAAGGCAAACTCAGGGTGGGTTGCCAACACCTGGTCAAAGGCGAGTTGTTCGGTGTAGTGCGGGAAATCGGGGGTGAGGAAACGCGCCTTCCGGTACAGGTAAGGCGGGGTGTAGGTATCGCCGTATTTGTAATACTCGAAACGCTGGTTGACTAGGCTGATTTTGATACGCTCCAGCAAGCGTGGCAGGGGCGATTCTTCAAAGTCATCGTATTTCATTAACGATAATTTGCCGGATTCGGCATGGATTTTCAGCAAATCGGCAGAAGTCACGTCACCGAAAACGAAGGTGGCGCAACCGATGTAGACCCGTAAAATCGGCGGCAATGCCACGACTTGCGCGGTGTGGAAGGTGAACGCGCCTTCTTCATCGAGATAGCCATAGCCTTGCGCGGCGGCTTGTTGGCACATTTGGCGCAGCAACGCGGGGTTGCCCGCTGAGAATAACAGGCGTTCGCCGTCGGTTTGGGCGTGTTGGTAGTTTTGGAAGAAAGCTTTGACATCACGTTTGAGGCTTTCCGGCAAATGGCGGTAGATACGTTGCTGGTCGAAACGGCGCATCGCAAAGTACACCGTGAGGTCATCGCGGCGGCTGTCGAAGGCGAGTTTCAGCAGTTCATCACCGTGGAAGCGTTGCAGGAATTTCAGGGCGCGTTGTGCTGTGCCGAACAGGTCTTTGCTGGCGGCAAGGTCGGGGAATTCGTCGTCTTGGGGCGGTCTGCCCAGTTCTAGCCAGCGTAGCCAGAGTTCATCCAATAAGGCGGCGTGTTGTTCGTAGAAGGCGCGTTCTTGGTCGGCTTTGGTGAGGCGGGCGGCGCGTTTGGCTTTGGGGGCTTTCGGCACTTTGGGTAATTGGCTGATCAGACGGTTAGCGGTAGCGCGGTTGCGGTAGCGGCGTTCCAAAAAGGCTTGTTCTGCGTCTTTGTCTTTGAACACGAAAAACACGCCGGGGCCGACGGCAACGGGTTCTTCATCCAATACACGGCGCAGGTATTCGCGGAATTCTTCCTGTGAATAATAGCGTTGGAAGGTGTTGCGGCTGGTAAGTACGCCATCACGGAACAAACGCCCGCGTTCGGGGGATTGTTCGCCGAGCATGACCGCCGCGCACAGGAATTGGGTGCAAAGTTGGTATGCGCCTAACACGGCTTCCATGCGTTCGGTTTTGTCTTCGATCACGTTGATGACGAAACCGAGGTTGACTATATCGGCGGTTTGTTTGGCGTTGTCGGGGCAGAAATGCGGATCCCAGCCGTTGGCGGTGAGCTTGTTTTGGCGCAGGATGTCTACGTCGCTGCCTTTGCCACAACCGTAGTCGAAAATCGTGTGTTTGCCTTCCAGAAAGTCATGCTTGGCGAGGAGTTGCATGGGTTTGGAGAGGGCGTAGCGGGTTAACGCGGTGCGGTGGCGTTCGACGTTGGAAGTCTTTTCGGTGGTTTCGAGTGGTGCTATTTCACTTCCATCGAGTTTAACCAGTTTGTGATCGACGACTTTGTAGCCTGCATTGCGGAGGCGTTCTTCCCATTGTTTTTTATAGCCGATTTTGCGGGAGTCTTTGAACAGTCCAGCATCTTCGAGCTGCTTGGTCAGCGCGGCGAATTTGGGAATGTCGGGGTGGTCGTTGGGGAGAAGGAGTTCTTTGCGGTGGAGGATGGGGGGGTTGTTCTGATAACAAAAAACAGGTCTTTTGAAACCCTTCATATTTATTTTTGTTGATTTTTTAAGTTCTGGAAAATGGTTTTTTTCAAAATCTCCATATTCTAACAAAGAAAAGTAATCTTCATTTAAGCTGACTTTAACGAAGTTGGGAGAGATGTCAATTATATCATTAATAAAGCAATAAATATTAACTGCATCTTCTGAGTGTAAAGAGTCAATGAGGCTTATGTGGAAATAAACCTTATTATTAACTCGCTTCCCTTGAATTGATCTTAGTATTTGCAGATCAATGCTATTCATTGGAACTAAACTTCAATGTTCAGCCAAGGAGCAATATGCTGCCATGCTAAATCAGCAATTCTAACAGTTCTTTCTTCAATAATTTCTTTTGTCCATGCTCCTTCAACTCTGGCAATAGACTTTACCATTGGTAAATAACTAGATTGATCAAGTATTTTTGTTGTTGATTCTGAAATTATCATCCCCTCATTTTTAGCCTCAAGCATTAGTTGATTCAGATTATCTAGCGTTTCAGTAGATAATATTTTATACATTAATTTCTTTTTCTGCCAAGAACCATTGCCTATAGATGAATTTTCTAAAGATGGCAGTAATGTTAGATTTCCTAATTTATTTATAGTATCAGGAGACTCATAAATAGTGGCTAACCAATCTGTGCTTTTTGATTGAGGTGCAATATGTTCAACAGTTTGAGACGAATCATCATTCCACGTTCTGAAGTTGAATAAAGGAAGGACTCCTTTTTTTCCTATTTTTGTCAAGCCGGGATTGCTCTCATCAATAACATTATCATGTGCTGATGCTAGTAATAAAAATCTTGCAACAATGCTTTTTGTAGAGTAAATGGGATTGTATGAAACTTGTTTAACCCAGTCCTCTTTGCAAGAAATACCACCTTTTTCTTTTAGTTTGTCAATCAATGCTTTTTTCAAAGTATCGGCTTTAGGCAGAGCGAGAGAATTTCTATGTCGTGCAATAGGTTCTAATTTTATAGAACCATCAGAGTTGCTATGCCCAGAATACATTAAATCTCGATAAATAGAGTCAATTCCATCTGTAGTCTTTCGTGAGGAACGCCACAAAACAGAAAAAGCAGTAACTGCTTTTACAACTGAAATAAATTCGCTTATAGCTTCATTGCGCGATTCTGCATCCGACTTCATCACCTGAGAATAATATCTTACTAACAAACCAATAGTGATTGTGTGACTTAGCTTTTTAAGAAAATCTATGCAAAGCAATGCAACATCACTTTCAATTGGAGAAAGATCGGGTTTTTCTTTTTTATCAATCGTCCAAACTTTCTTCATAAAAATAGCATTATGTGATAAATGCTGGAGAAAGTCTCTTCTTTCCTCAATATTGCTTACATCAGCTTCTTCATAGGAGTCTTTTAAAAATCGACGTTGCTCACTCAGTCTTTTAGATAAACTTTTTCCTCGTTCGGCTAGTCCAAAAGAAATAATTAAACGGCTTGTAGCATCTTGTTTATCTTTTGTTTTTGCAAAACTTTCAAGATAGTTTTCAACTTGGTTTATGTAGCTGTAAGATGGCGTTGATTTATATTCGGCCAGTTTTTCGGAGTATACAACTCTCGGTTTGAATGTCTCAAATGCTGTTAAAGGCTCACCTGTCGTATTTAGAGATTCAAACATATCAAATGCATAATCTTCATTTTTTGCTGTTACTATCGTAATTGCTATTCTATCTAAAACAAAATTGGCAAAAAAAACAATTCTCAATAAATTTTCATATCGCTTATTATCTGATTTTAATAATTCATGAACATTATCAGGAACTTCAGTTCTAATAAGGATGTTTTGAAAAACAGTAGACTCCATAATCAAGTCAAACTTTGGGACTTCTAGTCTTTCATCGCTTTTGTTGTTCTTTGTTATGTTCTCAATGATTTTTTGAATGGCTATTCTGGCATCTTTTAAACCATCATATCTATCTTTGTCGAAATTTATATTTGGTGTTTCATACTTAAATTTATCTTTGCTATTCGTACTCCGAGAGTGATTCCCATACTCGTGTAGATAATGACCTATAGGCGAAATATAAGAAGCGGTTTTTTGTTTTCTTGACCAAGAATCATCATATGATCTAATCATTCTAGGGTAATATCTAAACAAATCATCTCCAAGGTTCGTATCTTCTTCAAATGTTTTTCCTAATCTATTAACAACTTTCATAGACTCATCATGAATCCAGTCTTGCGCATCATCATTTCGGTCTAGTTTGCTAGCTGCAATTTTTATCTCTTCATGCAATACAGTATTGATAAGTAAAATAGTAGTTAAACGTTGTTGACCATCAATTATAGTCATGACTTTAGCAGGAACTTCACCTTTAACAGCAGGTTCAACTGTAGTCATATTCATATCATGGATTGCGATTATTGTTCCAATAAAGGTTATCGCATCTTCACGCTCAACTAACGTAGAAAATCCATGGCACGTATCTTCAATCAGACGAGAAATTTTATTCTTATCCCATGAATAATGTCGTTGATACGCAGGAATATATAATCCTTGTCCATTTTCACATAAATATTCCCATACGCTCTTAGGTTGAGCACTGAATACATCTTTTATATCCACTATTACTATTCCCGTGAAACTATAAACTACAAATCATACAAGCCTGATCTTCAGGATCATCATCCTCTTGATCTCTTAAAGCATCTTGCCACTTTATTGTATGAATACTCTTAGCATTACGATTAGCTGTTCGTGTTCCCTCTGTTCGTTCAGCGTGTGCAACTACTTCTTCAAGCGTCTTACCTTGTACCCATGTATAACCTTGCCCTGACTCTTTTTCAATACGAACAGCTTCTGCAAATAGATCAGGATGTTCACGCTTTAACCCCAACCATTCATCTTGTCGTTGAAAGAAGCAAAAGTAACAACCTGAACGACTACGCCACCGATAATATTCTGGAATGCCTACAGTGTTTTCTAAAATGCGGAAAATGTCTGCTCGAATCAATCCATCTTCTATAAAAGGAAAGACTGCTTTAATATTTTCTTTCTGGCTAACATAACCTTCTCGATTCTCGTCTGCTCGAATACCAATGTAAGTTACAACCGGATCAGTACCAACGAATCTTTCAAATGGCTTAATTTTCATCATTGAGGTACACCAACGCTGTCGAGGCGATGGTAGATAGTTGTTGTGTATTTTTAACCAATGTTCAAAATCTCGCTCAGGACTCAGTTTTTTAATTTCTTTGCCTAAGTAAGCTTCTAATTTATCCAGAAAATCATAAACTTCCTGAAGTTCAGCACCCGTGTCAGTAAAGAAATACTCAACACGGTTATGAATATCTGGATAGTGGTCTCGGAGATATATGGCGAGAGCAGCACTATCTTTACCGCCGGATAGTCCAAGGACATGGCGTGAACCTTCGAGTTCTGAAGCTTCTTGTAACGTCAAATGCTTAGTCATGTTTAACTTTACTCAATTGCTTGGGGGAAACGACTTTGGGGCGTTGAGTTGTCTGATAATCACGCAAGAAATCGTCCACTAATTCAGCTAGCACTGCAAGTTGCAATTCTTTATCCGCCCCAGATAATTGATCATTTAATCGACTTTTTAGCTCATCTGCGGCTTCTCGCTGCATTTTGCTTATCGCAACAGGTTGTTGACGCTCTTTTTCACCTTTTTTTATTGATTTCAATAAGATAACATCAAATTCATCTTGGGTATTTTGCCTTTTTTGATCGTGAATGCGTAAAGCCTCAAGATCAAGCATACGTCGAGAATATTCACTCAATCGCATATCTGCTTGTGCTTTATCGCCATCCAGCCATTTTTCTGGCGATTTCTTGCCAAGAAACATAAGGATGCTGATAAACCAATCGTGATCAACTTTATCCGAATTGGTCAGTCGGTTGATGAATGCTTTCAATCCATCGGTATCTACCGTATATGTATCAAGTCCTACATAACGCCCCGTGATACGTCGCATCTCAGGAATCGTAGCATTAGCTTTCAGGCGTAAAGCTTGTGCTAAGAGTTTTTGTTGATCATCTAACATCTTAGAGTAAGCATGTTTCAATGCACTTAGTGTGTCCTTGAGCCTTTCAACATAACCATCGAATTTGGCTTGTTCGGTTGCTCTTATCTCGAAACCTAGTGCTTGGGGTATTCCCTCAAACAGTAATTGTTCGGGTGATTTAGATAAGTGGAATGCATTACGGAATGCCTTAGCGTGTTCAGGCAAGTCACTAGTCTTTTGTGTGTATTCATTCAAACCACCCACAAATGTAGCTAGTGGTTTGATAGCCTGAACTACACTTCGTGTCTTGCCATCGGTGAATAAGGCAGTCATGTATTCTTTGAAAATAGTGGCGCGGATACCTTCAATTCTAAACAGTTGCACCTTGAACAGTTCCGGTGTTTTCACAAAACGTTCTAAGACATCTTTACTGAGTGTCGGGAGGTACTGTCCCTCTTCGTATAAAGCTAATTCATCTTGATGTACAAAGTAAGCTGCCAAATACAATACAGGCAACACACCATTTTTTAGACCAAATGGTATTGAAGTTAAGATGCCATCCAAATCACTGAAAGGTCGAGCTTTCTGCTCAGTTGAATTCAGAAACTCCTCAATTTCCGCCCACGTTGCCTGTAAAGAACTGCCACTATTGGGTGAGAAAAATCCCCATTTACCTGTTTCATCCAGCCGATGAATGCCGGATTCACGCAATAACGCCAGATACATAGCTTTCTCAGGCGGGAATTTTTCAATACCTAAAGCTTCTTCAGCTGGATGCAACAGCATCATTTCAAGCAGTTTGTTACGCCCTGCTGCGGCTTGGCTAGATGGTTTGTCGCGGTTGATTAGTTCATTTTTGATCGTTGGCATTCGGCAATACAGGCTGCCTAATATGTCAGATAGTTTGTTTTGAAACGCCCGTTTACCATCAATCTGAACAGCTTTGCCTTGCCAATACCATTGGCTACGTTGAGGCTGCTCTAACAGTAGGTGAACTTGAGTTTCTTCCGCCTGTAACGCCACTTGATAGTAGTCTCTGAACTCTCGTTGTGCGACTGGATCAGAATGTAGCTCTTGGGATTTGTTTTGCACGGCTTCTAATGCTAATACATCGGCAACTGCATCGCGTAGTGCTGCTGCATGAGGGTATTTCACCAATACATCGAGCGGCGAGGTATGAGCAACGACTTGCTTAACAAAGCTTTCATCGTCCTGCTGATCTTCAGCGAGATAGAAAACAATACGCGGAACGCCAGCACTTTCGCCAATTTGATTCACTGAACTAGCATCAGTAAACGCCGTCGTGAAATAGTGCATTGCTCCTTTTTGAATGGAGAATTTGCGTGCAACAATCGGCATTCCACCATGTTGCCTACTAAGGCGTTCTGCAAGGCTGAATACACCCAATTTACCGCGCTCTTCCTGCAAACGAAGTTCTAAATCAAAGTCGCTACCTTGCCATACACGGTACTCGTTGTTGTACTTGCGTAATTGTAGAACTGCACGTTTCTGCAACACTTCCAACGCATTCGTGACAGCATCAGAGTCATGCAAACAATAACTGAGGATTTCCTTAGAGGCTTTTAAGCCCGCTTGTGCCCCGATCAGATTCAACAAACCCACGGTTTTCAGAACTCTCACAGCATCAGGGTTGTCATCACCTAAACGCTCTAATGCAGTCACAACCTCTGCCCAACGACGATGCGTCAGGTGGTCAACAACAGCTGCAGGTTGGTTACTGATAAAGTAGTCGTAAATTTCCCAAGGATAAATCCAATCACCAAGATGCTCTAAACGCTTGACACTATCCTGAAACCCAAACACCTCTGCGCTTCCCAAATAGTTAAATAAGGTACGTTCATTTTGAGCCACTTTTTGGCAAAGCACAGGCAACAATAATGCACTGATAGGATGCAATGGATAGCATTGCTGGAATAAATGACTCGCAGAGTGTTTATCTAATGTGCTTGGTAGCGCATTCAACGTAGCTAAGAGCTGGGATACTTGTTTAGTTTGTACTACAACAGTATTGGGCAATTTTTTAGGTTGGTTGATAGCTTTTCCTACAATTCGCAATGTTTGCTCAGTGGATTCTAAAAATGGAATTACTTCAAAGCGCCCTTGAATCTTTGCCCATTCATTTCTCTGAGCTTTACCCAGTCCGCGTGCATATTGCTCAAATGACTGATGCAATAAAACAAACACAGAAAGGATTGCACCATTCTCATGCCCTTTATAAGCTTGCTCAGCTAAAGCTTGTAGAAGAAAAATATCATTAGTTTCAGGATGACGAGCTTCATATTCCAGAAACTTGCCTAACTCATCAATAACAATCAATAGGCCATCACCATTTGCTTTAGCAACTTCATCCTGTAGTTCATCAATAACATGAATAAGCTGGCTAGTTGAAATCGTAACTTGTGATATAAACTCTTCAAATTTTGTGATTACTTTAGGGAGCTGCCTCCCTTCATAAGAGAAAAATACCCTTGCTCCATCAAGAAGGGCTAATGCTAAACGTCGACTTAAAGGCTCGGGAGTACCTGTCAGAAAAATCCTGCAATACTCTTGAGCAGTATCACTACTATCATCAGCAGGTTTTAGAAATTTCCCAAAAACATCTTCATCAATAGACTCTAGTTTTTCTTGTGCTGCACATGTTGCGGCATCATTCCTATTCCCTAACAAGTGAGATAAAAATAATGCAAATGAAGACTTTCCTGAACCATACGGCCCCATCAGTGTCCACGCACGAGGCATATCTCCAACATCAGCAAATGTATCACCGATACGCGCCAACGTATCCAATGCACGAGTGGTTGGAATATAGGCATTAACAACAGCTAGTGAGTCGGCATCACGCTCAAGATTAATTGAACGGGTGTAGTTTGTATTGACTTGTATTTGTCTGGCTAAGCTCATGCTACTGCCTCAAGAAAATTCGATTGTTCGTAGTAATGCTGTAAGTAACTCATAGGCTCAAGTTGAGACTTACTTATTTTATAAAGCACTCTGACTCCTGCTGTTTCCTGAAACTTGAACGGAATATCTTGCCTTTGTTCCAGCTTTTCTAATGTGTAGAGAAAATCACTTTCAGTCAGACAGAAAACAGCACCCGGCGCAGGATAATCATTATTCCCATACATTAAATCTTCGATAGCCAACTCTTGCTTTCCTGTTGCATTGAACAGTGACGCGATTGCATAAGCAACTACCTCGATAGGCAAGTGTCCATGATCGCCTACTTGTACTTTGAATGTTTTATGGTCAGGCAACAGCGATAAAAGCTTGATGGATGCAAACGGTGTATCTAAAAATTCGTCTGAAAACTGTTTAGCTTTGGGACGAGCATCTGAATACATACGCAAAGCGACAGCAACATCATTTCTAAGTGTGTTCTTAGATGGTTTTGTATTACTGTTCTGTTTTACAAAATCCATCAATGAATCAAGAGCTTGTTCTGATGTGAATTCTGGTTTGTGATAACGATTGAACATCCAATAGGCGCAAGTTGCCTGTTCAGGATTGCTTGCCATGTGCCAATGCAATAACCAAATCGTAGCTTCATCCTCAAGATAAGGATCAACGCCATCATTTTCATCAAAGATGAAATCACCTAGTTTTGTCGGTTGGTAGCCTGTTTCTGTTTTTTCGATAATTTGGGTAGCTTGCGCCCAGTAACGAATAGCATTGACCATATTTTTACCAACGCCAAGTCTAACCGTCGCATCATCTGCATCAAACACTGCTGAATCTGTTACTACTTCTTGATAGGCTTTGGTTAGCCAACTGTAGCGCAAGGGGAAAGTCTCGTGCCTACCAAAAGACATCTTTTTAGGGTTAAATTTCATGTTTTTTAACTTTTAAGGTGACGATGGAAGCACTAGGGCGAGTAAATCCTAATGTGAATTGCTCTTTTCCTTTTAGAAAATTCTCCACATGGGTAAGAAACCATGCTTTAAGGTTTGAGTTCTCTTTTTCAAGCTGATTATATAATTCTTGCTTAGTTTCTGGATCAATTTCAATGACAATCCGCCCACTAGTTCCTCTAGCCATGCTACCACCCTCTCTCTATATAACATTACATGATCTATGTAACATTACATATGAAGGCACTGCAAATAAAGTTATTAAATCGCAACTTTACCAACCTTACCTGAAACCAAGGATCAGAAATGTGATGCATCTCTGTAAATAAGTCTTACTTGAAACATTAGCACTCGAGGCTTTTTAGCGATAAAGTTCCCCTACCACTCCTTCAACACAAGGCTTGCTCTTAACGCATTCACTAGAGCCTATTCTTGTTTAATTTTATAGGTAGATATTTCATGGGCTTTGCTAAATCGCCATTACTACTAGTTCCACTGATGCTAGCCACTTACTTAGGTGCGTTACCCTTATACGCTGCCGAACAGCAGCTCAATTTTAAAGAGGCGCAGCTCACATCAGCACTGTATCAAGCCAAACAGGTACAACTTGCAGCGGTACCTTTAGAGGCGAATCGCTCAGCTGAGCTTGAGTTGGAATCCTTCCAAGTGTTTGCACCCGATGCCCACATTGTTGTTAAAAGTTCGACAGGTACGCATACCCTACCGCTGCCTCAAACCAACTATTTTAAAGGTCGGATCAAAGATCAAGAAAACTCCGCTGCTTTTATGGCAGCCGATGCTGCTGGAAACATCCGCTCTATTATCCAAGCAGATGGGCAAATTTATGTCAATAACAACTCAACTCAATCCTCACAGCCCACTGCACGTGCACTCAATCCCACTGAAGATTTTAAACAGCAAATCTTTGAATGTGGCATTGAAGGCAATACGCGCTTCAAACCGCCACTCCCGGCCGGAATTAAAGCTCAACTTAGCTCAGCTATCGGCGCTGAAGCGAGCACTGATACCTATATCGCTGATTTAATTATTGAAACTGACTATGAGTTTTACAGCTTATTTAATAATACCAGCGCTGCTGCTCAATACGTGGCCGATTTAATTGCTTATGTATCCAGCCTGTATGCCGCTGAAATCAATACTAAACTGCGTCTTAAACAAGTGGTACTCTATACCAGCCCAAATGACCCTTGGACGGCTGAAACCACCTCCAGTGCCTTGTATGAAGTACAAAGCTATTATTTAGAGCATCACGCCGAGACTAAACGCACGACTGTACATTTCCTCAGTGGCAAAGATATGAATGGCGGCGTTGCTTATATTGCCAGTATCTGTACAGCTCCTGCTTATGCGGGTCGCCAAAGTTCTTATGATTTTGGAGTCAGTGGGGGTATTAGTGGGAGCTTTACGCCCAATAGCCCATTGATTGTTTGGGATGCTTATGTAGTGGCACATGAATTAGGGCATAATTTTGGTAGCTCGCATACCCATAGCTATGATCTCGATCATGACTACAATCTACCGATTGATTGCTGCTATTCAGACGGCCAAGGCGCTTGCCAAACCTATCAGCCGCGCACCCATTTACCCGGCCTTGGCAGTTTAACTGGAGGTAGCAGCGCGACACATCCCGGTACGATTATGAGCTATTGCCATTTAGTCAGTGGTGGCTCTCAGAATGTCTCCATGACCTTTGGCCTGAATCATCCGTATGGGGTTGAGGCCAGTCGCGTCCCCAAAGAAATGCGCTCTACGGTTGAAGCTTATGCAGACGCTTACCCAGAATGCCTGCCAGTGGATCAACCCACGCCAACCACGCTGAGCTTCAAAACAGTCAGCAAATGGCATGAATCCTTTGCGGCGCAAACCGCGACCCCGTTAATTGGTGATTTTAATGGCGATCAGCTGGATGATGTCGCTAGCTTTGCTCAACAGAGTAGCCATAAAGTATTTGTTGCCTTATCCAATGGCAGCGCCTTAGACAGTAAAACCGTGTGGAAAACCGACTTTGCTTTAAACGGCGAACAAGTAGCCGTTGGTGATTTTAATGGCGATGGCAAAGATGATTTAGCTAGCCTAACCCATAATTCGGCGCGACAAATGTATGTATCTTTATCCAATGGCTCTAGTTTTGAAAACCCTAAGCTTTGGTACGGCCTAAAAACCGCTGAAGATGGCACGCAAGTGATCGGTGATTTTAATGGGGATGGCAAAGCCGATGTGGCTACCCTACAACCTGCCACTGGAGCGGTTTTTGTGAATCTTTCAGCGGGGCAACGTTTTAGAGTCCAACGACTCTGGACTAGCAATGCCGCTTTAGCGGCTAAGCAAATCGTGGTCGGTGATTATAATGGGGATGGCAAAGACGATTTAGGCTTTACCACGACGGCGGGTGAATTCAAAGTAAGCCTCGCCGAACATCGGCAATTTGCAGCAGCAACCGTTTGGCATAGCACGCTAGCCAGCAATAGCACACAACTCGTCGCGGGTGATTTTAATGCTGATGGTAAAGAAGAACTTGCAAGCTATGTGCAGAATGCCGAAGGGGGAATTTATATCGCACTTTCAGAAGCCACTCATTTGGGTACGAATCAGCGCGTCCATGCTTGGTTTGAGCCTTATGATCAAGTCTTAAAAGCAGGGCGCTTCACAGCGGATCAAGCCAGCGATGTAATGACCTTTACCCAAGGTAGCACGGCGGATGTTTGGGTTGCGACCGACTTAGAGTAAATACGCAAACATCCGATTCAAATGACTCAAACGGCTACTCTTCACGATTGCTCAAGAGTAGCCGCTAGGTTGCATTATTTCGGCTGATAATCCAACGTCACTAAGCCATTCACACCCGCCTGATTATAACCTTTACGCAGCTCATAATCTTTATCGAGTAGATTCGCTAACTTAGCACTCACCGCCAGATCACGACTGACTTGATACTTAGCACGTAAATCCAAAGTACCGAAACCCGCTAAAGGTTGTAGATTATCAGTGTCATTATAGCGGCGGCCTTCTGCATGCACAGCTGCACCGACTGAGAAGCGTCCAAATTGCCGCGCTAAGTCGAGGTTCAAAATCTGCTGAGGACGATTAATCAATAAATCACCGGCTTGTTCGCCGCTAGTGACTTCTGGCTGTTGAATCGTCAGATTACCGGCTAATTGCCAATCACCCCAAGCTTGACTAGCACTGGCTTCTAAACCACTAATCTTTGCAGCGGCAACATTCATCGGCTTCCAAACACCACCACCGGTATCCCGCCATTGGATCAAGTCGTCGATCTGATTCTGGAAAGCCGAAATAGCCCACTCCCCATGCGCCAAACGCCCTGCAACCCCTAGCTCGATATTTTTGCTATTCTCAGGCTTAAGCTCAGCATTGCCACTATAGGGATAATATAAATCATTGAAAGTCGGCGCTTTGAAGGCCGTACCGTAAGAGGCAGTTGCTCGCAAGCTATCAGAGAATTCATGAGCAAACGCTACACCACCCGTGGCCTTTTTACCAAACTGCTGATTATCATCTTGGCGAGCGGATAGGTCGAATTTGTTAGCTCCTGCCGTGATTTGATAACTAGCAAATACCCCGGTATTTTTACGCGAGTTCACTGCATAGTCGGTTGTCCCGCTGACCTTATCTTTCAGGTGATCGAGTCCTAGGGTCAGATTGCCAGCGCCGCCCATTTGTACATCCGCCTGCACACTAGCATTCATGCGTTGGGTCTGGAAGCGATCTTGGAAGACACCATCTTTGTAGCTATCCTGCTTATCCAAGGAGTTGCCGATTTGAGCTGTGATTTGCGTGCTTGACCCTAGAGGAGCCGTCAATTTGCCCTGTGCGATTTGCTGCTTAAACTGGTTTTCGTTTTGATACTGACCATCAAACTCACTCTCACCCCGCGCCTGCATCACACCCGCCTCTAGGCTCATACCCTGTTCAAAGCGATGCCCCGCCCGTAAAGAAAAGCTATTATTTTTGTAGCCATCTTTATCGGGTTCAGACACCTCAGCTATTGAAAAATCAGGTAAATAGACTGTATAGGCATCTTGAGTACTAATTCCATCGGTGCGCTCAGTGGCAGCATTCAGATTGAACCAAGTTCCTTCGCCAGAACCACCCGCTAAACCTGCACTGGCTTTGGCGGTATTAAAGCTACCATACGAGGCCGAAGCCCGTGGTTGAATGCTTTTGCTCCCACTGCCTTTGCGGGTAAAGATTTGAATCACCCCACCAATCGCTTCTGAGCCATATAGACTTGAGCGCGGGCCACGCACAATTTCAATCCGCTCCACTTGATCTAAAGGGAATAGCTCAAGCGCTGTCGTTCCCAAAGTCGCCGAACCGACTTTAACGCCATTCACCAATACCAAAACATGGCTATCATTGGTACCACGCAAATGCACTGATGATTGCTTACCCATATAGCCACTGCTAGTCAGGGTAAGACCGGGAGTTTGCTGCAAGACTTCAGTCACCGTACTCGCTTGGGTGGCTTCAATGTCTTGACGGGTAATGACGGTAACCGGAGCTAGGGTTTCATCGGCGGTTTGTGCCTTGCGCCCTGCGGTAATAATAATTTCGATTTCGTTATTCGCAGGCTCAGCCCAGACTAAAGAGGGAGCAACAAGGGTCACTAGGCTTAGACCGGCTAAGCTTGCATAAAGAGAGGTTTTCATGGTTAGCATTCCTGCTTGCCGCGCCCACCGCGCAGCTGATTGGAAAACATGACATATCACATGTCACAACATAAGCTAGGCCGGTATCCGGGCTTGTAAGTGACCAAAGTCGGAAGCTGCAACCTTCCCATGCTTGCAAAACACAGTGGTTTAGAGCAGCCTGAACTTACTGACCGTTGCGGGGGCAGCGCTGGCTTATTCACCAGCTTCCCGTTTAACACTTCGAAAAATGCACCTAAGCGCGCTGGACGTTACGTGATTGCTGGCAAGCTGTCAAACCTACTGCAAACTCAAACGACAACTTGTTTTTGAGAGTGGCGGATGGATGAGGAAGAGTGCGATTAAAATTTAGGCTATGCCCTTAAATAAGAGGTTCATTTGAACCGGGCGAGTGATCTATGGTCAAATTTATAAGTAAAGTGGTTAATAAATTTGTTAATAGATTAGTTAATTAAAACGATTAAAAATGCAGGATATCTAGCATGTTCAAACAACGACCTGTTTTAGTGATAGCGGGCGCTTTGAGCTTTACGAGTTTGCCAGCACTCGCAGCGCCCTTAGCCTTTCAAGCCACCTATAGTGTCGCTAACTCCGGCTTGACGGTCGGCGAAACTCAGACCAGCTTGAGTTACCAAGCTGCAGGCTACACTTTTCAAAAAATCACCAAAGCGAATGGCGTCGCTGCCTTAATTAGCGGTGACTCTTTGACTGAACGCAGTGTAGGTTTAAAACAAGGGGATAAACTGCAAACTCAGCAATATCTGTATCAACACAAAAGTCGCCGCAAGGCAAAACAAGATCAATACCAGTTTACTAGTGCGACAGAAATCAAAGGCAAACTCGACCAGACAGCTTATACGCTTAAAGTCCCCAAGAACACGATTGATCCCGCGCTCATTGAGCTGCGCCTAATGGAGGATGTGGCGGCGAATCGTCCCTTGAATTATTCGATCACGGAACGCGGCAAACTAAAAACCTATCAATTTCAGCGCTTAGGCAAGGAAACTATTACGACCCCACTGGGGCAATATGCTTGCGAAAAGGTGAAAATGACTCGTGATAATGGTGAGCGGCAAACAACTTTATGGCTAGCTCCTGAACTTGATTATGTAGCTGCCCAAATTCAGCATAATGAAAAGGGCAATATCACTGAAGCGCAACTCACTCATTATCAAGCTAAACACTAGCATTCAAAAACGAATCGAATCGTCACTCAAATGACGATTCTCGAGCTAGATACCCTGAATTCTAACGGGTGATCAGGCGGCAAGCTTAGTGATCATCCCCGCGCCCACCGTGTTATTCGTACTTTCGTCAATGATAATAAAAGCACCCGTGCCACGATTATCTACATACGGGTCTGTCAATAAAGGTTGGGCTAATTTAAAACTGACTTGGGCAATATCATTCATCTGTAAGCGCTCAGCGGATTGACGATCTAGAGTATTAATATCGACCCGCCATTCAATCGCCGCGACTTTTGCTTTGGTTTCGCGGGTCGTGTGGCGAATTAGATAAGTCCGCGCACGATCTAAGGGGGCTTCTGCTAACCAACACACCGTCGCATTCACTTGCTTGGTTTGGGTCGGTACAGCCTCAGTTTTCACAATCATATCCCCACGGGAAATATCAATTTCATCCGTGAGCAATAAAGTCACTGACTGCTCTGTGATCGCTTCACGCAAAGCCTTGCCACCTAATTCAATCGCTTTCACTAGGCTAGTACGACCGGAAGGTAATACCGTGACTGCATCACCGACTTGAATACTGCCAGACTCCACTCGCCCCATAAACCCTCGATAATCGTGGAGTTCTGGATTGGTCGAGTCTTGTGGGCGGCACACATACTGCACAGGAAAACGGAAAGGCTCATCATGCTCAGTGTGAGCAGCCGGAGCAGCCTCCAAAATCTCCATTAAAGTATCGCCCTCGTACCAAGCTAACTTCTCACCACGATCCACCACCATATCGCCCTTCAAGGCAGATAATGGGATAAAACGGACATCTTCAATCCCTAATTGCTGAGCAAAGGCTAAATAATCGGCTTTAATGGCTTCAAAGCGGGCTTGGCTATAATCCACCAAGTCCATCTTATTCACCGCAACTACCAAATGCGGAATGCCTACTAAGTGCGCTAAATAAGAATGCCGCCGAGTTTGTGGTTGTACGCCTTTACGTGCATCAATCAAGATAATCGCAAGATTCGCGGTTGAGGCTGCCGTCACCATATTACGGGTGTACTGCTCATGCCCTGGGGCATCAGCAATAATAAATTTGCGTGTCCCCGTTGAGAAATAGCGGTAAGCGACATCAATCGTAATACCCTGCTCGCGCTCAGCTTGTAAGCCGTCGGTGAGCAGCGATAAATCCACTTCTTGCATCCCACGCTTGAGTGAGGTCTTTTCAATCGCACTTAAGGTATCAGCCAGAATCGCTTTAGAATCAAATAATAAGCGCCCAATCAAGGTACTTTTACCATCATCCACGCTGCCACAGGTTAAGAAACGCAGCAAGCCGTGATCTTCAATCAATTGCATTTAGAAGTACCCCTCTTTCTTGCGTTGTTCCATCGCCGCTTCACTGGCTTGATCATCTAAACGGGTAGCACCGCGCTCAGTAATGGTCGTGGTTGCAGTTTCAGCAATAATCTTTTCAACACTATCGGCAGCCGATTCCACCGGAGCCGTACAGGTAATATCACCAACAGTACGGAAGCGAACTTGCAGATTCACAATTGCTTCACCTGCTTTCGCGGGAGTTAACTCAGTCACAGGTACAATCGAACCTTGACGACGTACAATCGGCCGTTGATGCGCGAAATAAATACTCGGTAACTCTAAACCTTCGCGTTGGATGTATTGCCATACATCTAACTCCGTCCAATTAGAGATCGGGAAGGCACGAATATTTTCACCTTTGTGAGCGCGGGCATTGTATAAATCCCATAACTCAGGGCGTTGGTTTTTAGGATCCCACTGCCCAAACTCATCCCGAAAGCTCATAATCCGTTCTTTAGCCCGCGCTTTTTCTTCATCACGCCGTGCGCCACCGATGCAAGCATCAAAACCAAATTCTTCAATCGCTTCTAATAAAGTCACCGATTGATGCTTATTGCGTGATTCGTTTTCGTGCTTCAACACCACTGTGCCACGCTGCATAGAATCTTCGACCGAACGCACAATCAAGCGCTCGCCTAATTCAGCAGCACGCTGATCACGGAAATCAGTGACTTCCTTATAATTATGCCCCGTATCAATATGCATCAATGGAAAGGGAAAACGCCCCGGGCGAAATGCCTTCTCAGCAATCCGCAACAGGCAGATAGAGTCTTTACCACCGGAGAATAACAGCACTGGGTTAGCGCATTGTCCGGCAACCTCACGCATAATATGGATTGCCTCTGCTTCCAGCCAATCGAGATGCGGTAAAGTTTTTAATTGTGTCTGTTGTCGATTGAACAGCATCATGCTAATCCTTCAAAACTTCTTAATGCGGTGTAGTATCCGCGATCTTTTAAAGCGAAAAAAGTGATATATTCCGATATGAAAATCTCTAAAAAAGATATTCATTCGGTTGGCTATAGCCTACTACTTTTCCTGAATTGTTGCTATGCACAATAGATCGACTGTTGCGGTGTAGCCACAAAAGGAAACCATACTCATGCTGAATAGGTAGTGGACTCCCTACGGAGTTCTAGCTTTGCACATCAAGCTGTTAAGTATTGAGAATAATTAGCAATTTTTTGGCTTAGGCGCTGAGCGAGTAAAGCATGCGCGCTGTGCAAATGGTCATAGATCACTTGTGCCTCTGCTTGATAAGCCAGCTTACGCTCATAAGTCCAATGTGCAGGGGGAGCTGATAAATTATTAATCCGATCTGCCAATTTGACGACCCACACTTCTTTGGGTTGCTGCTGAATGCGTTGTAGTGAATCCAGCATTTGCTCGGTACGTGGCAAATCTGGATTTTTACTTAGAGCGGCTACTCCATCAGCAATTTTCTGCCCAAACTCAGCCACCAGTTCAGGATAAGTACGTGGGGTATCCTCCAAAACGTCATGAAGCAAAGCGCATTGCAGAGCATAATCAAACTCCAAACCTTGCTGCTCAGTGACTAAGCCATGCATGAGTTCCATTGCCACTGCACCGACATGCGCCAGATAATCCATCCGCAAACCTTCAACAGGGGTTGAATAAGTTTGCCCGTGATGAGCCACGGCAGCATATTCCCATGCTTTAGTAAAAAGATCTTGTGACCATAAGTTAGGCATGATGTTTTTCCTTGTATCTATTCCTACCTAGGAAAATAGTATATCAAGAACAGCAGCGGCAGATTCAATTGAGGACTCATAACTGTTGAGCCTCAGATGAGCTAGTTCAAGCCTTAGTCTAGAACCGACTTTCTTGACACACTCTAAACAACTGTTGATGCAAACGGATGGAGGCACACAAGCCTTGTTTCACGGCTTAGGGTGAGTGCAGCACGGCAGAAAGACAAGGGTGTGTTTCGCACTTGTGTGGCCTGAAATAGAGTGGGACAATGGGCGCCGATTCTATCCACGATTCATCACTTAATTGAGGCGGTCATGATGTCAGCCTATACGTTTGAAGTTCGCCCTACCCCGACCCGAGTTGAATTATGGGTCAGGATGCCAAACCAAACGCCTACCTATATCCCTGCTTTATGGCTACGTACCCGCAGCGAAGCCCCTGAAGAACGTGATCTAAGCACACGCCAGCGCTTAATCAACCCCCATCTGCTAGCCACAGATCTTGAATTAACACAGGCGCTGATCAGCGGAGATGCTTTGCGACTTCAGTTTAGTGATGGCTTGTCCACCACTTTGTCTCTCCAACGCCTGACCCGCGATCTTACTCTAGATGACGAATGCCCCCAGAGCATCGCTTGGCGCACAGCCGACTGGCAAACAACAGAGCAGGCTACTCAGGTTCAACGCCCTTTGCCACGTTATGACTGGCGTACCCTAACCCAAGACGAACCTTTCTTCAGGGCTTTAACCGACTTTATTCAATACGGTTTTTTACTATTACACGATACCCCCACCGAACCTAGCAGTATCCTAACTATCGCCCGACGCTTTGGTTACTTACGTGAGACCAATTTCGGCCTACTGTTTGACGTGCACTCCATTCCACCTAGTGAGCAGGCTGACTTTAGTGATGACCTAGCCTATCGTGCTATCGCTTTAG
The DNA here is from genome assembly GCF_900167255.1 of Thiothrix eikelboomii. GTDB lineage: Bacteria > Pseudomonadota > Gammaproteobacteria > Thiotrichales > Thiotrichaceae > Thiolinea > Thiolinea eikelboomii. The sequence goes on from NZ_FUYB01000001.1 coordinate 61,507, forward strand.
CCCCGCATACCGATAATCCCTATCGCACGCCCGTACCCGGTATTCAGCTCTTGCACTGCCTTGAAAACCAAACTGATGGCGGTTATTCGACCTTAGTAGACAGTCTTGCGGTGTGCGCCCATTTAAAAACCGAAGACCCCGCTGGCTATGCGCTACTCACCACCATCCCGCTGCGTTTTGAATACCGTGGTAGCCAAGCTCAGCTGGTGAATGTCTGCCCCGTGATTGAGCAGGATGGACGTGGACAGATGATCGGCGTGCATTTTAGCCCCCGCCTGTGCGACCTGCCACTGCTGGACGAAGCTAGCACGCGCCGACTCCAAGCGGCTTTGGGGCGGTTGAGCAGCCTATTTTCCGACCCCAGTTACGAATTACATTTTAAACTGATGCCGGGTGAGCTAATGATGTTTGACAATAATCGTGTCTTACACGGGCGCACGGCTTTTGACCCTACTCAAGGCAACCGCCATTTACAAGGCTGTTATATTGATCGTGATACACCACGCAGCCACTATCGGCGTTTAAGCCAACAGTTAAACCGCTCTCTATAGGTTCGCACAAGGAGCACATTATGCAAACCGTTGCCTTTACCCAAATGAAAGACGGTACTACTGAAGAGTACCAATTTCTACGCAGTTTAGAGCACCGCTACATCCGTAGCTTACCGGAACGCCTCGAAGGTGCTTTACAAAGCTTAGGCAGTGGCTTACAAGGCTATCAAATCAGCCGCCTAGAGCACAGTTTACAAGCTGCGACCCGTGCAGAAGCAGACGGTGCAGACATCGACTATATCGTAGCTGCCTTATTACATGATTTAGGCGACGAACTCGCCCCCGCCAATCACTCTCAGTTTGCTGCCAGCATTTTACGTCCCTATGTACGTGCTGAAGTGACTTGGGTCGTGGAAATGCATGGCTTGTTTCAAATGCGTTACTACGCCCACCATTATGGCGATAATCCAGACGGTTACTTGGCCTATCAAGATCACCCTTGGTTTGTGGCATGCTGCCACTTTTGTGAGCGCTGGGATCAAGCCGCTTTTGACCCGAGTTATCCAACTAAGCCCTTGGCTTATTTCATGCCCATGCTGCGTGAGGTATTTAGCCGTACTGCTTTCGATCCGGCCATCTTACAAGCCCCCTAAACCCATCGGGTAAGGAACCCTCAACATGCAAACCTTGCCTTCCTATCTCAACGGCCAATGGTTCATGCCTAGTGGCTCGACCCTACCCGTTTACAATCCTGCTAATGCGAGCATCATCGCTGAACTTACTTTAGGTAACGCCTCCGATGCTCATCAAGCGATACAAGCGGCTAAGCAGGCTTTTCCTGCTTACGCCCAAACCACGCTGGCTGAACGTATCGGCTATCTAGAAGCCTTGCGTGCTGCTTATGCACGCCGCCGCCAAGACTTAGCTGATGCCATCCGCCTCGAAATGGGTGCACCGGCTCAGTTCGCGCTGAATGCACAAGCTGAATCAGGCCTTGCCCATTTCGACGTGCATTTAAAAGCCTTGCGTGAATTCGCCTTTGAATACCGAGTTAATCAATCACAGATTGTGCATGAACCGATCGGCGTAGTGGCCTTGATCACTCCGTGGAATTGGCCGATGAATCAATTAGTGGTCAAAGTGCTTCCCGCCCTCGCCGCCGGTTGCACGATGATCGTCAAACCTAGTGAAATTGCGCCTTTGAGTGCGCAGATTTTTGCAGAAATCGTCGACGAAATAGGCCTACCACCCGGCGTATTTAATCTATTACACGGTGATGGCGAAGGTGTAGGACAAGCCTTGTCTAGGCACCCTGAAGTGGCGATGGTCTCATTCACTGGCTCAATGCGGGCAGGTGTTGCTATCAGCAAAGCAGCCGCTGATACTGTAAAGCGAGTAAGTTTAGAACTAGGCGGTAAATCACCCAACCTGATTTTACGCGATGCCGACCTCCCCAAAGCAATTACCCAAGCCGTGAACTACTGCATGAGTAACAGCGGCCAATCCTGTGATGCACCTTCACGTCTTTACGTCCCACTAGAGCACTATGCCGAAGCTCTACAACAAGCTAAGCTGGCGGCACTCGCACTCAAAGTAGGTGATCCACAAGCCGCTGATACGGACCTAGGCCCTGTGGTCAGCGCCTTGCAATACGAACGCATTCAACAATGGATTCAAATCGGTATCGACGAGGGTGCTAGTCTTGTCTGTGGGGGGCTTGGCAAACCAGCGGGATTGGAACAAGGCTATTATGTAAAAACCACGGTGTTTGGCGATGTGCGCCAAGATATGCGGATTGCCCGTGAAGAAATTTTTGGCCCTGTCTTGGTCATCCTGCCTTATCAGGATGAAGAAGAGCTGATTCAACTGGCTAATGATAGCGATTACGGTTTGTCAGCCTATATCTCTAGTGCAGATCCTCAGCACGCTGCCCGTATTGCCCGCCGTTTACGGGCGGGTCAAGTACAATTGAACTACCCTGAATGGGATTTATACGCCCCCTTCGGTGGTTACAAGCAATCAGGCAACGGCCGTGAATATGCCCAATGGGGCTTACAGGATTTTCTCGAAACTAAAGCTATCATTGGCTATCCACACTAACTCGGTGCAGCACAAGGAACCGGCATGAAATACGGATACATTGGTTTAGGCCATCTCGGCGGTCATTTGGCGGCAAGTTTGTTACGCGCTGGCTTTGAAGTCGTGGTACACGATAAAAACCCCGCCTTAGCACACAGGCATCAGGAAGCTGGTGCGCAGTGGGCCGCTACCGTCGCAGAATTGGTGGCAGAGGTGGATGCAGTCATTACCTGCCTGCCTTCCCCAGCCGTGAGTGAAATGGTATTAGATGCCATGATCGCGGTGGGTAAACCCAACTTGCATTGGATCGAAATGTCCACCTTAGGGCGTGATATTATACTCGCTTTAGCAGCCAAAGCGGCAGCCAGTGGTATGCAGGTACTTGAATGCCCTGTTACAGGCGGCGTGCATTTAGCTGCGCAAGGAAAAATCACCGTGCTAGTAGGAGGCGAGGCTGATTTATTGGCTCAACATCGCCCAGCTTTGCAAGCGATGGGCGATAAAATTTTCCACATGGGTCCTTTAGGGAGTGCAGCGGTGATTAAAGTGATTACCAATATGCTCGCCTTTATTCATCTAGTCGCCGATGGTGAAGCCTTGATGCTGGCGCAACGAGGCGGTTTAGATCTAGCCCAAGCTTGGGCGGCTATTAGTGCCAGTAGTGGGAGCAGTTTTGTACACGAAACCGAGGGGCAACTCATCCTTAACGGCAGTTATGACATTGCTTTCACGATGGATCTAGCCTTGAAAGATCTCGGCTTTGCTGCCGACTACAGCCGTGATTTTGGTGTACCCCTACAACTAGCCAAACTCACTCACGACATCTTTCTGCAAGGCAAAGCGACCTATGGCGGGGATGCACAATCTACCCAGATCGTCAAATTACTCGAAGACGCTCTACAAACCGATCTGCGCGCACCGGGTTTTCCAGCGCGACTTGAATAAGCGTTGGTTTTATGACTTCACTTTGATGATCACCTTCCCCTTCGCCCGTCCTGTCTCGACATAAGCCAAAGCTTCCGCTATCGAGTCGAAGGGGAAGCTTCGATCTACGGATGGTTTAATAGCACCAGACTCGATCAGTGCGCTGATTTCACCTAGCTGATTCCCGCTTGCTCGCATGAAAACAAAGCTGTAGTGGATACCACGCCGCTTTGCCTTGCTCCTGATGCGATGGCTCAACACGCTCAGCACCAGTTTCAAAGGCCAAGCTAGCTTTTTTTCTGCCGCAAATTCTGGTGTAGGCGGGCCGGAGATGGAAACGAGGTAGCCACCTGGTTTGAGTACCTGTAGTGATTTCTCCAGCTCGTCGCTGCCAAGACTGTGCAGCACTACGTCGTAGTCGCGCAACTCGGTGGCGAAGTCCTGCTGCTTGTAGTCGATGACGACATCCGCACCCAGCGCTTTAACCCATTCGACATTGCGGGTGCTCGTCGTTGTCGCAACGAAGGCACCCAGATGCTTGGCCAACTGGATAGCAATACTACCCACACCACCGGAGCCAGCCTGAATGAATACTTTCTGCCCTTGCTTGAGCTTGGCGGTTTCGACCAGCACCTGCCAAGCGGTCAAGCCAACCAGAGGGATAGAGGCTGCTTCCTCCATAGTCAGCTTGGTAGGCTTATGCGCAAGCGACCCTTCTTTGACGGCAATGTACTCGGCGAAGGTGCCGATTCGGAAATCATCCGGTCGTGCATAGACTTCATCACCCGATTTGAATTTCCGCACACCTGAGCCGACCCTGATAACCGTACCGGCGACATCGTGTCCCAGCACTAGCGGCAGGCGATAGGGTAAGATAAGTTTGAACTCCCCGTTCCTGATCTTGATATCGAGAAGATTGACACTGGCTGCATGGATCTGGATTAGGACATCCTCCTCCTGTAGTTCTGGCTCGCCTACTTCGGTCAGGTGACCGATTTCTTTCTTGCCGTAGCGATCAATGGTGAAGGCTTTCATATAGGTTTTCTCTTTTTTGAGTGTGTTTGAGTGTGTGAGTCGGCTGCAAGCAGCTTGCGTGGCATCATTCTGCAAGAAAGGCCAAAGCTTGCCTCACGAAGTCTTCATGATACTGGAAGATTCCGCCATGTCCGGCGTCTTCGTAGATAACGAGCCGCGAGTTCGGAATCCGCCGTGCCATATCGTGGCTCAGCGCGGTGGGTACCATAATATCATGGTCTCCATTGACAATCAGGACAGGCAAACGCAGATGGGATAGATCTTGCGACGTTTGCCGTCCCCAGTCCTTGATCGCCTTGAGTTGGCGAAAGAATGCGCTAGGTGTTGCCGCCTTGTCACGATCGGTTTTGCGCTCCTGCAAGCGCTTCAGAAAGGCGCTTGCCGCCTGCCGACCATTGGCCGTAGAGGTGAAAAACAAGTAGGTTTTGGGATCACGCAGCGTCAACAGCCCCTTGAGCATCAGCGGCCAAGACACAGCGCCAACACGATCAATGCCTTGGCCGCCCGCTGGACCCGTGCCAGTGAGGATAAGCTTGCGCACGAGGTTTGGTGCTGTCAGCACCACCTCCTGCGCCACGAAGCCACCGAGCGAAAAGCCTAGTAGCTCGACTTGTTCAAAACCCATCGCACGGATGAGTAAGAGGGTATCACGTGCCATCTCGCCCACGGTCACTGGCGCAGTGCCACCGGACAAACCGATTCCTCGGTAGTCGATAGCAATGACGCGATGCTGGCGGGCCAAGCCTTCCACGATGCGTGGGTCGAAGTTATCCAGTACCGCACCCCAATGATTGAGTAGCACCAGAGGAATACCGTTCTGCTGACCTAATTCACGGTAAGCGAAGGTAGTATCTCCTGCTTTGATCAGGTGAGTTGGGGCTTTTACATAGGATGGTGCCGACTGAGTATCAGGGTTGAAACTGTTCATTTTTGATTCATTCCGCTAAGAATTGGATCGCATGTTTGAGGAAGCGCTCGGGATACTGAAATTGTGCACCGTGACCGGCATCTGGATAGATCAGCAACTGGGCATTGGGGATGTTCTGTGCCAAATGCCAAGAATTGATCGTGGGGATCATCACATCTTTGCGCCCGTTGAGCACCAAGGTGGGCTGCTGGATGGCATTTAGATAGGCGTAGGGGTTCTCGCCTGCCAGCGGCGGTAGATAGGCAGCATGGGCTTCAGCCTGTGCCTGAGCAACTGCGGCGGAACTGGGCGGGTCCTGATCGACACGCTGGTGACGACGTTCCCAAAAAGCCAGCCCAGCCTGCTGAGCAGCTTCGGAGCGCCCAAAAAACAGGTAGAGAAAGTCCTCCGCCGTCGGCACCGGACGGGGTGCGACTTCGAGCACCTTGGGCTCCATGTTCGGGTCACCGCCGCGCAAGCCAGTACCTAGCAGTAGTAACTTGCGTACCAGTTGCGGATGGCGCAGTGCTACTTCCTGTACTTGGAAACCACCGAGCGAAAAACCTAGCAGATCTACCTGTGACAGACCTAGTGCACGGATCACCTGTGCAATGTCATCGGCCATGTCTTCAATACGGTTGCGTGGAGTACCGCTCGACGAGGCGATGCCGCGCCCGTTGAAAAGGATCACTTCGCGGTCTGCAGCCAGTCCATCGGTCAACAGCGGATCCCAATGATCCATACCACCTCGGAAGTGTTGCACGAAGAATAGCGGTGGCTGCGAACCAGAAGCATTGCCCCAGCGGCGGTAGGCGAATTTGTCGCCATCTACTTCGATCAATTGTGTGGGTGCGGTCAGGTGAGTGATGCTCATGATTAGGGTCCTTTCAATTAATGTTTATTAATGATGACGATCATAATCTAAACTGTCAAGTATTTTGATGATGGGTGACATCAATGTATACTGGAAGCTCCTAACAGAGATGAAAAAGTCAGTTCGATATGAAGATTACCAAAGCACAAGCACAAGCGAACCGGGCGCATATTGTCGAAACAGCCTCTAAACTCTTTCGTGAGCATGGCTACGACGGTGTTGGTGTTGCCGACCTAATGGCTGCTGCGGGTTTTACTCATGGCGGCTTCTACAAGCATTTCGACTCCAAGGCCGATTTAATGGCGGAAGCCACCGTTTGTGGCTTCTCGCAAACCGTGGCAATGATCGAAGATTCAGATCTTGCTGGATTTGTGCAGCAGTACTTGTCTAGGCAGCACCGTGATGCTCCTGGTGAAGGTTGCACGATGGCAGCATTGAGTGCAGACGCGGCGCGTCAGCCAAAGCCCGTCAGAGAAGTCTTTGCTGCTGGACTAGAGCGTTTGCTTGCAGTGCTGAATCCCGATGCTACTGAGGATATGGCTCTATCGCGTGAGACACGCGCTAAGAACATTAATGCGATTGCGCTGGCTGTCGGTGCGCTCATGCTGTCACGGGCTTGTCCCGATGATTCTCCGCTTGCTGATGAAATCCTAGAAACCTGCCGCGAAAAAATCAGCTCGCTTTAGAGAGCGCTATCAAAACCGATCTCGCAGTGAATAATACATCATAGCCGTCACTAACAACGGCCAGCGCAGCCAAGTTCCACCGGGAAACGACCAATTTGGTAATTTAGCCATGACCTCAAAACGCTCAGCCGTACCGGCAAGCGCTTCCGCTAATAATTTACCCGCTAAAGTTGCTAAAGCCACCCCATGCCCAGAATAACCACTCGCCGAAAAGACATTAGGTTGTAAGCGGGTAAAATAAGGTAAGCGATTCACCGTGACTGCTAGCGTCCCCCCCCATGAATACTCAATATTAGCCTTGGCCAATTGTGGAAAGACTGCCAGCATTCTAGGACGCACTAACGCAGGAATATCCTTTGGAAATTTAAAACTATAACTTTCACCACCACCAAACAATAAACGCTGATCCGCACTCATTCGGAAATAATTCACTACAAACGCTGAATCCGCCACCGCGTAACGATTGGGTATTAAATCTTGAATTTGCGCCATGCTTAAAGGCTCAGTCGCAACTATGTAGTTATTAATCGGCATTACTCGAGAAGCAATTTTCGGTTCTAAATCATCTAAGTAACCATTACATGCCAAAACTAAATAATCCGCAGTAACCTGCCCCTGAGCCGTATTCACCGCTAGTTTAGCGCCCTTAGTATAGTTTATGGCGGGCGAACGCTCATAAATGATCACACCGGCACGTTTTGCCGCTGCTGCTAAACCCAAGGCATAATTGAGTGGATGTAGATGCGCTGCCCCTAAATTGAGCATGCCACCGTAATATAAAGGCGAATGCAATTCTTGCTGGAGAGCCGCCTGATCTAAAAATTGAATATCAGTGTAGGCATAATCGCGCTGCAATTTTTCAGCAAACTCACGGCTCGCTTGCACAAAACGCCGCCGATGATCCGCATGAATAATCCCTGCTTGCAGATCACAACTTATTTGGTATTTGTGAATTAAATCTTTGCACAGCTGCACGGCTTCTAAAGATAAATCCCAGAGTGCTTGGGCTTGGGTACGGCCAACCAGCACCTCAAGCTCAGCCTGATCTTTATTCCAACCGGTACCGACTTGCCCACCATTGCGCCCCGACGCCCCCCAACCGACTCGATGCGCCTCCAGTAAAACGACTTGATAACCCGCTTCAGCTAAATGCAGAGCTGCCGATAAGCCGGTATATCCGCCCCCAATGATGCATACATCGGCAGTGATAGTGCCTTGCAGCTGGGGAGCATCAGACAAGGTATTCGCCGTGGCCGCATACCAAGAAGCCGGGTATTGCCCCGGCCGATCATTGCTATATAAAAAACCAGTCGCCATTAACTGAAGAAGCCTTGATCCTTAGCCTGAGCATAGGTTTGATCTAGGGTGAGGGTGGCTTTTTCAATGAGTTCATCTACTTCGCTGTGGCTAATCACCAAGGGTGGCGAAATAATCATGGTGTCACCTACATGACGCATCACTAAGCCATTATTAAAGCTATGCTCACGGCAGATTAAACCCACCGTACCCTTTTCCACTTTGAACGGTGCACGCTTAGTTTTATTGGGGGTTAATTCAATCCCCCCCACTAAACCAAGCATGCGTGCCTCGCCAACCAGTGGATGTTCTGCCAGTTTTAACCAGCGCTCTTGCAGATACGGGCCAATATCCGATTTGACCCGCTGCGGTAAGTTTTCACTCTCCAAAATATTCAAGGTCGCTAAAGCCGCTGCACAAGCCACCGGATGCCCTGAATAGGTATAGCCGTGATAAAACTCACCGTGATTCGCAATCACATCAAACACCCGATCACTAACCAAGACTCCACCCATCGGGATGTAACCCGCCGTGAGGCCTTTAGCAATCGTCATTAAATCTGGCTTGATCCCAAAATAATCTGCACCAAACCACTCACCCGTCCGCCCGAATCCCGTGATCACTTCATCCGTAATTAGCAGAATGTCATACTTGCGACAAATCCGTTCAATCTCTGGCCAGTAAGTCAGGGGTGGAATCACCACACCACCAGCCCCTTGAATGGGTTCGCCAATAAATGCAGCGACCTTATCCGCACCAAGCTCCAGAATTTTGGACTCTAGCTCCCGCGCCCTTTGTAAGCCGAATTCATTCGGGTCAAGATCACCGCCATCGCCATACCAATAGGGTTGATTGATATGCACAATGCCAGGAATCGGTAAGCCACCCTGCTCGTGTACCACACTAAAACCACCTAAGCTCGCCCCTGCCACTGTTGAGCCGTGGTAAGCGTTCTTGCGTGAGATAATCACCTGACGCTCGGGTTGGCCTTGGGCAGCCCAGAAATGCCGCACCATCCGCAAAATAGTGTCATTAGCATCCGAACCTGAGCCAGTGAAAAATACATGATTCATCTGCTCAGGGGCTAAACTCGTCAAGCGGGCGGCTAATTCGATGACGGGGGGGTGGCTAGTCTGGAAAAAGGTGTTGTAGTAGGGGAGTTCACGCATTTGCGCACTAACGGCTTGGACGATTGCTTCCCGCCCGTAGCCGACCCCGACACACCATAAACCTGCCATGCCATCAAGAATGCGATTGCCTTTGCTGTCATAAATATAAACGCCTTCCGCGTGTGTAATGACCCGCGCTCCTTTTTGATTCAAATGCGCAGTATCAGTGAATGGATGAATATGATGAGCTGCATCTTGTGCTTGATAATGGGTCATCGTCATTCCTTAATTAAACAGTGAGTAACAAGTGTTCACGCTCCCAAGGGCTGACAACTTGCATATATTCTTCAAACTCACAGGTTTTCAGGGCTTTATAGATGTCTGAGAACTGGTGGCCTAATAGCTCTTGTAGTTCTTCACAATCATCAAAAGCGACCATCGCCTCTTGTAAACCACGGGGTAAGCCGTATTTGGTATCTTGTTGGGCATTACCGAGAAACTCTGTACTTGGCTCTAAACGATGTGCCATACCGAGATAGCCCGTTGCAAGACTGGCTGCAATTGCGAGATATGGGTTGGTATCCATCCCTGCAATGCGATTTTCCACCCGTCGTGCTTCTGGCGGGCTGCGTGGAACACGCAAGCCAGCAGAACGATTATCCACTGACCACTCCAAATTAATCGGCGCAGAATAACCAGGCATCAAACGGCGGAATGAATTGACATAGGGAGCCATAATGCAGGTGGCCGCTTCTAAATAGGTTTGTTGCCCAGCGATAAAGTTATAAAACAGTGGAGTTGGTTCACCCTTAGCATCCGAGAAGATATTCTTGCCAGTCTTAGCATCCACCACACTTTGATGAATATGCATCGCACTGCCGGGTTCTAACTCCATCGGCTTAGCCATAAAAGTGGCATAGCAATTATGCCGCATCGCAGCTTCACGAATGAGACGCTTGAAAATGAATACATGATCAGCCAAGAGCAGTGGATCACCGTGCATGAGATTGATTTCAAGCTGGGCGGGGCCACCTTCTTGGATAATCGTATTGATTTCCAAACCTTGAGCATCCGCAAACTTATAAATATCCTCAATAATCGGCTCATACTCATCCAAAGCCATCATCGAAAAGGCTTGACGTCCGACACTTTGCCGCCCAGAGCGCCCCACTGGAGGTTTGAGTGGAATATCAGGATCAATATTGCGTTCAGTGAGATAAAACTCTAACTCAGGGGCAACAATCGCCTTCCAACCTTTATCGGCATATTTGTTAATCACCCGCTTTAATACATTCCGTGGAGCACAAGGCACTGGCATCCCATTTTGATAATAGAGATCATGAATCACCATTAAGCTCGGATGGCGCGCCCAAGGTAAGGCTCGCACGCTCGATAAGTCTGGCACTAAGCGCAGGTCGATTTCAGTAGTGTATTCTTCAGAATCAAACTCGAAATACTTACCAGTAATCGTTTGAAAAAAGATACTAAAGGGCAAAAACGCAGGTTGTAGCTCACCAAATCGAGAGGCAGGCATGACTTTGCCACGGGCGACACCATGAATATCGGCGACGACGCATTCTACTTCATCAATTTGGTAACGGCGGATTAGGTCTTTTAAATCATCTTGAGAGTCAGATTTGAGGGAGATATGAGTGTTTTGATCGCTCATGATTGCACGCTTCGGACTAGTTCCTAGTCGGTTATTGAGATTATGTGATCACATTTTCCGGGGTCGCTGCTTAAAAGTCAACTATCGGCTGCTCGATAAGTGCAACAAAGCATGCTGCATAGCAACAAGCATCGTCAGAAACTAACCTCCTGCTAAGCGGTTGGTGACTATAGGAATTTTTTTAGCGCTAAACGGTCATAATGAGGTCAAAATACTTGACCCGCCTCAGGATCAAAGCCATATTGTGATCACATTTACCTAAGTGAAAAAATTGTTAATCAAACCGAGGCTTAATCCCTATAATGAAGCGGTAGATTTGAGGAATTAGTTTAAATCGTAAGGGGAACATTTCAGATGAAAGAAACATTTGCTCATTTTAAAAAGTTAGCAGTGTCCACGATGGTGGCTACCACCCTAGCCTTCAGTGTAGCTACCCCCAGTACCGCTGAAGAGCGTAGCTTAAATATCTATAACTGGTCAGATTACATTGATAATGATGTACTCAAAGAGTTCACGGAAAAAACCGGCATCAAAGTCAATTATGATGTGTTTGACTCCAATGAACTGCTCGAAACCAAGCTGTCTGCGGGTTCTTCCGGTTATGATTTAGTAGTCCCCACGGCTAACTTCTTAGCACGGCAAATCGAAGCCAAGATTTTCCAAAAGCTCGACAAAACCAAACTACCGAATTTGGCCAACTCTTGGGATATGGTTAATGAGCGGGTTGCGGTCTACGACCCTGGCCAAGAATACTCCGTCAATTATCTGTGGGGAACGATTGGGGTTGGCTATTCTGAAGAGAAAGTGAAAAAGCTATTGCCCGATGCCCCTGTAGACTCTTGGGATATGGTTTTCAAGCCAGAAGTAGCCAGTAAATTAGCCGAGTGTGGTATCTATTTGTTGGATTCGTCCACGGATATTATCCCGCCTGCGTTGAAATACTTAGGCTTAGACCCTAATGATTTTAGTAAAGACAATCTAAAAAAAGCCGAGGAATTACTCTTAAAAGTTCGCCCATATATTAAGAAATTCCACTCATCCGAGTTCATTACTGCCCTAGCCAATGGTGATATTTGTGTGGCGGTGGGTTTCTCTGGGGATATTTTCCAAGCCGAATCGCGGGCTGCTGAAGCCAAAAACGGTATTACTGTTAAATATGTTATCCCTAAAGAAGGTAGTACCATGTGGTTTGACCAGATGGCTATTCCAGCTGATGCTAAAAATGTCGCCGAAGCCCATGAGTTTATTAACTTTGTGATGGAGCCTAAGAATATCGCTCGCATTTCTAATGCAGTCTCTTATGCGAATGGCAATAAGCCCTCACAAGAGTTTATTAATAAAGAAATCTTGGAAAATCCCGCTATTTATCCTACGGAAGAAGTAATGAAAAATCTCTTCACGGTTAAAACCTTGGATAATAGCACTCAACGCTTATTCAATCGTTCTTGGACGACGATTAAAAGTGGTCAATAAGCACTAGTACTTAGCTATTCAACATCGGCTTCAAACGCTTGAAGCCGATATGTCAAACTGCTATTAAGCAAATCTCATTACTATTGGGTGTCGGAAGGAGTAGCACAGATGGCGGATGCACCAGAACAGCGCAAAGTCTTTGCGCCGTGGTTAGATCCAACTCAAAAACCACTAATTCGCTTTGAAAATGTGACTAAGCGTTTTGGCGACTTCGTGGCTTTAGATAATTTAACCTTGGATATTTATGAGCGCGAATTCTACGCCCTATTAGGCCCTTCTGGTTGTGGTAAAACCACGATGTTGCGTCTACTTGCGGGTTTTGAAACACCGACTAGTGGGCGGATTCTGATTGGAGGGGAAGATATTAGCCATATTCCGCCGAATAAACGCCCCATCAATATGATGTTCCAGTCATATGCCCTCTTCCCGCATATGACGGTCGCTAAGAATATTGGCTTTGGCTTAAAACAAGAAGGCCAAAGTGCTGAAGCGATTGAGCAAAGAGTCAAAGAAATGTTGGCTTTAGTCCAGCTCGAACCTTTTGCCCAACGTAAACCTCATCAATTGTCAGGCGGGCAACGGCAGCGGGTAGCCTTGGCGCGCTCCTTAGCCAAACGGCCTAAATTGCTGCTACTGGATGAGCCTTTAGGTGCTTTGGACAAGAAGCTCCGTGAGCAAACCCAATTCGAGCTTATGAACCTCCAAGAAAAGCTCGGCATGACCTTTATGATTGTGACGCATGATCAAGAAGAGGCGATGACGATGGCCAGTCGAATCGCCGTCATGGATAAAGGCCAAGTGATGCAAGTCGATACACCGGCGGATATTTATGAAGCTCCTAATTCACGTTATGTCGCTGATTTTATTGGTAATGTGAACTTTATTGAATGCACGGTTGCAGGTCATAATGGTCAAGAATATCAACTCAATGACCAACAAGGTAATCGCTTTCGGTTAGTCAGTGATGTGGTACTAGAACCCCATTCAACCGTATGGCTAGCAGTCCGTCCTGAAAAAGTGATGGTGAGTAAAGAGCCACCCCAAGGTGAGTTGAATGCGGTTAAAGGCATTGTTTGGGATATTGCCTATTCGGGTGATACCTCGACCTACCATGTCCGCTTGCCCAATGGGAGTACACTGAAATCAGAAATGGCGAATCTGCGGCGGGTCCGTAATCGAGCGATTACCTGGGAGGATCAAGTATGGTTATCTTGGTCACTGACTGCAGCTGTGCCTCTCAAACGTTAAGGAGGATGCTATGCAACGCCAATTTGATTGGGGACGTTTTCTACTCATAGCAATCCCATTTTTGTGGTTGCTGATCTTCTTTTTATTGCCCTTTGCTATCGTCGTTAAAATCTCGCTGTCGGATACCGCCAATGCATTGCCGCCTTATGTACCGACCCTCAATCTATCTGAAGGCCTCTCAGGGATCACGAGCTTTTTTAGCCAACTGGATTTTGAAAGCTTTGCTTGGCTGTTGGATGACAAAATCTATTTTCTGTCTTACTTAAATAGCTTAAAGATTGCATTTATTTCAACCTTACTGACCTTGCTAATTGGCTATCCGATGGCTTATGGTTTGGCCAAATCACCACAACGCTGGCGTACTATTCTATTAATGCTGGTGATTCTGCCGTTTTGGACGAGCTTCTTAATTCGAGTCTATGCATGGATTGGGATTTTAAAGCCCGAAGGTTTGCTCAATATGGGCTTGATGGGTCTAGGTTTAATTGATAACCCCCTCGCTATTATTAATACCCCGACAGCGGTTTATATTGGCATTGTCTATTCTTACCTGCCCTTCTTAGTGCTCCCTCTCTATGCAACCCTAGAAAAGCTAGATCAGACTTTGATTGAAGCCGCGCTCGATTTAGGCTGCTCGCCGATTAAAGCTTTCTGGCAAGTGACCTTTCCTTTATCTTTACCCGGTGTAGTGGCAGGCTGTTTCTTAGTCTTTATTCCTGCGATGGGTGAATTTGTGATCCCCGACTTACTCGGTGGCTCCGACACGATCATGATTGGTAAAACCCTCTGGAGTGAATTCTTTGGGAATCGTGATTGGCCGATTGCCTCAGCGGTCGCTGTGGTGTTATTGCTGTCGCTCGTCATTCCTATTGTGATTTTCCAACGGATTCAAGAACGCCAACGGGAGGATAATGCATGAATGTAACCCGTTTTAGCTGGTTTAATTTAACCAGCCTGATGCTCGCCTTTTCCTTTCTCTACTTGCCTATTTTATTGCTAATTTTGTTTAGCTTTAATGCTTCGAAATTAGTGACCGTTTGGGGAGGCTTTTCGACTAAATGGTATGTGAGCTTGTTTCAGAATGAGATGTTTATGCAGGCCGCTTGGGTCACGCTAAAAGTCGCGGTAGTGAGTGCCACCCTAGCCACTATTCTTGGTACGATGGCAGCGATTGTTTTGACTCGGGTGGGGCGTTTCCGTGGGCGTTTAATCTTCTCGGGAATGATCTATTCACCGTTAGTAATGCCTGAAGTTATTACTGGCTTAGCGCTACTTCTACTGTTTGTTGCGATTGGTTTAGATCGAGGCTATTGGACCATTACCTTAGCGCATACCACTTTAACCATGTGCTTTGTAACTGTCGTAGTGTCTTCGCGCTTAGTGAGTTTTGATAAATCGTTAGAAGAAGCTGCTTTAGATTTAGGTTGCACTAAACTCTCTGCCTTTTTCCAAGTGACCCTGCCGATTATTATGCCTGCAATTATTGCAGGTTGGTTATTGGCTTTTACTTTGTCATTGGATGATTTAGTCATCGCCTCCTTTACTTCAGGCCCTGGCTCAACCACCCTACCGATGAAAATTTATAGCCAAGTCCGCTTAGGTTTGAACCCTGAGATCAATGCCCTATCGACCCTATTGATTTTATTAGTGAGTGTGGGTGTCGTGATTGCTTCGTTGGTGAGTCGGCGAGCTGAGGAACAAACTAACTGATAACTAACCTATCAACAGGCAATTACTTAATTAGTGCTTGCCTGTTTCTATGGAATTACTAATGAGTACTAATAAACGGCACTCGTCTATACAACTATCTCCCATCAAAGTGCGAAGCTATCTAGCAAGCCGAGGGATATTCTCTTTAAGAGAATTCGAGATTGCCTATGCTCAAGCACAAGGTAGAAACCATGATGGCACTGAAAATACAACACCTCGCAATGTATGGAAAGGTATACCAATTGCGAATAACAGAGCACAAGACATTGCCAGTTTTTTAGGCTTAACAAGCCCATTAGCACTACTCGCTGATACCGAGTCTCCTTGGGAGTCAATAATTTACAATTCAAATTTGTGTGGCAACTGGATGCGCTTTCATACGAAGGAAGCAGGACAGCTTAATCTAATTATTTTTGACCAAGCTACTTTAGCTACAAATGAGTACTTAGATCACCATACTATAACAGCGCAGTTTCACTTAGAGTTAAAAGCTGAACGAGGTGATCACTTCCTATTTCTAATGCGCTCGACTTCCGACTTTATGGTTTTTGCCCCAGTTGAACACGCCAATCATCTCAACTACTGCACAGATAGAGATTTAATATATCCACAAAATGGTAGGAGCTTGTCATTTGACCCAGATAAAGGCGGTGGCTTTCGTGAGTTGATTGGCATCAAAGTTGCGGGTAATCTGCCATTTCACTCCCGTTCTGCACGCACAGGCTATATGACTAACCTGGATGAACTAAATCGCTTTGCCTTGCAATTGCAGATGGATAAAGGACTACAGGGCAAAATATCTGTAGTGGTTTATCCATTTCTGTTAGTAACAACCAGTGAGAAAGATAACTTTTGGCAAAACAGAACTCCATAAATTTTGGACTGAGCAGGTAAATGCAGTGCGTTCCGCTATTCAAATACATACAGAAGCACCTGTTCCCGCTGTTAATGCTTTTATCTTGCTCGATTCACCAAAAATTGGTGCAAGTGTTTCTGCAATAGAACCTTTACAACCAGTAATCACAGTTAATAGTGGAACTATAAAAAATATTGCAACCTTATTTACTGAATTATGCAAAAATGATTATTTTTTTATTTTTCCATCAGGAGTAGGTAAAAAAAAATATCTGCTAACCGCATTAGCTACGCGATGGATTTTATTGCATGAACTTGCTCATTGGTTACTAGGACATTGTGGAGCGGTCGCGCAACACTTCTTAGATGAAGGTACTCAACATTTGGTTGTGTTCGCTGCAGACGAAGATGAACCGATGGATCTAAAGCATAATGATAAGCTTAAATACTTAGAATTACAGGCTGATGGTCTGGCTTTTGAATTACTGCTACATCATGCAACTTTTGCTGATGAGTCCACTGACACAACTTGGAAATGGATTGATGCTGCTCAAAATCCCAACTTAACCGATGTGGATGTAATTACACAAAAAATCAGATCAATTATGGTTGCAGGGTCAAGTGTTGTATTGGCGATGGAGCAGCTACGTCGAGCAGCCTTTGGGATGAATCTAGCCTACCCTCTGCCATTAACACGTTTAACCAATTTGATGGCTACTGCTATTGGAGTGATGAGCGACTACATCGGTGTAACCGAAGAAACACCTGATGGGCGTTTAGTGATAAATCCAAAAGCTTATCAAGCACATGAAGAGATTTTTAATACCTTAGTCACTGGCTTGGCTGCAAGCATGCTGGATGCAGGATTAATGGCTGAGACATTAGGGGTAAGTGATGTTTTGGTTGGTGATACAGAAATCAGCGTTGAAATTAACCTTAAACTTATGGAATCCTTCAATCAGAAGCTAATATTTTTACAAAATCTTCAAAAATATATGAATAACCAATCTTTTCGACCTAAACCATCTGAATGGAATTCTTTATCGTTTAATGAGTATATTGATTTACATAATATGAGAAAGATCGTCGATCCTTTGTTATTTGATTATGCAATTATTGATTTTTAAGAAGTCATATTTCTTTATAAATTAGCTAATACACATAAATACTCTACTATTATAACTAGCATCTACACAAACCTAATTTGATGCAGATGCTAGATAAAATCAAATATGTTAATAAATTATAAACTTTGATGAATCCGTGTTCATGAAGTTTGCAGAGCGTCCTTTGGCATAAACCGCACCCACGAAAGAATAATAATCTTTATAGTTATAAATTTTATCACTATTAAAATAATAGCATTTACCAGCCTCAACTGTTGTATTCCATGTATGATTCCAAGACTCAGCTCCTTGTACATTCCATCTGGCAAAGACAGAAATCGTTTTAGGTGAAACATTGCAGGAAAAAATAGAATGCCTGACTGTACTACCATATCGAAAATACCAATCAACCTGATCCCCTGAGAAGGTATATGCATTAAATGTAAATATAGGTCCGTTGAGAGAGAGTCGCGCAGTATTTTCAGCATTACTCATATCACTTAAACTACTTATCTTGCCTACTTCATAAACAGAAAACTGCCCCTCTTTCTTTATTAAAACAGGCTTAGACCACTTTATTTGAGGACTACTCTCAGCTAATACATTTGCTGAGACTAAAAAAGATAATGCGATAAGCACATTCAGTTGTTTTTTTGTTGAGTCAAAATATTTCATAACAACTCTCCTCACAGCTAGGGATTTCAACACATGAACAAAACCTTAATAAGCTTAAAAAAAGCATATAATTTCGTCAATGTGAAAAAAATCACATTGACTCTGGAGGTTTTTTTGGAGGAAGATTATTCAAAGAATTTAGCAAACCAAACAAATACATTAGCTGGTCAGAATTGGTATTTCCAAGTTTTTTCAATAGAGTGCTGACTACATTAGTTGCATAACTATACTTAACATCTAAATAGTCGTTGATGTTCTTGAGAGGTTTGCCAGTTGCCTTGTAATTAAGTATGCTCATTTCTGTTGCTGACAACGATTTGAACACAGACAAAGTAAAATGTAACGACCAATCAGAATCCAAAGAATTAGATGCATGAAATAAGCGAGTTATACCGACTAATCGAGTCATTTTTTCCTGTTTCAATTGTTGAAAATCACCATCTGCTTTCGAACTAATGATACTGACTCCTGCTGCACCTCGCGCATCTAACATAGTTGGGATAGATATAGCATTACGAATACCGTAATTTTCTCGTGCAAGCTGAATAAGGCTCACCTCTGCCGCACTGAGTTCTCCACTTAGCTCATGTTCGCGCCAGTCCATTGACGCAGTTTCACCATTTAAAACTTTGCGAATAGTAAAGTCTTGCCGATCGAGTCGATCACGGCGGTAATGGTCTAAAAAATCAAGTGGATAAGACTCGGTATACAAAAAGATACCTGGCAAATGTGGCATAATTTCATATTGAATGCGCGGTGCAAAAATATAGGTTGCACCATCAAATCCTAATTGCTTTATGTATTCCCCATACAATTGAAAGCGAGCCTCTAATGAAGCCGCCGCACCCAGTTCTGAGAGATAATGATCGACCCAATCAAAACTATCCATACCCCCCCCCTCTTGATCACAGTACTTGACTGGATGACAGCTTAGGAAAGCTGCCACCCGGCATAATATACCTAATTAAATACCTTTAGTTAGTACTAAGAAATTTAATCCACCCCGAAAATGCCTTTGATGTGCCTCTTGTACTTGAAAGCCTACCTGACGAACCTGTCCAATTAAATCATCTATATCAATAAAATGTGCGTTTGGGCTAGTAGCCAACTGTAAGTTATATGCCCTATAAGCACCAAAATTAGGATGTGCCAGTAACTCCTGCTCAGCTTCTCTAGCTAAAGTATCCACAGGTAATTGCTTATTTGGGGTTGCCAATACAAATACAGCTTGGGGTACAAGCATGCTATGGATAGCTTGCAGGACCCTTTCGGGTTTCGTCCAACTATAATAACTCTGAATAGATACACCAGAAGTAAAGCCCTCCACATGCACTGATTCAATACTGCTCTGTTGTACAGTAAATCGAGGATGATTGACTTTCTGTAAGATACCTTGCGCTATCTTTACCATTGCCTCCGAAAGATCTATGCCTGTGTATGAAAAAACACTCTTATTAGCAGCCAAGAATGGAGCTATTTTTGCGCTACCACACCCACAGTCTACAATAGCACCTGATAAATGCAAACAAGCCTCTTTATAAACAGCAACTTGCATAGAGGTGGTTACTGATGCAAATAGCTCGGCATAATTATCCCACTCGCTAACTGGGTAAGAAGAAGTAGTATGAACCGATTGAGTCATAATGCATGCTCCCCCCAATATCGTAAAAAGGTAGGGGTTACTTCTTTTACACGACACTCCAAAAGAGCAAAACAAAAATGCGTACCATAATGGTAACCAATGTCATTCAAAAGAACTCTAGCCCGCGCTGTTTTCTGATAGAGCTGCACGTTCTTATCACGAATGATAAAAATCATTGAGTCAATCCCGTAACTAGCTGCAATCTCGTAATAGGTATAAAAATAAAAAGGTAAGATACCTCGAGCCTCTTTAGTGATTGCAAACTTGCTGATTTCCGCTACCCGCAGCCCCTGCTCACGCAATTTGTCAATTTCTGGCTTAATAAGCTCATCCGCAGGTAACCCTAAAGAGCCATCAAATACGATCCGCCCCGTACTCGTGAGAATTCCACTCTCACTTTCACTATACAATACACAGGCCTCACCGTCGTAAATGTCGTCACGAAAATGTGCCATCGCTGGGTACAAGCGACTGTACTCCTGCTCTCTTAACTCCCAAATTTTTCTGAACTCGTGCTCTTCAGTTGCACACTGTAAATGACTGGGTACAAATGACAGTTGCACAGTCGGTTTTCTGATCACCATATAATGGATCTCCCTATCAAGGTTCATTAGGATGATCCAAGCGCTTGGATAAATATTGCATGCAGGAGGAATGATGCCTGATTAGCCAATTTCCTAGGCACGAGCTAAGCAATAGTTAAGAGATTTTAAGCGTATGAGCTGCTAAGGAGGTATCAATGCTCGAACAGAGTACTTAATAGAAAAAGCAAGATTAAAAAGAATAGGTGAACAAAAACGAACTACAAAAGGTAATATCGACTACGGCTTAACTTTCCTCTTACGCACCGGCGCACGACTCAAAGCATTATTCCCTTCCGCTAACTTCTCTAATAAATTTAACAGCTGTGCGCCTTCTTCAGGTGTTAAGGGGGCCATAATGCGGTCTTGAGCTTGCTGCACGGCTGGCAACACTTGATTCAGTAGTGCTTGCCCAGCAGCGGTGATACTGACGATTTTTGAACGTTGATCACGCCCAGATTTATCGCGCAGAATCAGGCCGCGCTCTTCTAGATTACGCACCACCACGGTAATCGTCGTGCGGTCTAAAGCCGTCTCACCACCCAAACTGACTTGATCTTGTGGACCTTGCTCAGTCAGCACAATCAACACTGCAAATTGCAAGGGGGTTAGATCATAAACACTGCACTCATCCAAAAAGATGGCCACTGCAATTTGATGGCAGCGGCGCAGTAAATGACCTGGTAATGCAGCAAAACCACTCAGCATCTTAAGTAATGGCATCCGGTTGATTAGCAGGTGCAGCTTGTTTGAAAGCCTCAAGCTGGTTTAGAGCAGCAAATATCCGCTCAATGGTCGGATACGCAGCAGTATCCACTTTAAAACGCTGATTGTTAAACATTTGCGCGAATAAACAAGCATCCGCCATACTTGGTGCATCACCGTGGCAATAGCGACCTGTGGCTGGGCTAGTTGCGAGCAGCTGTTCGAGGGGTATAAACGTAGTATGCACCCATTTCTGAAACCAAGCAGTTACACCCTCATCGTCTTGTCCATACGCACGGACTTGATCCAACACCCGCAGATTATTCAGCGGATGAATCTCACAAGCAATCATATACGCCAAGGAACGTACTCGTGCGCGGCCAAGGGGATCAGCGGGTAACAAGGGTGGAGTCGGATGTGTTTCTTCTAACCATTCCATAATTGCCAAGGATTGCGTCAACACTGTGCCATCCGCCAGCTCTAAAGCTGGCACTAAACCCGCTGGATTTTTGGCTAAATAGTCTGGCCTAGTATTTTCATGAGTACGTAAATTATGCGCGACATACTCATACGCCACACCTTTGTAATTCAATGCCGCCCGTAACCGAATCGAGGTTGAACTACGGAAATAGTTATGCAATAAGGGTTTACTCAGCTCACTCATGCACTGCTCGCTCACCTATCGTTGTAGTTACAGAACCTAGCCCCGCGATTTCAACCACACAAACATCACCGGGAACTAGTGGGCCCACGCCCGCTGGCGTACCAGTATACACTAAATCGCCTGCTTTAATTTCCATCGTGCGGGAAAGAATGGCGACAATTTCTGGCACAGACCAAATCAATTCTGTTAGATCAGCATCTTGCTTCACACTGCCATTGACAGTTAAGCGAATCGAACCTTGCTTTAGATGCCCAACTTCGCTCACCGGATGAATCGGCCCACAGACGGCTGAACGATCAAACGCCTTACCCCAATCCCAAGGGCGACCTTGCTCACGAGCGGCTAATTGCAAATCACGCCGGGTTAAATCATTCCCCACTGCATAGCCCCAAATATAATCCAAGGCTTGCTCCTCAGAAATGTTTACCCCTGCTTTACCAAGGGCGATGACTAATTCCGCTTCATAGTGAAAATTATTGGTTTCCGGTGGATAAGCAACCCTCTGATTATCATCCACCACAGCATCAGCGGGCTTCGTGAAAAAAAAGGGTGGCTCACGATCAGGATCACGCCCCATCTCGCGTGCATGCGCTGCATAATTGCGGCCGACGCAAAAAATCCGGCGCACTGGAAAACGTTCTTCTGAACCCGCTACTGCGACTGAAGCGACGGCTGGAGGGGTAATTACATATTGAGTCATCTTAAGTTCTCCATGAGTTTTAATTTAAGCTAAGCCGCGCTGTTCACGCCACAAACCTAATTTCTGCTGCGCTACTCGATCTGAATAGCTAAACAGAACGGCTTCACCATTCGCCTCGTGAGTTATCCATTTCCAGCTAGGGGCTACAAAAATATCTTTTGGCCCCCACTCGAAGACTTGCCCATCAATCATGCTGCGCCCTGTGCCTTCTGTCACCACAAATACCGTGGCATCCGTACTGCGATAAGGTGCTGTTTTAAAGCCTTCAGGCAATAACTGCAAAAAAGGCGCAATGGTCGGCATCGCAAAGCCACCATCCACCGGATTGATATAACGCATTTTCAAGCCGTGGCACGGATCCCATTCTTGTTGGCGCTGCATTTGATACAGAGCCTCACGCGAGCGTGCATAGGGATAATTGAAAATTGGCGAAGCTAAGCGTGTTTGCTCAAAATCCACGGGCAGCATATTCGTGCCATAGCGAGCTAAGCTATCCCCTGTCGCGCGAGTAATGGCTTGCTCATCCGCTCCCAAACCTTCCGCAAACGAGGCATCAAAGAAGGAGACCATCGGAATATCTAAACCATCCAGCCAGATCATCGGTTCAGTGGTTTGATTACCATGATCATGCCAAGCTTGTGGTGGAGTAATCACAAAATCCCCAAACTGCATGAGAGTACGCTCACCATTCACACTGGTATGCGCCCCTGCTCCGTCCATAATAAAACGTAAAGCTGATTGGCTATGCCGATGCGCAGGGGCCACTTCACCCGGCATCACCAATTGCAAACCTGCATACAGCGAAGTAGTGATTTTTGACTGCCCACGCAAACCCGGATTTTCCAGAATCAACACGCGACGCTCAGCTTCTTTTGCGGTAATTAAACCTCCCGCTTCTAACAACCATTGTTTAGCGAGGTTGAACTTCCACAAATTCGGCACGCAGGCACTTTTTGGCTCAGGGGTAATAATGTCAGACAACACCGCCCACAGTGGAGTAAAGCCTTGAGTATCAATTTTCTGATAGAACGCTAAGCGCTCTGGGGTTTCTACTGGTTTTTCAGTTAATGACATGATTTGCTTCCTCTCTATGCATCTAAGCCCGTGCCGCCATACAACCATGCTAAACCGTTGTACCACTCTTCGGGGGTACGCCGCGACATCACCTGATTACGCACGGCAGCTTTAGCACCATCAGGGTGATAGATATACTCACCGATCAAACGCGAGCTGAGTTGAACACGGGCAGTCCGTGCCATACGTTGATCTAAATACTGTTGTAAAGCGGTTTCTACCTGCTCGCCATGTAATTCAAACATATGGCTCATGCAAACCGCATCTTCCATCGCCATGCAAGCACCTTGGGCAAAATATTGCAGCATCGGATGCGCCGCATCGCCTAACAGCGCCACACGCCCATCCACCCAATTCATGATGGGGTCACGATCACATAGCACCCACAGTTTCCAGTTATCGCCGTGTTCAATAATCTGCCGAGCACGCGGCGCGATATGCTCAAAACCTTGGCTAACTTCTTCTTTAGTCACGGGCTTACCCGCTACTGCTTCTTTGACATCATTGTGATATGTCACCACCAGATTGAACACTTTCCAACCCTTCAGCGGATAATGCACGATATGACATTTTGGGCCAGCCCAAAGCGTGGCGGCATTCCAGCGTAAATCCTCCGGCATTTGCTCGGTTGGAATCACTGAACGATAAGTGGTATGCCCTGAAACCCGAGGCTCACCATCGCCCACCAATTGCTGGCGAATATTCGAGCGCAAGCCATCCGCACCAATCAGTGCTTGACCTTCAAGCGGGGCTTTATCTTTACAATAGACAGTGACTGTTTTGCCATCTTGCTCGTAGCGCTCCACCGCATGCGAAGTGCGTAATTCAATTAAATCATTAGCGCGGCAAGCATCCAGCAATACACCATGTAAATCAGCACGATGGACGACTGCATAAGGATTTTTGAAGCGCTCACGGAAAGGTGCATCGAGGGGAATGGAGGTGATTTCTTCGCCTTTGACCGCATCCATCAGGCGCAAGCTGTCGATATACACCGCTTTTGCACGTGCCTCATCGCCCACACCGAGATAATCAAAACAATGAAAAGCATTCGGGCCGATTTGGATACCCGCACCGATTTCGCCAAGTTCAGCGGCACGCTCCAACACGATTGAGCGCACCCCTTTGCGAGCTAAACCTAAGGCAGTGGCCAAGCCACCAATCCCACCGCCAGCAATGAGAACGGGTTGTGAATTCATACATCTCCTCCTGATGTCTGCCCACGACTAGAAAAATCAATCTTAATACTGAGTATAATACTGAGCATTATAATGCATGTCAACGCCGGGCTAGGTTTTTTAGTCAGCTCGTTTACAATAAACCTCCTCTTCAGCAGTAAGGTAAAACTAATCCAATGGACATCGTTTACATCCGCGACTTACGCATCAAAGCCCGTATTGGTATTTATCCTTGGGAAAAAGCGATTCAGCAGCAGATTCGGGTGGATATAGAAATGGCTTGGGATAATCGTATTCCAGCGGCGAGTGATAAGATTGAAGATACGTTGAATTATAAAACAGCGGCGCAGCGGGTGGTGCAATTGGTGGAAGCAGATCACTATGATCTGGTCGAGCGCTTAGCGGAAGAAATCGCTAAAACCTTAATGACTGAAATGCAAGTACCGTGGCTTCGTGTCACGCTAGGCAAGCCCTTTGCGGTGAAAGGCTCAGCAGAGGTCGGTGTACAAATTGAACGTGGGCAGCGCTAATGCTAGAGGTCTATGTCAGCATTGGCAGTAATATTGAGCCGGAATTGCATTTCTGTGCTTGTCTGGCTGCTTTGCATGCCCGTTTCGGCCAATTGCAGTGCTCAACCATTTATCGTACACCCGCCGTTGGCTTTGACGGTGAGTGTTTTTTGAATGCTGTGGTAAGCTTTCACACCGAGTTATCCAGCTTAGCGCTACAGGCTTGGCTTAAGCAATTAGAAACCCAACAAGGTCGGGAGCGTAGTCACCAGAAATTTAGCGCTCGCAGCTTAGACCTGGATTTATTGCTGTATGCGGACTCGATTGAACCCGCACAGAAACTACCTCACCCAGATATTTTGCATTACAACTTTGTACTTCAACCGTTGGCTGAATTAGCGCCTGAGCAAAAACATCCTATTTTAGGCGAGAGTTTTGCTGATTTAGCGATTAAACAACTGCACACTCGCAAGCAAGTACCTTTAAGCCCGATTGAATTGAGCTGCGCCCAAGGCTGGCAAACTAACGGGCAAAGCGAGCTTTAAACTGCTCAATATAGGACTGCAAATGCTTATCCACTTTGGAACCCATGTGCATATTTAAACGCTGCCAAGGGTTTTTGGTGACTGCGGTTTCAGTAAAAGTAATCCGTGTACCTCCGGGAACTGCGCTTAACACGGCTTCCCGCGTACCAATCACTTGCGCCCCTTTAGAGAGCTGAACCACCAGCTCTTTATTCAAGACTTCTTTTTGCTTGCGGGCTGTGACTTTGCCACCTTGAGCGAGGCTTTCGATCCAACGCATGCCCTCATCATCGTCTTTAAGCTGCACACTTTTTAAATCAGAGCGCCATTCTGTCTGACGTGATAAATCACTTAAAGTACCCCAAGTATCATTAATCGGTGCTTTCACTAATTCAACCCGCGTAGCACGTTGATAAGGCGATAGCAGCAGACCAATCAAAAACGGAACTAAAATGAGTAAGACTAAGATACTCACCAAAATCCATAGCAACATAGGTTCCATCATTCATCCCGGAATTTATTTGAAATGGTCATAGCTTTTTATTATTAATGATCTATTTTTACTAATGACCCAATAAACGTTAAAAGGTCGTATCTCTCAGATATGAGTGCTTTAGTATAAAGCAAAAAAGCCCGCACAGGCGGGCTTTCTTAAGCAAAGATCATCACAACACGCCCAAATAACAGCTTGCTTACTTGATTTTTGCTTCTTTAAAAATTACATGCTTACGGACAACAGGATCGTACTTTTTAAACTCCAATTTATCAGGAGTAGTACGCTTATTCTTTGTTGTCGTATAAAAGAAACCAGTTTCTGCAGTAGAAACTAGCTTAATTTTCTCACGTCCGCCTTTCTTAGCCATGTTGTTCTACTCCAGAATTATACTTTTTCGCCGCGTGCACGCAGCTCTGCTAACACCACATCGATGCCTTTCTTGTCGATGGTACGTAAACCTTTAGTAGTAACACGCAGCGTCACAAAACGCTCTTCAGCTTCTACCCAGAAACGATGTGTGTGTAAATTGGGTAGAAAACGACGTTTAGTCTTATTATTGGCGTGCGAAACGTTGTGACCGGACATCGGCCGCTTACCTGTTACTTGGCATACACGAGCCATATGATTTCTCCAAAACTGCGATTCAAACACTATAAGGCGCGCAAGGATAGCAAAACAGCTTTTGTCAAGCAATGAAATTTTCTAGAATTTAGCGGTTACTCTGCAGCTTATTCACGGTGTTGCGTTCAATCATGGCTAATCACCACCTCAATTCCTGATTAGCCATGCCTAATAGTAGTTAGACCTCATACTCAAATGGATTCAACAACTTAACATTAAAAGACTCAAAATCAGTGATATTTCTAGTGACGACAATTAGCCTATGTACCTTGGCGATAGCGGCGATCATGCCATCTTCATATAGAGTGTCAGATTTTTTGTGCATCAGCTTTGCCCAAGTCCGAAAAGCCTTACCATCCAAATCTAAGATATTGTATGTCGCTGCCACGTCATCAAGCCATCCTTCCAGTTCGGCTGCACGCTCACTGTCCTGATCCCGTGTTATCTCTATACCCGCTTGAATTTCAGCTAATGTGACCGAAGAGAGATATAAATCCTTTTCATCGACCGACTGAACCCATGCGACAACCGCTCCATGAGGCTTCTTTCGTCTCAATTCAGAAACAACATTGGTATCCAATAAATACATGATTTATATAACTTCTTTTACCAGTCTTCTCCGGGCTTGCCCACGCTCTGGCAAGACGAGATCACCGCGCCCAGAATCAGACAACAATAAATCTTTCAGTGATGGTTTTGCCGCCGCTTGCAGCCTCTTCCATACTTCAATAGGGACAAGTACCGCTGCTTCAGCACCACGACGGGTGACTACCTGTGGCCCTGTTGCGATACAAGCATCCAAAAACTCACTAAACCGAGACTTTGCGTCTTGAACTGCCCAAGTTTGCATAAGCATACCTCCTAAATGACTAGTTATATGACCAGTCTATTGCTTCTGTTTTTAAAGAACAAGAAGAATAAAATAGCAGTACATCAAGACAGCCTAACATAGTCGTCGGACACCAACATTTTTCCAACCCTATCAAGTTATGCTTGTGAACCTGAGTATTTTCAACGCCATCACACAACTCAAACACTAGCTCAAGCTTTACCTGCAAAACCCCTCGGACTAGCCCTAAAAAACCCGCCGATAAATATCCGCAACTTTCAGCTCACAATCCAAAGTACGCAAGGTGACCACATCCTCAAGGCTATGAAACTCCGAATAAGCCCACTGCTGATCGGCTTGGCGATGATACTGCTCAACTCGGCAATAATCCTGCGCCACTAAAATATATTCTCGCAAAGCAGGAATAAGTTGGTAGTTAAAGAACTTCAAACCGCGATCATAGGCTTCGGTTGAATCAGACAGTACTTCGATAATTAACAAGGGGTTGAGTAAAACGGTGGTGCTCTCATCTTCAAACTGTTCTTCACCACAAGTTGCTACCACATCAGGATAACTATACTTGCTAATGCCGTCGCTTAAGGTATGAACCTTCATATCGCTTGAGTATACGCTGCAAGGCTTGTCTAAAAGCTTCGAGCCTATGGCAACGACTAGATTGGAAGTAATTTGATTGTGTGCACGACTAGCCCCTGCCATTGCGAAGATTTCGCCATTGAGAAACTCGCTCTTCTCGGTCGCAATACTTTCTTGGGCTAGATAAGCGGCTTCATTTAATTGGAGCTTAGACTGAGCTGACATAAAACTAAACCTGTGATTCATGGGTATACAGCCTAGCATAGCAATAAGTCGATACTGCTCATACTTTTCCCCAGCGAACATTACCCGTACACCCACAATCAGCAAGTCATGTGCCTATCTATCACTTTTTCCATTCGGTTCATGGTCGTTTTACACGGAAAGATAGGCTACAATTTCTTGAAACTGTTGGCATCTAGTTGGAGTTAGGCATCACAAGTTGGAGCATAGAAGATGGGTATTAAAACTTGGATTAGTCGCCTCTTCGGAGGCAAAGAGAAAGCCACTTTAAAAGAAGATCCCAAATCTGATAATCCTGCTTCCAGTATTGATAAGATGGATCAAGAGGTGATGGGCTTAAATTTCAAGGAAGCCATTGAAGCCCATCAAAATTGGAAAAAACGACTCAGAGCGGTAGTCGATGGAAACTCTGCCGAGCAACTTGTCGTTGAAATAGTCAGTCGTGATGACCAGTGTATTCTCGGCAAGTGGATTTACAGTGAGGGTGATAGAAAGTTTTCATCACTGGCAAAGTTTGATCAGTTAAAACAAAATCATGCAAAATTTCATGTTTGTGCTGGTGATGTTCTGCGTCTCGCACAGGCAAAAAACCACCAAGATGCCCTTAAAGAGCTGGATGATGGCGAGTATGCCCGCTCTTCGCTGCAAGTGATTAGGGATTTAGTATCAATACACATTCATGCGAAAAATTCAGCCTAACTTTAGATTGGCGCTATCGAGACAAGGAAATGCTGGCAAGTCGGGGAGTCCCACTATCCTCTGCTGCAACATCGTATGAAACTGCCGCGCCAATAACGGCACTTGCAGATTGCTGGGGGTATGTAGATAAATATACGGCTTCATCCCTGCTTCTAGCCAACGTGCAGTTTGTGCCGCCCAAGGCTCAAGAAACTTTTGATTCTCCTCCAGCACTGGATGACCAATATACCGCAGCATCGGGGCTTGAGCCGTAGTATCCAATTGCACAGGCAAGCGCGGTTTTTTGCGTTGCGCTTCTTGGGTGGCTTCATCGAGTGCGGGCGCAGAATGCACCGGACGACTATCAAAGATCACCCGATCTACCTGCAGGCTACGCAATAGCTCATTATAATATTGGCGTGTGGCCACCTCCGTAAAAAAGGCAGGATGACGTACTTCGACAGCGTATTTGTAAATAGGCGGCAAGCTTTGAATAAATTCATCTAAAGCGCTCAGCATCGAAGGTGTAAAGGAAGCTGGCAGTTGAATCAAAAAACCATTTAAGCGCTGGCCTAATGGCTGCATACGTTCTAAAAAAGCGTTGGTTTCAGCCGTTACACCCTGCAGTTTGTATTCATGCGTAATGACACGTGGAAATTTAAAGCTAAAGCGGAAAGTTTCCGGTGTAGACGCCAACCAACGTGCCACCATTGCCTCTGAAGGAGTCGCATAAAAGGTGGTATTGCCCTCAACTGCATTAAAAAACTGGGCATATTGCTGGATAAACTCGGCGGGTTTGGCTTTTTTGGTATAAAACTCGCCCTTCCACTCATTCACAGCCCACAAGGGCGCACCTAAATAATAAGGGATTGAAGTCATGCAAGGCTCGCTTTAAAAAAACAGGTCTGACCGCAGCCAGACCTTAACTATAAGACTAAATTAACCGATCTGCACTTCGATCTTGCGTGGCTGAGCATGCTCGGCCTTGGGGATATGCAGGGTTAAAACGCCATCACGTTGGCTGGCTTCAATCTTGGTCGAGTCCAGTTCGCGACTCAGCGTAAAGGCACGCTTGTATTTAGCGCTGCCAATTTCTGCATGAGTCGACTTCATCTGCTCAGGGGTTTGCAGGCGAATCTCACCTTCTAAAGTCAGTACATTATTTTCAACCTGCACACGTACATTTTCTTTCGGTACACCGGGCAATTCTGCGGTTAAAGTAAAGCCACTTTCTTCTTCAACAATGGTTACTAACGGACGTAAAGTCGCCAATTCAGGGGTGTTAGGGGCGACAGCCTGATGAGTTGCTTCAGTCATAATGTTCTATATCCTCGATTCCTTTATTTCTTCATTCAATTCGGTAAATCTTCTGTCAACTTATTGAATCTCGATCCGCTTCGGTTGAGCCTCTTCGCGACGTTGAATACTGATATGCAAGACGCCATCTTTGTAGCTAGCGTTTACTTTGCTGACATCCACGTCATCAGGCAGGGTAATCACTCGCTTAAACTTGCCGGAAAAACGCTCTTGCGCATACACCGTCAACTTGTTGTCCTCTTTCGGTAACGCTAAAGTACGTTCGCCTTGCAGAGTGAGTAGATTTTTGTCGATTTGAATATCTAAACTTTTTGCCTCCACACCCGGTACAAAAGCATATACTTCGACCGAGCTTGGAGTTGAGCCTAAATTAATTGCTGGAAAACTGCCGCGTGCAACCGGACGAATATTCGATACGATATTCCGCCCGACTAACTGACGCTGCCACTGTTCGAGTTCGCTAAACAGATCATCTGAAAAGTTAAATAAGGTATTATACATGGTCTATCTCCACTTCATTTGCTTGGGCGGTATCGCCTATGCCCCGATGAATAGGGTCGACCCTTTCAGAGTTCAAGAGCCGAAAAACAAAAAACTTGACATCGAGCAAATTTTTTTAATTAAAGATTAATGACCTCTTGTAAAACAATTTTTTGCCCTTATTTAGCCGTTCAGAGAACCTGAGTATTGCAGGCAAGGAGATATTGGTGGAATACAAAGATTACTATAAAACCCTAGGTGTGGAACGCTCCGCGACCGCCGATGAGAT
This sequence comes from Thiothrix eikelboomii, assembly GCF_900167255.1. GTDB lineage: Bacteria > Pseudomonadota > Gammaproteobacteria > Thiotrichales > Thiotrichaceae > Thiolinea > Thiolinea eikelboomii. Next base: position 92,768 of record NZ_FUYB01000001.1, read on the forward strand.
TCGAGCGGCCTACCGTAAATTAGCGCGCAAATACCATCCTGATGTCAGCAAAGAACATAATGCCGAAGCCCGCTTTAAAGAAGTGGGTGAAGCGTATGAAGTTCTAAAAGATGCCGAGAAACGTGAGGCTTATGATCAATTAGGTTCAAACTGGAAACAAGGCCAAGACTTTCGCCCGCCACCGGGCTGGAATCCGGGCGGTGGCGGTGGTTTTGAATTTCGCACAGGTCCCGGAGGACAAGGCGATTTTAGCGATTTTTTTTCATCCATCTTTGGCAATATGGGTGGCGGTTTTGGCGGCGGTGGCTTTAATCAAACAGGTTTTGGTCAAGGTACAAACACACGCCAACAAAGTCGTGGCCAAGATCAACACACCAAAATCCAGATTGACTTAGAAGACTCCATGCACGGCGCAAAGCGGAGTATTTCCTTACGCAGTGCTAGTGGTGAGCGAACTTTGACGGTGAACATTCCAAAAGGCATCAAAGCCGGGCAAAAGATTCGCCTGAATGGTCAAGGTCAAACCGGCTTAGGCGGTGCGGGCGATTTATTGCTAGAAGTCGAGTTTAATCCACATCGCTTATATAAAGTGGACGGTAACGATTTAACCATGAACCTGCCCGTTGCACCGTGGGAGGCCGCTTTAGGTGCAACAGTGAAAGTTTCTTTACCGGATGGGACACAAGCGGATGTAAAAATTCCCGCGAATTCACGCTCAGGGCGGAAAATGCGTTTAAAAGAAAAGGGTTTACCGAGTAAGCCAGCAGGCGACTTGTATTTGATTTTGGAAATTGTGCTACCTGCTGCAGATACACCACGGGCAAAAGAGCTGTATGAGCAGATGTCTAAGGAGCTAGCTTTTAACCCACGTGCAAATGGGTAAGTGGCGCTATAATCACAAAGCAGGCGGACTTAAGAATATCCGAACTTTCCCCTTAACCGATACCGCCGGATACTATATACTAGCGCACCGTTTAAAATGCACAAAAGGTATTCCAAATCAAGGGGCAGTCGCTTAAAATTGCCAACCTTTGTGAGCCTGCATGAAGCGAGGCTTTGCAGATAAGATCGGCAGAACACTCCTGTTGGCAAATGAACTCCCAGTTTTAAAGCTAGGATGGTCGGCCAGCAGGTTATTGTATTTATATGAGACACTAAACAAATGACGGACTTAAGCAAATACCGGAACATAGGTATCTTCGCTCACGTTGACGCGGGCAAAACGACTACCACAGAACGTATTCTGAAATTAACCGGTAAAATTCATAAAATCGGTGAAGTGCACGAAGGTGAGTCCACAATGGACTTCATGGTGCAAGAAGCAGAACGCGGTATTACGATTCAGTCTGCAGCAACGACTTGCTTCTGGAAAGACCATCGCTTCAATGTTATTGATACCCCCGGGCACGTTGACTTCACGATTGAAGTTTATCGTTCTTTAAAAGTTCTGGATGGTGGTATCGGCGTATTCTGCGGCTCCGGCGGCGTTGAGCCACAATCTGAAACTAACTGGCGTTATGCGAACGACTCTAAGGTTTCACGTCTGATCTATGTTAATAAGCTTGACCGGATCGGCGCTGATTTTTACCGTGTCGTCAAGCAAGTGGAAGAAGTGCTCGGTGCTAAGCCCCTAGTCATGGCGCTGCCGATTGGCTACGAAGATACCTTCGTGGGCGTAATCGACTTATTGACACGCAAAGCCTGGATTTGGGACGACTCGGGTGATCCATTAAAGTACACCATCGAAGATGTTCCAGCCGATATGACTGAGAAAGTTGAAGAGTGGCGCGAAAAGCTGATCGAAACTGCAGTGGAGCAAGACGATGAAGCGATGGAAATGTACTTAGGCGGTGAAGAACCTTCCTTAGAAACGCTGAAAGCATGTATCCGTAAAGGTACGATTGCGATGGACTTCTTCCCAACCTACCCTGGTTCTTCCTTCAAGAACAAAGGTGTGCAGTTAATACTGGATGGTGTAGTTGATTATCTGCCTAATCCGACCGAAGTTCGCCCACAACCGGAGACTGACATCGAAGGTAATGAATTAGGTACAGTCGCTAAAGTTGACCCTAACTATCCATTGCGTGCTCTGGTCTTCAAGATCATGGACGACCGTTTTGGTGCTTTGAACTTCGTGCGGATCTACTCCGGTAAACTGAAAAAAGGCGATACCCTGCTTAATACCTTCACGGGTAAAACTGAGCGTGTAGGCCGGATGGTAGAAATGCATGCGAATGATCGGACTGAAATCGAAACCGCGCAAGCAGGCGACATCGTTGCTTTAATCGGTCTGAAAAACGTACAAACCGGTCATACCTTAGCAGATCCTGATAAGCCTGCGACTTTGGAACCGATGGTTTTCCCTGATCCGGTTATCTCGATTGCTATTGCACCCAAGAACAAAGGCGCGGCTGAGAAGTTAGGGGTTGCACTGAACAAAATGGTGCAGGAAGATCCTTCCTTCCGTGTTGAGACAGATCAAGAAACCAATGAAACTATCCTGAAAGGGATGGGTGAATTGCACTTAGATATTAAAGTCGACATTTTGCGTCGTACTCATGGTATCGAAGTCGATGTGGGCAAGCCTCAAGTGGCTTATCGTGAGTCGATCACTAAAGTCATTGAAGACAGCTACACCCACAAGAAGCAATCGGGTGGTTCAGGTCAATACGGTAAAATTGACTACACAATGGAGCCGAACGAGCCGGGTGTGGGCTTTACCTTCCAATCTGTGGTGGTTGGCGGTAACGTACCACGTGAATTCTGGCCTGCGATTGAAAAAGGCTTCCGTGATAGCATGGGTAAAGGTGTACTGGCGGGCTACCCTGTTGAAGACGTGAAAGTGACTTTACGTGATGGTGGTTTCCACGCAGTTGACTCTTCTGCGATTGCTTTCGAAATTGCGGCTAAAGGCGGTTATCGTCAAACGATGGCAAAAGCGGGTCCACAAATTCTCGAGCCGATCATGAAAGTGGACGTATTTGTTCCTGATGCTCATGTGGGTGATACCATCGGTGACTTGAACCGTCGCCGTGCGATGATCAAATCACAAGATACTGCGCCGATTGGTGCACGCATCAAAGCTGAAGCGCCATTGTCGGAAATGTTCGGTTATATCGGCGATTTACGGACAATGACTTCCGGTCGTGGTCAGTTCTCGATGGAGTTCTCACACTATGCTCCATGTCCGAAGAATGTGGCTGATCAAGTGATTAAGGAAGCAGCTGAGCGCAAAAAAGCGCTGGATGATGCTCGTTAATAGCCCTGTCAGTTAAGAAAAGCCCTGTCCCTTGGATAGGGCTTTTTTTTGTTCAATTTAATGGTGGGAAGTGGTGAAGTTTTGATATCTCTTCGTTTCGTCTAAAAACCACAGTAACGCCCTTACACAAAAGCGTAGGGGAAGATAAGATATATATTACACCTACTGGGGCAGTGATTTTTGGATTGATTTCAAACCAGTGCTAACAGTGAACTCCGTATCATGTGCATACGGACCTAATACCGTGTCACGATCCTTACGATAAACACCACCCTTGCCATCAGTCTAGAAAATCTCTCTATTTAGCCATTTACTAATGGAGTCATCTATGAATGATTAGCCACATATATTATTGGTATTACGATGATAAACTCCGGCCTTAACATTACTCATACTATTATTAATGATATAAGCTAATGCTTGAGGCAGTACTCCACGAGCCAATGGTGCATTGATTGCATATACACGATTGTAGTTATCCGGTAATTTAATATTACTTATAAGGCTATTTGAATAGTCTGAACAATAAGACTACCCACCTTTCTCACTATTATATTCTGCTGAGCCAGCAATAGTAGAGCTTGGTCAGCTGTTAAACTTATTACCAATGACTCCAACACTATTACTACGGCTAATTACGCCATTACGAAGTTTGCTTTCAAACGTATTGTTAACAATTAATAATTGCTAGTTTCATATATTTAGGTTAATCAACCGATTCAAGATCATTGGCAAATACATTGTGAGATACTCACTCAACTAATTAAATACATAACCAAATCTTTAACTATTAAAAAATGGCCTACACCTAGCTAAAGATCTTAATTTAAGTTGGAAAATAATTAATTCTCGGATAAAATAATGAATCATTACATAGAGTTACATTGGCACATCCACATATATGCAAAACCCCTACACCTCTTTACCTGACAATGCTTTTTGGAAAACTGCCGTCGCAGGCAGAAGGCCTCGAGAAATCAATGGCTTATGGAATCCAAAGTTTGAAATAAAAAAAGAAGATGTCATTGCTACTGCAGGTTCTTGCTTTGCTCAACACATTGGGCGAGCGTTGAAAGTAAAAGGTTATAATTGGCATGACAGTGAGCCAGCACCCCTATTGATACGCTTGAATAAGGAGAAAAGTGACCTTTTCAATTATGGCATTTTTACCTTCCGCACGGGTAATATTTACACAGTGGCTCTGCTGAAACAGTGGATTGATTGGAGTTTGGGTAAAACCACAGCACCCGAAGAAATCTGGGCGAGCCCTGAAAAACGCTACTATGATTTATTCCGCCCGAATATTGAACCCAATGGCTTTAAATCTGCCAATGAAGCCTTAAAGTCTCGCCAAAGCACTTTAAAAGCGATTAAACGCTCACTACAGAAAACGGACTTATTTATTTTTACTTTGGGTCTGACCGAAGCTTGGATCAATAGCCAAGCACAGTATGTTTATCCCATGTGCCCCGGTACTTTAGCGGGTGAATTTGATGCCTCGCAGCATCAGTTCAAAAATTTCAGCTTTTTAGAGATTTACACAACGCTCACTGAAGTGTTGGATACGCTTAAAAACATTAATCCAAGAATGCGCTTTTTATTAACGGTATCCCCTGTGCCGCTGACTGCTACAGCCTCAGGCGAACATGTGGTGACTGCAACTATTCATTCAAAATCAGTGCTACGCGCCGTCGCGGGGGAATTAACAACGACACGCCCAGATACAGATTACTTCCCCTCCTACGAAATCATTTCTGCCTTCCCATTTAAAGGCGTTTTCTATGCAGAGAATATGCGCAATGTTTTGCCGCAAGGCGTGAACTTTGTCATGAATTCATTCTTCAATTGCCAAGATCGCGTATTTGGCTCACAACCTGAATTAGCATCTATCAATAAACCTGTTGCAGCGGCTACCGCTTCCGCTCAAACCCAAAAGATGGCTGATGAAATTTGTGAAGATGCCTTATTAGAAGCTTTTAAGAAATAAGTTGATGAAAAATATTTGTTTTATAGGCACCTCACATTTAGGCTCAGTCGCTAGTGCTTGGCATAACCGGATAGCACCGCTTTATCCGGAATTTAAACCTAGTTTTTTTGCTGGACCTGGCACTTCACTCTATCAAGCTGAATTGCTACCTAATCAGATTAAGGCTCCTGCTGCTAGCCAACTTGAAGAGTATTTTCGCTTATCCGCTGATGGACTAACGACAATTGAACTGGATCAATACGATTGCTTCATTTTTCAGAGTTTAGATGAACACTTTATGGGAACTTCTGAACTCTGTCAGTTAATGGCTGTAGAAAATGAAGATGAACAAGTATTTTTCTCCTCAGCTTGCTTAGAGGCTACTGTTGAAACCTCTATAGAACGCTCTCCAGTAACTCGCTATGTTAAGCATATCCGCTCTTGCGTTGATACGCCGATCATAGTTTCGATGACGCCTAAAACATCTATCTTAGCTATCGAAAAGCATCCTGAAGAATATACACCTTATTTGCAATATGCAGCGCTTTTTCAGGATATTTTTATAAAAGCCCGTACTAAAATCTTAGACTATCCTAAGTTAACCATGGTCGAGCAACCTGAAGAAACATTGGCTACTCCCTATTTCACTAAGGTTGAATATTTAAATCCTTATGGCAAACAAAATCTAGCCAACGTCACCGACTACTGGCATAAAAATGTCAAATACGGTAAAGCGGTTCTGATTAAAATTCTTGAACATATTAAAACTATACCTCTCAGTGAATAGTCCAAGGCAATGATCCATGAAACCTACGTGTTTCAATACCAAGACGGAAAGCTCTATCTAGCCAAAAAAATAACCGTTAAACATTCGTTGTTCACTTCCATTGCCGTCTGTACCCAGCGCCTTACGACTGTCCACAATGCAAGGCTCATCACCATCGTGACTAGAACACCGCACAGAATATTAAAGCTCATTAATTCAATCCGAAAAGTGCTTGCTCTAGCACAGTGTTACGCGGATTTCCACAAGCTTATCCACAGCTTATTAACAACATATTGTAGTTTCTTATAGGCCTATTACACAGCATCTAGTAGCTAGGCTGTTATTAGACTGCTATAATTAGCAGATCCCCTATGATAATTTTTTGTTAAACAAGTTGCCCCACTGAAGCTGGGGTAGAGGTTTTTTATGCACTCAATCAATGTAAAAGTACAAAAATCCGGTAGCCTTGAAGACATAAAAGTACCGCAATTCTCTACCCCTAAATGCAAGGTGATTCGTCGCAATGGTGAAGTGACTGATTTTAATGCCTCGAAAATTCATATCGCATTGACCAAAGCTTTTTTAGAAGTCGAAGGTAGCTCTGCCTCTGGTTCGGCACGAATTCACGACACGGTAAAAAATCTCACCGAGCAAGTGATTGATGCTCTCTTTCGCCGGATGCCGGATGGCGGCATGATTCACATTGAAGATGTACAAGACCAAGTTGAATTAGCTTTGATGCGCGCCGGTGAACATAAAGTAGCCCGTAGTTATGTGCTCTACCGTGAAGAGCGTGCCAAATTGCGTGCCAAGAAAGATAAGAAAACTAAGACTAAAGCAGAGCTATCCATTCATGTCAAACTGGACAATGGCGAATTGCGCCCATTAGATGAAGAGCGCTTACACAAGGTGATCGCTGAAGCGGTAGAAGGCTTAGATGGTGTTGATGCGGCACAGGTCACCCAAGGTGCTTTGCGCAATCTGTATGATGGTATTTCTGAAAAAGAAGTTGCCACTGCTCTGATTATCAGCACTCGGGTCTTGATTGATCATCATCCTAATTATTCACAAGTAGCAGCACGGATGTTGATGGATAGCTTGCGGCGTGAGGTCTTAAGTTTCCTTGAAGGCCAAAACACGGAAGCCACTCAACAAGAAATGCAGGGCTTATACACCGAAGCCTTGATCAAAGCGATTAAGCGCGGCATTGAAGTGCACTTGTTAGCCGATGAACTCAGTCGCTATGATCTGAAACTATTAGGCGCTGCCTTAAAACCTGAGCGCGATTTGCAGTTCAGTTATTTAGGTTTGCAAACCCTGTATGACCGCTACTTTTTGCATCATCAAGGTACGCGCTTTGAATTGCCGCAAGTGTTCTTTATGCGGGTGGCCATGGGTTTGGCCATTAATGAAGTCGACCGTGAAGCGCGGGCGATTGAGTTCTATAACCTGCTGTCTAGCTTCGATTTCATGAGCAGTACCCCTACTCTGTTCAACTCTGGCACATTGCGCCCACAATTATCTTCTTGCTACTTAACTACCGTCCCCGACGATCTGGATGGGATTTATGGCGCGATTAAAGACAATGCGCTGCTTTCCAAATTCGCGGGTGGCTTGGGCAATGACTGGAGCCGGGTGAGGGGCATGGGTTCGCATATCAAAGGCACGAATGGTAAATCACAAGGCGTCGTTCCCTTCTTGAAAGTGGCGAATGATACGGCAGTAGCGGTGAATCAATGTTTTGCACCTGATACCTTATTGCATACAGCGGATGGCACAAAAGCGATTCGGGAAGTACAAGTCGGTGATTTAGTACTAGGCATTAGTGGTAGTTACCGCGAAGTCAAAAAAGTCATGACGTATAACCAGCATGACCCGATGGTGGCACTCGAGGTGAAACATGCCATTGAGCCAGTCAAAGTCACAGCAGGGCATCCGTTCTGGGCAATCAAAGGCGTCCCAATGGAGCAAGCGGGTGCTCGCACGCGCAAGTGGTTGGAAAATGGTAAGGTTGCCGCAGCTTGGGTCGAAGCGGGTCAATTACAAGCAGGCGATTATGTAGCACAAGTGATTCCGACTGAAACAGTGATGGTAGAAGGTTTCAGCGCAGAAGATGCACGTTTATATGGCATTTTGCTCAGCGATGGCCACATGAGCAAAGATGGCATGGAATGGGGTGTTTCTGGCAACCCTCAAAACGACAGTCATTTGCAATTTGTACGGGAGTATTTAACAGCTCGGGGCATTTACTGCTGGGAAACGGGGCGTGGCGAAACCTATCTACAAATTCATTGGGCGAGTGGTCAAGGTGTGTTGCGTGATGGCACAACAGGACGCATTGTCAGTGCGGGTGCTGCCACTTTGCCCTTCACTTATAACGATCTTTACAATGCCAAAGGCGAAAAACGCATTGCACGCCAATTCGCGCATTTACCACGCCCACAAACTTTAGCGCTGATTCAAGGCTTGCTCGAAACCGATGGCGGCGTAAATCGTGGCAAAGAAATCTATTTCACCAATACCTCGCGTGCTTTGGCAGAAGGCTTGCGTTATCAATGCTTGCGTTTAGGCGTTCCAACAGCGGGGCAATATCGTGAGCGTGAGAATATGCACACGGGTACGCGCTCTGATGGTTCGCAAATTCAATTCACCGGAGCGACTAAAGCCTACGATATTCGTATTCCAGCCGTGGCAGAAATCGCTGCATTAGTGAACTGCAAAGCTATCACTAAGCAAAACTGGATTACGCATAATGGCTGTGTGTTTAGTCGAGTGCGGAGTGTTGAAACCATTCCGACCCTGCCTTTTGTGCTCGACTTAATCGTGGAAGGCGATGAATCTTATATGACTACGGCTGCGCTCGCTCACAATGGGGGAAAAAGAAAGGGTGCAGTCTGCGCCTATCTCGAAACTTGGCATATCGACATCGAAGACTTTTTAGAGCTGCGCAAAAACACGGGTGATGAACGTCGGCGTACCCACGATATGAATACCGCGAATTGGATTCCTGATCTCTTCATGAAGCGGGTCGCGGAAGATAAAGACTGGACACTGTTCTCGCCCGATGATGCACCCGATTTGCATGATCTGACGGGGCAAGCCTTTGAACAGCGTTATGAAGAATACGAAGCCAAAGCCGCACGCGGTGAGATTAAATTATCCCGCAAACTGCCTGCCAATCAGCTCTGGCGCAAAATGCTGGGTATGCTGTTTGAAACGGGTCATCCTTGGATTACGTTTAAAGACCCGTGCAATATTCGTTATACCAATCAGCATGTTGGTGTAGTGCATAGCTCTAATCTTTGCACCGAAATCACTCTGCATACGAACGATAGTGAGATTGCAGTCTGCAATCTTGGCTCAATCAATATGGTCGCACATACCACGGCTGATGGCTTAGATATGGAAAAGCTTGAACGCACTGTGAATACCGCGATGCGTATGCTCGACAATGTGATCGACTATAACTACTACAGCGTTCCACAAGCGCGTAAATCGAATCTGCGTCATCGTCCAGTGGGTATGGGCATCATGGGCTTCCAAGATGCGCTGTATAAGATGAACTTGGCGTATGCCTCAGAAGAAGCGGTGGAGTTTGCAGATCGTAGCATGGAAGCGGTATCGTATTTTGCGATTCGGGCTTCCAGCAATCTAGCCGCTGAGCGTGGTAAATATCCGAGCTATAACGGTTCATTGTGGAGCAAGGGCATCCTCCCGATTGACTCTTTGAGCTTATTGGGTGAAGAGCGTGGCGCTTATTTCAATGTCGATACCACCCAAACCTTAGATTGGGATGGCCTACGCAATCTGATCAAACGTCAAGGTATGCGCAATTCCAACACGATGGCGATTGCCCCAACTGCCACCATTTCTAATATTTGTGGCGTCTCCCAATCCATCGAGCCAACCTATCAAAACCTGTTCGTGAAATCGAATTTGTCCGGTGAGTTCACCGTGATCAATCCTTATCTAGTCGAGGATTTGAAAGCCTTGGAGATGTGGGATGAAGTCATGATCAATGATCTGAAATACTTCGATGGCTCGGTGCAGAAACTGGATCGTGTGCCTGAGGAATTACGCCGTAAATATGCAACTGCCTTTGAAATGGATGCACGTTGGTTAGTGGAAGCGGCCAGCCGTCGTCAAAAATGGATTGATCAAGGTCAGTCACTGAATTTATATATGGCTGAACCGAATGGCGCGAAGCTGGATAATCTCTACAAACTAGCTTGGGTACGTGGCTTAAAAACTACCTATTACCTACGCTCAATAGGCGCAACAGGGGTCGAAAAGCTGAATGACGCTTCGACTCCAGCGGCAGAAGAGAAAAAGCCTAGCGTAAAAATGGCAGCTAATTTATTGGAAGTGGGTTCGGCTGCACCAAAGGCGTGTTCGTTGCTCGACCCTGAGTGTGAAGCTTGTCAGTAGATTTTTGTTAGGGCTTTGACGCTCAAGACCTCAGCGTCAGAGCCTATTCTTCCTTAGAGGTCAGGTACTTAAATTATGACTAAGAAAAGTCACCATGTTGTGCCATCTGAAAATGGATGGTGTGTGAAAGAGAGTGGTAATTCCAATCCACTGTTTTGTTCCAAGACTAAAGTTGAGGCTACTAATGTCGGGCGTACAATTAGTCAGAGTCAACATACGGAACTCTATCTTCATAATGCAGATGGGAAAATTGCACGGAAAGATAGTCATGGACATGATCCTTATCCGCCGAAGGATAAAAAATAGGCTCTACTTGGATACTTTGAGCGGTAACAAGTAGAGCCTTTAGGCGGTTAACCTAACCCCAGTCAGAAGTTGACGCTTCTGGCTGGTTTTTGATCAAAGCAATGCGCTCATCACCTGCGTAGTTTTACATTTTTGGAGAGCTTAGAGCAAATTCATTCTTGATAGATTGCTCTCTGATCTTCGATTAGCTCGAAGCCAGTGATGAGTATTTATGCTTTTTGTTCATAAGAATTCTATCATCTACCTTCCTTCGCTGAGGGTGGTGTCTTTTTGTTTGCAGGATAACTTGGCATGAAAACCATAGGGTTACTTGCCAGTGTTGATGGTTTTGCTTGTCCAATTGATCAGGCAACTATAGCCGTGCCTGCCATTCAAGCTGAACAAATTAATAACAAAAAAAATCAACAAATTGTTACAGCTTATCAACATAATACTGCCATTAACCCTTTGTTGTTGCAGGGCAATGCTTTGTATTCCTTACGTGAATTCTCCGCAGCTAGCATTGACTGCGTGATGACATCTCCCCCCTACTGGGGCAAACGCGAATACGAAAACGGTGGGATAGGTCAAGAAGCCGATTACCGCGATTACGTGAAAAGTCTTGCTGCTATCTGTGCCGAAATCAAGCGGGTATTGAAGCCAGAAGGCTCTTTCTGGCTGAATCTCGGTGATAGCTATAGCGATAAAGGGTTGGTCGGTATCCCGTGGCGGGTTGTTTTTGAATTGGTGGATAATCAAGGCTGGATTCTGCGCAACGAAGTTATCTGGAACAAGCTGAAAGGTGGTATGGATAACAGCAAAGACCGCCTCGCCAATACGCATGAAAACGTCTTTCATTTTGTTAAACAGGCTAAAGGTTACTACTACAACGCTGACGCTATCCGTTCCAAACCGCGTGAAACTAAAGTGGTCAACGGCGCAATTGTGTCTGCGACGGGTGTATCAGGCGTGCGTTATAAGCGTCAATTGGAGCTTTCCACTGCACTTTCTGCTACTGAAAAAGCCGCAGCATTTACCGCACTCGACACTATGCTGGGAGAAGTCCGTGCCGGTCGTTTAGCAGATTTCAGAATGGTGATTCGTGGGCAGCAACGCACCACTCATTCCGACAGTGAAAAGCTGTCAGGTCGTGCCAAAGAATTGCGTGACAAGGGTTTCTATTTTCTTAAATACCACCCCAACGGCAGCAAACCCAGTGATGTGTGGGACATCCTCCCCGAAGACACCCAAAACAGGGAAGCGCACTTCGCGCCCTATCCGGTGGATTTGTGCCGAATCCCTCTATTGGCAACGTGCCCTGAAGGGGGTATCGTGCTCGACCCGTTTTGCGGGACAGGCACAACCCTCGTAGCGGCGCAAAGCCTGAATCGTAAATCCATCGGTATCGACATATCGCGGCGTTACCTTGAATTGGCTCAAGAAAGGTGTGGAAGGCTGTTATGAGTAAAGTGGTCGAATTATTTGGTCAATCAGTCACCAAGCCTGAAGTAGATTGGAACGCGGTGGTTGCTGGACAGCAATGCGTGTATGCAGGCAAAAAGTGCTACAAAATTCGCAAAAGCGATCCAAGTACAGCCATTGGTTCTTGTACGGTTTTATACGGAAAAGAGCCAGCCCCCATCATTATTTGCCCTAACCGTCTGCTGGAACGTCGCCAGATATTCACTGATTGTCTGCACCTGCTGACCTTGCACGAGCCGGGAAATGAGTTGCACATTGTTTCCGAAGTTGCCATTCCCGGTGGCAGTGTCGATTATTTTCTTGTTTCGGTGAAGAGCGGCAAAGTTAAGGATTTCGTCGGAATTGAGCTGCAAACATTGGATACGACGGGTACGGTATGGCCTGAGCGTCAGCGTTTGTTGAGAACATTGGGTGTAACTCGTACCGATGATGGCGAAACTTCTGGCAAGTCATTTGGCATGAACTGGAAAATGACTGCCAAAACGATCCTTGTGCAGATGCACCATAAGATTCAGACGTTCGAGCATGTAAACAAGAAATTGGTATTGGTCGTGCAAGATAAACTACTGGATTACATGGAGCGTGAGTTCAAGTTTGACCACCTTCATAACCCCGCAGCCATTGTTGATTCCATGCACTTGCACGCTTACCGGATGAAGGGGCAGGCTTATCAGTCGTATAAGCTGGTGATGCAGTCACGCTTAAGTACGGATACTGATGGCATTGGCCTTTGTCTTGGCTTACAGGCAGAGGCTCGGATTGAACTGGAGCAGATTATGCATACGCTGCAAGCGAAACTGTCTGCAACCACTCTTTTTGCTCCGGTATAGTGGAGTAGTAATGAAAGATTTTACCTTTGACCGCAACGAACACATCTACACCAGCACGGCTTTCGCTGAACTGGTGAAGGATGCGGTCAGGTTTTTCAACGGTACTCCCGTGCATACACTTCTGCCTCCCGGAGAATCGGTCATGAAAACGTTGGAACTATTCTCCGGTGCAGGCGGATTGGCAAAAGGATTGGAGCTTGCTGGTTTTCATCACGTCAAATTGGTGGAATTCAATAAACACGCTTGCGCCACCCTGCAAGCTAATTTCGGTGCGGAAAAAGTTTTTGCAGGGGACATTCGTGATTTCAGCTATGACGGATTGAACGGTGTGGACATCATAGCAGGTGGCCCACCATGCCAGCCGTTTTCCTTGGGTGGCAAGCATCAGGCGGATCAGGATCATCGCGATATGTTCCCCTATGCCATCAATGCCATCCGCGAATTGCAACCTAAAGCGTTCATTTTTGAAAACGTAAAAGGCTTATTGCGCTCATCCTTCGCTGATTATTTTGAATACATCGTGCTACGCCTGACTTTTCCCGACTATAAACCCAAATTCGGATTGGATTGGCAGTTACACCTGCAATTACTCAGAAAACTCAGGTATGAAACCCATCAAGGGCTGAAATACAAAGTGGCTTATCAGCTTGTCAACGCTGCGGATTATGGTGTGTCGCAAAGCCGTGAACGGGTGTTCGTGGTCGGTATTCGTGACGATCTGTATGTGGAATGGGCATTTCCTGCTCCAACACATTCCGATAGTCGCTTGCTGTGGGACAAATTCGTGACAGGCGAATACTGGGAAAAACACGGTTTGGTGCATGATCAACGTGAACAGCCGAATGCAGCAATCCAAAAGCAAGTGAATGCGCTCAAAACCCGTTATGGTTTGTTCCCGCCTGCGTTGAAACCTTGGCAAACCGTGCGTGATGCGTTGGGTCATTTGCCAGATCCGCGTTCCGATCATGCCATTCCCGATCACCTTTTCCGTGATGGCGCACGGGTGTATCCGGGGCATACGGGCAGTGATCATGACTTGCCTGCCAAAACTTTGAAAGCGGGTGGGCATGGCGTACCAGGCGGTGAAAACATGCTGCGTTACCGCGATGGTTCGGTGCGCTATTTCACCGTGCATGAAGCCAAGTTGCTGCAAACTTTCCCAACAAATTTTTATATCGAAGGCGCGTGGGGTGAGGCAATGCGGCAGATCGGGAATGCAGTACCTGTAAAACTCGCACAACCTCTAGGCCAACAGCTGAAAACTCTTTTAGCTCAGAAAAAAGTCATGAGTTCCGTATTAAGAGAACCCATAAGTTATCAAAAAGCAAGTTGAATCTTGGAGAAAATTTATGACACTCAACTGGGATGACCCTTTAGCTACACCGATTAGCCGTGTACAATCGCGCCCCGAACTGGATAGAAATAAAAGTGTCACATTGATCACGGATGAAGCCGTTGATCAACGTGAGGCTGTCGAACAAGTAGAAAAAAACAAGACCAAGCTCAGCTTGGAGTATCCCGCTAGTGATACCCATTTTGTTCAATCTTTGACTTTTGAGGACAGTGCAAATGACCCAGACTCCGGCTCGCAACGACGTGCAACGCATCCAACGCAAGAAGCAAGTTCTACGCAGACGCCGCCAGCAACGTTAAGGGCGAGCTTATCGGCTCGTCGGCGTGAAGAAGGTGAACAAAAACCCTTCACGCCGATGAAGCCGATTAACTCGGAAGACAAACGAGTCATCAACGGTTTGGGGGATATTAATCAACTCGCGCCTTTCAAATATCCTTGGGCATGGGAATTTTTTATTAATGCCAATAAAAATCACTGGACACCACTCGACATTAATATGGCGCAGGATGTCCACGATTATCATCACAAGCTCAAACCTGAAGAGCGCCATGTTTACGAAAACGTACTCGCCTACTTAACCACCTCTGATATTCTGGCGATGCGCAATATTGGTTTAGCCGTCATGGAAAAAATGACTGCACCCGAATTGCAGATTTATCAAGCCCGCCAAGTCTACGAAGAGGCTTTGCACACATGGACCTACCAACATTGCATCGAAACCATTGGCCTTGATCAAAGCGAAATCTACAACCGCTATCGAGTTGTGCCAGAAATTAATCAAAAGATTCAGATTGCTAACCGCCGTTTGAATGCGGTAATGCGCTCGGATATTGACCTACGCCAGCCGGACGATTTACAGGAATTTGTCCTGTCGTATGCCTTTTTCTCCGGTATTTTTGAAGGCTGTTGGTTCTATAATGGTTTCTCGCCTGTCTTCGCCTTACAACGGCGTGGCCTGATGAAAGGTACCGCTGAACAACTGCAATACATTATGCGCGATGAAGTCATGCACTGCTCTTTCGGCATTCGCGTCGTGCGCCAAATTATGCAAGAAGAAAACGTCCAACTCGACCCACGCGACATTCGTGATATGTGGGACGAAGCCGAAGCCGCTGAAGTCGCTTATTCTAAATTCCTACTCCCTACTCCGATCTTGGGCTATAGCCAACAAGACCACCATGAACAATTCCGCTTCATTGCTAATCGCCGTGCTCGTAGTTTAGGGATGGAAGAACCCTTCCCGGGTGCTAAAAACGCCCTACCTTGGTTAGATGAACAGTCCAATATGCGCAAGGAAAAGAACTTCTTTGAAACTCGGGTGACGGAGTACCAGACCGGTGGGGCTTTGAAGTGGGAGTGATTAAACTCTTGTATCCCTAAGCGTTGGTGTAAGAACTAAGGCTCTATGAACTAGTGGCAGATAGAGCCTTAAGTCCTGCATTGACTAGTAGGAGAGAGTATCTGTACTAGGCGTAAATACATTTATAGGGAGTATACACCTACCATGCAAACTACCCGCGTATTCATGAGCGACAACTCCCAAGCTGTGCGTATCCCTAAAGAATTCCAGTTTGATGTGGATGAGATTGAAATCTTCAAACGAGGGGATGAGGTTATATTACGTAAACGGCCACGTAATTTAGCTGAAGCGTTTGAGCATATCCCCTGTATGCCTGAGGACTTTATGGCTGATGAGCGCCAAGACACACCACACTCATGCCTTGGAGTCGAACTTAATTCTAGCGACTAATCATATGCATGAAGAAGACATCAACGGCAGATTGCGTGAGCAATTTGAGCACTCACTTTTTGACCTCATTCGTAGCCAAAAATATTTGACCCTATCGCGGCTTAGGCTCAGGAATTCTGCGTGCTTTGGCAGCTTGGCCAAAGATAGACCTAGAGGATCAACGGAACGCCAGCTGATTTAAAGTAGCTATCTGGCGTCCTTAAATAAAACTACTCCGCAGGCTTCAAATCCACCCCTTCCAAATTATTAATCAAACCCTTTTCTTGACATAAGAGGGTCGTGAGTAGTTTGCCTTTCTTTTCTACATTCACGCCTGCTTCAATCGCATGCTCCTCAGTCACTCGATCTACACTCCAAAATACATTGTAATTATAATCGCTATTTGGAATATTCACACTATATGACATATAACGCCCAATACCTTGCCATTGCCAAGTACTGGCTTTTGAACGTGGCACAGCAATGGCTAATTCAGGTTTCTGTCCTTTTTTGCCAAAAGAGTAACTAATCGTTTTGCCCGCATCACAGACTTCAAGCTGCTTATTGCCCTTTTGGGTATTGCAGAAAAATAAAGTTTCGCTGCCACTCGGGCAAGCAGCCAAGGCTAGATTAGCCATCAATAAAGACCCGACACTGATACTAAAAACTAAGACTTTCATCCTACTACCTCGCAATATTGAACCAAATTGAACCGTTTATAAGCTAAGTTTATTCTCTACTTAGACTAGCACTTAGTGGCTTAGTGCGCTTTATTCATAGGCCACATGCTAGAATCTTGCTAATCAACTCACGGAACTCACCAAGGACAGCCAATGCCCCGTTTTAAAGCAACCCTACAAGCCTTAGGTAACCTAGTCAGTGAAGGCTTTGAAACCATCCACTCCACCCTCAAAGAACGCTTGCAGACTGATGAAACCATTCAAATCATCCCCTACACCGGTTTTGGCAATCAGCAATGGATTCAAATCAGAGGGCGTGCACTAGAAGATAAAGGCTTGGCTAAGCATAATGATGAAGAAACTCTCTGGCAAAATTTAGCCTCTGCCTATCAGCGCTTTGAAAGCGACGAAATTCCCAACTTACGGTTGCAGATCCAATTCCAAGGGCAAACCACGGAAGTAATCACTGACCCAGAAGGTTATTTCGCCGCCAGCTTACCAGTGCGGGATTTAAACGCTTATGGCCTTTGGTATGATTATCAAGTGGATCTTCCCGAGCAGACTTTAGTCACCACGCCGGTTAAAACGCTCACGGGTCAGGTACAAATCCCCAGCTCCAGCTGTGATTTTGGCATTATTAGCGACATTGATGACACCATCATGGTCACGAATGCAACGAGCACTTTAAATATGATGCGGCTTACTTTCTTACGTAGCCCCGCCTCACGCTTACCCTTCGCAGGTGTGAATATCTTCTATCAAGCACTCACTCACGGTGGTTCTGTACCACGCCCCATGTTTTATGTGTCTAGCAGCCCTTGGAATTTATATGACTTCCTTGAAGAATTCATGGAGCTGAATAGCATTCCCCGTGGCACCTTGTTCTTGCGCGATTTTGGCTTGCATACCTTTAAAGCTAGTCACCACCATCATAAGACGCAATACATTCATCAGATTATGGACAGCTATCCACAACTTCCCTTTATTTTAATCGGTGATAGCGGTCAACACGACCCTGAAGTCTATAGTGAAATAGTTAGCCAACGACCACAGCAAGTCAAAGCCATTTATATTCGTGATGTGAGTACAGAGCCGACTCGAGATGAGGAAATCCTCCGCCTTGCCGAAAAAACCCGTGAGCAACAAATCGACCTTTGCTTGGTTGCCACAACCCTTGAAGCAGCTAGACATGCTGTACAACAAGGCTATATCGCGACCACCGTGCTAGAACAACTTAAAGCTGAACTTGACCGCCCTGATGCTTAAATTGGCTAACCACTTAGCAAATAACGGTATCAGTTTAAAATTAACTGTGTTAGCATCAATTCCGGCCTGTAATACAGACCTGAGTTTATGCAACAAATGAAACAAAACCTTCGTTACACCGCTTCACCTTGTCAGTAAGTCATGTTGTCCTGAAGTTGTTCATTCCCAGCTTGTCATAACTAAGAAATCTATTGCGGCTTTATAGCGCAAGAGCGCTTGGCTTTATATTATTGAAAATATCAGGAGATACCTCATGGCTCGTTTAACTGGCACTGTAAAATGGTTCAATGCAGAGAAAGGTTTTGGTTTCATTAATCAAGACAATGGTGGTGCAGACGTATTCGTACATTTCCGTGCAATCAAATCTGAAGGCTACAAAACTTTGACTGAAGGCCAAAAAGTTTCTTTCGAAACTGAAAAAGGTCAAAAAGGTCTGCAAGCTGCAAACGTAGAAGCTATCTAAGCTTTTAGTTTTTAGCTAAGAATCTCAAAAAGGACTTCACTGAAGTCCTTTTTGCTTTTTAAGCGGGCGGTTGCGCCATTGCATCCGTGGTGGCTTCTGCTGCTGCACGATCCACTGGAGTCTCAGTCGGGCTGACTCTGAGCGTATCGGCGGTTATTTCACTATAGTCTGCTAAGGGATACCGAGTCGTTAATTGATTGATTAAGCGCGCCCGTGTTGGATCTCGCCAAGCCTCTCCTAAACTTTCACATAAACTATTGGCTAATAAAAAACGCTGTGTTACCTCTAAGCGACCTTGAAACAAACTGAGCTGAGTGAGGGTTTTGCCATAGAGATAGAAATTTACCCCTGCAATAAACTCAATCAGCGCCCCACCGATCATCGTAATTGTCGCCAACTCCCCTGATTGCTGCCAAATCATAAAGACAATCGCCATTAGGAAAAAAGCTAAACCCACCATACTAGCAATCAAAGCCCAACGAAAACTACGCCCTGCTTGTGAAAGTGAGAGATCATAAAAGCGGGCAAGTAGTTCAATTTGTGAAGATGCAATCGCAGTCACATCATCTTTAGGCGCCGCCGATAAATGTTTTAAGGCTTTCTCAGTCGCACCTGCCACTGAAGACTGGCGGACATTCACCAAATTATCAAAATAGCCCCCTGCACGGTTGCTATCACGCTCATTAGACTCTGACTCCATCGACTTTTCCCCCTGTAAGCTTGATGTCTATCTATATATCTATATGCCTCAAGTATAGATCAGCCCGAGCACTAGACAGCTTTCACACCATGCGCTAAGAGCATTAGCTCACCATCAGGATAAATCTGCAAGCGTGTGAAACAAGCCGAGTCCACCGCAAACCGCAGACTCTTTTGATAGAGCAAATCGAGTGCCTTTGCAATCAGAGCACGAATCACGCCAGTATGCGTCAGAATTAAAACTCGCTTGCCTTGTTGTGCTTCGAGTACCTCTGCCCAAAATTCGGCTACTCGCCACATAAAAAAATCCATCGACTCCCCTTCAGGAGCAATAAAGCGGCGCGGTTGAAAATAATACTGATGCAATAATTCTGGATCACGAGCATAAATTTCTTCTTGGGTTAAACCGATCCACGCACCAAAATTTAGCTCACACAAGCGCGCATCGGGAATAAACTCACAGTCTAACCGCTGGGCTAACAAACGTGCAAAATCATGGCAACGCCGAGTGGTGGAGCTATAGATCACATCCCATGAGCCTTGCTGAGTCGCAAGGGTGAGCTGCTTCCAACCCTCCATACCCAGCGGTTCATCAGCAGGCGCGGCAAACAGTGAAGGTGTTGCGACTCGCCCATGCTTGAGTAAATCAATAAACGTCGATTGCGCAGGCGGTTGCTCAAGTGCGGACGAGGCTAATGCTGGCTGCTCGGCCTGTTTTGGGAGTAGTAAGGGTTCAGATCCTTGAACCTCTGGTGTTTGCTCTTCAGCCATAATGACATCCTTGTCCAATCAATATCTTACTTATACACAGACTCATTCAGACATTAACCTGAGTTTCAGTTTGGGCCTTATTTGGCAGCTATGAACAGCCGAAACTTAACTCAAGGTACTGACCAGTGGAGCTTGCTTGGCCTCACGTAAGGTTAAGAAGCTATAAATGCCTAAAGTTCCTAAAATTAATAACCCAGCTAACGTTGTTGGCAAGGAAGGATGCTCACCTAGAAACACCCAAACCAGTAAAGAACCCAACACCGACTCTAACAACATAATCAAACCCGTTTCAGCAGCTGTGATATAACGCAGTGAATACACAAATAGCACAAAAGAAATCGGACTCACAATCAAACCAATGGCTAACACCGCCCACATTTGGGAAGCGGGTAGGATGACAAAGCCAGACACCAGCATACACACTATTCCCCCGAGCAGACCACCAAACCCCATACTAGAAGAGAAATTTGCATCGGGGCAACTGCGCATAATCACAAATTGTGCGGCTAATAAAATCGCACACGCCGCCGCCGAGATTAATCCTAAGGGCTGACTCTCCCCACCTGCTTGGCTAAATAAAATCGCTAAACCCACGCCACAGACTAAGGTTGCCACCCAAGTTCTTAACAAGACTTGCTCTTGCAAAAACAACGCTGATAACAAAGCGCTTAATAAGGGTGTGAAGGCAATAATCACCAAGACATCGGTCACATTAGCCTTGCTAATCGCATAAGTGAAACAGAAGCTCGACAGTGCGAATAGCACCATATTTACATAATAACGATAACCCGATGAGCCTTTTTGTGCTTTCAAGGATCGTCCATCTAAGCCTTGGTTATAGATGAGAATCATGATACCTGTCAGGATACCGCGCCAGCCCGCAATCACCCAAGGATCATTTCCAGCCAATCGAATCAACAGAGCATCCGGTGATAAAATACAAACCCCAATGAATGCTAATAAATAACCTTTGAAAACCTGCTGCTGCATGACAAGATTCTACCATCTAACCCCAAAAACACCTCAAACTTAAGGTTCAGTACGACACCAGCAGTCGGCTAAATGATCATTCACTACCCCCACCGCTTGCAGATAAGCATAAATAATCGTTGAACCGACAAATGTCATTCCGCGCTTTTTTAAATCTTTGGAAATCGCATCACTCAAAGCGGTACTCACTGGCAAATCACCGAAGGATTTCCAATGATTCACCTGTGGTTTGCCCTCAACATACCGCCATAAATACTGATCGAAGCTGCCAAACTCTTGCTGGATGCTGCTAAACACGACGGCATTTTTACGGGCGGCAAAAATTTTTAACCGATTGCGTACAATATTCGGATTAAGCAGGAGTGCTTCTAATTCCGCATCAGTCATAGCCGCGACTTTTGCGACCTCAAACTGATGAAAAGCCGCCCGATAACCCTCTCGCTTATTCAGAATGGTTTCCCAGCTTAAGCCAGCCTGTGCACCTTCGAGAATCAACATTTCAAACAACCGACGGTCATCATGCTCAGGAATACCCCATTGCCGATCATGATAGTCGGCATAGAACTCCTTACCGGCTTGCCCACCAAAACATCGTTTTTTGCCATCTGCACTGGCTTGCAACATAAAAATTATCCTTAGACCTGAAGCAGCCTAATTAGAAGGCATAGGAGAAACGAACCTCTCGCTGCATTAGACCCTGAATGCAGCGTAGAAAGACGACTTAAACTAATTGTTTAGCTTGCTGATCAGCATGATACGAAGAACGGACTAAAGGACCGCTCGCCACATGCTCAAAACCGAGTGCTTCACCATACCGACGAATGTCTTCAAATTCATCCGGTGTGTAATAGCGCTCAATCGGCAAATGGGAAGTGGAGGGTGCAAGATACTGCCCTACGGTTAACATCCGGCAGCCATGCGCCCGCAAATCTTGCATAGTTTGCTTGAGCTCATCCATCGTTTCACCCAAGCCCACCATCAACCCCGATTTAGTCGGCACAGTTGGATGACGTTCACCAAAGCGCTTAATTAAATCCAGTGACCACTGATAATCAGCCCCAGGGCGAGCTTTTAAATACAAACGCGGCACCGTTTCCATATTATGATTAAAGACATCAGGAGGTGCGACCGACATTTCATCAAGCGCTAGCTCCATCCGTCCACGAAAATCAGGGGTTAAGGTTTCGACTTTAATCCCCGGCTGAGCTTCACGCACGGCACGCACACAATCAGCAAAATGCTTGGCACCCCCATCCCGCAGATCATCGCGGTCAACCGAGGTAATGACGACATAATTCAGATTCATCGAGCGTACCGCATCGGCTAGATGCTCTGGCTCTTGCTCATCCACGGGTAAAGGCCGCCCATGCCCGACTTCACAAAACGGGCAACGACGAGTGCAAACTTGACCAAGGATCATAAAAGTTGCTGTGCCATGCCCAAAACATTCCGGCAAATTCGGGCAAGAAGCCTCTTCACAAACGGTATGCAGCTTATTATTACGCAACATGCCGCGTACTTTTTCCGCTTGAGACGCCGTTGGCAACTTAACCTTCAGCCAAGCAGGTTTCTTCAGTGGCTCATCTTTGGGTACAACTTTAATCGGAATCCGAGAAACTTTATCTGCACGCCGCAAAGGCACACCGGGTTCGGGTTTTACATAAGACATGGTTCATCTTAGCCTGTATAAAGAGCTGATCATTTTAACGCTAGTGCGTCTTTGGTGTAGGCAGATTGTACTCTCAAATCCTGCCTTGAACCTAGTAGGATCACAGTCTATCTGCCGATTCCTGCATAATTCTAAGCACACGAGGGTCTAAACAAGAACGCATAAAAGCATTCATTGCCACCTCATCACCCGATTCATAAAAAGCCAGCATGAGTTGATTGAATTCCAGTTGGCGCTTGGCAGGTAAGTTGATAGCTGGGTAACCCTGCTGGAGTAAATGCCCATTCATCATCAAGCGTCCCATACGCTTGTTCACATCATAAAAAAATTCGCACCGTGCCATCGTCAGGAAAATATGAATAGCTTGATCATAAATATCAGACAAGTTGGTTAGATCCTGTACCATTGCATCAAAGCGAGTGGGTAACTCAGCTACAGGTGGAGGCAAATAATCAGTTCCGGCAATCAGAACCGCCCCTGAGCGAAACTCTCCCCATGCTAAGGCCTCTTCTTTAGCTGCCACTGCATGTAGCTCGCAAGCTTTTTGTGCAGACACGGCAAATTCACCCCGCTCAAGCCAGCGAAATAATAACCGCCAAGCCTTGCCTTGATTCACCGTGATTTGCTGGTCGGAGAGTTTATGCCCACCCACGGTAATACCCTCCAGCAGAGTTTGCACTTCTGGCAGGGTCATATTGATCCCTTCCAGATTGACAGCATCATAGACAAACTCACTGAGCTGACGCTTAGCCAGCATCAGCGCTTTGGCGGGATTGGGCTGCATTTGCCAGTAGTTATCTTGCATAGCTGATCTGCCTTAGAGAATTGCCAGTGTTTTTAGTTGATTTCTGAGATTCAAACAAGATTTATCGGAAGCCCGTCGTTGGATTATTAGCAGTCATGGCTGGTATACGCTTGGGGGAGAATCTAAACATATTAACCAAACCCTTAAACCAAACCAGCCAGCCGTGCTCTCCACCAAAACCACCTATACTTTTAAAAAGCCCCATAAAAATATAAAAGCGCGAGGAAGGCCACCATGCCCAGCACCCTAGCTCAAGAATACCGCTCCCCCAATGGACTGAATGAACGGAGTAGCACCCTGCCTGCAATTCCGCATGGGGTTTACAGTAAGAAAGATGCGGAGCAGGAGGCAAAGTTAGTCGGCTTTGATTTCTATGCAGAAAAACTCGCACTCTGCCCAAAAACTTGGAGCACTAGCCCTGCAACAATGCTGCGAGATTTAAGCACAACTGACTATCTACAAAGCAGTTATGAAGCTCAGTTCAAAGGCAAAGCCGTGCCGAAGGGCGTGAAAAAAGCGGCTGTGTTTAAGCAGAGCCTGAATGAGTCGAATACCAGCGGCACCTTCTCCCCCGCTGCGCTTTTGTATTATCACTTCTCGCGTTATTTCGATCTGTCGATTGCTGTGCCGGTGGCGATTTATCGGGAAATGGATAGTAAGGCACATTATCAGCGCGTGACTCAACGTGGGGTCGCGCAAACCCGTAAGGGGATGATTGCAGCAGGGTGGCGACACTTAGCAGCGGCAGAAAAAAATCCTGCCAACTTTAAAGCTGCTGCCAGTTTATTCACTCCAGATCGGAAGAAAATCTATGGATGCATGCTCAAGGCCAAAGGTGAGCGTTATGGTGCGGAGATCAATGGCGTGCGTTCGCGTTGGGGTACGGTGCAAAATGAAGAGTTTCAGCGTACTGCGCCCTATCTGGCTTTAAGCTTAGATTTGCCTTTACTCCAAGCTATCACCGAAGGCAAAAAACAGGCTTTCAAAAACGTGAAAATCCGTAAAGCCACCGTCGATGCTAACCCCTTTCAAATGATGTATTGGATGAAAGAACTCAGCGAAATTGTGTTGCTGGATTTTATCTTCAGCCAACAAGATCGCATCGGTAATATCGACTATGCATGGCGCTGGTATTGGCTGGCGAATGGCGAAGTACAATCGCAAGCCGCTGATAGCAAACTCAGCCGCACACAAATGAGCAGCATCAAGCCTCCCGCCGAAATTGCCCATCTCTCCCCACAACTCCTACAGCGTACTTGCTTGAATGACAATGATGCAGGTGGACGTGTGCCTTATGTGAACTTTACAAAAAAGACGGGTATGCTGCAAAAGCTGCGGCATTTTAGTGGTAACACCTATCAACGCCTGCTGCGCCTGAATGCTGATCTACAAGACTCCGGCGAAATCTTCCAATACCTGCAAAGTAATTTCCTACTCGATAGCGGGCAACTCAGCCAAATCGTCAAAAATACCCGCCTCGCTAAAGACATTCTGCAAGATACCTGTTCCATTCATAAATTACAGTTTGATCTGGATGCGCCAAAAGATTATTTGCTCACGGGGCGGGTGAAAGTGGCGATGGTGTCTTGTGGGTAAGGTGATTTGCAAAACCTTGGGGGAATATCTAAGATGATAAACAGGGATATACTTAAAGGATATACAAAATGAATTCTGTTCAAACCACTCTTTTTAAAAGTAATCGTAGTCAAGCGGTGCGCTTACCTAAACTCGTTGAGCTACCTGCTTCCGTGAGCCGAGTCACAATTGTCGCTATTGGTAATCAACGCATTATCACCCCAGCTCATGAGAGTTGGGATGCTTGGTTCGATAATCCCCAATGTACCGCTGACTTCATCTCAGAGCGCGACCAACCTGCCGATCAGCAGCGTGAGTTGCTCTAAATGCTGAAATATTTACTCGATACCAATATTGTTATTTACACCATTAAAAACCGTCCGCAACCAGTCCGAGTAGCATTCAAACGTCATGAAGGGCAAATGGCAATTTCAGCCGTGACTTGGGGTGAATTAGTGTTTGGGGCAGAGCGCTCAGCTAATCCTGCTAAAAACCAAGCAGATATTGAAGGGCTCGCCGCCCGTTTGGAAATTTTGGATTTTGATGATTTAGCCGCCGCCCATTTTGGGCAGGTACGCGCAGAACTGTATGCGGTGGGTCAACCGATTGGGCCTTACGATATGATGATTGCAGGGCATGCACGCTCTACAGGATTGATTTTGGTAACGAATAATCTTCGTGAATTTGAGCGAGTGCAAGGTTTACGCTTGGAAAATTGGACGGAATCAATTAGCTCTACTTAAGCCGCAAAACCGTTTTGTTTTAAGTCGCTGACTTTAATAATCAGCGAACCTTTCGGGTCAAACGGCGTATCCTCAAAGCCCCAATGCTGATAGAAAGTCCGTGCCTTTTTATCTAAAGGATGAGTGATTAAGCAAGCACAGCCGATTTGCTCACTGATCTGAACAGTGGTGCGAAACGCAAAGAATAATAAGGATTGTGCAATCCCTTGACCTTGATAGGCGCTATCCACTGCTAATTGTCCAAGCAATACAGCAGGTATACTTTCAGGGCGGTTGCGTTGTTGAGATTTGGGCAAATATTCGCGTTTAATTTCGGCAGCTGTCAGTGAGACATAAGCAACTATTTTGCCTTGTTCATTGGTAATGACATTGGTGCGCGAACTGCCCAATTGCTGATTGCGCCAAGCATGGGTTTGCAACCATGTATTCAATGAAGGACGTCCACAATCAAATTCATTGCGGTTATCAGTTTGCTCCAAAGGACGCGGTTTGCTTAGCGTTCCCATACGGAGTTCATCGTAGCTAAGCGTTTTAAAGCGTGGTTGGTTTTAGCGGGTGCATCTAACCATGCTTCAAATTGCTCCCACATCTCATTGGGGATTTCAACAACACGTTGTTCCATCAGCTCTAGTTCGGCAGCTTCAAGTGCTTTGCGCCGGATAAATTCACTCAGTGTAGTGTGAGCGTGTTGGGCCGCTATTTCGAGGAGGCTACGCTCATCGTCATTGACGCGAACGCTGAGGGTGGTGGTGGACATAATATTTAGCTCTCGTATTACTTTGTAATACAGTAGCATAGTTTTCTATTAGAAATGAATCAGTTTAGATCAATTCAGCGCAAGCTGTGTTGCTAGGGGTATATAAAAAAAGGCGAGTTACCCCGCCGTTTTTCGCCGCAGCTATTCAGCTTTAATGCCGTTTCTTAGGCGCAATTAAGTCAGTAATCGAGCCTTCAAACATCTCCGCTGCCATCGCTACCGTTTCCGAGAGCGTTGGATGCGGATGCACCGTCAAGCCAATATCCGTCGCATTCGCGCCCATCTCAATCGCCAAGGCAACCTCAGCAATCAAATCACCCGCATTCACGCCGACAATGCCCGCACCAATCACTCGATCAGTTTCCTCATCGAAGATCAATTTGGTCACGCCCTCATCGCGCCCCAGTGACAAGGCACGACCACTGGCTGCCCACGGGAAGACACCTTTGCCCACTTTCATACCTTTGGCCTTGGCTTCCTCCTCCGTCACCCCCACCCACGCAATTTCAGGATCAGTGTAGGCTACCGATGGAATCACCCGTGCATCAAAGTGGCTGGGTAAACCAGAAGCGGCTTCAGCGGCCGTTTTACCTTCATGAACTGCTTTATGTGCCAACATCGGCTGACCGATAATATCGCCAATCGCGAAAATATGCGGCTGAGTGGTACGCATTTGCGAATCAACCACTTGCACAAAACCACGCTCATCCACCGCGACCCCCGCTTTCTCTGCACCAATGCGCTTACCATTCGGAGTACGGCCAACAGCAACTAATACACGATCATAGACTTGCGGTTCAGCAGGAGCATGCTTGCCTTCAAAGCTGACTTTCATACCCTCTGGAGTTGCCTCAACTTTGGTCACGCGGGTTTCTAGCCAAATCGCTTCATAGCGCTTTTGGATACGGTTTTGATAAGGCTTCACAATGTCCTTATCCGCCCCTGCGACGATACTTGGCAGCATTTCCACCACGGTAATTTTAGTACCGAGTGAGTGATAAACCGTTGCCATTTCCAGACCAATAATCCCACCGCCAATCACCAACATCCGTTTAGGAATGCCCGCTAATTCTAAAGCGCCCGTCGAATCAATCACCCGCGAGTCTTCAGGAATAAACGGCAATTTCACCGCTTCAGAGCCAGCAGCAATCACCGCTTTTTCAAAACGTACTACCGTTTTCTTGCCATCATCACCGACCACTTCGACATGATTAAGATCGAGGAAACTACCTACACCACGCACCACTTGCACTTTGCGTTGCTTGGCAAGGCCATTTAAGCCGCCAGTTAAGCGCCCGACGATTTTCTCTTTCCAAGTACGTAGTTTGTCGATGTCGATTTTAGGTGCACTAAACTCAATGCCGAAATCGCTAGATTCATGCGACTCGTCAATCACTTTGGCTGCATGCAATAAGGCTTTAGACGGGATACAACCCACATTCAAGCACACACCACCTAGCGTTGACCAACGCTCAACCAGCACCGTTTGCATACCTAAATCAGCAGCACGGAAAGCAGCCGTATAACCACCAGGGCCAGCCCCTAAGACCAGCATCTGGCAGCTCACATCCGCAGAACCGCTGTGTTTAGCGGCAGCCGGAGTCGCTACCACGGCTGTAGGCGCGGGCGTACTAACAGCCGGAGCTGGCGCAGATTGGCTAGGAGCAGCCGCAACGCCTTCTACTTCCATTTTGCAAATCAGCGAACCTTCAGAGGCTTTATCGCCGACCTTAATCAGCATTTCTTTAATCGTGCCTGCATGGGAAGATGGAATATCCATCGAGGCTTTATCTGATTCCAGTGTGATCAGTGCATCTTCTTTTTGCACTTTATCACCCACTTTTACCAGCACCTCAATGACATCGACACTTTTGAAATCCCCAATGTCCGGTACTTTGACTTCAACAATTTGACTCATAACAGTGCTCCTTACAGAATGAGATTACGGACATCAGATAAGACGAAGGATAAGTGGCTAACAAAGCGCGCAGCATACGCGCCATCAATCACTCGATGGTCATAAGACACCGCTAAGGGCTGAATTAAGCGATCCACGATTTCACCATTTTTACGCACCAAGCGCTCTTGGGCGCGAGTCAGACCGAGAATACCGACCTCAGGTGCGTTCACAATCGGGGTAAAGTTAGTGCCACCAATTCCGCCAAGGCTGGAAATGGAGAAACAACCACCTTGCATATCAGCAGCTTTGAGCTTACCTTCGCGTGCTTTTTTGGAGATGTCGCCCAACTCACGCGCTAGCTCAAACAAGCCTTTACGATCGACATCTTTAATCACAGGTACGACTAAACCATCCGGTGTATCCACCGCAATGCCAATATTATAGAACTTACGCTGAATCAGGTTTTCGCCATCATCCGCGAGGGCTGAGTTGAATTTCGGGAACTCTTTCAAACCCGCCGCGACTGCTTTCATCATAAATACCAGCGGAGTGAAATTAAAGCCCATCGCTTTGGCTTTATCTTTCATGCTAGAGCGATACGCTTCTAACTCTGTAATATCCGCTTCGTCAAAATGCGTGACTTGCGGCACTGTTAACCAAGCACGATGTAAATGCTTGGCGGAGAGCTTGCCAATGCGTGACATCGGTACCGTTTCGACTGCACCGAATTTACTCCAATCTGGTTGGGTAATGAATTGCACACCCCCCATCCCTGCAGTCGTCGTAGCTGAGTTTGAGCTGGCAACTGGCATTGAAACCGCAGCACTTGGCGCAGCAGCTACCGGTGCAGCCACTGCCCCACCCGCTTTAAAGCCACGCACATCTTGCTCGGTAATCCGCCCACTCGGCCCTGTGCCTGCAACTTGTGCGAGATCTACACCGAGTTCCCGCGCAATGCGACGCACGGATGGACTCGCATAAGCCCGCTTAAATGTCTCATCATTACCCACACTCAGCACGGGGGCAGCCGCCTGCGTAGCCACCGCTGCAGTCGCTGCTGGAGTAGCGTTAGGGGCTTCTGCAGGTGTGGCACCTTCCACCTCTAATAAAAGAATCGGGCTACCTTCAGAAACCTTATCGCCGACTGCGATTTTGATTTCCTTAACCTTGCCACCTTTGGGAGAGGGAATCTCCATTGAAGCTTTATCTGACTCCAGCGTAATTAAAGAATCTTCTGCCTTAATCACATCACCCACTTGCACTAAAACTTCAATCACACTGACGCTTTTAAAATCACCAATATCAGGGACTTTAATTTCTTTCACACCCGCGACTGGAGCAGCCGCTTGTGCCGCACCACCTGCAACTTTCGGTTGAGCAGGAGCCGCAGCCACATTCACACTGGCCTCAGCGGCATCGGCTAGCAATAAAATCACACTGCCTTCAGAAACTTTATCCCCCACACTCACTTGAATGGCCTCAACCACACCACCGTGTGAGGCTGGAATATCCATCGAAGCCTTATCGGATTCTAAAGTAATGAGCGGATCGTCGATCTTAATGGTATCGCCTACTTTCACCAGCAGCTCAATGACATTAACTGCTTTGAAATCACCAATATCAGGTACTTTGATTTCTTTACTCATTTACTCTCTCCTTACGCATACAGTGGGTTGGGCTTGTCAGGATCAATGCCGTATTTGGCCATCGCGTCTAATACAGTTTTAGCCGTAATTTTGCCTTTCGCTTTCGAGGATTTTTGCTGATCTGCCAGTGCCTTTAATGCAGTCACTGTCACATAATAACGATCCACCTCAAAATGATGCCGCAGGGCTTGCCGACTATCTGAGCGCCCGAAACCATCCGTGCCAAGAACATATAAAGGCTTATCCACATAAGGACGCACCTGATCCACATAGGTACGAATATAATCGGTGGAAGCAATCACTGGGCCTGCAGTCCCATTCAAGCATTGGCCAATCCAAGACTGTCTTTCTTCTTGATCAGGATGCAAGAGATTCCAACGCGCACAATCTGCACCATCACGCGCCACTTCATTTAAACTCGGCGTGGCCCAAATATCCGCATCGACATCCCAATCATTTTTCAGCAAATCAGCCGCTGCAATCACCTCACGTAAGATCGAACCACAACCCATCAGCTGCACCTGATGCTTACCTTTACCGTCCGCTTTTTGGAAAGCGTAGAGACCTTTAATAATGCCCTCTTCCACACCTACAGGCATCGCCGGCATGCTGTAGTTTTCGTTTAAAGTGGTGATGTAATAAAACACATTCTCGCCATTTTGGTACATGCGTCGCAAACCATCATGGAAAATCACTGCCACTTCATAGGCGAAAGTCGGATCATAGGATTTACAGTTCGGGATAAAGCCCGCGAACAGTTGGCTATGTCCATCTTGATGCTGTAAGCCCTCACCATTTAGCGTGGTTCGACCTGAAGTACCCCCGACCAAGAACCCCCGCGCTAACATATCGCCCGCCGCCCATGCCAAGTCACCAATACGTTGGAAACCAAACATCGAGTAGTAGATATACAGAGGAATCATCATCTTATGGTTATTTGCATACGAAGTAGCCGCTGCAATCCATGAGGACATCGCACCCGCTTCATTAATCCCCTCTTGTAGTAATTGGCCTTTGGTGGACTCGCGGTAAGGCATAATGTCGGTCGCATCCATCGGCTCATAGAGCTGACCATCTGGTGCGTAAATTCCCACTTGGCGGAACATACCTTCCATCCCAAAGGTACGGGATTCATCAGGCACAATCGGTACAAGGCGCGGCCCCAGCTCTTTATGGCGTGCCACCGCCACCATCACCCGAACCATCGCCATCGTAGTGGACATGGTGCGTTCGCCGGTGTCTTTTAGAAGCGCATCGAATAATTCAGTGAGTTCTGGAACATTCAGGGTTTCAAAATTTTGTGGCCGATTCGGTAAATACCCCCCGAGCGCTTGACGGCGTTCATGCAGATATTGCATTTCCAAAGATTCGGCTGCAGGGCGATAGAAAGAAGCACTATCGACCTGCTCATCCGTGACAGGAATACGGAAACGATCACGCAGTTTGCGTAATTGGTCAGAGCTGAGCTTTTTCTGTTGATGACTGATATTCATCCCCTCGCCCGCCTCGCCCATGCCATAACCTTTCACCGTATGCATGAGGATAATCGTGGGGCGACCAACCGTATTCACCGCATTGTGATAAGCCGCATAGACCTTTTCTTGATCATGACCACCGCGCAATAAATCATAATAAATCTGGTCGTCAGTCATATCGGCAACCATAGCTTTCAACTCAGGGTATTTGCCGAAGAAATGCTCACGAGTATAAGCACCCCCTTTATTTTTGAAGTTCTGGTATTCACCGTCTACGCATTCCATCATACGTTTACGCAGCAAACCATCGGTATCTTTCGCTAATAAGCGATCCCAACCAGAACCCCATAAGACCTTGATAACATTCCAGCCTGCACCCCGGAAATTACCTTCCAACTCCTGAACAATTTTGCCGTTGCCACGGACTGGGCCATCTAAGCGTTGCAGATTACAGTTAACCACAAACACCAGATTATCGAGGCGCTCCCGCGAGGCTAAAGAAATCGCACCTTGAGATTCTGGCTCATCCATTTCGCCATCACCTAAAAATGCCCAAACCTTACGACCCTCTGCATGCTTATCAGCAATCTTGGCAAACCCACGATGCTCTAAATATTTTAAAAAGCGGGCTTGGTAAATCGCCATGATCGGGCCTAAACCCATCGACACGGTAGAGAACTGCCAAAAATCTGGCATTAAATAAGGGTGTGGATAAGAAGATAAGCCTTTGCCTTTGCTTTCAATACGGAAATTTTCGAGTTGTTCTTCGTTAAAGCGCCCCTCGACAAAAGCACGCGCATAAGTACCGGGCGCGGTATGCCCTTGAATAAACAACATATCGCTGCCATTAGGATGACCATGCCCTTTCCAGAAATGGTTATAACCGACTTCATACATAATGGCCGAAGACTGGAAAGAAGCAATATGACCGCCCGGTTCAGCGGGTTTGCGATTCGCACGCACAACCATCGCCGTCGCATTCCAACGCAAAGCCCGCAAAATATGTCGCTCTAACTCGAGATTGCCCGGATAAGCGGGTTGTTGATCGACCGGAATAGTATTGATATACGGCGTATGCATATCAGGCGGTTCAACGCCTGCTTCGGATGCCGTTTCGATAGTTTTATGCAGTAAATAACGGGCGCGGTCAGCGCCGGAGCGTTCCACTACCACATCAATGGCTTCTTGCCATTCTTGGGTTTCTTGTGGATCACGATCTAACTGGTCTTGGCTCATTAAAAAATCTCCTAGCATTTACAAACTTTAGGAGCGGTCGAGTCACTTTATATGATTATTCTAGGCGGGATATATCACCGCTCCCCTCTTATATCCCTATAGGGGGGGCATACTACACAGTTCAGCTTTGAAAAGCCATAAGCCAGATACTTAACTTATTTATTTTTACTAGCTAAAAAAATAAAAACTTTAAATTCAATAACTTAAAAATATCAAATTATTAAAAATACTAACCAACCTCCTGCCTTCAACTATTTAGGCATGATATAAACGGCTATAAACTCTATAAAACTAGACATCTCTTTAAGTAAAGGCTAGATCGTCTTAAGCCTACTCAAGTCAATTTAAAATAAATTTAACTATCATGTACTTACAAACAACAATAAATTTTTTACTAAAACTCTAACCCCACAAACACCGACCCGCTGATTTTTTAATCGCCTCCAAACGCTCGATATGCGCACTTAAATCCGCTTCACTCGCCCGAATCACTGGCAACCGAGTCCCCGCTTGCACACGCCGAATCAGTCCTGCCTGCTGAGCCGTACCACGTTGCTCATCACTCTCGCCCCCTAATTGCAAACTGACTTGTCCTCCGGTCATCGCCAGATAGACATCCGCGAGAATCTCCGCATCAAGTAAAGCCCCATGCAAACTACGGTGGCCATTATCAATGTTATAACGCTTACAGAGGGCATCTAAACTATTCCGCTGCCCGGGAAACAATTGACGAGCCATCACTAAAGTATCGGCAACCGTACAATATTCGGTGATCGTGTTATAAGCTTCGGTTAATAAGCTAAGCTCGTGGTTTAAAAAACCAAGATCAAACGGTGCATTATGAATAATCAATTCAGCACCTTGTAGATAACGAATCAGCTCAGGAGCAATCTGGTTAAAACGCGGCTTATCGGCTAAGAATTCATTTGTGATCCCGTGTACTTCAATCGCTTCTGCATCAATTTCTCGATCGGGTTGCAAGTAAAAATGAAAGTTATTCCCCGTTAACCGCCGACTCAGCATTTCTACACAACCAATCTCAATGATGCGATGCCCCTCTTTCGGGTCTAAGCCAGTGGTTTCTGTATCTAAAATAACTTGACGTGTCATGCTAATTTCCTTTCATCAATCGCCCGATTGGCAAGGCTGTCAACTCGCTCATTATCAGGATGCCCAGTATGTCCACGTACCCAGTTCCATTTGATATGATGCGGTTGAGCGGCTGCCTCTAGACGCTGCCATAAATCTTGATTTTTCACTGGCTGGCCACTGGCATTACGCCAACCTTTACGCTTCCAACCAACGAGCCACTCGGTCATGCCTTGCAAGACATATTTAGAATCCGTGGTCAGTACTACCTCACAAGGCTGCTTTAAGGCTTCCAAACCACGAATTGCCGCCATCAGCTCCATTTGATTATTCGTCGCTGCTGCTTGATAGCCATATAATTCACGCTCTTCCTCGGCATAGCGCAACAAAACGCCCCAACCACCAGGGCCTGGATTTCCACGGCAAGCACCATCTGTATATAACTCAACCTTCTTCACATTTTTACTCTCTTCTTGAGCGGTGTTACATAATGAGTACTGGTATGATTCACTGCGATCCCTGTTCTTAACCGTGCTTTAGTGGGGCGTAAACTCGGTTTTATTGGGATTAAACGTGAGACTTGCTTGCGTACATGAATAATTTGCACACTGCCAAAAGGTAATTGATATTTTTGCCCCAAATGATCTACCCACGCTAAGTGTTTGAAAATACTATCACTCCCTAAAGCAGGGCGAAAACCTAAGGTATAAGTCTGCAGCATTTCAAACCCCAAGACCCCAAACCAATCACGAATCCGTCTTTTTGTGTACATCGCTGGGCGATCAGGAACACGCCGCAAGTAATTCCAAGTTTGCCCTAGCCCACGCAAGCTCCACGGATTAAAACCAATTAAAATACAATGACCTTCAGGTACGAGAACACGCTCAAGCTCGCGCAAGACATGATGCGGTGAATGTGCATAATCTAAGACATGGCACCCAATTACCAAATCAATCTCATTAAAACCAATCGGTAGCGCTTCTGCCTTGGTCAACGCATCAGCCATTGAGGCGGAGGGATTAGTTGATAATTTGATGTGAGAACCAATCCGCGAATCAGACAACAAATTACAGTGCTCCACCATTAATCCGAGTTCGAGTGCATAATAACCAAAGACATCCTCAGTCATCGCGGTGACTAAATGACGCAACTCAGCGAGCACATAAGTACCTTCGGCCGTGCTATACCAACTCTGTAATTTGGCTATCTGTTGCTCAACTGAAGCGACAGGGTGGGTTAAAACAACAGGTGTTGCTTTTTTCTTGTTCATTCAATCAATACATATTATAGTCAGATGCAATTTACTTAATAACGATCAGCAAGCAGGGCCAGCAAACGAGGCAAAATCTTAATCTGACATTCCGGGCAGAGAAACACAACTATAAACACCAAACTGGGGTGAATTAGATCGTCCAGACCTGAACTTGCAATACCGATTTTATAATAAGGTCTATTGGGACTACATCATGGGGACATCCTTTTACCTCGCACCCGTCGCGGCGGTATGCGTTGTATTGTTTTTAAATGGCTGCAGCAATACCCAGCCAGAACTAGCCGTCGAATCCACACTAGAGCAGACAGCGACTATTCCAGCCGCTTTGCCGCTCGTTGAACAGCGTCGATTCAGTCGCTACCCTGCCACTAAACGCTCAACACCTGTGCGCCGTACTTGGATCACACAGGTAGTACGGCCACCCAGTCGGCTAGCATCGACTGCACCCCGTATCCAACGAGCGATGTATATTCCGACTATTAGCAGTAGCTATAGCCTTGATCAGGACTTTGACACTTGGTCGCGGGTATTTCGCCATTTCCAGCTCGCTGATTACTCAGGGCACCCACGGGTACAACAATATATTCGCTCTTATGCACAAAACCCGCAGCAATTAAGTATTCTATCTGATCGAGCGAGTGTGTTTTTGCACATGATTATTGAAGAAGTGACTCGCCGTGGGATGCCCGCCGAAGTCGCTTTATTGCCCTTTGTCGAAAGTGGTTTCGATGCTGATGTCTTCTCACATGCCGGTGCAGCGGGCTTATGGCAATTTATTCCTTCAACAGGACGTAATTATGGCCTCAAACAAACGGGCAATTATGATGCACGCATGGATCCTTTTGCTGCCACGGGCGCTGCTTTAAATTATCTGCAAAAGCTGAATCGACAATTTAATGGCGATTGGTTGCTTGCATTTGCCGCTTATAATTGTGGGGAAACCTGCGTGAGCCGAGCCGTGGCACAAGCTCAACAATCAGGTCTACAGCCGAGCTTCTGGAATTTATCCCTCCCTAAAGAAACCATGAACTATGTGCCGCGCCTGCTGGCCTTTAAAGAGCTGATTGGACGCTCAAGCACTTATGGCATCCGATTGCCCAGCACACCCAACTCAGCGCGCTTAGCACAAATGCGGATCAATAAGCCTGTAGATCTACGGTTAGCTG
Source organism: Thiothrix eikelboomii (assembly GCF_900167255.1). Lineage (GTDB taxonomy): Bacteria > Pseudomonadota > Gammaproteobacteria > Thiotrichales > Thiotrichaceae > Thiolinea > Thiolinea eikelboomii. Next base: position 129,070 of record NZ_FUYB01000001.1, read on the forward strand.
CGATGCAAGCAGGTTTACCTGCCAATCGCTTGACTGAATTAAACCCTTGTTTCCGCACGGGAGTAACGACGCCTGAACACTCGAATCGGATTATTCTCCCCCGCGAATATGCTGAGCGCCTAGCCCAAGTCATTCGCGTTATGCCAGCCTCGTATATATAGCGGATCCACGGTGGCAGATCGTCGTATGAGGGTTGAACTGTTGGCCAACTCCTTATAAGTTTGAGGTAGCATAGAATTCCCTTTGCTACCTTTAAGAGTCCAAGGCTATGGCACAATTGATCATCAGTCTTAATAAACAAATCATTAAAAAACTCACTTTGTCTGAAGCTAGCTATCTGATTGGACGCTCTAACCACTGTGATATTGTTCTCAATGAACGTACCGTGAGCGCTGAGCATGCTCATCTCGTGAGTGTGGGTGATGAGTGTTTTTTAGAAGATTTACACAGCACCAATGGTGTTTATGTGAATCATATTGCTAGGCAAAAACATTTATTAGTCGATAAAGACTCGGTGCGCATCGGTAAATACGAACTCTTGTTTCAAAATTCTAGCCCGCAGTGACTGACCAAGCTCAGCGTGAACTCTAGCAAAGCCAGCTACGTGCCAATACGAGTTAATCTGGTTTGATCGGTAGTTTCCTTAAATACCGAAACTAGCTAAGCTAAGATTTTTGCTCAGCACTCGCCATGTCCAAAGTTTTAACTGCGCACGAATTGCGCAAGCAGATCAAAAAACAGCGTGCTGCTCTACCAAAGCTAGAGCAGCAACGACTTTCTCGGCAAGCGGTTCAACATTTAAGTCGACATCGCCTGTTTAGATCAGCGCGTAATCTTGCTTTGTATTTGCCAGTACGCGGCGAAGCTGATCCTTGCTCCTTATTGCAAGCAGCCAAACCGGGGCAACGGTTTTTCTTGCCCGTTTTGAGCCTAGGCCATCATGCACAGTTAGTGTTTGTCGAATGGAATCGAGCAACACGCTTTCGCAACAATCGTTTTAACATTCCAGAGCCGCTCCTTGGGCGCTGCAAAATGCTCAATCCTCAACAACTTGATCTGGTTATTACGCCCTTGGTCGCTTTTGATGCACGGGGTACTCGTTTAGGGATGGGCGGTGGGTTTTATGATCGAAGTTTTGCCACTAAGTACTATTTAAAACAAGCTAAACCGTTTTTAGTCGGCTTAGCTTATCCCTTTCAAAAAGTCGACCATCTAGAGCGACAAGCTTGGGACATACCTCTAGATGCCAGTTGCACGGCTGATGGTTTTACATCCTACTAATACTTGAATATATTAGAATATTATTATATATTACATTCAATATAATCTTGCTTGGAGAGAACCATGAAAAAATTCCTAATTGCTCTTAGCCTATTCGGCTTAGCTAGCACCGCAAGTGCTAATTTCTTTGGCGGTGGTAATAATGGTGAGTGGAAAACTGGTCCTTATGGGCCTTACTGGGAAGAAAATGACTGGCCAGAATGGACGCCCATGTACTGGATGCAGGAAATGAGCGATAGCTTTAGCGGCGATGATGATAATAATGGCTTTAACTTCGGTAATCGCTTTGGCAATGGCAATATGCCCTTCTTTGGCAACAACTCCAATTATGGCTACGGTAATATGCCCTTCTTTGGCAACAACTCCAATTATGGCTATGGTAATAGCATGCCAATGATGCCTTATGGCTACATGCCAACGATGCCTTATGGAGTAGCGCCAACGCCGTATTACGGCGGTTATGGTATGCGGCCTATGCCAGCACCTATTGCACCGGCCTTACCTGTAGCACCTGCAGCGCCAGTCAACACTATACCAGGCCCGAATGTTTCCTCTGGAACAACGAATTAAAGCTAATTACTGGTCTCTGGCTTACAGACGCCAGCGCTATCTAAAGTACAAAAACCTGCTGGTAATTTAAGATCAGCAGGGGGCTGAGCAATATATTTATTGCTCGGCTGCCCCGCAACGACTGGCTGAGAAGCAGCATTATCTGCATTGAGGCTGACCACTTTAGCCGATTTTTCTGGCAGATCCGCTGTTTGCTCTTGACTCTTAAAGCGCTCTAAGCGCAATTCAGAAAAGTGGATACGTGCCTGCCATTGATCTTGTAGATAAGCCTGCTCTGCTTCCAACTGCTTTTTATCACTCGCATTTAAACCTAACTGAGCAACCGACTCAGACATAATCAATAAATGTTGCCAAGCTATTTCTGCTTGATTCAATAAAGCTAAGGCATGCTCCTCTGAACTGACTTCTTTTGCCAATTGTTCATAAGTGGCTTGCATCTCATTCAACTGTTCCCAATCACTGAGATACTGCGACTTAAGCTGCGGTTCAACGGCTGAGTCGATAGATGGCAAGGCCTGCATAACTGTAGAATGTGGCTTAAACGCAAATACCATACCGAATGAAATAATCAGCAATAAGCCAATAAACCCTGCATACGCCAGTTGCGATCCATAATGACTAAGCCAAGAACCTTTAGGAGGTTTTGGTTGTTTTAAGATTAATTTAGCCATAACGATTTAAACCTGTGAGGATTTATTAAGTGTAGTAAGGTTTCTGACACAAAACCTTAGAGTTCTAGAAAATAGCAAGCAGGACTAAAAACTCCAGCACGGACTAGATAGATGGTAATTAAATCTAGCTACTACGTCATTGCTTGAGAACACAAACGCTAGGGATAGTTCCTAAAAACAAAGATTTGTAGACACTCAAAGCCTCTAAATAGGTTGAGCTGAGCTGTCTGGTGGGGGAGCAGGTGTGGGGTTTACAGGCGGTTTAGCTAAGTCTTTTTGCAGCTGATTCATGCTCTCCTCTAAACTTTTACCCAGTTTATCAATATTTTCACTCAAGCTGCTATCCAAGCCTTTTAAGCTCTCTTGCATAAAACTATTGAGCTGATCGACAACCGCCCCCATCGCACCGCTCACCATCGAGCCTAAAGTTTTTTGTACATCCACTAGCCAACGATTATCATGCAAACTCAACACCGTGCGCAGTGGAATCTGCAGCTCGCCCTTATCGCCACCATAGAGTACGGTCGCAACTTCTGCTAAGCCATTTTCGATTTTAAGCTCGCCTGTTTCAAAGCGGCGTGCCGACATTTTTTTATTCTGCAATAGGCTAAGATATTGTGTGCTATCCCAAGTCGTTAAGGCTTTGGCCTTTTCCATATCCTCCTGCAAGATAGCTTCCCAAAACTCATTCGCCACTTGACGTGCATTCTGCTCGGTTGACTGACTACACGCCGTTAAGCTCAATAAACCCAATAAGCACACTAACACGAATAAGAATTGTAGAGGATAGTGGCGCGCTTGCATGTTTACACTCCTAATAATAGATCGGCCTCATCACTCACTAAGGATAGGCTCACTGTGGTGATTTGATTCTCTAGATCCACTGAAGTTGGGGGCTTAGTCATCACTTTACAATAATTAGGTGTATAACCGGTATAAATCAGCTCCCCTGCTTGCTCACGCCGCCGCTCCCATAACACCGGCACCCGCTGACCCAGTTGCTGGGCTAACCAAGCCTGTTGCGAGCACTCTGCTAATTGATGCAATGCTTGACTGCGTTGTTTTTTCACTGCTTCAGCAACTGGATTCGCCAAGCCAGCAGCTTTAGTCCCTTCTCGAGGTGAATAGCTAAAAATATGCACATGCCCAAAGCCAATTCGCTCAACAAAGCTCAGGGTAGCTTGCCACTCAGCCTCGGTCTCGCCGGGAAAGCCGACGATAATATCGGTCGTCACATTAAAATTAGGAATAGCTGCCCGCGCCTGACTGACTAATTGGGCAAACTCAGTGGTTTTACAACGACGTGCCATCCGCCTGAGTACAGAGTCTGCCCCACTTTGAATTGGCAAATGCATATGTGGCATTAACCGTGGATTGCTAAACAGGGTAAAGAAATCTTCAGGTAAATCCCAAGGCTCGACTGAAGCAAAACGAATGCGCGGAATATCGGTTTCAGCCAATAGGCGTTGAACTAAAGTGTAGAGCGAACTCGCTGCTAAATCACTGCCATACCCACCAACATGGACGCCAGTGAGAACAATTTCCTGAACACCTTGGCTAACTAATTGATTGATTTCTTCAATAATGGCAGCTTCACTACGACTATGTTCTTCACCACGAGCAACGGTAACGATACAGAAGGTACAACGATAACGACAGCCATCTTGAATTTTAATAAAGGCGCGATGGCGACCTCGCATAAATAAGCTATTCTCGCCCGGCTCGGTTGCAATCGCAGGCATCACCGGCAGAGCGAAAGTTTCCATGACCTTAGCTGGCAGTTGGTCTTTTTCCGCATTCGGCACGACCAAATCCACGCCTAAAGTTTCAGCCACCTCTGCCGCTTGTAAGGTCGCATAGCAGCCACTGACCACTAATTTAGCCGCCGGATTTTCACGATAAAGGCGATTTAATAAACGTCTTGATTTAGCTGAAGCCTCTTGAGTCACCGCACAGGTATTCAAAATCACGACATCCGCATCCGGTGCAGCAGTAACCATCGAATGCCCTGCTGCTCGGAAACCTTGTGACCATTGCTCTAACTCAGCTTCATTGAGTCGGCAACCTAAAGCTTTTAAATGTACTTTCATGGCAATAGCATCAAAAAAGTTAGAGTCCGTGCACTTGCCACGCGCCGTTAGATATTCTCTGGATGCAATTCAATCTCTGAACGCGCCCGTAAATCTTCCATAGCCGCGTCTAATTCACGTGCACCATTCACACTGCCATACATTTGCGCACTATTCTCTTCCAGAGTATTCGCGCCGTCTTCGACAGCTTTTAAAGCAATGACCGTATAATCACCATTGGCGAGCACACCTTTATCCCAGTCCAGTTGATCTTTGGCAGGCCGTGGCATAGTAAACGCCTTCGCAACCACTTCTGGTGCTAGAGTGCTCCCCGTGCGTTGAATAAAACCGGGTTTCTCAATCGCCTCTGCTTTCCCCAAACCAGAAGCGTCTAAAGCTGCCCAACCATTAACCTTAGTTTGTGCTAATAACTCATCACCTTTTTGGCTCGCTAATTGACGCGCACCTTGAGTTTTCAAAATTGCTATAATCTCAGGTTTTACTTCCTCCAAAGGCTTTTGGACAGCAGCCTCTTGAGCAGCTGAACGCAGGACAATCGCTTGAGTCTCGGAGACTTGAATCAGCTCAGAGTTTTTACCCTCTTTGAATACTTCATCTGAAAAAGCTGCTGCTAACAACTTGGGATCTGCTAACACACCTTCACCCTTCGTGCGTGTCAACCAACCCGACTCCTGAATAGTCGCATTCACAGCTTTAGCCGCAGGGCCTAAATCACCGCTTTGCTCATAAGCGACTGTTTGTAATTTCTCCGCCCCATCCATAAACAGCTTATCCGCTTCAGCACGGCGATAATCCTGTTCAACCTGAGCTTTCACTGCCTCATAGGTCTGTTGAACAGCAGCCTTGACACTATTCACACGAATCAACTCATAGCCTGCACCCGTTTTAACCGGTTCAGAGAGTTTGTTCACTTCAGCCGCAAACACTGCTTTCTCGAAATCAGGATCCCAACTACCTACTGCTACATCGCCGACGATACCGGCTGTTTCAGCGGTGGCCTTGTCATCAGAATCCGTTTTAGCTGCTTCTTCAAAGGTTTTTTTACCGGCTTGAATATCTGCATAAATAGCCTCAATTTTTTTCTTGGCTTCAGCATCTTGTGCAGGATCAGCGACAGCAATCAGAATATGACTGGTATTACGGGTTTCTGGGGTTAAATACCGATCTTTATGCTCTTCATAAAAAGCTTGGATACCAGCCTCATCCACCGGCACCGCTTTGGCCAAAGCCTCTAAATTCAAGTCAATATAAGCCACCTTCACTTTTTCTTCCGTCATGAACTGGCTTTTATTTTCATCATAGTACTTAGTAATTTGCTCATCCGTGATTGATACTTGTGGCTCGAAACTAGCCGCTTTAACCGTAAACAGCTCAAGCTCACGCTTTTGATTGCGTAAAGTTTGATACTGCTCCATCTGCGCTTTAGTAGCAAAAGCCGTGGTTTGTAAACCTTCACGAAATTGACCATTTGTTAGGTCATCACGCATTTGTTGCTCAAAAGCTGCTTGATTCCGCCGCTGAGAAGCAAGAAAACTTTCGTAGGTGGCTTTATCAAATTGACCGTCTTTTTGGAAGACACTAATCTCAGCAATCGCGGTGGCTACATCTTCGGTACTGGCTCGATAGCCTTCTTCTTTAGCTTTTTGCCGCAAGAGGACTTGATTGACGACATTGTTTAAAGCCATCGTTTTTAAACTATCATCCCCTAACTGAGTAGCCATCTGCCCAAACTGCTGACGGATACGCGCTAATTCCTGCTGAACCTCTTGTGCAGGTACATCCTCACCATTAACAATGGCAGCTGCTTTAGTCGAGCCACCCTCCATATAGGAATTAATCCCAAAGAGTGCGAATGGAATACTGATGAACCCGACGATGGCATAAGCAATCCAGCCTTTGGCTTTATCATGAATCGTTTGTAACATGTTTTTTCTGCGTATTATTTAAGTTGAACTGATCAGAACTGCCCGCCCTTAGGGCATAAGGCCGCATCATACAAAATGCCTAGCGCGAGGGGAAGAAAAAAGCAATGACTAAAAGGTTGGCGGAGTGGACGGGGCTCGAACCCGCGACCCCCGGCGTGACAGGCCGGTATTCTAACCAACTGAACTACCACTCCGCGAGAGAACTGTAGACATAAAAAAAGATGCTTCATGAGCATCCTTTAGCAATAAGTGGCGGAGTGGACGGGGCTCGAACCCGCGACCCCCGGCGTGACAGGCCGGTATTCTAACCAACTGAACTACCACTCCGCGAAAACAACATCCAACAATGGTGGGTGATGAGGGACTTGAACCCCCGACATTCGCCTTGTAAGGGCGACGCTCTACCAACTGAGCTAATCACCCGTTGTTGGAAGGCCGCTATTGTACTGCATCCTTTAGTGCTTTGCCAGCTTTAAATGCAGGAATTTTTGCAGCCGCAATTTCGATGGCTTCATTAGTGCGTGGATTACGCCCAGTGCGCGCCTGACGCTCACGAACGAGGAAAGTCCCAAAGCCGATTAAAGAAACTTGGTCACCTTTAGCCAAAGCTTCCGTCACGGTTTCTACCATGGCCTTGAACGCACGGTCGGTATCCGCTTTGGTCAGGCCTGACTTCGCAGAAACTGCATCGATCAATTCTGTTTTGTTCATGAAAAGAGTCCTTTGAATTCGTTATTTCAGGGAAACCGGAACACTCCTACTGCCGTTTTGTAGTAAAAAAACGACTAGCGTGAATATGCCTGACTGTTATACCAGCGACCTTGAAAAGGTGTCAACTAAATGACAGCGTAACAAGGCGTTTTCCTTAGGTTTCTTAGTGAGTTCGACTATTTTCCAGCTCTTCCTCACCCACCGAAGTCACGGGCGCTGTCGTATTTTCGCCTTCATCTTCATCAGCAGTCTCTGCGATCGGCTCAGGCATACGTTCCAAAGCTAAATTCAGAACTTCATCAATCCATTTAACAGGCCGAATTTCTAAGCCTTTTTTCACCGTATCGGGAACTTCCGCTAAATCCTTCTCATTGTCTTTCGGAATTAGGACTAAACGAATGCCACCTCGATGTGCCGCTAAGAGTTTTTCCTTCAGACCACCAATCGGCAGCACTTCACCCCGCAAGGTAATCTCACCCGTCATTGCGACATCAGCGCGCACGGGAATACCACTCATCGCCGAGACAATCGCCGTCACCATGCCAATCCCAGCACTTGGGCCATCCTTAGGCGTAGCACCTTCGGGTACATGAATATGCACATTATGCTTACGCAAGAAATTGCGGGAAATACCCAGCATTTGCGCACGACTTTTTACAACCGTTTCTGCTGCATAAATCGACTCTTTCATCACCTCGCCTAAGCGACCCGTGCTCTTAATCGCCCCCGACCCCGGCAACAGTGCACTTTCAATCGTGAGTAAATCCCCGCCCACAGAAGTCCACGCTAAACCAGTGACTTGGCCGATCTGATTTTCTTTGCCACCACGACCATAATCAAATTGCTGTACGCCCAAATATTTTTCAAGATTTTTGGGGGTGACGGTTGATTTGGTCTTTTTGCTTAGCAAATGCTGCTTGACTGCTTTACGGCATAATTTAGAAATCTCACGATCTAAATTACGCACTCCAGCCTCACGGGTGTAATGGCGGATAATATCTAATACCGTTGCATCACTAATCACCAGCTCGCCCTCTTTTAAGCCATTCGCTTTGAGCTGCTTGGGGATTAAATAATTACGCGCAATATTGAGCTTTTCATCCTCGGTATAACCGGGAATACGAATCACCTCCATCCGATCCAATAACGGCCCTGGAATGCGCATACTATTTGAGGTAGCCACAAACATCACATCCGACAAGTCAAAATCAACTTCTAAATAATGATCCGCAAAAGTATGATTCTGCTCAGGGTCTAACACCTCTAACAAAGCCGAAGCAGGGTCACCACGGAAATCCGTCGCCATCTTGTCGATTTCATCCAACAAAAATAATGGATTACGTGTGCCTACTCGAGATAAGTTTTGGATAATTTTGCCGGGCAACGAGCCAATATAAGTACGACGATGCCCACGAATTTCCGCTTCGTCTCTAACCCCACCTAAAGCCATGCGCGTAAACTTGCGGCCAGTAGCACGAGCAATTGACTGCCCTAACGAGGTTTTACCAACGCCTGGAGGTCCCACTAAACAAAGAATAGGGCCTTTGATTTTCTTCACACGCTGCTGAACTGCTAAGAACTCTAAAATCCGTTCTTTCACTTCATCCAAGCCATAGTGGTCTTCGTTAAGAATTTTTTCTGCTACCGATAAATCGGACAATACCTTGGATTTTTTCCGCCAAGGCAACCCGACCATCCAGTCAATATAATTACGCACCACCGTCGCCTCAGCTGACATCGGTGACATCATTTTGAGCTTATTAAGTTCAGCCGTGGCTTTATCACGCGCTTCTTTGCTCATGCCTGCTTTATGGATACGGCGAGACAGCTCTTCGACTTCGCTGGGGCTTTCGTCCATATCGCCGAGTTCTTTTTGAATCGCTTTAATTTGCTCATTCAAATAGTACTCACGTTGACTACGCTCCATTTGTTGTTTAACGCGCCCGCGAATTTTCTTTTCCACTTGGAGTAAATCAAGCTCATTTTCGATCAGTTCAATTAAGCTCTGAATCCGCGCTTCCACGCCTAAAGTTTCTAGCAATACCTGTTTTTGCGCGATTTTCAAACCTAGATGGGCGGCGACGGTATCAGCCAACCGCACAGGGTCTTCAATGCTGGTGAGGGAAGATAAAATCTCGGGGGGAACTTTTTTATTGAGCTTCACGTATTGCTCAAACAAATTGATCAGTGAACGCCCCATGACCTCCACTTTACGCTCTTCTGTATCCAAGATCGAAGGACGTAATTCGATTTCTGCAGAAAAATACGGGCTTTCATCATCAATCGCGACCATTTCTGCACGCTCTAACCCCTCGACCAACACTTTAAGCGTGCCATCAGGTAATTTGAGTAATTGTAAAATGGTGGCAAGGGTGCCTAAGGTATGGACATCGGTCAGCTCGGGATCATCCACTTCGGCACTTTTTTGCGCCACTAACAGGACTTGCTTATCGGTGGACATTGCCGCATCAAGCGCTTGGATAGAGCGTTGGCGACCTACAAATAATGGAATAACCATATACGGGTAAACAACGACATCCCGTAACGGTAGAACGGGGACAATTAATCTGTCCGTATCAATATTTTTATCAGACATTTAATAACCTCATATGCCCTGATGTGGCGCTAAGCTCATGCCATGATTCGACTGAGCAAGCATCAGTAAGGTAGATGTAGATGCTACGCTTTGGCTAGCCAAGCGTAGCTAAGAAAGATTTTATTCACCGGCCGCCGCTGCGACTTTTGGCTCAGCATTTTCATAAACACGATAAGGCTCAGACTCGCCACGCACAACCGCTTCATCCACAATGACTTTACTAACTGATTGCTCAGAAGGTAGCTCATACATGGTATCTAGAAGAATTTTTTCAAGGATAGTCCGTAAACCCCGCGCACCTGTTTTACGTTCCATCGCTTTGCGTGCAATTAAATGCAGGGCTTCTTCTCTAAATACCAGCTCTGCGCCTTCCATTTCAAACAAACGCCCGTATTGTTTAGTTAATGCATTACGTGGCTCGGTCAAAATTTGTACTAAGGCAGCTTCGTCCAGCTCTTCTAGAGTCGCCACCACCGGCAAACGCCCGACAAACTCAGGAATCAAGCCGTAACGGACTAAATCATCCGCTTCAATATCCTTAATCACATCACCAAAACTTTTATTCGTTTCCGGTGTTTTTACCGCAGCAGAAAAACCAATACTGCCTTTCTCGGTACGATCACGAATCACCTTATCCATACCCGCAAACGCACCACCGCAAATAAACAGAATATTTTTGGTATCCACTTGCAGGAATTCTTGCTGCGGATGCTTACGTCCACCTTGCGGCGGTACAGAAGCAATAGTCCCTTCAATCAGCTTTAATAAAGCTTGTTGTACCCCCTCACCCGAGACATCACGGGTAATCGAAGGGTTATCTGACTTGCGAGAAATCTTGTCGATCTCATCAATGTAAACAATCCCAGTTTGGGCCTTTTCTACATCGTAATCGCATTTCTGTAACAGCTTTTGAATAATATTTTCGACATCTTCACCGACATAACCAGCCTCAGTTAAGGTGGTTGCATCCGCAATCGTGAAGGGGACATTCAATAAACGGGCTAGGGTTTCCGCCAATAAAGTCTTACCACTACCCGTTGGGCCAATCAGCAAAATATTACTTTTTGCTAGCTCCACATCATCTTTACCCGTCTTTTTGAATAAGCGCTTATAGTGATTATAAACCGCCACCGATAAGACTTTTTTAGCGAGCTCTTGGCCAATTACATATTCATCTAAATTTTGGCTTAGCTCACGCGGCGTGGGCAAATTACTTTTGTCATCAACTTCGCCTTGGGTAGAGTGCATTTCCTCTTGGATGATGTCATTACACAGATCGACACATTCATCACAGATAAAAACTGAAGGCCCTGCGATCAGTTTGCGGACTTCATGCTGACTTTTTCCGCAAAATGAACAATACAGCAGTTTCCCAGTATCTTGGCTACCCTTTTTGTCTTTACTCATTCAGAACCTCTACCTGCGCCAGAGTTGACTGGCAAATGTGCTTAAATAGCGAATTAATTTGCTATGTAATGCCAAAAACAAGAACTTCAAGCCTTATTATCTACGAGTATGGGATTGAATAACAAGAAGCCTATGCTTTATACGCCCATTAAAACAAAAACAGCCTGATAAACAGGCTGTTTCTAACAAAAATTTAATGAAATGAAGGTCTATGAACTACGTTTGTCTAATACTAAATCAATCAAACCATAGTCTTTAGCCTGAGCCGCCGTCATAAAATTATCACGATCGGTATCATGGCTAATTTTTTCAAGCGGCTGACCGGTGTGCTTAGAGAGTACCAAATTCAGTTCCTCACGAATTTTTAGAATTTCGCGGGCATGAATTTCAATATCTGAAGCTTGACCTTGGAAGCCCCCTAGGGGTTGGTGAATCATCACTCGAGAATGTGGCAAACAAGCCCGCTTACCCGGAGCACCCGCTGCTAACAGCACGGCCCCCATACTCGCAGCTTGGCCAATACATAGCGTACTGACCTGCGGACGAATGAACTGCATAGTATCGTAAATCGCCATCCCGGCAGTCACCACCCCACCGGGTGAATTAATATAGAGGTGAATGTCCTTTTCAGGATTCTCAGATTCCAGAAACAAGAGCTGACCCACAATCGAGTTCGCCATATAGTCTTCAATTCCACCGACACAGAAGATAATCCGCTCTTTCAGTAGCCGAGAATAAAGATCATAAGCTTGTTCCCCACGTGAGGTTTTTTCAATCACGTAAGGGATACCCAAAGCTTGAGTTCCTAATGCACCATGTAGCTTAGACATTATTATTTCACCTGTACATTGAGCCTATTAAGCGGCTGCCGGTGCCTGCTTGCGATTCATCACTGATTCAAAATCGCGTGCTTCATCTGTGACCTGCGCCTGAGCTAATACCCACTCTACAATCATATCTTCCATGACCGCTGCTTCCACAGTTTGCATAGCTTGACGATTCGTCCGGTAGTAATTAATCAAAGCAGCTGGGTCCTCATAAGAGGCAGCCAAAGTCTCCAGCATCGCATCGACACGGGCAGGATCACGTTGCAGACCTTTTTGACGAATAATCTCGCCAACGATCAAACCCAACTTTACCCGACGTGCTGCTTGTGGCTGGAATAAATCATCGGGGATATTATCCGCTGAATTGCCTGTACTTTGCGAAAACTCCTCACGAACGTGTTGGATTTCGTCTTTCACTAAAGCACTCGGTAAGTCGATTTCATGCAAATTGGATAAGCCTTCCATGACTTGCTGCTTCACTTGAGCTTTTAAAGCATTGCCCAATTCACGTGTCATGTTTTTCTTAACTTCTGCACGGAACGATTCAAGGCTGCCATCGTCAACGCCGAATTGCTTAATAAACTCTTCGTTCAGTTCAGGCAAAGACTCTTCCTGTACTTTATGTACCGTCAGTTTGAACTGTGCTGTCTTGCCTTTTAAATTTTCAGCTTGATAGTCTTCAGGGAAAGCGACCTCTGCGGTTTTAGTTTCACCCGCACTCATCCCCATTAAAGCGGCCTCAAAATCGGGTAACATCCGACCTGCACCTAGCTCAACAGGATAATCTTGTGCCGTACCGCCTGCAAAAGTCTCACCGTCCACACTACCTTCAAAGTCGATACGCACTAAATCGCCCGATTGTGCAGCACGCTCCACGTCTTTCCATTCGCGTTGTTGCTTGAGAATCGTATTCAGCATGTTATCAATATCAGCATCTTGTACTTCAGCAACAGGACGCTTGAGTTCTAAACCCGTCACATCAGCCACTACAAATTCAGGATAGACATCGAAATTCGCTACATACACCAACGGCTGACCCACTGCGAGTGCTTGCAACTCGATTTGTGGCAGACCTGCGACCCGCAGATTTTGTTGAACAGAGGCATCTCGGAAAGTATTTTCTAATACTTCACCGATCACTTCTTGGCGTACAGAATCACTGTAGCGTGACTTAACAACATTGAAAGGAACTTTGCCGGGGCGGAAACCATCCAGACGCACACGCTTGACCATGGACTTAAGACGTGACTCGACGCTCTGCTCAATCCGCTCGGCAGGCACTTCGACTGTCATTTTACGCCCGATACTTCCTGTTGACTCTACTGAAACTTGCATGCCATACCTCATCTCCCCATCCATCAACCAAAGGCTGGAGGGGTTATCATCAAAATATTTGGATTGTTTGAATCATGGTGCGAAAGGAGAGACTCGAACTCTCACGCCTTGCGGCGCTGGAACCTAAATCCAGTGCGTCTACCAATTCCGCCACTTTCGCATATTTCGTCGGAAAAACGGGGTAGCTGCCCATAATCCCGGAAAGGAGGCGATTATACACAGCAAATTGCCAGATGTATAACCAAAATGTAGAGTAAAGTTGGGGTGGATGATGGGGCTCGAACCCACGACAACCGGAATCACAATCCGGGGCTCTACCAACTGAGCTACAACCACCATCTGGAAACTTTATGATCGAGGCTAACGGGACAACAATGGCGCGCCCGGCAGGACTCGAACCTGCGACCCACGGCTTAGAAGGCCGTTGCTCTATCCAGCTGAGCCACGGGCGCAGAAGGCAGACTATAGTAAGCTTAAACTTGATTATAGACCACTCTGAAAAAGTGGTCGGGGTAGAGAGATTCGAACTCCCGACATTCTGTACCCAAAACAGACGCGCTACCAGGCTGCGCTATACCCCGACTTGAGTTAAGACAACTTTCGTTGCTTGATGTTTCAAGACCGCGAAATATACAGATCGAAATTAAAGTCGTCAAGTAGAAAAATACAAGTTAAACACGTTCGTTTAGCCAGTAGCCAATAGCGGGGGGAATCGTCTTTTGTGCCTTCCCGCTGACATAAACACCAATATGTCCGCCATTAAAGCTCAGCTCTGCATAATCCTTAGAACCGACATAGTTGGCTAGTGCTTTAGAAGCAGCTGGCGGAACTAAATGATCCTGATCTGCATAGATATTTAGCACAGGCATCGTCACATTCGCAAGCTTGACTGGCTGTCCAGCAAGCTCTACTTCGCCTTTAATTAATTTATTCTGTTGGAAAAAATCCTTCATAAACTGACGGAAGGTTTCACCGGCTTGATCGGGGCTATCAAAAATCCATTTTTCCATGCGCAGGAAGTTTTTCAGAACCTCCTTGTCGCCCATCATATCCACCAGCCCTAAATACTTCTGCCCCATCAATTGATAAGGCTTTAGATTCAGGAAAGTCCAATTCAGCATCTCCCCCGGAATATTACCCAAAGTATCCACCAGCAAGTCGACATCAACTTTCTGAATCCAGTTACTGAGCATATTATCCGGTGTTTGGAAATCGACTGGGGTCACCATTGTGACAAGATTTTTTACCCGTTCAGGATGCAAGGCGCTGTAACACAAGCTAAATGCCCCACCTTGACATATCCCTAATAAGTTGACCTGCTCAACCCCATGTCGCTCGCACAACTGATCAATACAACGATCAAGATAGCCATTCAGATAATCATCCATCGTTAAATAACGATCCGAGGCATCGGGATAACCCCAATCTATCAAATACACATCCTGTGCTGCCTCTAACAAGCCTTTAATCGTGGAGCGGTTTTCCTGTAGGTCGGTCATATACGGCCGATTGACTAAGGCATAGACCACCAATAAAGGAATGGGATTACGCTCCATTTCTGGATCACCGAGATAATGCAGGAGTTTGAGCTTGTCTTCTTGATAAATCACCTCATGCGGCGTTACCCCAGCTCTGCCCTCTTGCATAGCCAGCATATTCGCCATACCTTCGGTCAGCTTCTCATTAAAGGCTTTGACTTCAGCGGCTAAAGCTTCGGGACGCATATTAAAAGGAATCATTGGGCAGCCTCCTCAGTAGCGGTTGCTGTGGTTTGCAGAGTTTGCTCAATTCGTTTCAAGCGCTGCTCTAAAGTACGAACTTGCTGGCGTAATAGATTATTTTCGCGCTTTATTTCATATTGCTTTTTAATAACTGCCTCATAATCAGCACGGACAGGCAAACCAAAAGCTTTGAACTCAGCCTCTAAATGCTCATTCATCCCCTGCTTGAGCAGCAAGAAGGCATTCACTAATTCACCATACAAGGTTTGATAATGCTCACTCGCCGCAAATTGCGCATAAGTATCTTCACTGACATCAACCCATAAATCATACAGCTCGCGTAAGGAAGTCACCTGCTTGCCCGCATCCGCCAAGCTTTGAATACGGACTCGCAAAGCTTGTACTGAGGCCTGACCTTGAGTCGCAAACGCCTCGCTGTAACGATCCATCGCCTGCTGATAACCTAAGGCTAGCGCAGCTAATTTCTTTAAGCGCGCTTGCCCTTCTTGCGATAACCCAAAACTAGGACTCGCCAAAGCTTTTTGTAGATGCTCTTGCCATAAACCCGCGTTCGGCATATTCAGGCCACCCGTACCGACATCTCGGAACAAGTTCATGCTCTGCATATTGCCAACCAGCTGCTGCCAACCCTCAAATAAAGAATGGCCTAAACCTAGATTACCTGCTGTCACGCCACCTTGATTACGCCCTTGGTTAAAACTCTGCTCGAGTGTACGCATCCAAGCTTCCACACTCGGTGTGTCGGGATCAATTTTTGAGTTGCTATACACTTGCTCGGCTAAACCCAGATAGACCTTGCCCATCTCCATGACACGACTTAAGACATCTTGGATTTGTGGTGGAGAATCTTGGGTGACAGAACTCCACCATTGGTTTAAATCCTGCGCCCAAGTGGGTGCTTGTGAGTGCGGCGTAGTAGAAGCAAGAGGATTAATTGTGGAGAGAGTTGACCAATAGCGCTGTTGTGCATCTAGCCATGTTTTGATGGCTTCTTCCGACCATTGTTTAGAACTCATCTCGGTCTCCTCCAAACCTAAAGATAAAATGGTTGTACAGTTCAACCATATCATGCTAATTTGTGCAGCGCAACAAGCGCAACCTAGCGGGTGACTTGTGAGTCTACTCGTTCTAGCTAAGCCTTGTGAATACTCCATCATGTATGGTCCCCACTGTTGATTTTCACATCATCGTTTAACGGAGATTTGGTTATGAGTAAAGTTGCACTAGTTACTGGTGGTACCGGTGGTATTGGCACCGCTATCTGTAAACGTTTAGCAGCTAATGGTTATACAATTATTACAACTTACTTCGAGCCAGAAGAAAAAGCGAAAGCTTGGGCCGAAGCTCAAGACTATGATGTGGATCTCTATCCTTGTAATGTCAGTGATTATTATTCTTGCCTCGAACTCAAAGAACGCATCTTAGCGGATCATGGTCAAGTTGATGTGATCGTCAATAATGCGGGTATCACTCGTGACGCGAAATTTACACGCATGACCCCAGAACAGTGGAAAGCCGTTTTATCCACTAACTTAGACAGCTTATTCAATGTTTGCCATCAATTTGTCGAAGGTATGACTGAGCGTGGCTTCGGGCGGATTATCAATATTGCATCCGTGAATGGCCAAAAAGGTCAAGCCGGTCAAACCAATTACAGCGCAGCTAAAGCCGGCGTTCATGGGTTTACAATGGCCTTAGCACAGGAAGTTGTTCGTAAAGGTGTCACCGTGAATACCATTTCTCCGGGCTATATCGGTACAGAAATGGTCATGGCGATTCGTGAAGATATTCGTAATGCCATTGTTGAACAAATCCCAGTGAAGCGTTTAGGTAAGCCAGAAGAAATTGCAGCGGTTGCCGCTTTCTTAGCTTCTGATGATGCGGCCTTCATCACGGGTGCAAATATCAGCGCTAACGGCGGCCAATTCATGCACTAATCACGTGCGAGCAGCTGTCAAAGTAGCATAGTCAAACTATGCTACTCGTTACAAAACCCGTGAATTCTCACAAATTTCCTCTTAAATCATTGATCAAGAGTATGCAGGGCAAAACAATAGCCTATACAATAAAGATGCATATACTTAGTGCACACCACATTGATCACCAGAAGTTTGGTAAAGAATGAGCATGACCGATATCCGGATTATTAAAAAATACCCTAATCGCCGCCTGTACGATACGCATCAAAGCTGTTACATCACGCTAGCTGATGTACGCGAGCTGGTAATGCAAGAGATTCCTTTTCAAGTCGTTGACCGTCAAACTAGCGAAGACATTACCCGTAGCATTTTGTTGCAGATCATCATGGAGCAAGAATCAGGCGGTAAACCGCTGTTTAGTAGTGACCTATTGTCTAAATTTATTCGTAACTATGGTGTCACCACTCAGCAAGGCTTTAGTTCATTCATGGAGCAGAGCATGCAATTGTTTAATAATCAGCAACAAGCGATTAGTGAGCAAATGCATCGTGCCTTGGCTGGCACACCCTTAGACAATTGGTTAAAACTGAGTGAGCAGAATTTGCAAGCTTGGAACAAGATGCAACAGGATATTTTGAAAAGCATCTCGCCTAATAAGCGCGATTAATCGAATCAAGCTAATCAGCTGAACACGGCTCTGATAAAGGTCTTGGCCGGATGGAAGAGTAGATAAAAAATTACCCGCCTTGAGCGGGTAATTTAATAACTTCAGCAACTAAGCACCGGAGGAGGAGAGGAGAGCACTTAGTGGCTGGTTCAAACGGATATTAAGCAGATTTAACGTCTTCAGCCGCTTTCTTAGTGGCAGCGACTGTTTTGTCAGCTGCGTCTTTTGTCGCAGCAACTGCTTTATCGGTTGCATCTTTGCCAGCAGCGATTGCTTTATCAGCCGCTTCTTTGCCAGCAGTTGCCGCTTCTTGAGTTAATGCGGTGGCTTTAGCCATTGCTTTTTCAACTGCAGCTGAGGCTTTTTCCATGTTTTCAGTTAAAGCTTGCTTGCTCAGCTCAGTGGCTTTTTCAGTGGTTTGAGAAGCGTATTTTGCAGCTTCTTCAGCAATAGCAACTAATTCATCACGAGTCGCTGTTAACAGTTCAGCCGCTTCACGAACATTGGCTAACCACTTTTCGCCACAAGACTTCAATACTTCTTGTTGCAGAGCAAACGCTTCTTTCGGGTCTTTAGCTTTTGATAAAGCATCAGCATTCTTAGTGCCTGCTTCGAAACAGCTGCTCAGTAAAGCAGTTTGCTTAGCCGTTAAAGTTTCGAAAGTTTTCATATTTAATTCGCCAACGCGCTTAGCTGAGCTCATAGCGTTGTCATTCAATTGTTTGAACAGATCCATCATAGCGTTTTGCATGGTCATATATCCCTTAGTGAGTCAGTATAAGTGCCTGATTTTAATTTCAGATTTCGTCTTGCTTTTCAGCATTTGATGCAGTGCACAATAGCGAAGTTCTAATCTGCTGTCAACCATTTTTGTGCATTGCAACAAAAGATTTATTTTTAAGCATATCCTAAGTATAGCGTCTTTTTGTGACCGGTGAATTTCAATAGTCCTGTGCAAAAAGCTGGTGCATAATCAATACTCTATCCTGCTAGCAAAAGACCCTACTATGCAAACGAATACTGCCCCCTATGAACTCGCTAATCTCAAAGAATTAGAAGCTCGAGTGCGTCAATTTGGCGAACTGCTGGGTGAAATTTTGCGCGAGCAAGAAGGGCTCGCTTTATACGAAGCCGTAGAAAAATTACGTCGTGGTTATATCCAGTTACGTCAACAAGATGATCCCGCCCTGCGCGAGGCCTTGATGCAATTTATTCTCGAACTGGATGTACAGGCAATTGAAAAAATCATCCGTGCCTTCAATACCTTTTATGTCATATCCAATATTGTTGAAGAGGACTTTCGGGAACGTGAGCGCCGCCGTAAGTTCGCCCACGGCGATGATCCATTGCTTTGGAAAGGTTCAGCACGGCGTACCGTAGTTGAATTAAGAGATGAGGGGGTGACAGCTGAGCAAATGCAAACGCTCATGAATCAACTGCGTTATATCCCTGTGTTTACGGCCCATCCAACCGAAGCTCGCCGCCGCACTCTAATGGGTATTCAACGCCAGATTTTCGTGATGATTAATCAACTCGAAACCCTAGATGAGGCTAGTGATGATGAGCGCTCTGCCCTTTTGCGCCAAATTAAAGGCCAGATTCAAATGCTCTGGCGCACCAATGAAGTTCGCACGCGCAAGCCTACCGTTGAAGATGAAGTCAATTATGGGCTTTATTATTTCCGCGAAAGTTTATTTGACGCCATTCCACTGCTGTATCGTTTCTTTGAGCGCGCCATGCGTTATGCCTATGGCAGCCATCAAGTCAATGTACCGAGCTTTTTGCGGATTGGCTCATGGATCGGCGGTGACCGCGATGGCAATCCGTTTGTCACGGCAGCGGTTACCCGCAATGCTATTCGCTTAGGGATGAGTGAAGCTCTGTATGCCTATATTGAGCGAGTGGATGTGCTGCGTAATTCACTGTCGCATTCCACCGAGTTTATTACGCCCTCACCTGAATTTTCCCAGTACTTAGCGGCTATTAACGAGCAAATGGGTAATCGCTTACTCGCTAAGCGTACTGACCAATTGCTTGAAGAACCTTATCGCCGCTTACTCACCATTATGCGCTATCGCTTAAAAAATACCTTAGAAGTGGTACGTGCGCGGCTCAATCATCAGCAGGCAGTTTTACCGCTAGCTTCTTATAACCATGCTGAACTCTTCCTACACGAATTGAAGCTCATCTATGACTCACTGTATAGCCATAATGATGGCCTGCTCGCAGGACGTGAATTACGTGATTTGATTCGTTTAGTCGAAACCTGTGGGTTTGGACTCTACCAATTAGATATTCGCCAAGAGTCAACCATTCACAGCGAAACCGTCGCCGAGCTGCTCAATCGTTCAGGCTTATGCGGTCACTACTTAGCCTTACCAGAAGACGAACGGATTTCATTACTGGCTGAACTGATTCAGCGTCAGCGCCTACCGATGCCTTATCGACCCGAGCTGACTGCACGAACTGCAGAAACCTTAGAAGTCTTCGATACTCTGACTGAAATGCGCAGCGAGGCAGGCCCTGAAATCTTTGGCACTTATGTGATCTCGATGACCCATCATGCCAGTCACATTATGGAGGTACTCCTGCTGGCTAAAATGGCAGGTCTGATTGGCTATACCACTGAACGGCAATTATTCTGCAACATTCGTGTTTCACCGTTGTTTGAAACCATTGAAGACCTCAAACATATTACCAGTGTATTAACCCATCTATTTGAAAATCCCACTTATCAAGCTTTGCTGCGAGCCTCGGGTAATTTACAAGAAGTCATGCTCGGTTATTCTGATTCGTGCAAAGATGGCGGTATCCTTGCTTCTAATTGGAATTTATACAATGCACAAAAAGAAGTTTTAAGCCTCACCGATCAATACGGGATTACTTGCCGCCTGTTCCACGGACGCGGTGGTACCGTTGGACGCGGTGGCGGCCCCACCCATGAAGCCATTGTCGCGCAACCCCCTAATACCGTGCGAGGGCAAATCAAATTCACTGAGCAAGGTGAGGTATTGGCTGCCAAATACAGTAATCTAGAAACCGCTGTGTATGAATTAGGCGTGGGCGCGACTGGCCTACTCAAAGCCAGTGCGGGCTTAGTGATTCCGCGTGTGGCAGATCGTGCGTCTTATCACACGGCGATGCATGAGATCGCCGCGATCGGCGAAAACAGCTATCGACAGTTAACGGATCGGACACCGGGCTTAATGGACTATTTCTATGAAGGTACACCCGTACAGGAAATTGGCCAGCTCAATTTAGGCTCGCGCCCCTCACATCGTAAACAAACAGTCCGTGACAAATCGTCGATTCGGGCGATTCCTTGGGTCTTTGGCTGGGCACAAGCACGGCATACTCTGCCCGGTTGGTATGGTATCGGTACAGCCCTAGCCGATTTCCGCCATAGACATCCTGATGGTTTAGAGCGCCTGCGTGATATGCATAGCAACTGGCCTGCGTTTAAATCGCTGTTGGGCAATACCCAAATGGGTTTATTTAAAGCAGAAATGGATATTGCGCGTGAATATGCCAGTTTGGTGGAAAATCAAGAAATCGCTAAACAAATTTACGCGACGATTCGAGCTGAGTTTGAGTTAACGGTCAGTGAAATTCTGCTGATTACCCAGCAAGCACGTTTGATGGACGATACGCCGTTATTGCAATACTCGGTACTCAGGCGCAACCCTTACCTCGACCCCTTGAATAATATTCAAGTGACTTTACTCCGTCGCCATCGTGAGCATTTAACCCAAACCACTGAGCCATCCCCTTGGCTGGAAGCCTTATTGCGGACGATCAATGCGATTGCGGCAGGCCTAAGGAATACAGGCTAGCCACCTAAAAAACAAAACCCCTCCTAAGTTTGGAGGGGTTAGAAAAGAAACTTGCGTTTGAGTTGCCGTGGGCTAGTTCTTGCGAGTTTTGGGTCTAGGGACTGAAAGAAGAACCGCAGCCACAAGTCGTTGTCGCATTCGGATTACGAATCACAAACTGTGCACCCTCTAAACCTTCGGTATAGTCGATTTCAGCACCTACCATATATTGGAAACTCATGGGGTCGATGAGCAACTTCACTCCCCCGTTTTCGACCATCGTATCACCCTCACCTTCAGCTTCGTCAAAGGTAAAGCCATACTGGAAACCCGAGCAACCACCACCCGTCACAAACACCCGCAACATTAAAGCGGCATTATTTTCTTCATCAATCAACTGTTTTACTTTAGCTGCAGCAGCATTAGTAAACACCAGTGGAGAAGCCATTTCTACGGTCATGTAAAAACTCCTGCAAACTGTGCAAAATCAAGATAAAGAATACGTTAACACCTGCCGTCAACAGGGTCAATAAAGCCTCTTTTCTAGCTAGATAAGCTTAAGTATTGCTTGGCTCTGGTGCTTTGGGTGGGGGTAATTTACTCGTATCATTGGGTTTTTGCCGTACTAACTTACCATTGACTTCGGCACCGACGGCCATTTCCAACAAATTGTAATAAACATCGCCACAAATACGGGCTTTTTCAAATAACTCAACCTTGCCATTGGCGAAGACATCCCCATCAATCGCACCATTCAACAGCATACTCGAGACACGTACTTCACCTTGAATACGGCCTTGCTCGCTCAGAATCAAGGTAGAATCATCATTATCAGCCGTTAGATTGCCTTTAATTGTGCCTTCAATATTCAAATTGCCCGAAAAGGTCAAATCCCCGTCAATCGTCGTACCCCGACCAATTAAAGTGTCAATACGTGCACTGCGGTTGCCACCCTTTTGTTCGGCTGTCGTAGTAGCAACCGCAGGGGTTACTGGATTATTGGTAGTCGCTGGCGGATTCGCTTTCGGATTACTCTTACCAAACATTGACTTTTACTCCTTAACTTGCTGCAGATTTTTTAGATAAATTAAATACTTGCCAATCATAGCTCTTGGTTACTGGGTTAGCACCTGACTCAGGACGCAAAGTCACTAAGACTTGCTCTGGAGTAAAATCCGGTGGCAACTCAATCATCCCCTCAAAGCGCTGATAATACTTCAAAGAAAAACGATTAACATCTTGATTCTGCTCAGTGGATTTCACTCGCAGGGCGCTCAAGGGTAAATTGAGTTTTGCACCTGCCTTTAAACCTTTGATCTCTAGATGATAGTGACCTGAGACACCTGCCTCATTGCCCCGTACATTGGCTAGTACTAATTGATACTGATAAAACCGCTCATGCTCAAGCTTATTTCCCTCAGCATCAATCACACGCGGCTTGAGTCCAAAATACCGAATGGATAATCCCGCTTCGACATCTTTAGGAGACAGAATATCCTCATAAAGCAGTAAATTATCTTTGGCATCCGCTAATTCAGTTTCAACGAGAGCCAACCGCCGCCTTAAGGCTTCATTCGCAGTCGTTTGCACTTGCTCAGAACGAGTCGCTGAGGCTGCTTGGCTTTCGAGCTTAATAATGTGTTGATTTTGCTCTTCAAGCAAGCGCGCCTGCTCATTCATCTTGCCGCGCAAAGACAGTGCTTGTGTTCCATCCGTGGCATCAACGGGGGTTAAATAACCACTGACATATAACCAAGCAACTAGCACTCCTAACAATAAGAGTAAGGCGACTAACAACGGCCAACACCGACTCGGTTGGCGCGCTGCTTGAACCTGAACAACACCCCGATGGTCAATCCGATATTCAAGACTCATACAGGTTTAAACAAGGCAATCAAGGCAATAACCCGGGGCTGAGTAAGCCGGTGGTTTCTGGATAACCAAACATTAAATTCATATTTTGCACTGCCTGCCCAGCAGCCCCTTTCACCAAATTATCAATCACCGACAGCACCACTAAACGTTTACCGCCTTGTGGTTGATGAATCGCAATTCGGCAAGTATTCGCACCCCGTACCGAGCGAGTTTCTGGATGAGACTTAGGCGGCATCACATCAACAAAAGCCTCCGCTTGATAACGCGCTTCATAGAGAGCTTGAATCGAAGCAGCGCTTTCAGTGTTGGCGGTTAAATCTGCATACAAGGTGGCATGAATACCGCGAATCATCGGCAATAAATGCGGTACAAACGTCAGATCCACCGCTTTACCGGCCAAGTTTGTTAAAGTTTGCGCAATTTCAGGCTGATGTCGATGCCCAGATACACCATAAGCTTTGAAGCTATCCGCTGATTCACAAAGCAAATGCGCCACACTGGCTTTGCGTCCTGCACCGCTTGCACCCGATTTAGTATCCGCAATAATATCTAAATCGACTAGGCCTTGTTCAATCAGTGGCACTAAGCCTAAAGTCACTGCCGTAGGATAACAACCGGGGTTCGCAATTAAACGCGCTTTGGCAATCTCAGCACGATTTAGCTCAGGCAAACCGTATACAGCTTCTGCAACCAAATCGGGGCAAGCATGCTTCATTTCATACCATTTTTCCCAGACTTCGATATTTTTGATGCGAAAATCAGCAGCAAGATCAATGACTTTAACCCCTGCTGCTAGCAAAGCGGGCGTGCTTTTCATCGCAACCCCATTGGGGGTGGCAAAGAACACTAAATCATTATCAGCTAATTGCTCCACTTCAGGGGCAGTGAAGTCGAGATCCAAAAAACCCCGTAGATTGGGAAACATCGCGTCTACACGTGTGCCTGCATTTTCACGCGAAGTCACTTGACTGACACGTATTTGAGGGTGATTAACCAATAAACGTAATAGCTCAACACCGGTATAACCCGTAGCCCCGACAACAGCAACCTTTTTCACAGTAGTCCTTTATCTCTATTCACTAGAATATTTTGTATAATACCCCATCCTTTTTGATTCACAAGATTTTGGCTATGAAACTCGATATTAAAGCTTTATTGATTTTGGCAGTGATTGTCGGCGCAGCCGCTTTGTTTTGGTTAGTGCCTAGCGAAGGCTTGCAAGCGGCTCCTAACGCGGAGATTACCACCATTGATGGTAACAAAATTGCCACTGAGCAATTGAAAGGCAAACCTTATTTAGCGGTCTTTTGGGCGACCAGTTGCTCCGGCTGTGTGAAAGAAATTCCGCAGCTAGTTGAGTTGCAAAAAGAGTTTGGCAAAGATGGCTTTAAGGTCCTAGCCATTGCGATGGAGTATGACGAACTCCCCCTGATTAAAACCATGCGCGAGCAAAAAGGTATGAATTATGACATCACTTGGGACCAAGGCGGAGTACTCGCCAAAGCCTTTGGCGGAGTGCGAGTGACACCGACTAACTTCCTTGTCTCAGGGGATGGCAAAATTGTCATGCAGCAATTAGGTGATTTTAAAGTCGACGATATGCGTGAGCGCATTAAAACGCTGCTCTAAGCCTTAGGAAATTTTATGTACGAATGGATTAGAGCCTTCCATATTATCTTTATGGTGACTTGGTTTGCAGGCTTGTTTTATTTACCACGCCTGTATGTTTATCACGCAATGGCAGAGAACCAAGCGAGTTTTGAGCTTTTCAAAATCATGGAGCGCCGCCTGTTTGGGATTATGACCCTAGGTGCTGTGCTGACCGCTGGGTTTGGTGTGTGGATGCTAATCCTCAGCGAAGGGCTGATCTTAAGCATGGGCTGGTTTCATGCCAAGGCCGTCTTGCTGATTTTACTGCTGGCCTATCATTATGGGTGCTGGCGAATCATGCACACCTTTCGTGCAGACCATAATCAGCGCAGTCATCAATGGTATCGCTGGTTTAATGAAGTCCCCGGTGCTTTGCTGATTTTGATTGTGATTTTTGCTGTGGTTAAACCTTTTTAGTTGTAGTTTATTAACGTTAATTGAGTGGCAAGCCTATTTTCTTAATTCTTGCAGAGACCTAAAATTATGAAACAACTCATCAGTCCAATGGCCTTGGCTATTTGCTTATCCGCTTGCGTGGCTACCCCATCCAATCCGTCTTTACCCAGTGATGGTGAACCTGAATACGTATTTACCGCTACGATTCAGGCAGCTAATCGTATTAATTTGGGTCGTGGCGGGGCAACGGGCAGGATGCCTATTTATCGCCTTACGACGACCGTGCAATATGTAGCCCGAGGCGATTCATATATCCAGCCTGCCCAAAGTGTCGCAGTGGAATTATTGCCCGATCAAATCTTACCCGCCCAATTCCAAACCTGCCAATTTGTAGCCAAAGAACGTCATCCTGCTTATGCTTCTGGAGTTCTACTGTTGAATGCCCGCATTATGGGTTGTCGTTGAATAGATGTTTGATAAGGATTCTAATAGTGATATCGAGTCATTTAGCGTAGCATCAAATTCTAGACATCGCAGTTAACACCCAAAACCACCTAGGAGTGACCGATGAAACGTACCGCACAAGCCGATTGGACCGGCGATACCCAAAATGGACAAGGTAAAATTAGCTCACTCAGCGGAGCACTCAACCAGCTACCTTACTCCTTCAAAACGCGCTTTTTAAGTGAAGATGGTCAAGCAGGCACTAACCCCGAAGAACTTATCGCGGCAGCTCATGCAGCTTGCTTTACGATGGCCACCAGTCATGCATTAAATCAGGCAGGTTTTACTGCTGAGTCGCTACATACTGAAGCCGAAGTTGATATTCGCCCCGGTGCAAATGGTTTTAGCATTGAAGCTATCACTTTACGCTTACAGGCTAAAGTACCGAATATCAATGCCGAACAATTCCAAACTTTTGCCGAAGCTGCCAAAGTGGGCTGCCCGGTCTCGAAGGCGCTCGCCGCTGTGCCAATTAGTTTGGAAGTTGAGTTTCTGAGTTAATAGCTTAAAACCAACCGCATGGTGACTCTAGGTCCAAGTGCATAGAGTCTCAAACTAAGACTAATAGACTCGATCAACCCTGACTCAACCACTCACTGCTCTGCTTAAAAGCAAACAGTTTATAAAAAACTAACAGATAGACTCCACCTCATGCATTTAGGTTATTTCTTTGAGCTGATTGCTTTAGCAGCGCTCTGGGGCGCTTCTTTTTTATTTATGCGCGTAGCTGTGCCTGAATTTGGCCCAATTTGGCTGATTGCATGGCGCGTTTTTTTAGCGGGTTTAATCTTATTGCCTGTATTAATGCATCAGGGTTTGGTCGGGGAATTGCGCAAAAATCTGAAACCTTTATTTATAATCGGCGCATTTAATTCAGCCCTACCTTTTTTAGCCTATGCTTATGCCACTACCATTTTAACAGGTGGCTTTACCTCAATTCTTAATGCAACCGTGCCTTTATTTGGGGTGTTACTTGTACTATTAGGCATCAATAAAGAAATCCTTTCTTGGACGCAAATCGGTGGATTTTTATTAGGCTTTGCGGGGGTAGGTATTTTATTAGGCTGGCATACCTCGACGGCAAACCCACATTTTTGGTTAGCGGTTATGGCTGGTTTAGGCGCTGCTTTTCTTTATGCAGTTTCTGCGACCTATATTAAACGCAGTCTTGTCGGTGTATCGGCAGTCGTGATTGCGGCAGGTAGCCAGCTTGCAGCATTTTTATTATTTTTACCTTTATTGCCGTTTAGTGTACCTACCGCTGCTCCTTCTTTAATTGCTATTTTGGCATTAATTGCCTTAGCCGTTTTCTCAACCGCTTTGGCTTATTTAATGTATTTCCGCTTAATTCGTATTTTAGGCCCCGCACGCGCAGTGACCGTGACCTATATGATTCCTTTGTTTGCTATGATTTGGGGTTCACTGTTTTTACATGAGCCGATTACTTGGGATATGATTGTGGGTTGTATTGTGATTTTGACGGGGACAGCTTTGGCGAACGGGGTGTTTACGAGATGGCGGAAGAAATCTTTGGCTACTAGCGAATAGTGAGCATGCCCTTGCTTTGAACGAGTGCTCGCTCAAGTGGCATCACGAGTATTTTGTGCCACACTATGATTAAAGTGTGGCACAAAAGGTATGTATCATGGAAATGTCTATTCGGGAAGTTCGCCAGCAGTTATCTCAACTTCAAACTGTTTTAGAAAAAGCGCAAGAAATTATTATCACTCGGCACGGCAGGCCTTTAGCACGGATTGTACCTGTCGTAGCTCTTCGCAAAAAACCGACTCACGCCAAATTACGCGCTTTGCAACCGCTCCATCACATTGCTAGTGAAACTTTAATTCGTGCTGATCGAGATGAGCGATGAGAACCTATCTAGATACTAGCGCACTCGCCAAATGATATTTGAATGAAATCGGCTCAGAACAATTTGCTGCTTGGATTGATGAACAAGATGAGACCCATATCAGTACCCTAGCTGTCACCGAGTTTCGTTGCCTGCTCGCTCGCCGTGAACGTATGAAAGAACTTGGCTTAGCTTCCACACAACAAATTTTTGCCACCTTTGAGCACAATATTGAACAGGGATTTTTAATCCTATATTAAGTGCAAAATGATGATGTAGTCATAGCACGACAATTAATTGACCGCCTTGCTAATTTGCCGCTGCGAACTTTGGATGCGCTGCATTTAGCGATTGCTGAGCGTATAAATGCTGAAGCTTTAGCTAGTGCAGATAAAGTTAATGTTGGAAGCTACAGATTATTTAGGAATACATGTAGTTTCTTTTGCTCCATAAAAACTGATCTGGCGGTTACACATCCAGCACAAAGCCAAGAAATTCAAACCCCAGTTCGCCTGCCAGCCAGAAACGCTGTAACACTCACATCGCCAAGCCTCATGCACGGGTTGAGCATGTGTTTGGGGCAATCCGCGTCATGGGTGACAAGGCTATCCACACTATTGGCTTGGTACGCGCAGTGTTTGGTCTGAGCATCTAAGCGGCGGTGTATAACTTACGCCGACTTTGTTCGCTCAAAGACGGTAGAGTTATGCCCACCTGATTGAAAAATCACCATAAAAGACGATAAAAAGCCACAAAGTGCGGAGAAATAACCTAAAAATTGGCTAAATTTCGCTATATCGACGAGTTGAAATTGTTTAACAAAATACTGGCGCAGCAAGATTAAACGGCTGACACTTATCGAGTTTTTAAAGCTTCCCTAGCCTAGGGCTTTATTATTGCGCAGAGTTCTAGCCAAAACTCTGCTTTGTATTTATAATACATCGCCTAAGTACTCGTGACAAAAGTCTTTCGTAAAACAACTCGTTACATAGCCACGCTTGTAAAGCTCCGTGGTAACTTACGCCTAGATACTTTTCAAGAATTGCAACCATTTGGCCTATATATAGTGTTTTACGTCATATAAAAAACTATATCTATTAACTTTAGGAGGTATTTTTCATGGGTAGGCTGAGTAGTTACCAAGAACTTAAACTTGTCAGCCTGTAAATGATATCCATCCAGTAATAGTGGATAAAATTTACAACTACACGAGTATTTAATTGAAAAAGTTTTGGAGTTAGTTCACAAAAACATAGTTTACTTGGAGCTACTGACAAAATAGTTGGTTAGAACTCTTGCAGCATTACGAGGGAAATTGTGTGTCTATTGCTTCAGCAGAAAGTGCTTTTCAAAACCCCCTCATTGCCCTCCTTATCGGTGCTGCTGTCTCACTTGATGTTATAGCACTTATATTTTGTTCTGCGCACATCTATCAATCCAAGCGCAAGGTTTGGATGCGTTGGGCTAAGTATAATGCTGGTTGGCATGCAGGATTACTTATTTTCTATCTTTTAGTAATTGATATTGGTGCAGTACTCGTTCAATATTTAGGAGTCCTACTCTCACTACCGCTTCCTGATTGGTTAAATTTCTTTGCCCCAGCATGGTTATGGTTAGCTGATAAATTCCGCTCACATATAGTTGTCTATGCTGCCATAATAGCAATGGCATACGTTTGGTATCAATACTCAAATAAAGTTCGGGCAGTTCCTACAAACCCCAACATCAATGAAACTCCTTTTTTCATTAGACCAATATTTAGTCGTGGAAGTGGGAAGTTAAAAGATCTCAATTCACCTTGGTTTTGGCATTTGTCTGCTTGCTTGGTTGCTGTTGATATGCTTGCTCTTGCTGCAGTGGTAAAGTCTGGAGAAAAACTAATTCAGTTTCCACGTGGACTCGAAGTTGAAAACCTTGATGCAACTGAGCTTGCAGTACGTATTAATGATTCATTTGATCTAACCTTTTTTTGGGCGACGCTTACTGTTACTACTGCAGTATTTATCGTTGTTTTTTTTCTATGCTTGTTTGCTGCGAAAATTAGCAATATTTTCTGGCTAAATTTAGCCGATGACGATATGTCTGACGACAAGATATTATCTGCGGGTTTCATCGTTGTCGCATTGAAGCTTCTTGAACCTTTAGTAATTTTCTACTTTATAATTCATTCGATGGCATTTTTGGTCACAGGTGTGCCTTTGCATAGTCCTGCATTTATCCTTGGATCGGGTTTTCTTGTTGCTGCGTTAGTCGAATATGTCACATTCAACGCGATTGTCGTCGCCTCTAAAGCTCAAGTTGAACACAGTATAAATTTAGGTTCTCGTAAGGTAGGGAGGGAGGATGTTTAGCGCTGCGCTCTCTGCTGATGCAGCGATATCTTTCATTGGTGCGATAATCGTTTTTCTATTAACCTTACTGAGCACTATACATGAATTAAAAGCTCCCCTTAGTTCTACTAAACTTGGTTCTCAGATAGTTGACTGCGGTGAAAGTGCACGAAATAACTTATTCAGCATTATAGAGCGTGGTTATCAATTGCGGTTTACTAGTTTATTCATTCTTCTAGCTGTATTCGTCTCAACTATGTCACCAGTTTCCACTCTCATTGAACTTGAAGACAATATTGTTATGCGTTCGTGTGAGAATCTATATATTCATAACAGTCTGAACAATAAAACTAGTATTGATAATTGTGTTGATGCCGCAAAGAAAAGCAGCTTCTCTTTCGTTGAATCTAAGTTTAGTGAAAAACAAAACCATTTGCTACAGATTGCAATGTGGCCTTTAGTTGCGACTATCTATGGTTTTCTTATTGCTGGTTATTTTCGCTTTTTTAGAAAATGTGCCGAAGAACCATTACGGGAAATAATTGATCGTATGCCACATGTATTTCATTTAATTCATTTTCTTCTTGCTGCAATAGCAGTCGCAGCAGGTATTATCCAGAATCAACTTGGTGCTTAATAAGTAACGTAAGCGTTCACATCATCTGTAGCGTGTTACAGGGACGAATTCGATTCAGAGGAAAATGCACCGATACGTGCTTATGAGCAAAGCCCTGAGAGCAAACATCCCGTATCAAGATCGCCCTATTCATCACTATTTGACGCTGTAGAGTCTGTCAAATAAACTGTGTAACACGTTTTTCATAGGGCGGAGAGCGGTAAGCGGTCATTTCAGCCCGTCTAGCGCCCACGATTTCAAGATCCTAAACTGGTTTCCAACCAAACAACCGAAGGAAACCCCAATGAAACGCCCTCACCGCCGCACCAGCGAATGGCAAGCCCTCAT
This sequence comes from Thiothrix eikelboomii, assembly GCF_900167255.1. Classification (GTDB taxonomy): domain Bacteria; phylum Pseudomonadota; class Gammaproteobacteria; order Thiotrichales; family Thiotrichaceae; genus Thiolinea; species Thiolinea eikelboomii. Next base: position 160,191 of record NZ_FUYB01000001.1, read on the forward strand.
CAGCCAATGGCAAGCCAGCGGCTTATCCGCCCCGGCATTTTGTGGACAGCAGGGTATCGGCTACGCCAGTTTTTGCCAATGGCGGCAGCGTCTACGGACAGCAGACGTGGTGGACGAGCCAGCGGCCACCCCCGGCACTTTCATCGACCTGGGTGCATTATCGGCGGGTAATGCCGTGCTGGGGCAAGGCTGGCACATTGTGCTGAGTTTGGGGAATGGCGTTGAACTACGCCTGAGCCAAGGCTGATGTTTACCCCCGCAGCCACCGCCCGCCTCTGGCTATGCACCCAAGCCACCGACATGCGCAAAAGTTTTACGGGGCTGACCGCCTTGGTGAAAAACCAGTTAAGGCAAAATCCCCTGAGTGGGCATTATTTTGTGTTCGTGAACCTTCGCAAAACCCAGATGAAGATCCTCTATTTTGAACCCAGCGGCTATTGCTTATGGAGCCAACGCCTGGAGCAGGGAATACCGGGTGCAGCCGACAACAACCGGGCAGCGCGAATTGACCCGGACGGATTTGCAGTTAATTTTGGCGGGTATTGAAGTGCAAAAATCCAGACAATTCAAGCGTTACCAGCATTCCTATCAGCATTTCGGTACAATGGTGCCATGATTTCAGCGCACGCCAGTACCGACAATACGCTCCTTTCCGCGCCATCCCCTGTCGCGGAAATAGCTGCCTTGCGTGAAGAAAACACCGCTTTAAGGCAGCAGGTTGCTGAGTTGACACGGCAATTGTCATGGTTAAAAAATCAGGTGTTTGGTAGCAAATCCGAAAAGCGTCCGGTTGAGATACCGGTGGAGCAATTGTCCTTACTTGCCCCCGCCGCCACCCCGGTTGCCGCGTCCGCAGGTGAAAGCATGACCGTCACCTACCAACGCGGCAAAGCCCCCAAGCTTCGCCCCGATGACTGCGTGAATGACAGCGGGCTACGCTTTGGGGCCGATGTCCCCGTCAAGGTGATTCACCTCACCCCGTCGGAACTTCGGGGGTCAGAGGCCGAGCAGTACGAAGTCATCGGCACCCACGTGACCCATCGGGTGGCGCAACGCCCTGCCAGTTACCTCATCCTGCAATACGAACGCCCCGTGATCAAACGCAAGGACAGTGCTTCGGCTTCGCTCAGCAACCGTAAGCGGTCAGCGTATGCGAGATGTCCACCCCGTACAGACGTTTGATCGTGTCTGCGATGTCGCGGGTGGTCATGCCTTTGGCGTACAGCGTCAGGATGTGTTCGTCCATCCCTGCCAGCCGTATTTGGCGTTTTTGTATCAACTTCGGCTCAAAGCTGCCATCACGGTCACGCGGTGTCTCTACCTGCAACTCACCAAATTCGCCTTTGATGGTCTTGTTGCCTTTGCCGTTACGGGTATTGCTGCGCCGTTGCCCGGCTTCGCTACGCTCACCCTTGTCGTAGTTTAGGTGCACATCCAATTCGGCTTCCAAGCTGCGGTTGATCATCCGCTGCAAGAGCTGGCTGTAAAGGTTTTTGACATCAGCAGGCGTTTTGCAATCGCTGAGTAAGTCGTCCATGAGTTTCGGGTCGAGGCGTTCCATGTTACTGCTCCTTCTCGGGATTCACGTTATATAGCAGTTACACTGTTCAGTTTACAGTCTCGGGCTGTACCCAAGACGGTAGAACCATTGGCCTTAAACCTGTCACCTTGTGCCGACTGGCTGGCAAAACTGGTTTTACGCCATTGCACATAGGATCTGATCACCCCGGTGTTTTTCAAGGTAGTTGTCGCAAAAATCATGCTGCCTCCCTCACTTTTTCCCGCACTGGTTTGTCGGGGTTGAGGGTGACGGCAGCAATGGGCGTCCAGTTCCGGGTATCGCCCGACCAGCGCTCGGAGGTTTGGCTTTGGCAGCGGCATAGACGTCTACTCGCTTGGCAATGATAGCTTTGTCTTCCCCGTGGTGGCGTTGTGCTGGGGTGACGAAGCGGATCTTGCTGTGCGGGTGTCCGTGGTTGTACCACTGCATGAACTGTTGCACCCACTCACGGGCTTCCTCCAGCGTGGCAAAGCCTTTGGCAGGCCAAGTGGGGGCATATTTGAGGGTGCGGAAGAAAGATTCCACATAGGCATTATCATCACTGACACGGGGACGGCTGAAGGATTGGTTCAAGCCGAGTTCGTCGAGTTTGGCGCGCAAAGTCTGGGCTTTCATGATGCTGCCATTGTCGTTGTGCAGCACCGGTTTGTCCTTACCGTGCAGCTTTTCGCGCCACACCGCCTTTTCCAGCAGTTCGGCTGCGAGTTCGCCGGATTCGCGCTCGTGGACTTCCCAAACGACACCATAACGGCTGTAGAGGTCTTCGACCAGATACAGGTAAAAGAAACGCCCAGTGACGGTGCTGGGCAACCACGTCACATCCCATGTCCAGACTTGGTTGGGGGCTGTTGCAGTGTGGGTGACGGGTTGACGCTTAGCTTGCGGGGCTTTGGTATGACCCTGGTGATGTAGTTGATTGTGGGCTTTCAAGGTACGGTAGATAGTGGATTCACTGGCAATATAGCAGCCTGCATCCGCCAATTTCGGCACGATTTGGGAGGGCGGTAGGCTGGCATATTCGGGTTGATTGCAGACCTCCAGCAGTTCCTGACGTTCTGTTTCACTGAGTTTGTTGGCAGGTTCAGGACGTTGGGCAAATGAGCGTTGGTCAACCCGCACTTGCTGTTCACCTTGGGGATGCCAACGTTGTAACGTGCGCACATTGATCCCGACCACTTGGCAGGCAGGGCTGCGCCTTGCTCCTGCTGATACAGCTTCCTCCACCAGTTTGACCACAGTTTCGCGCTGTTGGGGTGTGGTCATCATTCCGCGTCCTCCCACAGCGCATTGAACTTTTTTTGCAATAGCAACAGGGCGGCACTTTCTGCCAAGGCTTTTTCCTTGCGCCGCAGGTCTTTCTCCAGTTGGCGGATTTGCTTGCGGGCCTGTTTGAGGGATTCATTCCCTGTCTGTTCACCAGTCCCCGCTCCGGCGATACAGGCTTGTTTCCAGCGGGCTACCTGTTCGGGGTATAAACCTTTGCTGCGGCAATATTCGCCTACTTCGCTGGCATTCATACCGGCGGTTTCCAGTACAACGGCAAACTTGGACTCACCACTCCAGCTTTCAGGGCTGGCTTTTCCATTTCCCGGCACGACGTGTCCTTCCTCTTTGGCCTGTTTCAGCCAATTATACAAGGTGGCTTCGCTGATGCCTTCGGCTTGGGCAATTTCGGGTATCGGGCGGTTGTGCGGCGGCAATAGCTTGTTCAGCACAGTGGCTTTGCGTTCAGCAGCATAACGTGGCATGTTTTTATCCATTCCGTCCCCCATTGTCAAAATTAATAAAGGCGACAACTAGCCTGACATAGGGGGACCCGCTCAGCTCGGTTATTGGTGAGCTGAATCCGGTTCTCCTTGAGGAGTATCCAACGCATCGCCTCATCTTTCAGCAAATGCTTGCATTGGTTGGCAACCGTTCATGCAATGGTACAACCACACAGCAAGATCCGCTTCGTCACCCCAGCACAACGCCACCACGGGGAAGACAAAGCTATCATTGCCAAGCGAGTAGACGTCTATGCCGCTGCCAAAGCCAAACCTCCGAGCGCTGGTCGGGCGATACCCGGAACTGGACGCCCATTGCTGCCGTCACCCTCAACCCCGACAAACCAGCACGGGAAAAAGTGAGGGATGCAGCATGATTTTTGCGACAACTGCCTTGAAAAACACCGCACTCTGCGAATACACAAATCATCTACTTGCTACGATATAACATATTTGTTATTTTCATCGTATGGATTACACGATTAGCTATTACAGTGAAGAAGTTCAACAACAAATCCTCAACCTACCGGACACGCTTGCAGCCCGTTACGTTGTGTTGACTCGCCGCATGATTGCTCTTGGTTCCAATTTGGGAGAGCCACATACCCAACCTTTTGGTGGAGGGTTATTCGAGCTGCGTCTCAAAGGTGCTGAAGGGATTGCCCGTGTATTTTATTGTACCCTCGTCGGGCGACGAATTGTCATGCTCCATAGCTTTGTCAAAAAATCTAATAAGACACCACACCGTGAACGTGAAATAGCCGAAGCACGAATGAAGGAGGTTAAAAATGAAAACACATGATCAATTAATAGAACAGTTGATGAGCCGCCCTGGTGTCCAAGCTGAGCTTGAGCGGATTGAACAGGAAGAACTTGATTTACTAGACCAATTGCTCAAAACAAGACTGGCAGCGGGTCTGACACAAGCCCAACTTGCAGAGCGGATGGGGACACAAGCCTCTGCTGTTGCACGATTAGAGCGTTCTTTAGCAACAGGGAAACATTCACCTTCTGTTGCCACTTTACGGCGCTATCTGAGAGCTTGTGGCAAACGTCTTGTTCTTCAGGTTGCATAATTAAAAACGCCGCTAAACAGCGGCGCTCTGAACAACTGAAAACCGAAGCTTTACCGACTCACTGTCTCATTAAAACTGAGTAAACCATCTTTCACATCCACCTTGATCGTTTCACCCGGCATAAAATGCCCGGCCAAGATTTCTTGTGCCAAGGGATTTTCCACCTGATTTTGAATCGCACGTTTCAAGGGGCGAGCACCATACACCGGATCAAAACCGACGGCGGCAATATGATCCATTGCGGCATCACTAAATTCGATATTCAATTCACGTACCGCTAACCGCTTACGCAAACTATTCAATTGAATATCTGCAATTTGGCGAATTTCATGTTGATCCAGTGGATGGAAAACCACCACTTCATCAATCCGATTAATGAATTCAGGGCGGAAATGCGTACCCACCACTTCCATCACAGCCGCTTTCATCCGGTCGTAGTTTTCTTCACCCGCCATATCTTGAATCAGGTGTGAGCCAAGATTAGAGGTCATCACGATCACGGTATTACGGAAATCTACCGTGCGGCCTTGACCATCGGTTAAGCGTCCATCATCCAAGACCTGCAGCAAAACATTGAAAACATCAGGATGCGCTTTTTCGACTTCATCCAATAAGATCACCGAGTAAGGGCGACGCCGCACGGCTTCGGTCAAATAGCCACCCTCCTCATAGCCGACATAGCCCGGAGGTGCACCAATCAAGCGTGCTACTGAATGCTTTTCCATGAATTCCGACATATCAATCCGCACCATCGCATCATCATCGTCGAATAGGAATTGTGCCAAAGCTTTAGTCAACTCGGTTTTACCGACCCCAGTTGGCCCTAAAAACAGAAATGAACCACTCGGACGCTTAGGATCCGATAAACCCGCTCGACTGCGCCGAATTGCATTCGATACCGCCTTCATGGCTTCTTCTTGACCAATCACCCGCTTGCGTAACTCATCTTCCATCCGCAGCAATTTATCCCGCTCAGACTCCAGCATTTTGCTAACTGGGATACCAGTCCACCGTGCGACAATTTCAGCAATTTCATCTTCAGTCACACGATTTTTCACCAGCTTTGGCTGGTTTTGCCCAGCGGCGATTTCATTGGCATCGGCTTGCTTTAACTGTGCCTCTAGCTCAGGAATACGTCCGTATTGCAATTCAGCCATCCGTTGCAAATTCCCCGCCCGCTTCGCAGTTTCAAATTCAATCCGGGCTTGATCCAACGCTTCTTTGATATGCGTTGTGCCTTGCATCGCGGCTTTTTCGGCTTTCCAGACCTCATCTAAATCAGACGACTCTTTTTCAAGGCGGGTGATTTCTTCCTGCAAATTATTCAGGCGTTTAATCGAGGCCTCGTCCTTTTCCTTTTTCAGCGCTTCACGTTCAATCTTTAATTGAATCAAACGCCGATCCAGCATATCCAAGGCTTCTGGCTTCGAGTCAATCTCAATCCGAATCCGTGAGGCTGCTTCATCAATCAGATCAATCGCCTTATCTGGCAAATTACGGTCGGTGATATAACGATGCGACAAAGTAGCCGCTGCAACCAAAGCTGGGTCAGTAATCTCCACTCCATGATGGACTTCGTACTTTTCCTGAAGACCCCGCAAAATCGCAATCGTGTCTTCCACGCTCGGTTCATCAACTAAGACTTTCTGGAAGCGGCGCTCCAAAGCAGCGTCTTTTTCAATGTATTGGCGATACTCATCTAAAGTCGTCGCGCCTACACAATGCAATTCGCCTCGTGCCAAAGCAGGTTTGAGCATATTGCCTGCATCCAGCGCGCCATCGGCCTTACCCGCACCGACCAAGGTGTGAATCTCATCAATGAATAAAATCGTATTACCGTCAGTTTTAGCAATATCATTCAAGACTGCTTTTAAGCGCTCTTCGAAATCACCACGGAATTTAGCCCCTGCTAGCAAAGCACCTAAATCCAGCGACAATAAACGCTTGCCTTTGATGCCCTCAGGTACTTCACCATTTACAATCCGTTGGGCTAAACCCTCCACCAAAGCCGTTTTACCCACGCCCGGCTCGCCAATCACCACTGGATTATTTTTAGTACGCCGCTGCAGGATTTGGATCATGCGACGAATCTCTTCATCACGACCAATAATCGGATCAATCTTGCCCTGCTCGGCGCGCTCAGTAATGTCGATGGTATATTTTTGCAAGGCTTGGCGTTGATCTTCGGCATTCGGATCACTCACCGTTTGCCCACCACGCATCGCCTCAATTGCTTTTTCTAGTGCGCCCTTAGTTGCCCCTGTTTCCCGCAATAAATTCCCAAGTGTGCCTTTATCGTCTAAAGCTGCTAAGACAAATAGCTCGGAACTAATGTATTGGTCCTTGCGTTGCTGGGCGATTTTATCAGTGACATTCAACAACCGCGACAAATCGTTCGATACGGATACCGAACCTGCATCCCCTCCCGAAACGGTGGGTAAACGCTCCATTTCATGGCCTAATTTAGAGCGTAATTGGTTAACATTCACATCCGCTTTGGTGAGTAAACCTCGGATTGAACCACCATCTTGGTCAAGTAATGCCGTCATTAAATGAATCGGTTCAATAAACTGCTGATCACGCCCAAGTGCAAGTGACTGCGCATCTTGTAAAGCCAGTTGGAATTTGCTGGTCAGTTTATCCATTCTCATCTGGGCTACCCCTCATCAATTTTTTAAAAGCTAAAACACTTTGAATAGGTATGGATATAGGGGATAAAAACCGCAAATTCAAGACTAATCTGCTCGAAATCCCCTACCAACGGGCGCTAGGTCTGCCATAATCTATGGCATAATCCTTTTAAAGCCGATCTAGCTAAAACAGGAATTTGAGTGAAACGATCCTTGCAAGCCCTGTCTAAACAAACTGGCGAAACTAAATTTTGGCACATCATCCTCATTGTCTTAATTGTGGTCGGTCTAGCACTGTTTATTAACGCCAAAGGGACTGGCTTTTTCACTCATACCATCCCCAATAGCTTGGGTTTTACTAAAACTCAGAATAACTATAACTATACAACGAGCTATTCAGAACCCCATGTGTCTACTGCCAGTTATTACCGTGAACCTGGAGATACTGATCTTGATATATGGGTGATCGAACCTACCCCCTCTCAACCCTCAAACCCCAATCCACCGCCTACCATCGTAGAAGAATATAATGATAATCTTTATGAGACGCCGCAGAGCCTACCTAAACCAAGCTCTAGCTATGATCAACAATTTCCACCGCGCCTGAGTCGCGGCTATTACACAGTACAAGTATTTACCGGCTATAACTCAAAATTCGCTTATGATTTACGCACTGCTTTAAAGAAAGATGGCTATACCACTACCCATATTCGTGAACTACGCACCCGCAAAGGTGTCTTATTCAAAGTACGGATTGGTCGCTATAAAGAGCGCTATGCTGCGTTTGCAGTACGTGATCAATTACGCCGTCGCTATCCAAAAAACTTAAACACCAGCTTTGTTTTACTCGTGGAATATCAGTATCATTAATCTCGAGCTAATAGCTCATATTGCGCATTGTCTAAACCTTGATCAGCACACCTTAAACTACCCCGCTGCAGAGTATTCGATACGCTGACTGTACCCGCTGCATTCAACACAATACCTTGAATTTCAGTTCCACACCGTTGCGTACTTGCAGTGGGCGTGGTAGGTGTACCCACGACCGCCAGCACACGACTCACCTTATCCCGTTGATACACTTGTACCGTCTCTGTACCCGGGGATTTGATAAAAAAGCACGGTGCATTGGGCTGTAGACTAAGCGGCTCGCGTTTAAGCTTGGGGTGATCGACCTGAAGTTGACAGCGCCCATGATCAAACCAAAGCGAGATTGCCTGACCCGCTAGCGTGACTTGATCAGTGATATAAACCGGTGTGTTCCGTTCTGGAACCACTAAATTTTGCGTGATGAACTGGGAGTTATTGGTTTCTTTATCACAAGCAACCACCAGTAGCAAACTGCTGAGACTCAGCCACCGTAAACTACCCAGTCTTGAGCCACACGCTAAGCTTGCAATAGCAGGCATCACCGCTTGAATTAAACTGGGCTGCTTACTCATTAATAATGAGCATCTCCAACTCATTAAATGCCAATAAGCCATCACCTGAGTGCTCCTAATTACCCCCCTTCAACTATAGCCGATCTCAGCAGTGCTTGCCGGAATTATCTAGACCTCTTAAGACTGTAAACAGCGCTGACGTAAACTGCTCGTGCGTGGAAAATGCGCACTTAAAAACTCCATTTGATCCGCCAAAATACTTCTACCTTGTAAAAATACATACTCCACATAAGTAGGCTGAAAGGGTACGGCTAATAAAGGCATATTCGCCTGCTCAGGTGTCCGCCCACCTTTAGCACTATTACAATGTTTACAAGCAGTCACCACATTCGTCCATTTATCTTTACCGCCTTTAACCAAAGGCAGGACATGATCACGCGATAACTCATTCGCGCTAAAGTGCTCGCCGCAATAAAGACAAAGATGATTATCTCGCCGAAATAAAGTCGGGTTATTTAAAGGTGGCACATACGATTCGCCAAATAGACCTTGCTTACTACCATAAGTAGCAATAATAGAATTGAGAACTAACTCACTGCGCTGGCCCGTGCGCGCATTAATACCGCCATGAACATGCAGCAGCGAACAACCACAAGTATAGGCAACTTGTTGAGCATAATAGAGCTTGACCGCCGTTTGGAAATGAATCCATTCCAAAGGCATCCCGCTAATGTCCGTTCGCAAAATTAACTGCTGCAAGTTCGTCATGAACTTCACTCCTTCATTGATCTGCGGCCTCACCCTAGCATAAATAAATGACACAAGGGTGATAACTGCCTTTTGTTAGTTTGTCTACTGCCAGAAAATCTTGTCCAATTCCTGATATAAATCAAATAGCCTGTATTTTTTAGCTGCTAACTAGCCGATGATCGGAGAGTTTTGACTCAAATCAACAAATCGCCCCCATAGATCATACAAACTCCTGCCCATAACTTCATTATTTAGACAGGAGCATTCAATGCTAAGTTTTGACTTTGGATTACCGATGGTACTGATCGTTGCTTTGATTGTGTGGGCTTGGCTGAGTTTCTTCTCCGTGGTGTTTTTCTCTTAGGATTTTCGTCCAAATCTTGAGAGATCCACTTGCCCTACTTAGCTTCCTGAGTGGGGCTTTTCTGTTTGCGCTTGTTCTGTGTAGCGTCTTTGATTATCATCAATCACTTATAATAATCGTTGACGATAGGAACACAGAATTATGAAACTCGGTTTTGACTTTGGCATTCCCATGCTATTGGTTTGGTTGTTGATTGGTTGGTCTTGGTTTAGCTTTCTCTCAGTCGCTTTCTTCGGTTAAACCAAAGCTGCAAACTGACCGCCTAGACAGCCTAGCTACGAAAAAGGCCGCATTGCGCGGCCTTTAATTAACCTATAAACCTATTAAGCTTGCTTGCAAACTTAGAACTCGCCGACCGCAGCACGCAGCTTTTTCACGGCCACATTCTCAAGCTGACGAATCCGCTCAGCCGAGACGCCGTATTTATCGGCTAACTCTTGCAAAGTCGCTTTTTCTTCCACCAACCAGCGGCTCGCTAAAATATCTTTGCTACGCGCATCTAAACCCGCTAAAGCCTCTTCAAAACGACCATGAGTGTAGTTTTCCCATTCTTCAGCCTCTAAAGCTTCAGCTGGGTCAGCAGACTCGGCGGCTAAATATTGGCTCGGCGAATAAGAGCGCTCGTCATCGTCTTGATCATTAGCAAGATCAAATGAGACATCTTGTGAACCTAAGCGCTGTTCCATTTCCAGAACATCGGCTTTGCTCACACCTAAATCATTCGCGACTTCTTGGGCTTGGTCATTCGATAACCAACCTAAACGCGCCTTGCTGCTACGCAAATTAAAAAATAATTTACGTTGTGCCTTAGTCGTGGCGACTTTAACAATCTTCCAATTACGTAGAATGAACTCATGGATCTCCGCACGAATCCAATGCACGGCAAAAGAAATCAGGCGCACATTCATCTCAGGGTCGAAGCGCTTAACCGCCTTCATCAGACCCACATTGCCTTCTTGAACTAAATCACTTAAAGGTAGGCCATAACCGTTATAGCCACGAGCTACTTTCACAACAAAGCGTAAATTGTGCAGGATCAACTGCCGTGCTGCTTCAAGGTTATTCTCCTGACGCAGACTTGTCGCCAACTCACGCTCCTCTTCAGCCTCCAATACAGGAATGGCATGAATGGCGTGGATATAACTTTCTAAACTTCCGACTGGGGAAGGCAGCGTTTGTCCACGTAGCGTTAGGGCTTGTGTCATAGAATTTGCTCTCCTATTAATTATTAACTGTATCTTAGCACTCTTCTGGTTAGAGTGCTAATAGTTGCAATAGTTCACCAGATAGCCGCTTAATTAGTTAAACAAACCGCTTGATTATCTTTAATTTTAAATTCAACAAAACCTGTTAGAATCTTCACACAAGACCACAATAACAATAAGCTCATGAGCATAGATCATACCGTACTACTGGAAAAAATCAGTGGCAATCGCTTCCTGACTAATGAAGACCGACAAGCCCTGCTAAGCTTGTTTACTGCTTATCAGAATGAAGCCCAAGCCTTGCGTGACCAAACCAAGCAACTGACGACCCGCTTGCACAATCGGGATACCGTCATTGAGGATTTAGAGCGTGCACTCGCTCTGCGCGAACAGCAGATTCATAGTAAAGAAGAGATCTTGCAAAAAAACCAAACGGCGGATCAAGCCTATCAACATAAAGCTGAGCAATACGAACAGCGCTTACATGAGCGAGAGCAGATTATTAAAGAGCGCGATGAAGCGATTCGCTCACGTGAACAAATTATTCGTGATCTAGAAAAACGCCTGCACGAAGTTGAAAAAAACACCTACCAAACCGAGAAAAGCCTACGTGAGCGCGAAGAGCAACTTAAACAACGCGACCGCTTACTCGAGGAAAAAGAGCGGCATTTAGAAAAGCGGGATCGTGAACTAGAAAATCGTGACAAACATATCAGTCGCCGTGATACTTCCTTAAATGAATACGAACGCCAATTGCAGGAGGTCAATCAATGGGTGCTGAACTATCAGCAAGACCAACACGAACAAAAGAAAATTATTGCGGCGCGGGATGAACAAATTAGCCTACGCGATACCCTGTTACAGGAAGCCCAACAACAACTCTTAATTCTAGATCAATATTTACAAGCAGCACATCAACAATTACACCAGCGGGATGAATCACTGCAAGAGCGTGATGATCAGCTCAAAGAACGTGATCAACTGATTAAGCAAAAAATTGAACACATCAGTATCCGTAATGAACAATTATTCGCCCAAACACGCACGCTCCACGAAAAAGAACAACACGCCGTACAGTATCACCAAATGCTGGAGCAGCGTGAAAAACTACTGGTCGAGAAAGATCAACAATTGCTGGTTCTTGAGCAAGCCATTGCTCAGCACAGCCAGCAACTGAATCAACGCGATACCCAAATCAGTGCACAATTCTTGCAGCTGCAAACCCGCGATCGTGAATTAAGTCACCGTGATACCCAAGTCTCAGAGTTGGTTCAACAACTAGACAAGCTCAATACCTCGACTCAAATTCAACAGCAACAAATCCATACGCATCAACAGCAAGTCGATCAGTTGCAAGCCTATCTACAGCAGCAACATGAGCAATTCAGCCATATCCAACAAACCCTACAAGCTAAAGAGGCTCTCGTTAGCCAACGTGACACCACCATCCAGCAACTGAGTAACTTGTTAGAGCAGCGTGAAACACTGTTGTTGGCGCATGACACACAATTGCAACAACAAGCTCAAGTACTGCAGCAAAAAGCCGAACAATTGCAACAAAGAGAACAGCAACTCAATAGCCTAGCCGCCCAGCTGATGGAAGAAGAAACGCAGTTACACAAACAAATAGCGGTACAACAGACTCAAATCATTCAACTCGAAGAACGCGAGCAGCATCTACAACAATTAGAGCAACAACAATTAAAGGTAGTCACCCAACTGAATGAACAACTAACCGCCTTCCAAACACTCACTCAGCAAGAACAGCTCCAACGCCAAAACTTAGTGGAACGTTCTGAGCAGTCGATTAGCCAGACTTTTGAGCAGGTTAAAACAGATGCACAACAATTGATGAGTGATCAGCAGCGCCAACTTAAATTAATCGCAAAAATGATCGAAGCCCTGATGCAACAGCAATACAGCCACTATCAAGAAAAACTGAGTGGCCTAACAGAGCTGTATCATCAAGATGTACAAGAGCGTCAACAAGCACAGCAGCTCCAACGGCAAGTCATCGCTGATATGGGGCATTATCTGGAGCTATTGAAACAGATCAAAATGGAGCAAAGCCAAGAGCGCCTGACGATTTTGATTGATCAATTGCAAGACTTGAATGAACAATTAGGCCAAGGCTCGAATGAATTGCAGCAACAACGGCATACTGAAATTGTTCACTACTTTAAAGATCTAGGACGGCAAATGGTGGCTAATCGCCCGATTGATCAAGAAGCATGGAAAAAACGAGTACTCGTCGATTTAAAACAAATTTCTGAGCAACTGACCACTCAAACCACGCAAGCAGCTCAAATACTGCCCACACCTGCCACCGAAGCGCGTGAAGAGAACCGTGAAGAAAATCAACGCTACCAACAATTAGTGGAGCAGCGCGAAAAAGTCATTCAACTTAAAGAGCAAATGATCCAACAACTGAACAAGCAACTGACGGTGAAAGATAAAAACCTACTCGCCAAAGAAGAGCTGATTTTTAAACTCAGTCAGCAAGTGAAAAATATGCAGTCCAGTGCTTTGTAAAACCCAATGCGTGGAAAACTACAACCTAGCAGTGTAAATTTTTAGTGTGAATAATGCGATTGCAAAGCTACACTTAATAACCGTGCGGTTAAATCCACGACCGGAATGACCCGCTCATAAGGCATGCGTTTGGGGCCAATCACGCCTAAAACGCCAACATGCTCATCACCGAGGGAATACGGTGCAGTCACCAGACTGCAATCTTCAAACACTGCATAGCCTGCCTCACGCCCAATAAAGATTTGCACGCCATCCGCCTGAATGGTTTTATCCAATAAACTCAGGATATCCCGCTTGCGATTAAACGCACCGAATAAATCCCTAAGCTTGCTAATATCTGAGAGGTCGTCGTAACCCATTAAATTAGTTTCGCCAGCAATCACACAATCTTCTTCTTGCTGACTATTCAGCCCCGCAAAAGCTAACTCCCCTAATTCAATCGCAGCGAGCATTAAGCGATTCATATCCTCGCGATGTTGGCGCATTTCATCCAACAAAGCTTGACGGGCTGTAGGCACATCTTTACCGACTAAGCACTCATTCAAGAAATTGGCGGCTTGTTGCAAATCCGCTGTGCTCATTTCACCCTCCAGCTGAATGATTCGGTTTTGTACCTCATTACGGGTAAAGACCAAAATTGCCAATACTTGGTGGCTGGATAAACGCAAGAATTCGATTTGCTTTAAGGAGGAAGGATTACGACGCGGGACAGTCACTACCCCCGTTAACGAGGTGATTCCTGATAATAAACTCGAGGCCGATTGAATCAATACTTGAGAATCTAAGCCCACGCTTAACCGGCCTTGCAAAATATTAATAGCTTGGGTTTCTAACGGCTGGACTTGTAATAAAGAATCCACAAACAAACGATAGCCTTGTGAGGTCGGCACTCGCCCTGCTGAGGTATGAGGAGAGCGGATATAACCTAGATCCTCTAAATCAGCCATGACATTGCGAATGGTTGCTGCACTCAGATCAAGGCCACTACGCTTAGCTAAAGTACGTGAACCCACTGGTTGGCCATCGGCGATATAAGCCTCGACCAACACCTTTAATAAGTGCTGAGCACGCTCACTTAAATCACTAGTTTGACGGTTGACTGCCATTTGACCTGTATTATCTCCACTACATAGTGTCACAATAGATGCTTAGACAGGAAATTCAAGGCTTTGCTTATAAACAATCCAGAGTTTTTGTCTGATAAGTGCCACGGTCACTTTAGCCTTTTATTAGGCAGCTCGCTACAATAACGCGCATAAGCGCCGCATCTTATTATTTTTCAAACGGGTGCAAGACCATATGAAATTATTCACTACCGTTGGCATCTTTTCTAAGCAGGATGGCGAAGCCGTACAGTCTACCTTAGAAACCTTATATGACTTTTTAGTCACACAAGGTTTAAAGGTATTGATGAGCACCCATGCTGCCCATTTACTGAATAGCACCGCTACCGCTGATGAGGAACTAGCCAAGCAGATTGATCTGGCGATTGTGGTGGGCGGTGATGGCAGTTTACTAACAGCAGGACGCTTATTAGCCGCTCATCAAGTTCCCATTGTTGGCGTGAATTTAGGCCGAGTGGGCTTTTTGGTGGATGTCTTACCTGCACAGATGCTAGAGCAAATCACGGCGATTTTAAATGGTGACTATTTGGAAGACGAGCGCTGCCTCTTAAAAGCCTGCGCTTGGCGGGGTGAAGACAAGCTCGGCGAGAATATTGCACTCAATGATGTGGTTCTACATGCACGCAATAAAGTACGGATGATCGAATTCACTACTTATATTGATGGCTTTTTTGTCAACACCCAACGAGCCGATGGCTTAGTGATTTCCACCCCGACCGGTTCAACAGCTTATGCGCTGTCGAGTGGTGGCCCGATTCTACATACCTCATTAGAGGCCAGTATTTTAGTCCCCATCAGCCCTCATACCTTAACCAGTCGGCCGATTGTGATTCCGAATCAAAGCTTAATTGAAATTGAGATGGGCAATGATCGCCCGGTCGAGGCTTTACTATCCTTTGATGGGCATCATGATATTCCCTTAGTATCGGGTGATCAGATAAAAATTATTGCCTCCCCGAAAAAAATGCGTTTACTCCATCCCCGCCATTACGACTACTATCATATACTGCGCTCAAAATTGCACTGGGGAACGCAACTATAATGCTGACTTATATCCATATCCGTGATTTTGCCATCATTACTGATTTAGCCTTAGAATTGCAGGCCGGCATGACCGCTTTAACCGGAGAAACCGGAGCAGGTAAATCCATTCTCTTAGACGCCATTGGCTTAGTGCTAGGCGATAAAACGGATGCGAGTAGTGTTCGGCATGGAGCAGAAAAAGCCGAAGTGACGCTGAGTGTGGAAATTAGCCATACGCCACAGGCTCAGCAATGGCTAGCTGAACAAGACCTACTCACGGAGGATGACACCTGTATTTTAAGACGTGTCGTCACCCATACAGGCAAATCCCGCGCATGGATTAATGGCTCACCAACCACCTTGACAGCCTTACGGGAATTAGGCGAACAATTAGTAGATATTCATGGTCAGCACGAACACCAGTCGTTAATGAAACGAGAGATGCAACGCAATCTGGTCGATGCGTATGCAGGTCATGAGGCTTTATTAAAACAAACCCAAGAGGCCTATAAACAGTGGAAAACACTGCATGAGCGCTACCACACTTTAAGTAGTCAAAGCTCACATTTCCAAGAGCGCTTAGACCTACTCAATTTCCAAATCCAAGAATTAAGTGACTTGGCCTTAGCCACCGATGAAATCACTCAATTGGATGAAGAACTCAACCGCCTAGGTCATGCTGAGCAATTGCAAGCCACGGCTACACAGGGCTATTTGCAATTATATGAAACTGAGGGTGCTGTCTATTCTGTGCTCAGTCAACTGAGTCAAGAACTGACCCGCCAAGTGCGCGTCGATGAAGCTTTAGTGGCATCACTGGAATTAGTCAGTAGTGCACAAATTCAGGTACAAGAAGCGGCTTGGCTATTACGTGACTATGCGCAAGCCGTGGATCTTGATCCTGCTCGCTTAAGTACGGTTGAAGCGCGGATTGCTGAGATCCGCAATATGGCACGTAAATATCGTTTAGAAGCTGAACGCCTTCCAGAGCATCTAACCCGTTTACAAGCCGAACTCAGCAGCTTAGCCAGTGATGATTATGATTTAGACACCTTAAAGTCTAAATTGGATGCAGCTCAACAAACTTATCAAGCGGCCGCACAAACCCTAACTAAGTCGCGTATGCAAGCGGCTGATCAATTATCGAGTGGTGTCAGTGCTGCGATGCAAGGCCTCGGCATGCAAGGAGGGCAGTTTCATATTCAGCTCAACTGCCTTGAAGATAAACATCCACAACCCCAAGGGATGGACCAACTTGAATTTTTAGTCAGTGCCAACCCCGGCCAACCCCTCAAGGCTTTAACTAAAGTGGCCTCGGGTGGTGAGCTATCGCGGATTAGCCTAGCTATTCAAATGATGGCCGCCCAAAAAATGATTTTACCTGCGTTGATCTTTGATGAGGTCGATACTGGTATTGGTGGCAGTATTGCAGAAGTCGTCGGTACACAGCTGCGTAGCTTAGGTACAAATCGTCAGGTCTTATGTGTCACTCATTTGCCTCAAGTCGCCTCTCAGGCACATCATCATTACAAGGTGACTAAACTAAAAACCTCGGATAGCACCCAAACTGGGATTATCCATCTCGATCACCGTGCACGGGTCGAGGAACTTGCCCGCATGATCGGCGGCACTGAAATCACGCTGGCTACTCGAGCTTTAGCAGCTGAAATGCTTGAGCGCACCGAATAAATTTCTAAAAAATCACCGCGATCTTCAAAGACTACCGTTTATCAGAGACTTGCCACTTTTCACGGCTGAACTCAGCGAGAGTCTCGCCTTGCCTACTATACTGTATTTAAAGGTTAACTTGGTATTGATGCTCCACCACCAAGTAGATTTTTACCTATTAACCAAGAACAACCTTGATAGAAACTTAATATAGTTTCCGTATAGAACTCTCCCCAAAAAAGAGAGACTAATTAAGAAGCGTTAATTTTATGGAAAAAATAACGCTCTGCTCGGCGATAAATTTAATTTAGCCGCCTTGTACTTGATACTTATCAAGGAGGATTTCTGTGAAAAAAACCTTCCATAGTTTAACCGTAGCTGCTCTATTATTAGGCGCTACAGGCGTTTGCAACGCCGCGTGGGCGGATAGTCGATCCGCTGAAGTACGGTTAGTTGCAACCATTAACAATAGCCCTGCCTTTCAACCGATCATATGGAAAGTGTTTCGGGTGGATGGTGAAGGCAAACCCGTGCATGTTGAAGGCCAACCTTATGAATCTACGCGCCATGTGTTTACCATTAGCTCATTAAAGCCGGGTCGTTATACGGCTATTGCTAAGCGTAATGGTCAATCTGAGCGTAGACGTGACTTCTATGTGATGGCTGATACCACGAATAAAATTAGTATCCCTGTTGATTAAGCTTTATACAAATGCTCTCCTCCATCTCAAACCTGCCTCACCTTCGGGCGAGGCAGAACCTATTGCCTTACTGAGTTTAAATTTTTCTTAACCCCGCTTGAACCAAGGCCTTTTCTAGCTTGTCTTTATGTCATAATGGCTGTTAATAAATAACACAATAATCTAGCTCAGGGCTAACAAGCTAGACCATTAAAAATTTAAGAATTATAGAAAAATAGGGGATCATTCAAATGGGTTCAACGAGTCAGCATGCTCTTGCGGTCGGCATTGGTGTTGGCGCTGCTTTAATTAGTTATTATCTTCTACCTAACCTTGATTGGGTCGCCTTAATTTTCATTGGCTTTAGCGGTTTTGTGGGTGTACATCTACCTAATATCCAACAGCCCTCATCCTCATCTTATTGGATGGTACGCTTAGTGAGTATACTCGCGGCGATTGGTATTCCCTTTATTGTTTATATGTATCGTCCAAGTGATTTATTAATCGCATGGCTGGCGACCTATCTTTTATTTCAAGGGGCTTGGTGGATTGTAGATCGCATTTCACTGTACCGTGATTATACACATAGCTTGAGCGCGATTATTGGCCTACCTGCTGTGATTACACTGCCTGCTTATATTAGCTTAGATACACTCGCTGTTTTGCCTGTATTCTTAGCCAGCAGCACGGGTTATATCGTGCAACTATTGACTGAGCAGCGCAAGCGAGTTGGTTTAAAAACCAGAGAATTATTTCCCAAATAGACTGAGCGAATTAAACATATTAGGTTATTGGGGAGTCAGAAACTCCCCTAGCACAGCGCTTTATTCAGGCTGATCTTGCTTAGCAATTTCCTCGTGTACTTTCGCCATATCCACTTCACGTACTTTGCCAATTACTTCATCTAATTGACTTTCAGATAGCATACCCGGTTGGGCAAATAATACGACCTGCTCACGGAAAATCATCAGTGTAGGAATCGAGCGAATTTGGAAATGACTAGACAATTCCTCTTCTTCCTCGGTATTGACTTTAGCGAACACAATATCGGCATGACGCTCTGAAACCTTCTCATAAATTGGTGCAAATGAGCGACAAGGCCCACACCAAGGTGCCCAGAAATCAATAATTACAATTTCGTTATTGCTGATCAATTCATTGAAATCAGCGGCAGTCACATTTTCAGTTGCCATAGCAAGCTCCTTTTCATTAATAACTCTTGATGCTAATCGTTGCCTGACAAATGATTTGCCGGAAAAGTATCAGCAAGCTCCTGCGTGGGTGCTCCCCAACGGGGTTGTACTTGATGCTTTAGATCTAAATGATCTAAAACCCGCGCGACCATGAAATCCACTAAATCATCAATAGACTGCGGGCGAAAATAAAATCCGGGATTAGCCGGCATAATGACCGCACCCATCCGCGCCAGTTTTAGCATATTTTCTAAATGGATTTCAGAAAATGGTGTTTCTCGCACCACTAAAATTAATTTCTTCCGCTCTTTAAGGGTCACATCTGCCGCACGCTCAATTAAATTACGACTACTACCACAAGCAATCGCCGATAAGGTCGCTGTCGTGCAAGGGCAAACCACGGTCGCATCAGCCACTGCACTGCCACTGGCAATCGGCGCCATCCACTGTTCACGCTCAAACACCGTTAACTGCCCAGCCGATGCTTGATAAAGATGAGTGAAATAAGCAGCAATTTCCGCTGCACGAGCGGGGACTTTATAATCTGTTTCTGTATTAATCACCAGTAGTGCAGGCCTTGAAAGCAGCAAATAGACTTTACACTGCAAAGCCAATAGCTGCTCTAATAAGCGTAGCCCGTATTGCGCCCCTGAAGCCCCCGTCATAATTAAGGTGATTGTTTTAGACATGCGAATTAGCCAAAGCCGCTAAGACTTTATCGTGAACGCCCTCAAAGCCACCATTACTCATAATGAGTATATGATCATCAGCTTGAGCCGCCGCCGCAACTTGCTTAGCTAACTCATCAATATCTTGCTGGAGTTGTCCCTTAGAACCTAAATCGTCTAGCACTGTCTGCAAATCCCAATTCAAACCCGCCGGTTGATACAGCCATACTTGATCAGCATCGCTTAAAGAGTCAGCTAATTGCTCTTTATGTGTACCCAGCCGCATGGTATTAGAGCGTGGTTCTAACACAGCTAAAATGCGCCCTTGCCCGAGTTTAGCCCTTAACCCCGCCAAGGTAGTCGCAATCGCTGTTGGATGATGTGCAAAATCATCATAAACCGAGACTCCACGGACTTGACCCCTTAACTGCATCCGCCGCTTTACACCTTTGAATTCAGGTAAAGCGGCGATGCCATGTTCGATGGGTACACCCACATGGCGAGCAGCGGCTAAAGCGGCTAAGGCATTATGGACATTATGCAAGCCCAACAAGTTCCAACTAACTGTGCCAACCGTTTGACCTTGGTAAATAACTTTAAATTGACTACCATCCGCTGCCATTAACTCTGCCTGCCAATCCCCCACCACAAACTGCTCGATGGCTGTCCAACATCCCAGCTCCAAACTAGCTTTTAGATGCTCATCTGCTCCGTTACTAATCACCAAGCCTTTGCTCGGTATCATTCTTACTAAATGATGAAATTGAGTTTTAATCGCTTGTATATTGGGGAAAATATCAGCGTGATCATATTCAAGATTATTCAGAATCGCAGTACGCGGATGATAATGAACAAACTTAGAGCGCTTATCAAAAAAAGCCGTGTCATACTCATCAGCCTCCACGACGAAAAAGGGAGACTCACCTAAGCGTGCCGAAATACCAAAGTTTTCTGGCACTCCGCCAATTAAGAAGCCGGGTTTTAAACCTGCATACTCTAAAATCCAGGCCAGCAGACTCGCTGTCGTGGTTTTACCGTGTGTACCGGCTACCGCTAATACCCAGCGCTCACGTAAAATATTTTCATACAGCCATTGTGGACCCGATATATAAGCTAAGTTCTGATCTAAAACCTCTTCAATCACAGGCATACCACGTCGCATGAAATTCCCGATAACGATGCTATCAGCATCCGTAGGGAGCTGTGTTGGATCATAGCCATCGACAATGTGAATACCTTGATCTGCAAGCATCGTACTCATCGGTGGATAGACCTTACTATCGGCACCCGTCACTTCAATCCCACTAGCACGCGCTAATACAGCAATACCCCCCATAAAGGTACCGCAAATACCTAAAATATGAATCTTCATTCAGCCCTTGTCCTTAAGTTTTATTAGCCGATGCGGGTAGGCCGACTTGAAGATGTGTTGCAATCACATCCGGTAAAGGAATAGGCCGCGCAATCCCATAGCCTTGCCCAAACTCAATCCCAATCTCCCGCAAAATACGAATAATTTGTTCATTTTCAACATATTCAGCAATCGTTTTTACTGACATTAACTGCCCTACTTGATGCACTGATTGTACCATTGCGCGGCCTACATCATCGGTTGCAATATCTTTAACAAAGCTACCATCAATTTTTAAATAATTGACTGGTAACTGTTTCAGGTAAGCAAATGAGCTAACCCCTGTACCAAAATCATCCAGTGAAAAGCTACAACCTTGTAGTTTGAGAGTATCAATGAATTTGTGAGCTAAGGCTAGATTACTAATCGCTACACGCTCAGTGATTTCAAAGCAGAGCATGGTGGGCGGTACACCCGACCACTTCAGCACATCTAACACATATTTTAAGAAAGTTGGATCATCAAGGCTTTGCCCTGATAGATTAATCGCAAAAATGGGCAAAGGATCGCATTTAGCGACCCGTCTAATATGAGTGAGTAACTCTTTAACAACCCACCGGTCTAGCTTGGGCATCATCGAATAATATTCTGCCACCGGTATGAATTCGTCGGGTGAGATGGTTTTACCCTCTACATCGAAGAGCCTCAGTAAAATCTCATAATGATGAAAGGGCTTCAAAAAAGCTCTAGGCTCTAAGGGTTGAATCGGTTGCGCATATAAACGGAATTCACCACTTTCAAAGGCTTTGCGTAAACGTCCAATCCACATCAGCTGCCCACGATGCTTGTTGATTTCCACATCATCGGGACGATATAAATGCAAGCGATTGCCCCCCTTGGCTTTAGCCACCCGACAGGCCGCATCCGCCAAGGAAAAAACACGACTTGGTGTGCCGGATTGCTTATGAATCGGCACAAACCCTAAGCTTGCGGTAATTTTATGGGGTTGCCCATCCCAGACGAAATTATAATGCATCACGGTATTACGAATACCTTCTGCTTTACGCAAAGCCTCGATAGGCTCCGCTTCACGAATTAAAACGCCAAATTCATCCCCGCCAATACGCGCTAGAATGTCGCGGCGCTTATCAATCGCATTCTTTAATAATTCAGAAATCCGCTCAATAAAAGCATCACCCGCACTATGCCCTAAGGTATCATTCACGATCTTAAATTGGTCAAGTGCCACATGGCAGAACGAGTGCTTCACCCCTTGCTGTCGGGCTTCATCCAAGGCAACCTTAAGTTTAATTTCAAAACTTTTACGATTCAGCAATTTGGTTTGGGGATCATTCATCTGCACATAATTTAGATGTGCTTGTAAAGCTTTTAACTCTGACTGATCTTTGAATAGCAGCAGCACATGGCCATCCTCTTCTCCATTTAAGGAAAAGGGTTTGACCAAATAAGTGATTTCAACATCCTGTAAACCTTGGCAATTGAATAAGCACTCACGAAATAGCGGTTCGCGAGTCATTTGCTGGCGCTCCATCCAAGCAAGCGGCGTATGTTTAGCAGGATCTTTTAATTGGAAAACCTCAGTATGATATTTACCTCGCGTGCTGCGTGCACGTTGGCGCAATAACCGCTCTGCAGCAGGATTAATTAAAATGATGAAGCCATGCTTATTCGTAAGCACAGCAGCTTCTTCTACATCCATTAATGCTGCAATCAAGACATTTTCTTGATCCACATAGGCTCTTTTCGGCCGATTCTTTTGGCGCAGAAAATATACAAAACCTGCACCAACTGACCCTAATAATGAGACAGCTATTGATAGATACCAAAGAGACTGAGTCCATATGGATGGAATCCCAGTGTCAATCACTTAACTATACCCCATTTGATATAAATTATTTTTCTAATAGGCGTATCATAAAGAGCAGTCTATGAACTGTATAGGCTGACCAGATAGGCGCGGTAATCTCAGACCCTAACGCGAATTACCTCGGTCATTTCAATGGAAAACAAACGAAAAAAGCACTATAACAGTGCAGCTATAGTGCTTTTAGGCTGTTGGTTTTAAGCTGAGCCGCTTAAACTTTTTCTTTAATACGAGCTGCTTTACCGGTCAAACCACGCAGATAATATAATTTAGCTCGACGTACATCCCCACGGCGCTTCAACTCAATGCTTGCGATACTATTGCTATAAGTCTGGAATACACGCTCTACACCTTCACCATAAGACATCTTGCGCACGGTAAAGGCTGAATGTAAGCCACGATTACGCTTAGCAATCACGACCCCTTCATAGGCTTGCAAACGCTCTTTGTCGCCTTCTTTTACACGAACTTGAACGACAACAGTATCACCCGGAGCGAAATTAGGAATGTCCTTATTCATTTGCTCTTGTTCTAACTGACGAATAATCATACTCATGAGATAACCTCTGAAGAAATCTTGTATTCCTGTCTAAATTCATTCAGCAGTGCTTGTTCTGCTGCACTTAAATCTTTCTTTGCTAGCAAATCGGGGCGTTTTAACCAAGTCGCACCTAACATTTGCTTCTTACGCCAACGAGCAATCGCGGCATGGTTACCACTTTTAAGGATAGCGGGAACCTCTAAACCTGCAATCGACTCAGGGCGGGTATAATGTGGACAATCTAACAAACCTTCTGCGAATGAATCTTGCTCAGCAGAGTCTTCATGCCCGAGTACCCCAGGTAATAAACGGGTGATGCTGTCAATTAACACCATCGCTGCCAGTTCACCACCACTCAGTACATAGTCACCGATAGAACATTCTTCATCTACTTCAAGCTGAATAATGCGCTCATCAATGCCTTCATAACGTCCACACAATAAAATTAATGCAGACTCTTGTGCAAAGTTTTGCACTTTAGCTTGTGTTAATGGCGAACCTTGTGGGCTTAAATAAATCAGCCGACCTAGATTGCTCTGCCGTACATCACGAATAGTTCGCAATAAACAGTCAGATTTCATCACCATACCCGGACCACCACCATAAGGGCGATCATCAACGGTACGATGAACATCTGTTGTATAATCACGCGGATTATAACAAGCAAGGCTAACAGCTTGCTGCTCCACAGCACGACGTATAATGCCATGTTGTGCCACCGCCTGTACCAACTCGGGAAACAAAGTCAGTACTGCAAACTGCATCTTAAGCTCAAAAATCAGGATCCCAATCGACTTCAATCAAACCCGTGGTTAAATCAACCCGCTGAATGACGGTATCCATAACCCAAGGCAACCAATGCTCACCCGTGGTGTGCTTCACCACTAAAACGTCGTTAGCACCAGTCTCCACTAAGTGATCAACTTTACCTAAAACGACACCAGCGATGGTGACTACTGTCAAACCCTCAAGATCTGACCAATAATACTCACCGGCATCTAAACTGGGTAACTGACTACGTTGCACCGCAATGTCTGTACCCGTGAGTTTTAGCGCTAGGTCACGGTCTTGTACATGCTCAAATTGAGCCACTAAACCTTTGGCTTGTGCTTGATAGCTCACTAGTTTAACCACTTGCCATTCTTTATTAACACTCAAATACA
This sequence comes from Thiothrix eikelboomii, assembly GCF_900167255.1. Taxonomy (GTDB): domain Bacteria; phylum Pseudomonadota; class Gammaproteobacteria; order Thiotrichales; family Thiotrichaceae; genus Thiolinea; species Thiolinea eikelboomii. The sequence continues at coordinate 184,753 of NZ_FUYB01000001.1, forward strand.
AAGGCTGGTAATTAAAAATATCTGCCATCTTTGCCGTGTAAGAATGGATTTTCACCCAACCTTTAACCCCAAAAGCACCCGTAACTTTACCGAGTACAATCATAGAATCTGGCTGAGTTTGCATCAAACTAACCTAATTAAGCCGCTGCCTTAGCTGACTCGCTCAATAATTTTGCAACACGGTCACTAGGCTGAGCACCTTTAGATAACCAATATTGCACACGCTCTTGCTCAAGGTGTAAACGGATTTCTTGACCACGAGCAACTGGGTTAAAAAAGCCGACACGCTCAATATAACCACTGTCACGCGGTTTGCGCTTGTCAGTGACTACGATGCTATAGAATGGATTCTTTTTAGAACCACCACGAGCCAGACGAATATTGACCATAAATCCAAAACCTTAGTTAAATTCAAATAACCCTTAGCAGCACTCTGCTAAAAGTAAACGCGCAATTGTACGGTTTTTTTAAGAAATGTGAAGAGGGTATTGACAAATAAACCGTGTACTCAACCCCAAGCTTGCTTGAGGTTGAGCTAAAAAACCATTCATACGGTTAATACTGCTGTGCGTAAGCCAGTTGTGGACGACGTGAACCGGGGAAAAAGCGATAATGCCCAGTAATCGGCATCTTAAAGAGAATATCCTCCATCTTTTCACCCTCGCCAATATTATGCACGATCATGAAACGACGCGGATCAGCCGCTGAGCGTTGATCAACTACAATACCAATATGCTCTTGATCTCCGCCCAAACTCCAAGTGACCAAATCACCTGGGCGATAGTCATTCGGACTCCCCGTCACAGGTAAGCGCTGACCATGACGAGTAAAGAAGACTTTTAAGTTATGCACCCGCCGATGATCAATATTGGTATCAGGTCCTTGCAGCCCCCACTTTGGAAGGTTCGGGTAAGAATAGAAAGCCCGGGAAATATCTTCGTGAACTAAGCGTTGTAAATCAACACCTAAGCGCCGGTAAGAGCGAATAACGGTATCAGTACAAACACCAATGTTTTGTGGGACATCACCATTTGGATAACCAATTGGAATATAAGCCCCGTTATAATTGACTCGATAACGCAAGCGATCTATCGCTGCTTGGGCAAGGCGTTCAGAATAATCAATGCTTACTACCCGTTGAGAACGCTGTGTTTGCCAAGCGGCCTGAGCGTGTTGTTGTTGTCGTTGTTGATTAGTCCGTTGAGTTAGCTCCCACTGCTGGTGATACCAACGCTGTTTTTGCTCATACTCTAACTGATGCTTGTCTTTACCACGCTGAACATGATTCTTTGTAATAATTTTAATTACTGTTTTTGGTTCATTCGTTGCTAGCTTTTGCGGGCTTGAAGGCTCAACTCCCGTTTCTACGGTATTTGTGGAGCAACCTGACAAATTAGCCATTACCATCAAAGCACTGGCGTAGGCCACCAAACTAACCTTTCTTTTTAAATCTTTATCAATAAAAGAGCTCGCCATAACTCCACCCAAAGGAATAAATAGTCTAGAAGAAATGCACCTCCCCAGCCAGTGCGCCTGTAGTTTTATAATAAATACCTAAGAAATACTAGCATCAACTACATTAACTTTTTAAGGCTTGGGGCTTAATAAAACAAAACTCTGAAAATTCAATCGCTTAACTTTAAGCTATCTTTAGAAGGCATGGCTAGGTAATCAACCTAACCATGCCCACTCACTAGTACTGACTAGTACTGATACTGCTGCATAGCACCACGATCAATTTGTACCGCGCCACGATAAGTACCTTTAGCTTTTACAGGCGGTACTTTAACAGGCGGACGCTGTACAGGGCGTGGACGTGGACGTTGTACCGGTACCGGTTGCACAACTGGCGCTGGCTCTTCAATCACAGGCATAGGCTCTGGTTGAGGAACTTCGACAACGGGTTCTGGGACAGTCTCAACTGGCGGCGCTGCTTGTTGTTGGCTACAACCTGCTGCGGCTATACCCGCAATCAAAATAGCCATTGCTACATGCCGATTATTAATTTTCATTATTATTTGCCTCTATTTTAAACTTATTGTTATTAAAAATACGGTGCGTATTAAAGCCCATTGCAGACAGTCTTACTATGCTCAGACCTACCCTAATGACAGCTTAACCAATAAATTTTTAGGCAGTTGCTAAATGACGACTAGATAAACGGCAAAGACGTTCATCTTTATAGGATGAACGTCTGATAGCAGACTAGTTTATATACCTTTCCAGTAAAACCTAGTAAAGGCTTATTGCTGATAAGGTTTCAAAGTACCTTGGTCAATTTGAATCGGACCTTTGAAATTACCTTTTGCCTTAACGGGTGGAACAACAATAATTTGCTGTGGCCGATCGGGACGTTGACCACCTCTACAGCTGTAATGATGTGAGTGATTGGGATTATTGTATGGATGAGTATGTGTTATAGAGTTAGTGCAACCCGGAATCGCTGGATGCGTATGCGCCCACCGATCAGCCATCACCGGTCTTTGAGTTGGCCGTTGAATGGGCCGCTGAGGCTTACGCCCTTTGCAGCTATACTTATGCGTATGCCGTGAATTCGTGTAGGGGTGACTATGGGTCACAGAATTTGTACATCCCGGAATGGCTGGATGAGAGTGACGACCACCCATACCACCACTTGGTTTTTTACCACCACCAGAACCAATAGGGCGTGGACGTGGAGGACATTTACTGCAATCAGTGATTGTAATAACTTTGCCCGGTGCAGGAGTAGGCTCAGGAGCAGCTTGAGCGACTTGCTGAGCACCCATCATTTGACTACAGCCGGAAGTTATTAAACCTGCCAAGAAAATGGTAGCCAGAGAAAGTTGGGTTTTCATCTTCATAATAGTGGTCTCTTTCGTTGTTTAAGGGAACGCACTCTCGAGTATAGTCAAACTTTTTAAAATTGAGGGTTGGAAACTTATCTTTTGAGTTTTTTTTACGACATTTTTTAGGTTTTTAACAGGGATCATTGGCATTGGTTACTATCTAAGCAGACCTTGCTAAAGCCTTGTTCTAGCTAGCTTCGCTCCACTTGAGACTCAAAAATAAAAAGCCCCTTACTCTTTGCAAAGTAAAGGGCTTAACAGTTTTGTTGTGATTTAGCTACAAAGACTAGATCACAGCCAGAATTACTGTTGGTATTGTTGCATTACGCCTTGATCAATTTGGATCTTACCACGATAAGTACCTTTAGCCTTAACCGGTGGTACTTTAATCGGTGGAACAATCACAACTGGAGGACGTGGAATTGGACGTGGCTGAACAACCACTGGAGGACGAACGATTGGACGTGGACGTACAACTGGACGTGGGCGTGGCTTCACAACTGGGCGTGGTTTTACAACAACTGGCGCAGGGCCACACTTGCTGCAATCTAATACCACTTTATCTGGAGTCGGTGGTGGTGGTGGCTCGACAACTTGTTGAGCACTCATTTGGCTACAGCCAGATGCTAACAAACCAGCCATAATGACTGCAGCGAGAGAGAGTTGAGCTTTTATCTTCATAGTCTTCGGTCTCTATATCACGTTAATTAGGGAACAAGGTTCTCTTAGTATATTCAAAATTGTTGGACAGATAAAACAATTACCCTGACTTTTTTACAACAACTCGCCCAAATGATCAATAAGTTGGGCAAGTGGCTTGATAAGGCGTCTTTACTATACCCCAACGATACTGTAAAGGCGCATGTGGATCGGATACTAAATGACCACCCTCTAGATTTTTACGCAATTCACGTACACTCATATATAGTTCTTCACCTAGCGTCATTTGCACCATACAAAAATCATTCAAGTGCTTCATTTCGCCTGCCGGTGGCTCATCAATCGAAAACACCGCTTTAGCCCAACGCGCAGGTTGTGATTGCGGATCAAAACGGCCAATCCGATCGAGATGATGACGAATAGAACTAAAAAACATGCCTAAACGTTTATCACGCCCAGGGGTAGAGTGATCATCGTATTCTTTTGCATTCATACATTGACGACCGGTTTTACGAATCTCTTGTAAATGCCATAAAGCATCATAAACGTAAACACTACGATCATTGGCTGACATACATAAGGCTAACAATAAACGAGTCGTTTTTTCATCAGGGCGCTCGGCACGTTTACCGAGCTTTTTAGAAATAATATCCGTGAAGGCTACATAGTCATATTTCAGATCAGCTGCTAAGAGGAATTGCTCTTCACTATAACCGGGCTGAGCACTAGCAGGTTGACGAATATTTTGTGGCTGCTTAAAGCGGCGATAACCATCAGCGAAAGTTTTATCTTCCGGCACATAAAAAGGGAAGGACGGGGTGCGTAACAAGAAACGTGAAGTCTTAGGCGTAGTAGAGGCCATGACTTCCGCGATACCCGTTTCAGTCACTTCAACGATTTGATAGGAGTGCACACCCGGAGCGGCATAAAGATCGCCCGGTTTAATATCATTCAAAGCAACGGGATAGGTATCCTGCCTTAAAGATTTGGTGCTGGTCATATCCGCAACATAATCCATAAAGCGCCGGACACGCTGCGGCTCAGGTAAGTTATCCCAAGTACTCATATCATTACTAATAATCTTTCCGGGGCTTTGCTGGTTATTGACCGCAAAGGGCAACCGATGCTCAAAAGAAAAAATTAGGCGCATGGCATAGGTTGCATCAGCACAATCATTTTCAAACTTATAATAAATTGGCTTGGCTGGGTTCATGAAAATATCATCTTTCCAGTTCTGGACTACCCACTGGCGATAACGATTTTCCCACGATTCGTCCCATTGAGACTCTGTGCTCCAAACAGCCGCATATACTGAGCTTAAAGGTGCTAAACAGATCCAGACCGCTAGTAGTAATAACGCTTTAAATTTATCCATGACTTCTATGCTTATACGAGAAGAACAACTACGGTTGAGAGGCAAGAATGCAACAGTAACTGATTATCTACAACAATATCAAATTTAACCGCTTTATAAGAAAAAATAATCACTAATAAAAAACGCCCGATTTCGTAAGAAATCGGGCTGTTAAGAGTCGATTTTATTGAATCACAGCCTCAGACTGCAACCCAAAAAACACTATTCTCATTACTTTTTGTAAGTTTTCATCACGCCGGCATCAATTTGAACCGGACCTTTGTAATTGCCTTTAGCCTTGACGGGTGGCATGACTACCTCAACCTTGTTGCCACCTTTGCAGCTGTAATGATGGCTGTGGTTAGCATTGTTGTAAGGATGGGTATGGGTAATCGAATCGGTACAACCCGGAATCGCTGGGTGAGTATGTGCCCATTTATCAACCATTGGTGGCTTTTTCATTGGTGGTAAAGGCTTTTTCTTCACTCCACCTTTGCAGCTATACGCATGCTTATGGTTAGCATTCGTAAATGGATGAGTATGCGTAGTAGAATCGGTGCAACCCGGAATCGCTGGGTGAGTATGTGCGCCACTGACAGGCGGCACAGGCTTCTTGCACTTGCTGCAATCTACAACAGTCACTGTCTCAGCTGGCTTAGCCTCGGGTGCAGGTGCAGCTTGTTGTGCAGCCATTTGGCTACAACCAGAAGCAAACATACTAACTGCAAAGATCGCCGCTAAAGTATACGGAGTCTTGATTTTCATGGCCTTTAATCTCTTTCGTTGTTAAGTGTAAAGCAGCAACGACTAGACGTGAACCCCACTTTCTAATCATTGATCGACGTAATGGCTCAGCAGAATGTTTGTATGAATATGCCCAACATTCAGCCCTAAATGTTGCTAAAAGCCAACAAACCCAAGAATTTAGTTGTAACTTTCGCACAACCAAATCATACCGCTCAGTATCCAGTAGGTAAACAGTTCAAGCTATGAATTTCTATGGAAAACGCAAATTTTTAGCCCGGAAATCCGCCCCCCATCGGCGGAAAGCCCCCACCAGTCGGCAATTTACCTTTCATGCTTTGCATCAATTTTCGCATCCCACCTTTCGAAAATTGCTTCATGACTTTACTCATCTGCTGCTGTTGTTTGAGCAAACGATTAACATCTTGAACTTGCAAGCCACAACCCGCTGCAATCCGGCGTTTACGTGAAGATTTAATCACCTCAGGATTACGGCGCTCTTCAAGGGTCATTGAGTTAATAATCGCAATCATCCGGCGAATTTCTTTGTCATTGGCTTGGTCTTTGAGATGGGCAGGCATCGCCCCCATGCCGGGCAATTTATCCAGTAAGCTACTCATACCACCCATTTTTAGCATTTGATTCATCTGATCACGCAGATCCTCAAAATCAAACCCTTTACCCTTATTCAGCTTACGGGCAAGCTTCTGGGCTTTTTCATGATCGACTTTAGTTTGTGCTTGCTCAATCAAGCTGAGCACATCACCCATCCCTAAAATACGCGAGGCCATACGATCAGGATGGAAGGGTTCTAAAGCATCTAATTTCTCACCCACACCAATAAATTTAATCGGCTTACCCGTGATATGCCGCACTGATAATGCTGCACCCCCCCGTGCGTCACCATCTGTTTTGGTCAGTACCACCCCAGTTAAAGGCAACGCATCACCAAAAGCCTTGGCAGTGTTCGCCGCATCTTGCCCGGTCATGCTGTCAACGACAAATAAAGTTTCAACGGGATTGAGCAGTTTATGCAACTGGCTGATTTCACCCATCATTTCAGCATCAATATGCAACCGACCTGCCGTATCAATGATCAAAACATCCATGTACTGTCGCTTAGCTTGAGCAAGCGCAGCTAACGCGATCTCAGTCGGTTGTTGATTCGGCTCACTGGGAAAGAAGACCGCTTCGGTTTGGTTAGCAATCGTTTCTAATTGCTTAATCGCGGCGGGACGATAGATGTCGCAGCTCGCCACCATCACCGTCTTTTTGCTTTTTTCTTTTAAGAAACGAGTTAGCTTACCGACGGTTGTGGTTTTACCCGCACCTTGTAAGCCAGCCATTAAAATGACTGCCGGAGGTTGAGTATTAAGATTTAAACTCGCATTGGCCTGCCCCATGATTTCAATCAGCTCTTCGTGAACGACTTTAATCAAAGCTTGGCCGGGTGTTAAACTGTCTAAAACCTCTTGACCGACTGCCCGCTCACGAATGCGATTAATAAAATCTCGCACCACAGGCAGAGCCACATCGGCCTCCAGTAGTGCCATTCTGACATCACGCAGCGCATCTTTTATATTTTCATCCGTCAGGCGCGCTTGCCCACGTAATTTTTTTACCGTTTTCGAAAGCCGATCACTTAAATTTTCAAACATGATTATGGTCTTCTGCTAGTCCCAATCGAGAACAAATTGCTATCATAGCATTAAACTGTATCGTCACACTGATGAGAAGCTAATCTGTATCTAGAATGACAATAATGATGAATGTGGTAGTCATGGCGGCTTGGATGTCGACCTGGCTGATAATTGCTTTACGCTTACGTAAGCCTCCTCAACCGAGGCCACCTAGTTGGCTACTCAATAGTCTTTGGCTATTGGCTTTGATTATACAAGGTGCCAGCTTAATCCTCACTTGGACTAACAGTCAGTCGGGCTTTGTTGATTTTTTTGCTGCCTTATCGGTTGTGCTATGGCTGACTTGCTTTTTGTTATTCCTAGCCCAATTGAATCGACCGCTAGAGAGCCTCGGCTTATTAATCATTCCCTTTATTCCCCCCACCTTGCTGGGTAGCTATTTTTTTCCGACCCAAAGCACCAGTTTGAGTTTAGACAATGGGTTAGGGCTACATATTTTCATTTCACTGCTGGCCTATAGCCTGCTGACCCTAGCCGCCTTACATGCTTTATTATTGGGTTTGCAAATCCGCCAACTCCATGATCACAAACCGAATATTTTAGTCAGAACCCTGCCACCCTTGCAGGATATGGAATCACTGCTATTTAAGGTGATTGCTTTAGGTTGGCTATTACTCAGCCTTAGTTTAATCAGTGGCTTTATTTATCTTGATGATCTGTTTGCGCAGCATGTAGCGCATAAAACGCTCTTGTCGATTTTAGCTTGGTGCGTCTTTGCTATTTTATTGTATGGACATTGGCAATACGGTTGGCGGGGCAAAAAAGCGATTCGTTGGACCTTAGTGGGCTTTTTATTATTGATGATCGCTTTCTTTGGTAGTAAGTTTGTTCTTGAATATTTAAAACAACCATGAACGGGACCAACGAGACCCTCTCACTCAACCTACAACTCATCACTTTGCTTGTTTTGGTACTCTTAATAGCGCTGCTAACCGCCTCAGAAACAGCTTTGCTGACTTATAAGCGTCTGCATGCCACTAGTCGCAAAGAGCGTTTAAACCATTTATTGAGCCATACCGATCAGGTCATCACCCTGCTACAACTGTTTAAGTACTTTCTTCTAATTCTAGTCATTTGGTTAGGCCTAGCACTGATGAGTCGTTTCATTGACCTTGCCGTGGTTTGGTCAATGGTACTCAGCCTCCTCGGTTTTACGCTAGTCTTGCTCTTGGTAGCGGAACTACTCCCTCGTAAACTCGCTCGACTCTACCCAGAGAGTTTTGCCTACCCATTTGCCGAGTTTTACTCAGCCTTACTGGTGTTGGCTTGGCCATTGGTTGCCCTCGTGAATCTACTAGCCAATATGGTTTTGAAGCTCTGCCAACAACCCACCACGCCGCCTAACATCGTGAAGTTTAGTGGTGCAGAGCTGAGACAACTCATTGAGGTTGAAGGCCTCAATATTCCGCCCGAGCATCTAGAAATGCTGATTAGCATTGTTGACTTAGAATCGAGCCAAGTAGAAGACATTATGATTCCACGTCATCAGTTAGTCGGGATTGATCTAACCGAAGATTGGGCTGATATTCAAGAGCAAGTTATCCACAGCCTATTCACCCGCCTTTTGATCTATGAACATTCTGTGGATAATATTTTAGGCTTTGTGCATTTGAAACGCCTCTTGCCCTTACTCGCTGAAGACAAGCTTGATCGTGAGCATCTCAAAGCGAGTATACGCCCCGCCTATTTTATTCCTAAAGGTACGTCGCTGATTCAGCAACTCTTGAATTTCCGTGAGCAAGCACGGCGTTCAGCAATTGTGGTCGATGAATATGGGGATATTTTAGGAATGTTGGCATTAGAGGATATACTAGAAGAAATTGTTGGTGAGTTTTCTACAGTTCCCATTAGGCATGAAAATACGATTCAAATCATGGCGGACGGTAGTGCTTGGTTAGATGGAGCGACACCTATCCGAGAAATCAATCAGGCTCTTAATTTGGATTTACCCGTCAATGGCCCAAAAACCATTAATGGTTTAATCATGGAGCATTTAGAGTTGCTACCCGTACCCGGCATGACGGTATTAATCGAGCAGCATCCGATGGAAATTCGCAAAACTCGCAAAAATATTATTAAAACTTTGATTATTTATCCAGCAATTCCAACCTCTAACCTCAGCGGAGCAGCCGATGGCAAAAAATAAATTGCAGTATTACTGCAGCGCCTGTGGCAGTGTGCACAGTAAATGGAATGGCCAATGTTCTGATTGTGGTGCTTGGAATACTTTAGAAGAAAGCATCGCAGCGCCTACCACCACTAAAAACCCCCGCTTCACGGGCTATGCTGGCGAACCTGCCAGTATTCGTAGCCTTAAAGAAATTCATGTCCAAGAAGACCCACGCACCACAACTGGGGTTCAAGAATTAGATCGGGTGTTAGGCGGAGGATTAGTGGCCGGCTCTGTCGTCCTTATTGGCGGCGATCCCGGTATCGGTAAATCAACCATTTTGCTACAAACGCTCTGTGACCTCACTGAGATTCGTAGCCTTTATGTCACAGGTGAAGAATCACTCCAACAAGTCAGCTTGCGCGCTAGACGCTTAGGCTTGAATGCTGAGCATTTACGTTTACTCACTGAAACAGGGGTCGAAACTGTACTGGCCTTGGCGCAGACTGAACAACCACAAATTATGGTGATCGACTCGATTCAAACCCTGTACACTGAACAATTGCAGTCTGCACCCGGCTCAGTCAGCCAAATTCGTGAATCGGCTGCACAATTAGTTCGCTTTGCTAAGCAAACTCAAACTACACTCTTTATAGTAGGCCATGTCACCAAGGAGGGTACTTTAGCCGGCCCTCGGGTACTCGAGCATATGGTTGATACCGTCTTGTACTTTGAAGGCGACCCCGGGGGGCGCTATCGGATTTTGCGAGCGGTTAAGAATCGTTTTGGCGCTGTCAACGAACTAGGCGTCTTTGCCATGACTGAGCAAGGTTTAAAAGGAGTTAGCAATCCGTCGGCTATTTTCCTCTCTCGGCATGAAGAACCTGTCTCTGGTAGTGCTATCATGGTAACACGTGAGGGTACGCGCCCCTTATTGGTGGAAGTGCAAGCGTTAGTCGATACCAGCCATGCAGGTCATGCTCGCCGTGTGACTTTAGGGATGGAGCAAAACCGCTTAGCGATGCTCTTGGCTGTTTTGCATCGGCATGGTGGAATTTCCATGTACGATCAAGATGTTTTTATTAATATTGTAGGCGGCGTTAAGATTTCAGAAACGGCAGCTGATTTACCATTGTTATTGGCTGCGCTGTCCAGTTTTCGAAGCAGACCGCTACCTGCCGATGTGGTGATTTTTGGCGAAGTCGGTTTAGCAGGAGAGATTCGCCCTGTTCCAAATGGCGAAGAGCGACTGAGGGAAGCGGCCAAGCATGGTTTTAAACAAGCTATTGTGCCTAAAGCCAATAAACCACACCATGCTATTCAAGGCATGAAAGTCACTGCAGTGGCTCGATTAGAGGAGGCGATGGCGGCATTGATGTAAAAATACAACACGCCAAGCGCATAATTGTTGACTCAAAACCACATATATAATAGCTTTATGAACATTCTGGGGCGTAATTTTACTCACAAATTCGGTTTGATCCGCCCTAACAGGTTTCTTTGCCACAATCGCCTTATTCATATGTTCATGAAGAAGTAAGTTATGGATCACTTGCCTGCTTGTTCAGCCAGGGAGTTTTATCTTGTCATTTATTGATTTAGGTCTACAGGGTGCTTTCGCCGATAATATCGACGCAGCAGGCTATGAGACCCCGACAGAATTACAACAACAGCTTATTCCTTTAATGGCACAACGTAAAAGTGCTATTGTTTGGACTCAGTCCGCAGCCGGTAAAACGGGTGCTTTTTTAATCCCTGCCATTAATTATATTTTTAATAACCCGCTCACTGAGCATCAAGGCGCACGTATTCTAGTGCTTACCTCGCGCCGTGATCGAGTGAATCAAATCACTTACACGATTAAGCGTTTGCTCGGTGAAGGCCAGCAGATTCGAACCGGCTTTATTGTCAGTGGCCGCCCTTATCAACCTCAAATGCGTTTATTGCGTCGCCCTCTCGATTTAATGATCGCGACTCCGGGACGCTTAAATGATTTAGTTGATAATAATAAGGCAGACTTCTCACATATCGAACTACTGATTATTGATGATCTGACAGCTATCCATAAAAAGGGTTTACATGGTTTAGTCGATCGAATTATTCAGCAAAAACCAGCGGGTGCACCGGTCATCGCTTTTGTGCGTCATGATGAGGAAGTGACACCGTATGCCCGTAATATGCTGCCCAACTGTGAAGAGATTACGATTGAGGATGAAAAGTCCCAGTTGTTACGCTTGCCACAATTAGTCCATCAGGCGGATGATTACACCCATAAATTAGCCTTGATTGATTACATTTTAGATGGCTTAAAAGGCAAACCTACCGTTATTTTTACCGTCACCAGCAAAACAGCCAAAAGCCTAGCCGATAATTTAGCGAATCACGGACATACCGCAGACTCGACACATCTCTTACCCGATGAGGAGCGCAATTTAGAAGCTTGCCCGATTCTGATCGTGCCTGATCAAGAGGACTTTATTCCTGACTTGAGTGGCTATGAACCAGTGATTCATTTTGAATTACCTGAAAAAACAGACACTTACCTAAGTCGACTCCAAAGCGTCTTAGGCATTGAGCGTCAAGAACCCATTATTTTATTAGCCGGCCCTAGTGATCGTGACTGCCTGAAAAAACTCGAAGAATTTCAGGGTGAGCCGATTAATCAGCGGACGATTCCGGGTTTAGAGCCTAAACAAACAAATCGTCACAGCGCTAAACCCAATCCACGCACCAACACCCGCAAACCGGGTAGCCATCCTCGAAATCCTGCCAATGGCGAAAAATCCAGCCGCCCACCCAATGGACGTGGCAAGCCTACTAATAATAGCTCAGCAACTGCAACCGCACGCACAAGTGGTGCTGGTGCTGCTACCGACGATAAACAACGTGGACGTAAAGGCCCTTATGGGCGCTTAAATGGTGGTGCGCAGCGTAAGCAAGGAGCAGGTCAACAAGCAGCCGATGCAGGTTATGAAATTGGTAGCTGGGAAAAGCAAGATTATGTACCCAAACAGGCGACGACTGCCGATAAAAAAGTGGTGATTCGTTATAAAGAAAAACGTCGAAACTTAGTCAAATAGCCGAATCAGCCATGCTAAGCTTAGAAGACGAGCATTTGCTCCGCCAAAAACTGTTTGATTTGCGCCAAGAACATCGTGATCTTGATGTTGCAATTGAGGCTTTGCGCGCAAGTCCGACGGGTGACGAGTTTATGCTGTCACGCCTGAAAAAACGTAAATTGCTTTTAAAAGATATGATCCAAAAAATCAGCAGTCAGCTGATTCCTGATATGAATGCTTGAAAGTGTGTGCATCTGCGTGAAGGCTTCAGCGATTGACTTAAATCAGACTCAAGTCAACGTATTATCAGCCGTTTGGTGATGAGGATGATGAGTTAAGCTTTTGCAAAATTGAGAGATTGGCAGCCGGAAAATCTAAGTCTTGCAGCTGTGCTAATTCAAACCAAGCAATAGTCTGCCCCTCTCGGCCTATCGGTTCATATTGAAACTGATCAACTATCCAGACATCGAGCCAAATATTTTTATCTGAGTAGGCATGTTTAATTTCCAGTAAGGGCTGCATACTCGTTGGCTCAGCCTCAATGCCAAGCTCTTCTAATAACTCGCGCTGCAAAGCGTTCTTAGCCGATTCATTTGGCTCGACTTTACCGCCCGGAAACTCCCATTTACCGCCCTGATGCTTATCGAGTGGGCGCTGAGCGAGCAAAATCTGATGGCGGCGATTATAAATAACGGCCGCAACCACATGAATCCAAATCGCTTCAGCCATACTTAGCTACGATACTCAGCATTGATCTTGACGTAATCATAAGAAAAATCACAAGTCCAAGTCGTTGCACTAGCAGAACCACGCCCTAGGTGAATCCGCACGGTAATCTCATCCCGTTTCATTTCTAGCTGACCTAACTCCTCGCGGTACGAGGGTGCAGGCTGACCCTTTTCAATCAGTAAAGTATCACCAAGCCAAAGAGTAACCGCATTTACATCCAAAGCGTCAATGGGGCTGCGTCCAACAGCGGCAAGAATCCGCCCCCAATTAGGATCACTCGCAAACATCGCGGTTTTAACCAAGGGCGATAAAGCCACTGTGTTACCCACCACTCGTGCTTCGGTACGATCTTTAGCCCCTTCAACGCTCACACTGATGAATTTAGTTGCACCCTCACCATCGCGCACAATCGCTTGTGCTAGATACATACACAAATCTTGGACGGCCTGTTGAAAGATCGCCCGATTGCTGGCATCAATCACGACTCCAGACCGACCCGTGGCGGCCAATACTAAAGAGTCATTGGTGGAAGTATCACCATCAATCGTGATGCAGTTATAGGTTTCCTCAACCACTTCACTAAGAATAGTTTGTAGCAAGTTAGCCTCGACTTGGGCATCCATTGCCACATAAGACAACATAGTCGCCATATTCGGATGGATCATACCTGCGCCCTTGGCAATGCCCGTCATCGTCACTTGCTGACCGCCGATTTCGATTTGCTTGCTCATGGCTTTACCCACCGTATCGGTGGTCATAATGGCTTTAGCCGCCGCCAACCAATGATCTTCCTTTAAACTAGCCAACGCAGAGGGCAAGGCAGCTACAATTTTCTCCACGGGTAAGGGCTGGCCAATCACACCGGTCGAGAAAGGTAAAATCTGCTCAGGAGCACAAGCACCTGCTGTAGCTAAGGCCATACAACAGGCTTTAGCAGCTGCTAGACCTTGCTCACCTGTTCCTGCATTCGCATTACCCGCATTGACTAGCAAATAACGGGGCTTAGCTTTAGCGAGATTTTCACGCGAAACTATCACGGGGGCAGCACAGAAAGCATTGCGAGTAAAAACTGCCGCACAGGAACTCCCTTCAGCTAATTCAAGCAGCAAGAGATCATCGCGCCCTTTATACCGGATGCCCGCATTCAAAGTCGCTAAACGTACCCCTGCAATCGGCAATAAATCTTCATTAAAGGTTAAATTGACGGCCATTAGCTTAACTTCCCATGACATTGCTTATATTTTTTACCTGAGCCACAAGGACAAGGCTCATTCCGTCCCACTTTCGGTTCAGTTGCAGCGGGTAGCGCACTCGGGGCTGGTGTGAAAGCATCCACCACCTCATCATCCTCTGCAAATGCACTGCCAGCAGCAGCATGCGTGTATTGCACGGGTTGCTGCTCAGGTTCATGCAATGGAGGCGGTTCGCCAATTTGAATACGGACTAAGAAGGTAATCACATCATGCTTAATGCGATCTAATAGCTCCTCGAACATATCGAAAGCTTCACGCTTATATTCTTGCTTCGGATTTTTCTGCGCATAACCCCGCAAGCCGATGCCTTGACGTAGATAATCCATCGCAGCTAGATGCTCTTTCCAATGAGTATCCAGAATATGCAACATGGCTTCACGCTCTAAACGACGCATATTTTCTGCACTAATGAGCGCTTCCTTCTGCTCTAACTCGGTTTTCACCAGTGCTTGAATCCGCTCGCGGATTTGCTCTTCGTAAAGCTTCTTATCTTCATCCAGCCATTGCTGAACCGGTACATTCAAACTTAAATCTGTCTGTAACTGCTTTTCTAAGCCCGGAATATCCCATTGCTCATCCACGCTACCTTCTGGAATAAAGCGACTAATCAAAGCCTCAACCACATCATGGCGAATAGAAGCCACCATGTCTTGAATATTGTCGGCCATCAGCAGCTCAGTGCGCTGCTCATAAATGACTTTACGTTGATCATTCGCAACATCATCATATTCCAGCAAATGCTTACGAATATCGTAGTTATGCGCCTCCACTTTACGCTGGGCATTCTCAATCGACTTCGAGACTAA
This sequence comes from Thiothrix eikelboomii, assembly GCF_900167255.1. Classification (GTDB taxonomy): domain Bacteria; phylum Pseudomonadota; class Gammaproteobacteria; order Thiotrichales; family Thiotrichaceae; genus Thiolinea; species Thiolinea eikelboomii. The sequence continues at coordinate 199,996 of NZ_FUYB01000001.1, forward strand.
ACCCGCTTCAATCGCTTGGCCTTTCTCCATGCCTAGTTTTTGCATCATGCTTTTTACACGATCAGAGGCAAAAATACGCATCAGATTATCTTCAAGCGATAAGTAAAAGCGTGAAGAACCGGGGTCACCTTGACGGCCTGAACGCCCCCGCAGCTGATTATCAATCCGACGCGACTCATGCCGCTCTGTACCGATAATATGCAAACCACCGGCTGCTAACACAGCATCATGACGCTTCTGCCACATGGCCTTGATAGTTTGCTTAGCAGCTTCATCCGCATTGGCTGGTGGAAGCTGTGCAATTTCCTCTTCATAGCTGCCCCCTAAGACAATATCCGTACCGCGACCCGCCATATTGGTCGCAATCGTCACTGCACCTGGGCGACCTGCATTGGCAATAATATGCGCCTCGCGCTCATGTTGCTTCGCATTTAACACTTCATGCGGAATCCGCAACGCTTTAAGCTTATTAGACACTAACTCAGAGGCTTCAATCGAGGCAGTACCGACCAAAACTGGCTGGCCTTTATCAACGCAGGCTTTAATATCTTCGATAATCGCATCGAACTTTTCTTCAGCGGTCAAATAAATCAGATCATTCGCATCCTTACGCACCATTGGGCGATGGGTAGGAATCACAACCACTTCTAAACCATAAATTTGTTGTAGCTCAAACGCCTCTGTATCCGCTGTACCGGTCATACCTGACAGTTTTTTGTATAAGCGGAAATAATTTTGGAAGGTAATCGAAGCAAGCGTTTGGTTTTCAGATTGGATTTCAACGTTTTCTTTCGCTTCAATCGCTTGATGCAAACCTTCAGACCAACGCCGACCGGGCATAGTCCGCCCAGTAAACTCATCAACAATGATGATTTTGCCATCACGTACAATATAGTCGACATTCTTTTGGAATAAAGTCTGGGCACGCAAGCCTGCATTTAAATGATGCAGAATAGCGATACTGGCTGAGTCATATAAACCTTGGCCTTCAGGTAGCACGCCGCGCTCACTCAGAATTTGCTCAACTCGCTCTTGACCTACTTCAGACAGAAAAACCTGCTTGGCTTTTTCATCTACCCAGTAATCACCAACGCTATCTTCTGCTGCTTGGCGATCTAATTCGGGAACAATCGTATTAATAGCGCGATATAAATCCGAGGCATCTTGGCTAGGGCCAGAAATAATCAGTGGGGTACGTGCTTCGTCAATTAGAATCGAGTCAACTTCGTCAATGACGGCATAGGATAATTGCCGTTGTACACGTTCATCCATCGAGAACGCCATATTATCGCGCAGATAATCAAAGCCGAACTCGTTATTAGTACCATAGGTAATATCAGCGGCATAAGCTGTGCGACGTTGGTCTTGAGTTAAGCCATTAATAATCACGCCCGTGCTTAAACCTAAGAAACCATATAGCTTAGCCATCCAGCCAGCATCACGCTGCGCGAGATAATCGTTGACAGTAATAACATGCACGCCTTTGCCCGGCAAAGCGTTCAAATAGGCTGCTAAAGTAGCGACTAAGGTTTTGCCTTCACCCGTGCGCATCTCTGCAATTTTGCCACTATGGAGCACCATGCCACCGATCATTTGCACATCATAATGACGCATACCTAACACACGTTTACTGGCTTCACGCACCGTGGCGAACGCATCAGGTAATAAATCATCAAGGGTAGCACCCGCTACAAGGCGCTCACGGAATTTCACAGTGCGATTTTGCAAGTCGGCATCAGATAACTTGGAGTAATCAGCTTCTAATGCATTGATATTCTTGACGATCTTTGCATAACTTTTAACCAAACGGTCATTACGGCTACCAAAAATCTTTTTAGCAACAGAACCCAGCATAATCTCTTATTTTCTCCTAACTCATCCTGCCAGTGGCTCTAACCGGCAATTCCCTGAGCCAAACGACAAGGCAGAGAGCACACTCCCTTGTGATGACGCAGCCATAGTTGTTCCCCCACTATGGGGGCTAGCCCAAACAAAACAAGCTCAATTTACAAAAAAGTCCGGCGCAATCCTAAGAGAGGAATTGCGCCGGACTAATAGTATAGCCTCATTAACTGGCTATACGGTGAATTATTCCTACTCCGCCAAACCTAAATAAGTTTGTGGATCAATCGCCTCGCCGTTTTGTAGAATCTCCAAATGTAAATGTGGCCCTGTTGAACGCCCCGTACTACCTAAAAGTGCCACTCGATCCGCTTTTTGAATAATCGTACCTGCTTCAACTAAAGCCTGATCCAAATGAGCATAGCGACTCATCAAGCCATTGCCATGATCTATTTCCAGCACAGTACCATAGCCACCTTTATTGCCTACATAAGACACCACCCCACCTGCTACAGCATGCACATCCGTACCACGGGGTCCTGCATAATCCATTCCTTTATGCAGACGCGCCCCGCCATTAAACGGATCGCGCCGAAAACCAAACGGCGAAGAGACATAACCTAATTTCACTGGGCGTGAAGAAGGCATCACCACCGCCTCTAAGGCTTTACCTTCAAGCACTTGATATAAACCTTCCAACAGCGCTTGTTGCTGCTCCATTTGAGATTCCATAGTCTCAAATGCACCTAATAATTCACGAGTGGACACTTTAGGCACTGCGGCTGGAGTATAGTCTTCATCTAAACCACCGCGCGGTGGAGCTTGATCGAAGGAAAACTCATTAGGATCTAATTTAGCACGATTCACCACTCGCTTCGCTAAAGCGTTTAAGCGTACAATCTCCGCCTCTAAAGCACCTAAACGTACTGCCAGTGTGTCAACATCAACCGTATAGGTCGAGTAGGTTTTTTTGATTTCATTGACCGTCTGCATTTGCTGCTCAAGCGTTGAGATAATTTTCTCCGCTTCCTCGGCTGTTAGTGCTTTATGTTGAGGTGTATTATCCAAACGATATAGACCTAACATTTGGTTCACGGATAAGCCAATAATCAGTAAGGCGACTAAGCTGGCCGGTAGCACTAAATGGGTGATAGGGTTCAAACTAAACGAAGCGCGTCGTGCACCATCACGACTAATACAAATAACTTTCATGCGACTAACATCCGATGATGCCCTCCACAGGCAAACTAAGCACTCTTTTATAATAGTTGGATGTAGTGCAGGTTGATGTAAAAAGATATTATGAGAAAAATCAACTACTTTATTAATGATGGTTTGTCTGAAAGGCTGGATCAACTAGATAAGCTGAGCGATTTGATTAGCCAGCATACTCATATGTGCCTCGATAACCGGATCTGGCCGATGATACGCAATCGACGTTTGCTTGTGCTGACTGACGACCCTCATTTCGCCACCCAAGCACGATTTACACAGAAGACACTCTGCCATCATCTCAATAAAGAGTTGAATATTAAACTAAATGGCGTGGATATTAAATTGATTGCTATGCCGCTGGCAAGTTTTGGGCGAAAAACCAACAGAACACCGATGAGTGAACAAACCATTGAAACGCTTGCCAGTATTGCCCAGCAAATTACGGATGAAGGCTTACGACAAGCTTTAGTTCGCGTCGCTTTAGTCCATCGAACCCATACTTATCAGCCTCAAACCGCTAAGGCATAACCATCCGCGAAGATCGCACGCTCACGTTGTCTTTCTTCCAACGACACCATTTCCCAAGCATCTTTACGCACTAACAGTTCACGGACTAAGAGATTATTGATGGCATGCCCGGCTTTATGCCCATGAAACGCGCCGATGATGCCATGCCCTAAGGTGTACAAATCGCCAATTGCATCTAGGATTTTATGACGAATAAACTCATCACTGTACCGCAAACCATCTGGGTTCAACACGCGGAACTCATCTAAAACGATGGCATTTTCAAGACTGCCCCCTAAGCCCAAATTCTTTGAACGTAGCAGCTCAATATCACGCATAAAACCAAAAGTACGAGCACGAGCTATTTCGCTAGCATAGGCTTGTTTAGAAAAATCCAACTCCATGCTTTGGCGCGTAGCACTCACGGCGGGGTGATTGAATTGAATATCAAAAGAGGCTTTAAAACCTTCATAGGGGGTTAAACGCGCCCAAGCATCACCTTTACGGAACTCCACGGGTTTTTTAATCCGAATGAAGCGCTTAGTTGCCTGTTGTTCAGCAATACCCGCCGAGAGAATTAAATACAAAAAAGGAGCAGCGCTGCCATCCATAATGGGGATTTCAGCGGCATCAATATCCACATATAGATTATCCACCCCCAAGCCTGCCAAAGCCGATAAGAGATGCTCAACAGTAGCCACTTTCACCGGCCCATCCAATAAGGCTGTGCAGAGCATTGTCTCGCCTACTCGTTCAGGATGCAGACGAATTTCTGGCCGCTGTGGAAGATCAATTCGACGAAAAATAATCCCTGTGTTCACAGGTGCAGGCTGTAGGCGCATGGCTACTTTCTTTCCAGAATGCAAACCAATACCAGTTGAAGACACTGCCGTTTTTAGTGTTCTTTGTTTCAGCACTTGTCAGCCCCTATTTTTTCCATAACTACGTGTACCGCTTAATAAACGGCGCTGATCATATCACAATTAATCGCAGTCATTTTAAATAGATTTTGCCAAGCTTACGCTGAATAAAACCTTCTTACCGACCTCTAAAAGCAACCAACTGGGGTCAATCGGTTGCTAAGGCAAGTTTGAATCATGACAAGTGGCATTTAATCGGCTTGATGACGCAGAAATGCCGGCACATCTAAAGTCGTGCCATTATTAAGTTTATTACCGTTAGTGGAAACACCTGCATTCGTGCGAATATCGTCAATATTCACAACCACCCGGGGTTTTGCGGGGCGCATAGGCGGTACAGGCACGGTTTCATGCTTAGCCCCTTGATAGGCTGATTTAGAAGCTACTGGTTTAGAGACTGCGGTTGTCGCTGCATCTTCTAAGCCTGTGGCTACCAAAGTCACGCGAATTTCATCACGCATTTCAGGGTCAATTACTGTACCGACCACAACAGTGGCCTCATCTGAAGCAAATTGGCGAATCACTTCACCGACCTCTTCAAACTCATGGATACCCATATCAAGGCCAGCTGTAATATTCACCAGAATACCACGAGCACCATCTAAGCAAATATCTTCCAATAAGGGGTTAGATACGGCTGCTTGAGCTGCTTTCTCAGCACGACCATCACCTTGAGCTTTACCCATACCCATCACGGCCATACCCATGCCAGACATAACGGTACGCACATCCGCAAAGTCGACATTGATTAAACCAGGGCGAGTAATCAGCTCAGCGATCCCTTGAACCGCATTTAACAGCACATTATTAGCTGACTTAAAAGCATCTAATAAAGTAGCATTCTTACCTAAAGCGGTTAACAACTTTTGGTTAGGAATCGTGATCAAGGAATCTACATGACGTGCTAATTCAGCGATACCCGCATCCGCCAATTTCATGCGCTTATTCCCTTCTAAATGGAAGGGGCGAGTCACGACCGCAACGGTTAAAATCCCTAAATCACGGGCAATCTCAGCGACAACCGGTGCTGCACCAGTACCCGTACCACCGCCCATACCCGCTGTGATGAACAGCATATCCGTACCACGAATTAATTCTTTAATCCGCTCACGATCTTCCATCGCTGCTTCACGTCCCACATCAGGATTAGCACCTGCACCTAAACCTTTGGTCAGATTAGTACCTAATTGCAGAATCGTATCAATTTCACAGGTTTTTAGAGCTTGTGCATCCGTGTTAGCGCAAATGTATTCAACACCTTCAATACCGGAGGTCAACATGTTGCTAACTGCATTACCACCACCGCCACCAACCCCGATGACCTTAATCACGGCACCGGACTTTTGATTATCCATAATTTCAAACATGCCCATTCTCCAACTGTTACAAATTTCCGTTAAACCAACCTTTAATGCGCTCCCATAAGCTATCCGCTGAGCTTATTGGCACCGGGTGTATTCCTCTGCGCTCTCCATAAACCTGTTGGGTAATACCATACAACAGGAGTCCTACCCCAGTGGAGTGGATAGGATTTTCGACTTCACCACGTAAGCCACCAATATCACGCGGCATACCTAACCGAACTGGCATGTGAAAAACCTCCTCAGCCAATTCGATAGCACCTTTCATTTTCGAAGTACCCCCCGTGAGGACAATACCTGCTCCGATCCGCTCTTCATAACCACTGCGTTGAAGTTCATCCAAAACTAACGCGAACAACTCCGCATAACGTGGCTCAATAATAGAGGATAAGACGAAGGTGGATAGGCTCAGCGCTTCCCGCTCACCCACACCGGGTACATCAATAAATTCTTCCTGCCCAATCAATTTTTGTAAGGCGATACCATGTTTAATCTTGATCTCTTCCGCATGGCGTGTTGGAGTACGCACACCTAGCGCAATATCATTGGTCACTTGGTCGCCAGCAATAGGTATTACCGCTGTATGATGAATAGCACCATTGAGGAAAACGGCAATATCGCTAGTTCCCCCACCGATATCCACCAAACAGACACCCAACTCTTTCTCATCCTCCTCAAGCACGGCATAGCTAGAGGCCACTTGCTCAAGGATAATATCTTCTACACTCAGCCCACAGCGCTCAACGCATTTAATAATATTTTGCGCGGCCCCATGTGCGGCAGTCACTAAATGCACCCGAGCCTCCAAGCGGACACCTGACATGCCGACTGGCTCACGGATACCTTCTTGAGTATCAATCACATACTCTTGAGGCAAAACATGCAAAATACGTTGATCCGCAGGAATAGCGACTGCCCTCGCCGCATCCATCACACGCTCAAGATCTTGACTGGTCACTTCTTTTTCTTTAATAGCGACAATTCCGTGTGAATTGAGGCTACGCACATGACTTCCAGCAATACCTACATAGACTGAACTAATTCTGATCCCAGACATCAACTCAGCTTCTTCAACGGCTTTTTGGATCGACTGAATGGTCGATTCGATATTGACAACCACCCCACGCCGCATCCCACGTGAAGGCGAACTTCCAATTCCGACCACTTCAAGGCGACCATTTTCGTTCACCTCACCGACCATAGCGACAACTTTTGAAGTACCTATATCTAAGGCGACGATCGTGTTACGCTCTGATTTTTTTGACATCTTTAGCTCCCTAGGCTCTGTTGTGCGAACCTGTCTAAGGAACTCACAGCCGCGCCATTACCAACACCAGGTTTCCATTCCACAGCGAATCCATTGGTATAGCGTAGGTCAATCTGATCAATCTCACCGAGACGATCCTTCAAGCCTTGCAAATAGCCCACTTTAAAACGTTGCACTCGTTTTTCCTGTTCTTTACGGCCAATGATGATTTCTGGCCCATGACGCAACTTCATCCGCCATGACCCACGTTCATCTTCTGATAGCTCGATAATTTCTAAACTTAAGCCAGACAGCATTTTAGTGAGCTGCACATAACGCTCACCCATAACACGCCCATTAGTCTGAGGACTATAAATAATGGGAAAAACACCCTGCTTTTCTGGCAATGTACCGACGTAAATTTCGCCGAACTGATTCAATAACTTATCATCACCCCAAAAAGCAATCGGAAATTGCGTTTCTACCTCAACAACCAGTTGATTTGGCCAAATCTTGCGCAAACTAGCCCCTCTGACCCAAGGATGAGCCTCTAAAGCCAGCTCTAAACCTTGGGTATCCAACAAATATAAATTTGTCTGCGTATACGGCTCAGCCAGTGCTTCCAACTCAGCTTGCCTTAAATACTGAAAGTCGCCTTGCCACTCGACTTTTTGGATCGCCAAACTAGTGGGGTCGCTAATCCATGCACGAAACCAGAGTACAGCACCACCGACTACCATTAACACAGCCAACACCGTTAACCAACGCGCCATGCTAGGCGACAACTCAGGCACGAGCTGTACGTCTTTCACGGGGCGCGCTTGAACACGGCGCTTAACCGGTTGGCTAGGCTGCTTGGCCATTACAAAGTAGTCTCCAAAATACGTAAGACTAGGGTTTGAAAATCCATACCAACCGCACGAGCCGCCATTGGTACTAAACTATGATCGGTCATGCCGGGGTTAGTATTGACTTCAATCAACCAAGCTTTACCTTGTTGATCACGCATCATATCGACCCGCCCCCAACCTTGACCACCTACCGTAGCAAAAGCTTCTAGGGCTAAAGCACGCATGGCTTGTTCTTCGGCTTCACTCAGACCACTGGGGCAAAAATAGCGAGTGTCATTGGAAATATATTTAGCTTCATAGTCATATAACACGCCCGGCACTTCGATTCTAATCAAAGGCAAAGGCTCACCTGCTAGTAAACCTGCGGTATATTCAGCCCCAGTGATCCACTGCTCAACAATCACCACAGGATCACTCTTAGCCGCTGCTTCATAAGCCGGTTTCAAAGCAGCCGCTTCAGTCACCTTACTAATGCCAATACTGGAACCTTCACTAGCGGGTTTGACAATCAGTGGTAGACCTAGCTCCGCAACGACCTCAGCAAAATTAGTTTCAGCGGTGAGCACACGATAATTAGGCGTAGGCAAACCCGCCCCCAACCATAAGCGCTTAGTCATGAGTTTATCCATGCTAATAGCAGCGGCCTTCACCCCACAGCCAGTATAAGGCAAACCTAGTAACTCTAGAGCACCTTGAATCACCCCGTCCTCACCGCCACGACCGTGTAAAATATTAAATACTCGGTCATAATGGCCTGCTTGCAAAACACTCAGAATATCGCGATCTACATCAATACCGTGGGCATCAACACCACTTTCTTGCAAAGCCGCTAATACGGCTGCGCCACTTTTTAAAGACACCGGACGTTCAGCAGCCCAACCTCCATACAATACGGCTACTTTGCCAAAACGTGAAAATGTTTTATCCATTTATGCCTGCCCTGTTTGATAAAAAGTCAGTTTTTCTGGCAAACTAGCGGCTAAGCCACCCACACTGCCCGCGCCTTGGGTCAAAATCACATCACCGTCTTGCAGAATATGCTTGAGCACACCGGGAACATCTTCCACATCGGCCACAAAAATTGGGTCAACTTTGCCACGAATCCGAATGGCTCGCGCTAAGGCACGCCCATCGGCACCCGGAATAGCCTGCTCACTCGCGGCATACACATCCATGAGGACTAAGACATCCGTTTCTGAAAGTACTTGCGTGAAATCCTCGAATAAATCACGGGTGCGCGTATAGCGATGTGGTTGAAAGATCAACACTAAGCGCCGAGTTGGCCATACGCCACGCAAGGCCTTTAAAGTGGCCAGCATTTCACGGGGGTGATGACCGTAATCATCTACTAAGGTGGCAATGCCTTTACCAAAGTTAATATCACCATACAGTTGGAAACGCCGCCCCACCCCACTGAATTTACGCAAACCATTCAGAATCGCCTCATCTGCAATATCTAACTCCATTGCAATCGCAATCGCGGCCAAGGCATTCAGCACATTATGTTGTCCGGGTAAATTCAGAGTCACCTCTAAACTACGATGACAACGTTTGCAGTGCACCGAGAAAAAGCTCTGCGTACCTTCAAAATGCAGATTAGAAGCCCGTACATCAGCGTCTTGATCAATACCATAGGTAATCACAGTACGATTGACCTCAGGCAGAATAGCACGCACATGCTCGTCATCCACACAGAGCACTGCCAAGCCGTAGAAAGGCAAATGATGTAAGAATTCAATAAAGGTTTGTTTTAGTTTAGAAAAATCACCGCCATAGGTAGACATATGATCTTCATCAATATTCGTAATCACCGAGATCATTGGTTGTAAATGTAAAAAGGAGGCATCACTTTCATCCGCTTCTGCCACCAAATACTCACCCGTACCTAGTTTCGAATTACTCGCAGAGCTATTCAGTTTGCCACCGATCACATAAGTAGGATCTAATCCACCCTCAACTAATAAGCTCGTGGTTAAACTTGTAGTCGTCGTTTTTCCATGTGTCCCCGCGACAGCAATACCTTGGCGGAAACGCATTAACTCAGCCAGCATCTCAGCCCGCCTTACAATCGGAATCCGTTGCTCACGGGCAGCGATAATTTCTGGATTCTGAGCATCAATCGCCGTCGACACCACAATCACATCCGCGCCTGCAATATTTTCTGCCGCGTGGCCTTTGAAAACAGTAATGCCCATCGCTTGCAACCGCCGAGTCATGGCACTCTCGGCCAAATCAGAACCACTCACGGTATAACCTAAAGTAGCAACGACCTCAGCAATTCCGCCCATACCTGCCCCACCGATCCCAATAAAGTGCAGGCGATTAATTCGTTTGCGGGCGAGGTTGTCATTCCCTGTTTTCATGCTTGCTTCCTAGTCTCTTGAAAATCATAACCTGCATAAGCTGCACAGATAGCGGCTACCTGTGTAGTGGCATAGGGCATCGCTAACTGACGTGCAGCGATCCCCAGCTTTAATAAACGCACTCGATCAGTGCAGAGTTCGGTTAGCACTTTAGCTAAACGCTCTGGGCTTAACTCAGCCTGCTGCAGCAATAGACCCGCCTGCTGATCAACCAAATAACGGGCATTCGCGGTCTGGTGATCATCAACCGCATGGGGATAAGGAATAAACAATGCCGCTAAACCGGCTGCTGACACTTCTGCCACGGTCAAAGCCCCAGCACGACAAATGATTAGATCAGCCCAAGCATAGGCCTCAGCCATATCATCAATAAACGGAGTGACTGTAGCCCTAACGCCTGCTGCTTGATAAGCCTGCTGAGCCGCTGCTAAATTCTTTGCACCCGCTTGATGACGAATGTCAGGCCGCACACTAGGGGCGACTAAGGCCAAAGCCTGTGGTACTGTTTGATTTAAAGCGGCGGCACCTAAGCTGCCACCCACCACTAATAAACGCACAGGTTGATCTGCACGATCCGCTAACCGCTCTAAAGGCTGTGGTAAAGCTGCAATATCCGCCCGCACCGGATTACCTGTGGCTTGAACCTTGTCACTATTCGGAAAAGTCCCGGGGAAACCCTCCAAGACACGTTTGCTGAGTTTCGAGAGCAGCTTATTCGTTAAACCTGCCACCGCATTTTGCTCGTGGATCACGACAGGTTTACCCATCAAAGCAGCAACTAAGCCCCCAGGTCCGGCAACAAAACCGCCCATACCTAACACCGCTGCTGGTTGATGCGTCCGCATAATTCCAACTGACTGCCATAACGCTTTAGCTAACCGGAAAGGTGCTAAAGCAAGCGCTTGCCAACCTTTGCCACGTAGACCTGAAACCTCAAGCCAAGCCACTTCAATACCCGCCGCTGGAATAATTTTCGCCTCTAGCCCCGCCTTAGTCCCCATCCAAATAATAGGAATCCCTTGTGCTTGTAACTCGCGTGCAACCGCTAAGCCGGGGTAGACATGCCCACCTGTACCACCTGCTGTGATTAAAATCGGTTTAGGTTTAAGCACGCTTATTGCCCCCTAATAAAGGAGAACGTCGCACAGCAGCTTTCACTGGCTTGCGAGTACTGGTTCTGGTTTTTACTGGTAAACCTAAAGCAAGGATTTGTGTATCGCGGTGAATACGCATCAGCAAGCCCATTGCTAATAAAGTCACTAATAAGCTACTCCCGCCATAGCTTAAGAAGGGCAAAGTCAGCCCCTTAGGCGGTAACACGGCAAGATTAACCCCAACATGCAAAATGACTTGGAAACCCATCCAAAACCCAATGCCGTAAGCCACATAAGCTCCAAACTGCAAGCCTTGCTTATCTGCATTAAAACCAATCACAAAAGCGCGATACACCAACCAACCAAAGAGCACCAACAGTAACATCATGCCAACAAAACCGAATTCTTCCGCTAAAACGGCAAAAATAAAATCATTATGTGCCTCTGGCAGATAAGAGAGTTTTTGCACGCCCGCCCCTAAACCATTACCAAACCACCCACCATCACCGATGGCGATCAGTGAATTAATAATTTGATAACCGGTATTTTGGGTGTCCGCCCAAGGATTCAAGAAAATCTCAATCCGGCGCAAGCGATAACCCTCAAGGGCAACCACTGGCAACATAATTAACAGAGAACCGCCTAAAAACATCACTAATCTTTTTAAAGGCACCCCACCTAAAAACAATAAGGCCAACCCCACCATAATAATGATCACCGCCGAACCGAAATCTGGCTCGAGCAATAACAAAACCCCCACCCCAGCTAACACTAATAAAGGCATGACTAAGGGTTGATAAGAAGGTGAAGTGGATAATTTTTTACCATGCCGAACCATATAACTTGATAGGTACATAATCATAATGATTTTCACCAGCTCCGAGACTTGAAAAGCAAAAGGCCCTAAAGCTAACCAACGTCGGCTTCCCTTGACATATACACCAATTCCCGGAATCAACACCAAAATCAATAAGATCACTGCGATGGGTAACAGCTTGACTCCTAAATCCTCCCAGAAGCCAATACGCACTTGGTACAAGGCAAGAGCACAAAACACACCCACAAACACAAACAACAACTGGCGATTGAAAAAATAATACATATCGCCATAAGTCTTTTGCGCTACCCAAAACGAAGCCGACCCCAGCATCACTAGCCCAAGCCCAATGAGCGCAAAAATAACCAAGCCTAGATCACGATCAAAATAGCGTGACCAATCAATAGCCTCGATCCGTTCAAGTAGCTTCGTGGGTTTGCTTACTTTCATGCGGGTAAGCTCCTAACAGCAGCACTAAATACCTCACCACGATGCCCATAGTTTTTGAACATATCGAAACTAGCACAAGCGGGAGAGAGTAAGACATTATCACCCGGCTGTGCATAATCAGCGGCCCATTGCACAGCCTCTTCCATAGTGCTGGCATAATGCACCGGCACTTCAGAAGCAATCACCTTGGCGATTAAAGGTGCATCTCGACCGATTAACACCACTGCCCGTGCTTTGGCTTGAATCACTGGGCCAAGCGGGGTGAAATCAGCATCCTTTCCAATCCCACCAGCGATTAAAACCGTCTTACCCGGCAAGCCTTGCAAAGCCGCTAAAGTCGCACCGACATTCGTACCTTTGGAATCGTCATACCAGCAGACACCTTGGCGCTCCCGCACCCATTGGGTTCGATGTGGCAAACCTGTAAATTCGCGCAAGCCCGCTAGCTGACCGTCTAAGGACAGCCCAATAGCCTCACCTAAAGCTAAGGCCGCCAAGGCATTGGCATGATTATGACTACCGGGGAGTTTCATGGCAGAAGTCGCTAGCAGTAAAGCCTCACCCTTAGCCAGCCAAGCTTGCCCGTCATGTTCACGAATACCGTACTCATCTGCTGCAGGCACACCTAAGCCAAAACTGAGCTGTGGCCGGCCAACAGGTAACATTGAGCCTACTAAAGCATCATCACGATTCCAGACCGCACAAGCGCAATTTTGATAAATCACCTGCTTAGCCGCTGCATACTCTGCATAACTGGTGTAACGATCTAAATGGTCTTCACTCACATTCAAGACAACCGCCGCAGCGGCCTGCAAAGAATGCGTGGTTTCTAATTGAAAACTCGATAGCTCCAGCACATACCAATCAGGCACCGGTAACTTCAGTAAATCCAAAGCAGCCTCACCGAGATTGCCACCCGCTAAAGACTGCTTACCCGCTGATTTCACCATGAGATCAACAAGAGTCGTCACACTGCTTTTACCGTTAGAGCCAGTAATCGCCACGATGGGGGCTTGAGCCACTCGGACAAATAACTCAATATCGCCAATAACCTCAGCACCACGCTGTTTAGCGGCATGAATTTCAGGAGTGGCAATGGCAATCCCTGGGCTAACAACTAAAGTCTGAGCCTGCTCAAACCAAGCACTTATTGCGGAAAACTGACCAAAGAAATACGGCACTTCTGCAAAATGCTGAGCTAACTCCTCTTTGCCCGGTGGATCTATGCGGCTATCCACCACCGCAAAATCTATACCCGCTGCCTTTAAATAGCGCGCAACAGACAATCCAGTCACCCCAAGGCCGACAACTAAAGTGCTCCAATTTGAACTAGCCGTTGACTTCATTAGCGCACCTTCAAAGTAGCTAAACCAATCATGACCAAGACCACGGTAATGATCCAAAAACGCACAATCACTTTCGGTTCAGGCCAGCCTTTCTTTTCATAGTGATGGTGTAAAGGTGCCATACGGAAAATGCGCTTCCCACCTGTTGCCTTAAAATAGCCCACCTGCAAAATCACCGATAAGGTTTCTAGTACAAAAACCCCGCCCATAATGGCCAGTACAATTTCTTGGCGAACCACAATCGCAACAATGGCTAAGGCTGCACCTAAAGCCAAAGCGCCTACATCCCCCATAAAGACTTGCGCAGGATAGGAGTTAAACCAAAGAAATCCTAAACCAGCCCCGACAATTGCTGAGCAAAACACCAGCATCTCACCCGCACCGGGTACTTTGGGTACACCTAAATAAGTTGAAATCGAGGCATGACCACTGGCATAAGCAAACACACCCAAACCACCGGCGACCAGAATAGTGGGCATAATCGCTAAGCCGTCGAGACCATCCGTCAGGTTGACCGCATTGCTAGTACCTATCAGCACCAAATAAACCCAAGGAATAAATAACCAACCCATTTCCCAATGGACACCCTTCAAAACTGGCATATACAAGGTTATTTCCGTCGGAGATTGAGCGGTATAAAATAAGAAAAAGGCGGCGGCAAAACCGACTAAAGTTAAGCCCACCGTTTTTTGGCGTGCCGTTAACCCTAAGTTACGTCGTTTCTTCAGCTTGATGTAATCGTCTAAACCACCGACCAAACCAAATCCCAGCATCACCGCCAGCGCAACCCAAGTAAACCGATTACTTAAATCGGCCCACAATAAGGTTGACACGCTAATCGCAAGGATAACCATGACCCCACCCATGGTCGGTGTACCTGCCTTCATTTGATGTTGAGGGCCATCCTCACGAATGTACTGACCAATTTTCAAGCGTGTGAGTGCTCGAATCATCGCCGGTCCAGTCCAGAGTGCAATCGCTAAAGCGGTGAGTACACCTAAAATAGCGCGGAAAGTTAGGTATTGAAAAACATTAAAACCACTATACAGATCGCTCAGTTGTGCAAAGAGCCAGACTAGCATGTAGCGACTCCTTGCTCAGTCAAAGCCTCAACTACCCGTTCCATCCGTGCAGAACGTGAGCCTTTCACCAAGATTTGAGTGTCAAGGGTCAAGTTTGGCCTTAATGCCGCTAGTAAGTCGGCTAAGTCCTGAAAAGCATAAGCCCCTTCACCAAACGCTTGGCTAGCAGCGGCACTTAAACGCCCTAACGTATAAATTTCATCAATTTTTGCTGCTTTTGCGATTTGCCCAATTTCAAAATGCAGTTGTTCACCGGTTGCGCCCAATTCAGCCATATCCCCTAAGATTAAAATTTTTCTTCCCTGTTGTTCGGCAAGCACTGCCACCGCAGCAGCGGTCGAACTTGGATTTGCATTGTAAGTATCATCAATCACTAAACCACCATGCTGACCCTGCTTGGGATTTAAGCGCCCTTTAACCGGCTGCAAGGACTCTAAACCTTGCTGAATCACGGTCAAGGGTAAGCCCAGCGCGGAAGCACCGGCTGCCGCTGCTAAGGCATTTAATTGATTATGTTTGCCCAAAAGTTTCAAATGCACCCTGACGGAATCAGCGCCGTAGTGAATCACTAATTGCTGGTCAAGACTCAGCTCACCACGTAAATCCGCATCACTAGCAAAGCCAAAACTCAGTAAACGGCGGTGCTTATTTAAATCGTGCCAATAAGCAGCATAAGCATCATCCGCATTAATCACCGCCACCCCATCGGCTGCTAGACCCGCAAAAATCTCACCTTTAGCCCGTGCAACACCCGCTAAATCCCCAAATCCCTCTAAATGAGCGGCCCCAGCATTATTCAGAATGGCGACTTTGGGTAAAACCAAATGGGTCAGATAATCAATTTCACCAAAATGATTAGCTCCCATTTCAATCACCGCAAACTGGTCTTCTGCCCGTAAGCGTAATAAAGTTAGTGGCACACCCAACTCATTATTTAAATTCCCCACCGTGGCTAAAGTTTGGCCTTGCTGACTCAAAATAGCCGTGAGCATTTCTTTTAAGGTGGTTTTGCCATTGCTACCCGTCAGACCGATCACGGGTTGAGTAAACTGTTGTCGCCAATGCTTCGCCAATTGCCCCAAAGCCAAACTCACATCCGGCACTATCACTTGCGGGATTGGCGCAGCCACCGGACGTGTCACTAAAGCCGCACTCGCCTTACCGACGACTTGTGGTACGAATTCATGCGCATCAAAGCGCTCACCTTTGAGGGCTAAAAATAAATCCCCCGCTTGCACAGCCCGCGAATCGCGCTCTGGTCGTTCTAAATTGAGTTGCTGGGCAGCCGCTAAACTCACCTGATACAAAGGTGCTTGCAGCAACTCGGCCACTTGAGCTAGGCTCAACCAAGTCATACGCCGTACTCCTGCAAAGCCAAATAGGCTTGAGTACGATCATCGAAAGGAATCGAGCGATCTGCCAAAATCTGCACGGTTTCATGGCCCTTACCAGCAATTACGACTGTATCGCCCGCTTTAGCTTGCTGGATAGCTAAACGAATCGCTGCCGCACGATCATGCTCAAAATAGATCTTTTCAGGCTGAGCAAAACCGGCACGAATATTGGAAAAAATAATTTGTGGATTTTCTGTACGAGGATTGTCGTCCGTCACGATCACTAGGTTCGCTATTTGTTCAGCTATTTTTGCCATTAAGGGGCGTTTACCAGCATCTCGATCCCCACCACAGCCAAACACACAGATTAACCGCCCTAAAGTATGGGCTTTAGCCGCCTGTAGGGCTTGCTGCAAAGCGGTTGGAGTATGTGCAAAATCAACCACGACCAATAAACCTGTTGCTTTACCCGCACACTCCACCCGCTGCATACGTCCGGGTACTGTTTGCACCTGTTGAAAGGCAGTCAAAGCAGCATCTAAAGACCAACCCTTCGCTAATACACTCGTTAAAGCAGCTAAGAGATTGTGTAGATTAAAACGCCCTAACACCGGGGCGGTTAATTGGCCAACACCCAAAGGTGTGGTCACGGTCGCTTGAATACCGCGAGCATCAAACTGCGCCTCCGTAGCAATGACCGCATCCGCTGGATAGTCAGCAGCAGCGCCCACACCATAACCCCAAACTTTCACAGGGCTTTGGCTCAATTCTTTAGCTAGATCCTGCCCAAACGCATCATCTAAATTCAAAACGACCTGTTGTAACGCTGGCCAATGAAATAATTTACGTTTAGCAGCAGCATAAGCCTCCACTGTGCCATGATAGTCCAAATGATCGCGGGTCAGATTAGTCAGCACAGCTAGCTCAAATTGCACTCCATTCACCCGCCCTTGATCAAGAGCATGTGAGGACACCTCCATCGCAACTGTTTTAAAACCTTGCTGCTTAAGCTCGTGGAATTGCTGTTGTACTTGAATCGCATCCGGCGTGGTATGTGTCCCTTTTTGCAAAGCACCCGGTTGACCACGACCTAAAGTACCTAAAACCGCTGCCGGCTCGCCTAAATAAGTTAACGCCTCTGCAATAAAATGCGTCGTGGAGGTTTTGCCATCTGTACCTGTTAGGCCAATCACCGATAAATCAGCGGCCGTCACTTGATAATAACGTTGCGCGATTAAACCTAACACTTTGGATAACTGTGGCACAGCCACTAGTGGCACGGACAAAAGGGGCAAGTCTAACTCTGCAACAGGTTCATATAAAACCACGACCGCCCCTGCCTCAAGTGCTGCAGCTGCATAAGCTAGGCCATGTTGACGAGTACCTTGCAAAGCGATAAAAGCCATACCCGCTTGAATTTGACGATGATCCAACGCCAAACCACGAATACTTAAGTTTGGAACATCCTGAGTAAAACCGTCTAATAAATTGGCCAGCTGCTTCACGTATTGCCCTCTTTAATTGTTTTTGTATCGGCTTGTTTTAAGTCATCGGGTGGAATATCTAATAAGCGTAAGGCCTCTGCCATCACCTTAGAAAACACGGGAGCCGCAGCACGTCCACCACTATCATCTTTTTTCGGCTCATCAATTTGTACCGCGACCACTAAGCGCGGCCGACTCGCGGGGGCGATGCCACTGAAACTTGTCATATAGCGCGTATTGCTATAGGCATTATTGATAAATTTATAGGCCGTACCTGTTTTACCTGCGATCCGATACCCATCAATCATCGCTCGTTTACCCGTCCCATCGGCTTGAACCACCGCCTCCATCATCTTCACGACTGCCTGAGCATTAGCGGCGGACATCACGGTTTGAGCCAAAGGCAATTTATCCAGTTTATAAATCGTGGCAGGCATCAACTGACCTTGGTTAGCTAAAGCACTATAAGCATGTGTCAGTTGCAATAAACTGGTGGATAAACCATAGCCATAGCCATGTGAGGCATGATCGACTTTGCCCCATTCTGTGTAACTTGAAAGTTGGCCTGAGCTTTCACTGGGGAAACCTGCTGCAGGAACACGCCCTAAACCTAAACGGCTCAGAAACATCCAATGATCGCGTGGATTCATTAACAAAGCGACCCGACTTGCGCCCACATTACTGGATTTGGCTAGCAAACTCGCTAAGGAGATCGGCCCATAATTGCTAGGATCACGCACCGTATATTTGCCAAACTTTAATTGCCCGGGTGAGGTATCAATTTCCACCTCCGGTGATAACACCCGTGACTCTAAGGCCGCCGCCACCGTTAAAGGCTTTAAGGTAGAACCGGGTTCTGATTTATCCGTAACCGCTCGATTCCGATAATTTTGAGCATCCAATTGTTTACGATTATTGGGATTGAATGAAGGCAAATTAGCCATCGCGAGGATTTCACCGGTTTGGGCATCCATCACAATAATCGAGCCAGCCTTAGCTTCCAAACGGACTACTTGCTCTTTGAGCTGCTTATACGCGATATATTGAATCCGCCGATCAATACTCAGCTGAACCGCTTGACCAGGCACCATATCCTTTAGGCTTTCGATACTTTCAACAATCCGATTACGCCCATCTTTGACGACTCGCATCCGCCCGTCTTGACCTGCTAACAGCGTATCGCTAACTTTTTCGATACCCTCGATGCCCTTACCGTCGGTATCAGTCATCCCCAAGACATGGCCACTGGTTTCTGCTAAAGGATAAAAACGCCGATACCCCAATGTACTTTCAATACCTGGTATATCTAAAGCGAGGATGTCTTCCGCTAATTCAGGAGGTAATTGTCGACCGAGATAATAAAAATTCTTACTGCGTGCTTCCTCAAGGTTTTGTAATAATTGCCCCGGAGGATACTCCAGAATTTCCTCGACTCGACGCAAGGACTCTTCTAACTTAACAAAGCGAGTTGTCGCTAAAGCACGTTCAGCCGCTAAGCGCTCATCACCTTGCGTCGCTTCTGCTAAACGCAAGGCCGCCTCATACTCATCCCGCAAACTAGTGCGCGTATCTAATAATAATTTAGGATTGCAGCTTAAGGTTTGAACGGGGGTACTGACTGCCATCGGATCGCCATTGCGATCTAAAATCATCCCACGATAAGCAGGAACCGTCACAATTTTGGTTTGACGCTGATCAGCACGCTCTTGCAACATAGACTGGTCAAAGATCTCCAACCAAACTGCTCTGAGCATCAGCACACCAATAATCGCCAGCAAAGCCAACATTAAGAAGCGTCTTCTTCCTTGAAAAACGGGCGATGCTAGTTTGCGTTTACTCATTCACGAATTACCTGCGTGTTGTCTGCCATGGGTTTTTGCATACCTAAAACATTTTTGGCTTGGTCTTCTACACGCACTTGATTTAACTGGGTGCTCTGCTCGAGAATGAGACGACTCCAATTGGCACTGAGCTGGTCGCGCTCTTTTTGCATCTGCTGCAATTCACCAAATAACTGACGCGCATGATGACGATTGGCCACCACCATCACTGCCAATACAATTACTAACACATAGAGCATCGCCGTAGCTAAGCTTTGCCAGCGGTGTAGGTTCATCCTTAGATCTTCTCAGCAACCCTTAAAGTCGCGCTGCGCGCACGTACATTGACTTCAACCTCGGCCTCACTCGGCCGCAAACCTTTCCCCACCAAGCGCAGCGGTGGAGTCATCGCTATCGCTTGAATCGGCAAACCCTTTGGCAACCGAGGCGGTGTAGCATGCTCACGCATAAAATGCTTAACCATTCGGTCTTCTAAGGAATGAAAGCTAATCACGGCTAAACGTCCACCACTTTTTAAATGTTTTAAACTAGCCTTCAAGCCAGCTTCTAAATCGTCTAACTCTTGATTCACTTTAATCCGAATCGCTTGAAAACTACGGGTTGCAGGGTTTTTACCCGGCTCACGCTTAGGCACTGCTTTAGCAATTAAATCCGCCAGCTGCACAGTGGTTGCTATCGACTCACTCGCACGCGCTTTAACAATGGCGCGAGCAATTTGCCGTGAAAAGCGTTCTTCCCCATACAACCACAAGACTTGAGCAATGTCCTTTTCATCCGCTTGCATTAACCATTGCTGAGCACTTAAGCCCAGTGCTGGGTTCATCCGCATATCCAAAGCACCTTCACGCATAAAACTAAAACCACGTTCAGCTTCATCGAGTTGTGGCGATGACACCCCTAAATCCAGCAATAAACCATCAATGGTTGGTGCTAAACCTAACTCAAGCAAAGCCTGTGGAAAATCCCGAAACGAACCCTGCCAAATCTTAAAACGCGGGTCACCTTGATGAGCGGTGAGCGCATGCTGAATCGCACTGGGATCTTTATCAATCGCTACTAAACGCCCGTCTACATCAAGACTTTCAAGAATCTTGGCAGCATGCCCACCACGTCCATAAGTACCATCCACATAAACGCCCTTGGAGTTTATATGGAGAGCCGTTACCGCTTCGTTCAGCAGTACGGTGGTATGCACAAGTACTTTTGACATCACATGCAAACCTGACTTAATAAGTCATCAGCTTCATCGTCGGCACGAGCTTCTTGTAACCAAAGATCACGGGCTTGTTGCCACTGGTCTGCATCCCATAATTCAAACTTATTAATTTGCCCGACTAATACCACTCGTTTGTCTAAACCTGCATATTCGCGCAAAGGTGCTGGCAGTAAGACTCGTCCTTGTACATCTAACTCCAGTTCAGCGGCATGCCCAAGGATCAGGCGTTGCATATTGCGCACACGGCGACTTAGATTAGGAAGACTCATTAATGCTTGCTCTACCTTAAGCCATTGATCCATCGGATAAATCAATAGGCATTGATCAACATGGTCTACGGTGATGACAATCTGACCTGCTGCACTTGCTAAGATAGCGTCACGGTATTTCGAAGGCATTGACAGCCGCCCTTTGGTATCTATTGAAATGTTTGAGATGCCACGAAACATGCTGTCACTCAGGGCTTTAGGTATCTTGGATAGTTTTTATCTAACAGTGAGTTTAGTCCACGTTTTTCTACTTTTCCCCACTTTTTCCCACCATACCCTAAATGATAGAAATTATATCCCACCCTGTCAATCAAATGGCGGCTTGGGTTGCTTGAAAAGCTGCAGGGCGGCCGTAAAATTCCGGCTGAAATTAGCCGAAGAATTAATCAGCTATTGATGGAGAACTAATCGAATGTATGGGGGGGTGAGTAAATAGAACCGAAACAGCCAATGAATTAATTGAACACAATTAGAACATTATTCGATCATTATTAGATAATTATTTATACAATTTGAGGAAAAAATAGCCGATCTGTAAGCCGGGTTCTGTCGAGGACAATCATTCATCTAGGGTATACGTCACCATATACCTCAAGCAACCTACCCGAATGCAACGCGGGCCGCGTCAATGCATTCCTATTTGGTCTTGCTCCAGATGGGGTTTGCCCTGCCGCACACTGTTACCAATGGCGCGGTGCGCTCTTACCGCACCTTTTCACCCTTACCTAAGCTAATTAAATAGTTTAGGCGGTATATTTTCTGTGGCACTTTCCGTCGACTTGCGCCGCCCAGGCGTTACCTGGCATCTTGCCCTATGGAGCCCGGACTTTCCTCCCCTTCGGTTTACTTGCGCAAACTGAAGCAGCGATTGCCCGATCGGCTAAGTGCTTTATAGCAAAAAAGCAACGGCTTGTCTCTAAGGCGCGGCACGATGTCACAGATGAGTTTGCTAATGGCGCGATGACGGCAGCTTTTGTGCATTTGTTTAATGCTGAATGGAGTCCGCGTTTCCACCGTCCAGAACCCGTCATGGAGTATGAGACAGCGGCACCTGCGATTGAGACGGGAGTAGCGGTTGCAACTACAGTGACCGATAACTTTGAAGTTGCTGATTTTCATACCTACTTTGTGGGACAGTTCGGCGCTTGGGTGCATAATAGTTGTTGGAGAAGGCTCGATGAGCTTATACCTATTCATTCTTCAAGTACTGTCGGTATTCGATCCGATTTGGTAAAGCTTTCAGATGACATGCACCCCATCTACCTCAACCCTCTCACCGATTTCGGCCTCAAAAAACTCTTCGGCGAAGAGCCGAATAAAGACCTGTTGATCAGCTTCCTCAACACCCTACTGCCCGCCCATCATTAAGTGTCGGAGCTGACCTACACTGAAAACGAATACCAAGGCATCAGTGCCGCTGACCGCAAGGTCATTTTTGACCTCAACTGCCTCAGTCCGTCCGGTGAACGCTTTATTGTGAATTGCAGCGCGTCAAACAAATCTACTTCAAAGATCGTAGCCTGTTCTATTCCACCTTTGCGATTCAAGAACAAGCCAAATGCGGTGATTGGAACTACAAACTCGCCGCCGTTTACACCATTGGCATTCTCGACTTTCTGATCGACGATCACGGGCAGGACGTGCTCTATCATGCTCAGCTCCCGCCCGAAGAGCGTCAAGTGTATGAGCGGATTTAGAGATGTGCTTAATGAGCTTACAACCAGAGTACCTGCTATCAATTAGTTAGCCATTGATAGAGTGCCACCTATAGAAAATCAGCACAAAGCCAATCCAATTTCCAAACGACTGCGTATTAGCTTTATCCAGACCGCATCAGTTTTAAGCTACAGCGGGCTAGTACCTTAACCCTCAACTATCAAGGAAAACATCATGAACCCTTCTATCCTTGCTCTCGCTTCTGCTGCTGTATTGATAGCGGCCTGCTCAACTAGCAGCATGAAGCCAGTTGAATTGCTACCGACGACCATTCAAGTCCCCGCAGGTCATAATATGGCGATGGAAACCGTAGGAGTTGGTGAAATCACCTATCAATGTCGGATTAAACAAGGAGCCGCGAGTGAATTTGAATGGGCTTTTGTCGGCCCTGATGCCGTGCTGTTTAATCGCAGTGGCCAAGTGGTCGGGCGGTATTATGGCCCACCGGCCACTTGGGAAAATAATGATGGCTCAAAAGTTACGGGCAAACAATTAGCTACCGCTCCAGCGGGTGAGGGAAATATCCCGTTACAATTAGTGAAAGCCAATCCAGCAATGGGCAATGGCATGATGCAGGGCGTAACTTACATTCAACGGCTTGCGATCAAAGGGGGGGCAGCACCTGCGCATAGCTGTAGTGCTAGCAATTTAGGTAATAAAGTGATTGTCAAATACCAAGCCGATTATATTTTCTGGAAAGCCGCTTAACTGCTAGCTTGACCTACCCAGTGTTAGCCTTGGAACAGATACACACTGGGTAGGGTCTTTTATTTAAACCTAAATTAAACGTGAATAAGCACTCAACTTATTTAACATCTAAGAGTTCAACATCAAAAACCAAGGTAGCATTCGCTGGAATCAAACCACCACCCGCCCCAGTTTCGCCATAAGCGAGGCTAGCGGGAATAGTTAAAGTGCGTTGGCCACCGACCTTCATGCCGACGACGCCTTGATCCCAACCTTGAATCACTTGGCCACTCCCTAAACTAAACTCAAAGGGTTCGTCTCGGTCATGGGAACTATCGAATTGAGTACCATGCTTATCAGCAGCTTTTTCATCATACATACAGCCAGCCCGTGTAATGTACGCTAACCGTTTTACCCGCCACTGCCTCAGCACCAGAACCTAGTTTCACATCATTACTTTGTAAGCTAGTGACGGCTGAACTGCTGGCTGCTAGAGCAGGAGCGGCAGGTTCAGCGGGCGCAGGTGCCGCCGTAGCAGCCGGATCAGTAGTTGCTGGCGCTGCTGTTGCGGCGGTGGCTGAAGCAGCAGGATCAGCTGGCTTGGCTTCAGTAGTTGTAGTAGTTGCTGTTGTGGTCGTTGTGGCCGGCGTAGTCGCTTGATCACCACAAGCAGCCAATAAAGCTCCAACCGATAACAGCGTCGCAAGGGATAGACTGAGTTTTTTATTCATTTCAAAAAGAATCCAGAATAATAAAGACAAAAAGAAAACGCATTATGCCTATTTTTTATGAGCTTTTGCAGCTACTTGCAGCAGATTGAGCTTAACGCTTTAATAAGACATACACCGCACCCGTTCCACCATCGACCGGGCGAGCTGAATGAAAGGCTTGAACCCGATCATGTTGGCGCAACCAGTGATTCACTTTAGTTTTTAGCACCGGGCCACGATGGTTTGAGCGATTACCCTTACCATGAATAATGCGCACACATTCGCCGTGTAACGGATAAACGGTTACTAAAAACTCGGCTAAATAAGCACGAGCTTGGCGTATATTCAAACCATGCAAATCTAGCTCGGCAGCAACCCGATATTCACCCCGTTTTAACTTATTAAAAACCCGATGTTGCACCCCCGGACGTAAATAACTCAGCATATCGCCGGGTTGTAATTCAGTGGGGTCGTATTCATCTGAAAACATATCTAACAGGACTTGCTGTTCGTCCTCGATAGTTTTTAGAGGAATCGCAGGAGGCTTCTTGAGTGCTAACTCGGCTTGATTTAACGGTTGCAGGGGGGCTACATCCTGCATAGACTCCCGAAATAACACGAAGTCATCAGCGGGAGGTGGCCTGTGTTCGTTTTGCATTGAGCATCCTCCTGCTAACTATAATAATTGCATCGACTAATACTTAGGACATCATGAATATATTGCTGAGCAATGATGACGGCTTTCAAGCACCCGGCCTCACCGCCCTGCGCCTCGCTTTAGCAGCGCAGCATCATGTTATCACAGTTGCACCTGACCGTGACCGCAGCGGTGCAAGCAACTCACTCACCTTGGTGAATCCACTGCGGTTGCGCCCACAGGCGGAAAATCTGTACAGCGTGAATGGTACACCGACTGATTGTGTCCATTTAGGCTTAACCGGATTGTATGCGAGTCCGCCAGATATTGTGATTTCTGGTATCAATTCAGGGCCTAATTTGGGGGATGATGTACTCTATTCAGGAACAGTGGCCGCAGCGATGGAAGGTCGACATTTAGGCTATCCCTCGCTCGCTGTTTCCATGAATTCACATGATCCTAGTCACCTGCAAAGTGCCGTCAATGCGGTTCTATATTTGCTGCCGCTCACTCATCAATACCCAGACCGTAGCCACATGATTTTAAATATTAATGTACCCAATCTGCCGTGGGAACAGATCCGTGGCTTTAAAGTGACCCGTCTAGGTCAGCGTCATTATTCAGAACCAGCCATTCGCAGTACTGATCCACGCGGCCGAGAAATTTTCTGGGTGGGAGCTGTCGGGAGTATTGCAGATGCCGGTGAAGATACCGATTTTCATGCCGTTGAACAGGGCTATATTTCTATTACCCCGATTCACAGTGATTTAACCCGCTATCAAGCTTTAGCTTGTACGCAGCAGTGGTTAGAGGAGCAAGCTCATGGCTCTTAGTCGATTAGCCATCGAAGGGATTGGCATGACCTCGCAACGGACTCGTGATCGCATGATCCTACGTCTGCGTGAGCAAGGTATTCAGAATGAAGCCTTATTAGCCGTGATGCGCAAACTTCCACGTCATTTATTCATGGATCAAGCACTAGCCACCCGTTCTTATGAGGATACTGCTTTGCCCATAGGCCACGGGCAAACTATCTCCCAACCCTATATCGTAGCGCGGATGACTGAGCTGCTCTTAGCCAGTGAGCATCCGTTAGAAAAGGTATTAGAAGTGGGAACTGGCTCGGGCTATCAAGCAGCTATTTTAGGCAAGCTCATTGCTAAAGTGTATTCGGTTGAACGGATTCAAGCTCTACATAAACAAGCCCGCGCTTTATTGGATGAGCTGGCCTATCGTAATATTCGCACCAGTCTCAGTGATGGTAGTTGGGGATTGGCCTATGAGGCCCCCTTCGATGGGATTATAGTGACCGCTGCACCCGCAGAAATTCCCCAAGCCCTGTTAGAACAACTTGCTGTCGGTGCACGTCTAATTATTCCTACCGGAAAACAAGGCGAGGTTCAGGTATTAAAAGTTGTCACCCGAACCAACGAAACTGACTATCAAGAACAAGTGATTGAATCTGTGCAATTCGTACCTTTAGTTCGTAGTGAGCGGCTGTAATGAACGGTTTGTATTAGGAAAATAAATGGATACTGAAACTTTTCCGTTATTTATACGACAAAGTATCCATGCAGATAAGAGTGAGTAGATGTTTTCGGGCCTGCACTCTTGGATGAAACACCACTAAAAGTATAGTGATTGCGTCGTGTACATTATCAACAGTCTTGATTCCATTTATAATTACGGACATGATCAAATTGGGAGCACGTTCTTTCTTAGTGCAGCGCTCAGTACCTGCACCAGCCCCAACGTGTTTTGATAATTGGGTTCGTAGCCTCGACGGGTCTAGCTGTTTGCAATGTGGCTGCTCTCTTTTTTAAGCGTTTAAATAACACAGGTGTATCTCATGGATAGAACAATCAAGCTTCTCGCAGCAAGCTCCGTAGTCATGTTAACAATGACAGCTTGTGCACCAGGCTATTCGCCTTATGGCTCATCCGGCACGGGGAGTACTTATGATGCAGGTAGTAGCAACTATGGCGGGGGAGGGGCTACTAAAGAGGCCGTGACCCATTCTCACGGTGGCAAAGTTCACTCTCATGCCCTCCCTGGCACTGGCTTACGACATACCCATGCCACAGGTGGTGGTTATGGTGGCGGTGGCTATACTGGGGGAGGTGGCGGCACAACGTATGTAGCTCCTCCGCGCAATCCCAATCCTTATCCACAACAATATAATCCGGGCAATAATAATGGTGGTGTACCGCACTCCCATTGTGGTCGTGTCCACAGCCATCCCTTACCTTCTCAAGGCTTAGCTCATACACATGGCAATCCAGCCTGCCCTGCTGGCTCAGCCTCTGGTGGTGGTAGTGCTAACGCTGGCCAATATAATAATCAACAAGGTGGCGGTAACCCACAGCAAGGCAATAACAGTGGTTATGACTATGCTTATGGGGGCAATACCAATAACGGTGGCGGCAGTAGCAGCACTTACGATTATTCTGGGCAAGCAGGCAATGGCACTGCCACGAATAACAATAGCTATTATAACTATGGCGAAGCCGGTAGCGCTACCAATAATAACAACTCTAATTACTACGATAGTACACAGCCTAAAGCACCGTCTAACTATTACGACAATAACTCCAATACCAACTATGACTACAGCTCACCTAGCTCAAATAGCTATAGTTCAGGTAACACCGCCAACACCGACCCCTATGCAAGCGGCGGAAGCAGCAGCGGTGGCTCGTTTGCCCCGAATAACTACTCCGGTGGCAATACTTATACTGTGAAACGCGGTGATACGGTATTCCAAGTCATGCGCAATACTGGCGTGTATTGGAAAGACATTATTCGTTTGAATAACTTACAAGCTCCAAACTATCAAATTAATCCGGGCCAATCCTTGCGTCTTAAATAAGATCCATTATGAAAAACCCGTATTTTTAAGTACGGGTTTTTATGGTTTTTTGCTAATCAGCAGTCAGTATTACCTAGACTTATGATCAGCATAAGTTACCCGTACAAGGCTTTTGAGTATCTTTATCGGAAAGCATACTAGCGCCTCTATTAAAATATCCCTTCAACTGATCGACTGTGACAGCCCCCATATGCGTATCAATCACTTGACCTTGAGGCGAAACAATATAAGTGGTTGGCACACCATAAATTAACCCAAGAGCAAACATTGTGCTATCTTGAGTGGGTACCACGGTATAATTAATCCCTTTTTGGCGAATGAAACGCCGTAACTCGGCATTGGGTGTTTCACCTGCATCCATGCCTAATACCACGACATTATTACGATACTGTGCTGCCACTTGCTTTAAAGCTGGAATTTCCGATAAGCAAGGTCCACATTGGGGCGACCAATAATTAACAATCACCCATTTACCTTTGTATTCAGAAAATTGGTGTTGTTTACCGTAAATATCTTGAAAAGAAAAATTAGATACTTGTGCAGAAGCCACTGCAGACATTAACAAACCAGAAAAAACAGTTACCCACTTCATGACTTTCATAGAGATGCCCTCAAACCTTTGATTTAGTAATTGAAAATAGCCCATGCACCAAGAGTTATTATTTTGTATAAAACATGAATGATAAAGGTGTTAGTTATATTTAGATATTATTATCAATACCATTTAGGATCAACGATTTAGTTAACTCACCTGTGCATGACCGATAATAGATAGCCCACATCGCAACCTCGAATACACTCCTAAGATTATGGATACCCTGCTTTGATTGCAAGTTGTATTTCCACAACATTTTGACAGTCAAATAATTTTTTTTATCTATCAATAAAAAAGGTCAGGGGCGTTAAACCCCTGACCTTTTAATTAATTAAATAAATGTGCTTTACTGCTTTTTAGAAAAACGCCGAAACGCTAGAAAACCTAACAACATCGTCAACACAAGCTGCGCCCATTGACTTAGGGTCGGCACTGACACCTGAGTACTGACTACCGTGTTAATAAAGTTTTTATCCAAATAATCGGGTAAACCATTCTTATCCACATCCACTGCATCGCTTGGATTACCATCTTTATTAGCATCAGCACCTTCTTGAGGAGTCGGTACTCCATCGCCATCATCATCGCCATCAAGATAGTCGGGTATCCCATCAGCATCGGTATCCGTATTCAGTACACCCGCCGCCTTATAATTCTCATAGAGACTGAAAATCCCATCATTATCATCATCTTTGTCGACTGCATTGATTTTACCATCGCCATCGGTATCTATCGGCTTGGCTAGCTCACTGCCCACCTCTTTAGCGTCTGGCACACTATCGCCATCCGTATCCGCTTTACTAGGGTCAGTGCCTAAGGTTTGCTCTTGGGCATCGGTCAAGCCATCGCCATCCGTATCCCCTCCTGAAGCTTGAGCCGTGATGGTAATGGAGATAATCGCGGTATTTTTACCACCTTTACCATCTGAGACCACATAAGTGAAATTATCCATCCCCACATAGCTGGAATCAGCGGTATAGATCAGTTTATTCGATACCAGCGAGACTGAACCATGAGTTGGCTCCATTACACTATCAATACTTAAGGTATCACCATCTGCATCGGTATCATTAGCAAGCGCATCAATCGTCACTGATCCCCCTGCGACAACCGAGGCACTATCCGCCACCGCTTTGGGCACAGCGTTTGTTGAGGTCGTAGGGCTATCACTGGCATCAATCGGATCAGGAACACCATCGCCATCTGTATCCCGTGGATTAGTTTGCGGATTGCCATCACCGTCGGTGTTGTTATCCTCATCCTTAGTCAACTTGCCATCGCCATCATCATCGGCATCTAAATAATTTGGTTTACCATCCCCGTCCGTATCGGTGGCTTGCGTCGCTGGATTCTTATCTGCATCTAGATTTTGATCCTCACCTTTAGTGGGAATACCATCGCCATCATCATCCGTATCGAGGGCATTGATTTTGCCATCCGCATCGGTGTCGACTGGCTTAGTCAGATCAGCACCGACTTCGACTTTATCCGGCACACCATCCCCATCCGTATCCGCGAGGGCAGGATTCGTACCTAAAGTTTGCTCTTGAGTATCACTCAAACCATCCCCATCCGTATCGGTGGCAGAAGATCCACTCGTCACGGTCACATTGACCGTACCTTCAGTCACGCCACCCTTAGCATCAGACACAAAATAGCTAAAGCTATCCGACCCCACATAAGCCGCATCAGCGGTATAAACGGGCTTGCCATTTTTAATGACAACCTTCCCAAAATCACCATCGGTGACATGTTGCAGAGTCAAAGTGTCATTGTTTGCATCCGTGTCATTGGCTAAAGCCTCAACAGTGATCGAGCTACCACTCACTACCGAGATAGTGTCTGTTACCGCATTAGGCGCAGTATTAGCACTGGCACTCGCCGTACAATCAGCTTCAGCGGGACTGCCATAATTACCCAGATAATCATTATCCCCAGCCCAAGAGTTATGACTGAACTCATTACCGGCATTAAGATTCGATACCCCACCGATAATAGGATCGGTTTCATTATTGATAATTGAAATAGCCCCTAAACATTTCCCAGTATTCTTAAAACTGAAGACCTCTTGCTCTACCCCTGCTTGCCAGCCCACATCACGGGAAGTGCTGTTGGGAATACTTGCGGTAAAAGAAAAATAATCAAAGCTTGAGCTTTCGGGGGGTGCATAGGCTTTTGAGGTAACAGGCCAAGCCCATTCACTATGCGCAGCCGTAATCCCCGTGGTCGGAATTGTAAATTGATTAGGTAACTCCGTATGCGGTACACGAATCGTCACCTGCGCCGAGATCGGAATATCGGGTGCGGCGGGAGTAGCCACTGGGCGGATATAAACACGATAGAGACCGCTAGTGCCATCCCACCTGATACTATACTCGACCCCCTCAGTGGGTGCAGCCAAGGCGTAGCCTGCTTGGGCAGTAAGAACTAAGGTAATCCCCCTAAGAACAGCTTGCTTCAGTGACTTTTTCATAATTATTTACCAGTTTTAATTCTTATTAAATCAGCCGAGTTTTTCAGTGAAAGTGGGTTAATAACCCACCTTCAACTTTAACCTGCTAAGGTAACTGACTTTTTACAATGTAGTTCGCATTGAAGTTCGTATTTGCTGGATAAACCAACACATTAGCCACTAAAATATTGGTATCATTATTCGGGCCAGTAAAAATGGTGTCCCCATCCAGGGTGAAATCGGTGGTATTGTAACCACTGACAACGAAATTACTGCTGAACGAACTATTCAACGGAGCGCTTAATATTTTTGCATAAATCACTCCTGCATCTTGCCCGACACCATTACTGATTAAGCGCGTATCCATATTGGCATCCCCAGCCCACAGTAAACTAACACCTTTAGTTTGGGTGCGTCCGGCTGCATCACCGTAGATCTTGGTAGTAGAAGTCGTAAAATCAATTAAGGTCGGTGTCGTCATTAAATTTACCGCCGATGAGCTCATCACCCCTAGATGATTCCGGTGGCGAATAGCAACATAGTAATTGCCGGGCAAAGCACCTGAGATGCGTAAGGTACTATTACCTGTGTCGGCCTCAACCAGATCACCATCCCGTTGGACTAGCGCGGCTTTACGGTACAATACGGTTTTACCATCTATCGGCGAGCGTAGCTCAATCAATACCCAATCCACGGGGGCATTATTACCCGTGATACTCAGCTGACTCGTAGCCACTTGTTCCACACCTGGATAAGCATAAGGTGCTACGGTGTAAGGCTGTTTACTGGGAATTAAACCTTTCGCACGCAGATCATCCCGCATTAATAAGCTTGAACTATTGAAAGCACCTTGCAACATCGCACGCATTTGTAAAGTAATCGCATTCACGGTGGCATCTAAGTAATCGACAATTCCATCCTGATCTGCATCCACGGCATCCTCAGGTAAACCATTTTTATTCGGGTCATTACCTTCACTCGCGGATAAGATACCGTCATTGTCATCATCATTATCTAGATAATCCGGCTTGCCATCTTTATCAGTGTCATCATCTAAGGCCGTGTTGCTATTATAGTTTTCACTGCTGGTTAACAAACCATCACCATCATCATCGGCATCTAAATAATTCGATTTACCATCACTGTCCGTATCGGTAGCTTGTGTCGCTGGATTCTTATCACCATCCAGATTTAAGTCCTCACTCGCGGTTGGAACACCATCATTGTCATCATCGCTATCTAAAGCATTGATTTTGCCATCAGCATCCGTATCCAGGGGTTTAGTCGGATCACTGCCTATCTCAAGATTATCTGGCACACCATCACTATCACTGTCGCGAAGGTCAGGATTGGTACCTAAGCTCAGTTCTAAATTGTTAGTTAAGCCATCCCCATCTTTATCGCCTGTTGGGCCATCCGTGTCCACTGCATCCAGATAATCGGGAACTCCATCACTATCCGTATCGGTCGGACTGGTCGCCGGATTTTTATCACTATCAAGATTTTTGTCTTCAATCGCCGTTAGCTTTTTATCACCATCATCATCGCTATCTAAATAATTAGGCAAACTGTCTGTGTCGGTATCTAAAGGATGGGTTGAGGGATTCTTATCGCCATCTAAATTCATATCTTCAGTGAGCGTTGGAATACCATCGTTGTCATCATCCGCATCCAAGATATCAATTTTGCCATCGGCATCCGTATCGCGGGCTTTAACGGCAGTTCCAAACTCTTGACCATCAGGAATACCATCATCGTCACTATCAGCATCAGTCGGTGAAGAGCCAATTAATTGTTCTTGCTCATTCGTCAGACCATCTTTATCCAGATCACCCTTTACACCATCGGTATCATTACTGTCTAAATAATCCGGCTTAGCATCCCCATCGCTGTCTAGTGCATCATCAGGCCAGTTATTTTTATTCGGATCATTGGATTCTGCTACTGAAAGCTTGCCATCCCCATCATCATCACTATCGAGATAATCGGGTTTACCATCCTTATCAGTATCATCATCCGTCGGTGTAGCCCCATTGTAGTTTTCGCTTACACTCAATAAACCATCATTGTCATCATCGGTATCGAGTGCATTAATCTTACCATCTGCATCCGTATCTATTGGCTTTAAAGGATCAGGACCAATTTCAATACCATCATTCACGCCATCGCTATCACTATCCGCTTTCAAGGGGTCAGTTTTAGTGGTATTGATTTCAGTACTATCCGTCATACCATCCCCATCGGTATCACTACTTAAAGGATTCGTTTTAGTGATATTAATTTCAGTGCTATCATTTATCCCATCACCATCCGTATCGGCTTTCAACGGATCAGTTTTAGAAACATTCACCTCATAATGATCAGATAACCCATCACCATCAGAATCTATCATTAATGGATTAGTTTTATTTAGATTAACTTCAGCCCCATCAGTTAAACCATCACCATCCGTATCCGCTTTCAACGGATCGGTTTTGGTCGTATTGACTTCCATTCCATCGGTTAAACCATCCCCATCGGTATCCGCTTTGAGTGGATTGGTTTTAGTGATATTTAATTCAACCTGATCACTAATACCATCTCCATCGGTATCCGTTTTGAGTGGATCAGTTTTAGTCGTATTGACTTCAAACCCATCGGTTAAACCATCACCATCGGTATCAGCTTTTAAAGGATTAGTTTTGGTGGTATTCACTTCCAGCCCATCCGTTAAGCCATCGCCATCCATATCAGCTTTGAGTGGATCGGTTTTAGTAATATTCACCTCAACACTGTCTGTTAGACCGTCCCCATCGGTATCTGGATTATCAGGATTAGTCCCTAATTGACGCTCTAAACCATTATTTAGGCCATCACCATCGGTGTCTAAACTATCAGCACAGTTAGCAGCACCTCCGTAACTACCTAAATAAGCATTTTCACCCATATCCCAGCCGATATTACTTAGCTCATTCCCCGGATTCGTTTGTGCTGAGTTAGAACCGGTATTAAATGGATCGGTATTCTCCATTAAGGTGACTGGCCCTAGACACTTACCTGCATTAGCAAAATTAAATACTTCAATTTCTTTATTAGCTTGCCATGCAAAGGCATTGACTTGATCAGCTCTTAAGATAAAAGACAGGTAATCATAAGCACCGTTAGTTTCAACCGGAGCATTTACCCGTGAACTGGATGACCAAGTCGTATTAACGACTGTAGAAAATAGATCGTTTATCTTAAAAGCCGTGCTTAATTCACTCGAGTGTGGTACAACTATAGTCACTTGCCCATTTAAATGAGCATCGGGTGCAGGAGTAATACTTGGCTTCATATAAACATGATAACGATCATCAGTAGTACTCCAACGAATAGCAAATTCAACATTAGGAGCAGCCCATGCTGCCTGACTACTCGCAGCGAGTAAAAACACAGAAACACTTAGCCCTAAATACTTATTTAACGTGAAGGTGCGGGTACGCATTTGCTTTATCTCTTTTTTATTTTGACGCAAAGGCTCTAGAGCAAGCAAACTCAAATTGCCTGCCCAGAATAAACAATTTTACTGAAGCTAATACAATCTAATACTTTATTTAATTATTACTTGTTCAATATTTTCAATTATTATTTTCAATTAATTCTGAATTTATTTATTAAATTATTATTTTTTCAAGCATTTAGGTGAAGCACCATAAACACCTTTAAAATTATTTTCGCCGACAGCACCCCAGCCTAAATTGGTAAATTGATTGCCGGGATTGGTTTGCTGCGAGTTATTAGGGATATTAAAAGGATCATTATCCTGCATAATGCTCAGACCATTCACACAACCTTTTTCATTAGCAAATGAAAACACTAAAAGCTCTTCATCTGCCACCCAAGGATAATTTTGTGCACTATTCCCTTGTGCGCCAATATAAGAGAAAGAAATATAATCATGCTCAGGATCTTCTTTAGGTGCATCGACCCGCGAAGCTTCAATCCAATCAGCACCCTCCACCCCTGCTACCACATTCAAAGGTTTAAATTTCGCGGCATGCGGCACTTTTAGAGTCAGCTGCCCCGTTAAACTAATATTCGGCTTGGGTGTTACTGAGGGTTTCATCCAAACTTCATAGCTTTTACCATCATCAGCGAGTGCTAGCTTATATTCAAGCACTGGATCAGCTAAAGCGGAATTTGCAGTCAAGCCTAGACTTAGGGTGATTAATAGACTAAAAATGGAGGATTTATTTTTATTGTGCATCTGTGAATTCCTAAAATTATTATTTTTAATATCAGCTGATTGTAGCGACTAGCTTAATTAATCTGCTAAATTTACAGACAGGCGGACTAAGGGCTGGCAAAGCTCTGTGCCTGCCAGCCCCTTGAGTTACTTAGCTAATCCACCTACTGCTATATAGTTACTATTTTTATCCTTATTACTCGGGAATAAAAATAGATTCCCCAATAAAATATTGGCATCATTATTGGGTCCCATAAACAGAGTCACTCCATCCATGTTCAAGTCAGTTGCTAAATAACCTGATAGGCGATAACTACTATTGAGGTTAGTATTTTTAGGTGCTTTGAAGACCGCATTGAGCATTACTCCGGCATCACTGCCAATCCCAATCGCGATTAAACGGGCATCTTGATTAGCATCACCTGCCCACAGCAAGGCTAAGCCTGCACTTTCAAGCCGCGCATGTAGACCCGCGACCTGAGTAGCGGTTTGGCTGAAATCAACGACAGTTGCTTGGCCAGCCAAGGCAATTGCCGTAGCCGTTCTAACACCTAAGTGATTACGATGCCGCACACTCACAACATAATTGCCTGCTGCTACCGGGAAGTTCAGTGCAGCCGCTCCAGTCAGTGCATCAACCACATCACCATCCCGCTGTAGTAGTCCAGCTTTACTCGCCACTACGACTTTGGGATTCGCTGCTTCACGTAATTCAATCAGTATCCAGTCAACTACAGCATCCTTACCTGTCACGGTAGCTAAATCCACATTCAGCTGTTCAGTCCCTAAGTAATTAAACGGACTCGCTGTATAAGGCTGAACCATCGGCAATAAACCTGTCGCCCGTAAACTATCCTGCATCAGTCCAGTTGAAGTGAGATAAGGCCCTTGTAGCAAGACTTTAGTTTGCAGATAAACGCCCTCATTGAGCTGATCATCAATCACTGCCAGTTTTAGGCTACGCACACTACTCAGCCCTTGATCATCCATCACCCGCACATCCAGTACGTAGATATTGTTTTTGTCTGCATCTAACGGCTGTTCAAAATCCGGCGCTGCGATAAAGCTCAACTCACCTGTTTTAGGATTAAGTTTAAAACGGCTGCGGTCAGCGCCACCCGAAATCGCATAGCTAATCCCTGCCCCTTCCTGATCACCTGCATCAGGATCGAAGGATTCAACATTAAGTGCTACCCCAGTTTTACCCTCTAAAACCTCTGTCTGGTTTTCATTGATAATGACAGGCAACTCATTAATATCTCTGACTCCTACGGTCATTGGACGCACATAAGCTTGCCCCTTGACGGTCGCAGTAATCGTCAACTCATAACGATTGTCACCACCACTATCGCTAGGGGCTTCATAATTCCCCGGTATTAACAACGGCGAGGCTTTAGTGATAGAGGCCGAACGTGCACTCACAATATTAGGGTTACGGAAGACGATCAGCTTGCAGTCTAAGCTTGCACCCGGACTGGGGTCTTGCACGATAAACTGCTGACCATCAGCTCCGCCACTAATCACATAAGTAATCGGATTACCATTATCATCAGTCGCTTCCAGATAAGTAATGACCGGTGAGTTTTCATTCACTGTCATATCCGCACCTGTACCACTAATCAAATCAGTACACACTGAGACTGAACCATTCTGTACCCCAGAAAACTCCGAGGTACTGCCTAGGCTCGTCGCACTGGTTTTCTCGGTTACTGTCACCGCAATATTGGCATTCGCAGGCACGGTTTGATTAGCGTTGAGTGAGCCTTTAAAGTTTAATACCCCACCACCCGCATGATTAATATCCACATAACCGAGATAGATCTCACCCTCCCCATGCTTGGAGCTATCCACCGACGTATTACGGAAGAACTCTAGGCGATAACCATGCGTATTCGTCGGCAGATCCAGATCAAAATCATAAGCAACGACTTTCGTACCATTTGAACTAATAGAAGAACCTGCCTCAACCATTGGATAATTGAGTAACTTATTAGGGCCAGTATCACTATCAAGATTGTCATTCGCGGTCACGCCATCAACGCCTAAATCAATCCCCAAACCACCATTGTCATGAATACTATTCTGGCTATAGGTATTGCCTAGGCCATTACCGATATGGGCGATACCTGCCCAAGTATTCTGTGCAATCGTATTGGTGATCACCCGATTATTGAGCACCTCGTTGATTAGGCTAATACCGTATTGGCTATTATTGAGCACCGCGACCCGCTCAATCACTGCATTATCAGTATCATCCAACACCACACCACTACCAGCAGCATGGCTCACTGTCAGATCACGAACTGCCGAGCCTGTTGCACTAGGCAATAAATTCAAGCCATTGCTCGTACTGTTATCTAAAACAATCCGACCACTACCAATATTAGCTAGCTGGGTACGCCCATCCAGCGCCGTATTCGCCCGCTCTAAACTTAGAGCACCACTGGTTAAATTAATCAGGGCTTCACCGGCCGTCAGTTGGCTAGCTGGGATCATGAAAATACTGGTTTCAGTTCCGGCTGGATACTCAGCAGCTAAGGCAGCAGGTAAGGCTTGTGCCAAACTATTGATGGCCAACTGTTTATTATTTAATAAAAATTGCCGTAACGAACCCTGTCCAC
The DNA here is from genome assembly GCF_900167255.1 of Thiothrix eikelboomii. GTDB lineage: Bacteria > Pseudomonadota > Gammaproteobacteria > Thiotrichales > Thiotrichaceae > Thiolinea > Thiolinea eikelboomii. Next base: position 237,725 of record NZ_FUYB01000001.1, read on the forward strand.
TGTCATTCGTATTGACCACTGTACTAAAGTTAAAGCCGAAATCAACCTGTTTTACACTATTACCTGCTAGGGTTACTCGTTGCACTGATTGCGCAGGCTTAGCCGTTAAACTACCACCACTAAACAAGAAGGTCGTCGTATTTAAGGTCGCAGTCCCCGGATTCACACCCGCATCAACCAAGTTTGGCCGATTACCACCAATCTGATTCGTGGTCGCGGCGACACCATCTGAGCGATAAGTCAACACCGCTAGTTCAGAACCATTCGAGCCTAATCGACTAGAACTCACCGTCTCATCCACAACCCGTACCCAGTAATCTGCATCTGGCAGATTGGGCAGCATATATTTGCCATTGGCTGCACTGACGATACTGGCCACATAATTACCCGTCTGGTCATACACCTCAATAACCGCCCCTGCGATTCCCACAGTACCCGCAGTCCCGAAAGGACGACCACTCCCACCTCCATAATTGGTATCCTCGAAAATAGTCCCAGAGATACCACTGCTACAAATCGCTGTTCCTTCGACCAATTCATCCACTTGTTCAGTGGTTAATTGGAAACCCGAAGTCACTGCAACATAACGACGTGGCGTGGTTTGTGAACCCTCAGGATCTTGTGGATTTGCCTCAATCGCGGCGGTATAGCCACCTCCCACTGAAGCAATCGCAGCGGAGGCCGCAATATCAACCGGTTCTGGATTAAAGCTGACGACTGAAAATGATACGCCTTCGGCTTTCATTTGGTTATACACAGTGAAAGCCGAGCCATCATCAGGTTCTGCACCTGAGCCGGGTGGATCAATCAACATAGAAATATCGACAGGCACAGCATCTATATAACGTGCTGCATCGGTCATTAATACAATCTGTAAAGGTGCTGCAGTATTGCGCGCTGTTTCCTTGATTGGGCTGAGAATATAACTAGACAGGGTACTGACCTGACCATCCAAGGCATAGCGCATTTGTTGGATAGCACCCGCCAAATGATCAGCCGTCCAACTAGCATTAAAAGCCCCACCCCAAGCAAACTGCCGCACTGGTGCAGACATCGCGGTACTGGAGAAGTCACGCTCAATATAAACATACTGACCACCACTGACCAGAGAATCCGAAGGTCCGCCGAAATGAGCCACTGCGATACGATTATTCGGATTATTCACCAATAACTGACTACCCACGGTTTGAATGGTTTGGGCAAAATCAGCATATTCTAGTTCAGTAATTGAGCCTGAATTATCGACAATGAACAGAATATCTGAACCACCCGTCGCTGCACAACTCCCTGCACCAATCGGTGGCGGGCCAGCAATCGCCGTGACGGTCGGTCCAAACTCGGAAGTACCTACACTCAAAGTTGCAGTGGCAGTCAGCACATCACCTGTCATCAAGCTAGCCGGGGTTGGTACAGAGAATTGGAAGGCTTTCATACCCGTGTGGTTGTTACCATCTTGTGCAGGGACATTACAATTGCCGTTATCCGTATCGGCTACACTCCCTTCCACCATGCTACCTAAATAGACCTGACCTTCACCATAATCCTGTGATAAACCAAACCGATTGCTACCCGCTGTGGCAGCACCGCCCACACTGACATCGGCCTCGAAAAACTCCACGACTGCTCCGGCGGGTGCACAACCACGCACCAAGGCATTGCCATTACTAATCACCAGCTGTTGTAATACCGGGAAGTTGAGCAAGTCATTCGAACCATTATCCGCATCATTTAGGTCATTAAGTGTGATCTGATCATCGGCTAGGTCGATACCTAAACCCAGATTAGCATAGATACTGTTACTAGAAATACGCGCCGCTTCGTTAGTACCGACGCCATTAAAGTTCCATACAACCACACCATCGCCTTGGTTATAAGCAATCCGATTATTCTGAATAAAATTCAGGCCAGAAGGACTCATTACATCAACCCCAGGCCCAGTATTACCTAGGTTAGTCGCCGTGCCTGTGGGGTCAGTACCAATATAATTGGCTTCAATCAGATTATTTTTGGAGTGATAGATCTTAATACCTGCGGTTGTAAAGCGATTAATTGCCAAATATCTAATCGTGCTACCACCATTGACCCCATTCAGGCGCAAACCATTGCCAAGTACACCTGCGGGCAGATTACTACCGCTCAACTCAATCGTCGGCCGATTAGCGAAACTAAAGCCTACCCGAGCTGCTTGGGTAGAACCATCAATCACTATATCGTCCCCGATCAGAGGCAATTCACTTTGTACGGAAATCCTCCAATATTGTTGGGCTGCTTGATAATTTGGATCAGTCGTGGTGAGTTCTAAAATCGCATGCTCTTTACCGGCGGTACGCCCCGCTTGTGCCAAACTGCTCTCCCCACCCAAGACCGTAGTATTGAGAATAAATTGGCGTAAAGACCCTTGCCCACTATCATTAGTATTAACCACCGTATCAAAATTGAAACCAAAATCGACCCCACTGCTCTGACTGGTTGCAACTGTCACCGCTTGTACAGACTGAGCCTGACCGCCTCCAGACAAAAGGAAACTCGTGGTATTGAGGGTTTGGTTGGTAATATTTGCATTCGCATCCGTAGCCGTCACTTGACGCCCACCGACCTCATTCAGAGTCGCGGTTGTCCCATCAGTACGGAAAGTTTGGATACCACGCTCTGTACCATCAGACCCCACTCGCGTCGACTTAACACTGCTATTCACGACACGCACGAAATAATTATTGGCGCTCAGATTGTTAAAACTATACTGGCCATTGGTATCAGTGAGAGTGCTGCTAAGGAGGCTACCATTATTCGCATATAATTCGACCCTTGTTCCCGTAACCCCTACCGCACCGGCGGCTGAGGATGCACGCCCAGCGCCACCGCCGTAATTCACATCTTCAAAGATCTTGCCGGTAATAGAACCCGAGTTACCAACCGATAATGCCAAGGCATAATCTTCCACTTCGCCGTCAGGGGCATTAACTGCGGTGGCTCGTTCATCGACTGTGGTCGTGCCTGCATTATCGGTGAGTGTTCCCGAGGTAAAGCGGAAGCGCGCATAGGTCGTTCCCACTGAACCAGCGACAATACCTGTCCAGCTTAAAGGACCGGAGAGCGTGCCATTGGTAACCGTGACCGAGCGATACTCACCTGAGGTAAATCTACCATCTTTATTGAAGTCGATCCAAGCGTGCAAAGTTCCTGTGCCAGTTGCTGAAATATTGGCAACCGGAATGGAATAGCTGGTGGCACCGGCCAACAGTGCGGGGAAACTGGCCACTCCATCTTCATCATCAATGCCATTGACATCATCGCCCGTACCATTCAGGGGTGTCAGCGTGGTTTCACTGTCGGGGGCATTGGCACCGAGCTTGAGTGTACCTGCAATACGATGGATGGGGCTGCCATAGGTTGCGGGTGCGTCACCGTAATCCAGTGTATCAAAGCCGAAATCCTGATTCGCTGTTGTGCCACCTGCGGTGACACTGATACCCGTCAATGGGTTAGTAGTGCCAATGGTTTTACCTGCCAGATCAGGATCAGCCGTATCCACCTGAATCTTGTAGGTCAGGGCAGGATTCACCGTGGCGAAGCTGTAGGTGCCGTTCGCGGCGGTGCTGGTCGTGGCGACGGTGGCATTATTTGCCGCATTCAGCAGAGTGACCGTGATGGAGCCGATACCGGATTCAGTGCCGGAATTGTAAGCATTGTTGCCATTGCTATCGGTGTAAACCGTGCCACTGATCGAACCCGTCGAACCCATTTTCTCAAGGCACAGTGCATCGACTTTAGCAAAATCCAGCCCCCCGTTATTGGCTTCGACCCGGACGGCGACAGTACCTGCGGGAGCAGCGCCCAAAGCCAGTGAGTAAGGCCCTCCCAGGATCTGTGGAGAAAAGTTATCCGTATCGAAGGCAATAGCGTAGGTAGCAGGTGTCCCCAGTGTTCCACCCGTGCTATTCAAATAGCGGATTGAAACCGTTTGTGATCCCGGTGCATGGGCCCCCGCATAGAAACGCATGGAGAACGCTTCACCCGCAACGGCAGGCACATCCTGATACAAGGTACCCGCAGGGCCATCATTGTCGTAAGCGAACTTGCTACCATCCGGCTCGCTCGTGTTATTCCCGGCGACCACACCCGTTCCACTCCAGCCCGTGGGCGGTGTCGTGTTCAGGGCATCCAGCTCAAAGCTGGCGTTGGCAAGCAAATTACCGGGACAGGCCGATACACAGCTACCGGGATCAGCCAATGGAACAGCCAGTGTACAGCTTGCATTGGCACCATCCGTAAGGGTGAGCGTCTTATTCCCACTGCCGGCAGAACCAGCACCGAGGACAAACCATTGGTGAGTACCATAGTTAACCGCCGATGCGGGCGCAATCGTCATTCCGCCAGAAACCGTGACGCTGTAATTAACGCCTAAACCAGTACCAGTGGGATTCAGGCTGAAATAGATCTGGTCATCCGCAGGTGCAGCCGGTGTACCGTTAGCATGGCAGGCTACATTCTGTAAAGCAGCCGCATTAATGGCACATCCTCCAGTACCGACCGTCAGTGCATAATCCTCCACCTCGCCATTAGCGGCAGCACCACTTGCCCGCTCGTCAACCCCTGGTGTGCCTGTGTTGTCCGTCAAGGTCGTTGAGGTCAAGCGGAAGCGGGCGAAGGTCGAGCCTGCTGCACCCGTCGTGATCCCCGTCCAAACCAAATTATCGGATAGAACACCATTGGTTACCGTCACAGCTTTGTATTCAGTGGCACTGAAAGCGCCATCTCGATTGAAATCCACCCAAGCATGCAGGGTTCCGCTGCCTATTGCGCTGATATTCGCTGCTGGAATGGTGTAGCTGGTTGTACCGATCACTAAGGTAGGAACGGTGACACCATCATCATCGGCACCATCCCCCAAGGCATCCACACTCATAATAGGAGCATCGTCGAAATCGACACTGGCGCCAAGGCGTAAGGTGCTCGGTGTATAATCATGCCAAGCTTCAGTATAGCTGGCTGGGGCATCGGAGCGCTCAAGGTCAGCACTAGAGGCGTAAGGAGAACAGAGCCGTAAAACGGAATTATTCCCACCAAATTTTTCGATCATGACGGTCAGCTTATGGTATTCGCTCGTAGGCAATCTGACCTTCGTCCATTTACCCGTTTGCACACCCGCACCTGTCGGGAAGAAGCCCAGAATGGTTAGGCCATCTGCACTATAACTCGGCCCTGGACTGGCAACCCCCGGATTATAAATGACGGAAGTGTCATCCCGTACACTGATCGGACCTAGTTGGCTACTAGAGAGATTCAGTGCGGATGGAATGCGGATGCCCTCAAGCTCTTCGAAATCCTCTAAAGACAGGGTAAAGTTGGCAGTTGCTGCTGGAACAATTTGGTTAGTACCGGTGCGGTAGTATTCGATCTCTAAGCGCCAAGGTATAAAATTATTGTACAAGCCAGAGGTTGAGCCATCCAATATAAACCCACCGCCCACAATCGGAGTTCCATCTTGATTGAGAGCGCGTAACACGAGGTCAACGCCGAGGCCACCGACATTTTCATACACGCCTAACCCAGTAGTGGCGATGGGCGTGTAATCCAATAAACCCAGGGCGGGATTGGCGGCAGCGGCAGTGGTAAAGCTTAACTGCGCATCACATAGATTTTGTACGATAACAGGGGCGACTGGAGTGACCGTATCGGTGTCAGTGCTGCTGTTATTACTATTATTGGGGTCAGTTGTACCGCTAGGTGTAGCCACCGTGGCGGCATTTGCCACACTACCACTGGTGGCGCTGACGGTCGTGGTCACGTTAATTTGATAAGTTCCACCTGAGGGAATACTCGGTGTATTAAAGCCCGCTTGCAGGCTAGCGACAGTCGGTGGAGTCACGCATACACCCGGAGTTGTACCGCAGGCGACCGCTGTTTTGCTAAGCCCTGTGGCGATAGGGTCAGCTAGGGTGGCGATGGCAGCACTGGGGCCATTATTGGTGACAGTGATGGTATAAATTGTGCTGCTATTTGCATTGACACTGTTTACACCGTTGGTCTTGGTGACAGCAAGATCAGCGATTGGGGTAGCGATAACCGTCAGTGCATAATCCTCCACTTCACCATTAGCGGCTGCCATCGTGGCACGTTCGTCGACCGTGGTTGTTCCCGCGCTATCTGTCAAAACGCTCGAAGTAAAGCGGAAACGCGCATAGGTCGTTCCCACTGAGCCAGCCACGATACCTGCCCAGCTTAAAGAGCCGGAGAGCGTGCCATTGGTAACTGTGACCGAGCGATACTCGCCCGAGGTAAATGTACCGTCTTTATTGAAGTCGATCCAAGCATGCAAAGTTCCTGTGCCAGTTGCTGAAATATTGGCAACCGGAATGGAATAGCTGGTTGCCCCAACTATCAATGTGGGGAAGGTAGACACACCATCCTCGTCATCTGTGCCAGTCACATCATCGCCAGTGCCATTCAGGGGTGACAGCACACCATCAACATCTGGCGCATTAACGCCTAATTTGAGTACCCCAGTCACGGTGTGCACTGGTGTCCCATAAGATGCGGGCGCATCAGAACGGTCAAGAGCAGGCCGATCACGGTAATCCACGTCACCACCAGTCAGAACATCATTGTCTGCATCGGTGAAATTGTCAGTTTGAGTATTATCATACAGGCCGTTGACATCATCGAAGTTATCCAGCACTTCACGAGTATTATCCAGCCCGTTCACGCCGACAGGATTATCCGTTCTGCCATCACCGCCTGCATCGGGGAGGCTAGCGCCTGATTCGGTAATGTCAAACAGACCATCATCATCCGAGTCAAGATCAAGATAATCCGCCGTGCCAGTTCCGTCTGTATTCACAGGAGTCAAACCAGCTGCATAGTTGGTATCAACACCACTGCTATTGATCACGCCTGAAGGCGCAATATAGGCGGTCGTGCTTTGTGCTTCGATATTGTCCGGGATGCCATCATTATCACTATCCAAATCTTTGGAGTCGTCAATACCATCACTATCGGTGTCTTCGCAGACAATACAATCAGCCAAGCAATAATTGATGCTGTAAGAGCCCGATCCCGTGGCAATAAAGCGCAATCTCAGCGAGTCAACACTTGGATTACGGATGCCCCAGTGATAAAGCCCATTGCCAGAGCCTTTGAACTCAGGGTAGGTGATAGTGGCCGCTGAGGTATAAACACCTGCCACCCGCTCCAAAAATTCAATATTAACTGTTTCAGCAAAGCTAGAAGCACTGTTGACATCAGTAAAGCGAATAATGTCACCCGCTTTGGCCGGAGCACCGGAGCAAGAAACGCTGAACGCACTGGAAGCAGAGCTTGTCCCACCACTGGAGCTGCCAGATTGGGTACGGCAGCTAGCGCCACTGACAGTCGCTGGGCCACCTGTGCACTCAAAAACGTCTAAGATTCCATCATTGTCATCATCCAAATCCACAATGTCAGCAACACTATCCCCGTCGGTATCTTCGGTTGTAGGGTCCGCAGCCGGATCAAAACCAAAATTAGCCGTTTTAACACCATTGACTAAGGGGACTAGACCCGTTGAAGGATGCGGTGTACCGATCGTTAAACCACTTGGCAAATCAGGATCGCTGGTATCAACCTCTACCCGATAACTTGCATTCGCATCCAACTGCTGAAACACATAATGTCCATCGGCAAAACTGGACTGACTCGCGACCAAACGATCATCGGTGAGATCCGCCGGTGTACCCTTTTCATCATAAATTCTCACAGTAATCGCAGGTATCGTCGTTTCACTACCTAACTCATAGGTATTATTCAGATTAGTGTCCCGATACACATAGCCACCAATCCCACCCGTCGCACAAGCGGCCTCCACCAGCCTTACATTGTCGATACTGAGCTCATTAGCTGTTTTACCGTTATTATCCAAACCACCTACGGTACACCAAGCATTATTCATCACATTACAGTAGCCATTACTATTCGGAGCAAAATGGCCATAATTCACAAAGCTAATCGAAGAGCTTGTGCTAGTCGCGGTGAAATCAATCGCATAATCCAAGATACCTTCTGTGCTAGCAGGGGCTTTAAAATGAATCGAACCGCCGGGTGCATCGACCCGCATAATACCGGGTAAAAAATCTCCAGTTTCACGCAGGGCAGAGAAATATAAACGATAGGTTTTACCGACTGTCGTAGCGAACGAACGCGATAAACTCACCGGCAAAACACCCCAATGGCTTTCATGCGCTGTCCCAGAAGCATCCAAATCATCAATCGTGTCCCTTAAGGCCACAGCATCAATCGGTGTTAATAACTTGCCTTGAGCATCAAAACTAAAACCACTGCCTAAGCTGGGGCTAACATTACGCACCGCACCGTTGCCAAAATAAATCGACGTTCCATAACCTAAGCCCCAATCTAGCAAATACCCATAGGTATCCGTACCGCCTCCTGCAGCAGTCCAAGAGCGAATCGGCATAGCCCCTCCTGCATGATTGGCTCCCCAATAACTCGTGCTGATTGGATTCAAATCATTAAAATCATCTTGGAAAATCACTGACTGACAAGCCAAAGGTGCCGAGGTCGTGGCAATAGAGATACTTGGGCTATTCGGTGGAATATCCATGTGGACGGGTAAAATGAAATCCTCCACCTCACCATTTGGTGCAATCCCTGCTGCTTGCGTGGCAGCAGTCGCATCCGTAGTTAAGCGTAAGCGGATATAGGTTGTACCCAACTTAATATCCGTTGGAATACTAGACCAAGTTAGCGGGGTATCGAGATTATTTGAGCCAGTGGGAACATCGACCACTGCCCGTTCATCAGCATCAAAGCTGCCATTTTTATCGAAATCAATCCAGCCACTTAGTTTGGCTAGATTACCTGTCTGATTAGTGGTACGAATAATTGTGCTATAGCTCATATCCGTCATTTTCAAAACGGAAAAACTAAAAATACCTGCGCCGACTGCTTGCAGGGGTGGGCCGTCTTCATCAGTGGTATCACCGTTTGCCCGAATTGAATGAATACTCGCACTCTCTGCATCGGGAATAATTGCACCTAAATACAGATTATTCGCAGCCACTTTATGCGCTGCAACCCCATAACTTAACGGAGCATCACCATAATCATAACTATCATTGCAAGTTTGCAAGGATTCCGCACCATCCACCCACATCGCGCCAGCTTCATAGCTCAAGCGAATATATTGTGAACCACCACCGTTCGCATTAATCACGACTCGGGCTAATTGATTGATAGGGGCTGTACCTAAACTCCCCGCATTTCCAAAGCTACCTTTGTAATTAAAAACAACACCGTCTAAAGACAGTTCAATGCTAACTCGAGCTGCATTATCTGCCGGAGCCAGTGACAAAATGATCGGCGAATCAGCAGGAATGACTTTGCCTAAATCCAAAGTCAGTACCCCATTGGTATTAATTTTTGCTGAATTACTTGCGCTGGCTGTTGCTGCTACTGTGTCTAATGAACTGAGCGCTTGAGTTGGGTTTTCGACACTGTTACTGGTTACATTGATCACCGTGCTGGCTTGATTTTGTAAAGCGCTATTGGCAGGGCATAGTTTTAAATTAGTGATCACTTTATAGGGGCTAGTACAGGTCGCAGGGGCATCTAGCTCAGTTGGGCGGGCAAATAAAGAACGGAAGGTATTAATCGGTGTGACGGTATAATTATCAAATAATAGACCTACAGTGGAGGTCTCGTCATAAAAATTAATAGGGTTGGTGGCATCACCTATGAAGCTCCCTTGATTGCGCGTTTCACCTGAAAAAATTAAAGCACCAGAGCCACTGAAGGCCGCATTATTAGTGAAATCTTTACCCGCAATTTTCGCATCCACGCCATTGAAAAAGTCTAGATTATTTTGCCAAAGCCCACTAGGCGCACCGGAAGCATCGGTCATTAAGATCTTACCCCAGTTAGACATCAACATCGCATTATTATTAAAACCATCGGTCGCAACCAAAGTACAATAATTATTAACTAGAGCACCCGCGTTGGTGTTTATGAGCTTTTTAGAGTAAACCCGTCCATAGTTGCTGAAGCTACCACTAGGGTTAAAATTACCTTCTATCTCAAGGCGATACTCATTACTTAAACTCGTCCCTGAACTGGTATTAAGATCCTGCTTCGCCAAAAATAGGCCTTGATTTTCCAGTGTAGAACCATTCGACAACTGAAAATTATTTATGATTGACATGGTAGCATTCGCACGATTTCGGATGGTAATGCTGCCATTCAGATTGAGTCCGCCCATGAAATACCATAGGCCATAGTTATCTAAGCTAGTGGCTTGATTATAAGCAAAGGTCTGGAGTTTGGTGATGCCATAATTCGTGAGCAAACCGGCGCTATTATTCAAGGCACTCGGTATAAAACTTGCTCCCGCCTCCACACAAATACTGGAATTAGCTGCAAAATTATTAATTGCTCCCGTGTAAGTACCCGTATTAATTTTTAAGGACTCACCGGAATTTAACGAATAACTATTACTCGAACCATTGTCGGTATAAGTGTAGCTCGCCGCCGTACAGCCTAAGGCTAAGACTTGCTCACTTAAAAACCACAAGATTAAGCTACAGAAAAACCGTACTAGAGCACTCGAAGATAGTGCACGTGAGAGGGTCATGCTATTCGCTCCATTGTTTTTATGATTATTTAGCGTGCTTCAGCACTCAATTGGGTTATCACGGTTCACTCAAAAACGATGAAGAGGAACTTGTCATCTGCTCATTTTTGGTCAACAAAATTTTAAATTATTGACTTAAATGATACTATATCAACTATATTAATATCAAGCTCAGTTTTGAGCTGATAAAATGTGCAGTTGCTGGCCAAAAATCAGCACAAGGCCTTAGCCTTGATCCTGAGTACTGACTATTCAATACCTTCAATACCCATTGCCACGCAAGATATAGTTGCCTGCAAAGGAGGTATTTGCGGGGTAACTGAGGATATTGGAGTAGATCAAACGACTGTCATTGTCAGGTCCAACCGCTAGCGTCTCACCATCTAAATTCAGATCAGTGGCAGCATAACCATTGAGTCGATAGCTGGTATTGAAAGCCGTATTCGCACTCGCACTGAGGACTGTACTGATCAGTAGCGTATTATCACTACCCGAGCCATGAGCAATAATTTTTTTATCTTGACTCAGATCACCCGCCCAAAGTAGCGCTTTAGTTTTATACAGATAACGACTATGTTGCCCTGCGACTGTAAACAGTGGATCACTAAAATCAATCAGACTGCTGGTAAAGCTCAAACTGAGTGCACTGGCACTGACCACCCCTAAATGATTGCGATGCCGCAAAGACACATAATAAGCCCCTGCACTCAGATTCAAAAAAGCTAAAGTCGTTGAGCCAGTCTGCACATCCATCAGGTCACCATCAGCTTGCAAACCCACGGCCTTTTGTGCAAGAACCAGCGTTGGATTGCTAGCACTACGCAACTCAAGTAAGAGCCAATCAATCAAAGCTTCCTCATCTCCACCGACCGAAACACTAGTCAGTGACCGATTTAAAGTCTCACTCCCCTGATAGAGAAACGGAGCTTGACGATAAGGCTGATGCAGTGGTAGCAGCCCTTTTGCCCGCAAATCATCCTGCATTAAGTCTGTACTGGCCTCATACGGTCCTTGTAAATAAGCACGGACTTGTAAATTCACTCCGACTTGCAGGCTTTTAAGGTGGCTTGAGTCAGCGGCGAACGCGAGCGAATACCATAGCAAATAAAAAAGGCAAACCATAAAAATACATAATGAGTAAGCGATGAACTTGCAAGGCTGCGCGAGGATCTGCATCTTAGATAATCTCCATGAACTGCTTACTCTTGCTATTGAATAATTATTATTAGACACTAAGTCTGCTGCTGTAATTATAATTCTAACTTATAAGACTAACGCGCTAATTTTCATAAAACAATGGCAAAATGACGGATCGAGGGTGGCAGATCACTTGCCTAGTCGCTCACATCCGGCTAGATTGCAGCTCTGAACTGACAGGAATTTACTCATGGATAACACCGTCACGATCTATCATAACCCCCGCTGTTCCAAATCTAAGCAGGCTTTAGCACTGCTAGAAGAAGAAGGCGTTAGCCCTGATATTATCAACTATCTCAATAAACCCTTGAGCGCTGATAAGCTACGTGAACTATTAGGCATGCTCGGCATGAGCGCACGCGGCTTATTACGTAAAACGGAAGCGGAATATGCTGAGTTGAACTTGGCCGATACCAGCCTCAGTGATGAGCAACTCATCCAAGCGATGGTCAAGCATCCCAAATTAATCGAGCGGCCAATTGTGGTGGTAGGTGGCAAAGCAGTGATTGGACGCCCGCCGGAGAAAGTATTGGATTTAATATGAGCCAAACTAAGCAAGTCTTAATTCTCTATTACAGTCGTCATGGTGCCATCGCAGCGATGGCACAGCAGATAGCACGGGGGGTGGATAGTGTGGCGCAGACTGAAGCCCGCCTCCGCACGGTCGCCCCTGTTTCTGAGGTCTGTGCCAGCGTCGCAGCTAGCATTCCAGAAACCGGTGCACCTTATGCTTGCTTAGAGGATTTAAAAACCTGTGATGCCCTAGCTTTAGGTAGCCCAGGGCGATTTGGTAATATGGCAGCCCCCTTAAAATACTTTTTAGAAAAAACCAGTAGCCTATGGTTATCAGGTGAATTAGTGGGTAAACCTGCGGGGGTGTTTACCTCCACTTCAAGCCTACACGGTGGGCAAGAATCGACCTTACTGTCGATGATGACTCCACTACTCCATCATGGGATGCTGATTACAGGCTTGCCTTATACTCAGGCCGATTTAATCAGTACCCAGACTGGCGGCACACCTTATGGCCCGAGTCATGTCGCAGGGAGTGAGAATAAACCGACTTTAAGCGCGGAAGAGCAACGTTTATGTAGGGCGTTGGGGAAACGCTTAGCGGAGTTGGCTCATAAACTATGAAAAATTGGCTTTGGTTTTGGCGTGGGTCGGCGATTCTTGGTTTATTGGGTTTGATTGCCTTAATCATCCTCTGGAATGGCTGGCTGTCAACGACTCAGCAATTTCCACGCTCGCTTGAAATCCTGATTTTACTTCTCCCCTTAATGCCCTTGATACGCGGGATTATTCGTGGGAGTAATCGCAGTCATGTGTTTTCGATTTTAGTTTCCCTCCTCTATGCCACCTTAGGGGTTGGGTACTTATTCTCTCCTCAAGAAGAAATCTATGGTTGGTTAATGCTATTGGCGAGTAGCTTACTCTATATTGGCGGTTTTATGAGCGCCAAACTGACCGGAACTGGGCGGCGCGAACCTAAAACAGACGGCTAACCCGACTCAAACTCACTGCGCAGAGGGCTTATTAGCGCAGGTTTTACATCAAGGAATAATAAAAATGAATCCGCATTTATCCAAACTCATCCTGACTCTTATCAGCTTAGCTGCCCCGAATTTATACGCTGATGAAACATTATGGACCGATATTCAACCGCGCCAAACGAGTGAATCCCCGCTGCAACAACGTACTCTCAACTTGAACGAAGCGAGTCTACATAGCTTATTTATCCATGCGGGTTTAGAACCCCGGTTAAGCCTACCTTTACCGACGGGTGGCTTTGCCAAAGTACAACTAATTCCAGTCGAAACCTTAAGCCCAATGATCGCAGCTCAATTTCCAGACTGGCATACTTGGCAAATTCAAGGCTTAGATGGGCAAGTTAGATACGGGCGAGCAGAGTTCACCGCTTTAGGCTTCACAGCGATGTTGGTGATGAAAAATGGCGATACCTTATTTATTGATCCAACCACAGCAACCACTCAAGCCGCCCAACGCAGCTATCGCAGCTTAAGTAAACAGGCCAATTCAGGACTATTTAACAATAGATTTCAGTGCAATACCTCCCATCCTACAACTGAAGCCCTCACTGATGAGACAACACCGCTTATTGCTGCCCGTGCTGGAGAAGATTTAAAAACCTATGATATTGCCATCGCTGCTACAGGCGAATACACCCAGTATCATGGCGGTAGCAAAACCACGGCCTTGAGTGCGATTACCACCACGATCAATCGCATGAATGACATTTATCAGCGTGATTTGAGTATTAAATTACGCTTAGTCAGTGGGGTCACCACGATATATAGCGATGCTGCCACCGACCCCTATCCCAGCTCCGGTTCTAACCTCCTCACTGAAAATCAGACGGTCCTGGATAATCTGATCGGGAGTGAAAACTATGATCTAGGGCATTTGTTTACCACCGGCGATGGCGGACTCGCTGTAGTCGAGGCAGCTTGCAGAAACAGCTATAAAGCCCAAGGTGTCAGTGGTTGGGATACACCAACGGGTGATATTTTTGCCATTGATTATGTTGCCCATGAAGTCGGCCATCAATTGGGTGCTACCCATACCTTTAACTCCAACTCAGGCAGCTGCTCAGGAAATAATCGTATCGCTAAAACCGCCTATGAACCCGGTAGCGGCAGCACAATTATGTCCTATGCAGGCATTTGCTCACCCGATAATCTCCAAACACATAGCGATCCGATGTTTCACTCAGGCTCGATCAATCAGATTACCGCTTATACCCAAACTAGTACCGGAGCGCTCTGTGCAGACAGCAGTCCCTTAAATAATGCAAATCCTGTGGTCAATGCAGGCCAAGATTATACCATTCCAGCACGGACTCCCTTTATCTTAACGGGCAGTGCGAGCGATACGAATACGGGTGATCTGCTTAGCTATTCTTGGGAGCAAATTGATTTAGGCTCTAGTGCTAAACTGGATGTGGATACTGGAGATAATGCCCTAGTACGCGCACAACTACCCTCTAGCTCACCAAGCCGCACGATTCCACGCCTCACTGACCTATTATCCAGTAGTCATACTTATGGCGAAACCCTATCTAACCAAACCCGTGCTATGAATTTTCGCTTGCAAGTCCGTGATGGTAAGGGCGGAATCGGTGCAGATGAAATGGTTGTGAATATACAAGATACCGGCTCAGCTTTTGAGGTCACTGCACCCAAAAATACCAGTTTAGTCGCAGGCAGCACGTTGAATGTCACTTGGAATGTCGCCAAAACCGATCAAGCACCCATTTCTTGTAGTCAGGTTGATATTGCACTGAATATGACCAGCACCACCAGCAATGAAAACTTCCAAACATTGCTCAGCAATACTCCCAACGACGGCACAGCCAGTGTCACCTTACCCAGTAGTTTAGGCACGAAAAATACGATTCGCGTCAAATGCAGCCATAACATCTTCTTTGCACTGTCGGATGTGAATCCGACTTCAGCCGGTAATGGCACGGATGATGGGATATTGACGAGTGGTGGTACGGGTTCTTTCCCCCTCGAACTTGTTTTATTAGTCGGCTTGGGCGCTTTGTTCCGTCAAGGTGTGAGCCGCTCTAAAGGAGTCTCAGCATGAAACTGTGCAAACACCTATTCACCGTCTTCACGGTCACTGGCTTAAGTTTAACCCTAGGCGCTTGTCGAGAAATGCCCAGTCATCCTGTTTCTGGTACAGGTAATACGCCACCTCCCCATCAAACGACCTCGACTGAAGATGCACAATTTGTGAAAAAACTCAGTGAGTTACAAGCGAGACATCCACAACAAGAGGCTCAAGCCGCGATAGCGCGTGGAGAACGCTATTTTCTGTGTAATGCAGGCCGCAGTCGCTCTGTACCGGGGTTAACAGCTGAAGTGTATGCCAAGGCCAGCCAACATTGCGCCACCCAATGCCTAGATGGGGTCACGGATGCTTTATACGGTGAACACCACGCCAAATACTTAAGCGTTGCTTTAGCGTATTCGGCGCAGTGGAATCAAGTAATGATCAGCGCTTGCGATTAAGCAGTAAGGGTCTGAATACCTGTCGGTGTACCCAAAATCAGTACATCGGCAGGGCGCAAAGCAAATAAGCCATTGGTGACGATACCCGGAATCTGATTGAGTTGGCTTTCTAAACTGCTCGCATCGGTGATAGCTAAGCCTTGTACATCAATAATGAGATTACCATTATCGGTAATGCAATTTGGACGTACCACGGGCTTACCGCCTAATTTCACAATTTCGCGTGCGACTAATTCCCTCGCCATCGGAATCACTTCAATCGGCAAGGGGAACTGCCCCAATACCTCGACGAGCTTACTACCATCGGCGATACACACAAATTGATCACTCGCCCCTGCGACGATCTTTTCACGGGTCAAAGCCGCACCACCACCTTTGATGAGCTGCAATTGATAATTCGATTCATCCGCACCATCCACATATAAAGCCAATTGCCCAGCTTCATTCAAATCCAGCACCCGAATTCCATGTTTTTGCAAGCGCTCTGCACTCGCAAGGGAGCTAGCGACAGTCGCTTCAATCTTGGATTTCATCCCGGCTAATAAATCAATAAAATGATTCGCGGTAGAACCTGTACCAATCCCAATGATTGAGCCAGCCTCTACATAAGCCAATGCAGCCTCTGCGGCCGCTTTTTTCATTTCATCTTGAGTCATCGTGTTAGTTCACCTAATGCTTGCGTTGGGAGTTTGGCCTATACTACCTGACCCGCAACCGTTGCGACTACAGAGCATCATGAATAGAGCTGACAAATCCTTAATCGAACGCATCCTGACCGCCCGCGTTTATGACGTAGCCAAAGAGACTCCGCTAGATTTTGCCAAGAATCTAAGCCAGCGTTTAGCTAATCACATCTTCCTGAAGCGCGAAGATTTACAACCCGTGTTTTCCTTTAAACTACGGGGTGCATTTAATCGGATGTTTCATCTCACCCCCGAAGAGCGCGCCCGAGGTGTCGTGGCAGCTTCAGCAGGCAATCATGCACAAGGGGTGGCTTTAGCAGGGAAAACCTTAGGCATTAAAACCACGATTGTGATGCCCAAAGTCACCCCTGATATTAAAATTAATGCCGTGCGCTCATTCGGCGGCGAAGCAGTCATTCATGGTAATTCTTTTGATGATGCGTATGCACATGCTCGCCATTTAGAGCAAGTCGAGGGAATGATTTTCGTGCACCCCTTTGATGATTTGGATGTGATTGCTGGCCAAGGCACGATTGGTATGGAATTAGTTCGTCAACATCCCGATCCGATTGATGCCGTTTTTATTTGTGTGGGCGGTGGCGGTTTAGTTTCAGGGGTCGGCAGTTATTTGAAATATCTCTATCCGAATACCAAAATTATTGGTGTTGAGCATGAGGAAGCCCCAACTTTACATGCGGCTTGGAAAGCGGGTCAGCGTGTGCAATTAGCGCAAGTGGGTACGTTTGCTGATGGTGCAGCCGTTAAATTAATTGGTGAACAGACCTTCGAGCTAGCTCGTCAAGTGGTGGATGATGTCATACTCATCAATACCGATGAAACTTGTGCTGCCATCAAGGATGTGTTTGAAGAAACCCGCACTCTACTTGAGCCAGCTGGCGCTTTGGGAGTCGCAGGGATTAAAAAATATGTCGAGCAACAGGGCTGGCAAGGTAAACATTTAATTGCTATCACCAGTGGGGCAAATATTAACTTTGATCGCCTCCGCCATGTCGCTGAGCGTGCGGAATTAGGCGAGGGTCGTGAAGTCTTATTAGCAGTCACGATCCCAGAGCAACCCGGTAGTTTCCGTCAATTCTGCCGCGCCGTTGGCAATCGTTCGATTACTGAATTCAACTATCGCTACTCAGATGCTAAAGATGCACAAGTATTTGCAGGGGTGAAAACCGCAGGGGGCAAAATAGAACGCGAAAAGCTGTTAGCAGAATTGCGCGCACTCAATTATTCGTTCGTGGATATGACTGATAATGAAGTCGCCAAAGTCCATTTGCGCTATATGGTGGGTGGGCATGGGCAAGGGGTGGAAAATGAAATGATTTATCGTTTTATGTTCCCCGAACGCCCCGGTGCTTTATTGCATTTCTTGACGAGTATGAGTGCTGGCTGGAATATTAGTTTATTTCATTATCGCAATCATGGCTCAGACTTCGGGCGAGTACTTGTAGGCATGCAAGTGCCTCTGGAGGAACGTGAAGCCTTTAATCAATTCCTCGACAAACTCGGCTATGAATATTGGGATGAGACAGATAATCCGGCTTATCAGCGCTTTTTGGGTTGAACCTAGACAGTACCGTACCTTACACTTAGCCCGACCTCAGCTGCCTAGACCTCATGCTACTAGATAAGGCAAGCAGTCAACCCAATAAATCAAAAACAAGGAGATTGAATAATGTATACCTTAAACTACAAAGCAAGCTACCAAGCGAGCTTACTGCTTGGTGCATTGTTGGTTAGCGCCCAAAGTACCGCCAACTCACCACCTGTCATCAATCCGCCCACGCCTTGTGTGGCCACAGCCCCCACGACTATGAACCTTGTCTGTGGCGAAATGAGTAATGGCGCTACTCAAACCTATCCAAACTCAATCCTTGCTTGCAGCACTCCGGGGATCAGTGGCTATTATCAGGGGGCTTGCCCGAATAAACCCGGGATAGTCAAACAGGCCAAAATTGCTGGTACGGTTGTCTTCGCAAACAATATCAGTCTACCTTCAGGCACTATCACTACAGTCACCCTGCAAAACAACAGTATGGCCGATGCGCCTGCTCAAATCTTAGGTAAGCAAGTGATTCGCGGCGCGAAGACCTTTCCGATTCAATTCACTATTCCCTACCAAACCCGCATGATTAACCCTGCTCTGCTGCAACAGCCGATCAATTATGCAGTACGAGTACGGATTGAAAAGCAAGGCAAATTGCTATTTATCAGTGATACCTTCACCCCTGCTTTTAGCGGTGGAGCCATTACCCTGCCAGTGATTCAAGTCAGATAACTCCCAATATCTGTGGAGAGCGGGCTTATCCTAGCTCTCCCGATTGACCTAACTCAGCCAGTACTGATTTTTATAGCCATAATAAACATAACAAGCCCGCCAAAAAATAATACGACCCGTATTGAAAAGATAAGGGCTTTTTAAAACTCTCAGGGAAGTATTGCTCTAAGCTCGGAAAAAAATACCGTGCTGCGCCTATCACTAAAGCAGAGACACCCAGAAGTAGCAGCAGGACACCCGCCACAGCAATTAGATCTTTCATGTTTATCTTTCAGGTAGTGAGTTTATTTGCTGAATAAGCTTGCACGTCTAGCGGACATCGGTCAAATTAAGCCACAGGGTTAGAGCAAGGTGCGGTGGTTCTTGGAACAATACCACTGATAATCTGCGTTGTGCGGTTCGTAACAGGAATCATCCTTCTGATCGGGCCTACGGCCTGGGGTTTCGAGTTTGTGCCTTCTCCCTAGTTGCTGATTGCTGAATTCTGTTTTCTGAATACTACTTTCTGTTATCCTGATTGCTGACCACGGCTGCAATTAAGTTCCCCCCTGCCGCGTAGCGGCACGAATTTTTTTAGAGCGGATAGATGCCTAAAGTTTTCGACAATTTATATCCACAGTTGATCGACTTCGGCAATCTTTATCTTGCTTGGCAACGAGCTGCCAAAGGCAAACGTGGCAATCCTTCCGTGGCTCATTTTGAGCTGCATTTAGCCGAAGAGCTGCTGCAATTACAAGCTGAACTTAGCACCCAAACCTGGCAGCCTAGCGCTTATCAATCTTTTTATATCCGTGACCCTAAAAAACGCCTCATCTCCGCTGCGCCTTTTCGTGATCGTGTTGTGCACCATGCACTGCACAATGTCACTGCAATGATTTATCGTTTTGGATAAAGCACTTATTAATCCACATTGGAATCATTGCATGCCATGCCTTCAAATGGGTTTATTTTCAGTACCACACTAGCCAGCCAATCCTACTAACTTTTAGGATAAAGAATCATCTGCGTACAACGGAATAATACCATCGTCTTACCCGTTTCTTTCTGCGTGATCACGGCATCCCAAACTTGGGTAGTACGCCCGCGATGGGTGGGTTTAGCGATACACTCCACCATCCCAGAACGAGTCGTGCTTAAATGGTTGGTTTTCAGCTCCATCGTGGTGAAGCCAAGCGCACCTTCAGGCAAATGCGCTATACAACCTAAACCCGCTGCATAATCCGCTAGCGTAACTAAACTGCCTGCATGCAGAAAGCCATTGGGCGCGAGCAAATGCGGGGCTGCATCCATCTCTGCAATCACCTCACCCTCTTGCAAGCGCGTAAAGATAATCCCTAAATGCCCGGTGAGTGTGCCAGCCGCTAAGCTGTTATAGTAATCAAGATCAAATCTGTCCTTCATGCTTAGCCCCTGTATAAAACTCCGGCCACTGGCGCTTCACCACCTCACCGTCGCTCGCTAAAGCAATACAAGTATCTAAAATCCCTAGCTTGTTGCGGGTAAAGTTTTTATCTGCAAGCTTGCGCTGCTCCGCACGCTCTTCTAAAGCGGAGTGCATAGTTTGATAGGCGGTATTCGCAATCGGCGTGAGTAAATCAATCAGATGAGTACAAGATACTTGCGTGCTAATCCGCTCGCGTACTGCTTTCAGCCAGCCTTTACCCATACGCAGTCCGATCAAGCGTGGCATCACCTGTGCAGCCTGAAAGCAAATCGGGAAGGGCGTTTCATCTGAGACTGCCACGGCCTCATGAATAATAAAATCCAAATCCAAGGTCAAGCGTACCTGCATATTGTGTACGTTTTCACCAGCCTGAATCAGACCACCCCGATGCTCAGGATCATAACTGCAATCATAAGTGCGCTGATCGGTTAAATGCGCCTCAATATCCCATAAACCATCCTCGCGCTTAAACCCTTCACATTGGATACTACGATGATGTAATTGACTGCGTTTAACCGGATTCGGTAAGGGCATATTCTTTCACCTTCTAGAACCTACTCAACACCCTAGGGCTAACACCTAAGGCGCTAAAATTTTGCCTAGCTTAGAAGCTGGCGAACGCCCTAAGCTTGCCGAAATAAAGCGGCTGGCCGCCAACAGCTTAGCCATATCCACGCCTGTTTCAATACCTAAGCCATTAAGCATATACAGCAGATCCTCCGTGGCAACATTGCCACTAGCACCCTTTGCATACGGGCAACCACCAAGACCAGACACTGAGCTATCCATCGTTGCCACACCTAATTGCAGCACAGCGAAAAGATTCGCTAGCCCCTGCCCATAGGTATCATGGAAATGTGCCGCTAACTGCTCAATTGGAATCCGCTTAGCCACCGCTGTAATCATCGCTTGGGCTTTTAAAGGTGTACCTACACCAACAGTATCGCCTAAGGATACTTCATAGCAGCCTAAATCATAGAGTTGACCTGCTACTGCTGCCACTTGCTCAACAGCGATCTCCCCCTCATACGGACAACCTAGCACACAGGACACATAACCCCGCACTTTGATTTGATGAGCCTGTGCTTGCTGCATCACTGCGGCGAAACGTTCAAAGCTTTCGGCAATACTGCAATGGGTGTTTTTCTGCGAAAAAGTTTCTGAGGCTGCCGCAAAAATAGCAATCTCTTGTACACCTGCGGCCAGTGCACTCTCCATGCCTTTGAGATTAGGCACCAGCATCGGATAACTCACCCCAGCTCGCAGTTGAATACCTGCATAAACCTCGGCACTACCCGCCATTTGTGGCACCCATTTGGGCGAGACAAAGCTGCCGACCTCGACCACCGATAAACCCGCATCAACCAGCTTTTCGACTAAAGCAATTTTAGTTTCTAAACTGAGGGGTATTGGCTCATTTTGCAGGCCATCGCGTGGCCCTACTTCGACGATTTTCACCCGTTTAGGCAGACTCATGACTGGACTCCAAGCTGAGTAAAACCTCACCTTCTTTGACTTGATCACCGACTTGGAAATAGATTTCCTTGACCTGACCTGCATGAGGTGCCGTAATCGTATGTTCCATTTTCATGGCCACTACAATCATTAAAGCTTCACCGGCTGCGACCTGATCACCGAGCTTGACGTGTACAGCAATCACCGCGCCCGGCATCGGTGCGGTTAAATTACCCCCCTGCACGCCCTGCTCATCAACTTCATGCACTGGATCATGCAAACGCAATTCCCAAGCCTTACCCTCCCAAAGTACCGTGCGATTCGCCAACACGGTAGCACGGAAGGTTTTTTTCCCCAAACTCACCAACCATTCATGCTCAGTCAAACGCTCACCACTTAAACGCTGCTCAGCTTCTGGCGTTTGCAGGTAATAAGCATCCGCACGATAATAGCCTTGAATCGGATAGAGCACTTCGCCTAATTGAAACTCAAAATGATCGACTCCCTCCTGATTCATCCGCCATGCATCCGCGATCGCCCACGGTGAATAGGGGTCGATACTTTGGGCTTGGGTTTGCGTCAATCGTTCTTGGCGAGTGACTAATTCAGCCAAACACGCAGCCGCCAAGACTTCATTCGGTGGAGAACTTGCTGGCGGGAATAACGCCTCTAAATGCTGCTCAATAAAGCCAGTATCCAAATGAGCAGCCGCAAAATCTGGCAAGCTCACGAGGGTAGATAAAAACGCTAAATTCGTTTTCACTCCACTAATATAATAATCACCTAAAGCAGCTTGTAACCGCTTTAGCGCTTGATGACGATCCGCACCCCAAACGATTAATTTAGCAATCATCGGATCATAAAACATGCTAACTTCATCGCCTTGCCGCACGCCCGTATCAATCCGTACATAGTCGGTTTCAGTGGGAGCATGCAGATAGGTTAAGCGGCCAGTGGCGGGCAGGAAATCACGCTCCGGCATTTCCGCATAGACACGAACCTCAAACGCATGTCCCTTGATTTCAAGCTGCTCTTGGGTAAGCGGCAGTGGCTCGCCATTTGCCACGCGCAATTGCCACTCAACCAAATCCAGCCCCGAAATCATTTCCGATACCGGGTGCTCAACCTGCAAGCGGGTATTCATTTCCATAAAGAAAAACTCACCGCTTTGATCGAGCAGAAATTCCACGGTGCCCGCGCCCACATAGCCAATCGCTTGCGCGGCATTAATCGCCGCCTGCCCCATTGCCTGCCGTAATTCAGGAGTCATACCCGGAGCGGGGGCCTCTTCAAGTACTTTTTGATGGCGACGCTGAATCGAGCAATCACGCTCAAATACATGCACCACATTACCCAAGGTATCGGCAAATACCTGCAGCTCTACATGGCGGGGCTGTTGTAAATAGCGCTCAATCAATACGCTATCATTACCAAATGAAGCCAAAGCCTCACGCTTAGCCGAAGCTAAGGCGGCATCAAACTCGGCAAAGTTTTTCACCACCCGCATACCCTTACCACCACCACCTGCACTGGCTTTAATCAGTTGCGGATAGCCAATTGCTTGCGATTGTTCACGGAGTAATTCAACCGACTGATCTGCACCGTGATAGCCGGGTACAAGTGGAACCTTCGCTTCAGTCATTAAGCGCTTGGATTCACTTTTTAAGCCCATCGCCAGCATCGCTTGCGTGGGTGGGCCAATGAAGACGACCCCCGCTTGCTCACAGGCTTCGGCAAACCCCGCATTCTCAGATAAGAAACCATAGCCCGGATGAATCGCTTGTGCACCTGATAATTTAGCGATTGCTAAAATTTTCTCACCACGCAAATAGCTATCCGCTGCGGGAGCTTCACCAATCCAATAGGCCTCATCGCAAACTTTAACATGTTGCGCTTGGGCATCAGCCGTCGAGTAGACTGCAACCGTTTTGATCCCCAAGCGCCGCGCAGTCCGTGCGACTCGGCAAGCAATTTCGCCACGATTGGCAATCAGAATTTTGGTAAACATGGTTTTCTCCTTACATCCTGAAGATGCCAAAATGAGTCTCTTCAATCGGTGCATTCAGCGCAGACGCTAAGCCAAGAGCCAGCACTTTGCGCGTGTCTTTGGGGTCAATAATTCCATCGTCCCACAGGCGTGCACTGGCATAATAGGGGTGGCCTTGCGTTTCGTATTGCTCGCGCACGGGGCGCTCGAATTCGGCCTGCTCCTCAGCACTCCAGCTTTTACCTTGCGCGTCTAAAGCATCACTACGTACTTGGCTCAACACTTTAGAGGCTTGCTCACCACCCATAACCGAAATGCGTGCATTCGGCCACATCCACAAGAAGCGCCCACCATAAGCTCGTCCGCACATCGCATAATTACCTGCCCCGAAGCTACCACCAATAATCACGGTAAATTTCGGTACTTTAGCACAAGCGACCGCTGTCACCATTTTCGCACCATCTTTAGCAATTCCACCATGCTCGGCCTTTTTACCGACCATAAAGCCGGTGATATTTTGCAAAAACACCAAGGGAATCTTGCGTTTGGCACATAGCTCAACAAAATGCGCCCCTTTAACTGCCGACTCAGAAAAGAGTATGCCATTATTCGCTACAATCCCGATGGGATAGCCATGCAGATGCGCAAAACCACACACTAAACTCGTGCCATAGAGCTTTTTAAATTCATCGAACTCACTGCCATCGACAATCCGTGCGATGACTTCACGAATATCAAACGGCTTACGCGCATCTTGCGGGATAATGCCGTATAACTCATGGGCGGGATACAGCGGATCAGCAGGCAGTCGCACTTGGACTGATCGAGGTTTAGTGCGATTCAGATCAGCCACAATGTCTCGTGCCATGCTCAAGGCATGCGTGTCATTTAAAGCATAATGATCCGTGACACCGGAAATTCGCGAGTGGGTATCTGCCCCACCTAACTCCTCGGCACTCACGACTTCACCCGTTGCCGCACGTACCAAAGGTGGCCCACCCAAAAAGATCGTGCCTTGTTCTTTGACAATAATGCTTTGATCACACATAGCTGGCACATAAGCCCCCCCTGCGGTACATGACCCCATTACCACGGCAATCTGTGGAATTCCCAGAGCGGACATCGTGGCTTGATTATAGAAAATCCGCCCGAAATGCTCCCGATCAGGGAAGACCTCATCCTGCAAGGGCAGAAATGCGCCACCTGAATCGACTAAATAAATACAAGGCAGATGATTTTCTAAAGCAATCGCTTGCGCACGGAGATGTTTTTTCACGGTGAGTGGGAAATAAGTCCCCCCTTTGACCGTTGCATCATTGGCGACGATCATACACTCCTGCCCACTGACCCGCCCAATACCGACAATCACCCCAGCGGCAGGTACTTCATTGTTATACATACCGTAAGCGGCGAATTGGGCGATTTCTAAAAAGGGTGAACCTTGATCTAGTAGCACTCGAATCCGTTCACGCGGTAGCAGCTTGCCGCGCTCTAAATGCTTTAAGCGGGCTTTTTCGCCGCCTCCTAAACTGATTTCGGCTACTTTGGCGCGGAGATCGTCGACTTGGGTTTGCATCGCGGCTGCATTAACGCGGAAGTCTTCGGCGCGGGAATTAATTTGGGTCGGTAACTGGCTCATAATGTGGTGCTAGCCTGAGTAGATGAGTGAAGAAAATAATAATTGACGTTTACGTTAACGTCAATCAACAAGCGCTTATTTCAGCCAAAAGAATTAAAAATTTATTGTATAAAAATTATTGACGACTAGGCATAAGGGCGGGTTAGTACACGGGACACAATACTTGAAAACTAGTCCCAAACTACTCCCACCTAAGCAAGGCTTAGATGAGAATAGCTTGTAGAACTAGCCAGACCTGCTAACTGTCTGTACTTTTTTAGACTTAAACAGCACTCGCTTGACGCTTGCGCTTGAAATAACGCATGACTAAAGGCAAGGCCACCACGGCAAAAGCTAGGCCATACAAAGCCCAACTATTAACTGACTGGAATAAAATAGACCAGTCACCACCCGACATAGACAGTGCACGGCGTAAATTATCTTCAAATAAATTACCTAAAACCACGCCCAAAATCACCGGTGCTAGCGAAAACTCTAATTTACGTAAGATCCAACCTAAAACACCTAAGCCGATCACCATATACAAATCAAACGGATTGCCCACCACCGAATACACCCCAATGAAAGCTAAGACCGTAATCAAGGGTGTCAGGTATTGCTGTGGAATGGTCAAAAGGCGAGCAAACAGACCTACTAAAGGCAAGTTAATGATTAATAAAGCGATATTGCCAATATACATCGAAGCAATTAAGCCCCACGCAATTTCAGGCTTTTGCTCGAATAATAACGGACCTGGAGTGATATTAAATAACAGCAAAGCACCTAACAGAATCGCGGTCGTACCAGAACCTGGTATACCCAAGGTTAACATAGGCACCATAGCGCCACCCGCTGAAGCATTATTGGCAGACTCCGGTGCAGCCAAGCCGCGAATATCTCCCGTGCCAAAGCTCTTGCCCGACTCACCGGCTAAGCGTTTTTCTGTTCCATAGGATACTGCCGAAGCCACTGAAGCACCTGTACCCGGCAAAACCCCCACAATAAAACCTAACAAGGAGCTACGCAGCATCACCCATTTGACCGCAAACAAATCTGCCCATGATACAAAGGTTTTATCCACGGGTAAGGTTTTGAGCGTGCCACGCGCATAAGACTCCACCAAATGCAGCAACTCTGCCATCCCAAATAAGCCAATTACAATCACTAGGAAATCAATCCCTGCCATCAGGTCTGGGCTACCTAAGGTAAAGCGCATTACCCCAGTATTAGCATCGACACCAATGGAGGCAATCATTAGCCCGATCACAGCAGCTAATAAAGTTTTAACTGCACTCTTACCCACTAAAGCCGCTAAGGATAAGAAAGCAAACACCATCAAAGCGACATAATCAGCTGGGCTAAACTTAACTGCAAACGCGGCGAGCATCGGCGCGAATAAAGTCATGAGGATGATAGAAATCGAGCCACCCACAAAAGAGGCAACCCCAGATAAAGATAAAGCTCGTCCGGCTTCCCCGCGCTTAGCCATCGGGCTACCATCCAAGGTAGTCATGACCGCGCCCGCATCCCCCGGTACATTCAATAAGATGGATGAAATCCGCCCACCATATTCAGCACCGTAATAAATACCCGCTAATAAAATCAAAGCCGATTCTGGTGGAAAACCTAAGCTGTAGGCAATCGGTAATAAAATGGCAACGCCATTAATCGGACCAATCCCCGGTAGTGCACCAATTAAGGTTCCCAAAAAGCACCCAGCTAATACTAAAAATAAGTTGAACGGCTGCAAAGCCACGGCAAAGCCTTGACCTAAGCCGGATAAAATAACATCCATGAGTCATCCTCTTAGATCAAGTTTTTAAAGACACCCGCAGGTACATTCAACTCGAGCAATTTAGCGCTGACTAAATAGCCGATAACACTAGTCACCACACCAAAAATAACCGCTTGTTTGACATTTCCGCCTAGCAACTTAACGGACGCACCACAATATAAAGCGGTAGCAATAATGAACCCCATATGCTCAAACAAGTAAGCATAGCCAATCAATAAACCAACCATCAGAGCAATACGTACTAAGGAGTTTTTCGTAATATCAAACTCGTGAACTGTCGGTTTAAAGATAATCCAAAGGCAGCATAAACCCGCAACAACGGACAGAATACGCGGCCAAGACTCAGGACCTAAAGGGTCATATTGGAAAGGTGCTTTAATAAGCATAAAAGCAGCCCACCCATAAGCCATTACTACTAGGAGAGTAATGGCAGCGAAAATTCTGTCTGCCATTTTGATTAACTCTCTAAGACTATTTTTTAACTTCGATTAAGCCCATATCAGTGGCTAAGGTGCGGAGTTTAGCCACATCTTGCATGACATAATCTTCCATTTCTTTACCTGTTAATTTCAGCTCAAATAAGCCCTTATCTTTAACCACTTTATTAAAGGCATCACTTTCAAAGCTTTTCTTAAACAGTTCTACCCAAGCATTATAAGCTTCGTCAGAAGCTTTTTTACCCATGTAATAACCACGGATGATCGCCCATTGCACATCATAGCCTTGCTCTTTGGCCGTCGGAATTTTATCAAAGGGTGCAGGTAAACGATCACTATGCATCACGGCTAATACCCTCATGGTACCCGCTTCTAAATGTGCCGCCATTTCTGCAAGATCGCCCGTATATACCCCGATATTGCCACCTAATAAAGCAGCAATCGACTCGCCACCACCATCGAAGGCCACATAACGCATTTTCTTAGGATCGGCATCCACGGCCTTAATCAATAAAGCCGCTTTCATCCAATCTTGAGAGCCTACCGAACCACCCGCCCCGACGATCACACTGCTTGGATCAGCTTTTAAAGCATCCATCAAACCTTTCAAATCTTTATATGGGCTATCAGCTTTAACGATTACTGCACCATAATCCGTACCCGCTGTGGCAATCCAACGCGCATCTTTTTCCGTCCACTCGCCGTACTTGCCGGTGGCAATATTTAAGAGTGAACCACTAGAGAAGGCGACCACTGCATTAGGATCATCCGTGCGAGTGGTGTTGAATAAATTATAGGCCACTGCCCCAATCCCACCGGGCATAAAAGTAACTTGCATCGGTGCTTCTAGGGTTTTGGCCTCCAACATACCGGTTTGAATAATCCGGCAAGTTAAATCAAAGCCACCCCCGGGCTTAGCCGGTGCCACACACTCAGGTTTTTCTGGGGTAGCCGCAACACTTAAAGTCGGTAGGGTAAAAAGCGCAGCTGCTAGAGTGGCTGCCAAAAATAATGGTTTCATGTTTCTCCTCCAAAACATAGCTTGTTCAACTAAACGCATTTAGTGTAAAACCTAAAACTGTCATGGAGCTGTCATACCCCTTGCTTGCCAAGCTAGGGTTTGCTCAAGCTTAGGATGAAGGTTTGGATTATTTAGCTATTTGCTTCTTCTGAGGTCTTGCATGCGCCTATTGCTAGTTGAGGATACAGCTGATTTAGCGGAAGCCATCGTGGAACGTTTAACTCAGGATGGACACGCTGTCGATTGGCTCACGGATGGAGAACAAGCCCTTAAAATTTTAAGCTATCAAAATTATAGCTTGATTATCCTCGACTTAGGCTTGCCTAAACTGGATGGTTTGTATGTGTTAAAAAGGCTAAGAGCGGAAAATAATAAGAATAATAAAACCCCAGTTCTGATCCTCACTGCCCGCTCGGGGATTGATGATCGGGTACAAGCACTAGATATTGGCGCCGATGATTATTTAATTAAACCGATTGACCTACGTGAGTTATCCGCCCGCTGCCGCGCCGTGCTCCGACGTCATCACGGTGAAGCCGCCAGTCTTGTGCATTATGGCAAGCTGCAATTTGACCGCTCCGCTTCACGGATGAGCATTGGTCATGAGGTATTTGAACTCCCACGGCGCGAACTATGCATTCTAGACTTACTCCTTACTCATCAAGGGCGAGCACTCAGCAAAAGCCAGCTCGCCGATCAACTCTGCTCTTTTGCTGATCATGATGAATTACCTAGTGATAATGCGATTGAGCTTTATATCGGGCGTTTACGTAAAAAGCTGACGGGTAGTGGTGTAACGATTAAGACCCTGCGTGGGATTGGCTATTTATTATATGTTGAGCAGTAAAGGTTCTTTACGTACCCGCTTATTTTTACTCTTTGGGTTAGTGCTTTTGATTGGCGGTACAGTTCTGCTGTTTGCGGCAAACACCTTAGCGCAACGTTCAGCTGATCAACTTTACGATAAATTACTGGAAAGTGCGGCACTCACCGCCATCGACAACCTGAGTGTGATAGAACAGCAATTACATTTTGATCTGCCTTATGCTTCCCTCGCAACCCTCGCACTCTCTGAAGATGATCGCGTGTTGTATAGCTTGATTGATAGCCACGCTCAAGTCCTCACGGGCTATGACTTCGTGCAGCCCGAACTCCCCGAACAGATGAAGCAACAACATCAACAAGGTTTGCCCTATTTTTTTAATCATCGCTACCAAGGCGAACTGTTTCGTTTTGTGGTGCTAGAACGGCGTTTACTTGAGCTAGGTATGCAGGACACGATCTACCTACAAATGGGGCAAAGTCGCTTAGCCCGTGATCAATTAGCCGCTGATTTAACCTTTAAAGCGACCTTGGGCGTGGGAGGATTGATTATTTTAGGCTGGCTATTTGTATGGCTGACAGCGGGCTGGTCTTTACGCCCTTTGCTCAAAATTGAACAAGAACTCACGACCAAACAACCCACTGATCTAACCGCTTTAAGTACTCAAGTCCCAACCGAGGCTGCGCATTTAGTTGAAGCAATTAATAAATTCATGGGGCGCTTGCAGCGTAATCAAGATCGCAACCATGCGTTTATTGCGGAAGCGGCTCATCAGCTACGCACGCCGTTAGCTAGCCTCCAAGCTCAAGCTGAATTAGCTACCGAAGAACAAGACATCGCTAGCATTCAAAATCGGACTCGACGGATTTTGCGGAATGCACGTGAAACCAATACAAGGATTAGCCAACTGCTTAACTATGCTACCCTTGCTCATCGTGCGGATGTACTCTTACCTGAACCCATCGTGCTCAGTGAAGCGGTCAGCCAAATCCTAGTGGATCTAGCACCGATTGCCCTCACTCAAGAGGTCGAGCTAAGCTTTGATAACCATATTGGTGACACCTGCATCACTGCCGACCCTGAAGCGATTAAAGAAATTCTACGCAATCTCGTTGATAATGCCTTGAAATATGGCCAACCTGCCACTGGCCCGGCGAGTATTAATGTCAGCCTTGAACTTGTTCTGGATAATGCTTGGGTCAGGTTACAAGTCCAAGATACGGGGCGCGGCTTGCCACCAGAGCTATTAAGCCAAGTCACTCAACGATTTGGGCGGGGCGAACTCAACCAACAATCGGGCAGTGGCCTAGGTTTAGCTATTGTCGAACAGCTCGTACATGGCATGCAGGGGTATTTGGAATTAGCGAATGCCAGCGATGCCGGCTTAAGTGCACGAGTATTTTTAAAGACCAGCCTATGCAAGCCCTAAACTGTTTACGCTTATGTTTAAGTATCGGCCTAATGTTACTCAGCTACGCGACTGAGGCTACTTGGTATCCCGCACTGCAAACCGAGAAACAACAATTGCGTAT
Source organism: Thiothrix eikelboomii (assembly GCF_900167255.1). Classification (GTDB taxonomy): domain Bacteria; phylum Pseudomonadota; class Gammaproteobacteria; order Thiotrichales; family Thiotrichaceae; genus Thiolinea; species Thiolinea eikelboomii. Next base: position 268,665 of record NZ_FUYB01000001.1, read on the forward strand.
CCATTCCGCCACCGACGAGCAAGCCATGCGCCATGCTCTACTTGATTTCCAACAACTGTATCCTGAAGTTAGCCTTGAATATCTCGACCTCGGAACCCTACCTTTAATGCAACGCTTTTTAGCCGATGCCGAGCAACAACAAACAGCGGATCTCCTCATTAGCTCAGCAATGGATTTGCAGATTAAGCTCATCAACGACGGTCATGCACTAACCCATGAATCTGAAATTGCCGATGCTTTGCCAGATTGGGCGCAATGGCGTAAACAAGCGTTTAGCTTTACCTATGAACCGATTGTGATGGTTTACAATAAACGTTTATTAGCGGTCGATAAAATTCCACAAAGTCGATTGGAGCTGATTAGCCTCTTACGTGATCAAAGCGCTTATTTTCATGGCAAGGTCGGGACTTATGATATTGAGCTTAGTGGATTAGGTTATTTGCTGGCCAGTCAAGATGCCCAACAAGCCAGTACTTGGGGACGGCTCACTGAAAATTTCAGCCATTTAAACTTTAAACGTTACGCCAACACCCAAGAAATGTTAGATGCAGTACGGTCTGGTGAGTTATTGCTCGCTTATAATGTACTGGGTTCTTATGCACAGTCAGAAATTAATAAACACCCTGACCTCGCGACTATTTTTCCGAGCGATTACACCCTCGTCGTATCACGGGTCGCTTTTATTTCAAAATACACTCAAAATCCCAAGCTAGCTCATCAGTTTATGGACTATTTACTCTCACAACGCGGCCAACAACTCTTAGCTGAGCAAGCCCGATTATACTCACTGCACCCAGCTATTAGTGGCGAAGCGACTTATCAAGGTATTCAAAAATTAAGTCGGGAACGTGTCCCCTTAAAAGTGATTAAGCTCAGCCCCGCCTTACTCACGTATCAGGATCAACTTAAAAAACGCAGCTTCCTAGAAGAATGGCAAAAGCTCTTGCCCCCTGCCCCTCAACCCTAAGGATTACCAACCACCTCGGGCTAACCACTGCTCAACCTGCGGGATACGATCATTCCCCCAAAAATGTTCACCCTCCACCATCACAAATGGTGAACCGAACACACCTTTAGCTAAAGAAGCTTGCACCGCCGTTTTAAAACGCTCTTTGACCGCCTCCGTTTGGATGGCTGCCTCTAGAGCTTGGGCATCAATCCCTTCGGCACTGGCGATGGCTTTAATATTAGCGACTTGCAACAAATCTTGCCCCTCGGCAAACGCTGCTTTGAAGACCGCTTTTGCAAAGCGTTTGGCCAAGGCGGGGTCTTGATCCTGCAACCAATAAAAGGCACGCCCTGCCGCCAACGTCGCCCCCGGAAACGTTGCAGGCATCACAAAGGGAACGCCGTCTAAGCGAGCGGTGCGCGCAAAATCATGCGCTGAATACGCTCCCATCATCGGAATGTCCAGCAAGGGTTTAGACCCGACTGCTTTAAAAGCAGGTCCCAATAAAATGGCATGCCACTGCGCTTGGTAGCCATAGCGTTCAGCTATGTCATCAATTTTGTAATGCGCTAAATAACCATAGGGTGAGTAAAAATCAAAATAAAAATCGAGGGTCTTGGTCATTTAAACCTCCATTAATTGGCGGGCAATCACCATACGTTGAATATCGCTTGTACCTTCATAAATCTGGGCAACTCGTACATCACGATAAATACGCTCTACCGGAAAATCATTCAAATATCCATAGCCACCCAAAATTTGCAGAGCCTCTGAACAGACCTTTTCCGCCATTTCTGAAGCAAATAGCTTACCCATACAAGCTTGCTTTAAACAGGGCTGGCCTGCATCGCGCAAGCGGGCTGCGTTCAGGACTAACAAACTGGCAGCTTCGAGTTGAGTTGCCATATCCGCTAAACGAAATGCCACCGCTTGATGCTCAATCAGCGACTTACCAAAACTAGTACGCGCCTGTGCATAGGCTAAAGCTGCCTCATAGGCTGCCCGTGCCATGCCGACACATTGGGCAGCAATCCCAATCCGCCCGGCTTCGAGATTACTCAGTGCGATTTTGTAGCCTTCACCTTCTTGACCGAGTAAATGACTGGCTGGAATACGGCAATCTTCAAAAAAGAGCGCAGCTGTATCTGAGGCATGCTGCCCCATTTTCTTTTCGATGCTAGCGACCTGATAACCCGGATTATCGGTCGGAACGACAAAGGCACTCAGGCCTTTTTTACCTGCACTTGGATCAGTGACCGCAAATACAATGGCGACTTGGGCATTTTTGCCCGAGGTAATAAACTGTTTACTGCCATTGATGCGGTACTGGTCTCCCTCGCGAATTGCACGAGTTTTAATAGCAGCCGCATCTGAACCTGCATGAGACTCGGTTAGACAAAAACACCCCAGTTTTGCACCCGAGGCCAAAGGTTTAAGATAAGTTTCTTTGAGGTAATCACTACCGTAACTAAGGAGCGGGCCACACACCACCGAATTTTGCACGCTCAAAATAGTGGAGCATGCTCCGTCCCCTGCTGCAATCTCTTCAATTGCCAAAGCAAGGGCTACATAACCAAGATTCGAACCACCCCACTCTTCAGGCACAACCATCCCATATAAACCCAAATCCCCCATTTCCTTGAGTTGCTGGGTAGGAAAGCTGCTATTGCGATCCCAGTCAGCAGCAAAGGGGGCAACCTTAGCTTGAATATACTGCCGCACCGTATCCCGAATTAAAATTTGCTCTTCGGTTAGTATCATCTTGAATCCCCTAGCATTTTTATTTTACCCCGCCTCGACAAAGGAAGGGTTGGGAGGAGTTTAAACCAACTCCACGGCAATCGCCGTCGCTTCACCCCCACCAATACACAAGGCGGCAACCCCGCGCTTCAAACCACGTTGTTTTAAAGCTGATAACAAGGTCACAATAATTCGCGCTCCCGAAGCCCCAATCGGATGCCCTAGTGCACACGCACCACCATTCACGTTGACTTTCTCATGCGGTAAGTTCAGTGCTTGCATAGCGGCCATCGTAATCACCGCAAAGGCTTCATTGATTTCATACAGATCAACGCCTTCAGTCGTCCAACTAAGCTTAGCTAACAAGTGCTGAATCGCGTCAATCGGAGCCGTGGTAAAGAGTGAAGGCTGCTGCGCAAAGGTACTATGGCCTTGAATCACCGCCAAAGGTTTTAAGCCTCGCTGTTGTGCTTCAGACTGACGCATTAATACTAAGGCAGCCGCACCATCCGAAATCGAGCTGGAATTGGCTGCTGTTACTGTACCTTCTTTGCGGAAGGCTGGTTTTAACTTCGGAATTTTATCAAGTGCCGCTTTATGAGGTTGCTCATCGGTAGTGATTTGGGTTTCACCCTGACGATTTTTTACCCTGACGGCGACAATTTCATCTTTAAATGCACCCGTTTCGATGGCAGTTTTAGCTCGAGTGAGTGAAGCTATTGCAAATTTGTCCTGTTGCTCGCGGGTAAAGCCGAATTGATCTGCGCACTCTTCGGCATAACTGCCCATTAAACGACCTTGTTCATAAGCATCCTCGAGTCCATCTAGAAACATATGATCTTTGATTTCGCCATGTCCCATGCGTAAACCTGTGCGAGCTTTGGGCAGGAGATAAGGCGCATTTGACATAGACTCCATCCCCCCCGCAATCATGACCTGATTAGTACCTGCCACTAATAAATCATGGGCGAGCATGGTGGCTTTCATGCCTGAACCACACATTTTATTCACCGTGGTACAGCCGGCACTCAATGGCAAATGAGCACCCAAAGCGGCTTGGCGGGCAGGTGCTTGGCCTTGACCTGCGGGTAAGACACAGCCCATGATGACTTCTTGAACTTCTTTGGCATCAATCCCTGCGCGTTCAACGGCACCTTTTATAGCAGCAGCACCTAATTCAGCAGCGCTTAGACCTGCAAAATCCCCCTGAAATCCCCCCATCGGCGTCCGCACAGCACTAACAATTACCACTGGATCACTCATGCTGCACCTTAACGGGTTTCATTAAATAATTCGCGCCCAATCAACATACGGCGAATTTCTGAAGTACCTGCACCAATCTCATAGAGTTTAGCATCACGCAATAAGCGTCCAGTCGGATAGTCATTCATATAGCCATTGCCACCCAAAATCTGAATCGCATCCAATGCCATTTGTGTCGCTTTTTCAGCAGAGTATAAAATTGCCCCCGCCGCATCTTTTCGGGTAGTTTCGCCCCGATCACAAGCAGCCCCTACTGCATAAACATAAGCTTTGCAGGCATTCAGAGTAGTGTACATGTCGGCCATTTTGCCTTGAATCAGTTGAAATTCGCCGATACTTTGCCCAAATTGCTTGCGCTCATGAATATAGGGGATGACCACATCCATACACGCTTGCATAATGCCTAAAGGTCCACCGGACAAAACCGCGCGCTCATAATCCAAACCACTCATCAGTACCGCTGTGCCACGCCCGACTTGCCCGAGCACATTCTCTGCCGGCACTTCAACATCCTCAAAGACTAATTCACCGGTATTTGAGCCACGCATACCCAACTTATCGAGCTTTTGTGCCACTTTAAAACCGAAGCTTTTTTCAACAATAAAAGCCGTCATACCTTTCGAACCTGCTTGCGGATCAGTCTTGGCATAAACCACAATCACATCCGCATCAGGGCCATTAGTAATCCACATTTTCGTGCCATTGAGAACATATTTACCCCCCTGTTTCTCGGCACGCATGCGCATACTGACGACATCCGAACCTGCATTCGGCTCAGACATGGCTAAAGCACCGATATGCTCACCGCTAATCAGTTTGGGGAGATATTTACGCTTTTGCGCATCAGTTCCATTGCGGTTAATTTGATTCACACACAAATTAGAGTGTGCACCATAACTCAAACCAATCGAGGCGGAAGCGCGGCTAATCTCTTCCATCGCCACTATATGGGCGAGATAGCCCAGCTCACTGCCACCATAGGCTTCTGGCACGGTAATACCTAGTAAACCCATTTCGCCCAATTTAGGCCAAAGTTGATTGGGGAATTCATTAGAACGATCCGTTTCAGCAGCAAGGGGGGCGATTTCTTGCGTGGCAAAACTACAGACAGCTTCACGTAGCATATCCACGGTACTGCCCAAGTTAAAATTCAAACTAGAACTCATGGTGCTAAGCTCCTCCTCAGTTTAGGTAGGCAAATTAGCTTAGATAGTAAATTACGTTTACGTAAACGTCAATAAAAGACTCTAGCTAAACACTAGTGATGACAGTGCTAATAATTAGCCAATAAAAATTACAAAACGATATTAATTTTGTACTAAAATACTAAAAACTACTTAAAAATAGGTATTCAACTAATATGATTTCACCACTTTTATCTCTTTCTAATCAAATCAGGACGCAGAAGCTACCGGATTATCGGCGGTTTTTGTTACAGCAAATCGATTTTTCCCAGCGTTTGATCGGTGTTATGGGCGCACGTGGGGCGGGCAAAACCACGTTATTGCTGCAATACTTGAAGTCGGTGACGCGGGAAATCAAGGTGTTGTATGTGATTGCGGATCATCCTTTGGTCGGGCAGTACGGCTTGTTTGCGATTGCTGACGAGTTTCAGAAAATCGGCGGTGAATTGCTTATCATCGACGAAATCCATAAATGCCCACACTTCGAGCGCGATTTAAAACTGATTTTTGACAGTTTTTTTAGTCTGAAGGTCATTTTTACGGGGTCTTCCGCCACCGCGATTGATAATGCCAAAGCGGATTTGAGCCGTCGCGCCATGTTGTACCACTTGCCCGTGTTGTCATTCCGCGAGTTTCTAGAGCTGGAAACGGGGGCTAGTTTTGAGGCGCTTCCATTAGCAACTTTGTTGCAAGAGCATGTAGCTTTAGCAATGGAAATCGTCAGTTGCATCAAACCATTAGCCTATTTGCCTGCGTATCTGGAACATGGTGCATACCCGTTTTACCGTGAGGCAGGTCCGACTTATTTGCCGCGTTTGTTGAATGCGTCGATGCAAGTGATCGAGATGGACATCCCTGCACTGTACCCGATTGATCACGACAAAGTGAACGCCTTGAAAAAGCTGATGGTTATGTTGTGCCAAAGCGAACCTTACGACATTAATATTTCCAAGCTGGCGGGCGCGGTGGAACTCAATCAGAAAACTCTCTACAAATACCTCGGTTTGTTGCAGGCGGCGGGTTTGTTGCGTTTATTGGGGGCAAAATCCAGCGGGGCCAGCATTATTTCCAAGCCAGAAAAATTGTATTTGGATAATTCCAACTTGTTTGCCATTTTTTGCAATCAGCCGAAAGCAGGTACGGTGCGCGAGACGTTTTTTGCTTCAATGCTGTCTTACCAACACAGCCTGAATTACCCCAAAAGCGGAGATTTTCTGGTGGATGAGCAGTATGTGTTTGAAATCGGCGGCAAATCCAAAACCAAGCAACAAATCAAAACCGAAACGGCGGCATGGGTAGTAGCGGATGGGCTGGAAATTGGGGTAGAGGAGAAAATTCCGCTGTGGCTGTTTGGGTTTGTGTATTGAGTTGAGGTCTATTGGTTCACACAGCAGTTCTGCTGTGGCAGATGCACATCCACCACGAGCAGCATCATTTATCTGTTTGAGCGAAATGCTTATCCAGCTCAAGTACTGCCAAACCAGCGGCGACATTACCACGCGCTGCGCGTAGACGAAAGCGGGCTTCTGCATCCACAGTTGCTATCCGAATCAATACAAATTTATATGCGGTCACTTCAATCAGTATTAAGCCATAAACCCCCGCAGCTGCGGCGTATAACCCGGCAGTATCTGTGCCAGTGCATGGTTAGCAAAATGCTTACTCAGTATCTCGGCAAACACATCCCGAAAATCCACGCTATGGGCTAAATAGCGCTGCAAATACAGCTTATCTTTAGCCAAACCCGGCCAAGTGCCATAGATGCCACCTTTAACGCTGCCGCCGACTGCAAACCAAGCCGAAGCATTGCCATGATCAGTACCACCACTGCCGTTCTCTTCAGCGGTGCGGCCAAACTCGGTCATGGTTGAAACCAGTACGTTTTGCATAGTCGTGCCTAAATCTAAACAGAAAGCGGCAATCCCATCCGCAAAATTTTTCAATAAATTGGCTTGTGAACCCAAGGCTCCCCCCTGTGCGCTATGAGTATCCCAACCGCCTAAATCAATGGCGGCCACTTCCAAACCGACGCCTTGTTTAATTAATTGTGCGGTTTGCTGTAATTGACTACCAAATAAATTTGCCGGATACACCGCCGCATTCGCGGGTCGATAGGCTTTCGGGTCAATTTGCCGGGTAAGATCCAAATCTCTTAATAAAGTCTGCCCTGTTTGCTGTAAAAGTTTCGCATAGGGATTACTATCCTGCGGGTGCTGGGCATACACTGTGTTTAAACGCGAACTTAAACGCATTTCCTCAGTATCACTTAAACCTAAATCAAAATTGGCTAAATCCCGCAACGAGGAGACGGCTACACTCCCGCGCAAGGACTGCGCTAGTTCATTCCCAAAACCCACTCCACGCATACCGCTGCTATTCATCGAGCTAGCCAAATGTCGATTCATCCAACCCTCTAAATCACTACGAATCGCACCGCTTTCAATAAAATGCTGGCTATCAAAATGTGATAAAGAAGCCTGTGGATAATGCACCGCAGGAAAAACCGCTAATTGTTGCTGCTGATATAAACGCTGTAAACCTTGCATGGCTGGATGCAAACCAAAATAGCCATTCAAATCTAAAGCACCATTGACTTGTCCTGGGGGTGCAATCGCAATCGTTGGGCGCAACCGATAATAATCATTATCAGCATAGGGTACGACCACATTTAAACCATCACAGCCGCCACGCTGGAAAATCACCACCAGCGTTTTGGGGGCAGCGGCAGCTTGGGCAGCCTTTAGGCGGAAGGAATCATCTAATAACCAAGCACTACCCGCTAAAGAGGAAGAGCACATTAGCTTGAGAAAATCACGTCGTTGCATGGTTCTATCCTTATTCTTATTATTGGTAGTTACCGGCTGGATAACTTAATACAGTGGATAACATCGCTTTTAAGCGCGTATTGGCATTGGCGGCCTCTAAATCAAAAGCCGTTTCTGCATTTAAAATATCAAAGGCTGTTTGCCATTCCACAGTGCTATAGTGGTTATTCATCAACAGATCAAAACTCTCTGCCAAAATACTCTCGGTCGTTAAAGCTCCACGACTACGGAAGAAGGCCACTGGATCGAGCTGGATACCCGAGACATTGCCGGCAACTAAGCGGTTTACAAAGCGAATGCGCTCCTGTAATAAACCCGTGCTAATCCAATCATCACCTGTTTCTGACCAACCTGTAGGCACTGGATTACGGTGCAAACTTAAGCCCATGCGTCTAACTTCATCCACTAAACCCTCGGTACTGACTTGCCCTGCAAACGCACGCACCGCCGCGACCCCAAACTCGACTGGAGTACGGAATTTACTATTGAAATGATCTTCTGCATGGAATTCGGGAGCCGTTAAGATCGTCCGCAGTACCTGAGCGATTTGATCGGCTTGGCTAGCGGTATTGATAAAGGTCGCAGAACAGCGTTGGAGTAAAGCATCCACCGGTTGATCACTCACAAACAGGGTAATCAGTTTAGAGCAAATAAATTTAGCAGTCGCGGGATGGCGCGCCAAAAAGCGCAAGGCTTGCTCGCCCTCTTCCACCCCGCCGCCTTTAATCGTTTGCCCCCAGAACACTTTATCCATAGCATTATGTTGAGCTGCATTAAAATAAAAAGCATCATTCTGGACTTGCCAACCGGTGAAAATTTCCGCTAAGACCTCCACTTCACGTTGTGAATACCCACCTTTGACACCAACCGTATGCAGCTCCAAAACTTCACGGGCATAGTTTTCATTAGCATTGGCTTTAAGATTGGCAATATTATCCAAATAGATCAACATGGCGGGGCTTTGCGCACTACTTAGCAGCAAATTATAGAAACTACCTAAGGCATTGGCGCGGAATACATCATTCTCAGCTAATTCATACAGTAGTTTATTCCCGGTTCTATCTAAATTAGTGTTGAAATGATTATCCCAGAACCAAGTCATGACCTCCTGCAATTGACGAGGGCTATGAACCATGTGGAATAAGGTATAAGCCTGCAAATCCTCATGGGTAAATAAATCCAAATCAGCCACGGCCTGATCAAAGGCGAGTGCTTGAATTTGACTCGGTGCTAACTGGGACTCTAAGAAAGCGTCTGCACCGCTGCGCCGCACTTCAGCCAATAAACTTGGTGAAGCCCCAAAACTAATCCGATTAATTAACTGTCGCGCCTCAGCCGCTGCTCCGATCACTGGTAGATTTAAATGGTAGTTAGCGGTTTTCCCACTCAAATCGGTGGCGGTTAAACTGACTTTGAGCACTTGTCCTTCGGTCAATTTCCCATTCGGTACAACCCAAGCCCAATCACCTTGACTACTGAGGGTTAAAGTCTGCGCGGCAAATACACCCGCCCCTTGTGCTTGAGCAGTGAGGCTCGCCAGTCCAGTATCATCACTCACCCGGCCTTTTAGGATGAAGCCTGTTTTAACCACTTCCTCACCCTCACGATGTGAACTGACTTGAATCACTGGCAAGGCTTGATCGGCGATCACTTTAAATTGTGCTAGCCGCTCGGCTCGATTACCCGCTTGGTCCCAAGCCGTTAGCATCACGCTGGCCTCTTGTCCGGCCGCCAATAAACGGCCCGCTACTTGCGCAGACCAATCACCTGTCAGCGGATTCAAGGCGATTGGCAAAGTTTGGGTAGTGGTCGCGGTACGTAAACTAGCGGTAAGTTCGCGGATCGCCCAGTTATCTAAAGCCGTACCTGTTAGGGTAAAGCCTGTGCTCCCCACTTCTGTTTGCTTGGGTGTCAATAGCTCAATCCGTGGTAACTCCCAATCTAAGCGACTGCCCTCAGCATCAAGGCGGATCGAAAAATCAACCGCACCCGCTCCTGTCACGATGCGACTGTAATAATTACGCCCTTGCTTAAAAGGGTCTTGGGCAACAAAAACATGGCGTTCACCCGACACCAAGGATTCTAAATCAAACTGCACCTGCCCAGCACTGTCAGTTTTCCCTGATTTGACCCACCACAAGCGATTGCTAGCATCAAGACGATAAGCATTTAAAGTTACAGCTGCCATTGGTTCACCCGTTGCACGATGGCTTAAGCTAACCGGAATATGCCCAACCGGAAATTTCAGCGCAAATTCACCCGCAGCAAAGCTGGCACTTTCCACCCGCCCACCGTTGTACGGCGTGGCCACTAATAAAAAGCGCTTACCTTCGACGGAGAACGCTTCAGAATCCAGCTTTGCAAGACCTTGCTCATCGGTGTTCGCACTCGCGATCCAGCCCTTCCAACGATTGATACCATCGGCATCGAATTGATAAGCCGTGATCGCCACTTTCGGCACTGGCAAGCCACTCAAAGCATTGTGCAGCTTCACCTGCAATAAGCGCGTACCGACTAAGAACGTATATTGCCCAGTCGCTTTGAGCAATTGACTGTTACGATAGCGCCCAGTCACCGGACTCAGTGCATTCAGAATATAGTGCTTACCTTGATCAAGGTCCGGCAAATCAATCCGCAAGACTCCATTGCTATCAGTGGTAGCACGACCTATCCAAACTGATTTTCCCTCGGCTAATTGCTCACGCACTTGGACTTCTAGATTAGGTAAGATCGTGGCCTGAGCCTCAGTACCATCACGGACAGTCACCACCACTGAACCGAGTAAGAACTCCACTGCGCCACTGCGGGTAAACACGGGGCTAAGCGCAGTAAATTGATTATATACTTTGGCTTGTAAGCGAATCAGTGCGTTTTCGGTATTCAGTTCAGCGAGGTCGAAACTGACCTGACCGGCTGCGTCAGTTTTTTGTTGTCCCCGCCACTGCCGCGTACCATCGGCTAAAATACGCCAAGCGACCACATCGACCCCAGCGAATACTTGTTGCGAATAGGCATCCTTCACCGTAGCGACTAAAGGATTCGACCCTACCACAAACACCGAATCACCCGTCGCTTTCAGAATAGGACTGGTTTTATAAGTCTTGGTCAGGGGGCTTAACGCTTGTAAATAAAACTGCCGCCCTTGCGCTAAACCGGGTAAATCTAAGCGCAATAAACCATCACTCCCCGTTTTCGTGGTCGCCAACCATTGATCCGTACCATTCGCCAGCTTTTCTCGCACATAAACGGTATGATTCGCCAAGACAGGCTGACTCGGGCTCGTACCATCGACAACTTTAATTCGGCTGGTGCCTAACTGCCACAGCTCACTGCCTGCTTGAGTCAGCAGCCTAGAGCGTGCAGTGAATTGATTATAAGCACTCGCTCTTAATTCAATTTTGCCACCGGTACTGAGTTCGGGTAGGTCTAAGGCCAACTCTCCTTGACTATTCGTGACCCCTGCAGTGCGCCATTGATATGCTCCCGTCTCCAACCATTGATAAGCGGTGACATTTACCCCTGCAAGCGGGGTAGAGCTGAGTGCATCACTAAGCTTAAGTTTGAGGAGTGGTGAGCCTAATTTGAAACTAAACTGCTCACCTTTTTGTAGCGGAATACTGCTACGATATTTATTAAAGACTTGATCTTTAGCCAATAAAATATACTTTTTACCTGCTAATAAATTCAAGCGCAGCCCACCTTGGGCATCCGTCACGCCTTGATTGAACCAAACTGAGCTGCCATCCGCGAGCAGTTCTCTAATCTGAATCGGGGTTGCCGCTAAAGCTGGCAGATTGGCTTGGGTGGCATCGAGTAATTGAACTCGAGTCTCACCAAGGGCAAATTCAGCCTCACCCGCCTGAGTAATCCATTCGCTCACTGCGCGCATCTGATTAAAAGCCGTCACCGAAAGCTGCACCGGTAGACCTTGAGACAATTGCGGAATATCGAAAGCAAGTTTGCCATTCGCATCGGTGGTTTTCTGTGCCGCCCACACTAACTTCCCATCCTGTTGATAGCGGGCAGTGACGGGTAAATTAGCAAGGCTACTACCCGTTAACCCATCTTTGACGGTGAGCTTTAATAAAGGTGAGCCGACACGAAATAAGAAACTACCCGTTGCGCTTAGTGTGGTACTCATCCGATAGCGACTATCAAATGGGCTGAGCGCATACAGCTGATAATAGCGTCCTGCCCCTAAACCCTCCAAAGTCAAACTAGCTTGACCACTCGCATCGGTTTTAATAGCTGTTCGCCATACGCTGCTGCCATCCGTCATAAGCTCCCGAACCTGCAAGCTGGTATTGGCTAGCGGCTGATCATTGGCTGTTCCATCGACCACACTCACTTGCAAATTAGGACTTAAACTCGGATTTAAACTAACCACCGCATGGCTAGCCAAAGGTAAAGCACTGAAGAATAAACAGCAAAACCACAAACACCACTGACTCAGCCAATGGGCTAGCCTATACGAGGGGTTGAACATAAGTATTAGCTCTTGTTATCAACAATTAGCGTCAATGCGAAGCAGGTCTAGCGCTCGACCTGTTTCGGATCTAACCCGGCTACTTGCTTAGGATCTGGCTTGACCCATGCGGCCTGCTGACATTCAGTCTCTGCTTGGATTAAGCTCATTTGTGCTTGGTTTAAGGCGTGTGCTTGTTGACTTAGCTGCTGCTCTAACTGTTGGATTTGCTCAGCATTCTCATCCAAACTAGCTTGTTGTGCTGACCACTGTTGTTGCTCAGCCGTGAGTGCCTGCAATTGCCCTGCACTTTCACTAAGCTCCGTTTGGGCTTGAGCTAAAGCAGCCTCTAGAGTTTGTAGGCGCTGCTGCAAGGTGACTAACTCTGTTTGTAAACTGGGATCAATGTCTGCAGAGGGTTCAAGCACTGCTGGCTGAGCTTCGGGGCTAAGCACAGTGACAGTGGCAGCTGAAGGCAGAGCGGGCTGTTGGCTGAGCTGCGTATCTTCACTGCTACACGCAGCAAGTAAGCTTAAGCTAAGCCCAGCCATTAAATAGGCTAGTTTGGTCATGGGGTGCGACTCTTAACTGATTATTTTTCTATAAGTATCTTTTATAGTTTAACCTTCGACACCCAAAATACAACCACCGATCAGCGGAAACTTTAACACTCAGGGACGATAAAAACGCCTTACTTCATAAGCAAAATGTCGACCTAAGCCCACACTACCTAGGGTATTGTAATGAATTTGATCAGCTGCCTTCGATAAAGCATCGGTATTCACCCAGACAGTGCGTGGCATTTGTGTAGTCACCACTTCTTGTGCCTTCCTCAATACATCTACCGCAGGATGCTGTGCTTTGGGTGGATTAATTCGCCCTAAAATAAATGCAGCCTGCGGGCTGGCGTATTCACGGCGCAAATCGGTAATAAATGCTTTCAGATTGCCTAGATACGCATCTGCAGCGAGTGGATAGCGGGCATCGCGCTCACCTTGCATCCAAATAAAAGCCTGCACGGTATTGCCTTGAGTCAGTATTTGACTGACTTCGATTTGTCGCTTCAAGAGGGCATAGAGGCTAGTTTGAATCGTGCTTTCGGTCATGCGAAACGAGAGACGTGGATTCCATAATCGCGCCCAATCATAAATCGAGGTACCGCCGACAGCTAATTTCAGGATACGAATTTTACGCCCCGGATACCAAGCGGCTAGATATTTAGCAAACGCCACTTCTGGCCCAATCCGCCCACCGGGTTGCTGATGAAACTCCATTTTGCGACCATGCTGGTGAAACTCAACTTGAATCGGTTTTATTTTTAACCAATCGGGTAACTGACCAAACAAACTTTCTGTCCAGCCTACCATATTGGATTGACCGATAAGGATAAATACCAAGTCTTGGAGCATAAGACTACCTAGCAGGATTAGGGCAATAAATGCTAATAGCAGAGCGCACACACTCGACTGGCGCTCTATTTTGAATATAGTTAGGATTCTGCTAACTGTTGCCCAGTTCCGACTAACGGAAGCGAATGAGGGTCAAGCCTGTTTGAGTATGAGCCAAATAGGCCATTTTCTGATCAGCACTGACCGCAACTCCCTGTACTGCAGGGCGGGTTTGAATACTTTGCTGAATATGCGGTTCTAACGGGCGGCTCACATCGACCACGACCAAGCCATTGAATAAATCAGCCACTAAGGCGGTTTGGCCATCTTGGCTTAAAGTCACAGCAAACGCATTGCGCATGGGTAATTGGGTCGATGGTATAGTGGCTGAGTTCTGTAGAGCATGCACACTCAATCCGCCCTCATTATTCGCAGAAAATAGCCAGCGTCCATCTTTAGATACGACCAAACGCTGTGGATGCCCTGCTGGATTAAAATGCCCCTGATGCACGGGCGCTTGCGGCCGACGCACATCGACCTGTTGAATCCCATCCGCTTGATCGGCGATATATAAGGTTTGCCCATTAGCACTCAAAGCCACCCCTGCACTCGCGGCTGAAGTCGGAATCACCGCCAGCTGACGCGGCTTGCTCGGCTGGCTGACATCTATCACTACCACACCATTGCTATTGTCTGCCACAAACGCGGTACGTCCATCCGGCGTGAGCACTAGATCAAAAGCATAAGAAGAGGTGTCCAATTTCCCTAGCAGTTTTAACGCACTGGGCTGACTCAGATCAACAATCGCTAATCCCCCTGCACCATTGGCAATAAACGCTAATTTTCCTCGGACAACGATCGACTCTACTTGCTGTAATGCGCTGAGCTTGCTGATTAAAACCGGTTGTTCCGCTGAGCGCAGATCCATAATCAATAAACCTTCTTGGGCAACGCCTACTAGAAGGTGCCGTTGATCAGCTGTCACTGCGACTGCATGCGCTGAACCTTGGGTCGACACCTGCCCAATCACGGCCCCCGCACGAAAGGCAGCCTGAGCCAGATTCAAACCACTGCTTAGGAATAACACTAAACCTAAGCATCCCCAACCAACACGAGTACGGAAAGTTTGCATACCAGCCCTCCCCCTTGAATTGCAGAACAAGACTATCCCTATTGCAAGCATAGACCTGAATGCTTGCATTAAGTTGTGAATTGACTCATTAAAGCACTAGTTTGTATGCATGGGGGTGAGCTAGAGTTGAAGTTGATGTGGGAATTGAAGGCTCGGAGCTGATTAGCCTTGCGCTTCACTAGCCAATTTTCTCAAGCGCCATTTTGCCAATTCACCGTTGTCTACCCGCTCATAAATATCCTCGACTGTGAGCGTGACTTGGATCGACTCAAGCATTACGTCCTGCCCCAAATAATAATAAGAAGGCTGCCAGCCAGCACTGCGGCGATAGACAGTGACTTCCGCAATATCTTGCTCAACGAGTACATACTCCAACAAACTAGGCAAGGCGATATACTCCAAACGCTTGTCGGTTTTATCAGTACGGCGTGTGCTTTCTGGGATAACCTCCACCACCAAAATCGGATGCTCACGCACATAATCATCTTGAGAAGGATCATCATGGCAAACTACGACTACATCTGGGTAGCGGAAACGATCAGTGGCCGTTTTGATGAGCATGTCACTGGTAACAGGAAAACAAGGCTTACCCCGTAAACTTAACCAAAACAGAGCAGATAAGTTCGAGGTAATTATATTGTGATTAATCTTAGCACCTGCCATTGCATAAACTTGCCCGGCGACATACTCGTATTTTTCAGTGCTTAAGCGCTCACCGGCTATATAATCTTGGACGCTAATATGATCGAATTGCTGTGCTAACATGCTTTATCCTCTAATTAGGATACATAACTTGCGTCGATCTTAGCATATTTCTGCATGTTAAGGTCGGAATGCCTTGGCTTAAGTGATGGGCTAAGAAGTCATTTAAACTATGGCAGCTTTTTTAAAAGCCCCCCTAAACGATCATGACAAGGCAGCAACACCAAGTTTCATGTCGCTATTTTGATTTGGGTAGTTACTTGCGCCAAAAAGCGGGGGAGAACAACACTAAAATCGTAAACAACTCCAAGCGCCCCATCAGCATGGCAAACGATAACCACCATTTGGTAAAATCATCTAAACCCGAAAAATTGCTTGAAACCGTCCCCAAACCTACCCCCATATTATTTAAAGCCGCCGCGACCGCAGAAAATGCCGTCACTTGATCATGCCCTGCGGCCATCATACCGAGCATGAAAATCGCAAACACCGCCACATACATCGCAAAGAAACCCCAAACAGAGCGGGTCACTCCCTCTGGCACGGGTTCACCATTAATTTTAATATGGGTATGGGCGCGTGGATGGGTCAGAATATTGACCTCACGCCAACCTTGCTTCATTAATAATAAAAAACGAATCACCTTTAAGCCGCCGCCGGTCGAGCCAGCACAGCCACCAACAAAACTTACAAACACCAATAACACAGGCAACAAGGTTGGCCATACGGAAAAATCAGTCGTCAATAAACCAGTTGAGGTCATAATCGACACAACTTGAAAACTGGCATAACGCAAAGTCGTTAAAAAATCGGGGTAAACTGAGTTTTGCATTAACACAAGAATGCAGATGCTACACACCAGCAGCATAATAAACAGATACAGCTTAAACTCTGAATCTTGCCAATAAAACCTGATAGACTTATGATGCATCACAGTAAAATGCAGGGTAAAACTCACTCCGCCCATAATCATTAAGAATATCGCTGAATAATCAATAAATGCATTATTAAAATAACTTAAGCTAGAATCATGCGTAGAAAATCCACCTGTGGAAACTGCAGAAAACGCATGGCAGACTGCATCAAACCAAGACATGCCACCGAGCAGAAATAAACCTATCCCCAAAATAGTTAGCGCTAGATACACATACCATAAAAGCCGAGCAGTTTCCGTAATACGTGGGGTCAGCTTTGAATCTTTAACCGGGCCTGGAGCCTCGGCCTTATATAACTGCATCCCCCCGATCCCCAGCATCGGCAGAATCGCCACCGCTAAAACGATCATTCCCATGCCGCCGAGCCAGTGTAACTCTAAACGGTAAAAATTAATCGAGCGGGGTAAGGAATCAATTCCAACAATAACGCTAGCACCTGTCGTAGTAAAACCAGATACGGTTTCAAAAAAGGCACTGGCTAAATTAATTTCAAAATTAGTCGATAAAGACAAAGGAATGGTGGCAGCAACGCTTAAACCCACCCAAAACAATACAGCGATTAAATAACCGTCTCGTAGGCGCAATTCATTTTTACACCCTTTAAAAGGCAGCCACAATAAAAAACCCACCACGAGAACAATACCAAACCCCCACCAGAAATTAGACAACTCAGGGTCACCCATGAGTTTACCAATCGCAATTGGTGGCAGCATAGTTAAACTAAACAACATCAAGAAGATTCCGAGAATTCGGAAAATAACGCCATATTGCATAATTAGAAGAAATGAATACCAACCTGGAAAAGTTTTTCCACGGCCGGAATATAGCGTTTATCAGTGAGGAACATAATCACATGATCATCTGGCTCAATCAGCACATCGTCTCCCTCATTCATGATGAGCACTTCCTCATCCCGCACTAAAGCGCCAATAATTGTTGAAGGGGGCAATTTGACCTCACTCACCCGCCGCCCGACGACTCGTGAAGTTTTCTTATCGCCATGCGCAATCACCTCAATCGCCTCTGCAGCCCCCCGCCGCAGAGAATGCACGGCGACAATATCACCTCGACGGATATGAGTTAGTAGCGCGCCAATCGTAATCTGATGAGGCGAAATAGCCAGATCAATGCTACTTTCTACTAAAGCAGTATAGCTCATGCGATTAATTAAACTCATCACTCGTCGAGCACCCAAGCGCTTGGCTAACATCGAAGACAAAATATTGGCTTCATCATCATTAGTGACTGCGATGAACACATCAATATTCTCAATACTCTCTTCAATCAACAGATTCTCGTCGGCGGCATCCCCTTCTAATACCAAAGTTTTGTCTAGACGCTCGGCGAGCTTGGAGGCACGCTCGGGATTTCTTTCAACGATTTTCACTTGATAGCGAGCATCTTCTAACTGCCTCGCTAAGCGATTCCCAATATTACCCCCACCCGCGATCATAATCCGTTTATAGGGTTTATCAAGACGGCGCACTTCACTAATTAAAGCTCGAATATGCTTGGGGTGAGCAATGAAGAAAACCTCATCATCTACCTCGACGACCGTTTCGCGATTGATCGGAACAGGCTTATCATGCCGAAATACTGCCACTACCCGCGCCTTAACACCCGGCATGTGATCATACATTTCACTTAAGCGATGCCCGATCAAAGCCCCACCCGCAACCGCATTCACCCCCACTAGCTGCACTTTTCCACCGGCAAAATTCAGAACTTGTGAAGCACCGGGGTGAGAAATCAAACGAAAAATATACTCAGTCACCAACTGCTCAGGACTGATCAACACATCAATCGGTAAAGCTTCTGAGGAGAATAAACGCGGATGATCCAGATAATGCGAGGAGCGAATGCGGGCAATTTTAGTCGGTGTTCGGTACAGGGTAAACGCCACATAGCAAGCGATCATATTAATTTCATCGCTATTGGTGACCGCAATCACCATATCAGCATCTTCAATGCCTGCACGCTCTAAAACCCGAGGATAAGAGGCCTGACCGATTTCAACCCGAACATCCAATTTCTCACGTAGATTACGCAATGCCGAAGCATCGGTATCAACGATAGTAATATCATTGTCTTCATGCGCTAGTGCTTCAGCCACTGAGCGCCCCACCTGTCCTGCGCCAAGAATCATGATTTTCATGGCGAGGATTATAGATGTTAATTAACGATCAACGCCCATATTTTTTTGGGTCAACCCCTAAAGAACGCATCTTCCGGTATAAATGAGTCCGCTCCATTTTCACCTGATCCGCTAACTTACTCACATTCCCATCGACTTGTTTCAGTTGATAAATTAAGTAGTCATGCTCAAATTGTTCACGAGCTTGACGTAAAGGCAGATCGTATAAACTTTCCGGCATCTGCCCGAGTTCACTACTAAACACCGGTACAGTCGCACCTACGGCCTCTTCTGCTTCTTCCAAGCTAATGTCAACTTCTGTACCCAAAATCAGCAACCGATGCACTAGATTCCGTAGCTCGAGAATATTTCCCGCCCAACGATGGTTACGTAAGAAATTTTGTGCGGGCAAAGTGAAATGCCGATAAGGCAAACCATCTTGGGCAGTAAGTTGATTCACATAGTAGTTCAGTAGCTCAGGTACATCTTCAGCATGTTCACGCAAGGGTGGTACTTGCAAAGGCAATACATTCAGTAAGTAGTAAAGTTCCTCATTCAAATCACCCGCTTGAATATCATCTTGTAAATCATGAGTCGCAGACACAATCAGTTGGACATCAAAATCAATCGGATCCGACCCGCCAACACGAGTAAAACTTTTGGTCTGTAAGGCTGCTAATAAGCGCTTTTGGCTGTCGGTATCTAACTCTGAAACTTCAGCTAAATACAGACAACCGCTCATCGCTTCATCAATCAAGCCATAAGTAATTTTGCCATCCATTTCTGAGCCAAATAATTTTTGCTCTACCGTACCCACTTCCAGCAGGGGTAGCACGACTTTTACAAAAGGCCGCTCCCGACGCAGACTCTGGGCATGAATATAACGTGCCACCGCTTCTTTACCGACTCCATGCTCCCCATAAATCAAGACACTAGAATCATGCTGAGCCATCCGCCCTGCTTGCTCGCGTAACTGTTGCATGGCTTTCCCTGTGCCGACTATTTCATGGGAAAAAACCATTTGCCGCCTCAGACCTTGGTTTTCTTGCTCTAATTGGCTGGTTCTTAAAGCATTCTCAATCGTCAGCAGCAGCTTCGCTAAGGATAAGGGCTTTTCAATAAAATCATAAGCGCCTAATTTCGTCGCTTCGACGGCGGTTTCTATCGTCCCATGACCGGACATCATAATCACCGGCCCCGATAAGCTATTCGTTGAGCGCCATTCTTTGAGCAAAGAAATCCCATCCAGCCCCGGCATCCAAATATCTAACAGCACGAGATTAGGCTTGCGTTGCCGATAGATTTCTCGGGCGCGCTCAGCGTTTTCTGCTACCTCCACACGATAGCCTTCATCTTCGAGAATCTCACTAATGAGTTGGCGAATATCCGGCTCATCATCCACGACTAGAATAAGTTGTGCAGTCATTGCTGACCCTCCTTTAATGACTTGTTTCCGTTGAATCTCGAGCGTCCTGCTCGCTGCTTAGCGGAAAGGTTATTGTAATAATAGCGCCATTTGGCTCAGCATTGCGTGCTGCTAAGCTACCGTTATGCTCTTCCACAATCTTTTTTACAATGGCCAAACCCAAGCCTGTCCCTTTATGCTTAGTTGTCACATAAGGCTCAAATAAATGCGGCAGAATTTCATTCGGAATCCCAGGGCCGTTATCCTGCAAACATAACACTACCTGCTGAGTCTCTTGCTGCCATTCGACCCGAGTACGAATTAAAATCTGTCCATCCTCACGTCCATCACCAATCGCCTCTAAAGCATTCTTGACTAAATTGACCAGCAACTGCCGAATCCGATGCGGATCTAGCTCTAAGACAGGTAAGTTGCCTTCCTCTAAGATCACGCGCACCTTCTGCGGATTATCCATATACAGCTCAGTGACTTCGCGCACAATCTGATTCAGATGCGTCGTTTGTGTCACTAAAGCAGGTGCTTTGGCATATTCGCTAAAGGCATTCACCATCGCTTTCAGCGTATCCACTTGCTGGATAATCGTGCGAGTCATCCGATTTAAGAAATCCGCTGACTCTGCATCCAAGGACTTACCTAATTTACGTGACAAGCGCTCAGCTGATAATTGAATTGGTGTCAGTGGATTCTTAATTTCATGAGCTAACCGCCGTGCAACCTCACTCCAAGCTGCATCATGCTCAGCTTGCACGACATCGGTCACATCTTCAAATACCAACACATAGCCTTTTTGCTGCATCGAATCATAGGGTAAGCCAGCACCTCGACAGACCAACACCCGCCGACCGCGTTCAGATGGCAAATTAATTTCTGCTTGCCAATCGGTTTGCGGCTGATCCAGCCAAGGTTTTAATGCTTGCAGAAAAGGCTGTAAGCCCTCTTGAGAGAAGGCCTCACTGAGATGCTGACCTAAGTAATTATGCAAGGGGTAGCCTAAAATCAAACTAGCCGCACTGTTCACCCGTCGAATCACCTGCTCTTCATCTAAAGTGACCACCCCCGAAGATAAATGCTCCAAGACCACGAAAAGATAATCATGCTCCTGTTGCAATTGCCGCCGTGCTTGCTCACGCTCTTGTTGCACACTGGATAAGCGCTTAGTCATGGTATTAAAAGAACGGGCTAGCAAACTAAAATCATCCCGATCTGAGACGGGTAGTTTCTTCTGTAAATCCCCCGAAGCCACCGCCAAAGTTCCCTCAACCAAATCACGTACTGGCTTAGTCAAGCGCCTAGAGAAAATAAACGCTGCCCACAAAGAAAATAAAATCGTCAGCACTGAAATCACTAAGAGGGCTAAGCGAAAAGTATTTTTTAAACCCTCTTGATTGAAACTAATCGTCCGATATTCTTCTTGAGCAGACGATACACTCGAAGCCAAACTGCTTTCACGTTTAGAAAACGGAAACATGGCTGTCAAAATACCATTTCGACTATCCGAACCATAACGGACTCGTATCGCCACCCGAATAAACAAAGTACCCTCTTCACCAGTGGGTTCTAAATGTGAATAATTATCGCGGCGATTCATGGTACGAATTAAATCGCCAATGGGAAACAAAGGGATCAACTTCGCTACTTCGTCGACACTAGTCACCAAAATCCGCTGATCATCACTAATTAAAATCGCCTCTTGTGCACCGTGTAAGGCTCGCCAATTATCCATTAAGGCCGAGACCTCTAAACGGCCCTTACCTCTGATTTGAGCAGCCAAGCGTGATAAATCTTGTAAATGAGCACTGCTACGAATCGACAAGGATAAATGCGACAATTCCACGGCATCATCTAAAGCCCGTGCAATCCGTACATCCAATTGCTGCCCAACATTTTTACCAATGAAATTCATCGAGAAATAAACGACAACGACGACTGGCAACATCGTGAGAATCAAAAAGCCCACCATTAAGCGTAAAGTAAACCGTGAGCCAGCTTGACGGGTATGCCATTGATAAATGGCTCGCACCAAATTCGTGAGGATCGCCATCCCCAGTACTAATAAAATAAAACCATTCAGATAAACAAGGGCTTTGCCATAAGCACGAAAAAACTCAGCATCGCGGGTGGCCAGATGTAATAAACTTAAAGAAATAACTAATAGCACCGCCACGATTGCTGTGGGTAGCCAACGTAATAAACTAGCTTTCAGGGTGTTAGTGCCCACAATACGCCTTGACTCACTAATGCATGATCCTCAGAAAATAAGCTTGATAAACCTAAAGGTAGACTATCTGGCTCTTTAGGCGCTAGCGTCGCCTCCATATATAAAGAGGTATCGTTTTTATAAGCATTCGCGGGTAAGGGGGGTAATTTATAACTTTCTAAAGCCCCTAAATGGCTAAGCGCCGAAGCCAAATTTGAAAAATTCCAATGCTCACCGGTATCTTTACGCACTACTTGATAATGACGGCTCAGTGAATGATATTTTAACTCAGAGATAATACTGGCAAATTTCTCGCTTTTATTAAACCACCAGTCACTATGCCAAACTAAGTTAAAGCGAACCTCATGCCTTAAAGTACCGCCATTTAACAAACTATCACGCAAATAATCGGTGAGCTGATAATCTAAATGCAAAGTGGCTGTCAGCGGCTTATTTTGCCCTTGATTATAAAGTGTAAAATCCCTAACGGTGATTTTTTCTGCCGCCGCAAAACTCGTTGTTGCTATTAGCCACCCTAAAAAAACGATGCACAAAGGGCGCATCCACCATGAGTTTTTCATTATATGCTCTTTACTTACGCTGCTTTTTCTAACAGCGCATAATAGAAACCGTCCATGCCCTGCTCACCGGGCAAGATTTGCCGTCCTACTGACAACTCTCGACCCCAAGTGGCCTTGATTGCTTTGACCCGAGCATCTGGCTGAGTTTTTAAAAACTGTTCAATTTGTAAATTATTTTCTTCTGGTAAAATCGAACAAGTGGCATATAACAATAAACCACCCTGCTTTAGAACTTGCCATAAAGCCTGCAATAAGGCTGCTTGCTGCTGTTGCAGTGTAGCAATATCCGTTTTTTTCCGCAGCAGCTTAATATCGGGGTGACGCCGAATCACGCCAGTGGCCGAACACGGAGCATCTAACAAAATACGCTCAAAGGTTTGGCCATCCCACCAAGCTGCAAGATCCACGGCATCCGCTACTTTTACCGTAGCGGCTAGGTTTAATCTCGTTAAATTTTCGTAAACTTGCTTAATACGTTTTGCACTATTATCAAGCGCCACTAACTCGATCTGGGGATAACGCTCTAAAAGGTGGCAAGTTTTGCCCCCCGGCGCAGCACAAGCATCTAACACCCGCATTGTTGCTTGCGGTGCTAACAACACCGCTGCTTGCTGAGCAGCCGCATCTTGCACGGAGACTGAGCCTTGCGCAAAATCAGGTAGCTCCGTCACGGCCAATGCCTCAGGCAAATGAATCCCAAGCTCCGTGCTAGCAATAGGCTCTGCTTGAATTTGCTGCTGCTTCAAACGCTCTAAATACTGCTCACGAGTCGCCAATAAACCATTCACTCGTAAACTTAAAGGGGGGTGCTCATTACTAGCCTGCATAATCGCTTGCCAATCCTGCGGCCAAGCGTGTTTGATCTGATCTGCCAACCAAGTCGGGAAGGAATATTGGGCTGATTCAATCTGATCGACTTTAGCGAGCACCGTTGCCTGCTCCCGCAGAAAACGTCGCAACACTCCATTCACTAAGCTTCCCGCCCATGCTTTTTTCAAAGCACGACTCGCCTCGACGGTTTCACTTACGGCCGCATGGTCAGGGGTGCGCTGATAGATGATTTGATACAAACCCAAGCGCAACAAACATTCAATATCCTTATCTGAGGCTTTAATTGGTTTATCGAGTAATTCACGTAAAATCGCCCCTAAACGCCCATGCCAGCGTACTGCCCCAAAACAGACATGGCGTACCCAAGCTTGATCACGCACTGAAAGGTTTTGAAGAGTGGCATGCCGGAAAACCTCGGTGAGCGATTCCCCTTGATAAGTCACCCGCTGGAGTGCACGGGCAGCAATGGCGCGGGTCTTCACGAGTTCACCTTAGAAAAATGCTCGCCCAGCAATGAGCGCGCATTCAGAAAATCAGCGGCGGCTAAACGCTTGCTACCCGCCATTTGTAATTCTAGGATACGCACTAAATAGCCATCACCTGCGACAATATCAATCCCTGCTCGCGTTTCAGCGACCACGGTACCCGCAGGGGCAGTATTCGTTTGCCTTAAGGCTTGCGCCGCAAAAAAGCGTAAGGCTTGGCCGCGATAAACACTATACGCCGTTGGCCAAGCATCAAACGCACGAATTTGCCGCTCAATCACCGCAGCAGGCTGCTGCCAATCAATTTCTGCTTCCGCTTTGCTGAGCTTATGCGCATAGCAGGCTTGTTGTTCATTCTGTTGTTCAGGTTTTAACTGATTGTCGGTTAACTGCTCTAAAACCTGCAATAAAGCCTCTGCACCTTGCTGAGCCAGCTTATCATGCAGGCTCTGCCCACCATCGGTAGCAGTGATCGGGCAAGCGGTTTTCAGTAACATAGCCCCCGTATCTAAGCCAGCAGCCATTTGCATAATCGTGACACCCGTCATGCTATCACCCGCTTGGAGCGCCCGTTGAATAGGGGCTGCACCTCGCCAACGGGGCAGCAAAGAAGCATGAATATTCAAACAACCATAAGCTGGGATAGCTAAAACGGCTTGGGGCAAAATTAAGCCATACGCAGCGACGACCATCACATCGGCGGCATAAGCTTTTAAACTCGCTTGTGCTTCTGCGCTTTTAAAACTGAGGGGTTGCTCAACTGCTAGACCTGCGGTGATGGCGAGTTCTTTCACTGGGCTAAATTGCAATTTACGCCCCCGCCCTGCCGGACGATCTGGTTGAGTATACACCGCGAGCACTTCATGCTTTGAGGCCAACAAAGCTTGCAAAGCAGGTACTGCAAATTCGGGAGTACCCGCATACACCACACGCAAAGCTCGACTCATCCTGCCGCAGCCTCAGACGATGCGGCTGAGTTCGTCGCTGGCTGGCGAGCTAATTTTTCCATTTTTTTGCGTACCCGCTGCTGCTTCAGCTGTGAAAGGTAATCCACAAAGAGTTTCCCTTCCAAATGGTCTAATTCGTGCTGAATACACACAGCCAATAAACCCTCAGCCTCTAATTCAAAGGCTTGGCCATCTCGGCCTAAGGCACGAACTCTCACTCGTTCAGCACGAGTCACCTTTTCATAATATTCTGGCACAGACAAACAACCTTCCTCGTGCTCGATCTGACCTTCTTTATGCAAGATTTCGGCATTGATCAAATACAAAGGCTGGTTTTTTTCCTCAGATAAATCAATGACGACGACGGCTTGCTGCACATTCACTTGAGTAGCGGCCAAACCAATACCTTTGGCGGCGTACATGGTGGCTAGCATATTATCTAGTAGCTCGCGCGTCTTCTCGTCGACCACGGCAACAGGAGCTGCTTTCTTGCGTAAGCGGGGGTCGGGGTGATGTAAAATTTCTAAAATTGCCATATTAATAATTACCGAAAATCAGAAAATGGTGCGCGTAATTCAATCATTTGACTATTATAACGCAAAGTCCTCTTAGCCAATAATAACTACAAGCTCGAATTACAAGGATAACAACATGCTTCGCTTTTCCCATCTGCTATGGGCTGCTGGTGTCGCTAGCACAACGGTAACGCTAGCAGGGTGTATGACCCAATCGCCCGCTCATAAGCCTGCTATGTCTTCTGCTCATCAACCTAATTATGACGCTTATTATGGCAATCCACAGCCCTCTGCTGGCTTGAGTTTTGCGGATCGCCCTGACGGCAGTGGCCTGCAAATCAATCCTTCGGCGCCTTCAACTTATGTGGTACAAAAAGGCGATACTTTGTGGGGTATTGCGCGCAAATTCCTAAATACGCCCTCTTATTGGCCAGAAATTTGGGACAAGAACCAACAAGTCAAGAATCCGCACCAAATTTACCCCGGTGATGTTTTATATTTTAGTTATAACAAAGAAGCTGGCAGCGATGGCTCTCAAAAACTCGTGCCACGGATTCGAGTCGAACCAAAGGGCTTAATGGGGCAATCCCTAGTGACACTAGCACCTTTTTTAGAATGGCCGCGTATTATGAGCGATGAGGCCATCAAAAATTCGCCCTATTTACTTGCTTCTAAAGATAATGAAAGCCTGATCCCGCCCGGTGCTACCGTTTATTTAAAAAATCTGCGGCAGCCACGAGTTGGCTCACGTTATGCGGTCTATCACCCTGATAAACCTATTTATGATCCTGAGACTAACGCTTTATTGGGCCACCAAGTGGTGTACAGTGGCTATGCGCGGGTGGATCGAGTCGATAGTATTTCCACTGCAACCATTTTAGATATGGATGAGGCCATTCGGGTGGGTGATCGCATTTTGCCGGTCGAGCGCCGCCACAGTGAGTTACGCGCTCCCATTCAACTACCACGCACTAAAATTCGCGGGCAGATTGCAGCACTTTATGATGCCGATTATATGGGAGCTAATTGTATGATTATCGCGATTAATCGGGGTAAAAAACACGGCATCAAGCCCGGCTATGCGGTAGGTGTTTATACAGAAGGTCATCGAGTCGAAGACCAATATGCTAGCTTCCGGGGGCATGCTCGCAATACGCCCACCGTAAATTTACCCCCCGCGAAAGTGGGGGAGGCGATTGTCTATAGTGTGCATGAGAATTTAAGTTATGCCTTAATTACTGAATCTCAGCGCGAAATCAAAAATGGAGATAAAATAGGTAATCCTTAAAGCGCTCGCCCAACAGAGATTACTGTCTACGTGAACATTACTGAAGATGAACTACGCGCACGCCTCCAAATCTGGCGGGCGGTGGGTATTGGCCCTGCTACTCTCAATCGCCTGCTTAATCACTTTGGTTCTGCCGTCGCTGCCTTAGACGGCAGTGATGCTGAACTTGCTAAAGCAGGTTTAAAACCTGATACCCTTCAAAACCTGCGCTCAGTGCCTATTGAAGCCACTTTAGCCGATTTGGAATGGTTGCATCGAGCACAGCACCGACATATTTTAGTACCAGAAGATCCACGCTATCCAAAGCTGCTGCGTGACCTTAAAGCGGCTCCACCGATTCTGTTTGTCGCAGGGCAACCAGAACTCTTGAATGAACCACAACTTGCGATGGTTGGTAGTCGCACCCCCACCACGTATGGCAAAGAGAATGCGCAAGCTTTTGCGCAGTATTTAGCTAAACACGGCATTACCGTCACCAGTGGCTTAGCCTTAGGTATTGATGCTGTCAGTCATCAAGGTGCTTTAGAGGCTGGGGGGACAACTATTGCGGTCATTGCAACCGGCTTAGATATTATCTATCCCGCCAAAAATCGCAGTTTAGCCGAGCGCATTGTTGAGCACGGAGCAATTGTCAGTGAGTTCCCGATTGGGGTTAAACCGCAAGCCCAAAATTTTCCAAGACGGAATCGAATTATTAGCGGCTTATCCTTAGGGAGTTTAGTGGTTGAGGCCGCCTTACAAAGTGGCTCCTTAGTGACCGCTCAGCATGCACTTGAACAAGGACGTGAAGTCTTTGCGATTCCCGGTTCAATTCATAGCCCACTCGCTCATGGTTGCCATCGTCTGATTCGCCAAGGCGCTAAATTAGTCGAAACCGCCGCTGATATTTTGGAAGAACTGACTCCACAGTTACACGCTTATTTAGGCAGCACTGCGATGCCAACTGCACTAGCACTATCCACGACTCAAGCGTCTAAACCGATAAAACCCACCAAGCCTTTATCCTTCCTAAAAAGCCTTACAACTCAAGAAAATACGGAAGAACGGTCAGAGGCTAAGCTTGATCCAGAAGAGCAACAAATTCTTGCTACCATAGGTCTAGAGCCGATACCGATTGACCAGATAGTCCTCCAAACAGGGTTGACCCCTGATGTTGTTTCATCCATGCTGCTGATGCTAGAGCTACAAGGCTACATCGCTGCATGTGGCGGTGGTCGCTACCAGCGATTGTAACCAAGAGACTGAACTTGATGAAAGAAAGCACACTGGAAGTACTATTCTATTTGTTCGACAATTATCCAGAAATGGACGACGAAGCCACCCCAAGTGATGATCGTGAATCCATGAATGTCTATTTGCAGGGAGCGGGCTTTATGCCCGGTGAGATTAATCGCGCTTTTAATTGGCTTGAAAGTCTCGGTGATGAGCATCAAGATGTCTTAGAGCCTTATTCACCCCATTCTTTGCGTAGTTTCGCATGGCAAGAGCAACGCTGGCTGAATACCGACTGTCAAAATTATCTTTTATTTTTAGAAAAAGCGGGGGTGCTTAATTACGAGGCACGTGAACAAGTGATTGATCGCGTATTAGCCTTAGAAGACCCTGATTTCACGCTAGATCGCTTGAAATGGGTGATTCTCATGGTATTGGTAAACCGCCCTGATGAAGATAATAGTTTCTTATGGACTGAGGGTTTAACCCTCGATGGCTCAACGCCGGTCTATCACTAATCCCACAAGGACTCTTTACTTTTGCTAGCTTTTCGGGTTTAAAATGCAGGCCATTGGCTTTCTTGCGAAGGCTAATCTTTAAAATTTAACTTGAAAAGCAGCTAAATGAGCGAAAATCTGGTCATCGTCGAATCACCGGCGAAGGGCAAAACTATTCAGAAATACTTAGGCAAGGGCTTTGAAGTGCTTGCATCTTATGGTCATGTGCGCGACTTAATTCCTAAAGAAGGTGCCGTTGACCCTGAACAGGGTTATGCCATGAAGTATGAGATCATTGACCGCAATCAGCGGCATGTCGATGCCATCGCCCGGGCTGTTAAAAAAGCGGATACCCTCTATCTAGCCACTGACCCTGATCGTGAGGGTGAGGCCATTTCTTGGCATTTGTACGAAGTGCTTAAAGAACGCGGTTTACTCGAGGGGAAACAAGTTCATCGGGTGGTCTTTTATGAAATCACCAAGAACGCTGTTCAAGAGGCGATTGCCCATCCGCGTGCACTCGCCTATGAGCTGATTGATGCTCAGCAAGCACGCCGCGCCTTAGATTACTTAGTTGGCTTTAATTTATCGCCCTTATTATGGCGAAAAATTAAACGCGGTCTCTCAGCGGGGCGAGTCCAAAGCCCTGCATTGCGCATGATTGTGGAACGCGAAGAAGAGATCGAAAGCTTTGTTCCTCAAGAATACTGGAATCTCACGGCACTGCTGGATAAGCAGAGTTTCGAATTCACAGCGCGTTTGCATACTTTGGATGGTAAACGCTTGGAGCAATTCGATGTCAATACCAGTGAAGTGGCTCATCAGGTGCGTGATCGTTTGCTGCAAGCCGCACGTGGCCAATTAACGGTTACCAAAATTGAGCGTAAAGAACGTAAGCGTCATCCTTCTGCGCCCTTCACCACCTCCACACTCCAACAAGAAGCCGTGCGCAAATTACGCTTTTCCTCACAAAAAGCCATGCGAACTGCCCAGCAATTGTATGAAGGTATTGACTTAGGCAGTGGCCCGGTCGGCTTGATTACTTATATGCGGACTGATTCGGTAGCGCTAGCAGGTGAGGCCATCGCTGAATTACGCGCATTCATTCAGCAGCGCTATGGCAAGCCTAAACTACCTGAGTCACCGCGCCAGTACAAAACCAAATCCAAAAATGCACAAGAGGCACATGAAGCAATTCGCCCCACTTCCTGCCTGCGTGTTCCTGAAGAAATCCGTAGCTATCTCAGTGAAGAGCAATTCCGTTTATACCAATTGATTTGGCAACGTACAGTGGCCTGCCAAATGATTCATGCTCTGATTGATACGATTTCTGTGGATTTAGCGGCTGAGCCTAGCAGCTTCTTCCGGGCGACGGGTTCGACCATTCGTGATCCGGGCTTTTTAGCCGTGTATGAAGAAGGCCTTGATGATCAAAAGGTGGAGAAAGAAAATCCGCTGCCGCCGTTAACCGAAGGCGAAGCCATTAAGTTAAATGATATTGAAGCCACCCAGCATTTTACTGAGCCGCCACCGCGCTATTCTGAGGCCAGTTTGGTCAAAATGTTGGAAGAATATGGGATTGGCCGCCCGTCTACTTATGCGAGCATTATTTCCACCTTGCAAGCACGTGAATATGTCGAATTGGATCGGTTGCGTTTCACGCCAACTGACATTGGCCGGATTGTTAATAAATTTTTAACGGAGCATTTTACCCGTTATGTTGATTACGATTTCACTGCCAATCTCGAAGATCAACTCGATGAAATTTCACGCGGTGAAAAAAACTGGACACCCGTACTCGATGAGTTTTGGCAACCATTCAGTCAACTCGTTGAAGAAAAAATGGACAATGTACAGCGCAGTGATGTCCTGCAAGCGCGTGAACTAGGGCTAGACCCTAAAACTGGCAAGCCTATTTCCGTGCGTATGGGTAAATTTGGTCCGTTCGTGCAAATCGGCTCACGTGATGATGAGGATAAACCCATTTTTGCGAGCCTCAGAGCGGGCATGAAAATGGACTCGGTGACTTTAGAAGAAGCCTTAGAGTTATTCAAATTGCCACGTGCCTTAGGTGAAACCGCTGAAGGTCAAACCATTAGTGCTAGCATTGGGCGCTTTGGCCCATATTTACGCTATGGAAGTAACTTTGTCTCCTTGAAAAAGGAGGATGATCCTTACACAGTCACCTTAGAGCGGGCTTTAGCCTTGATTGAAGAAAAGAAAGCCAGCGATTTAGCCAAAATTATTAAAGACTTTGGTGATGGGATTCAGATTCTCAAAGGTCGTTGGGGGCCGTTTTTAGCGAGTGGCAAAATTAAGGCGAAAATCCCCAAAGATAAAACCCCCGACACCTTAACCTTGGAAGAAGCCCAAGCCTTAATTGCGGAAGCCACACCCGCGAAAAAAGAAACTAAGAAAGATCCGAAAAAAACCAGTAAAAAACCCGCTGAAACTCAAGCAGATACCAGTGAGCCGGAAGCTAAACCGACAGCTGAGCCTGCTAAGAAAAAAGCAGCTCCTAAAAAAGCCAGCTCAAGTGAAGCTACTCAAACCAAAGCGCCTGCCAAAAAATCAGCCGCAAAGCCAACGACTAGCAAAACTAGTAGCACAACGGCTAAAACTCCGCGTAAGAAAACAGGTACTTGATGTCATGCGCATCACTACCCAGCTTGAAGAGGCCGTCGCTATTCTCAAGGCGGGCGGCCTGATTGCTTATCCGACCGAATCGGTCTTTGGCTTGGGTTGTGATCCCCGGAATGACGCTGCTTTACAGCGTCTATTACAACTTAAGCAGCGTCCTGCCCACAAAGGCTTAATCCTAATTGCAGCCCAGCTTGAGCAATTAACCGATTATATCCTGCCTGTAAATGCCGAACTGTTAGCCCGTATTCTGCCCACTTGGCCAGGACCTTATACTTGGCTATTACCCGTTAGAGAACAAGTATCACCCCTGTTACGTGGCACACACCCAAGCTTAGCCGTTCGTCTGAGTGCTCATCCAACCTGCCAAGCCTTATGCCAACAATTCGCCCATCCCATTGTCTCGACCAGTGCCAATCCTGCGACTCAAGCCCCCGCTCGTGATCTGGAGCGTTTAACTCATTATTTTGCAGATCAAATTGATTTAGTCCTTAACCTACCGCTGGGCCAGCAAGCCCATCCTAGTGAAATTCGTGATGCGGTCACGGGCCAATTAATTCGCGCTAGTTAATTCGACCAAAGGTAGTGGTTAGATGCATCTAAAAACATTTGCTAAGCGTATTAAGCTTCAGGAACAGATGGCATGGATTCTTTAAATGAACTGCTACTACGTTGTGGCCGACAAGATGGAATAGCGTTTAAGCAGCTTTATCAGCATACCTCACCAAAGCTTTATGCTTTATGTTGTCGCTTAGTGCGCGATGAAGCCCTCGCAGAAGATGTCTTGCAAGAAGGATTTATTAAGATTTGGCATAGTGCATCAACTTATAGCACAGATAAAGGCCATGCCTTGACTTGGATGGCAACGATTGTTCGCAATCAAGCCCTTGATCGCTTACGGATGGCAAAAAGCCGCCCTGAGATTCATCCTGATCTGGAATATGAATCTTTAGAGTTTGCCTCACAAGCGATCACACCCGATTTACTAACACAACTCAGTAGTGATACCCAACAACTACTGGAATGTATGGAAGAGTTAAAGCCCGAACAACGCGAGTGTATTTTGCAAGCCTTTTATTACGGCTGTACTCATGAGGAATTGGCAGCTAGCATGGCACGCCCTCTAGGTACGGTAAAAGCATGGATTCGTCGTGGCTTAGAACATCTGAGGAATTGCCTAGCATGAAGCGGTATAAAAACCCCGATATTTTTGAGCCACTAGCGATGGCTTATGCGTTAGGTACGCTCCACGGCAAAGCACGCTTACGCTTTGAACAACTAATGGCTCGGCATTTATATTTACGGGCTACCGTACAAGCTTATCAGCAGAAATTGAATGGCCTAGCAGAAATACTGCCACCTCAAGCCGTCCATGCACGGGTTTGGCAAGGTATTGAGCAGCACTTAAACCTAAAAGTTGCTCAACCTAGTTTCTGGAGTCGCTTGCAAAATCAATTGAATTGGGCGTTACCAAGTTTAGCGGCGATCATTGCAGCGGTCTTAACCGCCTTCTTTTTACACCAGCCCCCTAAACCACAAGCGTATGTAGCTGCCCTAAAATCCACTCAGCAACACCCCCAGTTAGTTTTAGCGATGGCTAAACACGATGAAATGAAAATTTCTTTTGATTTGCTTGATCAAAACATCACTAACCCTCAAGGCATGATCCCTACACTGTGGTGTATTTCTAAAAAGAAAGATGAGCCACCCATGCGCATGGGGACTTTAGAGCCAACCAAACCAGAAATCAGTATCAATGCCAAAATGTGGCAAGGTTTGGAGGGTGCGAGTCAATTTGCCATTAGCTTAGAGCCAAATACAGTCAGCGCCTCCACTCAACCCCAGGGTGAAATTATTTTAAGCGGCACTTTGCATCCTCTTGGCCAATAGGCGTTACCAAGACTGCTTAAATGCTTCGATTTTGCGGCGTTCTTGTTTATTGGGTTTACGCACCGGCACATTGACCCCATGTAAGCGGCGTATTTCAATTTGCTGTTCACGCTCTTCACGTTGGTGCTCATCTTCTTGATACAGTAGCGCAGCTTCTTTCGCAGGGCGACGCTGTTCATTCAAAGCGAGCACGGTCACTTTCCAAGTATTTTGGTCTTTGCGAATTCTAAGCACATCACCCACCTGCACAGCTCGTGAAGGTTTAGCACGCTCTTCATTCACATGCACATGGCCACCGTTGATAGCCTCCACCGCTAAAGAGCGAGTTTTGAAAAAACGCGCAGCCCAAAGCCATTTATCTAAGCGCAAACGGGTTAAGGTTTCCACTCCAGAGGCCAATCCACCACTCGATCTTCCCATTCGTCCTCATTCACATCTTTACTAAATACAAATTTTCCAATAATAGACTCACCTTGCTGATGAATCGTTGCTTTATTCCCGGACACTAAATGATGCCAAGAAGGCAAATCTTTACCCTCATAGACCAAGCGATAGGCACAACTGGGTGGCATCCAATACAGTTGCTCCAAATTTTGCGGGGTTAGCCGCACGCAATCGGGCATCAAAACCTGCCGTTTTGAATAATTACTGCACCGACAGGTTTGACCGTCTAATAAATCACAGGCCACATCGGTATAATAAACCGTGCCATCGTCTTCATCTTCAAGTTTATTTAAACAACATTTGGCACAGTGATCACACAAACTTTCCCACTCATCAGTGGTCAATTCGCTTAATTCCTTTTGCTGCCACCAAGGCTGCTTGTCAACGGTTTTTTTAGGCCTATTCATGGGCTTGCTCTGCAGGTAAGTTTAAGATCTTGGTTTTTAGCTGCGGAAAATCTTGCGGTGAACTGTAATAAAACATGTCTCCGCCTTTGGCATCAATCAGCATGGCTAAATTGCGATCTGCATAAAACCAAGCATCGACGGTGGCGGTTAAGTTAACAATCTCCGCCCCTTCGCCAAAGCGCGCACGAATCAATTCAGGTTCGTAATTGACCACAGGAATATAGATCAGATACTTAATCAAAAAATCATTCGCAAGTTTTACATTCGCTTCAGACACCGACAACCGCCAAGCGCCACTGGCTTGCGGCTCACGCTTGATCTGCTCTTGAGAAAACTTTTCCAAAATGGCTGGATCAGCCACCAGCTCAGCCACCAATTTCGCTTCAAATAAACCCAAGCGCTGTTTACCGAAGTAGGCCTCTAAACTCAATTCATTAGTACGCGACTGCATCACTGCCAACTCAGGAAAACTATGCCACTGCTCAATCGCTTGACGTAAAGTGGTTTTGCCGAGTTCTAGATGAAAAACACGGGTCGTTCCTTGCTCAGTACTGGTGATGTCCCAAGGTAAATTGTCTACCACCTGCGGGTCTGACTTGCCACAAGCACTCAATAACAGCAGAATCCCCATCACTGCTAGCAAACGCTGCATTGCTCTAACCTATCAGCTACAAAGATACGCATCATACCGCAGGCGTGTTGCTCACGCATACCCGTCTTCACTTTCGCCATGCTCTAGCAGCAATTGCACTAGGTCTGAGACATATTGTTTGAGGTATTTATTTTTCGCCCAAGCCACTCGTGTCGTCGAAGTTGGCAGCAAGTGCGACAAATCTCGCAGAACTAAATCATCATCATGAATATGGGAATACGCCATTTTTGCAATAATACCCGCACCAAAACCTAAGCGTACATAACTTAAAATCACATCGGTATCCGTGGCCGCAAAAGAAACATCGAGTTGCAAACCTGCCTGCTCAAAAGTGGATTGCACTTTGGAACGCCCTGCAAAACCAAAGACATAAGTTAGGATCGGATGGCGAGCGATACGCTCCAAGGTTAACTCACCGCCTGCCAATGGATGCCCATCGGGTAAAATCAAGCCGTGACTCCAGTCATAGCAACGCTCACTGGTTAAACCCGGTGCTTTACCAATTTCCTCGGTACAAATCGCAATATCTGCCTTACCCTCATGGAGCATCCCGACTAATTGTGAAGGCGCACCTTGCAAGAGGTGAATCGAGACTGAAGGATAACGCTGGCGAAACTCCATTAAGACCTCGGGCAGAAAGTATTTGGCTTGCGTATGGGTGGTGGCAATCCGAATTTCACCACTGGTTTCCATGCGATACTCATCCGCAACGGCACGAATGTTTTCGAGGGCTTGTTCAATCGTATCAATTTGCTTCACTAAAGCACGGCAAACGGGGGTTGGCTCAACCAAGCGCTTACCTTTGCGCTCAAACAGTGGCATGCCTAACTCTTCTTCTAATAGGCCTAATTGCCGACTGACAGCTGACTGCACCACATAATGTTGCCCTGCTGCTCTAGACACATTCATGCCATTACCTAGTAGGGTTTTTAACAACCGCAGCTGAATTAACTTCATTGCCAACCTCTTTAATCTAAAAGATAGATATTCTTATCTTAATATATCACTTTTATGGATTAAAGATTTTTCGTAATATCAAGACCACTTAATACCCGCAATGACCACCCGAGGATGTTTGACATGAATGCTTTAGCAACTAATTTAGAGACTCAAGCTGAAGACCAGACAGCAATTGAAGTGGTCGCTCAGGCCGAAAATGATGCGAACTATCTCAATGAGCCTGAAATCAGCGTATGGACTTTTGACCCTAGCATCTGCGGCTAAAGAATAGATGAGGATAGATTAATGAGTAGTTTGACCAAAATCTTAAGCCATGATCAGCTTGACACCCTAGAGTTATTATTAAATGGTGCTTTTGCACCTGTGGATAGTTACTTAAATCAGGCTGATCATCTTAGTGTTTTAAATAATAAACGCTTAGCAAATGGTTGCGTTTGGCCTTTGCCCATCACCTTGAACTTAAGCCCCGCAGAAAAATTAACCGCACAGATCACCAAACGGATTACCTTGGTGGATCACGAACAACGGGCTGTTGCTGAGCTTAAACTTGAAGAGCTGTATCGCTTACCCCTGAGTTAGCAGCTGTCAACGCTGCTAGCCCAGATACTTGGTATGCTGCGGGCCAACTTGAAGCCTTAAATAAGCGTTTACATTTAGCGTTTAACCGTAGTCGCTATACCACTGACCGCTTGCGCAACGAATTAGCCGATAAAGGCTGGAAGAATGTAGTGGCCGTGCAAGCTAATCCAAGTTTGGATGCTGCGGATATGAAGCAAGCTTGTGAGTGGCTCAAGCAAATTTTAGAACCACAATCCCAACAAGGCGGCTTATTAATTCAATTAAATGCCAATGAGCAAGCCTCTGACTTCCATCAACAGGTGCGCGCTTTACGTGCCTCAGTGCGCTGTAGTGTCGTGCGGCAAATCAAAATGAGTCTGCTGCCGCAGATCGCTCAACAACTAAGCCCCGAAAGCTTATTACTGTTACAAGCCTTAATCGCTCGTAATTATGGGGCAACGGGCTTTGTCGTGGGCTTACAGCACTCCCGCTCGGCTTTACGCTTTGTCTTGCAATACCGTGATGAATTAGGCATTGACCTCATTCCGGTCAAACACCGCACCGCACGTCAATTAGCTCAGACCCCACCCTTGGCTTTGGCGGCTTAATCCCCTATTTCCTCTCAGCGACGCGGCGGAATTTTATTTCCGCCCTTTTTTTTAAATACTTCTGATAAAAAACTCTTCTAGCAAATATTTTTTAAGGATTTGCTGTTATTTTACCCTATTGAGCTTTAAAGTAATTTATTGAACGAACTGCTCAAATCCTATTCAAATCATTCTACACTCTATAGCTAAGCTTATCTTTTTTAGGATATATAATGAAAGCGTTGTTTTTCTTGAGTATTTTTGCATTGACGACCCTTGCATTTGCCTTGGAGGACAACCTGGAGAACCGTCAAGCCCAAGCCAAGCGCTATTTAGAGGCCAATCCACCCAAAGCGATGGCACAAGCCTTAGCTGATCAAACCGTCACCATGTTGCCAGAAGCTGAACGTAAGCCTTATCTAGACATGCTAACCAAACACTTGGATGTGAAGGCGATTCATCAAGCAATGCAGACCGCTTTGATGAATCATTTCACCGCGAATGAACTCGAGGTCTTGGCTAATTTTTATAGTAATCCTGAAGCCAAAACCGCCTTAGCTAAAATGGATCCTTATATGGCTGAGGTTTTACCGGTATTACAGGCCGAAATGCTCAAAGCTCAACAAAAAGCATTTAACGCCTCGAATAGTCGTACCCAAGTTGACGAAGTGACAAATAATAGTATTGTGAAACTTCCATAGTGTTTGCACATTTCAGCACGGTTTGATGCACAATCACGACCTAGACTTTAGTTTAACAGCATCCATCAAGAAGTCCCACTCTTGCTACGCAATGCTGTCACCCTAGAGTAGGAGAATACCGTAATGAAAAAAATAAGCTTAACTGCAATCGCAGGCCTTGCCTTAATCATGAGTACCACCGCCTCAGCAGGCGGTGGCCATGATAGACATCATGGTGGACATGGCAGCCATCATAGTAGTAATAATGCTTCGTTCTATATTGGCTTTGGCCCACAGGGACATGTGAGTTACGGCTTACATGTCGGTGCGCCACAGGTCTATGTGCAACCACGCCATCACTGGCGTCCAGTGCATCAACCTCGTTATAACCACCGTCCTTATCGCCCCCATCACCGCGTCATCCATCGCAGCCGTGGTTATTGCGAACTACATCGCGGCTATCACTAATAAGGTGAGCTTGAAGCATCGGCCTTGAGGCATCAGCACGGTTTTATTCAATGACCTAGAGTATGAACTGTGCTGGTGCTTCAAGCGCTATTCAAACGCCGACTGATCTAAACCACTTGATCATTTTTGCCCTCACTGTTGGCACAAAACTCTTTAATCGACCTCCTCACTAGCCTGTGTATTAGATAGCAATGGCTGCGGTAACTTGCCTCAAGTTTTGGTTCATTTATACTGCGGATTCCCTTTGGACTACCCATACATTTTAAAGAGTTATTCGTTTCAAACAATCAAGGAGCAAATTCGATGAAATTAGGGAAAACAGCTTTAATAGCCGGTGCTTTTTTATCAGCTGCGATGGTGATGACCACGCTCTCAGCTGCTACCCCGCAAGAAAATGCCATTGAATATCGCCAAGCGGCTTACACCATGATCCGTAATCATTTTGGACCGATGGGGGCGATGGTTAAAGGTGAAGTTGAATTCAATGCAGAGGCTTTTGCAAAAAATGCTCAAGCCGTCGCCACTCTCAGTCAATTCCCACTCAATGGCTTTATTGAGGGTAGCTATGAAGGCGATACGGCAGCTAAACCAGAAATCGCAGCCAAAATGGAAGATTTCAAAGCTAAAATGGAAACCTTTAAAGTTGAAGCGGCGAACCTTGCCAAAGCAGCGGAAGGTAGCAGCGATCTTGCCGCTCTAAAGCCTCAATTTGCTAAAGTTGCAGAATCCTGTAAAGCCTGCCACGATATTTATCGCGAAAAAGACTAAATCCAAATCGACTCAGCCTGCTTGACTCATCTAAACTAAGCAGGCTGCTCTTATCTAGAAACTAATATATCTATGAAAAAAATTGTGATCTGTGCAACACAACGATCAGGCTCAACGATGTTGTGTAAAGAGTTAGAAGCCACCACCGTATTAGGACGACCCAAAGAAGTTTATATCAATCCAAAAGTACAAAATGCGGCTGAAGCTCAAAACTTTGTTAATCGAATTGTTAGCCAAGGCCAATCAGAAAATGGCTTATTTGCGGTTAAAATCATGCAAGATCAATGGGAAAAAGTCGATAAGGTTCATAGCTATTTAAGCCCATCTTCGCCGCCATCCCTCATGCAGTCTTTATTGTATAAACTTAGTTTTACTAAACTTATTCAGACAGATCCTAAGCTAAAACTAGATAGCTTCCATCAGTTTTATCAGGGTGCTACTTGGGTTTTTTTAAGGCGTAAAGAGCATTTATACCAAGCCATATCACGAGACATGGCCAGTCAAACTAAAGTTTGCCATGTCGTTAATACAAATGATGAAACTAAATTACAAGGCATTGGTAAACGTGGCGCGATTGCTATGGAAAATGCCCATGATTACAATATGAAGACTCAATTTGATGCTAAACGGCTATTCAACCGTATTCAAAGCATTGTGCGCGAAGAAGCGGGTTGGGAGCGTTTTTTCAAAAAATATCAAATTAGCCCACTTGAACTTTATTATGAAGACATAGTTGGTAACAAAGATTACTTAAAAGAACTCGCTAGGCAAGTTGAAGTTAAACTCCCTGATACTATACCTGCCATTCCTTTAGTCAAAGTTGGCAACCAACTTAATGAGGAATGGGCTGAACGCTTTAAGCAAGAATATCCACAATATGCCTAGTATAAACACATGGAGCTAAGCGTTAATTAAACGCCTAGCGCGTTTTAAGTGAATAGACTAGCTTAAATACTTAGCTCAATGTCTACAGCGTTTTAAGGAAGTCGAGTCCAAAATGCACCACAGCATACACGATGATGAAAATACTCAAGGCCAACCAAGGGCTTTTAAAACTTAAATGGTCTGGAATAGGTTGTTGCTCAACCGGCCAATCCGCACTACCTGCCACCATCGCCTTAATTAAGTTAGTACGTTTACGAATCTTGTAAAAACCGATAGTGAAGATATGTATAAGCGCTGCAAGCAGTAAAATATTAAACCACAAATGATGGAAACTCGTCAGCGCCCCAGCAGTTGATTCAGTCACTAAACCATAAAGCGGCCCCTCTACTAAAATATCATCGCTAACAAATAAACCAGAGATCGCTTGCAGCAAGACTCCAACTAATAAAAACACCACCATCCAAGCCCCTAAAGGATTATGGCCAGCATAATACGCTGTTCCACGGTCTTTCAGCTCTTGCCAATGATGAATAGCGCGGGCAGGCGATTTTATAAATGAGCTAAATCGGCTAGTTTCACTGCCGACAAAACCCCAAATAATACGAAAAATGATTAAAGCCAGTATCAAGATGCCTGCTTGCATATGCCAGTCCATCCATAAGCCACCTAGCTCAGCAGAAAGCCACGAAAAACCTATGCCGAATACTAAAGTCCAATGAAAAACACGGGTGGGTAAATCCCAAATTTTGACCGAAGTCGTGACACTGGCTTTATTCATTTTAACCCCAAGACGTCTTGCATATCATACAAGCCAACTTCTTGCGCTTGCAGCCATTGAGCAGCCCGCACTGCACCTTTAGCAAAGGTCATACGACTCGAGGCTTTATGACTAATTTCAATCCGCTCACCAATATCAGCAAACATCACCGTATGATCACCTACAATATCGCCAGCACGAATAGTTTCAAAGCCAATCGTTTTACGATTGCGCTCATCCGTCACACCTTGGCGACCATAAACAGCACAGTCTTTTAGATCCCGCCCTAAAGCCGCTGCGACCACTTCCCCCATCCGTAAGGCAGTTCCCGAAGGGGCATCCACTTTATAGCGATGGTGGGCTTCAATAATTTCAATATCGACGGTATCTCCCAATACCTGTGCAGCCATCTCGAGCAATTTAAAGCATAGATTCACACCGATGCTCATATTCGGTGCGAACATAATGCCAATTGTCTCAGAAGCTGCACGAATAGCGGCCTTACCCGCCTCATCAAAGCCAGTTGTACCGATCACCATCTTTTTATGATGAGCCACACACCAAGCTAAATGCTCTAAGCTCGGCTCTGGACGAGTAAAGTCGATTAAGACATCAAAATCATTCGCCGCAGCCTCTAAGGACGGGGCAATCAGCACCCCATTCGCACCGATACCTACCACTGCGCCAATATCGGTATCCACTAGCGGACTATGCGGGTGTTCTGTTGCGACGGTCACCACCACTCCCTCAGCAGCATTGCAAGCCTCTAAGAGTGTTCTACCCATCCGCCCTGCAGCACCGACAATCGCTATCCGTGTCAAATTGGTCATGTTAACCTCCTTCACTTCATGATTATGCTTAAGCTTTAATCGTTTTTGTCACCAAATAAATCATGCTTTACATCATCAATGAAACCTTTTGCCTTGTCTAGCCAGCTATGCTCCCTCGGACTATGCCGATTCCCACCCTCACTCATCGTTTTATCCAGCTCTGCTAATAGCTCGCGCTGACGAGTATTCAGATTGACTGGGGTTTCTACTATCACTGTACAGACCAAATCACCAACCGATGCACTGCGTACCGATTTCACACCTTTATTGCGTAGGCGGAATTTTTTGCCAGTCTGGGTTTCTGCCGGAATTTTTAAGGTCACTTTACCCTCTAACGTAGGCACTTCCATCTCGCCACCTAAAGCCGCTGTAGTAAAGCGAATCGGGACATTGCAGAATAAATTATCACCATCACGGGTAAACAGCTCATGCTCTTTTACAAAGATTTGTACATACAAATCTCCAGCTGGGCCACCATTTAAACCCGCTTCACCTTCACCGGATAAGCGAATACGATCTCCAGTATCAACCCCAGCAGGGATCTTAACCGATAAGGTTTTATTCTCTTCGACACGACCTTGACCATGACAGGTCTGACAGGGATCAGTGATCACTTTGCCATTGCCATGACATTGTGGACAAGTCTGTTGAATGGAAAAGAAACCCTGCTGAATGCGCACTTGACCTTGGCCGTGACAAGTCGAGCAGGTTTGTGGATAACTGCCTTTTTTCGCCCCCGTCCCTGAACAGGTTTCGCAGGTTTTCATCGCAGGAATGCGAATATCAACTTCTTTACCAACCACCGCTTCTTCGAGAGTCAACTCCAAATTGTATTGCAGATCACTACCACGATAAGCACGGGTGCCACCGCCTCGGCGACCGCCATTTTCACCAAAGATATTGCCGAAAATATCTTCAAAAATATCCCCAAAGCCCGCGCCACTGCGTGCACCGCCCATACCGACTTGATCCACGCCTGCATGGCCAAATTGATCATAAGCAGAGCGTTTATTTTGATCCGCTAGCACTTCATAGGCTTCTTTAGCTTCTTTAAATTTCGCTTCAGCCTCAGCATTATCTGGGTTGCGGTCTGGATGATATTTCATCGCTAAGCGGCGAAATGCCTTTTTTAAATCATCCTCACTCGCATTTTTTTGTACACCGAGGACTTCGTAATAATCCCGCTTTGACATTAGTATCCCCTGCTACAAATAGGAGTCTATAAAAACAAAAAGCAGGCGTGATAGTCCCCTACCACGCCTGCATTCGTGCGCTTAAATAGCTTACTTCTTGTTCACTTCTTCAAATTCAGCATCAACGATGTCATCATCGGCTGATTTAGCACCACCGGCTTGACCCGCAGCACCCGCCTCAGCACCCGCATTCATCCCAGCCATTTTCTGCATCAACTTGCCAGAAGCTTCACCTAAAGCTTCGCTCTTACGCTCGATCACATCCTTATTATCGCCTTTTAGTGCATCACGCACTTCACGGACTAAACTTTCGATATTGGCACGATCTGCACCATCCACTTTATCGCCATAATCACGTAAGGATTTCTCAGTCGCATGCACTAAGCCATCTGCTTGGTTGCGAGCTTCAATCAATTCACGTTGTTTACGGTCTTCTTCCGCATGAGCTTCAGCATCCTTCACCATCCGATCGACTTCAGCATCTGACAAACCAGAAGACGCTTTAATCACAATCGACTGCTGCTTGCCAGTGGCTTTATCTTTCGCCGATACGTTCAGAATACCGTTGGCATCAATGTCGAAAGTCACTTCAATCTGTGGCATACCACGCGGGGCGGGCGGAATATCTTGCAAATCAAAACGGCCGAGTGACTTATTATCTCGTGCCATTTGACGCTCACCTTGCACTACATGCACGGTCACAGCGGTTTGATTGTCATCGGCTGTTGAGAACACTTGATTCGCTTTAGTTGGAATCGTGGTGTTTTTCTCAATCAACTTAGTCATAACGCCACCTAGGGTTTCAATCCCCAAGGACAACGGAGTCACATCTAATAACAGAATGTCTTTCACGCCACCACTTAAGACACCACCTTGAATCGCAGCCCCAACCGCCACGGCTTCGTCTGGATTCACATCACGACGTGGCTCTTTGCCGAAGAAGTTTTTCACCGCTTCTTGGACTTTCGGCATCCGAGTTTGACCGCCCACCAGAATCACTTCATTGATTTGTGCGGCACTCAAACCGGCGTCTTTCAGAGCAATCTTGCAAGGCTCAATCGTGCGTGTAATCAAATCGTCAACCAAAGACTCCAACTTAGCACGAGTCACTTTAATGTTCATGTGCTTTGGACCTGAGGCATCTGCGGTGATATAAGGCAGATTCACATCCGTCTGTTGGCTGGATGACAATTCAATTTTGGCTTTTTCTGCCGATTCTTTCAGGCGCTGCATCGCTAAAGGATCGCCTTTTAAATCAACACCAGATGACTTGCGGAACTCATCCACTAAATAGTCAATCAAGCGCATATCGAAGTCTTCACCACCGAGGAAGGTATCGCCATTGGTTGATAATACTTCGAACTGCATTTCACCATCGACATCGGCGATTTCAATGATAGAAACGTCAAAAGTACCGCCACCTAAGTCATAGACTGCGATTTTGCTATCGCCTTTGGACTTATCCATGCCATAGGCTAAAGCTGCCGCCGTTGGCTCGTTAATAATCCGCTTGACTTCTAAGCCCGCAATCCGACCGGCATCTTTAGTCGCTTGACGTTGGGAGTCATTAAAATAAGCCGGCACGGTAATAACGGCTTCAGTGACGGGTTCACCTAAATAATCTTCGGCAGTTTTTTTCATTTTCATCAGCACCCGTGCAGAAATTTCTGGGGGTGCCATTTTTTTACCACGAACTTCAACCCAAGCATCGCCATTGTCAGCTGCGACAATTTTGTAGGGGACTAATTTAATATCTTTTTGCACAGCGTCTTCTTGGAAACGCCGACCGATCAAACGTTTGACTGCATATAAAGTATTTTCAGGATTAGTCACCGCTTGACGCTTGGCCGTTTGACCGACTAATACCTCTTCATCCATAAAAGCAACCACTGACGGAGTGGTACGATCACCCTCAGA
This sequence comes from Thiothrix eikelboomii, assembly GCF_900167255.1. Taxonomy (GTDB): domain Bacteria; phylum Pseudomonadota; class Gammaproteobacteria; order Thiotrichales; family Thiotrichaceae; genus Thiolinea; species Thiolinea eikelboomii. The sequence continues at coordinate 312,997 of NZ_FUYB01000001.1, forward strand.
GTTCTCAATCACCCGTGGCTTATCGCCTTCCATGACCGCCACACATGAGTTGGTAGTACCTAAGTCAATACCAATGATTTTTCCCATAACTTTGCTTCTCCAGAAATCTTTTTAACTACGGCAACTTAAAGTCGCTAACTGCATCCTTAGATAGGGGCTGTTTATGGCTTTTCAAGGCTAAAAACCCCAGAAAAAATGCTTTTTTAACTATTTCTTGCTAACCATCACCATCGCAGGGCGAATGGTCCGACCATTTAAGGTATAGCCCTTCTGCATCACTAAAGAGACGGTATTATTCTCATAGTCTGGGTGTGGCTGCATACCTACCGCTTGATGTAACTCAGGATTGAAGACTTGCCCTAGTGGATTAACCGCCTCCATTTTGAACTTTTCCATCACCGCCTCAAACTGCTTTAAAGTCAGCTCCATGCCTTGGCGCAAACTATTGGCATCACCCTGTGCTTGTAAGCCCATTTCTAAGCTGTCTGCCACTGGTAGCAAGGCTTCAGCGAAGCGCTGCACTGCAAACTTATGCGCATCTTCGACTTGTTTTTCGTAACGCCGCCGCTGATTGTCAGCTTCTGCTTGCCCTCGTAAATACATTTCCCAATTTTCATTGGCTTTAGCTTGAGCAGCGGCTAACTCTTGTTGCAGTTTAGCCAGCTCAGCTTGTACAGTGGCTAAATTATCAGAGCTAGGCATCTCTGCCTTGGTTGTCTCTTTAGCCGCCTCAGTTTGAGAGGGCTGAGTCTTCGACTCTAGGGTTTGATCTTGCTTATTCTGTTCTGCTGGGTTCATTTTCGATCTCCAAAATCTTGTCACGCTGCTACACGCTCCATGTACTGAATCGCCTGAAAGAAATAAGGGTTAATTTGTTAAATTCAAGGCCAGCAGATAAAAAGCGGCTACAAAAACTGTCTTTTTGTGATTATTTTTCTTCGAGAGACCTGCCTGATGACGCCATCTTTTAAAGATCATTTTTCTAATTTAGCTAAAACCTATGCGACTTATCGCCCTCAATATCCAGTCGAATTATACACTTGGCTTGCCAGTATTAGCCCTAGCCAACAATTAGTCTGGGATTGCGCTTGTGGTACAGGGCAAGCTTCTTTAGGTTTAGCTGAGCATTTTCAACAGGTCATTGCCACTGATGCCAGTGCACAGCAAATTGCTGCCGCTCAAGCACATCCTCGGATTGAATGGCGAGTAGCGCCTGCAGAACAGAGTGGTTTAGCAGCGCAGAGTGTTGATTTAATTACCGTAGCGCAAGCCCTGCATTGGTTTGATTTAACTCAGTTTTATGCTGAGGCACAGCGCGTCTTAAAGCCGGAAGGCGTATTAGCCGTCTGGACTTATGGAGTGCTTAAGATTCACCAACCCGCCATTAATGCGTTAGTACAAGATTTTTACACACAGGTGCTCGGTCCGTACTGGCCACCTGAACGGGCTATTGTCGAGACGGGCTACCAAGCTTTACCCTTTCCCTTTCAAGAACTCCCAGTTCCCGCATTCAGCATGCAGCTAGCGTGGAATCAAGCCCAATTAATGGGTTATTTGCGCAGTTGGTCAGCCACTGAGCGCTATATCCAAGCACAGGGGCAAGATCCAGTTACGCGGTTAGAACAACAAGTTGCCAGCTTATGGGAGGATCCAGCGTGTTATTTAACCGAGTGGCCCTTAGCATTTCGAGTCGGGCAAAACGGATGAGCTTATATCTCTCCTAGTCTCTCGCCTCTCCTGAGTAGTCAAAGTATGCTTAAGCTGTTGATGAGCAAGGAGGATTAACCGATGCAGACTTTAACACGTAGCCAACCTTGGTTTGGGGGTTTGGGCTTATTATTTGCCCTATTCTTTACTTTTATTTCACCGAGTCATGCTGAAACCACTACTGAAGGTAAAGTCGTTGGTGGGGTTGAACATGAAATGCCTGAATGGTTTAAAGAAAGCTTTTTAGAAATCCAAGAAGATGTTAAGGAAGCCTCAGCGGGAAACAAACATGTCATGTTGTTTTTCCATCTGAATAACTGCCCCTATTGCGATAAAATGCTCAAGGATAATTTCCTCCAAGAGCCTAGCAAAACTTATATTCAAGAAAACTTTGATGTGATCGCCATTAATGTCAAAGGCGACCGACAAGTGCAATACAGCAAAGAGCTGGCTTTTTCAGAAAAAGAGCTCGCTGATGAGCTTGAAGTCGCACTCACCCCAACAATTAGCTTTATCAATTCAGAGAATAAAACCGTTGCCCGCTTAAATGGTTATCGCTCACCGGAGCAATTTAAGCCTGTCCTAGATTATGTAGCCAAGCAGATTTATAAAACTGAATCTCTCAGTGATTATTTAGCTAAGCAACCTCAATCAGACCAGTATACCTTACGCCCTAATGAGCTATTTCAACCTCTTAAAGACCTTTCTTCGATTAAAACCCCATTAGCGGTAATTTTCGAGTCGAGTACCTGCAGTGATTGCGCATATTTCCATGATACTTTGCTACAAGATGAGGCGATCAAGACTGAATTCAAAGCCTTAACCGTGGTGCGTTTTGATGCGAATGATAGCACCGAAATCATCGACGTGAATGGCCAAAAAACTACGCCGAAAGATTGGCTAAAACAGCTCAAATTGAGTTATCAACCCGGTATGGTGTTCTTTGATGAAGGTAAAGAAGTCACGCGCTTAGAAGGCAAGCTATTTAATTTCCATTTCCAGCAGCTCTTAAACTATGTGAGTAGCCAAGGTTATAAAGAGCATAGCTTCCCAGCACATTTAGGTTTACGCCAAGCCGAATTACTGCAACAAGGTAAAACCGTGGATATTAGTGAATAATCGTTAATAACGATGAATATAATCTTTAAGCTAAATCAAGGTAAGGAGAGGAATATATGGTCTTTAGCGAGTTTTCGAGTGCTTGGCTTTCGTTTTTGCTAGCAGGTTTTATTATTGCTTTTATCTTAGGTCTAATTGCCAATAAAACCCATTTTTGTACCATGGGTGCAGTGTCTGATTGGGTGAATATGAATCATATTGGGCGCTTACGCTCATGGTTTTTAGCCATTGCAGTGGCTATCTTAGGAGTAACCGCTTTAGAATACGCAGGGATCACGAGCTTTGACAATAGTTATCCCCCCTATCGCAATGGCCAGCTGATTTGGGCAGAAAATATCTTAGGTGGTCTTTTATTTGGAGTTGGCATGACCCTAGCAGGTGGCTGTGGTAATAAATGTTTAGTCCGATTAGGGGCTGGTAATCTTAAATCCTTATTGGTATTTTTTATTATTGGCCTGACGGCTTATTTCATGTTGAATCCCTTCCCTAACTCTGATCAAACCTTATATTCACTGCTATTTTATCCATGGCTCAATCCACTGGCATTTAATGTCGGTAGCTCCCAAGATTTAGGGGCTTTATTAAGTAATGAAACCAATCTACCCCTGATGCGATTAATCATGGGCAGCCTCATTGGTATTCTATTATTAGGATATGTCCTGATCTCGGCCGATTTTCGCAGTAGCAAAGATTTTGCTTTAGGTGGCTTGGGGGTAGGCTTATGTGTATTAGCCGCTTGGTATGTAACCAGCCAAATTAAACTCGAGTTAGATGGGCAAGCGTATGCCCTCTCTCAATACTATGCCGAATGGGATATGTTGGCTGAGTCAGAGGCGGGTAAGCCAGCGAGTGGTGCGCCATTAAGCACTCAATCTTTTACATTTATTAATCCTATCGGGCAAAGCCTCGCTTATGCAGCCAGTGGTTTTAAGTCCAATTTACTGACTTTTGGTATTTTGGCATGTTTTGGAGTCGTTGCAGGTTCATTTGCTTGGGCTTTAATTTCACGGGGCTTTAAAGTCGAGTGGTTTGCCTCCATCGGTGATTTTGCCAATCATGTAATTGGCGCTGCCTTGATGGGTTTTGGTGGAGTTTTAGCGATGGGCTGCACGATTGGCCAAGGTATTACTGGAGTTTCTACTTTGGCAATTGGCTCAATATTGACCTTAATCAGTATTATTTTTGCCAGCGCTTTAACTATGAAAATTCAGTTTTATCGCATGATGTATGAAGCAGAGGCTAGTTTCTCAAAGGCCTTAGCCAGTAGCTTGGTGGATTTAAAGCTGCTCCCAGAATCTATGCGGCGTTTAGAAAAAGTTTAACTCTAGTTGTGAGGAAGTCGCTATGCTGAAATATGTAATCAGTGGTTTATTCGTTAGCATCTTAGCTTTAAATGGGAGTATCAGTACGCCGACTTGGGCAGCGACCACCCCCACCGATACCGCAAGCACAAGCACAAGCACAAGCACCGAACCTGAGTCACAAACTCAGCGCTTAGTGATTCAAATTAATAAAAATGACCCCGAGCTACAAGACCATGTACTGTCCAATATTGTTAATCTGCAGAAACATTTTGGGATGGATGCTATTGAAATTGAAGTAGTGGCTTATGGTCCAGGGATTTGGTTTTTAACCGATAAAAGCCCCCATAAACAACGCATTGAAAGCTTACTGCTGCAAAATGTAGTTTTCACTGCCTGTGGTAATACCTTAGACACCATCGAAGCAAAAGATGGCAAACGCCCGACTTTGATTGAGGATGTGGACACTGCTCAAGCAGGTATAGCCCGTATTATGGAAAGGCAGAATCAAGGCTGGAATTATTTAAGTCCTTAAGCTGCTACCTCAGCCGCCCTCAGCTCAGCTTAACTTAATGCGCTGAGGGCAGACTTTAAACCGTTAAACCGCCAAACCCGGATTCCCTTCCACATTTTTTAGCTTCGGTGTATTCAGCTCGACTTTGCTGATGGTCTTTTTATCACGCAGATAATCTGCCACCACGTCCCAAATCTGTTTATTGTCTGGCACGCTCTCTTGGACACTCGCCCAACCAGCAACTGGATATTTCTTGGTCATATCCAAGGGTGAACCTGCTAACTCAAGATCAGAAACACGCTCCCCCATTTTCGCCGTCGGGTCAAAACTAAACTTTAAGCCACCGACTCGTACCATATCCCCGCCTTGTTGATAATAAGGGTCAGGGTTAAATAGATTATCAGCAACATCCTCTAAAATACCTTTAATGGCTTCACCCGTCAGCTCATTGCGTGTGACCGTACCGTAGGTAATCGCGGTTTGATCAGCAACATGCTCAAACGTAATCGGTTGGCCGGGCAACAAACTAGTCCCCCAGCGGAAACCGGGTGAGAAGGCAATCGGTGCATCCAAGCGCTCCATTAAAGCATTGCAAATCAACTGATCAAACGTGCCATTGAAATTACCCCGTCGATACAGCACCTCATCACAAACCGCTAACTCTTCCGCTAATTCTTTCTTGAAAGGTTCACGGACTTTTTCAATCAGCTTGAGCATTTCAGGGTCAGGAGTGAGTAAATTCGAAAAGACGGGTAAGAGCTTATAACGATAATCGACAACCTTACCCTCTTTCACGTCTAAATCCAGCACCCCTAAAAACTTGCCATTCGAACCAGCATTAGTGACTAAGGTTTTACCGCTGGCATTGTCAACCACCACTGGCTGATAAACACCGTCATGGGTATGTCCGCCCATAATCGCATCAATACCCGTGACTTTGCTGGCCATTTTCAGGTCAACATCCATACCATTGTGCGAAAGCACCACCACCACTTTCGCACCCTTACTGCGAGCTTCATCCACCATCGCTTGCATACGATCATCACGGATACCAAAGCTCCACTCGGGAATCAAATGCTTAGGATTAGCCACGGGGGTATAAGGGAAGGCCTGCCCAAGAATAGCCACTGGCACACCATTGATCTCCTTAATCACATAGGGTGCAAAGACAGGCTCTTCAAAATCGGTACTCATCACATTTTGTGCGACGAAATCAATCTTACCTGCAAAATCTTTTTCAATGATTTCTTTGACTCGATCTGCACCATAGGTCATTTCCCAATGTGCAGTCATCACATTCACGCCCAAAGCTAATTGGGCATCGACCATATCTTGAGCTTTGGTTTTGAGTGAAGTCCACGAGCCTTGCCAAGTATCGCCCCCATCCAATAATAAAGCCCCTTTGCGTTGGGCACGGATTTGGTCGACCAAGGTTTTCAAATGCGCGAAACCCCCGACTTTACCATATTGCTTTGCGGCTTCGGCGAAATCTAAATAAGTAAAGGCATAAGCATCTAAGCTTTTTGCTTCAAGCTTATAATGCTTTAGAAAATGCTCACCGACTAAATGGGGTGGCTTAGCTAACATGCCGGCTATGCCTAAATTAACATTCGGCTCACGATAATAAATGGGTGAAAGCTGTGCATGGCAATCCGTATAATGTAACAGGGATACATTACCAAACGCAGGCAATTCATAGGGATTAGCAGGCTGGTCAGCAGCAAAGCTCAAGCGCGGATTCAAGTGAAAACCCGCCACACTCGCAGCCGTTAATAATTGTAAAAACTCACGGCGATTCATGCCCATTGGGTGATCCCCTAAACTGGAAGAATGTTAGATTAAGCGCTCAAATTCGAAATACTTGAGCGCTATTTTAAGATTACTTATTTACTGGCGATGCAGGGTCAACGAGGAAAGCAACCAGATCAGCGACCTGTTCAGGCGTCAGCACGCCGTTATGCCCAAAGCGGGGCATATTTGAGCAGGCCATATACGTCTGCGAATTGAAGATCTTCTCGTAAGTATACTTAATGGTTTCCTCACTATTACCACGCATTTTGCCGTAACCCGTTAAAGAGTTGCCAAGATTACCTGCTGCAACTTCTTTGGGGTCAGCAGCATGACAGGCATAGCAATTACCGCCACGGGGTTTATCCGCCTTATCCGGTGCAATGACACCGACACGCATCCCAAAACCTGTATTAAAAACTTCCTTGCCCTTTTCCCAATTACCCATCATTTTATTATCAGCGGGGTATTTAATGGTTGCTTTCTCACGCTCCATGATGGCTTTCATCAAGTCGGCAGGCGGTTTATTGCGATGCTCAGAGCAAGCTTTTAGAGTCTCGTCTTGCTTTAAACGCTCTAACTGCTGCTTCTCGCCCTGTTGATAACCGGTAGCTATATATTGATCGACTAAAGCTTGAATAGCTTTGTCATCGTCCGCAGCCCAAGCCACACCTGCTAAGGCTGCTAAAGCTAAACTTGCTAGTAATGTTTTTTTCATAACCCTTGCTCCTTAGCGTGACATGCCGGGTAAAACATAAGTGCCATCTTTAGCTTGCGCAGTCAGATAAGCAATCAAGGCCACACTCAAAGGCGCACCGTATTCTGTATCTGGCAAACGCATTTGCCCTTCACAATCCCAAATACGATGTTGCATAGTGCGCACCGCTGCATGCGATACACGATAAGTCGGCCAACCACCAATCGCCTTTTGTGCATCAGGGCCAGCTTTAGAGAAATTGCCGAGGTTTTGTAAACGAATCCGTTGCTTATCTGCACCATGACAAGAAGCACAGGAAAAATCTAGGGGGCCAGTGCGATGATAAAACAGAGCTTCGCCCACTTTAATCGCTTCTTGCTCTTTAGGATGAGCCAAGGATGGATTAATTTTCATACCGTCTGACTGCGCTGCGATATACACGGCGATAGCTTCTAAATCGGTGTTATCCTCATTCGCTTTTTCATTGGCATAGGTTTTTTTCTTCAGTTCTGCTGCATCAAAACCTTGTACCGTCGTCATACAGGTAATCATACGTGATTCTAAATCTTGCACTTGATCGGTATCTTTGAAATAGCGTGGCAGCTCGGCATAAACACCTTTCACGACACCTTTGCCTAAACCAAAATCACACTCTTCCATCGAAACATTTTTCGGGCCGCGCTTTTCTTTAAATAGCTCCTCGCCTCGATCAACCACCAATAAGGCCGGATTCGCATCACGGTCACCGTAGGTCATTTCACGATAAGCATCCGCATTCGGCTCTTCGGCTGCATACACTGCCGTCAGAGCCAAACTGCTGATGAGCAGTCCGGGTAATACTAATTTTTTCATTGAAAGCTCCTTCCCTAGCATTAGAGCAAAACTGATTTGACGGTTTATTCGACGGCTGCTTCGGCTGTATCCGTCCCGTCTTTATTGTCTTTCCAAGTTAACTTCAACTTATCGCCCACCGCGCCCTTATAATTGAAGGACAGATAAGGATTCTTGGAAACTGACCCACCCCAACTCGTTTTCATCACTTCCTTATCATTGGCAGTGACGACAACTTCGGTAATATAATGTGCTGGAACAACTGCACCAGAAGAATCTTTCCGCAGCCCCGTTTCCATCGGGTGAGTCATGAGGGCTTTCACTTCGATCAAGCCACCATCAATTGATTTTGCTTTGAGTTTTACGCTCGCCATCTAAATATTCCTCCTGCCTGTATTAACCGCCACAACCACCAATGGTCACTTTCACTTCCTGCTTAGCACTAAACAGCCCATCTTTGGTTTGCACTAAAGCAATCACTTCAGAAGTTTTGGCCATTTTAATCCGAGTCGACACGTCTGCCGATGTACCTTCAGGAATCGTAAAAGTTGCCGCTAAGGGAGTAGGATTATTCGACACCACAATACTGATGCCTGTAATTCCTGCCAGCGTTGAGCTAACCGTCAGCGGTACAACCGCACCGTTTTCAGCAATTTCAGGGGCTTTCAGTTGAATATCGGTCGAGGGTTTTGAATCGGTTGCATTAATCAGCTTTAAAACTTCATCCAAAGTTTTAGCCGTAAAAGGATTAGCTGCTGGGTCTTCAGCCGCCACTGCTAAGTTTGAACTAATTAAGCCACTGCCAATCGCAATACCGGCAGCACTAATGGCTAATGTATTCGTGAGAAACGTTCTCCGTTTCATAAGATCTCCTGTCTATCTTCTAGCTAAGCGCTCCTGAATGGAGCTTAAAATTAAAGTTACAATGGGATGGGTAATGGTATAGCCGAACTAGAGAGCTAGCGGAAATCACTGAATGAATTTGGCAAGTTGCAGTAGAGTAACTCATCAAACCACCTCCTCCTAGCGGCTATCAATTTAACTACAGTTAATTAGAATTGATAAATAACGAATGAGTAGCAAACATTAATAACACCTAAACTCTATAGGGTCAAACGTCTATCTCTAAAGGGAAGGGTGGCTTATACCGCTTAGCTAAGCTAGATCAAGGCTACTTTAGCGATGAATAGACAACCTATACACCCCCCTAAATCGCTCAAGGTGTTTGCTTAAGCACCGCCAACTCAGCGAGAATAGGCGCTTAAGTTAGCCTTTGAAACAGAGTCATGACCTCACGTCCCTATCAACTCAATCAACTCATCGCCCTCGCCCAAGATGAAGCCAACCGTTTTCGTCTGAATCACCCGCAATCGGCTAGGCTCGCTGAACAAGCCAAGCAGCATTTATATGGGGGTGTCCCGATGCATTGGATGGCAGATTGGTCGACCCCTTTCCCTTTATTTGTACAAGCAGCTAAAGGCGCCTGCTTTAGCGATGTCGATGGTCATCGCTATGCTGATTTTTGCTTAGGTGATACTGGCTCGATGTTTGGACACTCTCCTGCTCCAGTCGCTCAAGTCATCGCTGAGCAGGCCGCCCACGGCTATACCACGATGCTCCCGAGTGAAGATGCCATTGCCGTTAGTCAGCAACTCAGCGAGCGTTTTGGCTTAGCCTTTTGGCAAATCGCAACGACGGCCACTGATGCGAATCGTTGGGCTTTACGGTGGGCGCGTGCCGTCACCAAGCGCAAGGTGATAGTCGTCTTTGATGGCTGCTATCATGGCACGGTCGATGAGACGATGGTGCGGCTACACAACGGCAAAACCGTACACCGCAAAGGCTTAAAAGGCCAAGCTTTAGACTTAACTCAATACATGCGTGTCGTGGAATTTAACGATCTTGATGCGCTTCAAGCGGCTTTGCAAAACCACGATGTCGCTGCCGTCTTATGCGAACCTGTGATGACTAATATTGGTATGGTTTTGCCAGAGGCTGGCTTTCATGCCGAGCTGCGCCGCCTTACCCGAGCGTATGGTACGCTGTTAATCCTAGATGAAACCCATACCATCTCTACTGGCTATGGTGGCTATACTCAAGCCTTTGGCTTAGAGCCAGATCTATTTGTGTTAGGTAAGCCTATTGCAGGCGGCTTGCCTTGCTCAGTATTGGGTATGAGTGCTGAGGTTGCACAGAGCATGCAGCAGCTCAATACCTCAAATAATCCTAATGATCACGATGGGCATGGGCATAGCGGGATGGGCACAACCCTATCTGCGAATATGTTCACGATGCGAGCGATGCGGGCTAATCTTGAGCAAGTCATGACCCGAGCAGCCTATCAAGATATGATCCCTAAAGCAGAGTATTTAGCACAAGGCTTGCGGGCGATGCTGGCCCAACATCAACTAGCTTGGTGTATTACCCAAATTGGCGCACGGGTAGAATTTCAATTTAGCGCTACTCCACCACGGACTGGGCATGCAGCCGAACTTGCCTTTGACGATGAATTAGAACAGTGCATCCATCTCTATCTGCTGAATCGTGGTATAATGATCACCCCGTTTCACAATATGATGCTCGTGTGTCCGGCGACTCAAGTTACTGATATTGATCAACTTATTCAAACACTCGCTGCCTTCATTCAAGCATTATACTAAGGATTGATCATGCAACCGACCGCCCCTGTTCGCTCACCGGAAGTGACGAGTTTTTTAAGCGCCCATCCACATTTGTCACAAATCGCACTGATTCTGACGGATATTAATGGGATTGCGCGTGGCAAATTTTTGCGCCCTCACGAATTGCATGCTTTATTTTTACAGGGTCGCCCGCTGCCGAGTTCAATTCTTTCTTTAAATGTATTAGGTGAAGATGTTGATACGACCGGTTTGGTTTGGGAAGTCGCGGATCAAGACTGCCTCGCTAAACCTATCGTGAACTCACTCAAACTCTGCCCGTGGCTACCCAATACTGGGCAAGTCTTGGTCAGTATGGATAAATTGGCAGGTCTGCCAGCGGCGGTGGCGGACCCGCGTTTGCGCTTAGCTGCGATTATCGCAGGATTGAAAGCGGATAACTTACAGCCTGCGTTGGCGTGTGAATTAGAGTTTTATTTGCTCGATGCACAAGCTTGGAAACAAGGCAAAGTCATGCCTGCTACCGCTAGCAATCAATTGCCACTCACGCAAACTCAGGTCTACAGCGTGGATGATTTAGAAGCCATGCGCCCTTTTTTTGCCGATGTATATAAATACGCCGCACTGCAAGGTTTACCTGCAGAAACCGCCATTTCTGAATACGCACCGGGGCAATTTGAAATCACCTTAGTCTATCGCAAAGATGCCCTGCAAGCCGTGGATGAAGCCATTCAATTCAAGCGTTTAATCAAGGGCGTTGCTGAGCAACACGGAATGTTGGCCTGTTTTATGGCTAAACCGTTTACGGAGCAAGCTGGGAGTGGCATGCATATTCATGTCAGTTTGCAGGATAATGATGGCTTAAACCTCATGAGTACCGATGAAACTGAAACCAATGCCTACTTACTGCATAGCATTGGCGGTATGGCTGCGACCATACAAGACAGCATGGCAATTTTTGCCCCACATGCCAACTCGTATCGGCGCTTTAAAGCCAATAGTTATGCGCCCACTGCTGCGACTTGGGGGATTAATAATCGCAGTGTCACCTTCCGCGTCCCCACGGGAGCAGCAGCAAGTCGGCATATTGAACATCGTGCTTCGGGTGCGGATGCGAATCCTTATTTGGCAGTGGCTGCAGTCTTAGCAGGTCTGCATCATGGGATTAAGCATCAGATTCATCCGGGCAAACCTATCGAAGGTAATGCGTATGGCGAGCAAAATAATACGCTGCCATTGAATTGGTATGACAGTTTAGCCGTATTTGCAAACTCAGATTTTATTGCTGATTATTTTGGCGAGGACTTCCAACGCATTTACAGCGCCTTAAAACGTGAAGAATGCGAGCGCTTTAATGCCGAAGTGAGTGAGTTAGATCATCGTTGGCATTTACGCTTAGCCTGAAGCATCCATGAACCCATGAAGAAGCCGTGAAGGAGCGCTTGCCCCTTCAATCTGACTGACTACGCTGCACCTATGGGTTCTGGGCGAGATTAATACACATCACGCTGATAGCGATGCTCGGTGATTAATAATTCCAACCAGTCATGCGCTTGCTCTGGTGTTTTACCGCCCTGCTGAACTGCAATCTCCAGTAGCGCCTGATGCACATCTTTTGCCATACCGTGCATATCGCCACAGACATACAGATGCGCTCCGGTTTGCAGCCACTGATAAACCTCTGCCCCTGCTTCTAATAAACGATGCTGTACATAGATTTTCTCAGCCTGATCCCGCGAGAAGGCCACACTCATCCGTTCAAGTACACCAGACTGCAATAAGCCTTGCCATTCAATTTGGTAGAGGAAGTCGGTACGAAAACGCTGCTCACCAAAAAATAACCAAGTATTACCGCTTAGACCTTGAGCTTCACGCTCAAACAAAAAGCTACGGAAAGGTGCTACCCCTGTACCTGCGCCGATCATAATCAGCTTAGTAGTTGGATCAGCTGGTAGGCGAAAATGGGGATTTTCTTTAATATAAACCTGACTGAAATCACCTGCTTGCAAGCGGGCTAAACCATTAGAAGCCGTACCTAAATGCTCGCGCCCATTAAACGGGTATTGGACACGCTTGACTAATAAATGAACCTCATCAGGATGCGCCTTCGGGCTAGACGCAATTGAGTATTGGCGATCTTGGAGCGGACGGAGTAACTCGACTAGAGCTTGAGCCGTTAATTTACTCGGATAGGTTTGCAAAACATCCGCCCAGTCAGCAGTCCACAAAAAATCCTTCAAAGCGTCTTTAGCTTCGACGGCTGCTTGCAATTCAGTCTGCTTAATTAATTCGGCATATTGCTTTAATTGGCGTTTCGTCACCGTTGATAATTCTAAATGATGGCTTAAAGCAGTGCGTAACGCTAACTCATGCTCATTGAGCCTAACCGTTTCAGAGCCGGTGAATTGCCCCTGCCTTAAGACTTCATCAACCAAAGCGGCATCATTTGGGAGTTGAACTGCTAAAATATCGCCGGGTTGATATTGAATACCCGAATCTTCTAAAGAAAACTCTAAATGCCAAACTTCCTTGCTAGAACCCGTATCGGTTAGATTGATGCTCGTTAATAACTCGGATTTAAACGGACGCTCACTTGAATATAAAGCCTCACTCACACTGGCAGCGACGGGGTTAGTGATAAATTGAGTATTCGCAGCCTCTGTTTCTGGTTTGAATTGTGCTAAGACTTGCTCCTGCCAAGCTTGAGCCGGTTTAGCAAAATCGACATCGCAATCTACTCGCGCTAATACCCGCTGGGCGCCTAATTCGGCCAACCGTGCATCTAAGAGAGCGCCTGCTTGACAAAATTCATCATAACTCGAATCACCTAAGGCTAAGATGCTGTACTCAAGTTTTTCTAGGCGAGGTGCACGCGCTGACTGAATAAAATTAAAAAAGGCACGGGCATCATCCGGTGGTTCGCCATTGCCATGCGTACTGACAACCATCACTAAGCGCTGTTCTTGCTTCAGCTGCTGCGGGCGATAGTCCTTCATATTGCTCAGGCTCACTTCACCACCTTGGGCTGTTAAGCCAGCAGACAATTGCTCGGCAATTTTCTTACCATTACCTGTTTGGGTGGCATACAGAATCAAGGTTTTGATCGCCGCTGGCGTCGTTACGACCGAACTCATCACGGATGTCGTCGCTATAGCGGTACTGCGCTGTGGGAAAGGAATTACATTGTCCTTCCCCATCGACAAACCTGAAAGATAGCCACCCAACCAAGCGAGTTGGACAGGGCTTAAATCCGTGACAGCGGAGGTAATACGCTCTAATTGTTGGGCACTCAACACGGTCATAACTGCTCTCATTCAGGCTAAAAATAGTAGATTCGCGCCAGTATGCCGCACTAAGTATTTCTGTTAAAGTGATATAAAAAGATTAAAATATCACATTTTTCGCTATTAAATTTTAAATAAAAATACCTGCTAACCAGCAGGTATCCAAAGCACAAAACGATCAGATCACTTCGTATATTTAAAAGCAGGCATCTTTTCTAATAGCTCTTTAGTTGCACCCTCTAATACAATTTGCTCATCTTGCATTTGGAGGAATTTAACGGGTACAGCCACTCGATGTTCACCCATCCCTAAAAATCCGCCCACTTCGATCACTGCATAAGAAAGAAAGGTATCCGGTGCAATAATTAAGTCCTCGACCTCACCTACTTTGTCACCTTTCTCATTTACCACTTTTTTATCAAGAATCGACTTTTCTGCACTCCAACCATTCATGACATCCACAAACTCCGTTACGGAAACTCCAGTCAGCGAAGCACCTGCAACGGGTGTGCTAGTCGCGGCTGGAGCCGGTGCAGCGGTCGCCTCAGCTGGAGCAGCTGTTGTTTCAGTTGGAGTCGTAGCCGCTGGCGTTTCAGCTTGAACGAAACTCGTGGTAGCTAATAAAGCCGTGCTTAATACTAATACAAGGCGATAATTCATTAATAAACTCCTTCAATCAAAAATTAAAATAAAATATTTCAAACACTTCAATCCAATCAATCATCTCAGCCTCAACGAGATACTGAATGTATTCATTATCATTCAGCAAAACTAAACACTAGACTTAAGTATCAACTTAGGATTTAGGTTGTAGTTAATTGATTTTAGTTAAGTGCAACTTGAGTTTAGGAGATATTTTAGAATTTTTATTAAAAATAACGCTTAGCCATAAAAAAGGCTGGTACTAGACCAGCCTTTGCAGTACTTGGGTAAACCGTTTAATTAATAACGGTTACGATAGCCGCCACCGTCACGATCACCACCGCGACCGCCACCACCGAAGCCACCGTCACGACGTGGAGGACGACCGCCACCACCACCGCCACCTGTGTTTTCACGTGGTTTAGCTTCATTAACTTTGGCATTACGACCACCGATATTGGTGTCATTTAAGCCATTAATGGCCGCTTGCGCTGAACTATTATCAGGCATTTCTACGAAACCGAAACCCTTTGAACGGCCAGTTTCTTTATCTTTAATAATGCTAACTTTGCTAACATCACCGAAGGCACTAAAAATGCTGCGCAGGTCTTCTTCAGTAGTTGCGTAGGCCAGGTTTCCAACGTAAATATTCAATTGTAGTCATCTCATCTATTGTGTGCTGCGGAAATTCAATTAGTTAACGGGCAAGCAGACACACAAATTACCCGTAACATTTAGGCATCAAGCCCTCAGCAATTACTAGTGTATAGTAGTTTTGTTTCAATGAAAGAAAAATCTTGCTAAATTTCGCCTCCATGCTCGCCTTATTTACATCAGTAAATTATCATTTACTGATGCTTCACCAGAGAAGTAAGCAGCCAAGAACTGATCAAAGCTAATTTCATCTGAATTTTCAATAACTTGCTGCTGATACAAAGAGTCTTGTGCCATCTGGACAAATTCAGTCGTGCGTATTTGGGATAATTGTCTTTTTAGAAAGAAATCACGATGTTGCCGCGATTTAGCTTGAGCAAAACTGAAAAAACTTGCACCTTTTTCATGCATTTCCGCCATCATCTGTGCAGAAGGGGTTGCTTCAGGATTAAACAGCAACTCCCGTTGATGCTGCACTGCAACAGTATACGCTGGCTCTTGATGCACCCGAGCTAACAAGTCTGCTACGGGTTGCATTTGCTCGAGTAATTCTAACCCCCAATCTTTTAAACTCATTTGCCGCTCACCTGACTGCAGGATTAAACCCGGTTTACGTCCTTGATGCGCGACCAGCATTTGATTGCTATTAATCAGTTGCCGCTCGGTGGAATCAATTTTTGGGCTAGCTTGGAATAAGCAAAAATGCATAAAGACTTCTAAGAAACGTAATTGCTCGTAGGTCAAACCTGCTGGATGAAAGATATTGATGTCAACCGAACGTAACTCAATATATTTAATACCGCGTTTTTTGAGCGCATTCACTGGTTTTTCAAAACCTTGCAAAGGTTGTTTAGGACGTACTGTACTGTAATACTCATTCTCAATTTGTAGAATATTGGTATTCAGCTGCCGATAAACACCATCGACTTTTACCCCGATCTTTTCATATTCAGGACTCGGAGTATGAATCGCTCGCCGTAAGCTTTCCGTATAGCTAGATACCGAGTCATAACAGACCTGTACCCCGCTCGCACTTTCCTTGCTATTGGTATAGCCGATATTACCCATGCGTAAAGACGTGCCATACGGCTCATACAAAGTGTAGTCATTCAATTCACGCATGGTTGCCGGCGCTTTACGTCCACCTAAGAAACTTTTGCAAATCGCCGGAGACGTACCAAATAAATAGATAATCAACCAACCGTAGCGTAGCAAATTGCGGGTGAGTGCCATGTATTGCTCATCACGGAACTCACGCAAACTGCCCTGATGTTGCTCCACCATTTGCCAAGGTTTCCAAAATGGCTCAGCAATAGAATAGTTAAAATGAATACCGGCGATCACTTGCATGGTTTTGCCATACCGCCAAGCTAAGCCTTGTCGATAGACATGCTTCATTAACCCTGCATTGGAGCGACCGTATTCTGCAATCCGAATGTCCTGCTCACCATTTAAAACACAAGGCATGCTAGTCGTCCATAGCAGCTCATTATCTAAATGCTGATACACGAAACTCTCAATATCAAGCAAAAAATCCAAAGCAGCCGATGCACGCGCTTGGGGCGGTGTAATCAGTTCAATCAAAGACTCCGAATAATCCGTGGTAATCCAAGGGTGGGTTAAAGCCGAACCGAGCACTTTGGGGTGATCTGTTTGTGCTAGCGTACTGTTAGGGGTAACCCGTAAACTTTCTTTTTCTAAACCAGTGCGGCTCTCCTGTAAGGCAGCCGATAACCGATGTTTTTCAATAGCCTGTAAGCGCTGTTCCAATCGTTTATACACAAACAGCTCCTCCTAAATTTTGATGGGGTTTGGTCAATTTAAAGAATAACAGCTTTAAAGCTAAACGTCTGATAGCAGTTTTTTGAATTGGGATATTTAAGCTCAACGGTCATGCCTAGTCTCTGCACAGAACAGCCGTTATACTCGAATCAGTCTAGGTGGAGGAAGGATGGATGGAGTTTGAAACGATCTTATTAACAACGATTGAGTCGGGTATTTACTGCCTAACCATCAATCGTCCTGCTCAATTTAATGCACTGAATGCACAAACTTTAGCAGAGATTCACTCAGCCGCTGAGTATCTTAAAACTCAAGCCGATGCACGAGTCCTTCTTCTAACAGGCTCAGGACAAAAGGCGTTTGCGGCAGGGGCTGATATTAAAGAAATGCAGTCAAAAACTGCCATCGAAGGCCAAGCCTTTGGGCGCAAAGGTATGCAGGCTTTCCGTAGCTTAGAGCTATTACCGATACCGGTGATTGCTGTTGTGCAGGGCTTTGCCTTGGGAGGTGGCTGTGAATTAGCCATGAGCTGCGATTGGATTATCGCTTCTGAACAAGCGCAATTCGGTCAACCTGAAGTGGCTTTAGGTGTCACACCGGGCTTTGGGGGTACACAACGTTTAAGTCGCTTAATTGGGCGTTCTAAAGCCCTCGAATTATTGGTATCCGGTCGGCGCATTGATGCAGCGACTGCGTTAGCGTGGGGACTAGTGAATCATGTCTATCCTGCTGATCAATTGATGAATGAAGCACTCAAAATAGCGCGTGAAATTGCCGCCCAAGCACCGCTGGCGGTACAAATGTGTAAACAACTGGTAATTCGTGGGCAAGACTTAGAGCTAACAACCGCGTGTTTACTTGAAGAACAGGCCTTTGGCTTAAGCTTCTCAACCACTGACCAAAAAGAAGGTATGGCTGCTTTTGTAGAAAAACGTAAAGCGGTATTCCGGGGCTTTTAATGACAGTTAGAGCTTAAACTCATCCACTAGCTTGCGTAGTTTTGTTTTACTTAGCGCCACTATCCATGCGGCAACACTCGCATAGCGGCCAGAAGCTGATAAACTGCGCGGCTATGAAAATTGGCCCTTATACCTTAACCAATCACCTGATCGTGGCTCCCATGGCTGGAGTCACGGATCGTCCTTTTCGTACCTTGTGTAAACAGTTGGGTGCAGGCCATGCGGTTAGCGAAATGATGGCCGCAGACATGAGTTTATATGCACAAAAAAAATCCATGTTCCGGGCTAATTTTGACGGTGAACTCGCACCTATCTCTGCCCAAATCGCAGGCTCTGACCCCAAACAAATGGCCGAAGCAGCACGTTATCAAGTCGCGAATGGTGCGCAAATGGTAGACATCAATATGGGCTGCCCTGCCAAAAAAGTCTGTAAACGTTTAGCAGGTTCGGCTTTATTGCAAGATGAAGATTTAGTGGCCAAGATTTTGGATGCAGTCGTCGCCGCTGTCGATGTGCCCGTCACCTTAAAAACCCGCCTAGGCTTTGCGAATGGGCAAGAAAATATTCTGCGGGTCGCGCAGCGTGCTGAGCAAGCCGGAATTGCGGCCCTAGCGATTCATGGGCGTACTCGTGAGCAAATGTATACGGGTGAAGCCCGCTATTCACTGATTCGGGAAGTCAAACAGCGCCTTCAGATTCCAGTGATTGCTAATGGTGATATTAATAGCCCTGCCAAAGCTCAATTCGTACTCGAGCAAACTGGGGCAGATGCCCTGATGATCGGTCGAGCGGCTCAAGGTCGCCCGTGGATTTTTCGTGAAATCGCACATTATTTACTGACAGGTGAGTCCTTAGCTGCACCGAGCCTCCGTGAAATTCATACCGTGGTTTTGCAGCATTTAACGGATTTGTATGCCTTTTATGGTGAGTATTCAGGCTGCCGCATGGCACGCAAACATATCGCTTGGTATACGACTAACTTACCGAATAGCCATGCCTTCCGTGCCGCCATGTATACGGAAACATCGACAGCCACCCAAGCAGAAGCGGTGGAAGCTTATTTTGCAAGGCTGATGGTTCAATTTGATCCCTCTCAGCCTTTAGCTGCGTGACTGCTTAAACTTAAGGCTCGGCGCTGCGTGCACGCTCCACTGCTTGCGTCAGCATATAACCACCTCCCCGCACCGTTTTAAATAGAGCTTGCTCATCCCTAATCGGTAGTTTTTTACGAAGTTGGCCAACACGAACATCAATCGTGCGATCAAAGGGGGCAGCCTCACGCCCACGGGTTTGTTGCATTAAATAATCCCGATTCAAAACCGTTTGGGGATGCTTGACAAACACTAACAACAAATCAATTTCTGCAGGAGACAAGTCGATTAGAGCTTGTTGTTGATTACGGACTTCACGTAATTTGCAATCGAGCGCATAACCTGCAAAGCGATAACAACTCGTTTCTAGTTTAGGCATTTGTTTAAAGCGACCTAAACGCCGCAATACCGCATTAGAGCGCGCATGCAATTCACTCATCGCAAAGGGTTTAGGCATATAATCATCGGCCCCACCATTCAAACCGTGCAAGCGAGCGTCAAGGTCATTTTCCACTGTTAGCATAATCACCCCTGCCTGATGCTCGCCTTTGATTTCATCAAGCAGCTCAAAGCCATCCTTGCCCGGCAAATGTACATCTAAAAACACCATATCAATCGCTTCAGTATTCAGCACGGCATGCATTTCCTCACCTGAAGCCGCACAATGCACCACCATACCTCGCTTTTCGAAATAACGCTTGACGAGTGAACGGATCGCTGGCTCATCATCAACGATCAGAATCTGATTGGGGGTAGGACTTATTGATTCAAGCATGTTCTGCCTTCAACAGCGCCTGCAATTTGTGGGCTAGCTGATTTCGCATAAACGGCTTACGTAGCAAATGTTGCTCACTTAAGGTTGACTCCACCTGTTCGCTGTAGCCAGTCATGCACAGCACTTTGGTTTCAGGATAATCGTGTCGAATCCGCGAGTAAAGCTCTAAACCACTGATAGAACCGGGCATAATAATATCGGTCAACACTAAAGCATAATGCCGATTGTGGAGGAGCTTCTCCCAAGCGAAATCGCCGTTTTCTGCCAAATCTACGGCATAACCCATTTTTTGCAAAGTGCGCTGAACAAATTGACGCACACCGACATCATCTTCGACCAATAAGACCTGTGCTTGTCGCCCATCCTGCTTTAAACGTAAAAGCCGATTTTGCTGCTGAATCGGGGTTTCATCAACGACGGGGAAAATTAAACGAATTGTCGTCCCCTCACCTAACTTTGAGTGAATCTCAATCCCGCCCCCTGATTGCTTCACAAAACCATATACCATACTTAAGCCTAGCCCCGTGCCTAACCCAGCTGGTTTTGTGGTATAGAAGGGTTCAAAGGCACGGCTAATCGTTTCACGGCTCATACCCTCGCCTTCATCTCGCACACTCAGCATCAGGTATTCACCGATGGGTAAATCGTTGAAAGCATTGGAGTTGGTGAGCTTTTGATATCGCTCAGTCCGAATAATCAAGCGCCCACCACGCGGCATAGAGTCACGCGCATTGAGTGCTAGATTCAATAAACTGGTTTCAAGCTGATTTTTGTCCACTAAAACGGGAGCTAGGTTTTCGGCTAATTGCTTTTGTAAATGAATGGTTTCACCCAAAGTACGCTGCAAGAGCACACTAAAATCATCCACTAATTCGCCGACATCGGTAGCGGTAGGTTTTAAGGCTTGGCGACGTGAAAAGGTCAGCATCCGTTGAATCAGCTCGCTGCCCCGTTGTGCAGCTTGTAAACTGCATTGCACTGCCTCGCGCATTTCCTCTAAATCTAATTCTTCATCCTCCTCCAGAAAATTCAAATTACCCAAAATAACCGTCAGCAGATTGTTAAAATCATGAGCCATGCCTCCGGTTAGGCGTCCTAAGGCTTGCATTTTTTGCGATTCAATCAGTTCACGCTGGGTCTGCTTGTATTCGGTTAAATCCTGCCCCAAAAAGAAATAGCCGAGCATTTGCTCTTGCTCATCAAAATGCGGAATAAAGGAAATCGACACATCTAAAGGGCTACGGCCTTTGCGACCTAGAACATATTCAGTTTGGACTTCTTGGCCTTGCTGAACCGCATCAATATCTTTATGAAACTGCTCAAGATTGCGGGTTTCGACGAGATCAAAAATGGACGTTCCGATTAATTGGCTGCGATTAAGACCGAACCACTCCTGATGCATCTGATTGATAAATTGATAATCATTATTTTTATCGACATAGGCAATCAAGGCGGGTACTGCATCCGCGATTTGCCGAATCCATAACTCACTTTTACGCAAAGCTTCCGCTGTTTTGCGATGAGCTTCACTTTCAAGACGATACTCTTCGGTGCGTTGCTCTACACGGCGTTCTAATTCTAGCTCAACCATGCGTTGGTGAGTGACATCGGTATAAGTGGTGACAAAGCCACTATTATTGGGCAAAGGATTCCCGCGTACTTCAATCACACTGCCATCAGGGCGCACGCGATCAAAAACATGCGCAGCGAAGGTTTTAGCAAGGACAATTCGTTCGGCCACTAGCTCATCAATATTACCTTCACCATATTCGCCACGCTCTGCGTTAAAACGGAAGAATACTTCTAGTGGTAGACCGTGCTGCGCTAACGCCTCGGGTAGTTCAAGTAGCTCAAACATACGCCGATTCCACGCGAGCAAGCGTAGATTTTCATCAAACACCGAAATACCCTGATCTAAGTAGTTCAGAACATCCAGTGTTAAAGCGCTGTGGTTGCCAAGGATAGCCTCTGTACTCATTTACTTAGTATTACCCAGTCTTAGCCGAGATGGGAGTAGCTTTACCTTCGGTTTACAAATTATCAGCCGGATGTTGCTTAGATTACGCCCTGTCTCTAGTCTAGTTAGCCTGCTTTAAGACGAGTAGAATGGGTGGCTTTCTTTTCCCTTACTGGACTGATTTCTATGCCATCATTCAGCAAAGTTAAGTGTTTGGGCTTGCTTATTCTGCTTCCGCTGCTCTTAGTCGGCTGTGCGACGACCGCTGATCCCGAGTCAGCGTCAGTTGCATCAACCGAAGAAGATAAAGCTTGGGCGATGAATATCCCTAACCAAGCACATACGCATATTGTGCGTCTCCCCGGTTGTTCAGAAGAGCTATTAACCTTTACGCATGTACACAGACCCAATCAAAACTATATGGAGAGCGGTGCGCTAGTGAAGATGCATAAACACAATGGCTGTTTCCAATGCCCACCGAAGAGAGCCGGTGTAAAGCGAATTTTGCATTAAAAGGCCAGAAAATCAGTGACTTAGTTCAAGCCATGCTCAAGCTGCTCTCAAGCAGTTAAATGCCTGAATGCAGTTTTACACTAGCTTTACAAACTAAGCTTGGACACCTTACCTGCTTTGCGCTTAGGATAAAAACTAGGAATCAGGCGAAGGAGGAGTCGCGTGAATCACCAAACTGATACTTTCCCGAAATTACTAAGCGACAATGCTCAACGTCTTGCTAGTAAGGTAGCGATGCGTGAAAAAGACTATGGCATTTGGCAGTCCTGGACTTGGGCAGAAATGCGCGATGAAATTTTTGCACTTGCCAATGGTTTGGCTGCACTGGGATTTCAGCGGGGCGATAAATTAGCCATTGTTGGTTCGAATCGCCCGCGTCTTTATTGGGGCATCTGCGCTACCCAGTGCTTAGGTGGTATTCCCGTCCCTGTTTATCAAGATTCCGTCGCTGATGAAATGCAGTATGTACTTGAGCATGCTGAGGCAAAATTCGTCATTGCTGAAGACCAAGAGCAAGTCGATAAAATGCTAGAGATTCAGGATCGCTGTCCGAATATGCAGCATATTATCTATGACGACCCGCGTGGAATGCGTGCTTACCAGCACGATCATTTGCATGATTTTGTAGATCTGCAAACCCTAGGCCGTGAGTTTGCCCAAGCTCATCCTGACTACTTAAACCAAGCCATTGCCCAAGGTCAAGGCAGCGATATTAGTATTTTTCTCTACACCTCAGGCACCACCGGTAAGCCTAAAGGGGTAGTGATGACCTATGACAATATCATTCTCACAGCACGCAATAGTGCTGAGTTTGATAAGCTCACGAGTTCTGAAGAAGTATTATCTTATCTGCCAATGGCATGGGTAGGTGATCATATTTTCTCCTATGGGCAAGCGTATGTAGCAGGGTTTGCTATCAATTGCCCAGAAAGTGAAACCACGATTGCTACGGATTTACGCGAAATTGGCCCCACTTATTATTTCGCCCCGCCACGGGTGTTTGAGAACATCCTGACCACGGTCACTATTCGCATGCATGATGCAGGCAAGCTCAAACAGCGCATGTATAACTATTTTATGGGTGTAGCCCGTAAAACAGGGGTGAAATTATTGAATGGCGAAGCCGTCAGCTTTAAAGATAAATGGCTTTATGGCTTAGGTAACATTCTAATCTATGCCCCTTTGAAAAATACGATGGGTTTTACTCGTATCCGTTTAGCTTATACGGCAGGTGAAGCCATTGGCCCAGAGATTTTTGATTTCTTCCGCTCGCTGGGCATTAATATCAAGCAGCTTTACGGTCAAACCGAAGCAGCGGTCTTTATTACCATGCAGCCGGATGGGCAAATCTTTGCCGATACGGTCGGCATCCCTGCCCCCGGAGTGGATGTAAAAATCGCTGATAATGGCGAGGTGTTGTATCGTGGTCCTGGTGTATTCCACAGCTATTTCAAAAACGAGCAAGCCACGCGGGAAACCAAAAATGCAGAAGGTTGGGTTTATACGGGTGATGCAGGCTATTTTGCTGAAAACGGGCATTTAAAAATCATTGACCGGATTAAAGATGTCGGTCGCTTCAATGACGGCTCGATGTTTGCGCCTAAATATATTGAAAATAAGCTTAAATTCTTCCCACATATTAAAGAAGCGGTCGCCTTTGGGCATGAAAAAGATTATTGCACGGCCTTTATTAATATTGACTTAGAAGCAGTGGGCAATTGGGCAGAGCGCAATAATGTCGCTTATGCCAGCTACCAAGAATTGGCTGGTGATCCTCGGGTTTACCAAATGATGCTGGACAGCATTGAAGCAGTGAATCGTAGCCTTGCTAGTGATCCGCTGTTATCTAACTCGCAAATTCACCGCTTCTTAATTCTGCATAAAGAACTCGATCCTGATGATGGCGAACTCACCCGTACTCGCAAAGTACGCCGCCGGATTATCGCTGAAAAATATGGCGTGCTAATTGATGCACTCTACAACGGTTCAAAAGCCTGTTTTATTCGCACCGAAGTGACCTTTGAAGATGGTCGTAAAGGTGCGATTGAAGCGAATTTAGCAATCGTTGATGTACCCACCTTGGCTGCTGTGAAGGAGGCTGCATAATGGCTGAACTGACACAAGATGGGCGCAAAATTGGGGACATTTTGCTAGAAGTCAAGAATATCACCCTCGCATTCGGCGGTGTGAAAGCACTCACTAATATTAGTTTTGATATTAAAGAAGGTGAAATCCGCGCCATTATCGGCCCAAATGGAGCCGGTAAAAGCTCGATGCTAAATGTGATCAGCGGTTTTTATCATCCTCAGCAAGGTGAAGTTTGGTTTCGTGGGCAAAAACGCGGCCCGATGCGGCCTTATGAAGTCGCACGTCAAGGCATTGCGCGTACTTTCCAAAATATCGCGCTGTTTAAAGGTATGTCGACCCTCGATAACCTGATGACTGGACGCATCACGCAAATGCATACGAATATCCTTTGGCAAGCCTTGTGGAAAGGGCCAGCGGAACGTGAAGAAATTGCCCATCGTGAAAAGGTGGAACGCATTATTGATTTCCTAGGTATTCAAGCCATTCGGAAGACTCCGGTCGGACGCCTGCCCTATGGCTTGCAAAAGCGAGTCGAGTTGGGGAGAGCCTTGGCAGCAGAAGCCAAGTTACTGCTGCTAGACGAACCGATGGCAGGGATGAATCTGGAAGAGAAAGAGGATATGTGCCGCTTCATTCTGGATGTGAATGAGGAGTTTGGTACAACGATTGCCCTGATTGAGCATGATATGGGGGTAGTTATGGATTTGTCTGACCGCGTGGTAGTGCTGGATTACGGCAAGAAGTTGGCAGATGGTACACCGAATGAGGTACGCAATGACCCAGCGGTGATTGAAGCTTATTTGGGTGTAGGGCATTAAGGAAGGGTTGCGATGAGTCCAGAATTATTGAATGTCCTCGAAGTTATTATCAACGGTCTACTAGCTGGTGTCATGTACTCACTAGTAGCCTTAGGGTTTGTGCTGATTTATAAGGCCTCTGGCATTTTTAACTATGCACAAGGCGTGATGGCTTTGTTTGCGGCTCTGACACTAGTTGGTTTCCAGACTGGTCAAATACCCTTTGCTCATGTCATTAATACCATATTTGGAACCCATTTAGAAACTTGGGGGCCGGGTTTGCCGACCTTCTTCGCCATTCTCCTAACGATGGGGGTGATGGTGCTATTTGCTTATCTAGTGGAGCGAATTGTGTTAAGGCACATGGTCAACCAAGCACCGATTATCCTGTTTATGACAACCATTGGCTTGGCGTATTTCATGGAAGGCTTTGGTGACTTGATGTGGGGTGCGGACATTAAAACCATGGATGTCGGTTTGCCTTCTGGCGCATCAACTTGGTTTGAGACGATGACCGCAGGCTGGGCAACGGAAGGTTCTAATTATCCCGGCATGTATGTTGATATGCTCGATGTAGCAGCGGCAGGAATTGCCATTTTATTAGTCGTCGTGTTGACCTTGTTTTCACAATATACCAAGACTGGACGCGCTTTACGTGCCGTGGCAGACGACCATCAGGCAGCACTCACCGTTGGGATTTCCTTGCGAACTATTTGGGTAATTGTCTGGTCGATTGCTGGGTTTGTAGCTTTGGTTGCCGGGATTATGTGGGGAGCCAAGTCTGGAGTACAGTTCTCGCTGTCGCTGATTGCACTCAAGGCCTTACCCGTATTGATTCTCGGTGGCTTCACTTCGATTCCGGGCGCTATTGTCGGTGGTCTGATCATCGGTGTTGGTGAAAAGCTGTTTGAGTACTCCATTGGTGGGATGCTAGGTGGTGCGACCGAAAACTGGTTTGCCTATGTGCTGGCATTGTTCTTCCTAATGTTCCGCCCACAAGGTTTGTTTGGCGAACGCATTATCGAGAGGGTGTAATTGATGTTTTACCGTGAGTCGGGTGATTTCAAAACCTCGTATAGCGCAGACCAGCAGACTTTTCCGATCCGTTTAGATCGGCATGTGGTGTACGGGATTCTTGCATTTGCTTTCTTGGTAGTGCCATTTCTGATCAATGACTATTGGGAAAAGTCCGTGCTTTTGCCCTTTCTGGTTTGGGCGATGGCTGCACTGGGCTTGAATATTCTGACTGGGTTTTGTGGTCAGGTGAGCTTGGGGACAGGCGGCTTTATGGCCGTGGGGGCTTATGCCTGCTACAAGCTGATGGTGGCCTTTCCGTGGTTGAATATGTTCATTGTGGTGATCCTCGCTGGCTTGATTACCGCGATGGTAGGCGTTGTGTTCGGTTTACCGAGCTTGCGGATCAAGGGTTTTTATCTGGCAGTCGCCACCCTAGCTTCGCAGTTCTTCTTAGTCTGGTTATTTAATAAAGTACCTTGGTTTTACAACTACTCTGCGTCTGGGATGATTTCCGCTCCAGAGCGCACTTTGTTTGGTATCCCAGTGACAGGGGCAGAAGCCCCCCCGTGGATGACCTATCTGTTTTGCCTGACTTTGGTAACGATATTTGCTTTCATTGCCCATAATTTGGTGCGCGGCCGGATTGGGCGTTCATGGATGGCCATTCGTGATATGGATATTGCCGCTGAAATCATTGGGGTACCGCCCTTAAAAGCCAAGCTGTCAGCATTTGCCGTCAGCTCCTTCTATATTGGTATGTCAGGAGCGATGCTGTTTGCCTTGTATCTAGGGTCTGCTGAGCCAAATGATTCTTTTGGTATTGCCAAGTCTTTCTTGGTGCTGTTCATGATTATTATCGGTGGACTGGGCAGTATTTTGGGTTCATTTCTGGGTGCTGCTTTCCTGACTTTAATGCCAGTTTTGCTGAAGAATATTATGGTGGGCTGGTTTGGGTGGCCTGCTGATTTGGCAGCACACCTAGAGTTATTGCTGATTGGTGCCTTGATCATGTTTTTCCTGATTGTTGAGCCACATGGGTTGGCACAGTTGTGGCGGGTGACGAAAGAGCGCCTGCGTCTGTGGCCCTTCCCGCATTAATGTTTTATCTGGAGGAGAGAAACGTATGAAATTGAAAAAAATGGGTGTTGCCCTGCTCGCAGCCGGACTGTTGGTAACCTCAGTACCTGCGATGGCTGATCTGATGTTCCCCGTACTCAGCTATCGCACGGGGCCATTTGGTGCCAATGGGGCTGAAAATGCCGATGGTTATCTAGACTATTTCGCCCTCCTCAATGAGCGGGATGGTGGTATCGGTGGCGTCAAGGTGCAAACCCCTGAATGCGAAACTGAATATAAGCCAGAAAAAGGCGTTGAGTGCTATGAATCCACCAAAGGCAATGGTGCTTTACTCTACCAACCACTCTCAACGGGTATTACCTATCAGCTCATCCCGAAAGTGACTGCGGACAAAATTCCAATGTTGACCCCCGGTTATGGGCGCACCTCTTCTGCCAACGGTAAGGTGTTTGAGTATGTTTTCAACTACCCAGCGAACTATTGGGATGGCGCATCGGTTGGGGTGAAATACATGCTTGACCAAGAAAAAGGTGACCTGAAAGGCAAAAAAATCACCTTGGTCTACCACAACTCTGCTTACGGTAAAGAACCTATCCGTACTCTGGAAGAATTGTCCAAGAAACATGGCTTCACGCTGAAAACCATCCCCGTTGACTCGCCCGGGCAAGAGCAAAAATCACAATGGCTGGAAATCCGCCGTGACAAACCTGACTATGTACTAATGTGGGGTTGGGGGGTCATGAACCAAGTCGCCATCAGTGAAGCGTCCAAAATGGGCTTCCCAATGGATAAGTTCATTGGTATCTGGTGGGCGGGTTCTGAGAATGATGTAAAGCCAGCGGGTGAAGGTGCAAATGGCTACAAGGCCTTGACTTTCCACGGTGTGGGTAAAGACTTCCCCATCTTCAAAGACATCGAAACTCACTTAGTGGCTAAGGGCAAAGCGTCCAACGGTGGCAAGAATATCGGCACTGCCTTGTATAACCGTGGCTTGTACTTTGCAATGCTCGCTGCTGAAGCTGCCGCTACTGCTCAGAAAATTCATAACACTAAAGACTTGACGGGCGCACAGATGCGGGATGGCTTGGAAGCTCTGAAACTGGATAAAGCCCGCTTAGAGGCTCTTGGCTTAGCTAACTTTGCCCCAGAAATTACCGCCTCTTGCGAAAACCATGGTGGCTCTGGTTTGGTTGCCGTCCAGCAATGGGATGCGAAAGCTGGCTCTTGGAAGTTAGTGTCTGACTTCATGCAATCGGATCGGGAGGTCATCGACGCACTGATCAAAGCCGATTCTGAAGCCTTTGCAGCGGAAAACAAAATCACGCCGCGTGAGTGTAAGTAAGGTGTAGGTATCGTCCCACTCTCCCCATCCCCACCCCTTTCCCCCACAAGGAGGGAAGGGAGTTAAGGCTGGGGTCAAGTTCCCTCCCTCCTTGCGCGGGAGGGTTAGGGTCGGGGATAAGAGTAGTGCTCATCAATTGTTCAGCCATTATCAATGGACAGCTATGACGACAGAAAACTCGATGCTCAGTATCAAAAACATTGAGGTGATTTACGATCACGTCATTCTGGTGCTGAAAGGTATATCGTTGGAAGTGCCTAACGGCGGGGTAGTAGCTCTGCTGGGAGCCAATGGAGCGGGTAAGACCACCACCATCAAATCCATCTCCAATATTCTTAAGACCGAGCGCGGTGAAGTCACCAAAGGCTCGATTGAGTTTGAGGGAGAGCGGGTGGAAAACTTGTCACCGAATGATCTGGTTAAGCGTGGTGTGGTGCAGGTCATGGAAGGGCGACATTGTTTTGGACATTTGACAGTGGAAGAAAACCTACTCACCGGAGCTTATACCCGTACCGATGGGCGTAAGGCAGTGGCGGATGATTTAGAGATGGTCTACAGCTATTTCCCGCGCCTCAAAGTTCGCCGCAAAAGCCAAGCAGGCTATACCTCTGGCGGTGAACAACAGATGGTAGCCGTCGGGCGGGCGATGATGGCTAAGCCCAAACTAATTTTGTTAGACGAGCCTTCAATGGGGCTAGCACCACAATTGGTGGAAGAGATTTTCGAGATTGTCCAAACTCTCAACCAAAAGGAAGGCGTAACTTTCTTGCTGGCTGAGCAAAACGCGGCGATTGCCCTACGTTATGCAACTTATGGTTATATTCTTGAAAATGGACGGGTGGTGATGGATGGTGCAGCAAGCCACCTAGCCTCCAATGAAGATGTGAAAGAGTTCTATCTCGGCCTCAGTGGTGGAGATAAAAAAAGCTTCCGTGATGTGAAGCATTATCGTCGTCGTAAGCGTTGGTTAGCTTAAATCACTGAGGAGAAGGCTGCGTGAGCAAGTATTATGATGAGCTAGAAACACGGGATGCTGCAGAACGCGAAGCGGCCTTAATCGCTGCCGTCGCCCAACAGGTGGCTTATGCTCAAGCCCATGCACCTGCTTATACTCAATTATTAGCTGAGGTGAATCCGCTGGAACTGACGTCTGCGGCTGCGATTGCCCGCTTGCCCGTCACGCGCAAAGCCGATTTATCCGCTCAGCAAAAAGCAGCCCCCCCTTTTGGGGGTTTAGCGGCGATACAAGGCCAAGCCCTGACCCATATTTTCGCCTCCCCCGGCCCCATTTATGAACCGGGTTCAACGTATCGCTCAGACTTTTGGCGCTTAGCACGCGCTTTATATTGTGCGGGCTTCCGGCAAGGTGATCTTGCCCATAATACCTTTTCCTATCATCTCACACCGGCGGGGATGATGATGGAAACTGGAGCACATGCTTTAGGCTGCACGGTGATTCCTGCAGGAGTGGGGCAAACAGAACTCCAGTTACAAACGATTGCTGATTTAAAACCAAACGCTTATGTCGGTACCCCTTCCTTCTTAAATATTCTGCTGGATAAGTCGGCCGAATTAGGTCTGGATATTAGCTCCATCACACACGGCTTAGTCAGTGGTGAGGCGTATCCACCAGCCTTCCGCACTAAATTCGCCGCACACGGTATTACTTGTTATCAAGCTTATGCGACCGCAGATGTGGGCTTGATTGCTTATGAAACCGAAGCAGCCCAAGGTTTAGTGGTGGATGAAGGGATTTATTTAGAAATTGTTCGCCCTGGCACAGGCGACCCGGTTGCAATTGGCGAAGTAGGCGAAGTCGTAGTGACTAATTTGAATCCCGATTATCCGTTGATTCGCTTTGCAACGGGTGATTTGTCCGCGCTGATGCCCGACTCAAGCCCCTGTGGTCGTACCAATAAACGGATTCGTGGCTGGATGGGCCGTGCGGATCAAACCGCCAAAGTGCGCGGGATGTTTATCCACCCTTCACAAGTGGATAAAGTGACTAAGCGCCACCCAGAAATCGCTAAAGCTCGTTTAGTGGTAGAATGGCGAGATCAGGCCGATCAACTTAGCTTGCATTGTGAAACGGCTACCCCCAACGAGCCACTGGCACAAGCTATTGCCGCGAGTATTCGGGATATTTGTAAATTGCGGGGCGAAGTAAAGTTCGTCGAACTCGGCAGCCTTGCCAACGACGGTGTGGTGATTAGTGATTTACGCAAATATGACTAAAGTTTAGCTCTACTTTCGCTTTAGCCGACCACACGGACTCAACGCAGCCAAAGATAATGATAGGCGAGCTTTGCTGGACTTGAATACGCATGTCCCCTCCTCACATGCATCGCCAGTCAATGTTTGTGTGGTTTGGCTTTTTATAGAGGTTTTTTATAGCTATGCTCGGGATCTACTCAATGAATACTCCACCCATTAGCCGCTTTCCTGTACCTAGCTTGGCTAGTTTGCCTGAAGATATTCGCGGCCGCATTGAAGCTGTTCAAGAAAAGTCCGGTTTTATTCCTAATGTTTTTTTAGCTTTAGCGCATCGACCTGATGAATTTCGTGCTTTCTTTGCTTACCACGATGCTTTAATGGAAAAGCCGAGCGGATTAACTAAAGCCGAACGAGAAATGATCGTAGTGGCTACCTCGAATGCCAATCAATGCCATTATTGCGTGATTGCGCATGGGGCTATTTTACGAATTCGGGCTAAAAATCCGTTAATTGCTGATCAAATCGCCATTAATTATCGCAAAGCTGATATTAGCGACCGCCAAAAAGCGATGCTGGATTTTGCGATGAAAGTTTCTCAAGCCGCTTATGCAGTAAATGATGAAGATTATACGAATTTACATACGCAGGGATTTAGCGATGAAGATATTTGGGATATGGGTGCAATCTCAGCTTTCTTTGGCATGAGTAATCGGCTAGCCAATCTGTTGTCGATGCGGGCGAATGAGGAGTTTTATGGGATGGGACGAGGATAACGACCAATGTGTCGAGGCTGCTGCATCAAACAAGTCGATATTTCTCCGCCTACTAGAGCCTAACCCCAGCTTCCGCTACAGTATCCACTTTACCTCCAAAGCAGGAAGAGAGACCTATGAATGTAAGCGAAGCATTGCACGCTCGAAAATCCACGCGCGCTTTTTTAGATAAACCTGTTAGCCGCGAAACCATTGAACAAATTCTCGAGGCAGCACGTTGGGCACCTTCCGGCACGAATACCCAACCGTGGCAGGTCGCTGTGTTTATGGGTACAAAAAAGGATGAGCTGCAACAGAAAATTGAAGAGGCTTACCGCAGTAGTGTAAAAGGCGGGATGGATTACTCCTACTACCCCGATGAATGGAAAGACCCGTTTTTAGCTCGCCGTCGGGTTTGTGGTTTACAACTGTATAGCGCTTTAAAAATTGGCAAAGAAGATAAAGAACGCCGTGCCGAACAGTGGGTTGCCAACTATCGCGCCTTTGATGCCCCCGTCATGCTGTTATTTTTCATTGACCGGATTATGGATACTGGCTCGTACTTAGATTATGGTATGTTCCTGCAATCGGTCATGCTTGCCGCCGTTGAACAGGGTCTAGCCACTTGCCCACAAGCCGCTTTAGGTGAATATCCCAATATTGTGCGTGAATACCTAGGCTACGACCAAAATCAGATTGTTGTCTGTGGCATGGCTTTGGGTTATGAAGACACGAGTGCAGTGATTAATAGCTATCGAACGGTACGTGAGCCTGTCAGCCAGTTTACCCAATTCTTAATCGACTAATCGACTCAGTACAGTCCTACAGCGCCGACTAGAAAATGCTATAATCCCCAGCATTTCGTTGTTTGGGGATTATTAAACTGTGGACATTGCCATTTTATTTGGCTTGATATTATTAAATGGCTTTTTTGCCATGTCGGAAATCGCGCTGGTGGCAGCTCGGAAAACACGCTTACAAAATCTAGCCCAACAGGGCGATCATGGAGCTGAAGTGGCTCTGCGTTTGGGTGAAGACCCCACTTTTTTCTTATCTGCGGTGCAAATTGGTATTACCTCGATTGGGGTATTAAACGGTATCGTGGGTCAGGCGGCTTTAAGCCCGCCCTTTAGTACTTGGCTACAAAGTTTAGGGTTAGAGGAAACGATTGCAAATCCCTTAGCTATTGGTTTGGTGGTCGTCAGTATTACTTATTTTTCGATTGTTTTAGGTGAGTTAGTCCCTAAACGTTTGGGGCAAATGCATCCTGAAAGCATTGCCCGCCGAGTCGCCACGCCAATGTGGTGGTTGGCGATTATTACTAAACCTTTTGTTATGTTACTGTCTGGCTCAACCCGCTTATTATTAAAACTGCTCGGTGCAAAAGATGGTGGGCGCTCGTCCGTGACCGAAGAGGATATTCATTTATTGCTCAGTGAAGGCTCTGAAGCCGGTGTCATTGAAGCACAAGAACATCAAATGGTCAGAAATGTGTTCCGCTTAGATGATCGACAAATCTCCTCCTTTATGGTGCCTCGCAGTGATGTCGCTTATTTGGATATTGAACGGCCTTTAGAAGAAAACTTAGCCTTAATCCAAACCAGTCGCTATTCGCGCTTCCCTGTCGTGAGTGGCAATTGGAAAGAAGTTCTCGGTGTGGCGAGCACCAGTCGTTTATTGAACCAGATCTTAGCGGGTGAACCGATTGATCTGACCAATAATTTACGCCCTGCCGCTTTCGTTCCAGAATCCTTAACCGGAATTGAGTTATTAGAAAACTTTAAAGATTCTGGCAGCCAGTTAGTATTTATTATTGATGAATACGGCGAAATCCAAGGAATTGTCACGCTGCATGATATGATGGAAGCGATTATGGGTGAGTTCAAACCGCAGCATCAAGATGATACTTGGGCTGTGCAGCGCGATGATGGCAGTTGGTTACTAGATGGCTTGATTCCGATCCCAGAATTAAAAGATCGTCTGGACATTCGCACTGTACCCGAAGAGGATAAAGGGCGTTATCATACAATTAGTGGAATGTTGATGTTGTTATTAGGTCGCTTACCCCAAGAAGCCGACCATTGCGAATGGGAGGGGTGGCGTCTAGAAGTTGTGGATATGGACGGTACACGGATTGATAAAGTCCTAGCCACTCGCCTGCAGTCTGAAGAACCTTAAAAATAGGGTAGCTGCGTGTTTTTGCACTGCTTATTCGAACTGTACACTACAATTAGCCTATAAGAAGCGTGGGAGTCTCTCTACAATGGAACTGTTGATTGGTATATCTCGCGAGGCACGCTTGCGGGTGATTGAACTTGGCAAAAATTGGAATCATTTCCTCATCCTTGGTTGCATCCTGCTATTAGGCGGTGTACTCGCGATTACGCTGCCTTTAATGACACGCTATGATGCAGATCAAGTCATCGGTTGGACTTTCTTAGTGTGTGGTTTTTTTCAATTATTCCAAGCCCTGCGGGTGCATGGATCAACAACTTTTCGCTGGTGGCTAGTGTTCGGAACGCTATTGGTGTTGCTTGCGATTGCCGTCTTACGCAATCCCTTGGAAAACTTCAGCACCGTGCATGTAGTCGCAGGGCTATTAGCTTGCTTGGGGCTATTAAAGATTATTTATGCCTATCGCTTACGTCCCGCCCGCGAATGGTCTTGGCTGCTATTATCAGGTTTGATGAGTCTGGTGCTGGCGGCACTTCTAGCGACTCATCTCTTACCCGCAGACCTGAAGCTGAGCCTGCTACTCGCAGTCGAGCTAATTAGTGCTGGCCTCTGCTTGACCCTAATTGGCTGGGGCTTTAATACCATGAATGAGCGGCTTATTAAGCAAGTGATCTAAATCACTTGCAATCACTGGCTTGCTGATTTGAGTGCGGGCTTGAATGAGCCGCCTATCCCTTTAAACACAACAAAACGACTGCTCAGCCAACCTACTAACCTAGTTGAATATAGTTGGCTGAGGTTGTAGTTTGACTCTAGTTTAAATATTCGGGAAACCCGATAGGGCAATCAAAACCACTTGCAGCAGCAAAATTGCAACCAAAGGTGATAGATCGACCATACCAATTAAGGGTACAAATTTACGAATTGGATCTAGGAGTGGAGCGGTTAAACTATCTAAGAGTGATCCCATCGGATTGCCATAACTATTCCCAACCCAACTCATAATCGCCTGAATAATTAAAGCGATCATAAAAATCCAAACGACAGTCCGTAGTAAATCCGCCAATACGGCTAATAATAAACTACCTAAACCTGCATCAATCCCTTGAAGGCTCATCAATAAAATGACGGCAATCAATTTTAGGGTAAACGCTAAGACTAAAGATGCGGTATCAATTTTACCCATCGGCGGCACAAAGCGACGCAAAGGCACTAAGACTGGATTAGTGATTTTTACTAAAAACTGTGACAGTGGATTGTAAAAATCAGCACGAACCAAAGCGAGTAGAAAACGTAGCAATACCGCGCCTATATACAAGGAGAAAAGGGTCGAAATCAAAAAGACCGCAATATTTTGCAAAACCATGAAAGCTCCTAAGTGTTCGCCTGTGCTAATTCTTTTGAGCGCTGTTCAGCAGCTTTTAAAGCTTCAGCAAATAACGGCACTAAACCACCTGTATTTAATTGATTCAAAGCAGCCTCAGTCGTTCCACCTTTAGACGTGACTTGTTTGCGTAAATCCGCTGGCTGCTGATCACTTTCTAAAGCTAAACGGGCTGCACCTAAGGCCGTTTGCACGACTAACAGCTGAGCATCCTCAGGTTTAAGCCCTAAAGACTCCGCTGCCGCTTGCATCGCTTCCATCACTAGGAAGAAATAAGCAGGGCCGCTACCGGAGACTGCAGTAACTGCATCCAGTTTATCTTCATCCTCAAACCACAAGGTAATTCCAACAGTCCGCAATATGCTTTCTGCTAAACTGCGCTGTTCTTTAGAAACTTGTGAGTTAGCATATAATCCTGTCGCACCCGCTTTCACTAAAGCTGGGGTATTCGGCATACAACGGACAATCGGCAGCCTACCCCCTAGCCAAGTATTTAAAGAGGCTTCACGAATCCCTGCAGCAATGGATACAAACAGTGGCTGTTGCTTTTGCGCTAAGGTTTGCAACGGCTCAAGTACGCTACGCAGCACTTGTGGCTTAACGGCGAGCACGACAACATCGGCTCCGTCGATCACCTGCTGATTATCTGTGCTGGTAAAAATTTCGCTGCCGTAGCTACGAATCACATCCAGTTGATTTTGATCAGGGTCAGACACGCGAATCTGTAGCTCACCTGCATCTTGCAACATGCCCACAATCAAACTGCGTGCCATATTGCCGGCTCCAATAAAAGCAACCGTGGTTAATTTTCTGGATAATTGTGGAGTCATGGTGGTTTTATCTCTCTACTCAAAGATGGTCGATTAGTTTATACAGGAAACCGCAAAACGTCGCTAAGCTTGTACAAAAACTTAAATCATTCGCATCGCTTTCATCAGAATAAACATTTCCCACAAGCGATTGCCTTGGGTTGATGAAAAATACACAGGCTGACGCAGGCCATTAAACTTTTTCTTATGGCTAATATTGCCTTGGAAAGGATAGAGGTGATTCAACTTACGATAGGCATATTTTAAGCCTTTCATAGTGAATTCATTATGACGGAAATGCTTGCGCAGTACATATAAAGGCATTAAACCTAAAGATACCTTCTGCACCCCTTCTGCTTCAAATTGGCGCATCGCTTCGAGAATAATAAATACACTCGTGCCATTGGGAGCATCCGCCGTGATCCGATCAAAGTTATGGTAGTAGCCGATGATTTTTCCTTGGGCATACATCGGATCAAAAATCGCTAAACCCACCAACTTACCCTGTTGACGCGCCCAAAAACAGCGGACATCTGGCTCATCAGCATTCACAAAGGGGCGAGTGAGGAGCGTTAATTCTTTGCCGCCTTTTTCTTGTATCCAAGCTTGCGATAAGGCTGCAATTTCGCCAGCATCACCCGCCGAAATCGCTCGCTCTTCCACACTCACTCCTTCGCGCTCACACTTATTCCGCCACTGACGCAATTTAGAGCGCTCTTTACCCGCTAAATCAAAGGGGATCGGTAATTCAGTTTCTTGACCAAAATGATTGACCTCATACCCCAGTTTTTCTAGTACTTGGCCAATAAACGCTGAGCATTGCAAAACAATCACACGCTTATGAATAGCAATAAAACGCTGGAGTAAACCTTGCGCTTGCTCAGATGCACAGATTGGATCCGCTAAAATAATTTTCCGCCCCAGTGGGGCAAGAATCGGATGACGAAAAGGGAGATAAGCAATAAAGCCGATCCCCTCTTCAAGATAATAATGCATACCCGTTTGCAGCACTGAATAGCTTAAGCAGCTTTGCCCATAGTGCTTAAGATAAGGCTCAAGTCGCTGCCAATCTGGATGAATCATGGCTGGCCTAAATTCATTGGAAAGCACGCATTGTCGAAGAAAGCTTTAAGAAGAGCAACTGAGGCTAATACTATCAGCCCAAGCAGGTGGGTGATCTGCATAGCGCTCCATTCCTACCTGCTCAGTAAATGGCTGTTGTAAAAGCTTCAATAAGCGCTCGACTTCGCGAGCATCTCCACGCTCGGCCTGTTCAATGGCTTGTTGTGCCATATAATTACGCAAAATATAAGCCGGATTAACCTGCCGCATCTGAGTGTGGCGCTGGGCATCCAGTGAATCTTCTTGGGCTAAACGCTGCCGATAATGCTCAACCCAGCTCTCAAAAGCAGTACGCTCTAAAAATAAATCACGCACCTTGGTATCCGTATTCTGCGGCTGTCGACTTAAGCTCGCTAAACGCCGGAAAAAAATCGTGTAATCCACTAAGTTTTGCTGCATGTTAGTCAGTAGCTCAGCAATCAGGGCTTGATCCGCCGCAAACTCTGCTTGCAAACCCAATTTGGCACGCATCCCATTCAACCAAGCTTGATCAAATTCTGGTTGATACTGCCATAAAGCTGAGCGGGCTTTTTCCACAGCCTCGTCAGGATCGTCTGCTAGTAGTGGCAGGAAAGCATGGGCTAAGGCATTTAGATTCCACAATCCTATTGAAGGCTGCTGATCAAACGCATAACGGCCTTCATGATCGGAATGATTAGAAATAAACCCCGGCTCATACACATCCAAGAAGCCATAAGGCCCATAGTCGAGGGTCAGACCCAAGATTGACATATTGTCGGTATTCATCACCCCATGCGCAAAGCCTACACACTGCCATTGCGCCATTAAGCGGGCTGTACGCTTGACCACAGCCTCCAACAAGGCTAAATAAGGTTCAGGCTGGTGCTGCAACTCGGGAAAATGCTGAGCCAGCAAAAAATCAGCCAGCTCGGTTAATTGTGCATATTGGCGACGATGAAAAAACACTTCAAAACTACCAAAGCGCAAGTGTGAAGGTGCCATCCGCACTAATAGAGCTGCCTGCTCGATACGCTCACGATACACTTCCTCGTCACTAATCAGCATGCATAAAGCACGGGTCGTCGGGATGCCTAAACCATGCATTGCTTCTGAGCATAAATATTCGCGCACTGTCGAGCGAATCACCGCTCGCCCATCACTGCCCCGCGAAAAGGGAGTCGGTCCTGAGCCTTTTAGCTGCAATTCCCAGCCTTGAGTCTCACCAAGAATCATGGCACGCCCATCACCTAGCTGTGGCACATAACTGCCAAACTGATGACCTGCATACAACATGGAAACCGGCTGAGTCCCTTGCCAAGCACGCTCACCATTGAAATAAGCGACCAAGTTTGGATTTTGCGCCTCAGCAGGATCTAATTGAATCAACTGCGCGGCCGCTGCATTAAAACTTAATAAGCGGGCATTTTCTAAAGGGGTCGGAGCCACCCGCGCATAAAAATGCGCGGGCAGTTGCGCAAAACAATTCTTAAAAGGTAGGGTATCAAGGGTATACATTAGCAAGTCATATAATCGTGTGGATCATCTTGATAGCCCCCCTCAATACCCTTGATAGCCACCGAAACAGCATTATGGGCATGTAAACTTTCCAAGTGATTTACCCGAATCCAGAAATCACGCACTGAAATATCTTCAGACATCGCCACTTTCAAACGACGGGCTGCATCTTCACAAAACATCAGATTCGCTGCATTTAACCGAGCAAACTCTTGTTCATCTTCACGCTTGACAGCAGCCTGTACTGGGGTTTGTAAGGCATTTTCAATCCGATCAATCAAACTTGTCAGAGGCAAATTGCGGATTTTTTCTGCTAATTTCACTTTGACTTGCGCCATACTGCGTTGACTATGAGGGGTAGCACTGATGCCTTGTGTCGTCCCTAGCCAATCATAGACCTGCTGTGCATTCACAACCGCCTCTCCAAACTGATCACGAAAACCTTCTTGAATCAATTGGCGGGCTAAAGCTGCCGAGCATGGGCAAGTCGAGGAATAAGGTACTTCCACCTGCACTTCCAAATCAAACTGTTGCCCACGCAAAGTAGCTGCTACTCTGACTGGATAGTTTTTCCAACCCCGATTGTCACTCACCAGCGAGCTACGCTTTTCGAAATAATTGAACCGGCACTCAAGATAGGCAGCCGTACTCAAACTACCATGCGACTCTACAAACTGAGTCACCGTTTTACGTAAGAGTTCAGGGGTTAGCTCGTGCATACTCAGCAAATTATCGAGAGCTAAGTACAAACGAGACATGTGAATCCCTTTACTATGGGGATCCATTAAATTCACATAGGCTTGTACCCGTGCAAGCGTTTGAATTTTTTCGCCAGTGGCATTGAGTACAAAAACCGGAATTTCGATAGCACTCATACCGACCCAGTTTAATGTACCTTTTGGTCCTGCATGCGGCTGGCTCGCAATATCTGGTAAGATATTGCAAGACAAATCAGTGCAGGCATTAGTTGCACTCATGGACAAGCTCCTTAACTTGAAGTTAATTGGATATCAATGGGGACTAAGGTAACAAAACTCAAGGAGTTCTAGCAATTCACCTACTAGAAGGTAGCAGTATAGCAATCCGCTGATCAAAGCCTAAGCTCATCAAACCATTTTGCGGGGGACATAAAAATACCCCAGAATCCCATGATAGATAGGCCAGACTAATAGGCTACTCAAAAGTGGCATCCAATAAAGTAGACCCGCGCCCATATTGCCAGTGACACCGCGAATCCAAAGATTAATCAGCATGAAAATGCCAACTACAATAAAAATCAAGGCAAACTGCTGCAAAAACGCCTCGGCTGACATCCGCAAACTTAGGCGCACAGCAAAGTAAGTGACTAAAACATAACCTAAAGCATGCTGGCCTAGCAAAGAATATGAAATCGTATCCGCGAGTAGCCCCATGAAAAAGGCCATGAACAAATTCACATTTTGGCGCATCGCTAAGGCCCAATGAATCAAGCTCAGCACTAGAAAATCAGGACGCCAATAAGCCCATTCCGGGGGCAATGGCATATTATTTAAGCCTAAACCCAGTAATAAAGTTAACCAAATCGCACCGGGGAAGCGTGGCAGATTCTCAATCATTGTGGCTGCTCCGCTGCTCTATTGGCTGCATTGGGTTTGGTATTCGGTTTATTTGCTGGTTTATTCGTTGGTTTATTCGCTGGCTTAGTTTCTTTTTTATTTGTCACTGCCGGGACAGGTTTGGCAGGCATGACCCCAGCACTCGGATTCACGGGTGGCAAAACTTGAG
Source organism: Thiothrix eikelboomii (assembly GCF_900167255.1). GTDB lineage: Bacteria > Pseudomonadota > Gammaproteobacteria > Thiotrichales > Thiotrichaceae > Thiolinea > Thiolinea eikelboomii. The sequence goes on from NZ_FUYB01000001.1 coordinate 353,267, forward strand.
TCGGCAACGGGTTAATACGCCAAAGCAATAGCACTTCGCGGGTATTATCAAAATTAATTAAGGGCCTAGCACTAATATTTGCAAAAGGATCACCCGGAATATACTGCACACCATTCGGAATCACTTTTGCTACTGGGAAATCGGGCGGGAATAACATATCTAAACCAGAGCTAACAAATACATCACCATCTTGCACATTGCTCCCTGCGACGATACTTTTTAGCTCCAGAATATCTGATTTGCCCGTACCATTAGCCAGCGCACGCATCCCGGTCCGTTGATTCCGCACTGGAATCGCATGCTGACGATCAGTCAGCTCCATCACTTTAGAACTAAAGGGGGTGACTTCAACCACTTGCCCGTAAATATTACCGCCCTCAGCTAATACCACCTGCTTTTCGTGAACCCCATCCCGTGAACCTTTATTTAAGGTCACTACTTGGCGGCCACGTTCATCGGCCGCAGCAATGACCTCAGCCATCGTGAAGGTATATCCCACCCGTTTATCCACTTTCAGTAGCTCACGCAAGCGTGCATTCTGCTGCTCTAGCACCTGCATATCACGGTATTGCACTGAATATAAGCGCAGCTGCTCTTTTAAAGCGGCATTTTCACTGGCTAAATGGGATTGATTAGAAAAAAAGCCTGTGACCCGGCTATAGAGATAAAAGGGGGCATCGACAATCGCTTGTAAAGGATAAGCAACAATCGAAAATCCCGTGCGGATGGGCTTGGTGGCAGCCGGATTACGATAATCCACTGCCATCAAAGACAAAGCGGCTAGCAACAGCAATACAAACTGAAAAGATAAGCCCGGTGTTGCGTGATGATCGGTATCGTTAATGGCAGTCTAAGCTCCCTATTATCTACCTTGAAACTGACTGCTACAGGTCATTATTAATATTATTAAGCCAGCCCCGCCGCTTAATCCGTCGCGAGGAAGGCATCACCTTCGGCTTCAAGAATTTCTAGAATTTTACCGCCACCGCGTGCAACACAAGTTAGCGGGTCATCGGCGATCACCACCGGAATCCCCGTTTCTTCCATTAATAAGCGATCTAGATCACGCAATAAAGCCCCACCACCCGTTAAGACAATGCCACGATCAGCAACATCAGCCCCTAGTTCAGGTGGGGTTTGCTCCAGCGCTGTTTTCACGGAGCTTACAATCCCAAATAATGGCTCTTGTAGAGCCTCTAAAATCTCATTGCTCGTCAGGGTAAAAGCACGAGGTACACCTTCAGAAAGATTACGGCCTTTGACTTCGATTTCTAAGAGCTCTTTACCCGGATACGCCGAACCAATTTCGCACTTAATCCGCTCAGCCGTAGCCTCGCCAATCAGCATTCCATAATTACGGCGTACATAGCTGATAATGGCCTCATCTAAACGGTCACCACCGATACGGACAGAAGCCGAATAGACAATCCCACGCAGCGACATAATCGCCACTTCAGAAGTACCACCGCCAATATCCAGAACCATCGAACCAATCGCTTCGTCGACAGGAATGCCCGCGCCAATCGCGGCAGCCATCGGCTCTTCGATCAGATAAACTTTGCGTGCACCTGCACCTAAAGCAGAATCTTTAATTGCACGCCGTTCCACTTGAGTTGCGCCACAGGGGACACATATTACGACTCGTGGACTTGGACGCAGAATACGCCCCGAATCAACCTTACGGATAAAATGTTGAAGCATTTTCTCTGTGTAGGTGAAATCAGCAATCACCCCATCTTTCATGGGGCGAATCGCTGTAATGTTTTCTGGCGTGCGTCCTAACATTTTTTTGGCTTCCGCGCCAACCGCTTCAATAGACTTAGGGCCACCAGGACCGCGATCTTGCCGAATAGCCACAACGGAAGGCTCATTGAGGACAATGCCTTTTCCGCGCATATAAATGAGGGTATTGGCTGTCCCAAGATCTACTGAAATATCATTGGAGAATAAACCAGAAATGGCTTTGAACATTGTTATAAAGTCCGGCAAAAGCTAAATTATGAGAGAGAGACCGTGAAGTTGTCCTTAATGGTCCTTGTATCCATGCCTCAAATCAGGTTGGCCCAAATTTCCTGCGCAAATGTAGCAACCAGAAGGGTTTTGGGCAAGCCAACTTATATGATAAGTTCACCAGCCATCTTTCCCAAATAGGCATTGCGCGGGAATTTTATCACACACTGACACGAAAGGTAGTAGCCACAAGGCTGATTCTGCATGATAAAAGACATTTTACGCCGTTTTATTCTCGAAACAGCGAATATTCGCGGTGAATGGGTACAATTAGAAAATACTTGGCATCAACTCTTAGAGCGTGCCGACTATCCCCCTATTATTCGTAATGTATTAGGGGAGGCTTTAAGTGCTGCGGTTTTATTATCCGCGACCGTTAAACACACAGGCTCACTCATTTTACAGATTCGTGGCGATGGTCCTGTACCGCTCTTAGTAGTACATGCCACGCCCCAAGGTGAGGTAAGAGGCCTAGCTCAATGGACTAGCGTCCCTCCTGAGGGTAGCAGCTTGCCCGCTATTTTTGGTGTGGGGCATATTGCCATTACCCTAGAGGCTGCGAGCAATCATGAGCGCTATCAAGGTATCATTGCTTTAGAGGGCGATAATTTAACCCAAGCCCTCGAGCAATACTTCGCTCGCTCTGAACAGTTGCCAACCCGTTTATGGTTGAGTTCTGACCACCATCGTTGTGCAGGTTTACTCTTACAGCGCTTACCTGAAGATAAATATGCTAGCCCTGAGCAGTTAGACGCACAACTCGAAGATTGGCAGCGGGTTTCGATGTTGCTAGATACCTTAACCGCTGAAGAATTACGCGACCTTCCGGCCGAAGACTTGATCTATCGACTCTTCCATGAAGAGACACCGCGTTTATTTGAGCCTAAATCAATTAAGTTTCAATGCAGTTGCAGCCAGCAAAAAATTGAAACCCTGTTACGTTCCTTAGGCCAAACAGAAGTCCAAGCTATTTTGGCTGAACAAGGCAGTATTAGCGTTATCTGTGAATTTTGTAATGCTAAGTACGCGCTTGACTCCGTTGATGCAGCTCGCCTTTTCACCGAAAACGTGGTGGATTTAGCTAATACCACCCTTCACTAACTAAAGAAGCTAACACTATGCGCGTTTTAATTGTTTATGCTCATCCCAATCCTGCCAGCTTCAACCATGCAATGCTTGAGTATTGCCAACGAGGTTTAGTCGCTGCAGGTCATGAAGTGCGGGTCAAAGATTTATACACAGAAAACTTTGATCCCGTACTGCGCGCCAGTGATTTAGCTAGCCTGCAAACGAGTGTGATTCCAGAAAAAATCGCCCAAGAACAAGAAGCTTTATTGTGGGCTGAAGGTTTAGTCTTTATTTACCCATTGTGGTGGTATGGACGACCCGCCATTTTAAAAGGCTGGTTTGATCATATTCTTACCAATGGTGTGGCCTTTGCTTATTCTGCTGAGGGTCCGATAGGTCTACTCCAACATAAAAAAGCCTTAGTTCTAATTACAGCGGGTAGCGATAAAAGCTTTTTTCAAGCGAATGACTCAGAAACCTTAATTCATCGCCCCATGACTGATGGCACCCTCTCGTTTTGTGGTATTAAAAATATTCAATACGAAATTTTTTACAATGTCCCAACTTTACCACTAGAAGAACGTGAAAAAATTCTCCAGCAAATTACCCGCTTAGGGGAAAACTTTGATGCTTAATTATCGCATTTATGGTCAGCCAGATAAGCTGGAACGTCCCCTGTTAGTGCTGCATGGTCTATTGGGTTCATTAGATAACTGGCATACCTTTGCCAGTAAACAGCAGAACGAGCGTAGTATTATTGCCATCGACATGCGCAATCACGGCGCCTCCCCCCATGTTGAAGGCATGAACTATCGCTTGATGGTGCAAGATGTACTGGAAGTGGCGGATCATTTGCAGCTCCAACAATTTGATCTGATGGGGCATTCAATGGGTGGCAAAGCCGCGATGTGGCTCGCTCTAGAGCATCCTGAACGCTTAAAAAAACTGATTATTGTGGATATTGCGCCAGTCAATTATCCACCACGGCATCAAGCGATTCTGCAAGCGATGTTAACCCTACCGTTGGCAAGTTTTAAAACTCGAAAAGAAGCGGATACTTGGCTAGCGCCAACGATTAAACACCCGTTTGAACGCGCCTTTTTGCTGAAAAATCTGAAATGGGATGAAAACGGCCGCTTTATTTGGCAATGCTATTTAAGCGAAATTGCCCGCCATTATTTAAGTATCACCGCTTTTCATCCAACCGAGCAACGCTATCATGGCTCAACTTTATTCATTGGTGGGGGGCAATCCGATTATCTACAGCCCGAACGCTGGCAAATAGCTCAAAACTATTTTCCCAAAGCACGCTTAGTGATGCTTGAGGAAGCAGGACATTTACCGCATGTTCAAACCCCGGAAGTATTTACTGATCAGGTGAACAGGATGTTGGATGCATGAATCCTTAAACACGAATTTCAGCGAGCCAGTTATCTTCTAATGACTTCAGTTGGGCTAATTCCTCATGACTAAACCCCGCTTGTAAGCGCCCTTCGGTATAAAAAGGGCCGCGTACTGGGGCTTGCAATACTTCCCGCAGGAGTTGGCGGAAAGTTGCTTCTGGCTCTAGGCCACGCAATTCACAGCAATACCGATACCAATGAGAACCCATCCGCACATGTCCCACTTCGTCACGCAAAATAATCGCTAACACATCAGCTGTCACCCCATCACCGACTTCACGCAAACGCGCCATCATCGGCGGAGTAACATCCAAACCACGCGCCTCTAATACACGTGGGACTAAAGCCATTCGTACCAAGACATCCTGATCAGTTTTTAAGGCATGTTCCCACAAACCATTATGGGCGGGTAAATCACCATAGTCAGCCCCTAGTTCACGTAAGCGAGCACGCACTAAAGCAAAGTGATAGGCCTCTTCTGCAGCGACTTGCAGCCAATCGCTATAATAGGCATCCGGCATTTCACGAAACCGATAGACCGCATCTAAAGCTAAATTAATCGCATTAAACTCAATATGCGCAACTGCATGTAACAAAGCGATCCGCCCCTCTAAATGATGCAGTTTACGCTGCTTCATTTGCTTCGGTAGCACCAACTCGGGTTGAGCGGGTCGCCCCGGTCTGGTAATTTTTTCTACCACCCCCGCTTCGGAACGTAGCAAGTCACCCGCCAACCAAGCGGGTTGTAACTGAGAGACCGCGTTAATTTTTTCGTCAGGGTCAGTGACTAATAAGCAGCTTAAAGTAGCCGCATACAAATCCTTAGCTAAATTTAGTTTGGGCATGAGGTTTTTAGGGCAATGACAAGATCCATAACATTGGTACCAGTCGGCCCTGTTGTAATCAGATCACCGCTAGCGGCTAGAAATCTACCTGCATCCGCCCGCTGTAAGCAAGCCACTGGATCAAGATTCTCCAATTGACCGCGTGCTAGCGTTTGTGCATCGACTAAACCACCCGCATCGTCGGTGACTCCATCCGTTCCATCTGTTGCTGCACACAGCAAGCTAATCCCTTGATCAGCGACTAAGGCTAACTCTAAGGCGGCTGCCAAGGCAAAATGCTGATTCCGTCCACCTCGTCCCGGATTGGCGGGCAAATTGACTGTCGTTTCCCCCCCCCAAACATAGATCCCTGCTGGTTGAGTTTTTAAGAAAGCGACACAGCGCTTAGCCGCCTCGACCGCTTCTATACTCAAAAACTCAGGCATAATATGAAGCGGTAGCGTTTGTTCTGCCGAGTTTGGCGGCTCTAGCCTTGAGGCTTGTATCGCTGCCAGCATTTGCTGATTACTCGCGACGATTTGCCAAGTAAACTCAGGATGCGCAGGGGCTGGAAATAATAAGCCTGAACCAATCACAGCGGGATCATCCCCCTGTACATCCGAGATTAATAAACAGGATACGGGGCGCTTGCTAATAAATTGCCACAACTTGCCACCTTTAATCCGCGACAGCTGTTTACGCATGGCATTGATCTCAGCAATCGACGCCCCCTCAGCTAGCTTATCCTGAGTCGCAGCTTGTAATTTTTCTAGCGTCCAGCCTTCTTCTAAAACCTCACACAGGCTAGAAGCACCGCCAGAAATCAGAAAGAGCAAGGGTTCATTCGCAGGGAGCTGAGCTAGATACTGTAATAAGGCTTGGCCTGCTAACAGTGAGGACTCAGCTGGTACAGGATGGGCAGCCTCCAGCACCGTGATCTTACGCTCAGCCAATAGCTCAGGGGAAAAATGCCCATACTTACTGATGAGCAAAGCTGTTTTAATATCTTTATCGAAGTAACGCTGTGCACCTTGATACATGGCCTCAGCCGCTTTACCAATCGCCACCAGATGACAAGCGGCTTGAGTACCTTGGGCCATTAGAGCTTGATACACCGCCTGATCCCCTTTCACAGCATTGAGACCGAGACTGTACAACTCAAGTAATTGCGCGGCTGCTTGCATACGAGTCTCCGAGGGCTGAGAAATAGAAACTAAATTTTAACCCTTTCCTAGCTTTTTCTTAGGTTTTTCTTAGCTTTTATTGAAACTCTAAACAAAAAAATCACCCCTTAGCAACTAAGGGATGGTTTTCTGCGTGAAACCCACTAGCGGCACTTTAAGCTTAGTTTTTCGTCAAGCAACTGGTATCGGTACCATAAGGGCTAACTGCATTCGGTGGAGCAATATCACAGGAACTAACATCGGCTGCCAGTACAGGTAATACAAAATCGGTTGTTTCAATATACTCCGTTCCAGAGACAACGATCCGCGCTGTCAATCGAACCTTATTCCAAAGCGCTTGGCTTTGCGGGTAGATGACCGTTGCTAACACCTTACCTTCTGCATCAGTCACTGCGCTGTTAGTAACCGTGGCAGCATGGGTAGGCTCTAAACGACCATTACCGTTTAAATCCTCACCTTCATCTAAGCCACCATCTTGGTCAATATCTTCAGAGGGGCAAATCGCGGTTTGGGAAAAGGTAGGTTCAGTACTAACCACACCTGCGATCATTGTTCCACAGGGCATAACCCCACCTTTGGCATAATGGGTGGGTACTAAAGTGAAATCTACCTTCTTATCTTTGACTGGATTGCCTGCACTATCCGTCACAATCACCCCGAAGGATTTTTTATAGAAAATACCGTCTTCAACGATCTTTTCATCCTCACCCAAAACAATACGTAAAGCCTGCCCACCGACTGTTAAGGTGATATTATCGGTAATCGGTGCGGCATTAGGATCTGACAAACGTAAGGTGCTGGTAATTTTAACCCCATCTTTTGCACTGGTTGCATTACCTGCGGTGTAACCAATTGTTGCTTTACCTAAAGAATCGGTCGTGGCCTTGGAGGCACTTAACTCACCCCCCACTGTATCTATCAAATTAAACTCAACCAATTGATTTTTAACTGGATTATCAGCAATATCTTTCACTACTGCAATCACATTGGTGCTAGCTTCTGGGGCAATCAGTTCTTTTTCGACTTGTGTACTTAAAATGGCGGGCGTGGTAGCAACAAACTCACGAGTTAAGCTGGTTGAAAGCCCTGTACTCGCATCCGTGGCGGTGATCACGGTACCGCCCGCAGTGGCTGAAGTCACGCTGAAGCTGGCTTGACCTTGGGCATCGGTTACGATTTGCAAAGGTGTCAGGCCGCGAGTCGCCGAGATTTTAATTGTTCTATTGGCTTGAGCAATACCATTGTGCGTCCACTTGAGGCTAACCGCTTCAGCTGTACCCACTTTAATCTCTGGGTTGGCACTCGTAATCGTAAAATCATCCCCCGAAATTTCTAAAGTTTTAGAGCTACTCACGCCTAAAGCTGAGACAGTAATCGTATCTGTACCACTGACCGCTGCATTAATTTTAAACTGAACCTCACCATTCGCATCGGTCACGAATCCTGAACCTGAAACAGGGGTGAGTGCATTATTCAAACTCGAATCAATACTGATGGTTTCATCGGCTAGCGCTTTGCCTGCTGAATCCCTGAGCTTAGCGATAAACGTCGTGGGGCTGTTCAAAGCCAGTCGTGTTGGTCCATCCAAGACTAAACTCGTGCCAACAATCGCAACCTCAATCGTTTTGACTAAAGATCCAGACTTTACGGTCACTTTTACAGTACGATTCTCAGGATTTTCTAAGCCCGGCGTTAATGTTGCCGTTTTGACTGCACTGGCTGCCGTTGTCGTATCCGCTTCGATAGTCGCCTCGCTATCCACTGAAAATTGTACAGCGACGCTTTTCAAAACATTATTATTTGCATCTTTAGCCACCGCTGAAATAATCACTGGCTTGTCCCCGCTAGAAGCCAGTTGCCGAGAACTCGCTGAAACCTCTAAGGATTTAGCCCCTGTATCGGTGTTACCCCCTGAACCGCCAGTGTTCCCCCCTGAGAGTTGATTGCCATCGCCGCCGCCACAACCCGTCAGTGCTAGCACGCATAAAGTCAGGGCGCTACGTTGAAAAAGCTGCTTCATAAACCATCCCCTTTGTTATAATTTTTATCAGTAGATTCAGGAATCTTATTTCATAGCAATTACTTATTTCAAGATAAATAAGATAAATGATGTAAATGATATTTTTTAACTAATGCAGCCCCTACACATCTCTGGCAGACTATAAACAACTTAGAAAAATACGATAAGGAGCTCGTTTATGTTTGACTTCCCTGAGCGTTACCGCGTGCCCTTCGATGGCTCATTTAAGCTAAACAAGGCACAAACGGCTGAAGAACATCATAAAACTGAAGAAGAACTGGAAGATCAGTTAAAAAAGCTCGTTAAAAAAATTGATAAGCTTCAACAAGTGCTCTACGCGGAAGATCGTCATGCACTTTTGTTAGTCTTCCAAGCAATGGATGCCGCAGGTAAAGACAGCACCATTCGCGCTATTTTAAAAGGCGTGAATCCAGCGGGTTGCCAAGTGTTTTCCTTTAAACAGCCTTCAGCCGAAGAATTAGATCATGATTTTTTGTGGCGCACAGCACGTTGCTTGCCTGAGCGGGGGCGGATTGGCGTTTTCAATCGTAGTTATTATGAAGAAGTGTTAGTAGTCCGTGTCCATCCTGAGTATTTAGCCGGACAAAACTTACCTCAGCATGACAATCTTGAAGATTTATGGGAAGAACGTTATACGTCGATTCGTGATCACGAAAAGCATCTAGCTCGTAATGGTACAGTGATTTTAAAATTCTGGCTGAATGTGTCCAAAGCAGAACAAAAAAACCGTTTCCTGTCGCGCTTAGATGAACCCGACAAAAATTGGAAGTTTTCAGCCGGTGATGTCATTGAACGCCAACATTGGGATGCGTATATGCAGGCGTATGAAACAGCGCTACAGACTACTTCGAGTCACTATGCACCTTGGTATGCAATTCCGGCGGATGATAAAGCCTATATGCGGGTGGCCGTTGCAGAAACCATCGTGAATACCTTAGAAGCGCTGCAGTTAGCCTATCCTGAAGTCCCTCCAGCCGAGCAAGCCAAATTGACGGAAGCACGGCGCGTATTAGAAGCCGAGGGCAAAACCTAATGAAAACCCTGTTCCCTGCGATTCGGGATAATCGCCATTTCTTTTTACCCGTGGATTCTATGCATACTTTATATGTAGAAGAATCCGGCAATCCCGATGGTTTACCGGTGGTATTTTTACACGGTGGCCCTGGCTCCGGCTGTGAAAATTGGCATCGCCAATTTTTTGATCCTGAGCGTTATCGGATTGTACTCTTTGATCAGCGTGGCTGTGGACGTTCCACTCCCCATGCCGAGCTTACCAACAATACCACTTGGCATTTAGTCGCTGATATTGAACGTATTCGCCAAGAGTTGAACATTGAAAAATGGGTGGTATTTGGTGGATCTTGGGGTTCGAGTTTAGGTTTAGCTTATGCACAAACTCATCCTGAGCGGGTCGCAGGTTTAATTCTACGTGGCATTTTCCTGTGTCGACCTCGTGATATTGATTGGTTTTATCAAGATGGTGCCAGCTATATCTTCCCCGATTTCTGGCAAGATTTTATTAGCCCGATTCCCGAAGCAGAACGCGGTAATTTGCTGCAGGCTTACTACAAACGCCTAACCGGGCAGAATGAAATTGCGCGCATGCAAGCCGCTAAAGCTTGGTCAATTTGGGAGGGACGCACGGCAAATCTTTCCCCGAAAGAAAGTACAGTGGATCATTTTTCTAATCCTTTTACAGCGATGAGTGTGGCTAGGATTGAAGCCCATTATTTTATGAATCGGGCTTTCTTTGAACCTGATCAATTGCTCAAAAACGCCTATAAACTTGCCAGTATTCCGGGCATGATTGTGCATGGGCGCTACGATATGATTTGCCCCTTAGAACAAGCCTATGCCTTGCATGAAGTTTGGCCGAGTGCAGATTTTGCGATTATTCCTGATTGCGGGCATGCCGCCAGTGAGCCGGGCATTCAGGCTGCCTTGGTAAATGCTACTGAATTCATGGCTGATCAACTCACATGATTGGTTTAATCCAGCGGGTGCTTACCGCCAAAGTGGTGGTTGACCAAAATACGGTCGGGGCAATTCCGGCGGGCCTATTAGTGTTATTAGGGGTAGAGCGTCATGATACTGAGGCACAAGCTAAGCGCTTATTAGAGCGGATTCTGAATTATCGTGTGTTTGCCGACCACGAAGGCCGCATGAATCGGTCTTTATTAGACGTGCAAGGCGGCTTATTAGTCGTGCCTCAATTCACCCTGCCAGCAGATACGCAAAAAGGAAACCGTCCCAGCTTTACGCCAGCAGCCCCACCTGAGTTAGGTAAACACTTATTCACTTATTTTTGTGAGCTGATCCCAGCGCAAGGGCTGGAGCTACAAGCCGGTATCTTTGGAGCAAATATGCAAGTGCACTTAATTAATGACGGTCCTGTCACCTTCTGGTTAACTACTTAAACCGTTTAAACCGATGCAGAAACTTATTCTCAAGGGTGGATTCATCAGCTTAGTCGTACTGCTCGTGGGCTGCACAGAGCAAGACAAACCTACGCCCCCAACCGCAGCTCAAGCCACGAGTCAACCCACTCAACCTGAAATAACGCAGGCCATGAGCGCGCTGAGCACGCCGCCTGAAGCCACGCAGCCCCCAACCCAGCAAACCTCGAAGCCAACCACTGAAGCCCAACCAACCACCGTTATTGCAGAGGAAAAGGAAAAAGAACAAGAACCTGAGTGTGAATAAGTTAATTATCGAGTAGCTTTTTTAGATCAGCATGCTTAGCGCTTAACTCACGGACTAATTCATCTAAGCTACGAATCACAAACTCCAGCAAATTAGTTGAAATATACGGCTCCTCAATCCGTAGACGGCTGTACATTTGGCGCTTAATTTCTAGTAGCTGTGCACCTGACTCACCGGTTTTTAAACGCACAGTTCGGGGGCGACGATCAAAAAACGACATTTCTCCCACCAAGCCCCCCGGAGAGATCGCACCAACTGCATATTCAGCCTCGCCATCCACTTGGAATAATTGAATAGAACCCCCAATCACCATATAAAAACTTGCGCCCACATCGCCAATATCGGCGAGCATTTCATTTGCACCCAACTCAACAAAGCGCATATAGTGTACAAATTTGCTGACTTCATCTTGTGTTAAGGCAGCACAAAACTCAACACAGGTATCTTGTACCTGTTTTATCAAATCGTCGTTAGACATTGATGCTCCCAAACTTCCCAACAGTAGACTCCAAGCATTATATGCGCTATAAGCGAGAAAAGAGCAAGTGCTGGCTATTAGCCTTGTTAGACCCAATTTTCAAGCGATCAAAGGCATAGATTTTTCATGAGTATTAGTAATGATGCAGTCACACAACTCATCCACACTCGACTACCCGATGCACAGATTGAAGTGCAGGGTGATGGCTATAAATATCAAGCTGAAGTTATCAGCTCCAGCTTTCAAGGCTTGAGCAAAGTGAAACGTCATCAATTAATTTATGCAGCGGTTAATGAGGCTATTACCTCAGGGCAATTACATGCGTTGACGATTACTGCTTATACCCCTGAAGAAAAAGCAGCCCTTTAATTGCTGAACCAACTCACACCTCTTAGACAAGAAGAATAAGGTTATGGATCAAGAAACACGTGCACAGCACCCCGTCTTACGCCCCATTGACGATAAAGAATTGGCTCGTGAAAGCTGGAAAATTTTTCAGATCATGGGTGAGTTTGTAGAAGGTTTTGAGCGTCTAGCGCGGATACGCCCTTCAGTAAGTATTTTCGGCTCAGCCCGTACTCCACGTGATCACCCTTTATACTTATTAACCGTGGAGGTGGCACGCAAGCTATCTGATGCTGGCTTTGCCGTTGTCAGTGGTGGTGGGCCGGGTTTAATGGAGGCGGCCAATAAAGGTGCTCAAGGTGGAAAATCACCCAGTATTGGCTTGAACATCCAACTGCCCAAAGAGCAAAGCGGGAATGCTTATCAGGATATTTCTTTGTATTTCCGTCACTTTTTTTCGCGCAAAGTGATGTTTGTGAAATATGCTTCTGCCTATGTGGTGATGCCCGGGGGTTTTGGGACTTTAGATGAGTTAGCAGAGATTTTAACTTTAGTCCAAACCAGCAAAACTCAGCGCATCCCCATTGTATTAGTACATACCCCGTTTTGGACTGGCCTAATTGAATGGTTCAAAACCACTTTGGTCGCAGAAAGCACTATTTCGCCACAGGATTTAGACTTATTTGTCCTCTTAGATGATGCTGATGCGATTGTTAATTACATTTTCCAACACTATGAGCGCACCGTTTCTGGGCCTACTGCAGAAGAGCGTGCCAATCAGATGGAGCTATAATAATGAAAAATAACCGCTTGACGTATTTGCTGGCAATTAACCTCTTAATCAGCAGCTCAAGTCTGTATGCTGAAACAGATACGACCGTGGCTGAAGAGGTGAATGGCAAAGTAAAATTACAAACCATTCGCACTCAAGACCGCTTTGGCACGATTGAGGAAGAGCGGGTGCAAGCCATCGCCAGCACCGTGCAATATCTGCCCTCGAGTGGTGGCAATGGCTATCATCTAATTGGCTCTGAAGCAGGCTCGACTTCGGTTAAAAGCGCCCATAGTGATAGCGATGAGTTAATGATTCCTAGCTGGCAAGTCTTTTCTTGGTAATTGGCTAGCGATGTCTGTTTTTACTCCCGTGAATGCTCAGGAGCTCACTGAGTTCTTGAGTCATTATGCTGTCGGTGAACTCCTGAATTATCAAGGTATTGCTGCTGGCGTTGAAAACAGTAATTTTTTTGTCACCACTACCTCAGGCACTTATGTCTTAACCCTGTTTGAGCAGCATGCGCCTGCAGAACTTGTGTATTTTCTGCAAGTGATGCAACACATGGCCAAGGCTCAGTTGCCGATTGCAGCCCCCATCCGTGATACGACCGGCCAACTTCTGCGAATCTGCAACACCAAACCCGCTGCCTTAATTACTTGCTTAGTTGGAGAAACACTGGATCAACAGCAACCTAGTACACTGCAATGCGCTGCAATGGGTAGTATATTGGCTCAGATTCATTTAGTGGGGCAGAGTTTTCCACTGAAACGCCCCCCTGATCGCGGCCACGAATGGCGGCTGCAAACAGCTAAGCGCTTACTACCGTTAGCCGAACCGAGTGATCTAGCACTCCTCACCCGAACACTACGCAATCAACACACCTTAAATTTTAAAAACTTACCCACTGGGCTGATCCATGCTGATTTATTCCGTGATAATACGCTTTTTTTAAATGCGCAACTGAGTGGGGTACTGGATTGGTATTATGCTTGCGATGATTGTTGGCTATATGATTTAGCGATTGTGGTGAATGATTGGTGCTGCTTTGAAAATGGTGCTTTGGATACTGAACGCTTAACGGCTTGTTTACACGCTTATCATCAGCTTCGCCCGCTGACCCAACCAGAGGCCGTGCAATGGCCAAGTATGTTAGAAGCTGCTGCCTTGCGCTTTTGGTTATCGCGTCTAGTGGCTATCCTTGAGCCACGGGTTGGCAGCCTAGTCCTACAAAAAGATCCCTTAGAATTTCGCCAAAAACTTGAACAACGCCAACTAGAAACAGCTTTGATTCGCGCTTGTTGGGTAGGCGCGGTATAATTTAAGTCTTATCCTAGCCTAAACTTTAATTGCCATGTCCCAAACAGTGACTCTCGATGCTCGGCGTTTGCTCTGTCCTCTACCCGTCATTCGTGTTCAACAAGCGATTGAACAACTACCTGTAGGTACGATACTTACCGTTTATTGTACGGATCCGGGTGCTTTACATGATGTTCCTGCTTGGGCGCGCATTCATGGTCATACCTTACTTGAAACGCGAACTGAAGGCCGCGACTATATTATTAGTCTACAACTCGAGACAAGCCGATGAAGCCCAGCTTACCCCTCTCCAACGCTGACTCCGCAGAAAATAATGTGCGCCAACAGACCACTCAGCGAGTGGCTTTGGTAGGGATGGGTGTCAATATCATTCTAGTGATTGCACAAATCCTCGGCGGTATTTTCACTCACTCACAAGCACTGATTGCCGATGCCATGCATACGCTCTCTGATCTAGTGGGGGATGTGATTGTTCTATTCGCTGCTCATCATGCAGGCAAAAAAGCGGATGCAGATCACCCGTATGGACATGGGCGGATTGAAACTTTAGCCACGGTGGTTTTGGGTTTACTACTAAGCGGGGTTGCAGTGGTCATCCTCTTGCAGGCATGGGGTAGACTAATGGGCGAAGCGCCACTGGTTGTACCGGATGCCAGTGCTATGTTTTTTGCGGGTTTAGCGATTTTAGGCAAAGAAGGTTTGTATCAATACACCGTGCGAGTTGCTAAAAAAATTCGCTCACCGCTGCTCAAAGCCAGTGCTTGGCATCATCGCTCCGATGCATTCTCTTCGGTCTTGGTACTGGTGGCGATTGCAGGTACGCAATTCGGTTATGCTTGGCTGGACGCTGTAGCTGCCATTATTATTGCGATCATGATTCTTTATATGGCGCTGCAATTATTGCTAGAAAGCACCCGTGAATTAGTGGATACCGGGCTTGCCCCTGAAGAGTCTAATAAGATTATTGAGTATATTCATACGCTCCCCGGCGTTGAAGATCTGCATCTGCTACGTACCCGCAAAATGGGGGGTAATGTTTTTGCTGATGCACATATTCAGGTTGCCAGCCATATTAGCGTATCGGAAGGTCACAAAATTGCTGAATATGTCACCCATCAATTAGAGAGTCATTTTCCAGAAGTCACCGATGTGACGGTACATATTGACCCCGAAGATGATGAGGCTGGTGAGATCAGTGTCGACTTACCGAGTCGACAAGAAGTGATCCAAGCCCTGCAAGCACAGCCACTCGCTCAAGGACTTCAAACCTCGATTCATCACCTTGTGATGCATTATCTAGATGGAAAAATCGAATTAGAGGTTTATCTACAAACGACACCGCCTCCCGCCCTACTCCGTGACTTCAAACAAGCCTGCACTCAGCTTCCTTATCTTGGCTCTGTTAAATTCTATACAGAGATTGCTTACTAATGGTGCGAAAGAATATTATGGCGCACCATTATTGTGCTTTTAAATAACCAACTGTCCGTGTTTACGCTAGAAAACAAGCTATTAGCAAATGGCATAAGGTTTGCATATAATTCACCACTTTTCTGGTTTTTTTGACCATTGACCCATTTCTGCAATTTCAGGAGACAACAACATGTCTGTACAAGACGTCATGAACCTCATCGAAGAAGCGAATGTCAAATACGTTGACTTCCGCTTTACTGACACTCGCGGCAAAGAGCATCACGTGTCTGTGCCTATCAGTGAATTCAATGAAGACATTTTCGAAGATGGTAAAATGTTCGATGGTTCCTCCATTGCTGGCTGGAAAGGTATTAATGAGTCCGACATGATCCTGATGCCAGATCCAGAATCTGCTTTCATCGACCCTTTCTTCCAAGATGTTACTTTAAATATCACTTGCGGTATCGTTGATCCAGCGACGATGGAAGGCTATGAGCGTGATCCGCGTTCGATTGCTATGCGCGCTGAATCCTATTTAAAATCCACTGGCATTGCTGATACGGCTTATTTTGGTCCAGAACCTGAATTCTTTATTTTTGATGATGTCCGTTGGGGTGCAGATACCAGTGGTTGTTTCGTTAAAGTTGACTCAGTAGAAGCGGGTTGGAACTCTAGCAAAGAATATCCCGATGGCAATATGGGGCATCGTCCGGGTATCAAAGGTGGCTATTTCCCAGTGCCACCGGTGGATTCTTTCCAAGATATTCGCGCAACCATGTGTAATATTTTAGAAGAAGTGGGTGTTCCGGTTGAAGTCCATCACCATGAAGTCGCAACTGCCGGTCAGTGCGAAATCGGGACTCGTTTCTCTACGATGGTCAAACGTGCTGATTGGGTCCAACGTCAAAAATACGTGATCCACAATGTGGCGCATCAATATGGCAAAACCGTAACCTTTATGCCTAAGCCGATCGTAGGTGACAACGGTTCTGGTATGCACGTACATATGTCTTTAGCTAAAGACGGCACGAATACTTTCGCGGGTGAGGGTTATGCAGGTTTATCGGAAACGGCACTGTATTATATCGGCGGTGTGATTAAACATGCGAAAGCGCTGAATGCTTTCTGTAATCCTGGTACTAATTCGTATAAGCGTCTAGTTCCCGGTTTTGAAGCACCCGTTATGTTGGCTTATTCTGCACGTAACCGTTCTGCGTCAATTCGTATTCCGTTCGTGTCTAGCCCGAAAGGTCGTCGTATCGAAGTTCGCTTCCCCGATCCAAGTGCTAACCCCTATCTTGCGTTCGCAGCGCTGATGATGGCTGGCTTAGATGGTATCAAAAACAAAATCCATCCGGGCGAAGCGATGGACAAAGACTTATACGATCTGCCACCTGAAGAAGACAAATTAATTCCAAAAGTTTGCCACTCTTTAGACATGGCCTTAGACGCACTGGATAAAGATCGTGAGTTCTTATTAGCGGGTGGCGTGTTCTCTAATGACATGATCGACGCTTATATCGAGCTGAAAACTCAAGAAGTGACTCGTTTCCGCATGACGACTCACCCTGTTGAATACGATATGTATTACAGCTGCTAAGCGATTCTCAGCTTTAATACAAAGGCCGGACTATCGTTCGGCCTTTGTTTTTTCTGGCTTTAAAATGGTGGGAATTCTGCCCACTGCACGGACAAAACAGCTGACAAACGGTATAATTAAGCTCATCCCCAAGTGATCAGAGCTTGTTCACATGCCCAAAGTGTTCATCAGTTACAGCCACAAAGACGAAATATGGAAAAATCGTCTGCAAACCCAATTGGCCGTACTGGAAATGGAGGGTCTACTGTCGGTCTGGGAGGATCGTCGGATCGCCTTGGGGGATGACTGGTATCCAGAAATTGAAACAGCGCTTAACACAGCCGATGTTGCCATCCTGTTGATCAGCGCTGATTTTCTCACGTCAAAATTCATTCGTGGTGAAGAAATACCGCGTTTGTTAAAACGGCGTGAACAAGAGGGTATTAGGGTTATACCGCTGATCCTAAAACCTTGCCCTTGGGAGAAAGTCGCTTGGCTCAGCGCAATGCAAGGTGCGTCTAAAGACAATGTGCCGCTCTCGGGTCTTTCCAAATATAAGCAAGATACTTTCTTATGCAAATTAGCTAAACAGATTCAAGGTTTGTTGGAAGAAAATAAACCACAACCCAATAGCAAGCCTCCGATCAAAATTGACCGCCTACCGACTGTCAAGGGTAAGTTTTTAGGTCGTAAAAAAGACCTAAAGCTACTCAATGAAGCTTGGGCGAATGAGGCCACCCATATCGTCCAGCTCATCGCCCCGGGTGGTACAGGTAAAACTAAATTATTGCGCCACTGGCTCAACCAGACATCTAATATTCCTAATCTAATTGCATGGTCGTTCTACTCGCAAGGTGTTAGTGCAAATAAGCAAATCTCCGTGACACCGTTTTTCGAGCATGCCTTCGAGAAACTGGGTTCACCCCGACAGGTTGCTGATTTTGTGAATGAAGCTGATCATAAACGAGTCAATAGATGGAAGGATATGGGTGAATACCTCGCAGAACTCTTACGAGATCAGCGTTGTGTACTGGTGTTAGATGGTTTAGAACCACTCCAACATCCAAGCAATAATAGAGGTTCGATCAAGGACAGCGCCATTCGTCATCTATTAAAAAGCCTTGCCATGCACAACAACAGCCTGTGCATTATCACCTCACGAATTGCTGTGTATGAACTCAGTGACTATCCGTCACCAAAAGTGATTTCTCATAAACTGCAAAACCTCAACCAAAATGAGGGTGTGTCACTGCTCAGATCACTTGGGGTAAACGGTGACTTGAAGGAGCTACGTCAAGCGGTCAAGGAATATGGCCGCCATCCTTTAGCCTTGAGCATGTTAGGCAATCTGCTCCGCCTGCGTTATCAGGGCGATGTCCTTAAACGGAAGACCCTTAAAAATTTATCAACTCCATCTAAAAGCAGGCCAGAAAGCCGAGAGGCTTTCAAAGTGATGCAGGCCTACGAGGAATGGTTTTCAGGTACACCGGAGCTGGCTTTGCTGCGTTTATTAGGGTTATTTGATCATCCTATCGACTTGGATGTCTTACAGGTCTTGTGGGATACACCGATTCCCGACTTGACCGCAGGCATTGATGAAGGCGAATGGCAACAGGCAGTGTCGATTTTGCGTGAGGAACATCAGTTGCTGGCACAGCAAGACGGTGAAAAAGATCTCGATTGTCACCCGCTGATCCGTGAATACTTTGGTCAACAATTACGTGAGAAACAGCCACAAGCATGGCAACAAGCCCATGAAATCTTGTATGCCTACTACAAAGACCTTCCAGCTAAACACCACCCCGATACACTGGCAGAAATGCAACCGCTATTCCATGCTATTGAGCATGGTTGCCATGCAGGTTTACATCAGCACGTATTTGACGAGATTTATTGGCCACGAATTAGCCGTGAAAAACAGTATTACTTGAACAAAAAAGGGTTTATAGGGGATGATCTAGCGGTATTGACCCATTTCTTCACGCAGTTATGGGATAAACCGAGTAACTACTTAAATCTGAAAACTCGAGCACATATATTACAAAGTATGGGACATCGTTTGCGAGCTTTAGGCAAACTGGCTGAGTCCATTAAGCCGTTTACGGCGGCCTTAAAACTGTATGAAAGCCTAGGTGACAGCCAAGAAACGACTATCACTGCCAGCAATCTGATTGAACCGCAATTGACCCTAGGGAATGTACGAGATGCTTTATTAAGTGCTCAAAGCGCAGCCCATTCAGAGGATCCTAAACTTATCCGGCGGTTACAAACCTTTTCCATTTTTGCCCGAACCCTGCATCAGGCAGGACAGCGACAGGAAGCCTATGAGCAATTTCTAGAAGCCGAGCGCATTCAAACACTCGATGACCCGAAATACCTCTATTTGCATTCATTATCCAGCTTCCGTTTTTGTGAGTTATTGCTGGAACTACAGCAATTTGCTGAGGTAAAAAAACGTGCTCATTACGCGCTTGAGATTGCATTAGACAGTACCCATCCTTTGTATATTGGTCTCCACCAGCTACTGATAGGGCGGAGTTTGCTGAACAATCAGTTGTTGGAAGCTGACGAATGGCTATCCAAAGCGTTGAATTCATTGCAGGAAGCGGGTAATCAAGACCATCTGCCCCGTGCTTATCTCGCCTACGCTACTCTATATCGTCACGCACAGAATTTTGAGCTTGCTCATACCCACTTGCAGGACATGTTCAACATCGCTAACAGCAGCGGGATGCGGCTGCATTTGACGGATTATCATTTGGAGATGGCGCGGTTGTTGGTGGCGGAAGTAACCCCTCCTAACCTCTCTTTATCAGCGGTGGAACAAAACGCTGTTACCAAGAGAAGGGCGGGTGGGGTCGCTTCAAAGACGATTGCCTTTCATATCACTACCGCTGACAAACTCATCAAGGAAACAGGCTATCACCGCCGAAACGCAGAACTCACTAAGTTAAAGTACTACCTAGGTTAAGCCTTCAAACCTGCGAACGGATCAATAATCCGCAGCCCTCCTTCAAGAATTTGCCCATGCTGCATATCTTCGGAATACAGTATGCTACAACCTTGCTCTAGCGCACTGGCCAGCATCAGGCTATCAAAATAACTGTAACCATAACGCTCCCCTAGCACGAGGGCTTGCTCAATTGTCTGACTGGTCACGATTGTGATCTAAAAATTACGTTGTAGCTCGTGGATAACATTCAGAATCTCCAAGTAGGCCTGCTGCTGTTTGCGACATAACACATTACTAACTTCGTTCAAGACTTGTGTGCTGATCTATGCATCTGACGCTTGAGCCGATTGCAGGGCAAGTGCTGCTTTCTCAGGTTCATCCTCTGAGTACAGATAAATCAACACATTGGAATCGAGGAAAACCCTAGCGAGCATTAGCATCCTCACGGTCGAAACGATAACCGTAGGTTTTCAAACTGATCGCATTAAACTGTTTCTTGATGGGCTGCGAGGCTGTCAGTGGTTGCAAACGGTTTTCGCGCATCAGTTTTTGCAAGCAGTCAAAGGTCAGACTAGGGTAAAGCTCAGCCAATCTGCCAATTTTCGCCCAATAATCCACTTGCCCACCTAAAGTACGCTGAAATATTTGCGCCTGTTGCCTTGCAGATTCGACAGTTTCATTGGAAAGCTTCACGCTGGTAGCCAGATTACCACCTATAGTCACTAAAAGTTACTGTTAGTAACTTAATCTTAGGTTGGCATCCTATTAACGTCAAGCTATAAGCCCCAGTCCTCCAGCTTAAGCAACATCTATCGCTCAAGCTTTTTCAAACCCCAGCTCCTTTAATTTGCGTGTCAGTGTGTTCCGCCCCCAACCCAATAATTCAGCCGCTTCAATCTTGCGCCCGCCGGTTTTATCGAGAGCAGCTTGCAGCAGGATACGTTCAAAAATCGGGTACATCTCATCCAGAAAAGCGGTTGAACCTTTGGCTAAACGGTGGCTGGCAAATTGGGCTAACGCTTTTTCCCAATCACCGGGGAGTTCAGCTTTAGATTGCTCACGCTCTTGCAACTCACTGGGTAAATCATCCATTACCACCTCTTGCCCAGAAGCCATCACCGTCAACCAACGACAGGTATTTTCTAATTGGCGTACATTGCCCGGCCACATTAAGCTTTGTAAATAAGCCGTGACTGCTGGAGACAGAACCTTCGCATCGACATGCAATTCTTCCGCTGCCCGCATCAGGAAAAACTTTAGCAACAGCGGAATATCCTCGCGGCGCTCGCGCAAGGGTGGATTGTGAATACGAATTACATTTAAACGATGGAATAAGTCCTCCCGAAATGAACCTTTACGAACTAACTCCTCTAGATTCTGGTGGGTGGCCGCAATAATGCGTACATCTACTTTAACCGGAGTATGCCCCCCTACTCGATAGAAAGTGCCTTCGGCTAAGACTCGCAATAAACGGGTCTGAAGCTCGGCGGGCATATCACCAATTTCATCTAAGAATAGAGTCCCTGTATCCGCTTGCTCAAAGCGGCCTTTGCGCTGTGCATACGCGCCGGTAAAGGCACCTTTTTCGTGTCCAAATAATTCAGACTCTAATAGCTCACTGGGAATAGCAGCGGTATTTAAGGCAATAAAGGGTTTATTAGCTCGTGGGCTATGCGTATGCAGGGCTTTAGCGACCAACTCCTTGCCTGTTCCAGACTCGCCAGTAATCAATACTGTAATACTCGATTTAGACAACCGCCCAATTGCACGAAAAACTTCCTGCATGGAAGGCGCCTTACCAATAATTTCTCCGGCTGCAAAACCACTATCAGTCGCCAGCTCACCCACGACTTGGGTGCGACTTTCTTGGCGCATCCGACACGCACGACGAACTAATTCGACCGCTTCATTGACATCAAACGGCTTGGGTAGATATTCAAACGCCCCTCCACGATAAGCCGATACGGCACTATCTAAATCTGAATGAGCCGTCATAATAATCACCGGCACATCAGGATGCCCTGTTTGCATTTTGGACAAGAGCGTCAGACCATCCGTGCCGGGCATACGAATATCCGTCAGGAGTACCTCCGGCTCTTCCATCCGTAAAGCCTGCAGCACTTGATCAGCCCCCTCAAAGCTACGTACCTTGATACCTGCTTTCTGCAAGGCGCGCTCTAAAACCCAACGAATCGAGCGGTCATCATCTGCGATCCAGATTTGCTCAGCCTGGTTGATTTCCATCAGTACCCTCTCCTCTGTCTAAGGGGATTAGAATCGAAAAGCAGGTGTAACCCGACACCGACTCACATTGAATTAAGCCCCCATGTTGACGCAGCAAAGCTTGAGCAATTGCCAGCCCCAATCCACTGCCATCGGCATGCCCACTCACCATAGGGAGAAAAATTTTATCTATTAAATGGGCAGGCACACCCTCACCGTCATCACAAATATCCGCTCGCAGCACAAGGCGATGCCGTCGCTGTTGAATCGTAAACTGCCGCAGTATCCGAGTACGCAGCCAAATCGTGCCACTCTCGCCTACTGCCCGCACGGCGTTATTCACAATATTTAAGCAAACTTGCACCAGCTGACCACGATCACCTAATAGCTCAGGAATACTCGGGTCATAGTCACGTATAAACCGCACATTGGCAGCTCCCTCAATTTCGACCAAGTTACGCACATATTCCAGCACTTCATGAATATTTACCGGCTCACGACAAGGCAACTTGCCCGGCCCTAACATGCCATTCACTAAATGCTTGAGGCGATCAGCTTCCGCAATAATAATCTGGGTATATTCTTTTAACTCTGGATTCTCAAGTTCCGCTTCCAATAATTGGGCAGCTCCCCGCAACCCCCCTAAAGGATTTTTGATCTCATGGGCGATTCCACGGACGAGTTCATGCACCGCCTGCTGCTGATTGAGAATCTGCTTCTCCCGCACGATGCGCATTTGCCGATCAACGCGCTGCATTTCTAGTAATAAACCGGTAATTTTGCGTGGCTCATATTCATAGACAGGGGTGATAATGCAATCGACCGTGATGGGCTGCTCATCTAGCAAATACATCACTTGCTCACGCACGGCTTGTGGCTCATTGAGTTGCCATGCAAGCCGCAATTGGGCATGAAAGACATCGCTATGCACCAAATAAGTGATATTACTACTGCGCATACGTTGCAAACTTTGCCCAAATAACATTTCAGCGGACTGATTCATATAAGCAACACACAAATCCGCGTCCAAAACGACCACTGCACAGGCCATCAAATCCATTAGATTATCGTCATTCATGCGTATTTGTTCCATGCGAGTTAAACTGCAAAATTAATGCCAAATAGGCGGATTACTCATCCACCGTCCTAAAGCTCAAGATCAGCCCACCTGAGTTTGCACTAAATAAGTGCAGCTCGGCGAGCTTCGCCTTAGTTTAGGGGTATTAGGCTGTACTCACTGTTTGAACAAGCGAGTTTAAAGCTCAGCGAGTTTGTTTCTTTTTAGCTAAACTCAGGCACAATAGCGCCCCTCACTGAACATAAGCATTGATACTTGTATGTTTTTATTATCCAAACATTGGCTGGTTTCGCTGATTATTATTTTCAGCTTAGGCTTTTCAACGCTGTCTGCCGCTGAACCCGCTTGGCAACAAGCACTGCCCACCCCCACGAAACCCAGTTTGAGTCGACTAGCAGGGTATCAGCAGGATTTATTTCAGTATTTTTTAAGCCGCTCTTTGCAGGGTAAAGGCAAGCAAGCCTTTCAAAAAGTCAGTCAGCGCGTAGCCAATAATATTACTTGGCGCAATCGGAAAGGGAATAATGCTTATCTAGCAGCTTATGAGCGCTCTTATCCCTTTATTAAAAAGGTCGATCTCCAGCAAATGCCGGCGATTATTCTCCTGATTCCCTATTTAGAATCACAATGGCAAGGCACACGCGGCGATCCTTCCGGCGATTATGGTTATTGGCAAATGGTACCTGAGGTGGTCGATGAGTTGCGCACCCTCGATCATGCCCCAAGTGGAATTAAAAAATCTAGCGCGAATACCATCCGCAGCAAAGCCTCGCTCAGCACTCAAGCGGCACAATTGCATTTACGCCGCTATTATTTCTATTTTGCTAAAGTCGCTCATCACTCAGAAACAGATGCTTGGCTATTGACGATGACTGCTTATAACTGGGGGGCAGGCAATGTTAAGCGCCTATTAGCTGACTTAGAAGCTAAAGGTATTAAGGCGAATTACTCCAACTTTTATCAAGCCTTATATAAAAAACAACGCGCTAATCCTGCTGACATTTCCCTACGTGCTGCGGTCGAATATGTACCGAGTCTTTGGCATATTGCGCAGATGTTGGATGACACTTACTAAACCCATGCAAACTTTAATCTTAGGCGGCGCCCGCTCCGGCAAAAGCCGTTATGCTGAACAACTGGCGCTGCAAAGCCAAAAGTCTGTGGTCTATATCGCCACGGCTCAAGCACAAGATGCAGAAATGCAGGCACGGATTGCCCATCACCAAGCTAGCCGTCCTGTTGAATGGCTGACCTTAGAAGAACCTTTGGCTTTAGCCGCTACGCTGGCGGCTTATGCTCAGCCAGAACGCCTGTTATTAGTCGACTGCTTAACGCTGTGGCTCACCAATCTACTCTGCCTTGAGGATAGCGAGCAGCGTTTAAACAGCGAGCTGCGGGCTCTCTATGCTTTATTGCCACAACTACCCGGTGAGCTGCTCTTGGTCAGTAATGAAACGGGCTTGGGAGTCGTGCCAATGGGCGAGCTGACCCGCCGTTATGTGGATGAGGCTGGGCGCATGCATCAGCACTTAGCTGCACAGGTGCAGCAAGTAATTTTTATGCTTGCAGGCTTGCCACAGGTATTGAAAACCCTTTAAACCGGTCGATAGCTAAAACTATACTGCGTCAGCTGTCGATAAACTTGCCCCGGTTCTAGCTCAGCACTGGGGAAATGCGCGTGATTGGGTGCGTCTGGCCACACTTGCGGCTCTAAAGCTAAGCCTGCATGAGCGGCATAACCGCCGTCTAAATACTGCCCATCATACAACTGCAAACCCGGCTCAGTGGTCACCAAGCGCATACTAACCCCTGTTTGCCCTTGTAAATAAGCGACTGGCCTTAACATCTGCCGGACTGATGCCGTACAAAAATTATGATCATATTGACTCTGCTGCCAATGAATCGGCTGGAGCTTGCGAAAATCAAAAGCAGTCTTGTCCACCGTGGCAATTTCCCCAGTCGGTATAGCCTCTGCATCCACGGGCAAATAATAATCGGCATGAATTTGTAATTGGTGATTTTGGATGCTGCCTGCACCGTCCAAATTGAAATAGCTATGGTGAGCGAAATTGCACAGCGTTGGCGCTGTGGTGGTAGCAGTGAATTCGACTTCTAAGGTCGCCGTTGCCAATAAGCGATAATGGAGAATTACGGTTAACTCTCCCGGAAAGCCCATCTGCCCATCCGCCAAACTAAGTTCTAAGCTTAGGCTAGACTGAGTATGAGCGATCACTGTCCACACCTGCCGATCAGTTCCCCTACTACCACCGTGTAATAAATGCTTACCTAGAAAATTGCGATCAAATTGATACATCTGCCCTGCGATCTTAGCCCGCCCCTGAGCAATCCGATTTGCAAAGCGTCCGACATTGCCACCGATATACGCTTGAGAATTCAAATAGCGGTTTAAGTCAGCAAAACCCAGTACTAGAGAATAAGGTAAGCCATCCAAGTGCAAATCCTGTAAAACCCCGCCCCAAGTTAAAACATGCGCTGTTAACCCACCCCCGCTTAACTCAAAGCGATAGATTGCTTTGCCCTCTGAATTGACTCCAAAACTTTGCATTGCCCTCTCCAAACCTTGCTCTAGCTGATTAATGTCGATTAATACTGCAATTAATCACTTTAGTAATGAAATAGTTAGTGCATGATCGCTAAAATTTGCTCTAGCTGCAGCTCTGCTTCTAAACTATCCGCTAAACGCTCTAGTTGCTGTTCACGAATCGCATTAATATCTATGCTTTGTGCAGCCTCTAAACCCGCCCAAGTTAACAGCGCCGTGACTGCAGCGGGTGAATCAAATAAGCCATGTAAATAGCTGGCAAAGATTTGATCGTCTGCTGACCGTGCGCCTTCGGGTTCACCCTCTAAATAAGTGGCTGGTCGCTCTAGGGCTTGGCCGACACTCTGACCGCAATGGATTTCATAGCCTTGTAAGACAATACTTGGATCAGAGGCTAGAACACCTCGGCGATTGATCAATTGCTTATTAGGATGTAAAACTGTCTCTAACTCTAATAAACCCAAGCCTTGATGATAGCAGGTCGTACCCTCAATCCCCTGTGGGTCATAAATACCTGTTCCCAGCATTTGCAGGCCACCACAAATTCCCATCAGCTTACCCCCATAGCGCAAATGCTGCTGAAGACGCGCTTCCCAACCTTGGGATCTCAGCCAATCTAAATCATAACCCGTATTTTTACTGCCCGGTAAAATAATCAAATCTGCTGCAGGGATAGGTTCGTTGTGACGGATATAACGAAAATCAAGCTGTGGATGTAAGCGCAATGGTTCGAAATCAGTGTGATTACTAATATGCGGCAAAACCGGAACAATCACCCGAAAACGAGCATCAGACCCCTGTTGCTCGGGCAAAGCATCTTCAGCATCTAAATGCAGCCCATGCAAATAAGGTAAAACACCGAGTACAGGCTTACCGGTATGCTTCTCTAACCAAGCCAAGCCGCTTTTCAGCAAACCTATATCCCCCCGAAAGCGATTGATCACGAAGCCTTTGATCCGTGCTTGCTCGGTCGGGCTTAATAAAGCTAAAGTTCCAACTAAATGTGCAAACACTCCACCACGATCAATATCCGCAATTAAAATCACCGGGCAATCCGCTGCCTCTGCAAAGCCCATATTAGCAATATCACCTGCCCGCAGATTAATTTCAGCAGGGCTACCAGCACCTTCTACCAAAATATAGGGATAGGCCTGTTTTAAACGTTCATAGGAGTCAAATACAGCTGCTGCAGCCTTAGGCTTATAGTGGTGATAATCCCAAGCCTCTAAATTAAGGAGGGCTTGCCCTTGCAAAATCACTTGTGCACCTGTATCGGTATTCGGCTTGAGCAAGACTGGATTCATGTGCACCGTTGGAGCAATCCCCGCTGCTTGCGCTTGCAAAGCTTGAGCGCGGCCAATTTCCCCACCATCAGCCGTCACTGCACTATTGAGTGCCATATTTTGTGGTTTAAACGGTGCAACACTTAAACCTCGCCGCTTAAAGACACGACACAAACCCGCGACTAAGGTGCTCTTACCCGCATCTGACGTACAACCTTGAACCATGAGTGTTGGCATGACACACCTTCATCCCTCTTAGTAAGCGCCCGACTATAGCAGAGTTTTCACCCATCCAGCTTCGACTAAAACCTTTGGATTGCTTTCAGTGCATCAAGCTGCCAACATGCCAATTTCTTAATCTAACTAGGGTAAACTATGAATTGGCTGGTGGCGTCTTGTGCAACTCCTAATCAACAGTTTCTTGCTTTAGCGCGGGCGCGCCAAGCTCAGCTCACCAAGCCACCACAAGCCTTGGGTACGTTGGAAACTATCGCGATTCGTTTAGCTGGGTTGCAAGCTTGCGAGCAGCCTTCCGTAGAACGGGTGCAGATCAGTATTTTTGCGAGTGATCATGGGATAGTGGCTGAAGGGGTATCTGCCTTTCCGCAAGCGGTCACGCAGCAAATGGTTGCCAATTTTTTACAAGGGGGTGCCGCGATTAGTGTATTGGCAAAATCGCTACAAGCTTCATTAGAAATTGTCGATGTTGGTATCCTTGAGCCATTATCCGAGCAAGCGGGCTTAGTAATCCAACGGGCGGGGGCTGGTACTGCTAATAGCCTGCAAACTGCCGCCATGACCTGTGAGCAAGTGCAGCTCGCCCTGCAAGCTGGCTATGCGGCGGCTGAACGCGCCTATAGCCACCAAGCTGAACTATTTATCGGGGGTGAAATGGGGATTGGCAATACAACCGCCGCGACTGTGTTGTATTGTGCTTTGCTAAATCTATCCCCTAGCACGATGACTGGAGCAGGAACAGGCTTAGATGCTGCAGGGATTGCGCATAAAACACAGGTGATTACCCAGATTCTGCAACGGCATGCGGCTTGTGGTCAGGATGCTTTAGCTTGGCTCACTTGTGCAGGGGGCTTTGAAATTGCCGCGCTCACAGGGGCTTATCTACGGGCAGCACAGTTGGGCTTACCGATTTTGCTCGATGGTTTTATCACAACTGCGGCGGCTTTGGTCGCGCTCAAACTACAACCAGCTCTTCAAGATTGGCTATTTCTATCCCATACCTCAGCGGAGCGCGGGCATCAATCAGCGATAACCGCTTTAGGTTTACAACCCTTATTAGATTTGAATTTGCGTTTAGGTGAAGGCAGTGGAGCAGCAATAGCCTTACCTATTATGCGCCAAGCCTGTCTTCTGCATAATCAAATGGCCACCTTTGCTGAGGCGGCGGTGGCTGGCAAACTTCGATGAGTATCACCTCTATTGATGTTCTGCGGCATGGCAAGGTTGTGACGCCGAATTTGTTTTGTGCCGCCTCGAATGAACCCTTAAGTGCAGTGGGTTGGCAACAATTACGACAGGCCACTCATGCTTATAAGCCTGATCAAATTCTCTGCTCACCGAGTTGGCGTTGCCTGCAGTTTGCAAAAGAACTCAGTACCGAACAAACCCTACCCTTGCATATTGAACCGCGTATTCAAGAAATGAATTTCGGCGATTGGATCGGTAAAAGCACCCAAGAACTCTGGGCAACCGA
The DNA here is from genome assembly GCF_900167255.1 of Thiothrix eikelboomii. Lineage (GTDB taxonomy): Bacteria > Pseudomonadota > Gammaproteobacteria > Thiotrichales > Thiotrichaceae > Thiolinea > Thiolinea eikelboomii. The sequence continues at coordinate 382,218 of NZ_FUYB01000001.1, forward strand.
CCCAACCGGCCTGCAACAACTGTGGACAGATCCATTAAGCTTTACTGCTCCTCAAGGCGAGAGCATGCTGGCTTTTATCCACCGAGTACAAGCAGCTTGGAATGATGTCACTCGGCTTTATGCAGGGCAGCGCATTCTGCTGGTCACTCACGGCGGGGTTATTCGGGTGCTTTTAGCGCAAACCTTAGGAATAAACTATGCTCAAACGCTCCGTTTCGAATTAGGCTATGGGCAAGCGGTGCGCTTTCATGTGTATGCCGATCATACTAGCAGTGTTTATGGTTTAGGCTTGGAGCAACTCCGATGCTAAAGCAGACATCAACTGCCTTTTTTCTCGCCGTATCGCTGCTCACCCGCGTGCCGACTCCAACCCTACCCACTTTGAGCGGTGCCGACTTTGGGCGTTCAGTTTTATTTTATCCCTTAGTCGGTGGGCTCATCGGTGGCCTGTTATGTTTACCGCTTTGGCTATTGCCCGAAGCCGAGCCTATCGTATTGGCAGCCATTTTAACAGTAATGTGGGCGGCGCTGACTGGAGGCTTACATTTAGATGGCGTAGCTGATAGCGCAGATGCTTGGTTGGGCGGCTTCGGTGATCTGGAAAAGACACATCGTATTCTCAAAGATCCGCTAGTCGGAGCAGCGGGGTCAATTGCGCTAAGTTCGACTTTATTACTGAAATTTGCCGCGTTAACTGTACTGATCAACCACCAACTGATCTGGCTTATTTTATTTGCACCCGTACTAGGGCGTAATTTTGTCGTGTTACTCTTGATCAGCACGCCTTATGTACGCACTCAGGGTTTGGCGAGTGCTGCTGTGAATAATTTGCCAAAAACACCCGCTATTTACTTAGCCCTGTTGGTCATGGGGATCGCAGGCGGGTTGGCTTGGCAAGGCCTAGTCTTGGCTTTAATCGTATTTTGGCGGTTGCGCCGTTTAATGCTGCAGCGTTTAGGCGGCTGTACCGGAGATACAGCCGGAGCTTGCGTAGAATTCGGTGAAGCAGCATGGCTCATCGGGATCGCATTGAGTTTATAAATCGACACCCTTTTGCGCTTGGACACCTGCGCGATAGGCATGCTTTTCATCACTGATGTCTGAAACCGTATCCGCCAAGCTTCGTAGCTCAGACGTTGCAGCCCGTCCTGTCACCACTAAATGCTGCATCGGTGGGCGGTTGACTAGCGCATCATACACGCGCTCAGCCTCCAGATATTTATAATTAATCAGATAAGTCAGCTCATCCAAGACCACTAAATCATAGCTAGGGTCGGTTAGCATTTGCTCTGCAATCAACCAACCCCGCTCTGAGGTCGCAATATCTTGAGCACGATCTTGGGTGTCCCAAGTGAAACCATCCCCCAACACATGCCAGTCCACGTTAGCCTGCTGGCTAAAAAAGGCTTCTTCGCCGGTATCGGTTCTACTTTTAATAAACTGCGCTACTCCGACCTTCATTCCATGCCCTAACGCACGCGCCACCATACCGAAGGCTGAGCTAGACTTACCCTTACCGTTGCCTGTTAGCAACACAAACACACCTTGGTCTTGATTCGCTTGGGCGATGCTAGCATCAATCGCTGCTTTTTTACGTTGCATCCGTTCTTTATGTCGCTGATTTCTCTCTAATTCGTCCATGTCTTGCCTCCTATTTGCTCAATGTCAACGTTTATACGGTTTAGTTCGTTCATAGGCTTACGGATAATATAAACTTTTGCGGAAAAGCCATAAAATTGTTAATGTGCACTTAAATTAAGCGTAGATTCATTCAATATAAATGGCTCGCAGGCCCCACAACCTGAAGCTTGAGTGTTCTGTATCATAAGCTGCCTTAATTTTAGCGTGTAGTTAAATCGCCCTAAGCTCTACAAAAACGCTAAAACCTTTTAACGGCAACTTTTTACATTAACGACTAAACTTTGGAATGATGGGGTCAATAATCCTGTCAAGGAGAAGGTATGGCATTTGGTAAAACAGGCATTGATTGGCGCTCAACGATTGCCGCCGTATGGCGATCAAATCGGCATTTTCTCAAGCCAATCACTCAGGTCGAGCTAATCGCACCGGATAGCCTGCTAGGCATTGATGAGCAGAAAGCTTTGTTATACAAAAACACAGAGAACTTTTTGCGTGGAAAGCCTTCGAGTCATGCGTTGCTTTGGGGCGCACGTGGAGTCGGTAAAACGACCTTAATCAAGACCTTACTGACTCGTTACCATAGTTACGGTTTGAGGATCATTGAAATACCCAAAGCGGATCTTCACTTATTACCTGACATCACCGATGATCTGCGTGAGCATCATCATCATTTTATTCTTTACTGTGACGATTTGACGTTTGAAGAGGGACAAACTGAGTATCGTCTACTAAAAAGCACAATGGAAGGAGCACTAGAAACGCCACCAACTAATGTGCTGATTTATGCCACCTCGAATCGCCGCGCTCTGCTACCTGCCCACATGGCCGCTAACTTAAATCGTGATCTACGATCTGAGCAAGCACCGGATGCAGATCATGAATACCTGTCATTAGCGGACTATTTTGGTTTATCACTGTCTTTTGCTCCTATGGATAAAGAGACTTATTTAGCCATTGTGGATCAACTTTTTAAAGGTAAAACCATTGACCGTAGTGCTTTGCATGAGGAAGCCTTACGGTTTGCAGCAGATCGAGGGGGCTATAGTGGACGTACCGCACGTCATTTTCTCACCCATTATCAAATATATATGTAAGAAAATTATGAAAACTACACATCTGCGCTTATCGGTAACGGCGCTTTTAGTTACCGCTTCAGTCGGTACAGCTTACGCTGAGCCTGCTGATGTTTGGTCTTCTAATGCACCGACTGTTGAAACAACGACTAAAGCTGTCGCTGCTTCTCCCGTTGTACCTATTGCTACTGCTCCAGCTCCGGTGGCCGTTCGCCCAGCGGTGGCAACAGCCAGTGCGCCCGTAGCAGCAATGCGCTCTAGCTATAACTATGGCTCAACGGCTAATGCGGGTGCAGCACTACCGAATGCGGTGAACGCTGCACCCACTGTTGCGGTGGATACTAGTCCGGTGCCACAAATGAGCCAACGTGATTTAGACGAACGCTTATGGTTGGCTGCTTTAGCTGGGAATCTAGCCATGATTAATGAGTTAGTCAGTCAAGGTGCAAACCCACGGATTGCCACACGTTACGGTGAAACCGCCATTCATGCGGCGGCGGCTCGAGGACATACGCAAATTATTGCTTTCCTTGCTCAACGTGGGGTCAATATCAATGCACGGACGAGCAATGGTTGGACAGCTTTGCATCATGCAGTACGCTTTGGACACGCGAATGTGGCGAACTATCTTGTACAAGCCGGTGCTAATCCTCGCGTCCCGACCAGTGACGTAGGGCAAAAAACACCGATTGATATTGCGATGGATAAAAACGACTTAAGGATGGCAAGAATTTTGGGCTATCAATAAGGTGCTGTTAAACTGGTGTTTTCCAATAACCCAAGAGTCTGGATATGAGACATATCAGTAAAGTGCTGCTTAGCTTATCGGCGGCTAGTTTGTTAATGGTCGGCTGTACCCAAGAGACGCAAAACCAAATTGGGCGTGCCATTAATAACTGGACAGGCACAAATGGTGTGCTAGAAGTGTATGCGGGTGACAAATTGGTTAGGCGTTTTGTCAAAATAGATAAATTGAGTACAGCTACAGGTACTAACTCAAGTGCTGACCGCCCTTACCGTTTTGGTAATGGCTATTTAGATGCCAACTTAAATGGGCTGGCCGATAAAGAAGAAAGCTATGTCTATTTTGAAATTAGCGACTATTCAACTCAGTACGTCTTCTACGAAGCACCTAAAGTAATGCCTGTTCAATAACTTGGTTCAATAGCCCCAATATTTAGGGCTTTTTATGCGCCCGTGGATGAGCTTGATCATACACGGCCGCTAAACGCTGAAAATCTAAGTGCGTGTAAATCTGCGTTGTGCCGATATTAACATGACCGAGCAATTCCTGTACGGCACGCAAATCGCTTGATGACTCTAATAAATGACTTGCACACGAATGGCGCAATTTATGCGGGTGTAAATGCTGGGCTAAGCCACGCTTCTCTTGCCAGTAAATCAAACGCGCCTGTACATTGCGCATACTAATACGACGACGTTGTTGGCTTACAAATAAAGCGGGTTCATCGGCATCGCATAAATCCCGGCGTAAGCTTAACCAAGCCCGCAAAGCCTCCACCGCTTGCCGACCAATCGGCAAATCACGCTCTTTTCCGCCTTTGCCATACACACGCATCATGCCTTGGCTTAAATCTAAGCTATTCACATTTAAATTCACCAACTCTGCTAAGCGCACTCCTGAGGAATAAAATAACTCCATCATGGCGCAATCCCGCACTTCTAAAGCCCCTTCAGGATCAGCGGCTAGCAAATAATCTAATTGATCCGTATTGAGAATTTCAGGTAGATGCGGCGGCGTTTTAGGCACAGGGACATCCACGCAAGGATTGGCATGGACTAAGTTTTCACGCAGTAGAAACTGATAAAAGCGGCGCAGTGATGAAAGTTTACGTCGTAAGCTGCGACTGCCTAAGCCACGCCGTCGCAAAGCACTGATCCAATCACGAATATGAAAAGCTTTCACTTGAGTCACTTCAGGTGCTGGCTTGAGCTGTTCCAACCACTGGATAAAATCACCCAAATCCTGCTGATAAGCAGACAGGGTTAATGGCGAATATCGTTTTTCGCTTTGTAGATAATGCTGATAACGCTCAAAAACTGCTAAATCCATGCCTTAAGAATGACTCGATTCCAGCGAGGGGTCAACCCAAGCTTCTAAATGCAAGGATAAAGCCCGTGATACCAAATCACCCAACTGGCTAATGAATAAAGTCCCCATCGCCGGATGGAAGCGATCTTCATGCTCACTGCCTAAGGCTAAGACCCCAATCTTGCGAGCTTCGAATAAGGGAATCAGTACAGCTGACTTAATAGTGGTGTTCTCTTCGCCAAATAAAAAGATTTGCTGCTTAGGTCGTAAGCGTCCACAAACGGGTTGGCGCTTTTGGAATAGACCTGCCATCTGTTTTAACGCACGGTCTTCAGGATCAATGAAATGCAAGCTGCTGTCCCCCGATTGCCCCCGACCAATTAGACGTAAGACCACGCTATCGGCATCAAATTCGGAACACATTAAATCGCGGCAAGTCGCCACCACATCATCTAAGCTGTCACAAGTCATTAACTCCAAAGCTAAATGATGTAGGCTAACGACAACACGCTCACTTTCACGCGCAGCACGTAGCATATCCTCCATTTGCCGTGACAGCTGTGCTTGTCGATCACGTTGGCGCTGCACTAAATGTTCTAATAAAGAAACGGCCTCGCCCGTGTGTCGATGGGGAATAAATAAACCATCCAGAAGTTCTTCATGTTCTTGGAAAAAATCATGATTTGCACGGAGGTAAGCAGCTACCTGCTCGGCAGTCATATCGTCTGCGTCTAATTTTGTGCTCATACTGTCACTGTACCTGTATAAACGGTCGTTGCAGGCCCTGTCATATAAACAGGTTGTCCCTCGCCTTGCCATGCAATTTGCAAACGCCCACCGGGTAAATCCACTTGAACTTGCTCTGCAAGTAACCCCTGCAAACGCCCTGCTACCACAGCAGCACAAGCCCCCGTTCCACAAGCCCGAGTTTCCCCCGTTCCTCGCTCGAAGACTCGTAAACGAATCTGCTGAGGGTTAATGACCTGCATAAAACCGACATTAACACGCTTAGGAAATAGCGGATGTGACTCTAAACTAGCCCCTAATGACTCCACGGGTGCGGCTTGCGTATCTGCGACTTGTAGCACAGCATGTGGATTACCCATCGACACGGCTGCGAACTGCACAGCATCTTGCCCTAGGTCCACAGTATAGAGCATTTGGCGCGCTTGGAAAATGAATGGAATTTCAGCAGGCTCTAAGCGCGGTATTCCCATATTAACGGTAACCTGCCCATCGGCTGTTAACTCTAAGACAATCCGTCCAGATTCAGTCATAACTGGAATCCGTGTCTTTTGGGTTAGCCCTTGCTCGTAGACAAAACGCGCAAAACAGCGCGCTCCGTTACCACAATGCTCTACCTCACTGCCGTCGGCATTAAAAATTCGATAGCGAAAATCCGCATCATCTCCCGCATGAGGCTCAACCAACAGTAACTGATCAAAGCCAATCCCTTCATGGCGGTCAGCTAATTGCCGGACTAGTTGCTCATTAAAATCGAGTGGCTGATTAATGGCATCAAACACCGCGAAATCATTGCCTAAGCCATGCATTTTGGTAAAACGGATTGACTGCGCTAGCATCTGTGCCCCTTGTTTAAGCGAGTATATTAGTATACAAATATATAGCGATAAAGCGATATTGCTGCTATATTAGCAATACGTTATATAGCGTTTTACCCATCATTTTAATCGAAATCAGGAGAGGAAAATGACCGATTTCAACACAGAGCTGGACGCACGTGGCCTTAATTGCCCTTTGCCCATTCTGCGCACCAAGAAAGCAATGACTGGCATGACAGCGGGCGATGTCTTAAAAATAGTCGCAACTGATCCCGGTTCTGTCAAGGACATGGAAGCCTATGCCAAGCAAACCGGCAATGAATTAGTCGGTAGCACAGAAAATAATGGCGAATATACCTTCTATATCAAGAAAAACTAAGCATTTAGTTTTGCATGCTATACCTTAAAAGGCACGCCTTTGTGCCTTTTTCATATTGGGCGTTATAATACGCCATGAACAAATACGCCCACCTTCACCAAGTCCTCGCCCAACGCCAACAGCAATCCCTATACCGCCGCGCTCGTATCACTGATGGCCCTCAACAGCCTATCATGCAAGTGAATGGCAGACCGATGCTGGCTTTCTGCAGCAATGATTATTTAGGCTTAGCCAACCATCCCGAGGTCATCAAAGCTTTTCAGCAAGCTGCCAATCAATACGGTGTCGGTAGTGGTGCTGCCCACTTGGTTAATGGGCATTCGCGTTTGCATCAGCAACTTGAAGAAGCGCTAGCTGAATTCACTAAACGGGAACGAGCCTTATTATTTTCTACTGGTTATATGGCAAATTTAGGGCTGGTGGCTGCTTTAGCCGAACGCCCAGATACGATTTATCAAGACCGGCTCAATCATGCTTCTTTATTAGATGCGGCTCGGTTATCTAGTGCAAAACGAGTCCGTTATCCACATAAAGATACCCAGCAACTCGCCAAGCGGTTAGAGGCACAAAGTACCGGACAAAAAGTGATAGTCACGGATGGTGTATTTAGCATGGATGGCGATACTGCCCCAGTTAAAACCTTAGCGAGCTTAGCCAAGCAGCATGAGGCTTGGCTCATCGTGGACGATGCACATGGTTTGGGATTCTTAGGTGAGACTGGGGCAGGTTTATTAGAAGCTGAACACTTAGCTCAAGACGATGCAATCTTAATGGGTACACTCGGTAAAGCTCTTGGCACAGCAGGCGCTTTCGTAGCAGCCAGTGCTGATTTAATTGAATTTTTGATTCAAACCGCACGCCCTTATATTTATACCACTGCCCAACCGCCTGCGATAGCTGCTGCCAGTTTAGCTAGCCTAAAACTAGTGCAAACCGAAAACGGGCGGCGCGAGCATCTCAAGGAATTAATTCAAGTTTTTCGCCAAGGGGCTGAGCAATTAGGCTTAGCTTTAATGCCCTCAACTACTCCAATTCAACCCATTATTATCGGTGAAAATGCTAAAACCTTGGCTATGAGTCAGCAATTAGAGCAATTAGGTATTTTGATTACTGCAATTCGCCCCCCCACCGTCCCTGCAAATACTGCACGCTTACGCATTACTTTGTCAGCCGCCCATAGTCAAGAGCAAGTCGAATTTTTATTAGCAGCCTTAGAACAGGTCATTCAGTCACAGACGCCAATACCCTAGACAAAGCTATTTACAAAACTCGAAAAGTATACTAAACCACTAGTGTAGCACGGGCTTGCGTGCGCATTTCTATTTGATACCCCACCCTCAGGAGCTGAATTGATGAGTACTTTAGTGGCTGTTGCTTTTGCTGATGAAAAAATGGCGTTCGATATGCGTGAAAAATTGGTGTCGATGCAAAAAGAATATCTAATTGAAATGGAAGATGCGGTGGTTGTTACTAAAAATGCTGAAGGTAAAGTCAAACTCCATCAAGCCGTTAACTTAACCGCAGCGGGTGCTGTCGGTGGAACTTTTTGGGGAATGTTAATCGGGATGTTATTTTTAAACCCCTTACTCGGTGCAGCTGTGGGTGCTGGTACAGGTGCATTAACCGGCGCTTTAACGGATATTGGCATTGATGATAAGTTCATGAGTGAGCTAGCGAAGTCAATGGAATCGGGGCATGCGATGTTATTCGTCCTAGTACGGCGTGCAACCACTGATAAAGTCTTAGAAGGCTTAAAAGGTTTCCAAGGCACGATTATTCAAACCTCGCTGGCTAAAGACCAAGAAGAGCAATTGCGTCAAGTTTTATCCACCCCTGCTGTCCAAGCTTATATTGAAGCCCAGCAAGCAGCTCCAGCAGCTCCAGCAGCTCCAGCAGCTCCAGCAGCTCCAGCAGCTCCAGCAGCTCCAGCAGAAACTAATACATCTGCGCCGGCTATTAACACTCCTTCACAATAATCACGGAATTGTCACAAAGCTGCGTAAAAATAATGTTTGAATGGGCTAATCAACCCCAACCTTTCAATTTTGCATTAAGAGTAATACATTATGAGTACAATTTTAGCTAGCCCTCTCGCAGAGTCTAATGCTCAAATAACACGTGTCACTTCCAATTGGTATTGGTATGTTATCGCAGGTATTGTGTTCTTAATCGGTGGCTTTATCGGTATCAGCAAACCCGTAATTGCCTCTTTAACTGTTGAAACCATGACAGCTATCTTTTTTATTGTGGGCGGTTTATTACAGGCTTTTCAATTATTCCGTGCTAATAAGACCTCTTCTTTTATTTGGGCCTTATTATTAGGTTTACTATTTATTGCCCTCGGTATCGTTTTGTTACGTAATCCAGTTGCAGGTTTATTTAGCCTGACAATTGTAGCAGCGGCTTTAATCGGTGCTTCAGGCGTTGTTAAATTGGTTTATGCTTTTAAACTGCGCCCTTTAAGTGGTTGGATCTGGATGTTAATTTCAGGGATTATTTCGCTTATATTGGCTTTTATAATTTTCACTAATATGGCTGCAAGTGCTGCAATAACTTTAGGTATCCTGTTATCAGTTGAGTTGATTAGCAGCGGTATTTGGCTGCTGCTAATCGGCTTCAGCTTTAGAAAAATTAACAAGGAATTATCAGCTCACTAATCTTTATAATCTTCAACCGCCCCATTGCTAGATAATAGAATCGCAATGGGGCGAGTCGTTGGGCTTGCGGAGAGTAGTAACATAATAATCACCATAATGGGTACACTTAAAATCATCCCGGTAATTCCCCAAATTGCACCCCAAACAGCCAAAGCAAGAATAATGACTAAACCACTTAAATTGAGTTTACTCCCCATTAAATAGGGTTCAAGAATATTACCGATACTAAACTGAATGGTAGTCAATACAATAGTAACCCCTAAAAAAGGCAAATAACTATCGAACTGCACCAATGATAATAAGGCGGGGAAAACCACTGCAATTAAAGAGCCAATTGTTGGAATATAATTTAATAAAAAGGTGATAAATCCCCAAAATGCGGGGTAATTTACATCAAAAATGGATAAAACTGTATAACAAAGCACGCCAGTTAAAATACTGACAAAGGTTTTTACCGTTAGATAAGTGCGAATACTCTCATCCAGACGATCCAAAGTGGTATTGACTCGGGTACGCTGTTGCGGATCAGTAAATAAGGCAATGATTTTTTTAGGCAGCGCGGCTTGCTCGGACACAATAAAGATAATATAAATCACGACCAATGAGGCAATGCCCAAAAAACCACTCACCGCACTCACCACCCAACTCACTAAACGCTCCAAATTAAATAAATCATTGAAACGGCTCATATCCAGTTTCATATCTGACGAAAACAGACTCAACATATAATTTATCTTTGCCTCAATGCGAAGCTGATAACTCGGTGCATCTTTAGCTAAAGCCAGCGCATTCGTAGCGATCATATCCATTACAAATAACATGAGCAGAATAGAAATAGCTAAGGCGAGTAAGACAGCAATCATCCGTGGCACATGAAAACCACCGAAGGAAATACTTTGAAAATAACGGGCGACGGTATCCAAGACATACCAGATAACAATCGCAATAATTAATGGAATTAAAATATCGCGCCCAATGACTAACAGCCAACCCAAAATACAGATTAAAAACAGGCCTGCTGTGATGTTGACTAGGCGATTATTTAGTAAACCTTGTGGCATAAGCTATCCCCAGCTTTTTGAGAAACAGCCTTAATTATAGCGAAATTGAATTAATTTGCTCGGCTACTAAAATGCCCTAATTGTTCTAATAAAATCGTCGCATAAGCCCCCGGCGGCAAACTAAAGCTTAAACGCACAGAAGTCGCAGATAAGGCGGTCAACTGAAGCTCATTCACTTTAATCCGCAAAGCACGACGCTCTTGTTTTAGGCCGTGCTTTTCCAAGCCTGCACAAAAAATCGGAAATTGCGCAGCTTGAGTGGCTTCCAACTCACCTACCCCCGCTTGCGTAGCTAACTCACCGCGTCCCCATAGCACACCTGTTGGATGCAAATCTAAAGCGGCTAAACGGGTCGTTAATTCAGGGCTAGCATCATCTGCAAACCATGCACTCCCACCTTCAAACATAAAGACATCACCTTCCATACGCTGATCCCAAGTTTGCTGTTGGATGCGAGCTGAAAGAACATGATTAAAAATCCAAGAACGGGCTGCCGATAAATACAAACTGCGTTGATTACGTTGCTTGGGCATAAAACCACCCTCAAACCAACGCTCAGCCTTGGTGAGATTGCCCATATTGTGTCCAAACCGTTGTTCACCATAATAATTTGGCAAACCACGCTGGCTAATCTCTACACAAATTGCCTGTGCAGCGGCTAAATCACCCGAGCAATCCTGTAAATTGAGAATAAATTGATTGCTCAACAAAGCACCTCGACGTAGTTTTTTGTCGTGCCGCTGCTGATAGAGAATCTCGATTTCTGGAGGTAAATCCGCAAAATTAGGGTCAGCTTTCCCCGGCAGTTGCAGACTAAACCATTGAGTGGTCACAGCATGGCGATCTTTTAAGCCAGCATAACCTACCTCACTGGCAGGGATTTGTGCACACCTTGCTAATTGACCAGCTACCCAATCAGTATTTGCGCCCGTTTTACGGACTTGTAACCACAGATGCTCACCCGCCCCGGAAAGGTCTATATCCATCTGCTCATTGACTATGAAATCCTCAGGTTTTACCCGAAACTGCCCTTTCAGTGGGGCTGAATAAGCGCGGGCAAAAGCCGCCATCGTAAAAGGAGTCGTCATCAATTTACTCTACCTGTACCAAGACCAAGCTTAAAGTTAACAGGCTAGCATGCAATAGGGCACTAGCAATGGTCATTTTAATCGCAGTGGTTAGACGGGCAGGGTGAAGTGCATAGCGCTTGAGTAAAATCGCCGCACTGATCGCTAAACCCAAAGGTAAAAGACTGATAATAGCCAAGCTAGGCAAGAACTGATTGATGATCAAACTCACTAAAATAACGAAGGCTAATAAAACATTGCCCACATAAATCCACGCTGCAGGCAAAGCACCAAAGCGAACCACCCAATGGTATTTACCACTCGCTGCATCAGCCTTAGCATCAGGAAATTGATTAATCAATAAAATATTCATCGCCAATAAGCCAAGCGGTAAACTAATCACACAAGGATACCAAGCTAACTGGCTGGTTTGCACATACCAAGCCCCTAGCGGCGTGAGCAAGCCAATACCCAAAGCCACCGCTGGCTCGCCTAAACCACGGCTATTCAATTGCAAGGGCGGTGCAGAATAACCCCAACCGACTAAAAAACCGGCTAAACCAATCCAAAACAAACCCCAACCGGTTTGCCAGACTAAGATTAAACCCAGCAGGCTAGCCACAGCAAGCAACCAGCAGGCCCATTGAAAACTTGCCTTAGCGCTTAAAACCTGATTCTGAATAAAGCGACTTCCTCCTGTGAAGGGGTAAATCCGCTCAGTATTAAGCCGATCTGTACCATTTTGCTCATCGTAATAATCATTGATCACGTTCACACTTGCATGAATCAGCATCATCGCCAGCACGCTTAAGATAAACAAACCCCAGTTAAATTCATGGCCTTGGTAACTTGCCGCAGCAGCCCCCACACAAACAGGCAAAATGCTCACCCCTAAAAAAGCGGGGCGAGTGGCGAGGCTATAACGCAGGAGCGGCGACTGCTTGAGGAGAGCTTGAGTAGGTTCTTGTGGCATCGCAAATATAAAAGCTAATTAAGACCGCTTCACTCTAAGCTATTTTCCGTTATCATCCCACTATGAAATATCAAGACTTGCGCGACTTTATCCAACAATTGGAAGCCCGAGGTGAACTCAAACGGATTCAAACCGAAGTTGACCCCCATCTCGAAATGACTGAAATCGCTGATCGTGTACTGCGTGCGGGTGGGCCGGCTTTATTGTTTGAAAACCCTAAAGGCTATCATATTCCGGTATTAGCTAATCTCTTTGGCACACCCCGCCGAGTTGCCTTAGGTATGGGTGAAGAATCGACCTCAGCCTTGCGGGAAATAGGCCGTTTGCTCGCCGTACTCAAGCAGCCTGAACCACCTAAAGGTTTGAAAGAGGTTTGGAAGGCTGTGCCAGTTTTCAAAAAAGTACTGGATATGGCACCTAAAGTGGTGAACCACCCTGCTTGCCAAGCCATTGTATTAAAGGGGGATGAGATTGATCTGCATCAGTTACCGATTCAGCATTGCTGGCCGGGGGATGTTGCACCTCTAATCACTTGGGGCTTAGTCATCACTAAAGGTCCTGAAAAAAATCGCCAAAACTTAGGCATCTATCGCCAGCAAGTCTTAGGCAAAAATAAGGTGATTATGCGCTGGCTCTCGCATCGAGGCGGGGCTTTAGATTTCCTCGATTGGCAACGCAAATACCCCGGCGAACCTTTTCCGGTAGCCGTCGCATTGGGTGCTGATCCAGCAACGATTTTAGGCGCAGTGACCCCTGTACCCGATACCCTCTCTGAATATGCGTTCGCGGGCCTATTACGCGGTTCACGCACTGAATTAGCAAAAGCTTTGTTGTCTGATTTGCAGGTGCCAGCCTCTGCTGAATTTGTGCTAGAAGGTTTTATCTATCCACAGGATTATGCACCGGAAGGCCCATATGGCGATCATACGGGTTATTATAATGAGGTAGATACTTTCCCTGTATTTACAATTGAGCGTATTACTCATCGCAAAAATCCGATTTATCACAGCACCTACACCGGTCGCCCACCCGATGAACCTGCTATTTTGGGGGTGGCCTTAAATGAAGTTTTTGTACCTATTCTGCAAAAGCAGTTTCCAGAGATTGTCGATTTTTATCTCCCACCAGAAGGCTGCTCCTATCGCATGGCCGTGGTGAGTATTAAAAAGCAATATGCCGGACATGCAAAGCGCGTGATGATGGGGGTTTGGTCGTTCTTACGCCAGTTTATGTATACCAAATTTATCATTGTCGTGGATGAAGATATTAATATCCGCAACTGGCAGGATGTTATTTGGGCGATGACAACACGGATGGATCCAGCCCGTGATACCGTCTTGATTGAAAACACTCCGATTGACTACTTGGACTTTGCCTCGCCTGTGTCGGGCTTAGGTTCAAAGATGGGCTTGGATGCCACTAATAAATGGCCAGGAGAAACCACCCGAGAATGGGGTACACCGATTGTGATGGAACAAGCCGTGAAGGATAAAGTAGATGCTATCTGGCAGGAGCTGGGATTATAAATCCATGCTGATGTGAGTATCAGCATGGTTAGTTGGATTTAATATCTGCTTACAAGATTTAATTAAAGAAGTATATAATAAAATCACCTTTATTATAACTGGACTTACCCCACCAATTGCAGCCTTTTCTATTGTCATACCCAGTCGCATACATTGTTTGCATGCCACCCGTATAAAAATAGCCTACATTAGACCAAGCACCATTACTCTGATACTGACCATACCATGTGCCGCTTTGAGAGCGGCCAACACAGGTTACAGTATTAACATTATAATTGTAGGCATAAACTTGGCCATTATAACCCACTACTCGATTCCACAAATAGAAAGTGCGATAGGCATCAACATAGCTTGAGGTTGCTTTATTCCCACTCTTCTCAGCCAATTTCGTTATATCTACAGCAACCATGTCATCAGGGTAGCTTTTTATTCTAACTTGGTTAATGGCCTCTGAAACTTTAGCGGCGGTATCTGCAGTATCCTCAATAGTAGAAGGTATAACACTTAACAAATGCTGTGCAATTTCTACTGAAGGTGCTTCTATTTCTACTTTAAAGCCATTAAAATTTTTACTGGCTTTAGCTAAATTTGCATCCTGACTAACCGCAGCCAATACAGAGCCCATCGCTAACAAACCTAAACCAGTTAAAACTAAATTAGCTAATAATTTAGTTTTTTTCATTTTACATTCCTCCGACAGTATAATAAAACAACTTTAAGCTCTAAATTAGAAAATAACAATATGGCTTAGGTTATAATAAACTATATAGACTTACTATAACTCTATGCATAAAGTTATAGCTAGACATTCATAATTAAGCCTAGTTTTTCTGCATATTTGACTGCCCCGACTCGATTATGTACATTTAGCTCTTTTAAAATAGCACTGACATGGAGTTTAATTGTACCATCTGAGCAGTTTAACTCATGCGCTATATCTTTATTTGAAAAGCCAGCTGCTACTAATTTGAGCACCTGTAGTTGCCTTGGAGTCAGATGGTTGCGCTTGGCGGGTTCATGCTTTTTTAGATCCAATACAGCTCTCGGAAGAGCATGTGCTACCAACAAGCTAGGAGACACGTAGAATTCTCCCATTAAAACCAGTTTTAAGGCATTGTTTACTTCTCGTAAATCTGCCGATCTAGCTAAAAATCCATTAACACCCTGTAGCTCGATCAGTTCAGTAAATGACTGTTTTATATCGAAAATAACCAATAAACATAACTCATTGGCCTGAGCTCTCAGCTCCCTCACCCACCGATAAGCCTTATCATCTATGCTACAAATGATCAGATTGAAAGCTGTGGTCACAGACATTAGCGCACTCGCCTCCTCAACAGAGGCTGCCTCAAAAACGGATACAGGCTCTATTACCTTAGCTACTTGCAGAGTAATAGCCTCTCTAAATAAAGGATAAGGATCTATGATCAGAACTCGCATTTCTAATCGACCTCGCTTAGTATATAGGATATTAGTTATATTTAAGTGATAACTTCCTACTAAAGTATAAATTATAAATGGTATTTTTTTGGATTTTTTTATGGGGAGTTAAATTCAATAAATTGAGCAAAAAATAACCAGACTAGCTATCTCAATAACGAAATGTATTTTAATTAGCGCGAACTCGCTGCACCTAGAAAGCTAGGTGCTTAGGGTATATTGGGTAATGACTGTCCATCCTGAGCCACATAAATAACCCAACCAGAACCATCGGATTTAGGCATAGTCATGACTTCAGTAGCCTCGGGGAAAACTTGCTGCTCCCATAAAGCCTGCAAAACATCAACACCCTCAGGTGCCTTGCCTTGGAGATCCAGCTTACAAAAGGCGGGGCCACATTCAGTACGACCCTGCAGAAGATGAGCAAGTTCAGATTGATTGAAAGCAGCATCTAGCTTTTGTTGTAGCATGCTTTGCCTCGCTAGATCAGGCTCTGCTGCTTGCAATTGTCGATCTAACTGGCTCGTACCCGCTTTTAAGCGTTGCTTAGCCGTTTTAACCTGAGCCTCAAGCATCTGCTCTGTGGGTGGAGCAGCAGAATCGGCATCCATTGTGGTGGTAATAGCTTGAACATCTGGCATCGCTGATGCAGGCGTTTTAGTTGGAGCTTTAGCTTGCACTTGAGCTTGCTTTAGCTCATCAAGCTGTTTTTGTAGCGCCGTCACCGCCGCTGCTTGCTTCAACTCCATTTGCTTAAATTGCGCGGCAAAGGCAGCTTGCATCTGTTCTAACTGCTGAGAAATTAATTGATTCTGATCCACAGTTATAGGTTTTGTCTCTGACAAGCTCAACTGCTCTGGCACAATCTGCTTAACAGCAGTTGAGCTAGCTTGACTGAATGCGTTTGGAGTCTCTGTCGGCTGTCGATCAGTCCACCAAAAATAGCCATAGAACGCAGCGATCAAATATAAAACTGCCACTAAAACTATAGTAATGCGCATTCGCTCCAACCTTCAATGTGCTGATCAATTATCCTGCCAACTGACTCCACGCACGGTCGTGCCTTGAGCGAGATTGCAGCTAACACTATAGGTATCGTAATTATTCATCGTCCCTAAACCGCTGGTATTAAAACCCGCATAGACATTACCTGTCCCACGCGCCACCATCGACACAGAGCGACTAGCACCCGTCAAATAATCCGTATGAATCACCTTGCAGGTCGTCTCTCGAGCTGAGGGATGATTCAAATTGACATAAACAGTTTGCCGAACAAACAAGGTGCGCTGTAGTGGGCAAGAGACCCAAGCACTATTCGCGCTCACACGAACTAAGCCCGTCTCACCGATGGTATTAAACTGGCTGGTTTGACTACCTAAAGCCGCTCTACAAGCAGCTCCCGGAATGGCTTGCCAAGCAGCATAGCTACTGGTACTCAAAGTGCCGATCACAGCAACTAATACCCCTACTGGAATCAATTTCAAGTGCTTACTCCTCAATTAACTGGCTGGATTACTAGGCCTGATTACCAGACCTCATTAAAGGTTTTTACAGGTTTGCTTATACTGCAACTCACCCAACTTTGCTAGTCACCGCTCAACCCACCGCCTTTCACCGAACATCTGTCAGCTTATCGCTAGGCAGCGAATTTCTGGCATGATTTTGGGAATTAATAAAAAAATGGAAGCCCGCATCATGCAAGACCTCTCTTTATTAGATTGGCGCGACAATAAAGACGCTTGGACTAAAAAATACATTGCCCCTGGCATCCGTACTGGGGATGTTGACCTGATGATTGATGAATTAGGCCCGGATATTTATTGCTTCCCCCTATTCACGGATGCTTTTTGTTATGAAGTCGTCGAGCAAGCCGAGCGTTTAGGTAAATGGACGACTGCACGCCACGAATATTACCCCACGACCGATGTTTTATTACAAGACTTAGGTCTAGCCGACATGTATCACCAAGTCATGCATACGTTTTGCCATCCCATCGCTCGGAAAATTTGGCGTTTAGAAGGTCGGCATTGGGAAGATATGGTCGAAGAAAGTTTCATGGCACGTTACCGTTCGAATGAACAAGTACTCCTCTCTGTTCATCAAGACTATGCCGACTATACGTTTACCGTTGGCTTAAATAGTGGTTTTGAAGGGGGCGGTACTTGGTTTGTACGCCAAAAAATTCTAGGTAATCCCAAAAGTGGCTATTGCACACTGTTCCCCTGTATTACCCATCCGCACGGTGGCCGCCCGACGACTAAAGGTACTCGCTATATCGTTGTCTCGTTTTGTCGGCGTCGACACCTGTATGAGCACGGCTAAAGTGTCTTAGTGCTGTAATAACTCATCCAAAAAAGCCTGCCCATAACTAGTTAATTTACGCTGGCCAACGCCACTGAGCGAAGCCAGCTCCATTAAGGAGCGAGGGCGTTGTTGGAGCATTTCGCGTAAAGTGGCATCATGAAAAATCACATAAGGAGGTACACCATACTGCTTAGCCAATTGGGCACGTACTCGCCGTAACCCCTCCCAAAGGGGTTGATCAGTCCAACGAATAGGTTGTTCTGCACGGGCTTTAATTCGGGCTTTTTTCTTGTCAGTTTTACGCTCGCGACGCAGTGATAACTGAGCTTCGCCCCGTAAGAGTGGGCGAGCTTTTTCAGTCAGATATAAAGCACCATGTCCCTCTAAATCGACGTTTAAGTAAGCTAAAGCAATTAACTGACGAAACAGGGTGCGCCATTCGGTGTTATTTAGCTCTTGACCAATCCCAAAAGTAGACTGCTTGTGATGCCCAAACTGTTTAATACGCTCATCATCTTTGCCCAACAAAACATCAACCACATAAGTCACACCAAAACGCTGCCCAGTTCGATAGACACAAGACAAAGCCTTTTGTGCTGCTAAGGAAGCATCCCAAGTTTCTGGGGGCTGTAAACAATTATCACAATTGCCACATGGCTTGGAGTTTAGCTCTCCAAAATAATCTAATAAGGCTTGGCGACGGCAAGTGCTCAACTCACACAGACCCAGCATCGCTTCTAGTTTGTGATATTCAATCCGCTTTTGCTGCTCAGGTAAATTAGAGGTCTCCATCATCTGTCGCAAGCTAATCACATCTTGTAGGCCATACGCCATCCATGCATTGGCAGGCTCACCGTCACGTCCGGCACGTCCGGTTTCTTGGTAATAAGCCTCAATACTTTTCGGCAAACTCAAATGCGCTACAAAACGTACATCGGGTTTATCAATCCCCATACCAAAGGCAATTGTCGCCACAATAATAATGCTATCTTCACGCAAGAACCGCTCTTGATTAACCCGCCTAACTTCTGCACTTAAACCCGCATGATACGGCAAAGCTAGCCGCCCCTGTTGGGCTAGCCATGTCGCAGTATCCTCAACCTTTTTACGCGACAAACAATAGACAATGCCTGCATCTTCAGGATGATGAGCCTCGAGAAAATCCCACAATTGTTGGCGAGCATTCAAACCATCTTGAATCAAGTAACGGATATTCGGGCGGTCAAAGCTATTAATAAACACAGCTGCCTGATCAAGCTTGAGCTGGCTGATAATTTCTTGGCGAGTACGCAAATCAGCCGTCGCGGTGAGCGCCATGCGTGGCACATTCGGAAAGCGCTCCGCAAGAATATATAGCTGCTGGTATTCAGGGCGAAAATCATGCCCCCATTGCGAGACACAATGCGCCTCATCAATGGCAAATAGCGCAATACCAACTCGCGCCCGTGCTATCTCCAATAGATTTAACAGTCGATCCGTGACGAGGCGCTCTGGGGCAACATAGAGTAAATCCAAATCGCCCGCTAACAGCGCTTTTTCAATACGCTGAACCTCATTGAACTCTAAGGTGGAATTTAAGAACTCAGCCCGAATCCCCAACTGTTGCAAGGCCAACACTTGATCATGCATCAAAGCAATCAGGGGCGATACAACAATACCCACTCCCTCGCGCACTAAAGCCGGAATTTGATAGCAAAGCGATTTGCCACCACCTGTGGGCATTAGGGCTAAGACATCTTGGCCTGCTAGCAAAGCAGCAATAATCGCCTGCTGATTGAGGCGAAAATCAGTGTAACCATAAATGGATTTGAGGATTTCTTGAGCGCGTTGCATTTGTCGATTATGCCATGAGCTTTATGCCTAGCGCCCCTTCTTTTGATTCCCACCACTCATCTCGTTTTCATCGGCCATCTGCTGCTAGCTTAAGCAATGTGCAGTATACTCGCGGTTTCTTGGCAAAAATTACAGAATCAAATGGCTAACTACGACTTATCCACCTTTCAGGGCATGATTCAAGCACTGCAAGGGTATTGGGCTGAACAAGGTTGTGTATTAATGCAGCCTTATGACATGGAAATGGGTGCAGGCACTTTCCATCCAGCGACTTTTTTACGTGCCATTGGCCCCGAGCCTTGGCGAGCAGCTTATGTACAACCTTCGCGCCGCCCCACCGATGGTCGCTATGGTGAAAACCCCAATCGTTTACAACATTATTATCAATTCCAAGTTTTACTCAAACCTTCCCCCCCAAATTTTCAAGAGCTATATTTAGGCTCACTTAAAGCTTTAGGCTTTGACCCGCTCGTCAACGATATTCGCTTTGTAGAAGACAACTGGGAATCACCCACCTTAGGCGCTTGGGGATTGGGTTGGGAAATTTGGCTGAATGGGATGGAAGTCACGCAATTCACCTATTTTCAACAAGTTGGTGGTTTGGATTGTCGTCCAGTGAGTGGTGAAATTACTTATGGCCTAGAACGCTTAGCCATGTATATGCAGAATGTGACCAGCGTTTATGACTTAGTATGGGCAAAAGGGCCTCAAGGTATTGTGACTTATGGTGATGTCTATCATCAAAACGAAGTCGAGCAATCCACTTATAACTTCGAACATGCTAATACAGAAGCACTCTTCCACCAGTTCAATGTCGCTGAGCGCGAAAGCCAACGCATGAGTGAATTAGGCTTACCGTTGCCCGCCTATGAGCAAATGCTGAAAGCTTCGCATACCTTTAATCTATTGGATGCCCGTAAAGCCATTTCTGTCACTGAGCGCCAACGCTATATCTTGCGTGTGCGGACTCTAGCGCGAGCGGTAGCCGAAGGTTATTACGCCACTCGTGAACAGCTCGGTTTCCCGATGCTGCAATCAGAACCAAAGGTAGCCTAAGATGACAGATAAAATTGATTTACTGGTAGAAATTGGCACTGAAGAACTACCACCTAAAGCGTTAAAGAAACTTTCTGACGCCTTCACTGATGGTATCGTCACTGGTTTCCAAGCCGCTGGTTTAGCTGCGGATGAAGTGATTGCGTATGCCGCACCTCGCCGCTTAGCGGTATGGTTAAAAGATATACCTGCCCAACAAGCGGATCAACCGATTGAAAAACGTGGCCCCGCCGTACAAGCCGCCTTTGATAAAGAGGGTCATCCTAGCAAAGCAGCTCAAGGTTTTGCGGCCTCTTGCGGGGTTGAGTTCTCGCAGTTACAACGCTTAGAAACCGATAAGGGTGCTTGGTTGGTCTTCCGCCAAACTCAAGCTGGCCAAAAGACGGCTGCACTATTCCCCGCCATCGTAAAACAGTCCTTAGATAATTTACCGATTCCTAAGCGGATGCGTTGGGGTGATGGTGAGGCGGAGTTTGTACGTCCTGTGCATTGGATTGTCATGCTCGCCAATGAGCAAGTGATTGAGGCTGAAATCCTTGGCATTAAAACTGGTCATGAAAGCCGTGGGCATCGCTTCCATGCGCCTGCCTCAATTCGCATTCGTCAACCAGCTGATTATGCCGTGCAATTGGGTGAAGCGTATGTCATCGCCCGCTTTGAAGCCCGTCGTGAAATGATTAGTCAGCGGGTGCAAGAACTAGCCACTGAGTTAGGTGGTCATGCCATTATGCCGGAGAGCTTACTGGATGAAGTGGCAGCTTTAGTTGAGTGGCCCGTTCCCATTGCTGGACGCTTTGAGGAAAAATTCCTTGCAGTTCCTCAAGAAGCCCTGATTCATACCATGCAAGGTGACCAGAAATACTTCGGCTTGACCGACGCCAATGGCAAGCTCATGCCAAACTTCATCACCATCAGCAATATTGAAAGCAAAGACCCCAGCAAAGTCAGCGAAGGCAATGAACGGGTGATTCGCCCCCGTTTCAGTGATGCGGCTTTCTTTTGGGAGCAAGATAAAAAGCAGTCTTTAGCTTCGCGTCGTGACTCACTAAAAACGGTCGTCTTCCAGCAGCAATTAGGTAGTTTGTACGACAAGTCTACTCGGGTTGCAGCTTTGGCTGATTACATGGCTCAGCAGTTAAACGCAGATACCCAGCTCGCTATCCGTGCTGCTGAACTGGGCAAATGCGATTTAATCACCAATATGGTGTTTGAATTCACTGATCTACAAGGCACGATGGGGCGCTATTATGCGCAACACGATGGCGAACCCGCTGAAGTCGCACAAGCAATGGAAGAGCAATATCTGCCACGCTTTGCAGGTGATGCTTTACCCACGACACAAACAGGCCGCATCCTAGCCCTAGCTGAACGTATAGATACCTTAGCGGGTATTTTTGCCATTGGGCAAAAACCGACAGGAACCAAAGATCCCTTTGGTTTGCGGCGCTCAGCCTTAGGGGTATTGCGGATTTTAATTGAACAGCAATTACCTCTCGATTTAGCCGAGTTACTTGAGCAGGCAGCGCTTAATCTCAGCCTGCAATTAGGCCAAAAACCGGATATGCAAGAAGCCTTGGAGTATATCCTTGAGCGTTTGCGGGCTTATTATCAGGAACAAGGGATTGGCGCTGAATTAGTCGAAGCTGTTGCAGTCTTAAAACCCACTCAGCCATTAGATTTCGACCGGCGCATTAAAGCTGTTGCTGCTTTCCGCCAATTAACTGCCGCTGAAAGTTTAGCAGCTGCTAATAAGCGGATTAGTAATATTTTAAAGAAAGTCGAGACGCCCCTGCCTGCTGAAGTCGATGCCAGCCTATTGAAAGAAAATGCTGAGCAGGCCTTAGCTGAAAGTTTACAAGCTCAACAAGCGGAGGTACTACCTTTGTTTGCAGCGGGTGATTATAAGCAAGCACTACTGTCTTTAGCTCATCTACGTGAACCTGTTGATAACTTCTTTACTGAGGTGATGGTGATGGCTGACGATCAAGCTTTACGCAATAATCGCTTAGCCTTATTGAATCAACTACGTGGCTTATTTTTACGAGTCGCTGATTTGTCGGTGCTTTAAACTGAAAGCATCGACTGGCAACTGACTAGGCAGTTAATTTTAGCTGTCTAGCTATTTAGTCTTCTTCAGCTGGAGCTGGAGCTGGAGCTGGAGCTGGAGCTGGAGCTGGAGCTGGAGCTGGAGCTGGCACAGCTTGCTGTTCTGGATTAGCGGCAGCTACGGGTGTGAGTAAATTATCCGGTAATTTTAAGACTATTTGCCCTGAATCTTTAATCCGAATGCTGCCATCAGTTTGCGGTGCACCTAATAAGCTTAAACCTTGAGCAATACTAGGGTCAGCTTCAGCGATAGGTCTTAGAAATAATTCAACTTGATACTGCCCATCTTTTTCTACATCTAGCTTGCCGTCTAACGAGATCAGGGCTTGATCTGATTGTAAGGCAATATTTAACGCCTGCTTACCGGTACCCTCGGTAATTTTAGCCCGATACTGTCCACCTAAATTCACGGCAATCGGGGTTTGCACACTTCCCTCTACCCAAATCAAAGAACCATTTAAGCGCGGAATGGTTTCACGATCCCACGCAATATCATCCACGATAGCGCGAAAGGTTCCACCTAAACTGACGGGCAGATTTTTTAAAGCCGGAGCAACTTCACCTAAAGCAGCGGCAGGTAATTCTAAATTGAGGGGCGAGCAAGCCAAATTCGTATTCCAAGCCAAACCACATTGCCCTTTCACTTGTAAGGCTTGCACCTTGCCCTCTATATCAGCGGCTAGCAAGCCACTCAGTAATTTGTTGGGGGCAAAGGTCCACGTCAAATCGCTCAGCTGTGCATCCGAAATGGCCACTCGGGTAATTTTGCCTTGCCATAAACGCCCACTAACCCCCGTAAAGCTCAGCTCTGGTCTAAGCTTAGTCACTTGCTGCGTGAAAAAGCTTAAAGGCGCTAAGGCGATCAAGGACACTGTAAAGCTAGTCAGGCCAGCGAATACCCACAATACTTGTTTTTTCATCGTTCTAAGGTCAATTGCATGCCTGCTAAGCCCGGAGCTGCCCCCGGAATGAGTCCAATATTGGTTGCATAAATGGCATACTGTAGTTCTAGCTCTGCCAAAAATGCGATCACTTGATCAAAGGGTGCATTATCCAGCCGTAAATTCACCCCATCTTTACCCTTAGCTTCAGAGCGCGACAAAATCTCTGGCTTATCGAGTTGATACTTTTGCAAAACGGGAGCAACTGCAATCTGCACACTAGTAGTGGTATCAATCGGTTGTTTATTAGCAGCCTCAGCCTGATTAGCCAGTAATTGCGCTTTGGCTTGCCGAAGATAGTTAGCATCTTCTACGGTCGCCATTAAATCGTTTTCTAAGCTTGTTTTATATTTAACCAAAGGTTTCCAAGCATAGAACCACAATATACTGCCTAAGATGACAGTAATCGCAATCATCAATAAATAACGTTCGCGTTCAGAGAGGGCTAGAAACCAAGCTTTCATGTGTTTTCACCACCAGCGTCTAACGTGACCTCACCCCGCACAATATTATTGGCTTGAGTGGACTTCACTCCCACCTCACGCCCTATGAGCTTAGTTAATCCCTGTCCAATACGCTCAATCGCTTTTAAGTCTGCGGTTTCAAACACCACACTTAAGCGGCCATCACGGGCACGAATTTCCGTCACTTTTAAACCTTGTTCTTGCTGAAATACTTTACCCACCATCGTTAAATACGGCAGTAAACTCATTTTGTCAGTTTCAGGTGAGCTAGCCCGTTCTAATAAAGTCAGCTCAGACTTAACCCGTGAACGGATCGCATCAGGCTGAATATCTTTAATCGCCGGAAAGACCTCTTGGAATAAAGCCAGATTTTGCTGTTCTGCAGCCTGAACTTGCTGAGCCATTCGCCAAATATCCATCCCTTGAATCCCCCCCCAAACTGCTGCACAAAAGAGGGCTAAGCTTGCCGCAACCTTCCAACGCCGCCAATTGCGCTTGAAATTCGACATGCTTTCATCTTGATAGCCATTCAGCAAATTTAAAGCCATCCCTGCTTGTAAACTCGATTGCAGCAAGCGATTCGGTTGTGGCTCAGAAATCACCGTCAGACGCTGCTGCCAATCAGCCGCCTGATCCGTATAGAGCTGGATGGTTGGAGCTTGATCTTCAGCCTCAAACAAACTATCGACTAATAAGGGTAGAGAAATCGCGGGGCAACTAAAACCACTATAAGCCCCAGTTCGTACCCAAGCCTGACCGTCTTTCTGCCACACCGTGGGCATCGTGCCCACCCAAGGCAATGCGAAAATATCCGGTAGAATCGCTTTAGCACGCAGTTTTTGTTGTTTAAGGGTTTGCATCCAAGCTTTGAGGCGATTGCGATCAATCACTGCGACAGCCAACAGACTGTCATTTTCAGCTTGCCAAACAAAATGCTGATCCTCAACTTCGCCCACCAAATTTTCTTCTAGGGCATAAGGCAAGGCTTGTTTTAACTGACGGTTATTACTGGTGACTAATAAAGTACGAGTGAGTAACACATCCGCGCTGGGAATTAGTAAAACAACCGCTTGATTGCCCTTCATCTTGCTGATTTGTGCCCAAGTACCTTGCTGCCATTCAGCAGAAGCAGCATGACCCTCCAACTTTGCATACGCAAACTCGGTGTCATCAGGTGTTTGTAAACGCAGGATCAACATACTCAATAATCAACTAGTTATTCATTTAAAAGCAGCAAACTTTAAGCATCCGTTGGCTCAGTTTCAGGCAGGGCATTGACCCGATTAAACTGGCGCATAATAACACTTACCTTCCCATCTGCTGAGCGAAATAAAACGCTATTTATAAACAAGCGGCTTTTCCCTAAACGTACTTGTCCGGTTAAACGATAATAATTCGAACTAACATTTAATAAAACTTTCTGCTGTGCCGTTAAATTCTGTACCAACTTAGTTAAGGCCGCGCTCGATTTAATCGGTGCTGCAGTTCTTTCCTGAACAATCGCTTGAACTTGTTGACTGGTTAAGCCAATCGCCGCTAGCATCGCTTCAGAGGCAGTATTAACATTAAGCGCCGAAGGTGTGGGTAAAGCGGTGATGAAAGGTATTAACTCACCTAGTAGCTTTTTCTTTTCCTCAGGCTCAGTAATATTCCCAAGCTTTAAAATTCTTAACTCGGTTGTATCGACTATTAGGGTATTACTCGCTTGATAGGGTTTATCTTGCGAACTGTAATAATCTGATTCAGCACTATCAGGATCAGTTAACTCATCATCAGGATCAATCCAATCCACTACGCTATAAGCAAAGCTGCTAGGCAACATGCCTTGGGTTTGCAAGATTTGCTGAAACACTTTCAGCATAGAAGCGCGTGGCTTCTTATTTTGTACATCATAAAGATTGTTAACATTAAAATAAGCTTGCAGATCTTCAATCTTTACTTGAACCTCACCAATCGGCTGCCCATTATCATCGTCGATTTCAAAGACTGGAATCTTGGCAGCCCAATTATCTTGCAGCGAATCATAACTGCCATCCGTGGTTTCTTTAAGATCTTGCGCTAACCAAGCACCCGCCATTTTTTCAGCCGCATACGCATACTGATAAGCTTGCTCCATATCTTGCAAATTCGTGCTTAAGCGAATGCTATAGCGCTGTTGCACAAAAAGGGAGGTCACCACCATCACTGCTAAGGCCACAATCAGCAAGGCAGTGAGCATCGCTACACCTCGTTGTCGCCGCTGCAGCTTCATGCTCACATCGTCTCCAGTTCAGATCACCCAAGCCGTTTATTTGGCTGGGATCGGTTGTAAACGCATTGATAAGCGCAGGTGTTGATCTTGATTGAGTTTATGATCATAAACAGTAGTATACGCCATCACTGCTCGCACATATTTGCGCGTTTCCTCAAAAGGAATACTCTCAACCCATTGATCTGCCGCTAAATTTTGGGGTGGCGCCCATTTCGGAATCCGCCCAGGCCCTGCATTATAAGCAGCGGTAGCTTGTGCATAGTTTCCAGAGAAGCGCTTTAACATATCACGCAGATAGGTACTCCCTAGCTTAACATTCAGATCAGGCTGCAAAATATCTTCTTTGGCCAGTACTTGCATCCCCATTTGTCGGCTAATATCACGCGCCGTCCCCGGCATTAACTGCATCAAACCTAAAGCCTTCGCACTGGACTCTGCTTTTGCATCAAACGCACTTTCTCGGCGCATAATACCTAGAATCCACTCAGGGCGTATACCCTGCGAACGTGCTTGATCCATTACAATTTGTTCATACAGCAAAGGGAAACGTAGATCGACACTATTCCAATCTTTGACCCTAGAAACCGTCCAGATCGCTAAATTCGCATCCCCTTCACGCAAGGCTAATTCAGCCGCTGCCAACACACCCTCTTTATCCATCGCTTGCAACAAACGAAACCACTCTTTACGGGCTTGCCCACGCTCACCTAAAGCATTCCATTCTTGCCAACGCTGATACACCGCTAATTTTTGTAAACCCTGAATACGCTGAGTACGATCAGGGGGCGGATCTGTCAGACGCGCATAATCTTGTTGAATCCGATCAGCAGCTAAAAAGCCATAATAAGTTGAATTTTTAGCTAAACCTGCATAAAGAGCGTGAGCTTCTTTGGTTTTTTTCAGCTGTTCTAGCGCCCGTGCTTGCCAATACCGCCACGTATCCCATTCATCGTCGCTGCCTTCAACCGTATCTAAAGCACTAGCCGCCTCCAATAAAGCGGGCCAATCCTGTGAGCGCATGGCTAAACGGGCTAACCATGCATTACCCTCAGGACTGCGATCAGTGACTGTAATCTGCTTTAGGCGTTGCAACCCCGCCTCATCATGCCGCCATGCCTCCCACATCCCTAAACGACTTTCGACCTCACCCTGCTCAGCCTTAGTAAACTTAAAACTGGTTTGCGCTTGCGCCCACAGTGGTAAGGCGGTTTGCAGCTTGTCATCCGCAATTTGCTTAATGGTATCAACGATAATGGCACGAACTTGTGCGCTATCAGGCTGGCTGAATAACTCAGGCAGTTTTTTAGTCGGTGCACTGCGTACTGTTAACCACAGATCAAAAAACTGCTGATCCTCTTCAGTCAGATAAACGGCTAACTGACGCGCCGCATTCACGCGCTTATTGCCCATTAAGTCTTGGATGCGCCGCCAATAGTCACTCGATGCCAACTGCTTATGATTTTTTAATTGCCATAACAGGCTGGAGCAATCATTCGGCAGGTCTTTCTTGGTGGTTTGCCATAAAGCTTGAGCCTGCTCTAAGCCTTGTTTCACTGAGCCAGTGTGGATTAAAGCCTCAGCACGATAACATTGGGTGGTGAGTTGCTCGGGATTTTCAGGAATCAGCGTTAACAGCGCCGCCCATTGACCGCGCCCCGCCAAACGCGCCGCTAAACGAGCGGCTAAGCTATCACTCATCACAGAATGCGGATGATTACTCATGAAACTGACTAAAGCTGTATCAGAACTCTGCTCAAAGTCTGCGGTTAACAATTGTGCTTCTAGCCAAGCGGCTAAGGGATAACCACGCAATTCTGCCATAAATAAACGTGCCGCCTCCACTTGGTTCTCTTGCAAAGCCAGCCGAGCAGCTTGAAATGTAGTGCGCTGTTCTTCCAAACTATTCGCACTAACCCAAGGTATTAAACTTAAAAAACTGATAATACAGCCAGCACTGAGTCTGAGCTTGAGTCTGAGCTTGAAACGATCCTTCATCACATAAACTCTTGGGGTGAGCCAAATTTAAATTAGTTATTACTTTGGCTTTTTAATAAGGTCAAATAACGCTGGTAACGACGCGGGGGAAGCTCACCCGCTGCCAAAGCCGCTTTTATAGCACAACTTGGCTCATGTTGATGCGTACAATTATTAAACCGACACTCACCCGCAAAGCGAGTAAATTCGGGATAACCTGCTTGTAATTGATTGATGGTTAATTTTGGTAGCGGAAAATCCCGCACGCCCGGCGAGTCAATCAAACTAGCTTGCCCTGCTAACTGATACAAACTCGATACCGTTGTCGTATGTCGGCCCTCGCCGGTCTCACCGATAGCCCCAACTCGAATCACTTGCTCAGGAAGCATTTGACTAATCAGTGAGGATTTCCCTACCCCGGATTGCCCTGCAAAAATAGCCGTTTTACCTTGAATCGCCTCTACGATTTCTGCCAAACCGTTGCCATCCACTGCTTGAGTATGCACAATCGGATAGCCAATCTCAAAATATTCGCGTAAACAAGCCTCCTGTTCAGGATGATGATACCGATCCCGTAAATCAGCTTTATTAAAAACAATTAAAACTTCAGCCGGCAATAAATGCGCCGCCACTAAATAACGATCCAGCATTTCCCAGTTCGGCTCAGGACGCCAGCTACTCACCACTAACAGAATATCAATATTCGCAGCGACAGCACGTAATTTACCGCGAAAATCAGGGCGCTCTAAAACATTTTTTCGAGGCAAAATCGCTAAGACACTGGCGTTACCCTGCGGTTCGACTTGCCAACGAACATAATCGCCGCAGGCCACATGTTCTAATTTGCGCCGAGTGGTACAGCGCAGTTGCTCACCACTGGCGGTTTCTAAGATGAGTTCAGCCCCATAACGGGTGATGACTCGACCAATATCCTGTGCAGTTTTTGTCATAGTGCTTATTGTGAAGGAAAACTGCCAGAAAGCGAACTGAAACTATTAATGTGACTAAGGCTTCGGAGGCGTTAACGTGGGCGCGGGGAATTTGTAATACATTTGATTTAAGTAAGAGACAACATCTAAAATTTGATCATCAAACCAATTGGTGCTGAGATTAGCATCACAACGCCGCACTTGACTGTCAAGTGCAGCGTAATTTTTAACTTTTCGCGTCGGACTCGTAAAAGACTCAGCCGTGTGACAACTCATACAACGTGACTGCTCAAATAAGCGCTTACCATTAATCGGATCAGGTGCAGCGGCGTGAGCGGACATACTGAGCACTAAACCAGCAGTGCATAACGCGATGGATTTCATGGTTATCCTCGTTTAAGTCTGTTTTTGTAAATGGGCGATACGGATCGCAGCCGGAGGATGCGAATCATAAAATGCCGAGTGCAGCGGATCAGGTGTTAAAGTACTGGCATTTTCTCTGTAAAGACCCACTAAAGCAGCAATGAGTTCCGTAGCGCTCGATTGTTGTGCAGCAAACTCATCGGCTTCAAACTCATGCTTACGGGATAACCGTGCCAAAATCGGACTGATAAAGAAAGTAAATACCGGACTAACGATCATAAACAGGATCAGAGCCATATATGTCGAGGGTTCAGAGATCCCTAAGCTGCTATAAAACCAAGGCTCTCGCATTAACCATGCCAAAACGCCAAAACCGATTAAGGTCATCAGTACCGACAAAACCATACCTTTTACAATATGCTTACGCTTAAAATGCCCTAACTCATGCGCTAGCACTGCTTCAATTTGTGAGGGTGTTAAATGCTTCAATAAAGTATCAAAGAATACAATCCGCTTATTTTTGCCAAAGCCGGTGAAATAAGCGTTGCCATGCGCCGAGCGCCGCGAGCCATCCATCACAAACACACCTTGGCTATTAAAACCCGTGCGCTCTAATAAGGCATGAATCCGGCTAGCGACTTCACCCTCTTCCAGTGGCTGAAATTTATTAAATAATGGGGCAATAAACTTAGGATAAGCCCACGTCATCACTAGAGAAAAAATGGTCAAACCGGCCCAAGCATACAGCCACCACGCACTACCTGCTGATTCCATCAACCACAGCACAAATAAAATCAGTGGTACACCGATCACTAAACCTAAAGCGCTGCCTTTAAGCAGATCCACTAAAAAGGTTTTGAACGTAGTTTTATTGAAACCAAAGCGCTCTTCCAAGACAAAAGTGCTGTAAAGTGAGGAAGGTAGATCAATTAAGCTGGAAATCAAGGTCATACTTAAGATAACCGCTGTGCCTGTCCATAAAGCCCCCCAGCCGAGACTACGCCACACTTGATCCAGCCAGTCTAAACCACCGCCTAAAGTCCAAGCCAACAACACCAGCACCCCTAGGATTATTTGAAGACGCCCAAACCGTCCTTTAGCCAAGGTATAATCAGCCGCCTTTTGATGTTCGGCTAAACTTACCTTATCGACAAAGGCAGCGGGCACTGCTGAACGATGGCTTTGTACGGCTTGCTTTTGACGCAAGGACAGCCAAATTTGCACCACCGTTGACGCGAATAAAAACACTAAAAAAATCAAGGTAAAACTTTGCATCAGACTCTTCCGTAATTAGTACTTGAACTCACTAGCAAGATTCAGGTAAATATCTGCTCATTAGCTCATTTTTCAAGTAACCGAGTATAACAACACATGACTGCCCATCAGGATAATCTGATCTGGATCGACTTAGAAATGACCGGTCTAGATACTGTCAATGATCTCATTATTGAAATAGCCACCGTAGTCACGGATAAGGATCTAAATATTCTCGCCGAAGGCCCAGTGATTGCACTCCACCAAACAGAGGCAAGAATGGCACAAATGGATGAGTGGAATCAAAAGCAGCATGGTGGCTCAGGGTTAATTCAGCGGGTGCTTGCTAGCCAATGGACAGCAGCCCAAGCCGAACAAGCCACCCTCGATTTCCTTAAGGAGCAGGTACCTGCGGGTGTTTCGCCGATGTGTGGCAATAGTATCTGCCAAGATCGACGTTTTTTAGCGCGTCTAATGCCCGAGTTAGAGCAGTTTTTCCATTATCGCAATTTGGACGTGAGCACGGTAAAAGAACTCGCTAAACGCTGGAAACCTAGCATTTTAGAGCTGTATAGCAAAGATTCTCGCCATTTAGCGCTGGACGATATTTATGATTCGATTAATGAACTAAAATTCTATCGCCAACACTTTATTAGCCTATAAGGCAGTCAACCACTGCGCCGTCGTACTTGGCTTATCAGTCGTATTCCGTATCTTTCCAAATGCGTAAAGTCGCAAAAATTTCGGCCTGAGTCTGCAATTCACGCCCAGCGACTTTCTCTGCTTTGGCAATGACTTCAGGGATATGCGTGCGCAAAAAGGGGTTGGTGATGAACTCATTCCCTAAACTAAAGGGTACGGTTGCTCGCCCTGCCTCCCGCAATTGCCAGCACTCCTCCAAGCGTAGATCTAAATCTTGATTATCTGGCTCCACCCATTTAGCAAAACCAATATTATCAATCGTATATTCATGAGCGCAGTACACTAGGGTTGAAGCCGGCAATTTAGCTAAGCGCTGCAAAGCAGCATGCAATTGATCCAAACTGCCATCAAACACCCGTCCACAGCCACAACCAAAGATCGTATCCCCACAGAACAAGCTCTCCTCACCATAATAGGCAATATGCCCTGCCGTATGACCGGAGACATCTAGCACTTGGAAGCTGGCTTTTAATTCGGCTAACTCCACCGTATCGCCATCCTGCAAAGGATGCGTCCGATGGGGAATGGTTTCATGAGCTGGGCCATAGACCATTAAATGTGGATAAACCTCCAACAGCTTAGCTATCCCCCCCACATGATCCCGATGATGATGGGTAATCAGCAAAGCCAATGGCTCAATCTGCCGTTGCGCCAGCTCGGCTAAGACCGGTTCAGCATCACCGGGGTCGACAATGACCCCAAATTTACGTTCTTCGTTCGTAATCAGCCAAATATAATTATCGGCAAAGGCTGGTATGTTAATCACTTGAATCATCGTTCAGTTACCTCGCTGGCTTTTGCATTCTTTGAGTTTTGACTAGAATGACGCTCCCCAGTTTCTATACTCGCATCTGTGCGATTTTACTAGTCCATAGATTGCAATTTAGTTTTTTTCAAGCTCTCAGCTGTCGTTTGATTAGGAGTTCAGCCATGAAGCAAGGTCAGTTATATATCGTTTCCGCCCCTTCAGGTGCTGGAAAAACCAGTCTGTTGAGTCAGCTGCGTCAGCAACTAAACTATTTAACTATTTCGGTATCCCATACCACCCGTGCTCCTCGCCCCGGTGAAATAGACGGTCAACACTATCAGTTTGTAAGTGTTGATGCGTTTAAACAAGCGATTGAACAAGGGCTGTTTTTAGAATACGCGCACGTTTTTGACAACTACTATGGCAGCTCTAAAACCACGGTCGAAGCTCTCTTAACCGCAGGCAAAGATGTGATTTTAGAAATTGATTGGCAAGGTGCCCAACAGGTACGCAAACAAACGGCAGCAGTGATCAGTATTTTCATCCTCCCGCCGAGTCGAGCCGCACTCGAAGAGCGCCTGCGGCAGCGTCAACAAGATAGCGAAGACACCATCCAACGCCGAATGCGCGAGGCCTGCAAGGAAATCTCCCACTACCCTGAATATGACTATGTGATCATTAATGATGACTTTGCGGAGGCTTTAGCAGATTTGTTGGCGATTTTTCGAAGCGAACGCTTACGGCTTGCCCGTCAGCGCCAACATCATGCCGCACTACTGAGCGCTTTATTAACCTGATTAAAGTACCTGCACACTGTATTGCAGGACGACTTGTTGCTGCGCTTCGAGCTTATCCAGTTGAGCCTCAAGTCTTGATTCACCTCCCGTGTTGTTAGTCGCTGGCAGCAGCTGTATTGCTGGTAAGTTGATACTACCAGCGGTCAGGCTTAACTGCTGTTTCAATAGCGTATTCTTCGGTATGGGTAGCTTGAGCTTGACGCTTTCAGCTGCCGTACTACCTAGATTCGTGAGTGTCAATTGATAACGAATACATTGCCCCGGCTCAGCCATAGAGGCAGTCATTAATTGCCTGCCTTGGCAATCAGCATCGAGTTGTTGGCTTAGCTCTAACTGCAACGCGGGTTGAGCCATAGCTTCAACACTTGCCATGAATAAGCATAAACAGCCTAAGATAGGTTTCAACATCACCAGCCCTCAATCAAACAGCGTGAGAGCCAGCATGAAAGGAAACTCAAGTCACCGATAGCGTGCTCTAGATTAGCCGTTGTAAATCACCGCTAAACTTGAGTGCACACTGAGTTGACAGCGATTAACTGTTAACCTGTTAACCCCGCTATTTGTTAGGACGGAAATCTTTACGAGTGGCTCGCGGAGGTTTAGCGCCCGCTGGTGTTTTTTTAGCGGATGGACGTGATTTTTCATACGGATGAGCCGCCCGTGGCTGATCCTGGTCTTTCAGACTCGGGCGATACGCCGCTACTCGCGTCGATTCGGGCGGGGTAAGTTCTTCAAAACTCAGGCCCACTGATTCGTATAACCGACGCATGGTTTTCACATCCAACTCTTCATAATGCCCCCCACGTAAAGAGCGTGGCAAGCTGAGAAAACCATAACGGATACGAATTAAACGGCTCACTCTCACGCCTTGTGATTCCCACAAGCGGCGGACTTCACGATTGCGCCCTTCTGCGAGCACCACATGATACCAATGATTCGCCCCTTCGCCACCGCCTTCGAGGATTCTTAGGAACTGTGCTGGTCCATCCTCCAGTTGTACACCCGTTTGCAAGCGGTGCAACATATCCGCATCGACCTCACCTAAAACGCGAGTCGCATATTCACGCTCAACCTCAGAGGAAGGATGCATCAGCTTATTCGCCAGCTCGCCATCGGTAGTGAACAGCAATAGACCATCGGTATTCACATCCAAACGCCCAATCATAATCCAACGACCTTGGCGTAAATGTGGCAAATTATCAAAAACCGTCGGGCGACCTTCAGGATCATGGCGCGTACACATCTCACCCGCTTTTTTGTGATACATCAAAACTCTCTGTACACGACAAAACATTTAACCCATTGATTTAGTGAGTTGACTACCTATAAAGATGAAAGTCCATCGCCCCTATGTTTTACTCTCTAGTTACCACACAGGAGAGCGAAATGGATCTGAGCGATGGACTGAGAGACAGTTTAAAAGCCTATTTAGGTTGGGGCAAGCCCCGTCTGGATTGTTTTGTATCAATGCTGCTGGCGCTGCTGAATGCGCGTCAAATGAATCTGAGCTTGTTGGCCGTGCATATAGACAGCGATACAGAAATTGCCTCTCGCTATCGACGGATGCAACGTTTTTTTAGCCAAGTGTTCTTTGACTACAATGATATTGCCCA
>NZ_FUYB01000036.1 GCF_900167255.1 Thiothrix eikelboomii
AATGCCGCTGTCAAGGTCGTCTTGCCGTGGTCAACGTGTCCTATCGTTCCCACGTTCACGTGCGGCTTCGTGCGCTCAAATTTACTCTTTGCCATTCTATTTCACCTTTTTTTCAACACTGCCTGAACAACACTGGCAGGCGCTTCTGCGTATTTCGCGAACTCCATTGAATAGCTGGCTCGCCCTTGTGTGGCTGAACGCACATCAGTGGCATAACCAAACATTTCACTCAACGGCACTTCCGCACGTATAATCTTTCCTGATGGAGCATCGTCCATCCCTTGAACAACGCCACGTCGACGGTTTAAATCGCCCATCACGTCGCCCATATAATCTTCTGGAGTAACAACTTCGACCTTCATAATCGGCTCAAGTAAAGCAGGGTCAGCGTCTAATACGCCACTCCGTAGAGCCATTGAACCCGCAATCTTAAATGCCAACTCACTCGAGTCCACATCATGATACGAGCCATCAAAAGCAGTCACTTTAATATCAACTAATGGATAACCGACCATCACGCCATTACCCATTTGTTCGCGAACACCTTTATCAATCGCCGGTACGAATTCTTTAGGAACTACCCCACCGACTATCGCATTCTCGAACTTATACCCTTCACCTTCGGCTAAAGGTTCTAAACGCAACCAGACATGACCGTATTGACCACGCCCCCCGGACTGGCGCACAAACTTACCTTCGGTTTCAACCGTTTTACGGATGGTTTCACGATAAGCAACTTGTGGAGCACCGACATTGCATTCAACTTTAAACTCGCGCTTCATACGGTCAACGATAATATCGAGATGCAACTCACCCATCCCAGAAATAATTGTCTGACCCGAATCTTGATCGGTATGCACGCGAAACGACGGATCTTCTTGTGCCAAGCGATTTAAAGCCAAGCCCATTTTTTCTTGATCCGCTTGAGACTTTGGCTCAACCGCAATCGAAATAACTGGCTCAGGAAAGTCCATTTTTTCTAAAGTGATCACTTGCGTCAGATCACTTAAGGTTTCACCGGTTGTGACATCTTTTAAGCCAACAGCAGCAGCGATGTCCCCGGCATAAACTTCTTTAATCTCTTCACGCGAATTAGCGTGCATTTGCATAATGCGGCCAATTCGCTCGCGTTTATTTTTGGTTGGATTGAAAACCACATCGCCTGTTTTCAATACACCGGAGTAAACACGGAAGAAAGTCAAAGAGCCTACAAATGGATCGGTAGCAATTTTAAAAGCCAAAGCTGCAAAAGGCTCTTGATCTGAGGCATGACGTTCAGTCGGTGTTTCGTTAGCATCGTCAGTAACACCTTTAATCGCAGGCACATCCACCGGAGCAGGCAGATAACGCACAACAGCATCAAGGACGGCTTGCACACCTTTATTTTTAAAGGCTGAACCACACAACACAGGCACAATTTCCCCAGACAAAGCACGCATCCGCAAGCCTTGATGAATATCCTCAACGGATAATTCACCCGACTCTAAATACTTATCCATGAGTACTTCATCAGCTTCAGCAGCCGCTTCCACCATCTGCTCACGCCATGTCTGGCAAGCAGCTTGCATTTCTACTGGGATTTCAGCGGCAGTATAGGTCATCCCCATATCCGCTTCATTCCAATAAATAGCCTGCATCCGCAACAAATCGACTACACCCGTAAAATTCTCTTCAGCCCCGATCGGCAACTGAACGGGCACTGCCGTAGAACCTAGGCGAGTTTTGATTTGCTCAACGACACGCAAGAAATTAGCCCCAGCTCGATCCATCTTATTGACGAATGCAATGCGAGGCACTTGGTACTTATTAGCTTGACGCCAAACCGTTTCCGATTGCGGTTCAACACCACCGACAGCACAAAACACTGCCACTGCACCATCTAAGACACGTAAGGAGCGCTCAACTTCAATCGTAAAATCAACATGACCGGGCGTATCAATAATATTGATCCGATGCTGCTCAAACTGCTGATCCATCCCTGACCAGAAACAAGTTGTCGCTGCAGAGGTAATGGTAATCCCACGCTCTTGCTCTTGCTCCATCCAGTCCATAGTAGCTGCGCCATCATGAACTTCGCCGATCTTATGCGATACACCTGTATAAAATAAAACACGCTCAGTCGTCGTCGTTTTACCTGCATCAATATGTGCCATGATGCCGATATTACGATAGCGTTCTATAGGTGTTTTACGTGACACAGGCTACTTCCAATTAATTCCAACGGAAGTGAGCAAAAGCTTTGTTCGCTTCAGCCATACGGTGAGTATCTTCACGCTTCTTGACCGCTGAACCACGCTTATCCGCCGCATCCATCAATTCACCGGCTAGTTTGCGCGCCATTGACTTTTCGCCACGCTTACGTGCTGCATCAATCAACCAACGCATCGCTAAAGCGTTTTGACGAGAAGGACGTACTTCAACCGGTACTTGATAAGTAGCACCACCGACACGGCGAGCCTTCACTTCCACCGCAGGACGTGCGTTGTCTAAAGCATCATTGAGCACTGATAAACCATCGCCACCTTTCTTTTGAGCGATTTCATCTAAAGCACCATAAATGATCTTTTCAGCCACTGCTTTCTTGCCGTCTTTCATCACAGCATTCATGAATTTGCTGAGCATTTCACTGCCGAACTTTGGATCTGGCAACACTTCGCGTTTGGGGACTTCTCTTCTTCTAGGCATTTCTAGGATCTCTATTCAATTACTTCTTAGGACGCTTAGTGCCGTATTTAGAGCGGCTTTGCTTGCGGTCTTTAACACCTTGAGTATCAAGGCTGCCACGAACAGTGTGATAACGCACACCCGGCAAATCTTTCACACGACCGCCGCGAATTAACACAACAGAGTGCTCTTGCAGATTGTGGCCTTCACCACCAATATAGCTAGTGACTTCAAAACCATTGGTTAAGCGTACACGCGCTACTTTACGTAATGCCGAATTCGGCTTTTTGGGAGTGGTCGTGTACACACGAGTGCAAACACCACGACGCTGCGGGCATGCTTCAAGAGCAGGCACGTTGCTTTTATCAACTATGCTTTTGCGCGGCTTGCGCACCAACTGGTTAATCGTTGCCATTAAAAAAATTTCTCCTAACCTACATGAGGATATGCTGTGCTTGCGATACCCCATAAAAACAACAGACCGAATATCCGGTCTGTCTAAGGTCGCAAGATTTTAGGGATGGCACAAGCTTCTGTCAAGGCTAGATTGCCAAACCCTGTAATTAATCCTCCTACTTAGTGTTTAGTGCTAAGTAGGAGTCCGTTTATTAACCCAAAACGATCTGATCTTACTCAGCCTCGTAAGCTTCATCAGATGAGCCACTAAAACTCTCATGACGCACGGCAAAGGCATCCTCTAAGGCAAAAGGATCACGCTGACGCCGACGCGCCTCATGATAAGCCAAACCTGTTCCTGCTGGAATCAAGCGACCCACAATCACGTTTTCTTTCAAGCCACGTAACTCATCACGCGCACCACGCACAGCCGCATCTGTCAGTACGCGCGTCGTTTCTTGGAAGGATGCCGCTGATACAAACGAATCCGTCACCAAAGAGGCTTTCGTGATCCCCATCAAGACTCGATCAAACTTAATCGGCAATTTGCCCTCTTCCATGAGTTGCTTATTAGCTGCGACTACGCGCCAATAGTCGGTTTGCTCACCACGCAAGAAGTCGCTGTCACCTGGGTCGATTACATCGACTTTACGCATCATTTGCCGAATGATGACTTCAATGTGTTTATCATTGATTTTTACGCCTTGCAGACGGTAAACATCTTGGATTTCTTTAACTAAATACTCTGCTAAGGAAGTCGCCCCTAATAAACGTAAAATGTCATGCGGGTTAGGTTCACCATCAGCGATCACCTCACCACGTTTCACCTTCTCACCCTCGAAGACATCGAGATTACGCCATTTTGGAATCAACTCTTCGTATTGTTCACCATCTTCTTCGGTGATGATAATACGTTGCTTACCCTTGGTTTCTTTACCAAAAGAAATCGTACCGGTTTTCTCAGCCAGAATCGCACCATCTTTAGGACGACGTGCCTCAAACAAATCCGCAACCCGAGGCAAACCACCGGTGATGTCACGAGTTTTAGATGAAGCTTGCGGTAGACGTGCAACGACCTCACCGACTTTAACACTTGCGCCATTCGTGGTAGTGACGATAGTTCCGGCAGGTAAGGGGTATTGCACAGGAATTTTCGTACCTTCAAAGAAAATACTATCGCCATGCTCATCCAATAAACGCACGGTCGGACGCAAATCACGACCACTGCTAGGACGACTCTTCGGATCCATTACCTCAATTGAAGACAAGCCCGTAATATCATCAACTTTTGTTTGTACCGTACCATTATCAATGAAGTCGATAAAGTCGATACGCCCCGACACTTCCGAGATAATCGGATGCGTATGTGGATCCCATTGTGCAACTGTCTGCCCAGCGGTCACTGTGTCGCCTTCATGAACCTTTAAGGTTGCACCATACGGTAACTTGTAACGTTCCTTATCACGGCCGTTATCATCGACGATGCCAAGCTCACCTGAGCGCGAAACCGCAACCAGATTGCCTTGCTCATTGCGTACAGTTTTAACGTTAATCAGATGGACTTTACCGGCTGATTTAACGGCGATACCACTTTCAGCGGCGGCTCTACTGGCTGCACCACCGATATGGAAGGTACGCATGGTTAATTGCGTACCCGGCTCACCGATAGATTGAGCAGCGATAACACCGACTGACTCACCTTTACCCACCAAAATGCCCCGTGCAAGGTCACGCCCATAGCATTGACGGCAAACACCATAACGCGATTCGCAAGTGATACCTGAGCGTACAATAATTTCGTCGATACCGAGGTGGTCAATTTTCTCAACCCACTCTTCATCAATCAAGGTACCTGCGGGTAACACCGTCTCATCATTACGTACCACATCTTGTGCTACGACCCGACCTAAGACCCGTTCTGCCAAGCCTTCAACGACATCGCCGCCCTCGATAATCGGACGCATCAACATGCCCTTAGTTGTCCCACAGTCATCCATAATGACTGCCATATCTTGGGCAACGTCAACTAAACGACGAGTCAAATAACCTGAGTTCGCAGTCTTTAAGGCCGTATCCGCCAAACCTTTACGCGCACCGTGAGTCGAAATGAAGTACTGTAATACGGTCAAACCTTCACGGAAGTTAGAGGTAATGGGTGTTTCAATGATCGAGCCATCTGGCTTGGCCATCAAACCCCGCATCCCTGCTAACTGACGGATCTGGGCTGCAGAACCCCGGGCACCGGAGTCAGCCATCATAAAGATCGAATTGAAAGAAGGCTGAGTGACTGTCTTACCTTCAGCATTGACGACCGATTCATTACCAATCTTTTCCATCATCGCTTTCGCGACTTTTTCATTGGTACTCGCCCAAATATCAACGACCTTATTATAGCGCTCGCCCTGAGTAACCAATCCACCCGCGAATTGCAGCTCAATTTCTTTCACTGCATCATCCGCTTCCGCCAAGAGTTGCACCTTCTTCTCAGGAATAATCATGTCATCCGAGCAGAAAGAAACCCCTGAACGGGTCGCATAACGATAACCGGTATACATCAATTGGTCAGCAAAGATAACAGCCTCTTTCATCCCGACATGACGATACGATTCGTCCAACAGGCGTGAAATCGCTTTTTTCTTTAAGACTGTATTAAAGATCTCGAATGGCAAGCCTTTTGGCATAATAGTCGTCAGAATCGACCGACCCACTGTGGTATCAATTAAGCGAATGCGCTTAGTGAACTCACCATTGTCTTCTTTAATATAATCAGTGATCCGTACTTTAACTTTGGCATGTAAAGACGCATTGCCTGTTTCATAAGCCCGTTGCGCTTCTTGCGGATCAGCAAAGATCATGCCTTCGCCTTTCGCACCAATCGCTTCACGTGACATATAATACAAGCCCAACACGATGTCTTGTGAAGGCACAATAATCGGTGCACCATTCGCAGGGGACAAGACGTTATTGGTGGACATCATCAAGCTACGTGCTTCAAGCTGTGCTTCCAATGACAAAGGTACGTGTACCGCCATTTGGTCGCCATCAAAGTCAGCGTTAAAAGCAGAACAAACCAAAGGGTGTAACTGAATCGCTTTCCCTTCGATCAATACGGGTTCAAACGCTTGAATACCCAAACGGTGTAAAGTCGGTGCACGATTCAACAGAACCGGATGCTCACGAATTACTTCTGCGAGAATATCCCAAACTTCAGCGGTTTCCCGCTCCACTAGCTTTTTCGCCGCCTTAATCGTGGTGGCTAAACCACGGCGTTGCAGCTTACCGAAAATGAAGGGTTTAAATAACTCCAAGGCCATTTTCTTCGGTAGACCGCATTGGTGCAGACGTAAAGTCGGCCCAACCACGATGACCGAACGACCCGAATAGTCAACCCGCTTACCTAACAGATTCTGCCGGAAACGACCCTGCTTACCCTTAATCATATCCGATAAGGATTTCAAGGGGCGCTTGTTAGAACCCGTAATCGCACGACCACGCCGACCGTTATCTAAGAGTGCATCCACTGACTCTTGCAACATACGCTTTTCATTGCGCACGATAATATCGGGAGCATTCAGCTCTAATAAGCGTTTTAAACGGTTATTCCGATTAATCACGCGGCGATACAA
This sequence comes from Thiothrix eikelboomii, assembly GCF_900167255.1. Lineage (GTDB taxonomy): Bacteria > Pseudomonadota > Gammaproteobacteria > Thiotrichales > Thiotrichaceae > Thiolinea > Thiolinea eikelboomii. The sequence continues at coordinate 6,687 of NZ_FUYB01000036.1, forward strand.
ATCATTCAGGTCTGAAGTTGCGAAGCGACCGCCATCCAAAGGAACTAAAGGACGTAGATCCGGTGGTAATACCGGCAGCACATTCATAATCATCCACGCAGGACGATTACCTGAAGACACGAAAGACTCCATAACCTTCAAACGCTTACCTAAACGCTTTAATTTGGTTTCAGAGCCCGTTTCGTTGATCTCTTCACGCATCTTGGCGATTTCGTGCTTCAGATCAATACCTGATAACAAGTCCTGAATCGCTTCAGCACCCATTTTCGCTTCGAACTCATCACCAAACTCTTCGACAGCCTCTAAATAAGCCTCATCAGAGAGCAGCGTACCACGCTCCAAAGTAGTCATACCCGGCTCAGTGACCACGAAAATCTCAAAATAGAGAATACGCTCGATGTCACGCAAGGTCATATCCAGCATCAAGCCAATCCGAGAAGGTAATGACTTTAAAAACCAAATATGTGCCACCGGGCTAGCGAGATCAATATGCCCCATGCGCTCACGCCGCACTTTGGTTTGAGTGACTTCAACACCGCATTTTTCACAGACTACGCCCCGATGCTTTAAACGCTTGTACTTACCACACAAGCATTCAAAATCCTTGACCGGACCAAAGATTTTCGCGCAGAACAAACCATCCCGCTCTGGCTTAAAGGTACGATAGTTAATGGTTTCTGGCTTTTTAACTTCACCATAAGACCATGAACGAATCACTTCAGGGGAAGCAAGCCCGATACGAATTGCATCGAACTCTTGAATTTCCTGCTGTTGCTTATAAAGGTTTAATAAATCTTTCATCGCTATTTTTCCGCCTGCTGTATTCGCTCAAATTACTCTCTTTCCAGCTCGATATTTAAACCGAGAGAACGGATTTCCTTCATCAAGACATTGAAGGACTCAGGCATGCTGGCTTCCATATAATGATCACCATCCACGATGTTTTTATACATCTTGTTCCGTCCATTCACATCGTCTGACTTCACCGTGAGCATTTCTTGCAAGGTATAAGCCGCACCGTAAGCTTCCAAGGCCCATACTTCCATCTCACCGAAGCGTTGGCCACCAAATTGGGCTTTACCACCCAAAGGCTGCTGAGTGACTAAGCTATAAGGCCCGGTTGAGCGTGCATGCATTTTGTCATCAACTAAGTGGTTCAGCTTCAGCATATGCATATAGCCAACCGTGACTTTGCGCTCAAACGCATCACCAGTACGGCCGTCATAAAGTCGGGTTTGCCCACTTTCTGGCAAGTCCGCTAAGCGCAACATAGCCTTGATTTCTGCTTCATCCGCGCCGTCAAATACTTGAGTTGCCATCGGCACGCCTTTACGCAAATTGCCTGCCATTTCAATGACTTCAGCATCCGTCATTTCAGACAAATCACCTTGACGTGGATTACCACCGGTTTCATAGATTTCGGTTAAGAATTTGCGCATTTCATCGACTTTCGCTTTCGCGTCAATCATCCGCCCGATCTTATGACCTAAACCTTTGGCAGCCCAACCTAAATGCGTTTCTAACACCTGACCCACATTCATCCGTGACGGTACACCCAAAGGATTCAGAACGATGTCGACAGTCTGGCCATTTTCCAAATAAGGCATATCTTCGACCGGAACAATGCGTGATACCACGCCCTTGTTCCCGTGACGACCCGCCATCTTGTCACCGGGCTGCATCCGCCGCTTCACAGCAACATAGACTTTGACCATTTTCAAAACGCCAGGCGCTAGATCATCGCCAGCAGTCAATTTATCACGCTGTTTCTGTAAGCGAATTTCGTACTCTTTCTTCTTCTCAGACATCTGAGTCGATAAGGTTTCGAGCTGCACATTCAAACTGTCGTCTTGCATGCGCAAAGAGAACCACTCATGACGGGGAACAGCGGTTAGCTGCTCTTGAGTGACAACTGAACCAGCTTTTAAACCTCTTAAACCGCCATCAGCGACTTGACCGGCGACCATTTTGGAGACCCGCGCAAATACATCCGATTCGTAAATCCGCAGCTCATCCAGTAAGTCCTTACGCACCTTTTTCAAGTCTTCTTCTTGAATAGCTAAAGCACGTGCATCACGCTCAACACCATCCCGAGTAAAGACCCGCACGTCGATCACCGTCCCAGTCATCCCGGTTGGAACACGCAAAGAGCTATCTTTAACGTCAGAAGCCTTTTCACCGAAAATGGCTCGTAAAAGCTTTTCTTCTGGAGTTAATTGGCTTTCACCCTTAGGTGTTACTTTACCCACCAGAATATCATTCGGTTTTACTTCTGCGCCGACATGAATAATCCCGCACTCGTCCAGTTTTGCCAGCAAGCTTTCGCTCACGTTGGGAATATCGGCAGTAATTTCCTCAGGGCCTAGTTTGGTATCACGCGCTAAGCAGGACATTTCCTCGATATGAATCGTAGTATAGCGGTCTTCATCGACCACCCGCTCAGATAACAAAATCGAGTCTTCGAAGTTATAACCATTCCAAGGCATGAAGGCGATGAACATATTCTGTCCTAAAGCCAACTCACCCAAGTCAGTCGAAGAGCCATCTGCTAATACATCGCCACGCGCAACCACATCGCCGACTTTGACAATCGGGCGCTGATTGATGCAGGTATTTTGATTCGAACGGGTGTATTTAATCAGGTTGTAAATATCAACCCCACCACGCTCATCTGCTTCATTATCATTGACGCGCACCACCACACGACCCGCATCCACCGAGTCAATCACCCCACCACGGCGCGCAGCGACGGTCGAACCAGAATCCACCGCAACCGCCCGCTCCATACCTGTACCGACGATAGCAGTCTCAGCACGTAAGCAAGGCACTGCTTGGCGTTGCATGTTAGACCCCATCAAAGCACGGTTAGCATCATCATGCTCTAAGAAGGGAATCAAAGAAGCTGCCACTGACACGATCTGCTTGGGCGAAACATCCATATACTGCATACGATCAGACGCCATCGTGGTGAATTCATTGCGGTAACGGCAATTCACGAATTCATCTAAGAAAGCACCCTGCTCATCTAAATCAGCATTCGCTTGCGCAATCACATATTGAGACTCTTCAATCGCTGATAAATAGTCGATTTCTTGAGTAGCTTTACCATCGACCACACGGCGATAGGGTGTTTCTAAAAAGCCATATTCATTGGTACGCGCATACACAGATAAAGAGTTAATCAGACCGATATTGGGTCCTTCAGGTGTTTCAATCGGGCAGACCCGACCATAATGGGTCGGATGCACGTCCCGCACTTCAAAGCCTGCACGCTCACGAGTCAGACCACCTGGGCCCAAGGCTGAGATCCGGCGCTTATGCGTGACTTCAGACAATGGATTGTTTTGATCCATGAATTGCGATAATTGGCTAGAACCAAAGAATTCTTTAATCGCCGCAGAAACTGGTTTTGAATTCACCAATTCTTGAGGCATTAAACCCTCACTTTCTGCCATCGTTAAACGTTCTTTGACTGCCCGCTCAACTCGAACCAAACCCACACGGAAGGCATTTTCCGCCATTTCGCCAACGCTACGAATACGACGATTACCTAAGTGGTCAATATCATCGACATCATCACGACCATCACGAATATCAATCAGCTTTTTTAGAACAGCTAAAATATCAGCTTGATCTAAGACACCGCTACCGACGGAATCTTCACGGCCTAAACGACGGTTAAACTTCATCCGCCCTACCGCCGACAAGTCATAACGATCATCGGTGAAGAATAGATTATTGAATAAGCTTTCAGCCGATTCCTTAGTCGGTGGCTCGCCCGGGCGCATCATTCGATAAATTTCAATCTGCGCTTCTAAGCGAGTACGGGTTGGATCAATATTCAAAGTATTAGAAATAAACGGACCACGATCCAATTCATTGGTATAGAGAATATCGAAACTCTCAACCCCATTATCACGCAGTTTATTGACTAACTCTTCTGTGAGTTCCGCATTCGCATCTGCAACCAACTCACCGGTAGAGGTATCAATAATATTTTTCGCTAATACCTTGCCGTACATATATTCTTCAGGTACAGCTAATTTGCTGATGCCACTCTTTTCTAGTTGGCGAATATGCTTAGCGGTAATCCGCCGACCGGTTTCAACGATGACATTGCCATCTAATAAAATATCAAAAGCAGCTAATTCACCCCGCAAACGCTCAGGGACTAGATCAATCTCAACACCTTTATCGAGGAGGTGGACTTTGACATTCTCGAAGAAGTACTCAAGAATTTTTTCATTTTCCATCCCTAAAGCGCGTAACAGAATAGTAGACGCTAGTTTACGGCGACGATCAATCCGTACATAAATACTGTCTTTAGGATCGAATTCAAAATCCAACCATGAGCCACGATAAGGAATAACCCGTGCACTGTGCAATAATTTGCCAGCCGTATTCGACTTACCTTTGTCATGTTCAAAAAACACGCCGGGTGAGCGATGCAATTGCGAGACAATAACTCGCTCAGTACCATTAATAATAAAAGTACCTTTATCGGTCATCAGCGGTAATTCGCCTAAGTAAACGTCTTGCTCTTTAATCGACTTGACGACTTTGGCTTCAACGGGGGCTTCTTTATCATGAATCACTAAGCGCAATTTCACGCGCAACGATGCTGCATAAGTTAAGCCACGCAATTGGCATTCATGAACATCAAACACGGGTTCAGCTAACCGATAATCCACATATTCAAGTGTGATATAGTTATTGTAACTTACAATCGGAAAGACTGAAGAAAAGGCAGCATGCAGGCCCGTTGCAGAACGCTCTTGCACAGGCCGGTCAAGTTGCAGGAACTGCCGATAAGACTCCAACTGAATAGTTAACAGGTCAGGTACTTCCAGAATCTGCTCACGTTTGCCAAAATCTTTGCGGATCCGTTTTTTCTCAGTGTAACTTAGTCCCATTATGCTTCCTCAACTGGAATCGAAATCTTTTCTGTCATTTAATGTCTGACAAGCGACAAAAGGCCGACAGCGTAAAACACTGCCAGCCTCGTGAACTTTAGAACGACTAGAAGTTGCTTAGAATCATCCTAACCTCAAGCTTACTTGAGTTCGACCTCAGCACCTGCATCTTCCAGTTCTTTCTTAACCTTAGCAGCCTCATCCTTAGAGACGCCTTCTTTAACCGTAGAAGGTACGCCTTCAACCATGTCTTTCGCTTCTTTCAAGCCCAGACCGGTGATAACACGGATAGCTTTAATGACATTGATCTTGTTAGCGCCGAAGCTCTTCATGATCACGTTAAATTCAGTTTGCTCTTCAACCACTGGAGCAGCATCAGCGCCACCCGCAGGGCCCGCAGCGACTGCCACCGCAGCCGTCACACCGAATTTCTCTTCAATCGCTGAAATCAGATCAACGATCTCAGTCACTGTCATGTTGGCAATTGCATCCAACATATCGTCTTTTGTACAGGCCATGTAAATCTCCAAAACCTTTGTCAGTAATTACTCTACGCTAACGCCAGCGGCTTCAGCTTTTTGATCACGCACTGCAGCAAGTGTGCGAGCAAATTTGTCGAGAGGCGCACGAATCGCAGCCGCCAAGGTAGCGATTGCTTGTGAGCGAGTCGGCAATTTCGCCAGACGTTCCAACTCAGCAGCGGGCAGCATTTTTCCGTCAATGGCGACGAATTGTACTGCTAACTTTTCGTTGGCTTTGTCTTTTAGGAAGTCCTTCACCAGACGCGCCGCAGAACCTGGATCTTCTTGAGAAAATGCCAAAATCAACGGACCTTTTAAGCCATCTTGGATACACTCGAAAGCAGTACCATTAACGGCAATACGCGCTAGATTGTTCTTCACTACACTTAGATAAACTCCACCTTTACGTGCGTTTTTACGCAGTGTGGTGAGTTGTGACACAGTCAATCCACGGTACTCAGCAGCAACCGCAGAATGAGCACTTGCAGCAACTGCGGCCACTTCAGAGACAATCTCTTTTTTCTCTTCCAGTGTTAATGCCACGTTATCTACTCCTGGTTTGATGGATAAACCACCAGTTATCAATCTCAACTTAATCATTTAAGTTAAGAAGGAAACAGCGCCCCAAACCAGTGACTGACTCGGGAAACGCCATCTGCGCAGGTTCTCTACATTTACTGCAGAACGATTAAGTCTTATTCAAGACGCCTGCGGTCTTTGACGACATACAGCCTTGTATATCTCAATGCTTTTCAGCAGCTTACATCCTTGTAAGCTTGGGTTTGAGTTTAAAAACTCAAAATCTTTTTAAGCAGTAACGCTCGCTTGATCTACTTTTAAGCCAGGCCCCATGGTCGTGGACACAGCGATACCCTTGAGGTAAACACCTTTAGAAGTAGATGGTTTGGCCTTCACTAAGTCAGCAACTAAAGTCGCTAAATTTTGAGCTAATGCTTCAGTGCCAAAACTGGTGTTACCAATACCGCAATGAATAATACCTGCTTTATCAGTACGATAACGAACTTGACCTGATTTAGCATTTTTAACAGCTTCAGCCACGTTTGGAGTTACCGTACCCACTTTAGGGTTAGGCATTAAACCACGCGGGCCTAAAATCTGGCCTAGCTGACCCACCACACGCATAGCGTCAGGGCTTGCGATAACGACATCGAAATCCATCTTGCCTGCTTTAACTTCAGCCGCTAGATCATCAAAACCAACAATGTCTGCACCAGCTGCTTTCGCCGCCTCTACGTTTGCACCTTGGGTAAACACAGCTACCCGTACAGTTTTGCCATTACCATTCGGTAAAACGGTAGAACCACGCACCACTTGATCCGATTTACGTGGGTCAACACCTAAATTGATGGCCACATCCACACTTTCAGTGAATTTTGCAGCAGGCAGTGACTTCAATAAATCCAGCGCTTCACTAACAGCATAAACTTTCGTGCTATCTACTTTCTCGCGAATTGCTTTTTGACGCTTAGTTAGCTTTGCCATTTATACGCCCTCTACTTCTAAGCCCATACTACGTGCTGTACCTGCAATAGTACGCACGGCGGCATCTAAATTAGCTGCTGTTAAGTCTGGCTCTTTAGTCTTGGCAATTTCTTCTAATTGCGCACGGTTAATCTTGCCCACTTTATCGCTATTTGGACGAGCACTACCAGACTTCAAACCCATTGCTTTTTTCAACAATACGGAAGCAGGCGGAGTTTTAGTAATAAAGGTAAAGCTTTTATCGCTATATACCGTGATAACGACTGGAATCGGCATTCCTACTTCCATGCCCTGAGTAGCAGCATTGAAGGACTTACAGAATTCCATAATATTCACACCTTTTTGACCCAATGCAGGACCAACCGGTGGACTTGGATTAGCTTTACCAGCAGCAACTTGCAGCTTGATATAGCCGGTTACTTTTTTTGCCATTTTGATTTACCTATGAATGGGTACCAACGCCTCACGGCTCCCCGTTGTGCAATCAGGTTTTCTCGACCTGATAGAACTCAAGCTCAACAGGCGTTGAGCGACCAAATATTTGCACTGCGACTAACAGGCGGCTCTTTTCGTAGTTAACTTCTTCGACGACACCATTAAAATCTTTAAAAGGACCATCGTTAACACGCACGACTTCGCCAGCATCAAATAAGACTTTAGGCTTAGGCTTATCGACACCCTCTTCAACCCGGCGCAGAATATTATCCACTTCTTTCTGTGTGATCGGAGCTGGCTTATCACCAGAACCACCAATAAAACCTAAGACACGCGAGGTATTCTTGACCATATGCCAAGTATCATCATTCATTTCCATTTCGACTAAAACATAGCCCGGAAAGAATTTACGTTCACTACGGCGCTTTTGACCTTCACGCATTTCTACGACCTCTTCGGTAGGAACTAAAATCTCACCAAATTGGTCTTGCATCTCAAAACGCTGCACACGCTCTTTTAAAGAACGCTGAACTTGACCTTCAAACCCAGAAAAAGCTTGAACTACATACCAACGCTTAGCCATCAACCACCTCCTAGCAAGGTTTTAACACCCCAGCCTAGAAGCATATCTACCAGCCAGAGGAAGAGAGAAAGCAGTAAAACAATAACCATGACCATAAGCGTCGTCTGCATGGTTTCAGCCCGAGTAGGCCATACCATCTTGCGGACTTCCATCCGGCTGTCTTTTAAGAAGGTAACTAAATTGCGCCCTTTTTCAGTGGTTGCAGCAATAACAATAGCGATAGCAACAAAAGCTAATAGACCTAAGACCCTGATTAAGACTGAAACAGGTTCACCCTTCCAGGTATCGAAATAGTAGAAACCACCAATCCCAACCAACAATAAAACCAATGATAAAATCAGTTTAATCGTATCGAATGAGGACGTCTGTTGTTCAACTTTTGAAGACATAATTTTTTGATACAACCTAAACAGCCTAAATGACTTTATACAAAGACTTGCACAAAGATAAGCTAGAATTTGTAGAAAGCCATCTTGCTAAAAGATGGCAGGCCAAGAGGGAATCGAACCCCCAACCTGCGGTTTTGGAGACCGCCGCTCTGCCAATTGAGCTATTGGCCTAACAAACGAGAGGACGGGAGTTTACAGACTCCCGCCATATTCTGCAACTAAATTAATGAGTATTGTTAGTTTACTCAACAATTTTAGCGACGACACCGGCTCCGACTGTACGACCGCCTTCACGGATCGCAAAGCGTAAACCATCTTCCATCGCAATCGGATTG
>NZ_FUYB01000003.1 GCF_900167255.1 Thiothrix eikelboomii
TCAAAAAGCCGCCGGGTCGAGACTTAGAGCCGGAGCAAATGGAGTTCAATCAGCGGTTGGCCAAGGTTCGGGTCAAGGTGGAGCATCGGATTCGCTCACTGAAAATTTTTCGGATTCTGAAGGGGGTTTACCGAGGACGGCGACGACGGTTTGAGCTACGCTTACGGTTGATCGCCGCTCTTGTTAATCGGATGATTGGGGGATAATTATTTTCGCAAGAGGTCTATTAAATAGCTTGCATGGTCGCAGAGCGTGTCAGAATGGCATCAAAAAACATAGTGCAATAAAGCCTTAAGATCTATATGGATTAAATTTAATGGTTTATAGCATAAATCAGCTTAGTCTGGAATTAGTTGAAGCAAGTCTGAAACTGGCACACTATGCTGAGATTTACCCGTAAATTCACGAGCATCCATGAATAATCAATAAGCTATGCGAGGAGCTTACTATGTTAAAACGCCAATTAATGACCGTAGTTTTATTCAGCTTAGCCACTGTATTTACTCCGTTGCACGCCGATGATGTCACTGATTCCATTCAAGAAGCCTCAGAGGCTTATGCCAAAGGTGATAATGCAAAAGCGATTGAAAGTTTGAATTACGCGGTGCAATTGATTCAACAAGCTAAGGCCAAAAATTTAGAACAGCTGCTACCCCAGCCGCTCTCAGGTTGGACAGCTAACGCGGCTGAATCGACTGCGGTCGGGGCGGCGATGTTTGGAGGTGGGATCACGGTTGAAAAGCGCTACACGAAAGGGGATAGCTCGATCAGTATTCAAATTGTGACCGATTCGCCCATGCTGCAAGGGATGATGGCCTTGTTTGCTAACCCGATGTTTGCGACTTCTTCGGGGGGGAAGCTGGAAAAAGTGGCGGGGCAAAAAGCGATTTCTACTTATGATGCAGCTAATCAAGGTGGTGACTATCAATTTGCGGTTGCCAATCAATATATGGTTACCGTGAAAGGTGAAAAAGTCAGTGCCGATGAGATGGCAGCTTATGCTGAGGGTATTGATTTCAAAAAAATGGAATAAATTCAAAAAACGCGCTGATTTAGCAAGTTTCTAGCAAAACCAAGCAAAATCAAGGTAAAAAGCTTGCAAATAAAGCAAGAGATTTCGTCTGCTAAGCTTGCAGCTTGTCTAGAACTTGCTAGTCTGCAGTTGAGTTTTAATAAGGTTTAGCTAAGCTTTAACTATTGATTGACTAGTCAATCAAGATTAATGAAACTGATGGCAATCACAGCAGACAGCAGAGTCACTAGATCATGAGTATTGATAAATATAAGCAAGAAGCTGCAGCGGCTTCCTTTATTCTACGCGCTAGCTGCGAGGCCGCTCGCGGTATCGTGGCAGCGGTTACTTCCGTTTTATTTGAGCAAGGTTGCTATCTGAATGAGATGGCACAGTTTGATGATCGTGAAAGTGGGCGCTTTTTTATGCGCGCTCATGCGCAAGTTCAGATCGGTACGAGTACATTAGTAGATATACGCGAAGCCTTAAGGCCAGTGTCTGAGCGTTTTGGGATTGACTGGTCGATCCATAGTACTGCACAACCTGTCAAAGTCTTGATTATGGTGAGTAAATTCGACCATTGCTTTGATGATCTTTTATATCGGCATCATAAAGGTGAATTACCTATGCAGATTACTGCGGTGGTATCGAATCATCTGGATTTAAGGCCGATGGCTGAGCGTGAGGGCTTACGCTTTATTTATCTGCCGGTCACCAAAGAAAATAAGTTAGAGCAAGAAGTGCGCTTAATGGAAATTATTGAGCAAACTGGTACCGAGTTAGTCGTGTTAGCGCGTTATATGCAAATCCTCTCTGATAGTTTGTGTCGTGAGCTGCGCGGGCGCGCCATTAATATTCATCACTCTTTTTTACCCGGCTTTAAGGGGGCGAAACCTTATCATCAGGCCTATGAGCGTGGTGTGAAATTGATTGGGGCAACGGCACACTATGTGACCGCTGATTTAGATGAAGGCCCTATTATTGAACAGGCTGTGCAAGTGGTGGATCACTCGTATTCACCCGAGGCTTTAGTCGCAGTTGGGCGGGATACAGAAACGATTGCACTGTCAAGAGCCGTGAAACTGCATGTTGAGCATCGCGTGTTTTTAGATGGGAATAAAACCGTCATCTTTAAATAAACTCAGGCGAGTCTCGGTTTGCCAGTACAGTTTGAGGCTGGCAAAGTCGCTTTTAATATGATTGAATGCTGGCCTGATTAATGCAGATCGTGAGCATCATGCCAGCAACAATTAATTATCAAAGCCTTGCCTTAGCAGGTGTGCAGGCTTTATCGCCTTATCAACCCGGTAAACCGATTGAAGAATTAGAGCGTGAATTGGGTATTAGCCATATTCTCAAACTGGCCTCTAATGAAAATCCGCTGGGAACTAGCCCTAAAGCCTTGGCTGCTTTGGCTCAACCCTTAAAGGCTTTAGAGCTTTATCCTGATGGGAGCGGTTATCGCTTAAAAGCCGCTTTGGCAAGCAAGTTTGGCTTAGACAGTCAGCAAATTACCTTAGGCAATGGCTCTAATGATGTCTTAGAGTTAATTGCACGGGCTTTTCTGACCCAAGGGCGTTCAGCAGTTTGCTCTGAGTTTGCTTTCGCAGTTTATCCCATCGTGATTCAGGCGACAGGGGCTGAGTTGCTCATGGCTAAAGCCCATCCACCCGAGCATGCCAGCATGCCTTATGGGCATGATCTGACTAAGGTATTAGCGAAGATTCAGGATAATACGCAATTAATTTTTATCGCCAATCCGAATAATCCCACGGGTACTTGGTTAGCCAAAGCAGATTTATTGAATTTCCTTGAGCAAGTCCCTCAGCGGGTGATCGTTGTCATTGATGAGGCTTATACGGAATATGTTCAAGATGCTGAGTTTCCAAATGCTTTAGCTTGGCTAGCGCAATTCCCGAACTTGATTGTGACCCGCACCTTTTCAAAGATTTATGGTTTGGCGGGGTTAAGAGTCGGCTATGCAGCCTCGAGTGCAGAAATCGCGGATATTTTAAATCGAGTCCGCCAACCCTTTAATGTGAATGCTTTAGCGCTAGCAGCAGCCACCGCAGCTTTGGATGATGATGAGTTTTTGCAAAGTAGTGTGGCTACCAATCAAGCAGGTTTAAAGCAATGGTTGGCGGCTTGTGAGGCGCATCATTGGGAATATATGCCTACTGTTGGGAATTTCATTACCCTGAATATGCAGCGTCCAGCTGCACCGATCTATGCCGCTTTGCTGCGTGAAGGGGTGATTGTCCGCCCGATTGCTGCTTATGGTTTGCCACAGCATTTACGGATTACGATCGGTACTGAACCACAAAATCAGCGTTGTATTGACGCCTTGAAGAGGGTGCTGGCGGCGTGATTAATAAACTAGTGATTTTTGGGGTCGGCTTAATTGGTGGCTCATTAGCCTTGGCCTTGCGGGAAGCCAATTACTGTAAGCAGATTGTCGGTTGTGGTCGCAATACCGAAAATCTGCAAAAAGCCATGAAATTAGGCGTGATTGACAGTTATACCTTAGATGCCCAAGCTGCTGTGCGCGATGCAGATATGGTGTTGCTCGCAGTACCGATGGGGGCGATGCAAGCAGTCTTAGAACAGATTAAAGAGGCCTTGCCCGCCAACTGTATTCTAACCGATGCAGGTAGCACTAAAGGCTCGATTGTTGGACAAGTCCGTGAGGTGATGGGGGCGGACTATACTCAATTTGTGCCCGGCCATCCGGTTGCAGGCCGTGAGAAAAGTGGTGTAGACGCGGCAGTCGCTGATTTGTATCAAGGGCGACGAGTGATCTTAACTCCCACTCAAAACACTGACCCCAAGGCTTTAGCAGCCGTTGCAGCCATGTGGGAAGTGACGGGGGCGATGGTTGAGCAAATGCCCGTTGATTTGCATGATCAAGTCTTAGCAGCGACCAGCCATTTACCGCATGTCTTGGCTTTTTCTTTAGTGGATACTTTGCTGAATATGCCTCAGCAGGAAGATATTTTGCGTTATGCAGCAGGTGGCTTTCGTGATTTCACCCGTATAGCTTCCAGTGATCCGGTCATGTGGCGCGATATTTGTCTTTATAATGACGAAGCCATTCTCAGTATGATTCAAGCTTTGCAAACCAATCTGAGTGAGTTTGCCAAGCTCATCCGTGAACAGCATGGCGACGCCTTGTATCAGCGGATGACCAAGGCTAAACAAGCCCGCGATAACTATATTGCTCGTTTTGAACCCCTTCAATCAGCAGGACAACCTTAACGTGAGTCATCAAAATCTTCGTTTTCTAGTGCAACCCGGTGGCAAGTTAACAGGGCGGATTCGTGTGCCCGGCGATAAATCTATTTCCCATCGCTCAATTATGCTCGGTTCTTTAGCGGAAGGGATTACTCAAGTCAGTGGTTTCTTACAAGGTGAAGACTGCCTGTGTACCCTGCAGGCTTTTCGGACGATGGGGGTGCAAATTGAAGGTCCGAGTGAGGATGGCAATCTCACGATTCATGGTGTCGGCTTGCGGGGTTTAACCGCGCCCGATACAGATTTAGAGATGGGTAATTCGGGGACTTCGATGCGCTTAATGTCCGGTCTGATGAGTGGGCAGACCTTTGATGTACGCATGACGGGCGATAGCTCGCTGTCTAAGCGCCCGATGAAGCGCGTGACAGTGCCTTTAGCATTGATGGGTGCACGGATTGATGCTACCGAACAGGGGACTCCACCTTTAGAGGTGCACGGTGGCAGTACGCTTAAAGGTATTCACTATGCGATGCCGATGGCCAGTGCACAAGTAAAGTCTGCTTTATTATTAGCAGGTTTATATGCTGAAGGTGAAACCTCGGTCACTGAACCTGCTCCTACTCGTGATCATACTGAACGTATGCTGCGGGGGTTTGGCTATACGGTTCACACAGAGGGTAATCGGATTAGCCTAGAAGGGGGGGGCAAGCTGACAGCGACCGCGATTGATGTTCCCTCTGATATTTCCTCGGCCGCTTTTTTCATGGTCGGTGCGAGTATTGCCGAAGGCTCAGATTTAATGATTGAGCATGTGGGTATGAATCCAACCCGTACCGGGGTGATTGATATTTTACGCTTAATGGGCGCGAATTTAGAGCTATTGAATCTGCGGGAAGTGGGTGGTGAGCCAGTGGCAGATATTCGGGTGCGCTCAGCGAAACTACAAGGAATCCGTATTCCAGAAGAACTGGTGCCACTGGCGATTGATGAATTTCCTGTGTTATTTGTTGCAGCTTCGTGTGCGACAGGGGAAACGGTTTTGACGGGTGCTGAGGAGTTACGGGTCAAAGAAAGTGATCGAATTCAGGTGATGGCGGATGGTTTACAGGCTTGTGGGATACAGGCGCAACCGACACCTGATGGGATCATTATTCAAGGGGGGCAGCTCAGCGGTGGTCATGTGACCAGCCATAATGATCATCGGATTGCAATGTCGTTTGCGATTGCAGGTTTAGGTGCGACTAGCCCAATATTGATTCATGATTGTGCTACGGTGAATACCTCTTTTCCGGGTTTTGTTACGCTTGCCCAACAAGCAGGTTTAGGAATCACTACGGATGGAGAATAAGCAAGCTCCTGTGATCACGATTGATGGCCCAGCAGGTTCAGGTAAGGGGACGATAGCTGCTTTGCTGGCTAAGCAATTAGGCTGGTTTTTATTGGATAGTGGGGCGATTTATCGTGTCGCCGCTCACGCTGCTTTAGAGGCTAAGCTGGATTTAGAGGATGAGACGGCCTTAGTTAATTTGATTCAAAGCTTAGCGATGCGCTTTACCGACGGCAAAGTTTGGCGGAATCATCAAGAGGTCAGTCTGGCGATTCGTACTCCAGTGGTTGCGGATGCTACTTCACGGATTTCTACTTTACCGGCCGTGCGAGCCGCCTTAATAGATCAGCAGCGCGCTTTTCGCCAAGCCCCAGGATTAGTCGCGGATGGGCGTGATATGGGGACGGTTGTTTTCCCTGATGCTAAGCTTAAGGTATTTTTAACCGCTAGCCCCGAGATCCGGGCGCAAAGACGGCTTAAACAGTTGAGCGAGCAAGGAATTTATGCTAATATCGCCGCCCTTATTAGGGAGATTAAAGAGCGTGATGAACGCGATAGTAATCGCCCGATAGCCCCCTTGCGTCCAGCCGATGATGCCTTAATCATTGACAGTAGTCAGCTCAGTCCTGAAGAAGTGTTGAGTTTGATTTTGCAGTCTTATTAGACCTGCGCTGGAAAAACTATGCAGAGGCCCAGACAAGGATTGTCCGGGCTTTTTATTTTTGCCCATCATAACAGGATCGTTGTGGTGAACATTTTAAATTTACAGGTAAATGGATTCATGACTGAAAGTTTTGCAGAGCTGTTTGAAGAGAGCCTATCTTACACCCAGATGAAACCGGGTTCCTTGGTTAACGCGACGGTTATTGATGTACGCCCTGATTTCATTATTGTCAGCGCTGGCCTAAAGTCGGAAGGGGTCATTCCGGCTGAGCAGTTCAAAAACGAACGTGGTGAAGTCACTGTTCAAGTGGGCGACTTAGTTGAAGTTGCTTTAGATACAGTTGAAGATGGCTTTGGTGAGACACGCTTGTCGCGTGAAAAAGCTCGGCGGATGCGCGCTTGGGAAATTCTTGATGAAGCCTTTAAAAATGATGAGATTGTTACCGGTATTATTACTGGCAAAGTCAAAGGTGGCTTTACGGTTGAATTAAGTGATATTCGTGCTTTCTTACCGGGTTCTTTGGTCGATGTGCGTCCAGTGCGTGACACGGCTTATTTAGAAGGTAAAGAGCTCGAGTTCAAACTGATCAAATTGGATCAAAAGCGTAATAATGTTGTGGTTTCTCGCCGTGCGGTAGTTGAAGAAGAGTACAGCGCAGAACGCGAAGCTTTATTGGATAATCTCCAAGAAGGTCAAGCGGTTAAAGGTGTGGTTAAAAACCTCACTGATTATGGTGCTTTCCTTGACTTAGGTGGCATTGACGGTCTATTACACATTACAGATATGGCTTGGAAGCGTGTTAAGCATCCTTCTGAAGTGGTTAATATCGGTGATGAAATTGAAGTTAAGGTTCTTAAGTTCGATAAAGATAAAAACCGTGTATCTTTGGGCTTGAAGCAATTAGGCGAAGATCCATGGCAAGATTTAGTGCGTCGTTACCCACGCGAAACCCGTCTGTTCGGTAAAGTGAGCAACTTAACTGACTATGGTTGTTTCGTTGAGATTGAAGATGGCGTTGAAGGCTTAGTCCACGTCTCTGAAATGGATTGGACCAACAAAAACGTTAACCCAGCTAAAGTTGTGACTTTGGGTGATGAAGTTGAAGTCATGATCCTCGACATTGATGCGGATCGCCGTCGTATTTCTTTGGGTATGAAGCAATGTCAAGCGAATCCTTGGGATGAGTTTGCGACTTCGCATAACAAAGGTGATAAAGTTTCTGGCAAGATCAAGTCGATCACTGACTTCGGTATCTTCATCGGTTTAGATGGTGGTATTGATGGCTTAGTGCATTTGTCGGATATTTCTTGGAACGCACCGGGCGAAGAAGCTGTCCGTAGCTATAAGAAAGGTGATGAAGTCGAGGCGGTGGTCTTAGCCGTTGATCCAGAGCGTGAGCGTATTTCTCTGGGTATTAAGCAAATGGAGCAAGATCCGTTCTCCAATTTTGTAGCTGCACATGCCAAAGGTAGCTTTGTTAAAGGTAAAGTCGTTGAAGTGACTGCGAAATCAGCACGCATTGATTTAGGCGAAGGCATCGAAGGTATTTTACGAGCTTCTGAGTTATCACGTGATCGTGTAGAAGATGCGCGTACTTTATTAAATGAAGGCGATGAAATCGAAGCTAAATTTATGGGTGTAGATCGTAAAACTCGTGCGATTAACCTGTCTATTAAAGCTAAAGAAAATGAAGAAGAAGCCCGCACGATGAAAGAGTATACTAAGGGTTCTGCTTCAACTTCATTAGGTGATATTTTTAAAGAGCAAATGAGTGATTAATTATAATTAATCTTTCTGCTCCTTAGAATGGAATAAAATAACTTAGGTCAAGGAAGACCTTTATTCCAGATGCTAGGTAATTGCAAGTTTAGGTTTTAATTCCAGTGCAATTACCTGCATTCCCCGCTAGAATTATAAAATTTCAAATTCAGATAAATAAGCTTCAGGAGCGTAACGGATGACCAAATCTGAAATCATTGATATTCTCACCCGTAAACAAAGTCACCTCAGTAGTAAAGATGTCGAACTTGCAATTAAATTATTGTTAGAGTCGATGAGTGAAACTTTATCTTCAGGTGGGCGGATTGAAATTCGGGGCTTTGGTAGTTTTTCCTTGCACCACCGGACGGCGCGTAAAGGGCGCAATCCTAAAACGGGTGATCAAGTCAGCTTACCCCCTAAATTTGTACCTCATTTCAAGCCGGGTAAGGAATTACGCGAGCGTGTGAATACCTCACGTCAACATCATGTTATCCAAGACTAATTTTTTCTTGTTACCTAGCGCTGTATTTCTTTACTCCTTAGGAGGCTTTTTAGCCTCCTTAGTTATTTATATATGTTAGAGATATGTTAGAAATTCTCTTTCTTTTATTACCCTTGGCTTTCTATTCGGGTTGGCGCACCGCCTATAAAAAAAATCGTTCTAATCAAAACAATTCGAATGAAGTTTCTACCCGTTTTGTACAGGGGATTAATTTTCTATTGAATGAGGAGCCTGATAAGGCCTTAGATATTTTTTTAGAAGCACCAAGTCTGGATGCCCAAGCCGCAGAAACCTTTCTCGCTTTGGGGAAAATGTTTCGCAATCGTGGAGAAGTGAACCGCGCTTTGCGCTTGCATCAGCACTTAGTAGCGCGGCCTGATTTAACGAATACACAACGTCAAGCTGCTATGTTAGCCTTAGGCGAGGATTTTTTTGCGGCAGGTTTATTGGATCGAGCAGAAAGTGTATTTAATGAATTATTAAAAACCTATCCAAAAAACACCGCTGCCTGTATGCCATTACGGCGTATTTATGAGCAATTACATGAGTGGGAACAAGCCTTCGAATTAACAGAATGCTCAGTGGTCGATAAGGCCGAGCGTACTCAGTTAATGGCACATTACTTATGTGAACAAGTAGAAGAGTTATTAGTTAAAAAGCAATTATTTCAAGCCGATGAAAAGCTAAAAAAAGCTTTGAGTATTTATCCGCAATCTGCCCGTGTACAAACTTTGTTAGCTGAGCTGGCTTTAGCTCGAGGTGAGCGGCGAGCTGCTTTAAGCTATTTCCGCCAAGCTTTGATCTATGATCAACGCTTATTGACCTCATTGGTTAAACGCCTGCTCACAGTGTTCACCCAAACGCTTGAATTGCAGCAATTGTATGAAGTGGTGAGTACCGAGTATCGACGTGCACCGGATGCTAAAATGTTACCTTCCTTGGCGGCGATTGCACAAGAAATAGGGCAGGGCCGGAGTTTAATCCCTTTGATGCATCAACATTTGCAGCAGGATGTGGGCAATGTACAGACCATTGCTTGTGCCGCCCGTTATTTGACTCATGAGACTAGCTCTGAAACCCAACCGATTTTAGCTGAGGTAAGTTTAGCCTTAGGGCGGCTCGCAAGTACGTTGCCACGCTTTCAATGTGCAAATTGTGGGTATAAATTACATGAATATGTGTGGCGCTGTCCGGCCTGTCATCATTGGGACTCGGTGCAGAGCCAGTGAGTCGATTTACGAATTAGAAAGGAGTGATTGGTGAGCAGTCGATTAATTATTGCTTTAGATTTTGCTTCTGCAGAGTTAGCCCTGAATTTTACTCAGCAGCTTGCTCCACAGGATGCTAAGTTAAAGGTTGGTTTTGAATTATTTGTTGCCGCAGGCCCCGACTTCGTGCGTAAACTGGTGGATCAAGGTTTTGAAGTCTTTCTCGATTTAAAATTCCATGATATTCCCAATACCGTCGCGGCAGCCTGTCAATCCGCAGCTAAGCTCGGTGTGTGGATGCTTAATGTGCATGCCTTGGGTGGGGATAAGATGATGTTGGCGGCTCGGGAGTCTATCGCTGGTTTAGTAAAGCCACCGAAGCTGATTGCAGTCACCGTATTGACTTCGATGGATCAAGCGCAATTAGCGAAATTAAATATTAGTCAAGCGCCGTTTGAGCAAGTCAGTCACCTAGCAGCTCTGACACAAGCTTGTGGGTTAGATGGAGTGGTTTGTTCGGCTCAAGAGGCTCAGCAGCTTAAGCAGCAATGTGGCGGTGAGTTTTTATTAGTGACTCCGGGGATTCGTCCCTTAGGTAGTCAATCCGATGATCAAACTCGTATTCTTACGCCTTTGGCAGCGCGGCAGTTGGGGGTTGATTATGTGGTAGTGGGGCGGCCGATTACACAGTCTAAAACACCGCTTGCAGTAATTAAGGCAATTAACCAAGATTTAGCAGAGTGAAGACCAGAGTTGAAAATGAGTCATGACTAGTCATTGGCCTGATTGCACTGCTACTATGCAAGCATCAAGTTCTCTTGACCATACTCGGTAAAGAGCCTTAGCTAGCTGGTTTATTCTGGAGGAGGATATTTATGAACTTAGCTTTATCTATGCGTAAAACTTTATTAACTAGCGCAGTCGCTATGACTTTAAGTTTAAGCGCCTTACCTGCTCAGGCTGAGCAATTCATCAATGTATTGACGGGGGGAACTTCCGGGGTTTATTACCCATTAGGGGTGGCTCTAGCCAAAATTTATGGTGAAAAAATTCCTGAGGTGCGTACTCAAGTTCAAGCAACGAAAGCTTCCGTAGAAAACCTCAATTTATTGCAGCAAGGTAAAGGTGAAATTGCTCTAGCCTTGGGGGATTCTGTGAAACTTGCTTGGGAGGGTACACGGATGCAGGTTTTAAAGGCAAGCTGGATAAATTACGGGGTTTGGCGGCCGTCTATCCAAACTATATCCAAATTGTGGCGGCTAAAGAGGCGAAGATAAATTCCTTAGCTGACTTGAAAGGTAAAAGTTTGTCTGTGGGGGCGGCAAAATCCGGGACAGAGTTAAATGCTCGGGCTATTTTTGCAGCAGCAGGGATGGCTTATGGTGATTTAGCCAAAACAGAATATTTACCTTTTGCTGAGTCCGTCGAGCTGATTAAAAATCGTCAACTTGACTCGACTTTACAGTCGGCGGGTTTAGGTGTGGCTTCACTCAAAGATTTATCAACCTCATTTGAGGTCAATCTTGTGGCTGTGCCTGCTGATATAGCGGCTAAACTAGGTGCGCCTTATATTGCTAGTAGCATTCCTGCAGGTACTTATCAAGGCCAAGAGCAGGCGGTTGAGACGGTGGCGGTGATTAATTATTTAGTCACTCATGCTGAAGTTTCGGATGAAATGGCTTATCAAATGACCAAGCTTATGTTTGAAAATCTAGCTGAAATGGAAGCTGCTCACAAAGCGGCTAAAGACATTAAGTTGGAAAAAGCACTCGAAGGGATGCCAATTCCTTTGCATCCGGGTGCTGAAAAGTTCTATAAAGAAAAAGGCTTAATGTAAGACCTAAGACCTTAGGCTATTAAGGCCACGCTCTCAGAAGAGCTAGTTGATCCTAGCTCTTCTTTTGCTTGAAACGGAGAGGTCACCATGCAGCATACTGCTCCAGCACTTCCGGCTAATTCCCTGATTGATCATCCTTTAGAAACGACTTTTCCACCGAATCAGCAAGGTCGGCTGTTGTTTTGGTTTGCAGTTGCGTTTTCAGCGTTTCAAGTGCTAACCGCTGCGCATTTGATTGACCTACCGAGTCAAATTATCAGAGCTGTGCATGTTGGCTTTTTATTATTACTGATTTTCCCTTTAGTGGCGCATGCACGCAGAGTGTCTGGTACTTGGATAAGGGTGGCTTGGTTATTAGCGGCAGCTGGAGTTGCAGTAGCTTGCTATCAGACCCTTGAATACACTGCCTTGCTGACTCGTGCCGGTGATCCTTTGCCTAGAGATATTGGGATCGGTGTGATTTCATTAGCGTTGATCTTCCTAGCGACTTGGCTAAGTATGGGACCTGCACTTCCTTTGATTGCAGGGTTATTTTTGTCTTATTGCTTATTCGGTGAGTATTTGCCTGCACCACTGAATCATCGTGGTTATGATTTTGCCCAAGTCATTGATCACATGGCCTATGGTACTGAAGGCATTTATGGTATCCCGATTTTTGTTTCTTCCTCTTATATTTTTCTATTTATTCTATTCGGTGCCTTCTTAGAAAAAGCCGGCATGATTAAGTTGTTTACGGATGTTTCTTTAGGCTTAGTCGGGCATTTGCAAGGTGGCCCCGCTAAAGTTGCTGTGTTTTCATCGGCTTTAATGGGGACTATTTCAGGTTCAGGAGTCGCCAATGTAGTGACTACTGGGCAATTTACGATTCCGCTCATGAAAAAATTCGGTTATCGCTCCGCTTTTGCTGGGGGCGTGGAAGCAACGGCTTCGATGGGTGGGCAATTAATGCCACCTGTGATGGGAGCAGTGGCCTTTATCATGGCCGAAACCTTAGGGGTGGAGTATTACGAAATTGTCAAAGCGGCGATTATTCCAGCTATCCTTTATTATCTAGCGGCTTTTTGGATTGTACATTTAGAAGCAGGCCGACATGGTTTACAGGGCGTGGCTAAGAGTGAGTTACCTTCCGCTTGGCAAGCGATTCGCTCACAATGGTTTTTGACTTTGCCTCTGATCGGTTTAATTATTTTACTCTTTTCTGGTTATACCCCCTTATTTGCAGGCACTGTGGGTTTGGCTTTAACCGTGATGCTAATTTTAGGTGGTTCGATTGCTTTAAGTTTACCTGCAGGTGTGATTCGAATTATTTTTTGGATCGGCCTTGGACTAACCACAGCTGCTTTTTTTGAATGGGGTATCAAGGTAGTCGCAGTCACCATTTTGCTCTTAATTGCTTGGAATGCATGGACTAAAGGGGGGCGAAAAACCCTCGGTATCTGTCTTGATTCTTTAGCAGAAGGCGCTAAAACGGCACTACCTGTGGGAATTGCCTGTGCCATCGTTGGGATTGTGATTGGTACGATGACTTTGACAGGAGCAGCCAATACGTTTGGGCAGTTTATTGTTTCAGTCGGGGATCAGAGCCTATTTCTATCTTTATTGCTAACCATGCTAACTTGTTTGATCCTAGGGATGGGGATTCCGACGATTCCTAATTATATTATTACGGCTTCGATTGCAGGGCCTGCTTTATTAGAGCTGGGTGTTCCTTTAATCGTCAGCCACATGTTTGTATTTTATTTTGGTATTCTGGCCGATTTGACTCCACCAGTTGCCTTAGCCTGTTTTGCCGCCGCCCCGATCGCAAAAGCCAACGGTCTTAGTATTTCAATCGAAGCCATTAAAGTCGCTGCAGCGGGGTTTGTCGTACCGTTCATGGCGGTCTATTCGCCAGCCTTAATGTTGCAAGAAGGCCATGTAATCAGTGTCGCTTATATTGTTTTGAAGGCGGTATTGGCGATTGGATTGTGGGGATTTGCAGTCATTGGTTATTGGCGTACTCGGTTGAATTGGGCTGAGCGTTTGTGGGCATTGCTGGCTGCATTTTTCTTAGTGGCTGCTTTGCCGATTACTGATGAAATTGGCTTGGTATTGACGGCATTGTTCACGATTTGGCTTTGGTTCAAACAAGGCAAATCGACTGTCAAGATTTGATATGAGTTTATGTGTGGCGGCGGCGGGCAAAACAATACTATTGGTGGCTACTTCTTTCAATCTTAGTTGGACGCATTCAGTTGAAAAAGTGACTTGGCAAGAGGATTGGCAAGTCAATGCGGCCGGTTTGAGTTTATTAACTGCGCGAGTCAAAGGTTCTGGGGCAGGGATGGAACCTGGAGAAGGCGCGATCCTGCGGCAGGGTTGGTGGGAGTGGCAACCGAAGTTAGCACCTCAGCAGGAATTAGTATTAGCTGCTTCAGGCGCAACGAGTAGTGGCTGGCGCTTATGTATCGAGGATGGTTTTGCTTATTGCCTCGATTTAGCCCAAGAACCTACCGAAGCGATTAAGTTATGGAGTTGTAGCGCCTTGCCGAGTTGATGGTGTTGTTTTGTCCCTATAATTCTTATATTTTATGTTATGTAAAATTAAATAACTTTAAAAACCATCTTAACTAAAATTAAAAAACCTCTAAAAAACTACCAAGTCTTAGCTGATTTTAATAACTGATGAGCTTCTGCTTGCAGCTTGCCGCGTGAAAACAGTAATTTCCAGCGGTCACCGCCCGCTTGACGCCACAATAAAGCGGCACGGATACCAGCCAATAGCAAAACTCGAATTTTGGCCGCATTATCAGGATTGGCTAGATGCTGCTGCTCGCCTTTAATAATAATCCGTGGACCAATTTTACTAATGGTCTGGGTATAAAGTTCAGCTAGGCGTGCCACCATATTAGGGTGGGTCAGTGGGAAAAATTCGAGCTGTTGTTGTGCAGATTCAATCCCTTGCAAAACAGTACGAAAAGTTGTTTGGTCGTTCGTTAATTTCTTCTCAAGATAGAGCAAGTTGACCGCATAGCGGGTAGCTTCTAGATTTTTAGGTTTACCTTCTGGAGTAAGACGAGCTGCACCTAGTTGGTGCAATAAAACCTCTAAGCCCGTTTTTAAGCCAGTGATACCACCGTATAAATCCTCAAGCTCATTAGGACTTTCCATGAGTAAGCTATTAACACCTTGAGTCAGTAACTCGGTATTCACCTGACCTGTTGTGGCGATTTGGTTAACACCCTCCACACTTTGAAATAAAGCAGCGAGAGCGAGCGTTCGGTTTCTATTATTGGCTTGCACAGTTCTTATCTGGAGTTGGGTAGGGAAAAAGATAGATATAATTAAATCTTAAAAAGATCAAGTAGAGTGAGGTAGATTTAAGGACATTTAACCTGCATTGCATCAATAACCCCGCCCCCTAAACATATTTCATCTTGATAAAACACGATCGACTGCCCGGGAGTAATAGCGCGTTGTGCTTGTTCAAAGCAGACTTTGGTTAAATCACCGACTAACTCAACACAGCAATTTTGTAGAGCTTGACGGTGGCGAATACGCGCTTGACAGTGAAAACTTTTATCAGGAGCTTGCCCCGCTACCCAATGTAATTGGCTAGCCCACAATAAAGCGTTCAACAAAAAGTCATTCTGATTACCTTGGGCAACGACTAATTCATTGCTCTCTAAGTTTTTTTCAATCACAAACCAAGGAGCTTCAGAGGCATCCTTACGCCCACCAATGCCCAAGCCTTGACGTTGCCCTAGGGTATAATACATCAAGCCATGATGCTCACCTAAAGCCCTTCCATCATGGCTAACAATGACGCCGGGTTGTGCGGGTAAAAACCGTTGTAGAAAATCCCGAAATTTACGTTCCCCAATAAAACAAATACCCGTACTGTCTTTTTTTCGTGCAGTGCTCAAGCCTCGGCTTTCAGCGAGTTGACGTACTTGAGTTTTAGGTAAATGCCCAATCGGGAACAAGCTATGTTGCAATTGAGCTTGTTGTAAGGTGTAGAGAAAATAGGTTTGATCTTTATTCTCATCCACTCCCTTGAGCATTTGGATCGAACCATTCGCTAACCTCTGTGTGCGTGCATAATGCCCAGTGGCAATGAACTCAGCCCCCATGTCTAAAGCAAACTCTAAAAAAGCTTTAAACTTGATTTCTTTATTACACATAATATCAGGATTAGGGGTACGCCCGGCTTGGTATTCCTGCAGAAAATAAGTGAAAACCTGCTCCCAATATTCACTGGCAAAATTCACTGTATGCAAACGAATATCGAGTTGATCAGCCACTGATTGCGCATCAGCTAAATCAACGGCGGCTGAACAATACTCTGCGGTATCGTCCTCTTCCCAATTCTTCATGAACAAGCCTTCGACTTGATAGCCTTGTTCTAATAATAATAAAGCAGCCACAGAGGAATCCACGCCCCCTGATAAGCCCACTATGACACGCGGTTTCATCGAGTAAATACTAAACTGTCTAAGGGCAAACGTTGCCCTGATTGATAAAGATGGATGGCTTGAAAAACCAAATCACTACGCGGACTCAGCCGTGGATGCGCTAGAATTTCAGCAGGGGTCAGCCAGTGTGTAGCAATAATATCACTATCTGTCTGATAATTAGCGACCTTCTCCAACAGTTGGCCGGTAAAGGTGAAGCGTAGATAAACTCGCTCAGGGTCGTCAGAGTTCAGCATCAACACGCCTAATAGCGCCGTCGGCTCAAAACGATAACCGGTTTCTTCTAAGGTTTCACGCTTAACCGCTTCGATCAAACTTTCACCGTACTCAAGATGGCCTGCAGGTTGATTAATTACCTGCACCCCGTTGATGATTTCTTCGACCAACAAAAAACGGCCTGCTTGCTCGATAACACTGGCGACTACCACTCGGGGTTTCCAGACCATGACTTCAGTTTCCTAGTTACTTGGTTAATCAGGTAATCACTGTTCATCCCTCAATTCTAGCGTTTTTAGCCCCAACAGACACTGAGAAATGCTGCCCCTTCAGGCAGAGATTGTTTTATAATGCAGGCGCGCTTGGGAAATCAAATAATTCAGGAGAACTTTAAGTCAATGTATAAACACATTAAAGTGCCAACTAGCGGTCAGAAAATTACGACTAATCCCGATTTTTCACTCAGTGTTCCCGATCAACCGATTATTCCTTTCGTTGAAGGCGATGGCATCGGGGTGGACATTACCCCCGTGATGATCAAGGTCATCGACACTGCAGTGGAGCGTGCTTATGGCGGCAAGCGCCAGATCCAATGGATGGAAATCTATGCGGGCGAAAAGGCCAATACTATCTATGGCGAGGATATTTGGCTACCTGAAGAGACTATTAAAGCTGTTAAAGACTTTGTAGTCTCAATCAAAGGACCATTAACGACGCCCGTCGGTGGTGGGATCCGCTCTTTGAATGTGAAATTACGCCAAGATTTAGACTTATATGTCTGTTTACGCCCTGTGCGTTACTATCCGGGTACGCCAAGCCCAGTACGTGAACCTGAAAAGACCAATATGGTGATCTTCCGCGAAAACGCCGAAGATATTTATGCAGGGATTGAATGGAGCGCAGATTCGGCCGAAGCAAAGAAAGTGATTGATTTTTTAATCCATGAAATGGGTGTGACTAAAATCCGCTTTCCAGAAACTTCTGGTATTGGTGTCAAGCCTGTTTCTTCCGAGGGCACTAAGCGCTTAGTGCGTAAAGCGATTCAATATACGGTGGATAATGACTTACCTTCGATGACCTTAGTGCATAAAGGTAATATTATGAAATTTACCGAGGGTGGCTTCAAAACTTGGGGTTATGAGCTGGCCAAAGAAGAATTTGGTGCAGTTGAAATCAAGGGTGGACCGTGGTGTTCATTCAAAAACCCCAGAACGGGCAGCGAAATTATCATTAAAGATGTGATCGCTGATAATTTTCTCCAGCAAATCTTGTTGCGCCCTGAAGAATATTCGGTGGTAGCGACCTTGAATTTGAATGGTGATTATATTTCAGACGCACTCGCCGCACAGGTTGGCGGGATTGGTATCGCCCCCGGTGCGAATATGTCTGATACTGTTGCGATGTTTGAAGCCACTCATGGTACAGCCCCGACTTTCGCTGGCCAAGATAGAGTGAACCCAAGCTCGCTGATCTTGTCAGCAGAGATGATGCTACGTCATATGGGATGGGTAGAGGCTGCTGATTTAGTGATTAAAGGCGTGGAAGGTGCGATTGCCTCAGGGCGGGTGACCTTTGACTTTGCACGCTTGATTGATACGGCTGAAGAAGTCAGTTGCTCAGAATTTGGTGATAATATCATTGAGCATATGTGAAAATAGGCGTGAACGCCTGATGGATCATCATATTGATACGGCTATTGTAATGAGTACTTCAATACTTAAGGTATAAGGTACTTCTCTTCTCCTTGAGAATAGTGTGATTAACCGCACTATTCTCAAGGTTCAGCCACCTCTTTAGCGATTCAAGTGCTATTTATCTTTCCCCACTTTACTTTCTGACTTTCATCCCAATAATGAACAAATACCCAAGCCTAAGTCAGGAATAATGACAAGGGCTAATGAATTCAGTTAACTAGCTCATCACTCGCTAAGCTTAACTGTGAACTAGGTTAATTCGGAGTTGCATTTTTAATGGCAGGCAAAGACAAGCAAGGTTCAGGTGAGCATGATTCTGGTGTAGCGGTACAGGACAGCCGTCCGAAGGTGAAGGAACCCGCACGTTTTAAAGTTATACTTTTAAACGATGACTTCACACCCATGGACTTTGTGATTGACGTGTTGCAAATCTTTTTTAGGTTAGATCATGAAACCGCAACTCGCGTTATGTTACACGTCCACACCCGTGGCAAGGGAGTTTGTGGAGTTTATACACGTGACATCGCAGAGACCAAAGTCGCTCAAGTAAACCGCTATTCACGTGAGAATCAGCATCCGCTACTCTGTACGATGGAAGAGGCATAAGGGACGTAAAATTATGTTAAGCGCTGAAGTGGAAGAATCAATCAATACGCTGTTTCGCAATGCTCGGGAGCGCCACCACGAATTTGTTACAGTTGAGCATTTATTATTGGCCATGTTGGATAACCCAAGTGCCTCAATAGCCTTAAAAGCTTGTGGTGTCGATATGCCAAGCTTACGGCGCGAGCTGGAAACCTTTATTGATGAAAATACGCCAATATTACCTGCAAGTGATCAACGTGATGTACAACCGACCTTAGGTTTTCAGCGCGTGATTCATCGAGCTGTTTATAGTGCACAATCATCACGTAAAGGTGAGGTCACGGGTGATGCTATTTTAGTCGCCATTTTTGGTGAACCTGAGTCGCATGCCGTGTTTTTCTTATCGCAGCGTGATGTAGCACGACTCGATATAGTCAATTTTCTCTCTCACGGTATTCGTAAAGACGAACACATTGGCAGGCGTGATAACGATGAGGGCAATAATATGGATTCCTCTGGCAATAATGGCGAACAGCAAGATACTGAATTAAGCGAAGGCAAGCAGAAGCCGCTGGATCAGTTCGCTAGCAATCTCAATCAACTCGCGTTAGAAGGCCGCATCGACCCTTTGATTGGGCGGGATAATGAAATTGAGCGCACGGTGCAAGTCTTATGCCGGCGGCGTAAAAACAATCCTTTGCTGGTAGGTGAAGCTGGGGTTGGCAAGACAGCGATTGCTGAAGGTTTGGCTAAGCGGATTGTTGATGGTGAGGTACCTGAGATTTTAGCGAATGCAGTGATTTACTCGCTCGATATGGGTTCATTACTAGCAGGCACTAAATACCGGGGCGACTTTGAAAAGCGTTTAAAAGCCGTGATTCAGCAAATCAAAGAGGAACCGCATGCAGTGCTGTTCATTGATGAGATTCACACTATCATTGGTGCCGGTGCAACCTCTGGCGGCACAATGGATGCTTCCAATCTCATTAAACCCGTTCTATCTTCGGGGGAATTGAAATGTATCGGTTCGACGACCTTTCAAGAGTACAACAGTGTTTTTGAGAAAGATCGTGCCTTGGCTCGGCGTTTCCAGAAAATTGATGTGAATGAGCCGAGTGTCGAGGAAACCTATGAAATTTTAAAAGGTTTACGCTCCCGTTTTGAGGATCATCATCAGGTTAAATACACGATGCCAGCGCTGAAAGCGGCTGCTGAATTAGCTGCACGTTATATCAATGATCGGCATTTACCCGATAAAGCCATTGATGTCATTGATGAAGCGGGCGCGAATCGCCGCTTGAAACCGACTGCCAATCGGAAGAAAACGATTTCAGTTACTGATATTGAGGAAATTGTTGCAAAGATTGCGCGGATTCCACCCAAAACCGTTTCTAGCTCCGATATGGATATGTTGAAGAATTTGGAGCGGGATCTAAAAATGGTGATTTTTGGTCAAGAATCAGCGATTGAACAGCTGACTTCAGCGATTAAAATGGCACGTTCTGGCTTACGCGATGAAACTAAACCGATTGGCTCTTTCTTATTCGCAGGGCCGACTGGGGTTGGTAAAACCGAGGTGACTAAACAATTAGCCTTGCGGATGGGCGTAGAGATGCTGCGCTTTGATATGTCCGAGTACATGGAGCGTCATACAGTTTCACGTTTGATTGGCGCACCTCCGGGCTATGTTGGTTATGATGAAGGTGGTCTCTTGACGGATGCGGTCAATAAGCATCCACACTCAGTCTTGCTGTTAGACGAAATTGAGAAAGCCCACCCTGATGTTTTCAACTTGCTATTGCAAGTCATGGATCATGGCACTTTAACCGATACCAATGGCCGTAAAATTGATTTTCGGAATGTCATTCTCGTGATGACCAGTAATGCAGGGGCAGAAAATATTAGCCGTAAATCACTGGGCTTTACTAAGCAGGATCACATCAGTGATGCGATGGAGGCGGTCAAGCGCATTTTTACCCCTGAGTTCCGTAATCGCTTAGATGGAATTATTCAATTTAATGCCTTAACGGATACGGTGATTCGCTCGGTTGTCGATAAGTTCGTGATTAAGTTAGAAGTACAGTTACAGCAAAAAGGCGTCACTTTGTTGGTCGATGAAGCAGCGCGTGATTGGCTCGCTGAAAAAGGCTATGACCCACTCATGGGGGCGCGCCCAATGGAACGCGTCATCCAAGAGCATATTAAGCGCCCATTAGCGGATGCTTTATTGTTCGGAGAGTTAGCCAACGGTGGGCGGGTTGAGGTATCCGTGGAGAACGATACTTTAGCGCTAAACTATGAAGCGACTGAAGCGGCGGCTATCTAAGCCAGCTTGAAGGCTGGGAGTTGAGACTCCTAGCCTTATTTACTGCGATAGCTGATACGGCCTTTGGTTAAATCATAAGGCGTAAGTTGAACAGTTACACGATCACCTGTCAAAATACGAATATAGTTTTTCCGCATGCGACCCGAAATATGTGCCATCACAATATGGTCATTATCTAGCTTTACTCGAAACGTGGTATTCGGTAGGGTGTCAATGACAGTCCCTTCCATTTCAATATAATCTTCTCTCGCCATAATTCCTTTGCTACAGTGTTAAGCTGCAAAAATTTCAGTGAAGCGCGTATTATCCTGCCATTCTGGCAGATGACAAGTTCTTTTTGTCAAGCTGCGTGATTTGCTTGTCAAATTCTATTAGCATAGACGCCAATTTATCCATTGGGCAACCATTTCTCTTCTTTTATTCTGGAGTTAGTCATGGCAATAGCAGGGCTATTCCCTGGGCAAGGGTCTCAGTCATTGGGTATGCTTGCTGAATTAGCAACTTCTTTTCCCATCGTTAGGGAAACTTTTGAGCAAGCCTCTTCCATAATAGAGCGTGATCTTTGGCAATTAGCACAAGGTACGGATGAAAGTGCTTTAAATAGTACTGAAATTACCCAACCTTTAATGTTAGCGGCAGGTGTCGCAGTGTGGCGCGTATGGCAAGCCCAAGGTGGTTGCCTGCCTGTCGCAGTGGCAGGGCATAGCTTGGGTGAGTATTCGGCCTTGGTCGCTGCTGAGGTCTTAGAATTCCCTACCGCCGTGGCTTTGGTGGCTAAGCGCGCCCAATTGATGCAAGCCGCTGTTCCAGAAGGCCTCGGCTCAATGGCAGCTATCTTAGGCTTAACTGATGAGCAAGTGATCACTGCTTGTGAGCAAGCGGCTCAAGATGAAATCGTCGAGGCTGTCAATTTTAACGCCCCAGAGCAAGTGGTCATTGCCGGTAATACCGCTGCTGTTGAGCGTGCTCTTGAAGTGGCCACTCAGCTTGGGGCTAAAAAAATAGTAAAATTGGCTGTGAGTGTACCTTCACATTGTAGTTTAATGAAGTCAGCGGCTCGCCAATTAGAGACATCTTTAGCAGCGAGTCGGTTTCATACCGGAAAATTAGCGGTATTGCACAATGTAGACGGTTTAGCTAGAACGGATATTGAGTCAATGCAAACGGCCTTAGCTGAGCAACTGTATCGTCCTGTGCGTTGGGTCACGACGATTCGACAGCTACAAAGCCAGTATGCAGCGAAGGTGATGCTTGAGTTTGGACCAGGTAAAGTGTTAACCGGCTTAAATCGGCGGATTGAGCGGCGGATGGATGCGATCTGTATTAGTGATCATGCCAGCCTAGAGGCTGCTTTGAAATTGTGTCAGGGGAGTTAAGTCGTGTCAGGATTATTTAGTTTACACGGTGAGCTGGCTTTGGTGACAGGTGCAAGTCGCGGTATTGGCCGAGCGATTGCTGAAATGCTCGGCCAGCAAGGTGCAACCGTGATTGGCACTGCAACGAGTGAGCAAGGCGCTGCTGCAATTACCGAGTATTTAACAGCCGCAGGTATCCAAGGCCAAGGTAAGGTCTTGGATGTCGCTAGTCATGAGTCAATTGATGCTCTCTTGGCTGCTTTGACTAAGGAATACGGTGGGATTAGCATTTTAGTGAATAATGCAGGCATTACTCGTGATAATCTTTTAATGCGGATGAAAGATGAGGAATGGGAGTCTATCATTAATACTAATCTCACCTCGATTTTTCGCATGAGTAAGGCGTGTATTCGCTCAATGATGAAGGCGAAAAAAGGGCGCATTATCTCGATCTCCTCAGTAGTGGGAGCGAGTGGTAATCCGGGGCAAACGAACTATGCGGCGGCTAAAGCGGGTTTAGTGGGCTTTTCTAAGTCCTTAGCCCGTGAGGTAGGTTCGCGGAATATCACCGTGAATGTAGTGGCTCCCGGTTTTATTGATACCGATATGACCCGCGAATTATCAGAGGATCAACGGGCAGCTATTTTTCAGAATATCCCCTTGGCTCGTTTGGGCCAAGCTCAGGAAATAGCGGCAGCGGTGGTTTATTTGGCTTCGCCGTTGGGGGCGTATGTGACAGGTGAAACCATTCATGTGAATGGTGGAATGTATATGGCATAGGTGGTTTTCTACCTTTGCATAACTGGCAAGCATGGAAGGTTTTCAATACAATAAGCCTTCGATGCTAAGCATTTTAATTTAGAGGAACTAAAAACATGAGTATTGAAGCTCGCGTCAAAGCTATCGTGGTCGAGCAGTTGGGAGTGGACGAGTCTGAAGTAACAAACGCATCTTCTTTTATTGATGATTTGGGCGCTGATTCATTAGATACCGTTGAGCTGGTGATGGCACTGGAAGAAGAGTTCGGTACAGAAATCCCTGATGAAGAAGCTGAAAAAATCACTACGGTGCAAGCGGCGATTGATTATATCAATGCCCACCAAGCTTCAGCTTAATCTCTTAAAGATTAGCTAACCTCAAACTCGTAGCCCTGCCTTGTTAGGGTTACGGTTTTCGGTCAGAACAATCTCTTTTCATGAAGGTATCCGAGTTTGTCTAAAAGGCGTGTAGTAGTAACCGGTTTAGGTATTGTTTCTCCCGTAGGCTCTAGCTTAGCAACGGCATGGGACAATATTAAAGCGGGTCAAAGTGGTATTAATACCATCAGCCCTGAGCTATTTGATGCTAGTGAGTTCAGTGTCCGTATTGCTGGAAATGTAAAAGGTTTTAAGGTCGATGATTACATCAAACCTAAAGACCAGAAGAAAATGGATGCTTTTATCCATTACGGAATTGGTGCTGGCGTCGATGCAATTCGGGATTCAGGTTTAGAGGTCACTGAGGCCAATGCTGAACGTATTGGGGTTTTGATGGGTTCGGGCATCGGTGGATTACAAACTATTGAACGTAATTACACAGCTTTTTTGAATGGCGGCGCCCGCAAGATTTCTCCTTTCTTTGTACCCGCTAGCATTATTAATATGGTGGCAGGCAATCTTTCGATTATGTTTGGTTTAAAAGGTCCGAATATGTCGATTGTGTCTGCTTGTGCGACGGCAACTCACAGTATCGGCGATGCGGCACGGATGATCGTCTACGGCGATGCAGATGTAATGGTCGCTGGTGGTGCGGAAATGGGATCAACGCCCTTAGGTATTGGTGGCTTTGCAGCGGCACGCGCTTTATCGACACGCAATGATGACCCCACCGCCGCGAGTCGTCCTTGGGATGTTGGTCGTGATGGCTTCGTGCTCGGTGATGGTGCAGGGGTCTTAGTCTTAGAAGAGTATGAGCACGCTAAAGCCCGTGGTGCACGTATTTATTGTGAATTAGTCGGTTATGGAATGAGTAGTGATGCTTATCACATGACTTCACCTTCAGAAGGCGGGGAAGGTGCGGCGCGTTGCATGCGGAATGCTTTACGGGATGCAGGTTTAAACCCTGATCAAGTCGATTATATCAATGCTCATGGCACTTCGACACCTGCTGGTGATAAAGCAGAAACCTTTGCGGTTAAATTAGCCTTAGGTGATCATGCTTATAAAACAGCTGTTAGCTCTACCAAGTCAATGACTGGGCATTTATTAGGTGCTGCAGGCGGGATCGAAGCTGTATTTAGTGCGATGGCCATTTATGAGCAAGTGCTACCACCGACGATTAATCTCGATCAGCAAGATCCAGAATGTGATTTAGATTATGTTCCTAATGTCGCACGTGAGACATCAGTTAAGATTGCGATGAGCAATTCTTTTGGTTTTGGTGGCACCAACGGCACTTTGATCTTCAAGAAGATTTAAAGCGCTGCACACAAACACAATGCAGATAGAAGGCACATAGGAGAGGAAGTAAGTTGTTTTAGCTTACTTCTTGGCATTCTTATTGGCACTAAAAATAATAAAAATCTATAGGCTTAGCTTGGCAATTCATAAGCTTTGTTCTATGTTAGACTCAGCCCGATTTTTTGAGAGTCATTCATGCGGTTTGTTTTAAAGTTGGTTCTATTCTTAGCCCTGTTAATAGGAATAGTTGCTGGGGTCTTTTACCAACAATATCAATCATTTATTCAGCAAACTCTGAATATCGCTGCTGATCAATCCGTCCATTTTGAGGTTAAACCGGGTAGTCATATTCGCCAAGTGACTCAGCAGCTGGTTGAGGCTGATTTGCTGCCCAAAACCACTTTGCTACCTGCTGATTATCTTTTTTTAGCTCAAGCCCGTTTTAGCAAGCAAGCGAATAAGCTAAAAGCAGGTGAATATGTTTTAGAGGCTGGGATGACGCCCGCTGATCTGTTGACACGGTTAGCCTCGGGTAAAACCCTACAATATCAATTAGGGATTATCGAAGGCCATACCTTCAAAGAATTGGTCAAGGCGATTCAAGAACATCCCCATATTAAACAAACCTTGAGTGCAGAGGATTATAAAAATATCATGCCTAAACTCGGGGGCGCGCTGGGTGAGTCGGCAGAAGGCTGGTTTTATCCAGATACCTATAATTTTCCGCGTGGCACGACTGATCTTGAAGTACTTAAACGTAGTCATCAAGCCATGCGTACTTATTTAATGCAAGCATGGGAGCAGCGTGAACCCCATCCTTTGATTAAAACTCCTTATCAAGCTCTAGTGCTCGCCTCACTCGTTGAGAAGGAAACTGGTATGTCGGATGAGCGCCCATTGATTGCTCGTGTGTTTTTGACACGCCTTGAAAAGAACATGCTATTGCAAACCGACCCTGCCGTGATTTATGGTATGGGTGAGGCTTATGAAGGTAATATTCGGAAAAAAGATCTAACCACTGATACGCCTTGGAATACCTATACTCGTTCTGGATTACCACCTACACCGATTGCAACCCCAAGTAAAGCAGCGATTGATGCCGTTATGCATCCTGCTGAAACTAATTATCTTTACTTCGTGGCAACGGGGACTGGTGATGGTCGGCATTTCTTCTCAGAAAGCTACGAACAGCATCGTAAAGCCGTGGCTCAATATTTGGCGAATGATAAGAAACGTCAGCAAGGAACGAGTATCCAATGAGTGTTAGCTCTGTCCCATATCAAGGAAAATTTATCAGTTTAGAGGGTGGTGAGGGGGCTGGTAAAACCACGAGTCGTGCTTATATCAGTGCCTTTTTAAGGCAGTATGGGATTACTGTTTTAGAAACTCGTGAACCGGGTGGGACTGAGGTGAGCGAAGCTATTCGCCTGCTTTTATTGAATACTCATTTACCGCCTATGCAGGTGGATACCGAGTTATTATTAATGTTTGCAGCCCGTAATGAACATCTGCAGCGTAAGATTATTCCAGCTTTACAAGCAGGCGTTTGGGTCATTTGCGACCGCTTTACTGATGCTACTTATGCCTATCAAGGTGATGGGCGCGGTTTGAGCCAGCAACGTATCGCTGCTTTAGAAACTTGGGTACAAGGTAGTTTACGCCCGGATTATACTTTCTTGTTTGATCTTGAGGTTGCAGTCGGGATGCAGCGTGTTAAATCACGCTCTCAGCAACTGGGTGATCAGATGGATCGCTTTGAGCAAGAAAATTTAGCATTTTTTGAACGGATTCGGGCGGGTTATTTAAAACGTGCTCAGCAGTATCCTGATCAATACCGAGTGATTGATGCCGGACAAGATGTAGCCCAAGTCCAACAACAATTGGCGGAGATTCTGCAAACCATTATTCTAGATGGAAGCACGGAATGACTGATTTGCTAGCAGTCACCTATGCTTGGCATCAAACCATTTGGCAGCAACTCAAGGTTGCACGTCAACAGCAACATTTACCGCATGCTTTATTATTTAGTGGGCAACTAGGTTGTGGCCATGAGCATCTCGTGTATGCTTTAGCGCAAAGCCTTTTGTGTTTGCAGCCGGATGCAGCTGCTTATGCTTGTGGGCAGTGCCGTAGTTGTAAAGTATTTGCAGCACAAGCCCATCCAGATTTCATGCTGTTAGACCTAGCTGAAGATAAGCAAGTCATTACCGTGGAGCAGGTACGGAGTTTGCATCATTTTTTAGAGCTGAGTCGCAGTTATAGCCCTCATCGAGTCGTTATGATTATCCATGCTGATGCTATGAATACGAATGCAGCGAATAGTTTATTAAAGTCATTAGAAGAACCCGCTGATAACTCTTATATTTTATTATTTACCGCTCATCCTACACAGTTGATGCCAACGATTCGGAGTCGTTGCCAGCAACTCCGCTTAGCCAGCCCCAATCAAGCACAAGCTTTAACTTGGTTACAAGCTCAAGCTTTAGGGCAAACAACTGCGCATAAGTTATTAGCGATAACAGGGGGTAGACCCTTAGCTGCTTTAGTGGAAGAGTCTGGCGAGCGGTTACAGCAACAAACTTTATTTTTTAATCATTTAATAGCGGTTTTAGCCGGAAATTTAAGCTTAACTGAGGTTGCCACTCAATGGGAAAAGTATGACCGCCAAGAGCTGCTTAATTGGCAGTTAACTTGGGTACAACAGTGGATTCGCCAATCGCTAGCGGGGGTAGGGGATACCACAACCCTTGAGCTGACTGAGCTAACTCGCTACCTTAAGCCGGATACAGCATGGCAGCTTTATGAACGTTTATTAGAGTTAAAAGCCTTAGCCACTCATCCGCTGAATGGGCGCTTATTGGTTGAAAATATGTTAGCTTTATGGTTTTGATTCTGTATTTTGATTAGATATAACCAACGATAAGCATGGAACCGATAAAAATATCTTTTAGCTTAGCTGATCGAGCCGCTTTACATAATCATTATCTACCGATGGTGAAAGGGGGCGGGTTATTTGTACCAACTAAAGAAGCCCTCAATTTTGGTGATCGGGTACAAGTACAAGTGGAATTATTAAGTGAAAAGCAAAAAGCTGCTGTACCCGGTCGAGTCGTATGGATTACACCAGGTGGTGCTATTCGCAGCCTTGCTCAAGGTGTAGGGATTCAAATTATTGGTGAGCATCAACCGCGTATTCAACAGTATTTTGAGGGTTTGCTGGGAGATAATCTATTACAGGCACCGCCTCGTGCTTGTTACTAATAGATTTTAATAATTAATCATTAATAAATTTTTAAAACAATTAGTCACAATTTGCTTAAAAAAAAGGCTATTCCTAATAAAAAATTTTAGATTTACGCTAAAATGAATAGGAACTGAATGCTTACTTATCCATCTAACTACTGGGCATTCGTTTATATTCATATTGCAAGGAGGCCGTATGTACATTCGAGGCAAATTGATGCGCTACTTAGCGGTAGCATGGATTCCTGTAATAATGGTTATCAATACACCTGCGCAGGCACAAGAATTACGTTTAAATTTAGTTGCAACCTTTGAAGATCAACCCGCCATGAAAGACATATCATGGACTGTCTATCGTACTGATTCTGATAAGAAAGTAACCTCAGCTAAATATCATTCAACGCATGTAACTTTACCAGCTGGCGATTATCGTGTGGTTGCCACTTTGACAGAAAATGATAAAACGGTTACTCGTACACGTAGCTTTCAGCTACGTACCTCAGATAGTCGCATTATTGTGCCGATGGACTAAGGAAAAAGTTAAGAATGGAATAGGGACTCAATACCAGTTATTTTGCTGGGTATTGAGTTCTTATATTTATGCGCATAATGCATATTATGTTAAATAAATACATCTTTTATTTTTGTTGCAAAAGACTATTTTTTCACCCTTTTCAATCTTGCCTTGCTAGATTCTATTGCTAATAATTTAACATAACATAAAATGTATGAATATATATAAATTATCAGTTACTAATAACTAGAATTACCCTTAGTCTTCATACCTAGGTACAATCACTTTTAGACAATCATGAGAGGTTATAAAAATGGACGTCTTAGAACGTATTGATGACGCAGTAAAGAACAACCCGGTTATTATTTTTATGAAAGGCACACCACAGATGCCTCAGTGCGGTTTCTCAAGCCGTGCTTCACAGGCATTAATGCAATGTGGTGAAGAGTTCGCTTATGTCAATGTGCTAAGTGACCCGGAAATCTTCCAAAATCTACCACGCTATGCCGATTGGCCGACCTTTCCACAAATCTATATTGATGGAGAATTGATCGGTGGTTGCGATATTACCCTAGAAATGCTGGAGTCTGGCGAGCTGCAAGACGCTATAAAGAAGGCTGTCAAAGGTAAAACGTTAGCTTAAGTGGCTTAAACTCCACTAAGTTTGATCTCAAGGCAGGGTAACTTCTACTCTACCCTGCCCTAGTCCTATTACTTCAGATTACTAATAAACTTTGCCGTATTATCTAATTCTAGCTGCTTATAAAACAAGCGTTTAGCACCTTTTGGAATAAAGCCAATCAGTAATAAACCGGCTAATAACAAAGGCAAAACCATTAAACTTAGGCTCATGACGGCTTCCGACCCCGCTAAGGCAGTACCAAAACCAGCCAAATCAGCCACATAACGTGCCGCAAAGAACAACACGCAGGCTAACAATAAGACAGCCGCCGCATGTAATAACATAGCGCCTGTTTTATTAACCCATAACCAGCGTTTACGCTTTTTCTCGCTGGCTTTTTCATAGGATTTAGAGCGTGTATTCAACTCCTTTAATACACGGCGTTGTGAATCATCCACAATCAGAGCAGCAATTTGGTTTTCACGGGCTGTCAGCGTCATATAGGGTAAATGGGCCATCACCTTAATATGCTGTTTAAAGGTTTGGCGAAATAAAAACTCAGGATCAATCTGATCCGGTAAAGCCAAACGTGCTAATGGATGATTTTGCCACGAAGTATGCACATAATGAGTGATGCGATCGACGCGCTGCTGTCGAAGCTCAAATAACATATTCCGCACATCAGCATGCTGCCTAAAATCAGGTTCAGCTTGAGCTTGCACATAATAAACAGGCGAGGCCGAGACTAAAGCTGATAGCTTTTGCGTAGCTGTCTCTAACTCACCCGCAGCAGCTAAATAACGAATATGCTCATAGCGACTTTCTAAATCAGTTTCTACCGTGCTCAAAGCCGCCAAAGAATGCTCAACAGCTTCGCCGAACTTGTTTTGGCTATAACAAGCATCCGCTAAATGTCGCTTGGCAAAATGGGCAAATAACACATCCCCCTGCTCTAGCGCATAGCGACTAGCAATCTGAAAATGATGCTCAGCCTCAGCCAGAGATTCTAAAACCGTTAAATAAATCCACGCTAATTCAAAATGTGCCCGATAATTTTTTATATTAGTGGCTACAGCATCACGCAATAAATACTCGGCGGTGATAACTGTTTCATAACCTGTTTTCCGCTCTAAAGCTAAAGCTTCAGATAATTTCAAATTAGCTAAATCCGCTTCAACTTCAGCGCGATACACTTGAAAACCACGCTGCACTTGCTTAGCCAATTGCTCACGTAAAACCTCACGCTCACGAGCTAAACGTAAACCTTGAGCTAAAATACGTCCGGCCACTCCCTCTAATTGAGGGCGCAGGCTAAAAATAATTTCATCTTTCGCACCGATGCTACGCAAATTATTCCGTAAACCAGCATCCAATAAACTATACACACTCTCCCGCTGCAAGGATTTCAGGGGTATTAAATACTCCATATTGATACGATGAAAAGTAAATTGCTTACGTTTCGGAAAAAAGATAGCCCGAACTTGCTGAGCCTCTAGTCCTATAGGCATGGGGTTCATCCATAATTGTGACACACTCGTTAACAATTATAGCCTTAAACACAGTTTAAGTTGGACTATTTTTTAGAAAATAGCTAAGTGCTCCAATTACTTAGCTTAAGTTAGCTGATAATTTAGCTTGATTCTTGGGTACGCATCCGTGCTTTGAACTGGCTTGGCGGCTCGCCACAGCTCTTATTAAAGAAGCGTGAAAAATAGGCTGGATCTTTAAAACCGAGTTCATAAGCAACCTCATTCACTGATAAATTAGCATACATAAGCTTACGTTTTGCTTCAGTCACTAAACGACCGTGCATAATTTGCAAAGCATTTTGCCCCGTGTAACGCTGGCATAACCGATTTAAGCGGCTTTCCGTCATGCCTAGGCGTTCAGCATAGCGACTAATCGACCAGTGTTGCCTGTAATGTGCTTCGAGTAGCTTTAAAAACTGCTCATAAATCGTAATTTTGGCATCAAATTGTTGCTCGGGTGTTTGTACATGTCCCGCTGCACGCCCTAAAAGTACAAAAAGAATCTTCAGATAAGCCCCTAATAAACAAGCCTGCCCGGTTTGAGGATTTTCGTATTCAGCGACTAATTGCCGAACCAAGGAAAATAACATTTGATCCTCTTGACTGCCTTCACGTAAACGCATTAACAGCGGCTGTGTGAATAGAAATGGAAAAGCTTGTCGCTCAGTTTCAGCAAAAGCCCCCATTAAAAAGGGTTCAGAAATCGTAATAATATGACCACGCACGCCCGGATGATGGCGAAAACCATGAACCTCTCGAGCGGGTACTGAAAGAATACAAGCCCCCTGCTCTTCTGCACTCCAATCAGCGACCTGTAGAAAAACACTGCCCTCTTCTACTACCAATAATTGGTGCATCTGATCATGGCGATGCGGATGAATCTCCCAATTATGCTTGGGTAACGACTCCTCTAAATGGGCAATGTAAAGATAATGCGGAGCATCTGCCGCCGAGCTTTTGCCATACAGTGAGTAGTGAGGAACGTCTTTCATAAAGCTGCAGCGCCCCTCCTAATGCGAATGTAAAGGTTCAAAGGTAACAGGTTGATGCAAGCAACACTGATGTGCTGTCGTACCCTGTTCAATCTGTAAGGTACTATGTGCAATCGAAAATTGTGTTTTCAAGGCTTGAGCCAAGTCATCCATAAAAACATCTCCCGGATAACCTGTAGGCATGACTAAATGAACCGTCAGCGCCGTTTCAGTGGTACTCATCGCCCAGATGTGTAAATCATGAATAGCCGCTACCCCCGTTTGCTGCTGCAAAAACACTGCAACCTTGTTTAAATCAACCTGCTTAGGCACTGCAAATAGAACTAGTTGTATCGACTCACGGAATAAACTCCAAGTACCCAACACAATGACGACGACAATAATCAAACTCACGAGAGGATCTAACCAATACCAAGCGGTTAATCCAATCACCAGACCTGAAATCACGACCCCCAACGACACTGCCGTATCCGCTAACAGGTGCAAATAAGCCCCTCGAATATTTAAATCATGCTGGCTACCCCGCATAAATAACCAAGCGGAAAAACCATTAATCAGGATTCCCAGTGCAGCCACCCAAATCATGGTCGAACTCACAACAACTGGAGGCGCTGCAAACCGATGGATCGACTCCCAAGCAATCCCGCCACACACCAACAATAATAATACCGCATTGGCTAAGGCTGCCAAAATCGAACTACTGCGTAAACCATAAGTAAAGCGCTGATTCGGTGCTCGACCCGCTAATACACTCGCCCCCCAAGCAAGCAATAAACCTAATACATCTGACAGATTATGGCCAGCATCGGCCATCAAAGCGGTAGAGTTAGCGATTAAACCACAAATAAACTCAGTGATCACAAAACCGAGGTTTAAAATAATCGCAATTAAAAACCTAGATCCATAGTCAACATGATGCGCATGCTTATGAGGATGAGAGTGCTGATCATCCGGTTTATGAGAATGATCAGCGTGCTCAGGTATAGGCGGCATTTAGAGTGTCCAACTAGAGTTCGTTAAATGATGAACTCTATTTACTACAATCCTCGCTTAAGTGCTAGGCAGTACCTCACTAAGAGCAGTATCACTCTCCTCAAAAGCTACCCCCCCAGCAATAA
Organism: Thiothrix eikelboomii; assembly: GCF_900167255.1. Lineage (GTDB taxonomy): Bacteria > Pseudomonadota > Gammaproteobacteria > Thiotrichales > Thiotrichaceae > Thiolinea > Thiolinea eikelboomii. The sequence goes on from NZ_FUYB01000003.1 coordinate 32,629, forward strand.
CAACACCACCGCCAAGCTTAAAAAGGATAATAAAGTGGTCACGAACAGCGTACTGGCACAAAAATCTCGGAATCCATAGCGTTCACCAATAATCGGATAAATACTCATCATCGGTGCAGCCGCCATCAGAATTGCCGTTTTTTGCAAGATAGGGTTAAAGGCTGGCAACAGCATAATAAAAAAAGCGACCATCAGCGGCTCTAATATCAGCTTCCCCATCACCACTAATGACAGATTACTGCCATCTAATTTCGTTTGCGGCTTAATATTGGCTAACGCTGCCCCAATAAACAGCAAAGCCAACCCTGCTGAAATTTTTGCAAGCAACTCCAAACTTTGGCTGATCGGTTTAGGCAAGGGAATATTGAACAAGGAAAGGATCACGCCGACAGCAATCGCAATAATCAGTGGGTTTTTAAGAATACGCCAACCGACTGAACGCCAAATCGCAAATTTAGAGGCCGCTTGCTGCCCTGCTCCATACTCTAATAAAATTAAGGCTAAGGGCAAAATCAAAAGATTTTCCACTAATACCGCCATCATTAAGCCTAATGAGGCACTATTTGCCTGCCCCAAACTCAGCAATACCACCGGAAAACCGACAAACATACTATTCGGGATAGTCGCCCCCATTGCTTGAATCGTACTCAGTGAAAGCCCATTGCCCTTAAGCTTGAGTGCAATCCATAAACTAATTAGTAAGCAAGTGATCAAACCTAAACCATAAGCCAACATAAAATAAGGCTCAATGATTTCGCTAATATGAATCTTGCTCAAACCACCGATCATGACAGCGGGAATCGCACAATAGAGAATAATATTCCCTAAACTAGGCATAGCCTCAGCCTTAATCAGCTGCACCTTAAAAGCAAAATAGCCTAAACCCATCAGAATGAAGACGGGTGCAATGGTGAGAAAAATATTAAGCATTTAAAGCCGCTAATTCCTTGGCTTGCATGGTCACACGCATTTGGGCATTCGGCGTACCAAAACCCTGATAGCCCTGACGCTGGACAATTTCAAAACAGAAGCGCCCCGCAAACAGTCGGGTATACAGTTGGAAAAACACGCCCTGTTCATCTTCATCGTACAACAGATGATACCGCTTTAATTGCGCGAGCAAGTCGGGGGACAAACTAAAACGAGCGGCTAAATCAGCATAATAATTATCAGTCACTTCCATCGTTGGCATCTTTAAGGTGCTTAAGCGTTCAGCGACTGCAAAAATATCTGTAGTGCGTAAAGCAATATGATTAACCCCGCCCCCTGCATAGCGACTGGCGATATAATTAGAGACCGTTTGTGCGGCCTGTGAACTATTTAAAGTGAAAGCGACCTGTTTATCCGGTGTTTGCATCACTTGACTTTTCACCAAGCCACCTGGGTCGGATACACTCACACTAGCGCTGGGTGACATCCCAAACAAAGAGCGATACAGCAAAATCGAATGCAGCATTTCCTCATAACTCATGCTTAAAGCCACATGATCAATCGCCTGCAAAAAAGCTTGTGGTTCATGGGCTTGCGGAAGAAATTCACGCTCCCAATGCGAAGGTTTGATACTGTCATCAACCAAATATAACAAACTGCTAATCGGCCCTTCCACCGCAGGAATACCATGTGTATCAGTCGAGGGATTACCGTAACTTAAGTTATAACCAATTTGCTGAGCACGCTGATCCAAGGCCGAAACCTGCGCACAACTCAAACCAAAAGCACACACCGACACCCCATGCTGCTCATGATAGCGCTGGGCAAAACTATCTGGCTCGAGGTTCATCACCATATTAATCGCCCCTTGCCGCCACAACTCTACCGCCTTTTTGCGATGCGTACCAACCAGACTAAATCCAAGCTTGCCAAGTAATTGGGTGAGCGCCTGTTTTTCAGCTTGATCAACCGCAAATTCAATAAATTGGATTTCAGTTGGTGATTTAATCGCAGGAAGCAACTCACCTTGTTGTGAGGTCACTGATTCAGACGAACGATTAGCATACACTAAGGAACGATAACCATCGCGGGCAGTATTTTCTGGCGACCCTGAACGGAATTGATCATTAAAAATCTCTAGCGAGAAAGCACCATTGTAACCCGTGGCATGTAAATGACTCACAAACTGATCCAACGGTAACTCGCCCTGTCCGGGGAAACAACGATAATGCCGACTCCACGACAAATGATCCATCGACAAACGCGGAGCATCCGCCACTTGTACCAGAAAAATCTTATCGCCCGGAATATTTAAAATCGTTTGGATTTCCACACCCCGCGAGAAAATATGGAAGGTATCGAGGCATAACCCGACTTGCTCATGATTCGCCCGCCGCACAATCTCCCACGAATCACGATAATCATTCACGAAACGCCCCCAAGCCAGCGCTTCAAAGGCTACCCGCATATTACGCGCTTTAGCACGTTCTCCTAACTCATAAAAATCATCGGCTGCACGCTGAATCCCGCCTAACGCATGCGGCGAGACACTACTACAAGCCATTAATAAATCCGTACCGAGCTGCTCCATCAGATCAAACTTACGCTCCGCTCGATCAAAAGCTTTGCGCCGATACGGCTCTGGCAAACCTTCAAAATCACGAAACGGCTGATAAGTCACGATTTCCAAACCGTGATCCTCAATCATGCGCCGAATTTCCGCCACCGAACCATCATGGGTAATCAAATCATTTTCAAAGATCTCAATCCCCTGAAAACCCGCCTTAGCAATTGCCTCAATTTTTTGACGCAAAGTACCTGACAAACACACTGTTGCAATGGAATAACGCATGATTTAGTTGAACCTAATAACTAGCAGCCGCAAGCACGAAAGCCTACCGCTATGACTTATGAAACTTCCGCACCAAGCCTTCAATAGCTAACACATACCCATCCACACCAAACCCGACCACAATCCCCGCCGCCGCTGGCGAAATATAAGAATGATGGCGAAATGCTTCCCGAGCATGCACATTAGAAATATGAATCTCAATCACTGGCACTTCCGCACCCTTAATCGCATCATGCAAGGCAATCGACGTATGCGTATATGCACCGGCATTCAACACCACACCCAGTACCGAACCGTCTTTTACCCCCCGCCCTGCCTGATGAATCGCATCAATCAAGACACCTTCATGATTGCTTTGCAGACAGGTCACCTCAAACCCCAAACGCTTCCCTGCGTCGGTGCAGAGCTGTTCGACATCGGCAAGAGTGGTAAAACCGTATTGAGCCGGTTCGCGCTGCCCTAGCAGATTAAGATTAGGGCCGTTTAATACCAGAATTGTTGCCATGCCTACCTTCCTTAATGAGTGAAAAAAAGACCCCAGCCTTAGAGAGCGGGGGTCGTGCAGCCTATTACTTCTTACGTAAGGCCTCTAGTTCACTGGTAAGTTTATCAACAGTTTCCTTGCCGACCAACTCAGCATGCTTAGCAATGACAGGTTTTAAAGTTTCACGCATTTTCGCCAACTCTTCAGCTGACAACTCAGTCACTTCCATCCCCGATTTTTTCAACTCTTCTAAAGCCGCTGTTGCTTTCTCACGGGCTATACCCCGTTGATATACTGCCGCTTCCGTGGCAGCTTCACGCACAATCGTTTGTTGCTCAGGCGTTAAGGTATCCCATACCTTTTTGCTGATAATGGCCGATTGTGGGTTATATTGATGATGGGTTAAAACTAAGTTTTTCTGCACTTCATAGAACTTATTGGAAGCAATGACTGTGACTGGGTTTTCTTGCCCATCAATCGCTTTTTGCTCTAAGGCTGCATACACTTCAGGAAAAGGCATCGGCGTTGGGTTTGCACCTAAAGCGGTTACCCAATCCACATTAATCGCATTAGGAATAACCCGCAGTTTCAAACCCTTAATATCATCGACCTTAGTGATCGGGCGTTGGCTATTGGTAATATCACGGAAACCTAACTCCCAATAGGCTAAACCAACAATACCCTTCTCTTCCAATTTAGCATGTAAGGCCTTACCAAACTCACCATCAACCACTTTGTCTGCCTCTTCAGGGGTTGCAAACATGAAGGGGAAGTCATAAACAGTGAAATCCTTTACCTGAGAAGCTAAAATACCCGAATTCAATACCACCATATCCAAGGTACCACCTTGTAAGGCCGATACGTTTTGTGCGTCACCACCTAAAGCACCACCGGGGAATACTTTAACCTTCAGCGCACCTTTACTTTTACTGTCGACTAGCTCAGCAAATTTATTAGCCCCCATTTCTAATGGATGACCCTTAGGATTTTGTAAAGCTAATTTAAACTCCTTGTCGGCTGCATAAGTCATACTCATACTCGCCACAGCAACCAACGCCACCAAACTTTTAAGCATTAAACGTCTCATCTCAATTCCTCCAACAATAAAATCAAACTAGAGCGCCTCAATGATTGGCTCACTAACGGCGCTCTGGTCGTCAGCAAGCACAAGCACTGCATCAATAGAACCAAGACAGTGGTACAAGCACTAAACTTGGAAAAAGCACTAACAAGAACAAGACGGCAAATTGTGCCAACATAAAGGGAAGCACACCTTTTGAAACCGCCCCCACACTCATCCCCCCAACGCCCGCCATGACATTCAGAACCGTACCAACCGGAGGCGTAATCAAACCAATCACTCCATTCATAACAAACAGCACACCGAAATAGACCGGATCAATACCTGCTTGTTTCACTACCGGCACTAACACAGGGGCGAGAATCAAAATAGTGGGGGTTAAATCCATCGCTGTACCCACCAAAATGCAGATGACCATAATTGCAAGCAATAATAAGGTCGGACTTTCCATCAAAGGCCCCAACAACTCCACTACTTGCCCAGGTACATCAGCAATCGTGATCAAATAGGCAGAAACCATCGCGGCTGCAACCAAGAACATCACCGTCGCGGTTGTTTTAGCCGCACTGACAAATACGTCATACAACTGCGCCCAAGTCATTTCACGGTAAATCACCATTGAAACAAATAAGGCATAGACTGCCGCCACCACCGCAGCCTCAGTCGGCGTAAAAATACCCATCTTTAATCCCACCAGAACAATGATGGGTAAGAACAAAGCCCAGGTGGATTCTTTTAACGCTTTCAAGCGTTCGGTACTTGAAGCCTTCTTCGGCAAAGGTCGTGCGGTTTGAGTGTTGGCTTCCCGCGCAACAATGAAATACCAAGTGATCGCAATGGCCGCCGCCATAAACAGGCCGGGGAAAATACCTGCCATGAATAATTTACCAATCGACACATCCGTTGCGACACCAAACACCACAAAGGCAATCGAGGGTGGAATAATCGGAGCAATGATCCCTGCTGAGGCAATCAAGCCACCTGAAGTTGCTCGCTTATGTCCAGCTGCCACCATCATCGGTAACAATAAAGCACCTAAAGCGGCCGTATCCGCGACTGCAGAACCTGACAGTGCCGCCATTAAACAGGCCGCTAAAATTGCAACATAGCCCAACCCCCCACGTACATGCCCTAATAAAGTCAAAGCTAGATTCACAATCCGCTTAGATAAGCCCCCCACATTCATAATCTCGCCTGCGAGCATAAAGAAAGGAACTGCCAATAAGGGGAAGCTATTAGCACCTTCAATCAGGTTTTGTGCCAAAATCTGCGCATCAAACAGGTCTAAATAGAACATTAAAGCCAGACCGGACAACAGCAAAGAATAGGCAATCGGAATGCCTAGCATCATCGCTGCAAGCAGTACGACAATAAACACTACAATAGTCATGACTTACTCCGCAGGTGATAGGGTTTTAGGTTGAATCGGTTGATTGAAATTACGCAATGAATCCCAAACATCCACTAACAAAATCAAACCGCTCGAAATCGCAAAAAACACCCCGACTCCATAAAACCAAGCTTGCGACCAACCGGTGACCGGTGCAGCATTGCTCACATTAATCAGCGTTTGCGCCCAACTGCCCGTAAGAATCAAATAAGTCACCCAAAGCATCAAAACCAGCGCTATCAAATGACTGATACGCTGTGCTTTTGGCGATAAAGCAGATACCACCTCACCTAAGCCCATATGTGCTTTTTCATGTAGCGCTACGACCGCCCCCATAAAGGTCAGCCATACGAACAACCAGCGTGATACCTCTTCAGAAAAGGCAAGGCCGGAGTTGAACCCATAACGCAACACGACATTACCAAATACGAGGATCACCATCAGAGCCAGTAGTAACACCATCAATCCAGATAGGACTCGGCAATACACATCTATAAATCGCTTCATGCACTCCTCCTCACATGAAAATCCATTAGGGTTATGAGTTCGCCAAACTATTAAAGGTAGCGCGCATCGCTTCACTATCAGGGCGCAAGCCAGTAATTAACTCAAAGGCTGCCACGGCTTGAAATACCGCCATCCCTGCACCAGAAGCCACACGGCAGCCTTTTAAACGCGCCGCTTTCAATAGCTCGGTTTCAATCGGGAAATAAATAATATCGACCACCCATAAGCGGGCTTCTAAAAACTCCAGAGGGAAAGGTGTACCCGGCAGTTTTGCCATCCCCACCGGAGTGGCATTGACCAAGCCATCAATCTGTGGAATCAATTCGGCGGTGATTGCAACCGCCTGTGCACGGTCGCTACCGTATTGCGCCATTAAACTTTGGGCTAACTCTTGAGCACGCTCGGCACTCACATCGGTGATCAACAGCGTCTGTACCCCTGAGGTGAGTAGTGCATGCGCTACTGCCAAACCCGCGCCACCTGCACCAATCAATAACACTCGCTCATGCTGGGTATCGCCCATTTGTGCTTGAAAGCTCAAAGCAAAGCCGGATAAATCCGTATTATGGCCAATGCGCTTACCATCTTTAAACACCACCGTATTCACCGCCCCCACTGCCTTAGCGGTATCGCCGAGTTCATCCAAATACTGCATGACTTGTTGCTTATACGGGAAGGTAATATTTAAACCGGAAAAACCACACCACTGCGCGGCTTGCAATAAATCAGCAAGCCTTGGGGTGGGCTGCATCGGATCGGTATCTAATAATTGATAAAGATAGTGCAAACCTAAGCGCTCACCTTCAGCTTGATGCATCGCGGGAGTCCGTGAACCTTGAATCCCCTGCCCGATCAAACCAGCCAGTATTTTGCGACGTTGCTGAATGGGTTGATTATTTAATCTATGTTCGAGCTCTGCCACAGCTCTTCTCCTCAAGTAGTGCGTGTTCTTATAATTTGTACCATTTGGTTCATTTGGTCAAGTAATTTTGTACCATATAGTTAATTTTATTTTGTAACAGGCTATACTGATAGGAGATAAACCGTTATACAGCTTGCGTTTCACACTTGAAGCAGTTAAAAAGTGCAACCGAAAGCGCACTTTATACCAAGGAATTCTTCATGCTCCACACCGACTCTGCCAAACTACTTGAGACCAAAACAGGCTGGAAACAAAACCCCGAAGCAGTGCGGATGGACATCATCAAAATTGCTACCGCAGAATTCGCCCAAAATGGTTTATCGGGTGCACGTGTGAATGAAATCGCCGCTAAAACCAAAACCTCGAAACGGATGATTTATTATTATTTCGGTGATAAAGATGGTTTGTATCAGCAAGTCTTAATAGAAGCCTATCGAGAAGTACGCGAAGGTGAACGTGAGCTAGATTTGGAGCATTTAGAGCCACTGCCTGCTTTAAAAAAACTCGTTGAATTTACTTTTGAGCATCATCGGCGCAACCCCGATTTCATTCGCTTAGTGATGATTGAGAATATTCACCACGGTGATTATTTAAAACATTCCCCCTTGATCCAGACGCTCAACCAACCGGTCATCGAGCGCCTTGAACGCATTTATGCGCGGGGCTTAGAGCAACAACTCTTTCGAGCAGGGATCACAGCGCTGGAATTACATTGGCAGATTAGTGCGCTTAGTTTTTTTAATGTCTCTAATGAAGCCACTTTCACCTTAAGTTTTGGCAAGCAACTCTTTACAAAAGCGGGCCAAGCTTCTTTAAAAAAGCAAGTCGTTGAAATGATTTTACGCTTTACGCTACGACCTGCCTTAATTGAACAGTATCTGTCTCATCCCCAAGCATAAGCCTTGCCTCAATTAGCGCTAGTCATTCACCAACTTGACCCAACCTGCATTTTGCTGCGATGAGCGCACGCAGGCATCAATAAAGCGCATTCCTGCCACACCGTCTTGCACGGTCGGAAACTGTACATCAGCAGGAATCGGCTGACCTGCTCGCAATGCCTTTATTGCGATAGCCGCTTCGGTATAAATATTTGCAAAACCTTCCAAATAACCTTCTGGATGCCCACCCGGAACGCGCGTTACACGCGCCGCAGCGGCATTTGCAGCATTTCCACCGCGCGTTATCAAACGGCGTGGCTCACCAAGCGGTGTAAACCAGAGGTAATTAGGGTCGGCCTGCACCCACTCAATACCCCCCTTAGTGCCATATACCCGCAACTTCAAGCCATTTTCATGCCCCGCAGCAACCTGACTGGCCCACAATAACCCCTTAGCAGGATGCTCACCCGCGACTGGCTTAAAGCGTAGCATGACATGCACATTATCATCCACGCGCCGCCCTGCTACGAAGGTATCCAAATCAGCCGCAAGGCTGGCAGTTTCTAGCCCGGTCACAAAGGTCGCTAAATGCCACGCATGTGTACCAATATCCCCCACACAGCCCCCCGCTCCGGTACGTGCCGGATCAGTCCGCCACTCCGCTTGCTTCTGGCCTGCTTGCTCAATCGGGTGCGCCAACCAATCTTGTGGGTATTCCACTTGCACCAGTTGAATAGCCCCTAACTCACCCGCCGCCACCATGCTTTGCGCTTGGCGAATCATGGGATAACCACTGTAGTTATGCGTGAGCACAAATAAGCGATCACGCTGCTCGACTAATTTAACCAAGGCTTCCGCATCAGCGAGGGTAGACGTTAGCGGTTTATCGCAAATCACATGGATTCCAGCCTCTAAAAACGCCTTGGCTACCGGGTAATGCAAATGATTGGGAGTCACAATCGCGACCGCCTCAATGCCATCCACCCGCGCTGCTTCTTGTTTAGCCATCTCCTGAAATGAAGCATAAGAACGTGTCGGGTCTAAGCCTAATTCATCGGCAGAGACCCGCCCACGCGCTGGGTCGGAGGATAAGGCCCCAGCAAGAAACTGATAATGCCCATCCATACGGGCTGCAATCCGGTGAACCGCACCAATAAATGCGCCTTGTCCACCACCGACCATACCCAGTCGAATAGGAGTATTGTCATAACTCATATACATTCCTTTCCTAATCTACAATTCCCATCATCTGGCGTAGAGCCGCACGATCCGTACTGCCACCCGCGAAATCATCAAAGGCTTTATCGGTCACCTGAATAATGTGTTTGGCAATAAAGGGCGCACCTTCTGCTGCACCTTGCTGTGGGCTTTTAATACAACATTCCCATTCCAGTACAGCCCAACTGTCATAGCCGTACTGCGCCATCTTGGAAAAAATGCCACCAAAGTCCACCTGCCCATCACCTAGACTACGGAAGCGCCCTGCCCGATTAATCCACGGCTGATAACCGGAATAAACCCCTTGCCGCCCCGTTGGATTAAATTCAGCATCTTTGATATGCAGGGCGGAAATACGCTCATGGTAAATATCAATGAAAGCCAAATAATCCAATTGCTGTAATACAAAATGGCTCGGGTCATAATTAATCGTGCAGCGCGGATGGTTATTGACCTTCTCTAAAAACATTTCAAAGGTAATACCATCAAAGACATCCTCACCGGGATGGATTTCAAACGCCATATCCACACCGCGCTCATCGTAATAATCCATCAATGGTTGCCAGCGCTTTGCCAATTCGGTAAAGGCTTCCTCTATCAAGCCTGCTGGACGCTGTGGCCATGGATACAAATACGGAAATGCCAAAGAGCCGGGAAAGGAGACCGTCACATTCAAGCCCAAACGCCGTGAGGCATCACCGGCGAGTTTGATTTGCTCCACCGCCCATGCCTGCCGTGCTTTAGGATGATTGCGCACCGCCTCTGGAGCGAAGGCATCAAATGGCACATCATAGGCCGGATTCACCGCCACTAATTGCCCCTGCAAATGGGTAGACAGTTCAGTAATCACCACCCCGGCTTCAGCACAAATGCCTTTCACCTCATCGCAATAGGCATCCGAAACTGCAGCAGTTTCCAAATCAAATAAACGATTATCCCAGCTTGGAACTTGAATGCCTTTATAACCTAAATCACCGGCCCATTGAGCAATGGCTGGCAGGGAGTTAAACGGGGCAGAATCCCCAGCAAACTGTGCCAGAAAAATAGCAGGGCCTTTAATCAATGCCGCCATCGTCGAACTCCCTTAGTCAGACTCAACCAATCTATGTGTCAGCTAATGATGTATTAGCGTAACAATCCCTGTGCTTCCGCCACATCCAACGCGGCTGGACGCTCACAATGCGTACTCAGCGTAATAAACTGCCCCTGCGCACCAGCCTCTAAAATCGAAGTCATCACATCAACAACATGCAAAGCAAACTCCAAAGAGCAACGATGCGGACGACCTTCTATAATCGCCAATGCCATATCAGCTAACCCGGCAGTACGATAATTTGCGACCTCACGATCATTGACTTGCGAAAATGGATGTTCCCACACGGGCGTACCATTGACGAATGCGCCTTTTTGCGTCATTCGCACTTCACCACCGAAGAAATTCGGATCAGGAATATATAAAGTACCCTCTGAACCATATAACTCCATATTCGGATGGCTCTGATGCCAAACATCCCAACTCGCCCCAAACATAATGCTAGCGCCTGAGTGGAACTCTAATAAGGCATGAATGGTAGTCGGCGTATTGACTGGAATTTTTTCACCGTGACGGGGTTGTGAAGTAATCGTGCGGAACTCGGTTGCCTTAGACGCAATCGAGCCGACCCGCTTAACCGGCCCCAATAATTGCACCAGATTGGAGATATAATAAGGCCCCATATCCAATACCGGCCCACCACCGGGCTGGAAAAAGAAATCTGGATTCGGATGCCACATCTCCATACCCGGTGACTGGACAAAACAAGTCCCCGAGGTCACTGTTCCAACCTTACCACTATCAATTAAATGCCGCGCCAATTGATGTGAGCCACCTAAAAACGTATCCGGTGCAGAACCCACCCTTACCCCCCGCGCTTTAGCCAGTGCGGCAAGCTCCTGACCTTCTGCCAAGCTCAGCACAAAGGGTTTTTCTGAATAAACATGCTTACCGGCTAATAAAGCCTGCTTGGATACTGCAAAATGCGTCGCAGGAATCGTCAGATTCACCACCATATCAATATCCGCACTCGCCAATAATCCCTCGACCGTTTCAGCCCGTAAGCCAAACTCCGCTGCTCGCGTGGCTGCTGCCTCAGCATTGATATCGGCACAAGCACGCACTTCAATCCCTTTAAACAATTTAGACAAGCGCATATAGGCAGCAGAGATATTCCCACAACCAATAATGCCCACCCCGAGCGTCAATAATTTCTCTAGGGTCTGTAAAGAGCGACTAGCAAAACGCTGTAAATCATTAGGATTATCATGCTCCATCACAAACAGTGTCGTTCCAGCGGCCTGCAAGGCTTTAGATATATTTACCCAATCCACAACACCATATCCGACATCCGCCCAACCATCCTCATCGGTATTTTCTCCGGCAGGCGCAATATCTTTGACATGCGCAATGCTAATACGCTGCCCATAACGTGTAATCCACTCTAATGGGTTTGCTCCCCCGCGCACAATCCACGCAATATCGGCTTCCCATTCGATATTCGGAGCGGTTTCCATAATAATGGTTTGTGGAATTTGTCCATCAGGGCAAGGGAAAAACTCAAAATCATGATTATGCCAGCTAAAACTGTATCCAGCCGCATTCACCCCCTCACCAATCGCGGCTAAGCGCTTTGCAAACGCTGTCCAGCCTGCACTATCGGTCGGGCGCTCATCAGGATGTAACCAAGGACAAATAATTTTCTTAATACCCAGCGTTTTAGCGGTCTGAATGACCCCCGCTAAATCACCTTCTAAGGCTTCTACACTAAAATGCCCAGATGGCATTGACATACCATATTGATCAAGTACCGCACGGAAAGCAGCTGCATCCTCATACACGGGGCCAAACCCTTCGATATTACGGTAGCCAATCGCTGCCAAACTCGAAACCACAGCGGCCCACGGTTGATAATTACGAGCGCTATAAAGCTGAAATGAAATACTCATTCTAAATATCCCTTATTAAACTAAAGCGGCGGACTAGAGCCGCAGTTCTGATTGCTGATTAAAAAGAGAGGCTCGCACGGGATCAAAACCAACACGAACACGATCACCACCTTTAATGTCGGCCAATCCGTCCATACGAAAACGCAATACCTGACCTTGAATATTCGCCCAGACTAAGGTGTCCGATCCCATCGGCTCAACCAAATCTACCACCACATCCAGTTGCACGGCACAAGCGTCCGCACAGGCATCAGCAGGGGTATTCACTTGAATATGTTCTGGGCGAATCCCAAACCAAACCTTTTGGTCTTGTAAGGCTTCAGTGGCTTGATAACCTTTGACCGAAAACTCCATGCTCGAATTGCTAAATTGTGGATCAGCGCCAACTTTTAATTGCCCTTCAAAAAAATTCATGGCAGGTGAACCAATAAACCCTGCCACGTATTTATTAGCCGGCTTATTGTAAATAACCGACGGGCTATCCAACTGCATAATCAAGCCACCTTTCATAATCGCAATTCGATCCGCCAAGGTCATGGCTTCAACCTGATCATGGGTGACATAAATCATGGTGTTTTTTAGGCGTTGATGCAGGCGCTTGATTTCTACCCGCAAATCGGCACGCAATTTAGCATCCAAATTGGAGAGTGGCTCATCGAACAGGAAGACATCCACATCACGTACCAAAGCCCGACCAATCGCAACTCGTTGGCGTTGCCCACCAGATAAAGCCGCCGGTTTGCGCTTTAAAAGAGGTTGGATTTGCAGAATTTCTGCGGTGCGAGCAATACGCTCGGCAATCTCTTTTTTCGGGACACCCGCATTTTTTAAGCCAAAGGATAAATTACCTTCTACGGTCATTTGCGGATAAAGCGCATAGGACTGGAACACCATGCCAATCCCACGCTGGCTGGGTTCTGCCCAAGTCACATTATTGCCATTAATAAAAATCTGCCCGTCGGTAATATCCAATAAGCCAGCAATGCAGTTCAACAAAGTGGATTTGCCACAACCTGACGAACCCAGCAAAACTAAAAACTCACCGACGCCAATATCTAAATTGAGCTGTTTTAAGACTTCAACACTGCCAAAATTCAGCTTGAGGTCACGGATAGAAATACTGATGTTATCTTGCATAATCAAACTCCCTTAACCTTTCACTGCACCTGCAGCAATGCCCCGCACAAACAATTTACCGGAGAAAAAATAAATCACCAGCGGTACTAAACCTGTCAGCAAGGTAGCGGCCATATTGACATTGTATTCTTTGACACCCTGCACCGAATTGACGATATTGTTTAATTGTACGGTCATTGGATATAGGTCAGGTTTGGTGTAAATCACCCCAAACAGGAAGTCATTCCAAATCCCCGTGACTTGTAAAATAATGGCGACCACAATGATTGGCAGTGCCATCGGCAGCATAATCTTAAAGAAAATACCCCAGAAACCAGCCCCATCCACCCGCGCTGCTTTGAATAATTCCTCTGGAATCGAGGCAAAATAATTGCGGAACAATAAAGTAAGAATCGGCATTCCAAAAATAGTGTGCACCATCACTAAACCCCATAAACCACCATATAAACCCAACTCACGCAAGATAATAACAATCGGATAAATCATGATTTGGTAGGGGATAAAAGCACCAATGATCAAGATGGTGAAGAAAACCTCTGCACCCTTAAAGCGCCAATTCGCCAAGGCATAACCATTCACTGCGGCTACCGCAATCGAAATAGTCACCGAGGGAATCAAGATTTGTACGGAGTTCCAAAACCCTCGACTTAAACCATCGCAGTTAATCCCAGTGCAGGCCTCCGACCAAGCCTTGACCCATGGTTGAAAGGTAATCTCCATCGGTGGGCCAAACACATTGCCCATACGGATTTCCGGCATGCCCTTGAGGGAAGTGACCACCATGACATACAGCGGCAACAGGTAATAAATTGCAGCTACTAATAAAGTGCCATAGATAAAGATATTGCGGCGTGACCAAGCTTTGCTAGGTTTCGTGCCACGCGCCCCCTCCCGCAAGCGGGTGTTAGTTTCGGATTTAGCCACGACGCTTCCCCCCAAATTGCAAATAAGCCCACGGAATCAAAATCACCACCACCGATAACAGCATCATGGTAGAGGCAGCAAAACCTTGCCCTAAATTTTGGGCTTGGAACATTTTGTCATACACGTATTTCGCCGGGACTTCCGAGGCAATGCCAGGACCACCTGAAGTTTGCGCGACCACCAAGTCATAAACCTTCACAATCCCGCTAGCAATCAAAACTAAAGCTGTGATAAACACGGGCTTCATCATCGGGATCACCACCCATAGATAGGTTTTCCAAGTAGGAATCCCGTCCACTCGTGCTGCTTTCCAGATCTCACTATCAATCCCCCGCAAACCTGCTAGCATAATGCACATAATCAGACCTGACCCTTGCCAAATACCCGCAATCAAAATGCCATAAATAACAATATCGGCATTGTATAAAGGGTCAAAGGTAAAACTCGTCCAACCTAATTGCCGCACAAGGTGCTGGACGCCGTATTCTGGATTGAGTATCCATTGCCATACCAAACCCGTGACAATAAAAGACAAGGCAAAAGGGTAAAGAAAAATACTACGGAAGGTATTTTCAAAACGAATTTTTTGGTCTAGTAAAGCCGCTAATAAAAAGCCAAGTACTAAACTCAAAATCAGACTACAAACCCCATAAATTACCAAATTTTCAACTGAAACTAGCCAGCGATTGGTTTCCCATAAACGGGTGTATTGGTCTAGGCCAACAAAATTGCTATTGGGCAACAATTTGGAGTTAGTGAAAGAATAATAAACAGTCCATAAAGTACAGCCGACAAAAATGACCAATGCGGTAAACACCATTGGAATGGATGCTAGTTTGGCACTCATGTTTTTCAGCCACGCCGGACGCGGTTGCTGTGTTGCAGCCATGCTGATCTCCTCGGTAAATCTGTTCCCTACCCCTTCCCCGCAAGCAGGAAAGGGCGTAAGAAAATAAGGGAGAGGCTAATTATTTCTCTGCCGAAATAATTTTTGCGAAGCGGGCTTGGGCATCGGCTGGGCTAATCTTCTGGTCGTTCCAGAATTCGACGATCAAGTCTTCGATTTGGGTCACCGTATCTGGAGTCAGCGTTTGATTGACGTCAGGTAGGATCTTGCCATCCGCTAGGATTTTTAAGCCTTTTTTCATGCAATCATTGGCTGTATTCAGGTCAATATCACTGCGAACGGGCAATGAACCTTTTTTTAGATTGAAAGCCACTTGGACTTGTTGGGAAACCATCAATGCAGCCAAGCGTTTTTGTGCTTCAGTTTTTTCTTTGTCCTTGACAACTGGGAAGTAGAACGCATCACCACCCGTGGAGATGACTTCATTGACACCCAAACCCGGTAAACAGGTGTAATCCTTGCCTGCGGTTTGGTTAGCCAGTTGAAACTCACCCTGCGCCCAGTCACCCATAATTTGACCGCCTGCACCACCAGTAATCACGAGGTTAGTAGCTTGATTCCAGTCTTGGACATTGGTTTTAGCTGACATTTTGCGAGCTTGATCAGCTGCCGCAAACACCTTGGCAAACTCCGCCCCCGTTGCCACCTCCGCTTTCTTATCCACGAAAACGGCTTTCCAAGAGTCCATGCCAGCAATAGCAATCGCCATTACATTAAATACCCCCGCTGACTGCCACGGCTGTTGACCGACGGCCAAAGGAACTTTGCCAGCCGCCTCAAGTTTAGGGGCAGCCGCGACCAACTCATCCCAATTTTTCGGTACTTCGACTTTGGCATCTGCAAAGGCTTTGTGGCTTAACCATAGCCATTGCCATGAGTGGATATTGAGTGGGGCGCAATACACTTTGCCATTGACCGTGCAGGAATCGAGCAAAGAGACTGGCTTGATAACCTCACGCCATTTTTCTTTTTCAGCCACTTCTGTCAGATCCAGCAATAGACCGGCAGCAATTAACTCCTCGGCTTGTTTACCATGATTAAGTTGGGTTGCACCCATCGGGTCACCGCCCATGATGCGGCTAATAATAATGGGGCGAGCAGTCCCTCCAGAACCGGCAATCGCACCGTCTTTCCACTTGTCACCGGAAGCATCAAACGCTTTGGCCAACTCGGTCACTGCGGCAGCTTCACCACCGGAGGTCCACCAGTGGGTTACCTCCAGCTCGGTAGCATAAACAGCTTGGCTTAAACCAAGGGCAACTGTGGCAGCGAGTACCGTTTTAATCATTTTCATGCACTTTCCTCCTAAAGTTCGGCTGAGTTTCGGGGGCAGATAGCTGAAGCTCAGACCATTGCATCATTGGCGTGTAATCGTTTACATTGCGATGCAAAAAAATAATTGCCTTATGTAAACGATTACATGGATAATGTAGCAAGCTCATAAGCCTTGTCAAGTGGCCTAATAGAGGAAACTTCGATAAGTCATTTTCCGGTTTCAACAGGTGAATAATGGCCTTACCTAGTATTCGTGATGTCGCTCAGGCAGCCGGGGTTTCTACTGCCACCGTGAGCCGTACCCTCAGTAGCCCCGAGCAAGTCTCCGAAGAAACTCGCCAAATCGTCATGACAGCCGTGCACTTAACAGGCTATCGCGTCAATCGGGCGGCCCGTAATTTGCGTAAACGCCAATCGGGTGAAGTCTTGGTGTTAGTACCGAATTTAAGCAATCCATTTTTCTCACAAATTTTGGGCGGCATTGAAGAGACCTTTAGCGGCACGGATTACAATGTGCTCATTGCAGACTCGCGGGGCAAAGATCAGAACGAGGATTTACTCGCTGAGCATTTAGCCAATACCCGAGCCGACGGTATTATTATTCTCGATGGTTGTGTCTCGACTCAGGTAAAAAAATGGCTCGATAAAAATGCCCAACGCCACCATACCGTATTCGCCTGTGAATGGCAGGACGGTACCACGCTGCCTGTGGTGCAAAGTAATAATCGAGCAGGTGCAGCAATGGCGATTCGTTATTTGCATCAACTCGGTCATCGCCAGATCGCTCATATCACCGGTCCGATTGATAATGTACTCACCCGTGTCCGCCGTGAAGGCGCTTTAGAGGAATATGAGCGCCTACAATTACCAATTAACCCCGCTTGGATTATTCGCGGTGATTTCTCTTTGGCGGCTGGACATCAGGCAGCCCAACAGATTATTGCCATGTCAGAACGTCCGAGTGCGGTTTTTTGTGCCTCTGACCAAATGGCATTTGGCTTGATTTCAGGTTTGTATGCTGCGGGGATTCGTGTACCGCAGGATATTTCCGTGATGGGGTTTGATGATATTGAACTGTCTGAATTTTATATCCCGCGTCTCACCACCATTCGTCAAAATCGTCCAATTTTAGGGGCAACTGCGGCGCAATTGGTGCTAGACCGCCTCAATGGTGACAGATCCGAAACCGCAGTCAACCGAATTATTGAAGTAGAACTGATGGTACGTGATAGCTGTGCCGTATTGCAGTCTACTTAAATTAGCAACGCCCCCACCCTCTGTTTGGAGCTTAATGGGGTCAACAGTTTATAACAATGATTTTGGAGTTAGCCATGAGTCCTACTGAACTTGAAGCCCGAATCACTGGGCTATTAGCACAACTCTCCCTTGAGCAAAAAGCGGCTCTCCTCGTCGGTATGGGTATTCATCTACCGGGGGCATTTAGTGTGCAACAAGCAGAGAAAGTACCGGGTGCGGCAGGGAGTACCTACCCTATTCCAGAGCTGGGTCTTCCCTCGATGATCTTATCCGATGGCCCTGCCGGAGTCAGGATTGAACCTAAGCGTGCAGACTCAGAACGCAGCTATTATTGCACTGCCTTCCCAATTGCAAGCTTATTAGCCTCTAGTTGGGATAGTGAATTAGTCACGAGTGTTGGGCAGGCGATAGGGGTAGAAGCCCGTGAATATGGGATTGATGTGATGCTCACCCCGGGGATGAATTTGCAACGGAATCCACGCGGGGGACGTAATTTTGAATATTACTCAGAAGACCCGTTGCTGAGTGGCAAAATGGCTGCCGCCCTCGTCCGAGGGATACAGACAGAAGGAGTGGGAGCATCCATTAAGCATTTTGCGGCCAATAATCAAGAAACGAATCGAATGGTGATTGATACCTTAGTCGATGAACGCAGCTTGCGTGAGTTGTATCTACGCGGCTTTGAAATTGCTGTCAAAGAGTCTCAACCGTGGACGGTGATGACGGCCTATAATCAAATTAATGGCATACCCGCTTCACAGCATCAGTGGCTGTTACAAACTATCTTACGTGATGAATGGGGCTTCGATGGTTTGGTGATGTCGGATTGGTTTGCAGGCGAGGATGTCGTCGCGCAAATGCAAGCCGGCAATGATTTACTCATGCCCGGCACACCCGAACAAAACGCTGAAATTATCCAAGCAGTAACCGACGGACGCTTAGCAGCAAGCGTACTTGATACCAACTTACGGCGCTTTTTTGCCTTATTATTTAAAACCCCAGTCGCTCATCACTATGCTTATTCTGATCAACCCGATCTAAACGCTCATGCTCAAATAGCAAGGCAAGCCGCTGCAGAAGGCATTGTCTTATTAAAAAATGCAGCGGCCTTACCGCTCAAAACACAGGCTAAAATTGCTGCTTTTGGCGTAGGTTCTTATGATTTTATTGCCGGAGGTACGGGCAGTGGGGATGTGAATAAGGCTTATACCGTCTCTTTAGTCGAAGGCTTGCAAGCGGCTGGCTTCGCGGTCAATACTCAATTACAACAGCGTTATCTACCCTATATTGCTGCCGAAAAAGCTAAGCAACCGCCCAAAAAATACTTCTTTGAATTGATTCCACCTGTACCAGAAATGCCTTTGGATACGAATATTGTTGAACAGTTTGCTGCCGAATCAGATCTAGGCTTAATCACTTTAGGGCGCAACTGTGGTGAATTCCAAGACCGTGAGTTAGAGGGCGATTACTATCTGACCGCCACCGAACAAGTCATGATTAAAACCGTGGCAGAGGCTTATCATGCCGTCGGCAAGCCAGTCGTGCTGGTCTTGAATATTGGCAATGTGATTGAAACGGCTAGCTGGCGTGATCAAGTGGATGCACTGGTGCTGGCATGGCAAGGTGGACAAGAAGCCGGGCATGCGGTGACTGCGGTATTAGCAGGCAGCGTCAATCCCTCTGGCAAACTCCCCACCTCGTTTAGTTTAAGTTATGCGGATGTTCCCTCTGCTTCTTATTTTCCGGGGGAACGCCTACCTGAGGCAACGGAACATTTTTTTGGCCCGATCTCTAAAGGTTGGGATTCGCAAGTGGACTATAAAGAAGGTATTTACGTCGGTTATCGGCATTACTGCACCCGCCAGCAAGCCGTCGCTTATCCCTTTGGTTTTGGCCTGTCTTATACCCAATTCGCTTATAGCTCGCTACAACTCAGTAGCCCAAGCTTCCAAGGTGAATTAATGCTGACGGTCGAGATTACTAATACGGGGTCTGTCGCAGGTAGAGAAGTCGTACAAGTTTATCTAGCGGCTCCAGCCGTTTCGATGGATAAACCCAGCCATGAATTGCGGGCCTTTGCTAAAACCAAGCTCTTGCAGCCTAACGAGACTCAGACCTTAGTTTTTACACTGAATGAACGTGATCTAGCATCTTGGTCAGTGGCAACTCAGGGTTGGTTAGTCGATCAAGGTGAGTATCAAGTCAAGATCGGCGCATCCTGCTTAGATTTACGCACCGAGGCGAGCTTTCAGGTTCTATAGTGAGACTTGACACCCGCTGACCTTGACTAGGCGACCAGTCAATGCCATTCAGCGGGTGTCGCTACCAGACGGTTAAATCGGGCAACCTTTACTTCTAAGCAAGGCATCAAAGCGAGCTTTGGGCAAACTACCGTCAGCAATTTGCGCCATAATCGTTCGTTCCCGATCCAGTAAATGCCTGCATTGTACTAATAAGCGGTCTAAGTTACTCGGGCAGACCGCGACCACCCCATCCGCATCACCGATGATTAAGTCACCGGGATTCACCACCAAGCCCGCGCAGGCCACTGGAACATTGATCTCTCCGGTGGCATCGGTACTAGGGCCTCGATGTACACAAGCCAGTGCATACACCGGTAAGCCCCCTTGCGCCCAATCTTCACGATCACGAATCGCGCCATTAATGACCATACCCGCAACCCCTGTTTTCATCGCCATTGCCCGCATAATGCCGCCGACAATCGCCCGACTGGTATCCCCGCCACCATCGACAACTAAGACATCATTCGGGCGGGCCATTTCTAAAGCTTTTAGCAGCATTAAATTATCACCCGGACGCACCCGCACGGTCACCGCCGTACCACACATGTGCTTGAAGCCGTGATAAGGCTTGACCCCTAAAGCGCCCACATTACGCCCTAAGCAATCGCTAACAATCGACGAAGGCACACCCTCGAAATCTTGTAGGTAACGATCAGCAATCGGCTCAGGCATAGGGTTGATTAAATAGCCAGTCGGCCAAATAGAATTAGAATCAATCTCGAACATTTTAATTTCTCTGATGGTAAAGCAACTGTGGTGGTAATCTAACGACCGTTTATAAATTTAACACCAAGACCTGTTTCACACTAGCAACAAGTCTTAGCCTGCCCTAATCTTAACAAGCAATGCGTAGCACTTTCTTTACATCTATCTGAACTATATTGATGAATTTCACTGGTTGGCTGATAAACTGATGCTTAAATTTTATATATAGGTATAAAGTACAAGTTATATATGCTCATCGACAATAAATCTTCCGGCAAAGTCGGCGAAAAGCTCAAAGCAAACCTGACTTCAGGTGACAGACTATCGTTTGTATGCGCCCTGTTTTCCCTGCACGCTTTTGATGCCCTCAAACAGGAATTGACCAAAAGTGACAGTTTGCGCTTATTACTTGCCCCTGCCGGAATCAGCAGTGATGTCGCCAACGTATTACCCATTCAGCTTACTGGCGATGTGTTTGAAACCCGCTTGCGTAACCGCCTAACCCAACACCACATCGCCCGTGAGTGCGCCAAATGGTTGGAACAGAAAGTCACTGTGCGGCAGGTCAAGCAAGCGGGGATGCTGGGTAACAACCTGTTTCATATCCAGCACTCCGACCAAACTGGGTTTGCGGTTAACGGGAGTTCACAGTTCACCACCTCCGGCTTGGGTTACAGTGAATCGCCCGGTTTCCACATGAACATGGGTGTTGCCGATAACGAAAATACCCGCGCCATGCTGGGCTGGTTTGACAGCTTGTGGAACAGCAACGCGGTTGACGATGCCAAACAAACCCTGCTGCACCAGCTTCAAACCTTGTACCGTGACTATTCCCCGCAGTTCATCTACTTCCTGACGCTCTACAATATCTTCAAGGATTACATTGAAGACATCGACGAAGAGAAGATCATCCGCAGCAAAACGGGGGTGAAAGATACTGCCGTGTGGAACAAGCTCTACCGTTTCCAGCGTGACGGGGTAATCGGGGCAATCGACAAACTGGAGCGTTATAACGGCTGCATCATTGCCGACAGTGTGGGCTTGGGGAAAACCTTTGAAGCACTGGCAATCATCAAATACTACGAGTTGCGCAATGACCGGGTGTTGGTGCTTTGCCCCAAAAAGCTGCGTGAGAACTGGACGCTCTACACCGTCAATGATAAGCGCAACCTGCTAGTGGCTGACCGTTTCAATTACGACGTGCTGAACCACACCGATTTGACCCGTGAAGGCGGCTTTTCCGGGGAAATCAATCTGGAAACCCTCAACTGGGGCAATTACGATCTGGTGGTAATCGACGAGTCGCACAACTTCCGCAACAACAACCCGCGCAAGGATGGCAAAACCCGCTATTCACAGATGATGCAGGCCATTATCCGTGCTGGGGTAAAAACCAAGGTGCTGATGCTATCCGCTACCCCCGTCAACAATCGTATGAACGACCTCAAGAATCAGGTCGCTTTCATTACCGAAGGGCGGGATGATACGTTGGCGGATCATGGGCTAACCAGCATCGAACAGACCTTACGCAAGGCACAAAGCCGCTTCAACGCATGGGTCAAGCAAAGCCCTGAACAACGTACTGCAAAATCACTGTTGGACAGTCTGAATTTCGACTACTTCAAGCTGCTGGACTTGCTGACCATTGCCCGTTCACGCAAGCACATCGAGAAATATTACGGCACGGCAGACATCGGCAAATTCCCGCAACGCCTCAAGCCGCATAACATCAAGGCGGACATTGACAGCAACAGCCAATTCCCGCCGCTCCATGCCATTAACCGCACCATCCGCCGTTTGCATTTGGGCGCGTATTCACCGCTGAAGTATGTGCGGGCAGACAAGCGTGATGAATACAGCCGCCAGTACGACCAAGCGGTAAAAGGCGGGCAAGGCGGCGTATTCCGGCAGGCTGACCGGGAAGAAAGCCTCATCCACCTGATGCGCGTCAACCTGCTCAAACGCATGGAAAGCTCGATCCACTCCTTTCATTTGACGGTCGATAGCTTGCTGGAACAGGTCGATACCCTGCTGGAGAAAGTGGAACAGCACCAAACCGCCGAAATTGAAGAGCTCAGCATCGAAAACCTTGACCTCGATAGCCCAGAATGGGATGCCTTACTGATTGGCAACAAGATCAAGGTGCTGATTCAGGACATGGATTTGGTCAGGTGGAGGCAGGACTTACAGGAAGACCGCTACCAACTGCAACACCTGTTGGAAGAATCACAAGCGATTAGTCCGGCACGGGATGCCAAGCTGCACGAGTTGCAGGCATTGATCCGTTCCAAGATCAACCAGCCCATCAATCCCGGCAACCGCAAGGTGATCATTTTCACCGCCTTTGCTGACACCGCCATCTACTTGTACCAACAGCTTGCACCGTGGGCATTGCAAGAACTGGGTGTACATGGCGCATTGGTGACAGGTTCGGGCAGCAACAAGACCACGCTGAAAGGGGTCAATACCGATTTGGGCAGTTTGCTGATGCACTTCTCGCCCATCTCCAAGGAACGTGAAAAGATCATTACTGGGGATGCACCGCAAATCGACCTGCTGATTGCTACCGATTGCATTTCCGAAGGGCAAAACCTGCAAGACTGCGACACGTTGATCAACTACGACATCCACTGGAATCCGGTACGCATTATCCAGCGATTTGGGCGGATTGACCGTTTAGGCTCAAAGAATACTCGCATCCAGCTTGTGAATTTCTGGCCTAACATGGCACTGGATGAATACATCAACCTCGAAGCACGGGTCAGCGGGCGCATGGTGCTGCTCGACATTTCCGCGACGGGTGAGGAAAACATCATTGTGCAGGATGAAGCCAGCCAGATGAATGACCTCGAATACCGCCGCAAGCAACTGGAACAGCTACAGGAAACCGTGCTTGATTTGGAAGACTTGGCAGGCGGGGTTTCTATCACCGACCTGACACTCAACGACTTCCGCATGGATTTGTCGGCTTACATGAAAACCTATCAAGGTGTGCTGGAGCAATCGCCAATGGGCTTGTTTGCGGTTGCCAGCCTTGACGATGCGTTGCGGAATGACGGCCTAGAACCAGGGGTGATTTTCTGCCTCAAGAACATCCGTAACCCGGTGCAGACTGATAGCAGCTACGCGCTTGCTCCGCATTTTCTGGTGTATGTCACCGCAGAGGGGGAGGTGAAACACCCATTCACCGCTACTCGGCAAGTGCTGGATAGCCTGAAAAAGCTGGCAGTACGCCATACTGTACCGGATGAAACCGCCATCAATGCCTTCAACCGCAGCACCCGCAAAGGGGCAGATATGCAGCCCTATCAGCAGTTACTGGCAAAGGCTATCGACAGCATTGCAGGCAAGAGTCAGGAAACCGGGGTGTTGAGCTTGTTTAGTCGGGGCGGGACGGTGCTTGCACCGGGTGAGTCGCAAGGTATCGAAGATTTTGAAGTAGTGAGCCATCTTATTTTGCTGTAAAAAACACAGCATCATTGTACAATATACCTGTACAATTTTGTGAATTTTACTAGGAGATACATAATGGAAGTCATGAGTTATTCCAACTTCCGCGAAAAACTCGCCTCGGTGCTGGATACCATTAGCAATAACAGTACTGTCGTGAAAGTCACACGCCAGAATGGCAAAGCCGCAATTGTGATGAGCCTTGAAGATTGGGAGCGTGATCAAGAAACACTGTATGTCTTACAGAATAAATCCCTTATGCGCCAAATTGCCGAATCATTACAGACGCATCAAGCAGGCAAAGGACATTTAGCCGACAAGGATACGTTGGATGAAATCTTTGGTGTTTGAAGGCAATACGTGGGAAGCCTACGAAGCTTTACGTTCCACCGATAAGGCATTACACAAGAAACTGTGTCAAATTCTCAAAGAAATGCTGTGTGGTGATCCTGCCGTAGGTATTGGAAAGCCGGAGCCATTGCGGCATGGTTTAGCGGGTTTATGGTCGCGGCGTTTATCACAGCGTGATCGGGTGATTTACCGTTTCGATGATAATGCCATTTACCTGCTTGCCCTTGGTGGGCATTACGACGACCATTGATGACAGCCGATTTATATCACTCATTGGGATTCCCACTTTCCACCCGGCAATCCATCCGCATCTACAAAAAGCAGTTGCTGGAAAACGCTGACCTGACCGCCACCGACCGCAAGCACATCCAGCAGGACATCGACACGTTGGAGTGGCGGCATGTGTTGAAAGCGGGTACGTGCGACATTCTGCCGTTTAAGGATGAGGAACGCGATTACAGCGAACTGCACCTGATCCACGCCGCGCTCAAGTCCCCCGCCCACGTCAAACGGTTGGGGGAAGTGTTGCAACGTGCGATCCAGTACCCGCTGATACTGGTGTTTGAACACGCGGGGCAGGTTTGCATCCAGATGGCGGACAAGCGCATCAACCGTGCCGACACTACCCGCCTGACGGTGGAAACCCTCCATGACAGCGGTTGGCTGAATGTCATGGAGCCGGATGCCGCTACCCTTGGTTTCCTGCAAGCCTTCCGCTTTGAGGTTTGTGACCAGCAACACCTGCACGCCTTCTGGCAATGCCTGACTGACAAACTCGCGGGGCTGGAAACCGCACGTTATACCGGGCATTATGTGGCAACACCCACGCTTGACCGGGAACAACGCCGCGCCGTGTTGCAGCAACTCCATGCGCTGGAGCAGCAATTGGCAACTATCCGCGCCACGCTCAAGCGGGAAACCCAGTTCAACCGCAAGCTGGAATTGAATATGCAGGCCAAGCAATGCCAGCAACAGCTACAGGCATTGACCGCCCAACTCGACTAAAGGAATACCATGCACAAGCTGACCGCCCATGACGCTGAAACCCAAAGCCTTGATCTGGTCGCCGACAATATCGCCAAACTGACCGCGCTGTTCCCGGAAATCCTCACCGAAGGGGCGGATGGCGGCAAGCGGGTGGATTTTGAAGCCTTGCGGGAGTTGTTGGGTACGGCGGTTGAGGACAAGGAAGAGCGTTATAACTTCACTTGGCATGGCAAGGCGCAAGCGCGGCGGCTGGCGCAAACGCCGTCCACGGGTACGTTGCGTCCGTATCCGGCTGAATCCAAGCATTGGGACAGCACCCAAAACCTGTTCATCGAAGGCGATAACCTCGAAGTGCTGAAGCTGCTGCAAAAGAGCTATCACCAGCGGGTGAAGATGATCTACATCGACCCGCCGTACAACACCGGCAAGGATTTCATCTACCCCGACAACTACCGCGACAATATCGCCAACTATCTGGAGCTGACCGGGCAGACCGGGGAAGACGGACGCAAGCTCGCCGCCAATCCCGAAACGTCTGGGCGTTACCACACCCACTGGCTGAACATGATGTATCCGCGCCTCAAACTGGCTCGCAACCTGCTGCGGGACGACGGCGTAATCTTCATCTCCATCGACGACACCGAAGTTGCCAACCTGCGCAAACTCTGCGACGAAATCTTCGGCGAAGAAAACTTTGTCGCTCAATTAATTTGGGAGAAGAGAACCAATAGGGAAAATAGGAAAATTGTATCAAATCGTCACGACTATATAGCTTGTTTTTGTAAAAATATAAATACTACTACGAGAGTTCTTAATCAGTTACCCATGACTGAAAAAGCATTGTCAAATTATAAGAACCCAGATAATGACGTTCGTGGATTATGGAAATCTGACCCAGCGACGGCACAGGCAGGTCATGGTACAAAGTCCCAATTTTATACCCTGTTGGCTCCAAATGGGAAAGAACATACTTTAGAAAGTGGTCGTTGTTGGTTATACACCAAAGATGTAATGCAGAAAGCCATTGATGAAGGAAGAATATGGTTTGGTAAAGATGGTAATGGAGTTCCAAGGATTAAAACCTATTTAAATGAGAAAGACAGAAAGCTAACCCCAGAAAGTATGTTATTTGCAGATGATGTGGGCACTAACGAAATCGCAAAAAACATGCTGAAAGATTTATTTTCAGGATTTGCTGTTTTTGAAACTCCAAAGCCTATAGATTTAGTTAGCATGTTAACTAACATGGGTTGTGGTGACGGAATAGTTCTTGATTTTTTTGCTGGTTCAGCAGTAACTGCACATGCTTCAATGATGTTAAATGCGGAGGATGGCGGCAACCGGAAGTTCATCATGGTGCAGTTGCCAGAACCGACCGATAAGCCCGATTACCCCACGATTGCGGACATCGGCAAAGAGCGGATTCGCCGCGCCGGAGAAAAAATTCGCGCCGATAAAGGCAGCATCATCAATCTGGACGTAGGTTTCAAGGTCTTCAAGCTGGATTCGACCAATATCAAGCCGTGGGACGTGGGTTTCGACGACCTCGAAACCAGCCTGCCACTGTTCGCCGACAGCCTCAAGGACGACCGCAGCAACGACGACGTACTGTATGAAATCCTGCTCAAATACGGGCTGGACTTGAGCCTGCCCATCACCACCCACACCCTCGCAGGCAAAACCGTCTATCAGTTAGGCATGGGCGCACTGGTCGTCTGCCTCGACAAAGCCATCACGCTCAACACCGTGGAAGGCATCGCCAAGTTGAAAGACGAACTCCAGCCCGAAGACAGCCTGATGCGCGTGGTATTCCGCGATTCCGGCTTTGCCGACGACGTGGTGAAGGTCAACGCCGTGCAAATCCTCAAGCAGGCGGGAATTGAAGACGTGCGGAGTGTATAATTAACCGGAGGTAACAACTATGAACTTAGCGATTGATTTACCTGATGATATTGCCGTATTGGTAAGAAATTTACCCGATCAGCGTAGTTTTCTGGTGGAAGCTATTCAGCGCGAATGGCAACGCCGTAAAGCCATCGCGCAACTGCTACAGCTCAGTGAGCGGGTCAGTGCCCGTCACCCGAACATGACCGACGAACAGCTAGAGGACTTGCTGCGTGACTGAACAGCCATTACGGGTAGTGGTGGACACCAATGTGTTGCTCAGTTTCCTCATGAAGCATACCTCCAAACCGGGGGTATTGGTCACGTACATTCTTCAGCAACACCAAGCATTACTCTCAACCAATACACTGCGAGAGTTGGTAGACAAATGCAGCCGGGCGAAATTTCGACCCTACTTTTCTGAAGCAGAAGCACAGAAACTGGTGCAACTGCTTTCACAGGTTGGCGAAACGGTGACAGTCAATATCACCATCACTGATTGTCGTGATGCTAAAGATAATCAATTTCTGGAATTGGCAATTGCAGGGAATGCCGACTTATTGGTGAGTGGTGATAAGGATTTACTGGATTTACACCCTTATCAGGGCATTCCTATCCTAACACCACATGACAGTTTGCTGTTTTTAGGGGTGGAATATGGGAAAGCGTAAATGAAAATCCAATTCGACAGCGGTCTTGCTTACCAAGCCCAAGCCGTGGAAGCTATCTTAGGCGTGTTTGAAGGGCAGGAAACCACCCAAACCACCTTCACCGTCACGTCAAAACCCGTCTTCAACGGGCGTGGGCAAGGCGACCTGCTGCAAACCGCCGCCACCAGCGAATACGGCATCGGCAACCGCCTGATGTTGCTGGAGGACGAATTGCTGGACAACGTGCGCCGCGTCCAACTCCAAAACGGCCTCAAGCAAACCAGCAAGCTGGACAAAAAAGCCCTGAACTTCACCGTTGAAATGGAAACTGGCACGGGCAAAACCTACGTCTACCTGCGTTCCATTTTCGAGTTGCACCTGCGTTACGGCTTCACCAAATTCATCATCGTCGTGCCGTCCATCGCCATCAAGGAAGGCGTGTACAAGTCGCTGCAAATCACCAACACGCATTTCAAAGACCTGTACCAGAACATCCGCTACGACTACTTCATCTACGACTCGCAAAAGCGCGAACAGGTGCGCAGCTTCGCCACCAGCGACTACGTGCAGATCATGGTGATCAACATTGATGCTTTCCGCAAAAGCTTCAGCGACCCGGAAAAAGAAACCAAAGCCAACCTGATCCACCGTGCCGATGACCGCCTGAATGGGCAACGCCCGATTGAATTCATCCGCGACACCTGCCCGATTGTGATTATCGACGAACCGCAAAGCGTGGACAGAACCGACAAAGCCAAGGAAGCGATTGCCAGCCTCAACCCGCTGTGTACCTTGCGTTATTCCGCCACCCACGCAGACAAACACCAGATGCTCTACAAGCTGGATGCGATTGATGCCTTCGAGCAAAAGTTGGTCAAGCAAATAGAAGTCAAATCCCTCAATGTGCAAGACGGGCATAACAAAGCCTACCTCAAGCTGCTCAGCGTCGATAACCGCAAGTCACCCATTACCGCCACCATCGAACTGGACACACTACAAAAAGGCGGCGGGGTGAAACGCATCAGCAAAAAGGTTAAAGCCGGGGCTGACCTGTTGGAAGTTTCCGGCGGGCGTGACCTGTACGATGGTTACATCATCAACGACATCGTTTGCACACCGGGCAGCGAATACATCGACTTTACCAGCAAGCCCGACATCCTTAAGCTAGGGCAAGCCATTGGCGATGTGGACGAAGATGAGCGTAAACGCCTGCAAATCCGCCAGACCATCGAAAAGCACCTGAACAAGGAATTGCTCCTGAACCCGATGGGCATCAAAGTCCTGAGCCTGTTCTTCATCGACCGGGTAGCTCATTACCGCAGCTACGACGCAGAGGGGCATGTCGTCCCCGGCAAATACGCACAATGGTTTGAGACCGAATACCGCGCAATGGTTGCCAAACCCAAGTACCGATCCCTGTTCGGCGAAATCGACCCAACGGCGGAAGTCAGCAAAGTGCATGACGGCTATTTCTCGGCCGACAAGCGCAAAAAAGGCGACCCGGATAGCTTGATACGTTTCAAGGACAGCAGCGGCACAACGGCTGAAGACGAAAGCACCTACAACCTGATCATGAAGGACAAGGAAAAGTTGCTTAGTTTCGATTCCAAACTGCGCTTCATTTTCTCGCATTCCGCCTTGCGTGAAGGCTGGGACAACCCCAATGTGTTCCAGATTTGCACCCTGAATGAAACCGCTTCCACCCTAAAAAAGCGTCAGGAAATCGGGCGCGGCTTGCGGTTGGCGGTCAACCAGCAGGGCGAACGCATCCAAGGTTTCACCGTCAACACCCTGACCGTGATGGCAAACGAGTCCTACGAGGCATTCGCCGCCAAACTCCAGCAAGAAATTGAGGATGATGAAGGCATCCGCTTCGGCTTTGTTGAAAAGCACCTGTTCGCCAATATCGTGATAGCGGAAGATGGCAAAGAACCCACCTATCTGGGTGCAGACAAGTCCGAAACCCTCTGGGAAAACTTGCTGGCAAGCGGCTACATCAATGACAAAGGCAAAGTGCAGGACAGCCTGAAAACCGCCCTGAAAGCAGGCAGTGTCAACCTGCCCGATACTTTCGCCACCCACGCTGACGCAATTACCGCCACTTTGCGCAAAGTCGCAGGCAACAACCTGAACATCAAAAATGCCGACACAGGACAAACCGTAGCACTCAACAAACAGGTTTACCTCAGCCCCGAATTCACCGCGCTGTGGGATCGCATCAAGCACCAGACCACCTACCGGGTAAACTTCACCCCTGAAAACTTGATTGATACTTGCGCCAGCAAGTTGGGTGAGATGATCGTGGGTAAAACCCGCTTTGAATCCATTGAAGCCAAGCTCCACATTGACCGTAGCGAAATCGCAGGCACAGACGTAAAGACCCAAACTTACGTCTACGACCTGCGTGATTACACCTTGCCGGACATCGTGACCTACTTGCAGGATGCCACTAACCTGACACGCCGCAGCGTGATTGACATCCTGCAACGCTCAGGCCGCCTCAAGGATTTCAAAAGCAACCCGCAAAAGTTTATCGAACAGGCCACTGCCATCATCCAGCAAGCCATGCGGCTGGCACTGGTGGACGGCATCAAATACCACAAAATCGGCGATGGGCATTTCTACGCCCAAGAATTGTTTGAATCGGCAGAATTGCGCGGCTACCTCAACGACAATATGCAGGCCGTCGCCAAGTGCGTGTATGAGCATGTGGTGTATGACTCCGACGTGGAAGCCAGCTTTGCTTTGGGTATGGAGCAGAGTGAGGACGTGAAGCTTTACGCCAAACTCCCCGGCTGGTTCAAGATCAACACCCCGCTTGGCACCTACAATCCCGACTGGGCCGTGCTGGTGGAACAAGACGGCAAAGAGCGGCTGTATTTTGTGGTGGAAACCAAAGGCATGTTGCTGCCCGATGCGCTACGCCCGGTGGAAGACGGCAAAATAAAATGTGGGCGGGCGCACTTTGCCGCGATGGAAAACGACGTGCAGTTTACCAAGGCGAATGGGTTTGGGGAGTTTGTGGGGCAGTGGTAAGGCCTAGCACCAATCTTCTTTAGTGCTGCCGAAAACAAAATCAATCAAGGCAAAACTCAAGTCTAGGAAATTGAGCAGCCTTTCAACTTTTAGGCTACATTGAAGCGTTCTATCCTCTTGAATGATGAGCTTGCTGATGACTCAAAATCACCTTCACCTACCCTTATGGACACTCATAGCACCGACTTTTACCTTATGTTTGCTCGGCTTACAATGGAGTGGTTTGGAACTGACAGGGTGGTATTATTGGCTGCTGGCTCTTGGTTTAGTTTTTAGTGTGATGGCTGCCGTCCATCATGCTGAGATCATTGCCTATGGCATCGGTGAACCCTTCGGAACTTTAGTCTTAGCCTTAGCCGTGACAGTGATTGAGGTATCCTTAATTGTCTCTATTATGTTGGCTGCTGAATCGGGGGCAACCGTCTTAGCTCGGGATACTGTTTTTGCGACGGTGATGATTATTTTGAATCTGATCATCGGCTTAAGTTTTTTACTCGGCGGTGCACGCTTTCGCGAGCAGAGTTTTATTCTCTCCGGCACCCGTACTGCACTCACTACTTTAGCCGCGATTATAGTGCTCACCTTAATCCTACCTAATTTCACGACGAGTGTATCCGGGCCACGTTATAGCGATAGTCAATTAAGTTTTGTGGCTATCGTCTCTCTCGTCCTGTATCTGCTTTTTGTCTTCATTCAAGCCGTGCGCCATCGTGATTATTTCCACAGTAGCCCCATTAGCCAAGAAACTGAACAACAACCTGTAGTACCGATTAAAACTTTGATCATCAGTGGTATCTTTTTGCTGTTAAGCTTAGTGGGTGTGGTTTTATCTGCCAAATTACTCTCGCCTGAAGTAAAAGATATGGTGAAAGCTATCGGTGCACCGGAAGCTTTGGTCGGAATTATCATCGCCGCTATTGTCTTAACGCCTGAAGGTTATGCCTCCTTACGTGCGGCGGCGAATAACCAACTACAAACCAGCCTCAACCTCGCTCTTGGCTCAGCCCTTGCAACGATTGGCTTGACGATTCCGGTGGTGGCTGTGGTAGCGATTGCGATGGACATGACCTTGGTCTTGGGGCTGGATAATAAATCTATTGTCTTACTGATTTTATCCCTATTTATCGCTTCACTGTCGATGAGTACGGGGCGAGTAACGGTCATGCAAGGTGCCGTTCATCTAGTCTTATTTTTGACTTATTTGTTTATGACAATCGTTCCCTAAACCGATAAACGGTTGGCTCAGATCTAGAGCCAACCTAGATAAGTGCGGTTTAGCCTTGGGAAATCCGCCGCCATTCACGCTGAAAAACCTCACTGAACCCGACCAACATCGCAAATAATACGACGAGGCTAGCCACCCACTCTGCATGAAAAACCGTGGCTGTCTGGGCAACTTCACTGATCAAGACCGATTGCGCTAAGAGGTTAGCGATTTGCTTTACCAATAAAAAAGTACCCAAGGTAACACAGACCATCACAAAAGCGACAGCCTGCGCTTTCCAAGAATGCATTAAAACGATTATTAGACGTTCATTTAAGCTATAACCCATGTCGCCCTCCCTAAGTGAGTCAATGGATCAATTCATATTAAGATTACAACTTAAGTCGGTTAGCTGAATAGAAAAGTTCAGGTGAATTTTCACCAAACTTTTTAGGAATAGTTGGTAAAATATTGGTTTACAAAGCAATCTGATCCATGCTTGGGATTTGTCAATAAATCTATTTTATTCATAACCAGATTGCAACTGATCGGCAAGGTCTTGTACTTGCTTTGCCAATCCTCTGAGACGTTCGCGCTGGATTTGAGCGACTAAGGCAGGTTCAGCTAACTCTAAAGCCACTGCTGACATGTGCTGGGCAGCTTGGGTTAATGGGGGATAGTTTAAGCGTACTAGAGCCAGCAAGACTTTTTGTAAGCGAATACCCACCTCAATAAAACCTGCTCCATCCCGCGCAATCGGACTAAAACTATCGGTAACTAGCTCTTCTGCGGTCATCGGCAAAACGCTTAACCGTTGATAGCTTAGCTCAGCTGCTTGGCTTTGCTGGCTGACCTCTGCCCAATGAGCCAATACTTTTAGCTGCAAATGTAAGACATTAATCGCGGTCCCAGGATCATTGACCGCACTGGATAAGGCACGATCTGCCGTTTCGGTAAGATTAATTAAATTAAACCGTAAATCATCAGTAGCCTCACGCCGCTGACCAATCGCCACTGCCGTGCATACTGTTGTGATAAACTCATCCGTTGCGGTGCTGGCGGGGCTAATATAGGCGATAGCGGCAGTCACCTCACTGACTTCTCCGGGGCGGGTGGCAAGGATAATAGTGGCCTGCATTTCCTCTGCCTTAGCTTGTAAACGGCTCATATCTAAACCGACCACATAGCCATAAGTTTGTGGATAAACAGCGCAACTATCTGGCGGTACACGACCATCCCAAGCGTGAGCACCCCAATGATGCACGGTCTCAGGGTTAATACTCGCCAAGGCAACCTCAGTTAACTTAGTTAAAATAGTTTCTTGTCGCCCTAATTGCATGGCATGATCGACCCAATTAATAAAGGCAATCAGTACAAAACCAACAATTAATAATAAACCCAGAAATAAAATAAACCGCCCTACCGCACCATATTCAAAGGCTTTGAGCGCTAAAATACTGAAGATTGAATAAATAAAAGCCGCAATAAAAGCTGATAAAACTAACTGTGCTTTCTTATCACTTAAGACATATTGGCTAGCGCGATAAGTGGTGGACGTCGAGACAGTCGAGGCCGCCGCTACAATCGCCGACACGGTAAAGGTAGCGACTGATAGCATGCTAGATGCAAAAATACTCAATAGAGCAACCAGTGACTCCTCATCAATTTTTAAGGCGATTTTTCCTTCATACCTGCCACCTAGCCAATACGCAAGTAGAGCCATAGCAATTGCAAACAAACTCGCCAACGCCGGGCGCAGCCATAACTCACGTTCTAATTGCGCTTGCAAACGTTTTAATCTAAACCCCATACCCCAGTCGATCCTTGTCTACTTTTTACCGTGAAAGCATACAATATTCCTAACGACCCGTAATCCCCGGAAATAAAATCAACATACCCATCATGCATGCCTTGCGCTTGATTGGTGTCGATCTGGGCTTTGAAGTCAAGCAACGAATGAGTACTTGCAAACAGCGGTTAGGCTAGCCTGCCTCAGCCACACCTGAAATCACCTAAAAATACCAGCACACACGTATTTTTTGCATGTTCAAGCTCATTCATTCCGCCTAAACTGCCTAGCTTGATTAAACGTGAGGAGAGCGAAGCAGCCGATCTTTAGGCTGGCTATTCCTTACTATTCGTTAACTCAGCTAGGCAGGATTGAATATGCAACACGCAATTCCTTATATGCAATTTCGTGGAGGCAGCTCGAAAGGCTTGTACTTTTTAGCAGAGGATTTACCGCTTGATCCTGCTGAGCGTGATCAAATCATTTTGTCTGCACTCGGGCGGGATACAAGGCAAATTGATGGCTTAGGCGGTGCACATCCTTTGACGAGTAAAGTCGCCGTGGTGAGTCGGTCAACCCGCCCCGATGCTGATGTCGATTTTCTATTTGTACAAGTCGTGGTCGGTGAAAACCGGGTGGATACCACCCCGAATTGCGGCAATATTTTAGCCGGAGTGGGGCCGTTTGCCATTGAAGCTGGCTTGATTCCAGTTCAAGGCGAGACCACTACCGTGCGCGTATATATGCTCAATAGTGAGAATCTGTGTGAACTCACCTTGCAAACGCCCAATGGCAAAATGACTTATGAAGGCACGGCCAAAATCGACGGTGCGCCCGGTACTTCGGCGGCGGTGATTTGTAATTATCTAGATATTGCTGGTTCTATTTGTGGCTCACTACTACCCACGGGTAACACCCAAGACCTGATTGAGGGTATCCCCGTCACTTGTATTGATAATGGCATGCCAGTCGTGGTGATTAAGGCTCAAGATCTTGGCAAAACGGGTTATGAAACTTGTGCCGAACTCAGCCATGATGCTGCCTTTCGCGCCAAACTCGAAGCCATTCGCCTTAAAGCCGGTCCTTTAATGAATTTAGGGGAGGTCACTAAAAAAGTCGTCCCTAAAATGACCTTGATTGCGCCCCCACAACAGGGTGGGCATATCAGCACCCGTACCTTTATTCCGCATACTTGCCATGATGCAATTGGTGTTTTAGGTGCGGTATCAGTTGCCACGGCCTGTATTTTGCCGAACTCCGTCGCGCAAGGAGTGGCCGTGATTCCTGAGGGCAACCCGAAAAATTTATCCGTTGAGCATCCTTCTGGCGAGTTTTCTGTTGAGTTATTACAGGATGCGAACGGCACTGTGATTAAAGCAGGTCTATTGCGTACTGCACGCCTATTGAGTCGTGGCGAAGTGTATGTGATTACCTAAAAGTTTATTTTTGGAGGAGATGAAATGAGCAAACCAAGCTGTATGCCACCGGATAATCATACCCGAACCCCTTTATATAAAGCGCCACCTCAATCCTGTGATGCCCATTGTCATGTATTTGGACCACATGCGATCTTCCCTTATTCCGACAAGGCCTCCTACTGGCCACCTGATGCGGATAAGCATGCACTCAAACGTCTGCATGATAAATTAGGTATCGAGCGAGCAGTATTGGTGCAAGCCAGCTGCCACGGCACAGATAACCGCGCCATGATTGATGCGATCAAATCCAGTAAGGGTGCTTATCGTGGTGTCTGTATCGCTAATGACAGTTTCAGTGAAAACGACTTTCAAGATCTACATGATGGCGGCGTGCGCGGCGTGCGCTTTAACTTCGTTAAGCATTTAGGGGGAGCACCTAATCTTGACAGCATGAAAACCGTACTCGAGCGCGTTAAGCCTTTGGGCTGGCATTTAGTCATTCATGTGAATGCAGAAGATGTGATTAGTTATGCCGAATTCTTTGATGCCCTTGATATGGATATTGTCGTTGATCACATGGGGCGAGTACCCACGACGGAAGGCGTTGGCCAACAAGCCTATAAAATCCTGTTAGAGCGGATGCAGCGGGATAATTGGTGGATGAAAGTTTGTGGCTCTGAGCGTATTTCGATGGGACCACCCTTTTATGATGCGGTTCCCTTCGCACAAGGCTTTATTGAACTTGCCCCCGAGCGGATTTTATGGGGTACCGATTACCCTCATCCGAATATTAAAAAGCACATGCCCAATGATGCTGATTTATTGGATTTAGTCCCCTTAATTGCACGCGATCCCGCCATTCAGAAGAAAATTCTAGTGGATAATCCAGCTCGCTTATATGGATTTCCCGATTAAAACTTAATCATCCCCCTCACCCCATTCTTCATAATAGAAGGGGTGAGTCTATCAGCCCCATTAAATCCAGCCTAATAGCTAGCATTGATTAAAAAATTATTATAAAAATATCACTAGCGAGTCTCTCCACTACTCTCACGGGCATTATTGGGTATTATTATGTTGGCAGAGCACACCCTTTCTAATTATAGCAACTCCCCAAACCTACTCACGCAATTACAAACGGAGTTAGTCCGCTTACAACAAGCCCATGATCTAGAAACGCATATTGATGAAAAAATTCGCCTTGAGGTTCTGATTGTCAATAAGCAACAAACCTTATGGCGGGCTTATCAGCAAGAAACGGCGCGCTTACGTTCTAAACGCTCGTTTAGTGCAGCGATTAATCTCTGGAAAGAGGCTTTATCCTTTCTCAGACAGGCAGACTTTACGCCTAGTATCCAAACCGAACTAGCCGAGTTAACACAGCTAGAGCAGCAAGCTTTGGTCATCGGTGAACTTAAACAATGCTTGTCTCGCGTTAAAGAATTAAGGCCGTTTTTCCCAGAACTCATCCAAGCTTTAGGACAGGCAGTAGGCACAGCAAACTTTAGTTTATTAAAAGAGCAAATTGAGTTTTTTCTGCAAAACGCCCCAGCCGATCACGAAGGTTTTTTACTATGGTGGCAGATGGAGCGTGAAACGACTTTTACACCTAGAAACAATCTGGACATGACTCGGTTAGCAGCTCGTATCCAACAAGGTGATATGGTGCTATTCATAGGTTCTGGCGTCATTGAAAACCAAAGCTCTAGCCAACAGATGGTTGCACAACTCGCCGAGTATATTGGCTATCAACATTTTAATGGCACACTCTCTTCGATTGCCGAATACTATCAACTACGCCCAGAATTTGGCACTTCTGCCCTATTAAACAGCCTACGTGCACAACTACCCAAGACCCCTATTAGTGTCCATTTATATCAAGCGCTCGCCAAAATTACTGCGCCTGTTGTATTGATTTCGGCGACTTATGACAATTTATTAGAAACTGCGTTGCGCCATAGTGGTAAACCTTTTGTGGAGTTAGCGTCTATTGTCAGGCGCAGTGAAGACTATGATATTGGGCATGTCTTCGTTAGCTTCTCTGATCAACGTCAAACCCCTCGGGTTTATCCAGAAGAAGAGTTATCCCGTTTACGTTTTATTGAGGATGGCTATTCCATTATTTACAAAATTCGTGGGACTTGTGCGATTGATCCATCCAGAGATGAGGCGATTTTACGGGATGCACTCACTTTAACCGAAAGCCATTATTTTAACTTTGCCCGTTATGCTGAGCGGATTATTCCTAGTTACGTCGCTCGCCAACTGCGTAACCGTGGCTTCTTATTCGTGGGCTATCAGCCGAGCCATTGGGAAGAGCGCTTACTTGCAGGGGCTTTATTAGAGCGCAGACAATCCCAAGAATCGTGTTATGTACTCGGTAATAGCCCCAACCCTTTAGAAGATGCCTATTGGGCTGCACGCAATGTTAAATCACACCCCATTTCCCTCAGCGAGTTTGATCGCTATTTAGCGGAAGGTTTAGTATGAACATAGAGGCAAGCCCTTATCCGGGTTTACGCCCTTATCGAGAAGATGAATATCATAAATTCTTTGGACGGCAAGCCGATGCAGAGATTTTAATTGATAAATTATTAACGAATCGCTTAACCTTGTTATTCGCAGCCAGTGGGGTGGGCAAAAGCTCTTTACTTCAAGCAGCGATTATCCCCAAACTCAAAGCAGCTGAGGGTGAAAATCTCTCCGTCGCCTATCACAATGATTGGATTAGCCCACCCACACAGAGCGTTAAACTAGCCGTCTTAAATGCACTGCAAGCCAGCAAAATCATTGCCGCTGATACTGATTTTTCGGACGATACTTTGCCAGAAATTTTAAGTTTTAGCTCTGCATTAGTACGCCCTCCTTTTGTCTTGATCTTGGATCAATTTGAAGAATTTTTCCGCTATCAACGGGCTGGTTCTGAATTTCAAATCTTTATTGATCAACTGATTACTCTGATTACTGCACCCCCATTAGCTTTGAGTTTAGTAATTTCGATGCGCGAAGATTTTGCGCTGGAATTAAATGCGTTTAAACCCAAACTCCCAACTATTTTATTTGAGAATTTTTATCGCCTAGAAAAGCTTGGACGTGATACCGCGCTAATGGCGATTGAAGCACCCGTTAAACAGCTTGGTTTTCGTTATGAGCCCGAACTACTTAAAGCCCTTACCCATGACCTACTCAGTCGTGAATTAGATCTTAACCCTAATTTGCCCGTGGCTGAGCTACGCATGACTGTCGAGCCACCCTATTTACAAATCGTCTGTGCCCATGTCTGGGAGTTAAATAAAAATAATCCTGATAAATCACTCCATTTAGCCAGCTATATAAAAGCTGGACGCGCTCAGGGTATTTTGAAAAGTTATATCGAGCATACCTTAGATAGCTTCAGCCATAAAGAAAAACGACTCGCTGCGCAAGCCTTTGATCTTTTAGTCAATCAGCGGGGCGTGAAAATGGCTTACACCGTGCCAGCGCTTGCTAAGACCTTAAAGGTTAAAAACTCTGAATTACAGGCTGTTCTGGAAAAGCTAGAAAAGGTGCGCGTTTTACGCAAACAGCAACGCGCAGAAGAAACTTGGTATGAACTCTATCATGATATGTTCTCAACCAGCCTTGAAACTTGGAATAGTGCTTGGAAAAATAAAATACGGTCGAGACGCGACCTCAAAATCTTATTGGGTAGTCTATTAGGTATCTGCTTGATTATTGCGGGTATTGATGTGTATGTAAACTCACAATTTTACCACTTACGCCTCAGTGCTAAACAATACTCTGATCGAATTGAATTATGGCAAGGCATGACCGATAATAGCCTTTGGCCTTTTGATCTTTTCCGTCAACGTCAATATCTTGCAGAAACTCATCTCACCCGTGATGATTTAGAGCCGGATAAACGCTTTTCGCAGAAAAATATTTATCGTGACCATGATTTACAAACACCATTAATTATTAATCGCCCGATTGAAGAACGCATAACAGGGCTAGCAGAAAATGGTGATTACCTTGCAGCAGTTCAATTAGCACAGGATACGATCACTCCGAATAATATTGAATTAGCTAAACGAGTCATTCCGCATTTAAACGCCATTAACACTGAAACTGCAGCACAAGCTGTTTATAGTTTGCTTAAAGAATCTTCAAGTAAAACTATCAAAAACACACTAGCTGATGAAGCAACACAAGGTAGAAATGGTATAATCTTACTAAGGCATGGACTGGACTCCTTACAACTGCCAGAGTCATCTACTAATCACTCATCCAAAGCCGAGTTTATTTTCTGGCAAAACCAATTAAGCTTTCAAGCTACTAGATTAGATGTTTTAGATAAATGGCTTAACTGGAAGGTTACTGATCTTGAAAAACTACTAAGTACACCTTATACAGAAAAAATAAGCATTTACTTAGACGATTTAATTAAAAACCATGATTCATTTAACGAAGCGGCAATAGAAATAGCAGTAAGTTTAAATACTCCAAATATAAAATCTTATTTATTAAATTCACTGGCAACAGAAAAAAATCCATCCACTAGAATTTCTATAATTAGCAACTTAGCGAAGCTAAAGGCAGAAGAAGCAAGCTCTGAATTAATAGATAGCATAATAGACGAGACAATCAACGAGATAATAAATGAATTAAATAATGGAAACTTAGAAACTATTACAACTGCTATTAAAGCAATAAAATCATTGCCCAATCAAAAAACAACCCCATTCTTGATCAAATTATTAAAAAACGAAGATAGTAAAACTCGCAATACAGCTGCTTATACGTTAAATTTATTAAAAAATCAAACCACTATTCCTGAATTTGTTAAATTATTAAACGACAAAAACCTTGAAATTCGCAGTATAGCCATGTATGCATTAGGATCATTAAAAGCTCAAACTGCCATACCTGATTTGATGCAGTTATTAAAAGATGAAAATCCCAGTATCCGTAGTGAGGCTATTCAAGCTCTAGGCTCACTCAAAGCTCAAGCTGCTATTTCTGAACTGATTAAACTGCTAAAAGATAAAGACGATGATGTACGTTATCTAGCTATTCGAACTCTAGGTTTATTGCAAGCTCAAGCCTC
This sequence comes from Thiothrix eikelboomii, assembly GCF_900167255.1. Lineage (GTDB taxonomy): Bacteria > Pseudomonadota > Gammaproteobacteria > Thiotrichales > Thiotrichaceae > Thiolinea > Thiolinea eikelboomii. The sequence continues at coordinate 73,236 of NZ_FUYB01000003.1, forward strand.
TAGCTCAGAACTCATTTTATTATTAAAAGATGAGAATAGTACAATTCGTAGTGCTGCTATTTATGCCTTAAGTCAATTAAAAAATAAAACGCCTCTATCAGAAACTATCAATCTATTGAAAGATGAAAGCGAACAGGTACGTAGCGCTGCTATTTATGCCTTAAGTCAATTAAAAAACCAAGCTGCCATCCCTGAACTCAGAAATCTATTAAAAGATGAAAATGAACAAGTACGTGGTACCGCTATTCAAGCTCTAAGCTTCTTAAAAGCTCAAGCTACAACTCCCGATTTTATTGTTTTATTAAAAGATGATGAAGCCAATATACGTAAACAAGCCACTCTAGCTTTAAGCTCATTACCCACCAAAACTGCTATTCCTGCATTAATTAAACTATTAAAAGATGAAGATGAAGAAGTACGTAATGCAGCTATTAAAACTTTAGATTCATTACAAGCTCAAATAACTATACCTGAACTCATTAAATTAAAAAAACACTCAAAGTATGTGCAAACAAATAACCTTTTATATAAAGAAAACCCTTCAATAACTTCAAATATTAATTATATTCTAAATCTATCAACTCTTGAGCAAATGGATAAAGAACATAAAAACCAATATCTAATTAACAAGTACATATCTCAAGAGCAATTATACTTTCTTTTACAAAAACTAAAGCAGAATAAAGTCTCACCCACCCTCATCGCCCTCAGCCTAGAAAAAAATACCAATAGCCTTAATCAAACACAAAAAAACTTAATATCCAAGGCTTTAAGCCTAGTAGACAGAACCGTACTTGCCGAAGCCAAAGCAGAATTAGCTCAGCTTGAGCAACTCGAAGCTCACACGCAAGCTAAGCAAAATACGCTTTGGCCACTTTTAAGTGCAGCTGAGCTAAAAACAAAAATTGCTGAAAATAAGACTAAAATAACTAACTGGCGTTATCAGCGTGACCTCCCTCCCCCTGATCCAAGCCATCAATTGACGACGGCTGAGCTTAAACAACAAGAGCAAGAACAGGATGACTATGAATATGCCCGTATCCTAGCCTATGAATACAGTTTTGATCTCGCCCTCTTAGATGAAGCAACAGCACTACAATTCCTGCACGATGATCTTTATGAAGTGCGTGAGGCAGTCGCTCGTGGTTTAGCGAATAGCCCGTTTCTAGGTGTAGGTTTATTGAAAAAATTAGAAAAAACTTGGCTGACCACTGATGATCCCATTGAGCGCCAAGCCGTGTTTCATGCGCTTGATCTGTGTTTATTAGCCCTCGAACACACTGGCACGGCCAAAGAACTAGCAGAATTGCAAGCCTATTTAGCCGCGTTAAAAGCCTATCCCACATCTGATGATAATAAGGATCATCCTGCTAAATTAGCCATTCTCCCACGGATGGATTGGACGGTGACTTTATTAAACTGGCGGATTGAAGCACAAAAAGAATTAAAAACCGCAACTGAAGAACGATTCCCTGCTTTATTACAAGCATACTGTTTAAATCCTGATGGTAGTGATCTGCCCAAGGAAGCCTGTAAAAACCCAAGCATCCTGAGTTTATATGAGCAGGAGTAATAGGGAGCTTAGCCATGTCAACTTTAATTTATGATTTTTTCATTTCCGCTGTCGAAGCCGATCAAGCCTGGGTACAGCAACATTTATTACCGATTTTAACCGCTGCAAACAAACGCTATCTGACTGAAGCAGAATTTCAGCCCGGTCAACCACGCCTGTTAGAACTTGAACGCGCTATCACGCACAGTGAAAAAACATTACTGATCCTATCTGCAGCTTATCTACAAACAGATAGCAACGTGATTATTGATTTATTTGCCATGCACTATGGTTTGGAGACGCGCACTTGGCCCGTGATTCCGCTATTACTGGCTAAACTTGAACTGCCGCCCCGCTTGCGCTTGGTGATTCCTTTAGACTTTAGTCAGGCTGCTGCTTATCCTGATAATTATCGGCGCTTGTTAAACAGCACTGAACTTCCGAGCTTGCCTAAACCTTTGCCTGCGCAAGGCTTAAACCCCGTACAAAAACTACAGCTCGAACGCCAACAACGCCTAACCCATAAACTGGCACGCCTGCAAAACCAATATGACCTCGAAACTCGTGAAGAAGAAAAAATGCGCTTGGAGTATTTGATTAAAGACACTCAAGCCAGTTTGGATGCACTGAGTTAGCTAATAGCATTAAACCGCCACCATCAGCAATACAAACAAAAAGTACAAAAACACTGCCAGTTTATCCATGTCGCTCTGTGAAAAAACTACCTACACTATTCGCAACACTCTAGCTCGCTGGGAAAGCGAGCATACTTCTCATCATCAGGAGGCGTTATGATCACTCACACCGTTCAAGGCGTTGCTGTCAAACAGATTAACCGCGCTGAGGCTGCGACTATTGATGGTCTTGCTCAACTAGGCGCGGCTACCGTTCACGAGGCACAAGGGCGTATTGGTAACTTAAACCCGAATATTCGCCCCATTTATTCCGGTGCACGCATTGCGGGCAGTGCAATTACGGTACTCGCGCAGCCCGGCGATAATTGGATGCTTCATGTTGCCATTGAGCTATGCCAACCCGGAGATATTTTAGTGGTCGGAACGACCACGCCTTGTACCGATGGCTATTTCGGTGATTTATTAGCAACCTCGGCACAAGCTCGCGGCGTCCGTGGTTTAATCATTGATGCGGGGGTGCGTGATGTGCGGGATCTGACTGAGATGAACTTCCCCGTTTGGTCGAAAGCGATTTCGATTAAAGGCACCGTGAAAAATACCTTAGGTTCGGTGAATGTACCGATTATCTGTGCAGGCCAGTCTATTATGCCCGGTGATGTGATCGTCGCAGACGATGATGGTGTCTGTGTCGTGCCACGCCTACAAGCCGCTAAGACTTTAGAGATCGCTCAAAAGCGTGAGGCCTTTGAAGGTGAAAAACGCGCCAAACTCGCCTCCGGTATTTTAGGTCTAGATATGTATAAGATGCGCCCCGGCTTGGAAGCCGCCGGTTTTAAGTATGTTGAGCGCTTGGAGGATTTAGCATGAGTAAGCCATTAATTATTGACTGCCACGGTCACTATACTACCGCCCCCGATGAGCTAGGCGAATACCGTGATCAGCAAAAACAAGAACTCAAAACTGATCCGCTCTTCGAGCATGTCAAAGGTATGATTAAGATTAGCGATGATCAGATTCGTGATAGCCTCGAAGGTGCACAACTCAAATTACAACGTGAACGGGGGACTGATCTTGCGGTCTTTTCACCCCGTGCGAGTTGGATGGGGCATCATATTGGCAATCAAACCACCAGCCAGTATTGGACTGAGCATTGCAATGATTTGATTTATCGTATTACCGACCTCTATCCGCAAAATTTTATTGGGGCCGCGCAATTACCCCAATCACCGAATGCCGATATGAAAGCCAGCGCTAAAGAGCTGGAGCGGTGTGTATTAGAGCTTGGCTTTGTAGGCTGTAATCTAAGCCCTGATCCATCCGGTGGACATTGGACAGCACCACGCATGGATGATCCTTATTGGTATCCCATCTATGAAAAGATGTGCGAACTCAATGTACCCGCCATGATTCATGTCAGTGCCTCTTGCCACCCATGCTTTGATACCACTGGCTCACATTATCTCAGTGCGGATACCGCAGCCTTCCAGCATTACATGATGGCAAAAACGCTATTTAAAGATTTCCCTGAGCTTAAATTGATTATTCCGCATGGTGGTGGAGCCGTTCCTTATCATTGGGGTCGGTTTCGTGGTTTAGCGGATATGATGAAGCTACCGCATTTGAACGAGATTATCCGTGAACATATCTATTTCGATACCTGTGTTTATCATCAAGAAGGCATAGATTTACTGTTAGAAGTAGTACCGATTGAGAATATTCTCTTTGCCTCAGAAATGATTGGTGCAGTACGCGGCATTGATCCGCAAACCGGTCATTATTTTGATGATACCAAGCGCTATATCGACGGTAGTGCCTTAAGTGCCGAAGATAAACGCAAAGTATTTGAATTGAATACTCGTCATGTCTTCCCACGTTTGGATGCACGCTTGCAAGAGGTCGGCTTATTATGAGTCATAAACCTTATGATGATATTCCCGGTACAACCATTTTTGACCCTGATATGGCCTTTAAAGGTTATCACCTGAATCAGTTTGCCTTGTCTTTGATGAAAGCAGAAAACCGTGAGCAGTTCAAAGTCAATGAGCGTGCCTATTTAGACACATGGGCGATGACCGAGGAACAAAAACAGGCCGTATTAGCACGGGATTATAATTGGATGATGCGTTTGGGCGGTAATGTCTATTTCCTTGCCAAAATTTTCTCCACCGATGGTTTAAGCTTCCAGGTAGCGGCTGCGAGTATGACGGGCATGACCCAAGAAGACTACGCACAAATGATGCTCGATGGTGGGCGCTCACCCGAAGGCAATCTGTATAAAAAGGAGCAAGCATAATGGCAAAAATTACCGCAGGCGTTGCGACCTCGCATGTTCCGGCAATTGGGGCGGCTATTGATCTTAGCAAAACCGAACAGCCCTATTGGCAACCGGTGTTTAAGGGCTATGAATATGTCAAAGCGTGGATTAAAGAGCAAAAGCCGGATGTAATTTTTCTGGTGTATAACGATCATGCCACTGCTTTTGATATGAATATGATTCCGACTTTTGCAATTGGCTGTGCGCCCGAATTTAAACCTGCTGATGAAGGTTGGGGGGCGCGCCCAGTACCGACCGTGAAAGGTCATCCGCAATTGGCGGCACATATTACCCAAAGCCTGATTCAGGATAATTTTGACCTCACCATCATTAATAAAATGGACGTGGATCATGGTTTGACTGTGCCACTGTCGTTGGTATTCGGGCAAGTTGAAGAATGGCCGTGCTTGATCATCCCGTTTGCAGTGAATGTGGTGCTTTATCCGCCGCCTTCAGGGCAGCGCTGCTATGACTTAGGCAAAGCCCTGCGCAAAGCCATCGAAAGCTTCCCCGAAGATCTGAAGGTACAAGTCTGGGGTACGGGCGGCATGAGTCATCAACTGCAAGGTGCACGGGCGGGCTTGATTAATAAAGCCTTTGATAACGATTTCTTAGATCGGATTATTGATAAGGCGGATGAATTAGCCCAAGTCCCGCACATTAACTATGTTCGTGAAGCAGGCTCAGAAGGCATTGAACTGGTGATGTGGCTGATTATGCGCGGTGCTTTAAATGATGAAGTGGAATTAAAACACCGTTTTTATCATGTACCTGCCTCAAATACGGCAGTGGGGCATTTGGTGTTGGAGAATAAACCCAGCTAGCACCTTGCTGCAATCATCAACAAAGATAAAGATAGAAGCTGCTTGGCTTCTATCTGAACTACTCATTTTAGCCCTACTTTGTGCAAATTCATGACTGCACACAATGGGTACTTTTCTAATAAAAACCTAGCTATTTCCTTTATTAAAACGGCTAACACTAGCTTCTCATTGACGACTTAGTACAATCTAAAACCTTCATGCAGAGGCTAGAGTTTAGGAGGAATGATGAAAATTTGTATGGTCGGCCAAGGTGCATTTGGCCAGAAGCATTTAGATGCTTTAAAAAATATTCCTGATGTTGAAGTCGTCAGTTTAGTCGGTGGCACCGAAGAGAGTACCCGGGAAGTTGCCGAGAAATACGGTATCCCCTTCTGGACTCTCGACCTAGCAGAGGGTTTAGCGCAACCCGGTGTAGACGCCGCGATTATTACCTCGCCCACTCCTATCCATGCAGCACAAGCCCTACAAGTGATGGATGCGGGCAAACATGTCATGATCGAAATCCCAATGACCGATAGCCTTGCCGATGCTGAGGCAGTCTGCGCTAAGCAACAGGAAACCGGCTTAGTCGCGATGGCTGGACACACCCGCCGTTTTAATCCTAGCCACCAATGGATACACAAGAAAATTGTGGCGGGCGAGCTGAAAATCCAACAAATGGATGTACAAACCTATTTCTTCCGCCGTCAGAATCTGAATGCTTTAGGTCAAGCGCGTTCATGGACTGACCATTTACTCTGGCATCATGCTTGTCATACCGTCGATTTATTTGCTTATCAAACGGGTGAAAAGATCGTACAAGTCCAAGCCTTACAAGGGCCTAAACACCCTGAGTTAGGGATTGCGATGGATATGAGCATTGGCCTGAAATCAGAATCTGGGGCAATTTGTACTTTATCGCTGTCCTTCAATAATAATGGCCCACTTGGTTCCTTCTTCCGTTATATCTGTGATAACGGTACTTATCTGGCGCGGTATGATGATCTCGTCGATGGCTACGAAAAGCCAATTGATGTCAGTCAAGTCGATGTATCCATGAATGGAATTGAACTGCAAGATCGGGAATTTATTGCTGCGATTAAAGAAAAGCGCGAACCCAATGCGAGTGTGCAACAAGCCTTGGCGGCCATGCGAGTCTTGGATTTATTAGAACAGCAGTTAGAAAACTAGGCCGCAAACTGCATCAAAAGCCGTGTTGATCAGAACACGGCTTGATCACTTAGCTAGTGCACAACGACTTATTTACCCGCCGGATAATCTGCAAATACCCCCACCGTTTCACCCTCCTTGTAGCTTAGGACTTGATAAGCATCCGCTGGCCGCCCTGCAACTTCCATCCCCGGCGAGCCAATCGGCATACGTGGCACGGTTAAACCAGAAATAGGCGGTTTTTCTAGCAATAAGCGTTTAATATCCCACGCAGGTACATGCCCTTCAATCGCATAGCCATCGACAAAAGCGGTATGGCAAGAACCCATACCTGCACCTAATTTTGCTTGCTCTTTATAGGGAAGCAGATTATCGACATCCTGTGCCTGCACTGAAAAACCATTTTCCTCCAAATGCTTGATCCATACTTTACAACAACCACAGCTGGCACTTTTATACACTTGCACCACAGGCAGAACCTGCGTAGCTTTAGCCGTGCTAAGTACTGGTTCTGACTGTGTTTCTGCCTTCAAGGAAATAGCGCTGAGGCTAACCCATCCACCGACCAAAGCTATCAGTGCTAACGTCCATTGCTTTTTCATCTTCAGTATCTCCGATTAATTCATTAAAGTGGCTGGCCCAACCATGCTCGACAGCACCGCCGTTAACAATAACACCGCTAAACCTAGCCCCAGTTCACGATAAATAGAGCGTTGTAAGGTTTGTGCTCTATATGGTTCAGTTAATTGCGGCACCAACTTCAATTTGTGATAAGCGGCCGATCCGAGCAAGCCCGCAACTAAAGCAATTTTTGCTAGTAATAATTGACCGTGGGCACTTGTGAATAAATGCTGCCAACTCCCTGTTAAGGCATAAGCCAAACCCAAGCCAGCTATTAATAAAATGGGCACTAACCAGCCTGCTATGATTCCAAAGCTCTGCATGAGTTGCTGTAAACGCACAGGCTCTAAACCTTGACAGCTTAGTGCTAAGGGCCACAAGCAGCCCATCCACCATAGGCCAATGACAAAATGAAAACTTAAAGCCCAATGTACCCAAGTGGCGTGTTCCACTGTATGCCCCGCGTGCAAACCCGCAAAACATAACAAGGTTAAAGCTAAAATAGAGGCTAACAAACCCTGCCAGCGCAGCGCTTGCCCTTGCTTCCAACTCCATCCTATCACCAGCAGCATCAACAAAAATCCCAGCACGCGAAACACGAATTGCCAACCTAAAGGGGAATCCCAAATCATGGCGATATAGTTACTATCGGCCAAGCCTACTAAACCTGCATCCGCAAATAAGCCCACCTGTAAGAAAAAATCCACAATGGCTAATACCAAACCAAGCACACTACTGTATACACCATAACGCCAACTAAACGGATTGAGTAGGCTAGCTTGGGCTTGTGTCAACATAAACACGCTGCCTGCCCCTGCTGCAATCGCCAAATACAACAGGTATTTATTTAAAACAATAGCGACCATCCAAGGAGACCCTTCGGCCATAGTCTGTTTGCTCCCTAAGAAATGTGCTGCCTGTTCTAGACAGCACAAAAGCTAATTAAAAACTAGGTGGTTTTAGTGTGGATGAGGCATTGCATCATGCGACTGCGGCATTGCCCCATTTGGGCCATGCACCATAAAGCCAAATTTTCCGCTCATTTTGTGCATGTCTGCTCCCATCATCACCCAAGCCACGGTATACATTTCTGGTTTGAGCATCGGCAATTTTTGAGTAAACGAGGTTTGCATATCCTTGGGTGCTTTGAAATCTAAAGCCACTTTAGCGCCTTTAGAATCGACCACGGTTAGCCCGACTAATTTAACTTTTGCTCCAAAGGTTAAGCTTAGCTCAGTTGGCGCTTTATCCAGCATCGCGTTATTTGCGGGAACAGATGATTTCAAGCTGGTATGTGCAAAAACGGAGCTGCTCACTAGTAAAAGTGTTGCTGCTAAGATTTTCATTAGTTTCATAATTATTCCTTACTATTAATTAAGAAGATTGATGTTAGAACCAAGCTTGAATGCCCAGTAAAAACTCGGTGTTTTGCGTTTTGTCGCCATGCTCCTTAGCCAAATCAGCGGTTTTACCCAGCTTTTTTGACCAATTCACTCCAATATACGGCGCAAATTCGCGTCTAAACTCATGACTCAGGCGCAGCCCCAGATTTAGATCAGAAACGCCTGATCCCACGCCTAACTCATGATCATCTTTGCCATAAAGAGTCATGGCGACTTCGGGGATCAATACTGTTTTCTGGGTCAGCATGACTTCTTTTTCTGCGGATAAATTTAAAGCTATTTGCCCAGATTTGCCCAAAAACAGAGTGGCATCCGTTTCAATAAAATAAGGAGCTGTGCCCTGTACCCCTAAGGCTGCCCACGTGCGTTTGGCAGGCTTAAAGTCATGACGTATACCTGCTTGGACATCCCAAAACGGGCTAATCGCACGGTTATACAAGACCTGTAATTGTGCTTCTTCCAATTCACCCTCGACCACTTCAATATCGGTTTTTAGCCATAGTTTGTCTATACTTTTGCCAAACCAAGCATCCGCTTCCAGTATCACTGGGTTACCATGATCCCCCTTACGGACTTCAAAGCGGTCAATCATGACTTTGCTTAACAAGGGATCATCGTTCATATCCATCGCTTGGTGATAAGGCATAGGGATATGGGTTTCGGCTGAGCCATCACTGACGGGAAGGCCAGAGTCCAGCGTACAGTGCCCCATTGCCGCGTGTTCGGGCAGACAGGTACTACTGCTTTTAGCAACCACAGGCACAGCCGTTTTTGGTGCATCCAGCGTGCAATGTCCCATCGCCGCATGTTCTGGCGTGCAAGTCGTGCTTACTTGAGCCATTGGTTTTGGCTCACTCACCGCTGATTTTTCCGCAGTAGCTGCTTTCTTTTTGGCTTTTTTAATCTTTTCTGGTTTGGAGTTTTCCTTAGGTGTATTGGCTTTCGGCTCATCCAATGTGCAATGTCCCATTGCCGCATGTTCTGCGGTACAAGCATTATTGGCTTTAGTCTCTGCCTCTGGTTTTGAATCGGGCTTGGATTCAGATTTAAGAGGTTTTGGAGTAACTTCAGGTTTAGCCGCTTCCATTTTCGGCGTAGCCATTGTGCAATGTCCCATCGCGGCATGCTCGGGCGTACAATTCGATTGCGCCTGTGCCAACGGTGCTAACAACACAGCGATTAAGCAGGTGGCTGAGAATAAATTGGGGTAAATTTTCATAATGATGCTCCTCAAGCTTAAGCCACAACCACGGTACGCATCATACCGTCCATGTGATACAACATATGGCAATGGAAAGCCCACTGCCCCATCGCATCGGCCGTGAGCAGATAGCTGATTTTCGCCCCCGGCTGCACCACCACCGTATGTTTACGCGGTAGATAATTTGGATCACCTGTTTCTAGTTCACTCCACATACCATGCATGTGCATCGGGTGATGCATCATGGTGTTATTGATAAAAGTAAAGCGCACCCGCTCACCAAATTTAAGCGCTATTGGTTTGGCTTCCATAAAGCTCACCCCATTAATCGACCACATATAACGACTCATATTGCCAGTTAAATGCAATTCAATTTCACGGCTCGGCGGACGTTTATCACGAGTAGGCGTGAGATTACGCAAATCAGCATAAGTTAAAACCCGCCGCCCATTATTGCGTAACCCTACTCCCGGATCATTCAGACGTACTTGCGGATTGGTGGCCATCATGTCGATATGTGGCCCCATTTTGACCTCAACACGCGGCTGGTAACTGCTGCCATGCCCCATCGCACGATGATCCATACCAGCCATATCCCCCATCTCTATCCCCCCCATGCCCATATCGGCATGACTCAACACGGGCATCGGATCAAGGGCTGGAATCGCGGCACGCTGCCCCGCTTGGCTAGTCAGAGTCGCACGTGCATAACCTGAGCGGTCAATCGCTTGGGCAAAAATGGTATAAGCCCCCGCTGGCGGTTGGACAATCACGTCATAGGTTTCCGCGACCCCAATCCGAAATTCATCAATCCCTGCCACCGGGCGGATATATTGCCCATCCGAACCAATGATCTGCATTTTCAAGCCCGGAATGCGTACATCGAAAAAGGTCATTGCCGAACCATTAATAAAGCGCAAACGTACCCGTTCACCGGGGCGGAATACCCCTTCCCAACCCTCTTTCGGGGTTTGCCCATTGGCTAAAAAGGTATACACCTTACCGGTGACATCGGAAATATCCCGGTCGCTCATGCGCATATCATTCCACATCTGGCGGTTTTTGAGGGTTTTGCCCAAGCCATCTTGCTGGGATTCACGGATAAAATCCCCCAAGGTACGCTCACGTGTATTGTAGTAATGACTGAGTTTTTTCAGTTTGGCGTAGATATGCTGGGGGCTAGCATCCGCCCAATCCGACAGCAAAATCACATAATCACGCTCAGCCTTCACCCTCTCGGCTTGGCGCGGTTCAATAATCAAAGCGCCATATAAACCAGATTGCTCTTGATGCCCCGAATGGCTGTGATACCAGTAAGTACCGTTTTGCTGAGCTTTAAATTTATAAACAAAGGTTTCACCGGGCTGAATCCCAGCAAAACTCAAACCGGGTACTCCATCCATATTTTCTGGCAAGATAATTCCATGCCAATGCAAAGATGAAGTGACTTTAAGCTGATTCGTGACGCGAATCGTGATCTCATCGCCTTCGCGCATGCGTAAGGTCGGCGCTGGTACTGAGCCATTAATGCCGATCCCCTGAAATGGTCGGCCCGTAAAATTAACCCGTACTTCCTCAATAGTGAGGTCAAAATTCGGCCCTTCTAATACCGGCAAATCGCTAGAAAGCGTATTGTTCAGCGCCGCTTGTAAAACACGCGGCGTCATTAAGCCTAAGCTGGCTAAAGCGCCATAAGTCGTTATACCTTGGACAAAACGGCGGCGTGCCAAATCGACAGGCTCACCCTGATTATCAATCAGTTTCATGATCAATCCTTTATTCATTTATTTTTGTAGATGCTGGATGACCCAAGGATAAGCTCAAGCCAAACCCGTTGGGTAGTCAGCAAACATCATCGGTTTATTAGATTTAGGCTGTGTAATTAGCCAAGGATTTAAGCAATTTGGGGAGGGCGGAAAAAGGCCGTGTTTAGCAGCGGGGTATAAAAATGAGCCTTATGCTCAACCAATAACGGAGGTGGCATAGTAAAATTAGGAAACTCAGCAGTGAGCAAAGCTCCCCCACAATGGGTAAAGCAATTGTCACAAGACCCACCCGACTGCATGCCGCAATCAGAATTCGTGGGCGCAGATACCGACTTAAGCGAATGGCAGTGCTCACCCATAGCCACTGGTTGAGAGACTGCTTTTACCTCTTCAATCTGCACTGGGTCTAGCCCCTTGCCTATTCCCGACCACATACCAGCCATCCCACTGCTATTCGCAAGGAAGCTGAAGATGAACAGAAAAATAACAAGGTAAGGTTTCATGCCCATTAGCATAGGCGCTTAAAGCAAGACTGTCAACGGGGAATTAAGAGGGTTTTGGCTACCAAAACGCAACGGCATGACTATACTTTAAGCTTGGGTTTCGCTATCTCTTGATCCAGAGTGGTCTCTCGTACCGCTAACTTTTAGAGGAAAGAATTATGTCTGATGTCACTCCTATCCGTGATCCCCTTACTGATACCTTGATTACCCCTGAAAATGCAGTAATCAGTTTTATTGACTACCAACCTGATCAATATGCAGGCGTCGGTTCGGTCAACCATGATGAACTATTAGCCCATGTGACCATTTTAGGGCAGGTCGCGACCAGTTTTCAGCTCCCCGTGGTACTGAGCACAGTCTTCGTGAAACATGGGATGGGTGGTACGAATACCGAATTACTTGCCGCCCTACCTGGCGTAGAAGAAATTGACCGCACCACCCTAAATTCGTGGGAAGATCCCGATTTTAAGCAAGCCGTGGAGCAAACCGGGCGCAAGAAACTGATCATTGCAGGCTTATGGACAGAAGTCTGTGTAGCCTTCCCGACCTTAGATGCTTTACGTGACGGTTATGAAGTGTATGTAGTGGTGGATGCGATTGGTGGAGTGAGCCAAGCCTCCCACGAAGCTGCTATCCAACGCATGATTCAAGCGGGAGCTAAGCCCATTTCAGTTTTATCCTTGGCTTGCGAACTACAACGCGACTGGGGACGTGCGGGTGCTGAGCGCTTACGGGCTATTTTGCGGGCTTATTTTGGGGCCATGCATGCCCTTAAATCGGCAAAGTGACGCGGATAAGTCACCTGCCTTAGTTAGGCTAATGGTTTAGGCAAGGCGACTTTAACCGCAACTTATCAAGCTTAGACTCAATCAGGACTAGCTGATTAGTATTTTCGCTTTTATACTCACGCTCAGTCTAATGACGCATTCGTCTAATAACGCATTTAATGACAGATTAAAGGTATTATTCTCCCCATGTTTAACTTCGCTGCTGGTCTAGTCAAGAAGTCTAAACGCCGCTCCCATAGCGGTTCGGGGTAGTTTGCGCTCTTAATTTTTAGACTCAATTACCAAACCTAGCCGCACTTATCTGCGGCTAGGTTTTTTTTTGCCTAGTGAAAAAGGAAACTAAAATGTTTAGTGGATCATACGTGGCGTTAATCACGCCGTTTCGAGCCGGTAGAGTGGATGAATCAGCGTTGCGAAATATGGTGAATTGGCAGATTGAGCAAGGCAGTCATGGCCTAGTCCCTATGGGTACAACCGGTGAATCCCCCACGGTTACCCGCGCTGAGCACGAACAAGTCATTCGTATTGTGCTTGAAGAAACCGCAGGACGTGTTCCCGTCATTGCGGGGGCTGGCTCAAATAATCCACTTGAATCCGTGCATTATGCACAAGTAGCAGAGGATTTAGGGGCCGCTGCGATTTTGTGTGTCGCAGGTTATTACAATCGCCCCTCGCAGGAGGGCTTATACCAGCATTTTCATTATCTACACGAACACAGCCATCTTCCGATTATTATTTACAATATTCCGCCCCGGGCAGTGGTCGATATTAAAGCCGAGACGATGGCGCGCCTAGCCCAATTGCCGCGTGTGCTAGGGGTGAAAGATGCCACTGGTGATTTAACGCGGATTTGCCAAGAGCGACAATTAATCCAATCGCCGTTTAGCTATCTCTCTGGCGATGATATGACCGCTTTGGCCTATAATGCTTCAGGTGGTCATGGGTGTATTTCTGTCACGGCCAATATTGCGCCTAAGCTGTGCGCACAATTCCAAACCGCCTGTTTGACAGGCGCTTATCGTGAAGCACTCACGATTCATGAAAAACTAGTCCCCTTGCATCAAGCCTTATTCCGTGAACCCAATCCCTCTGGCCCTAAGTATGCAGCCTCGCTGCTAGGTCTTTGCAGTGACGAAGTGCGATTACCGCTGATACCTTTAAGCCCAGCGACTCAAGCTGAAATTCGCCAATGTTTAGAACACTTAGAGCTGATTTAAGCTAACACGACCACTTAACAACTTAGCCAGTATCTAAGCTTGGGTACTGGCTGAATCTTAGTTCGGAGCTATCAAATCAGCAGCAATTCCCGCATCCGCTGATACTCCCGGGCTTGCGCGGCTAACCGGGCGGCCGCATTTCTTTCCCCGAAACCTTGATAACCTTGGCGCTGCACAATTTCAAAAAATAAACCATTGATATGGCGGGTATAAATATGAAAAAACTCACCCTGCTCATTGGCATCATAGAGAATATTATGGGCGCGCATTGACTCGACTAAAGCAGCATCCAGCAGAAACTCGGCTTGGACTTCTTCATAATAATTCGGGGAAATGGGCAAAATATGATGAGGATTGAGTTGTTTGGCGACTGCAAAAATATCTTCACATTGCAAAGCAATATGCTGCACCCCCGAGCCTGAAAGCCCCACACGAAAGCGCTCAGTCGAGGATTCACGGGAAAGTGAAGTATTAATCGGGAACTGTACACTATGCTCGGCATTTACCAACGAACGACTATGCACAATGCCATTACGGTCAATCAGATCGTATTCTGCATTGGCGGTTAAACCAAACAAGATTTGATAAAACTGAATCACCGCTAAGAATTCAGTCGAAGACACGGCTTGCGTAATATGATCAATACGGGTTAAACCAAAACCCAGCGGATTGAGTGATTCAGGTGGCAGAGGCACAAAATCAACTTCAAAAAAGCGCTCAGCTTGCGCTGTATCCACTAAATACAGTAAACCATCACCAACATTCCGAATAGCAGGTAAGGCCATTTCATCCGGTAAATGCGGTGATTGCACAAAATCACAACGGTATTCACGGCAATTCGCCAGCACTTGCTCAAGCTGGTTTGAGCCTAAACCCAAAGCGCAAACCGAGCTGCCGTGTCGGTCATAATAAGCATTGGCAAAACTATCTGCCTCCCGATTAATCAATAAATTAATCTGCCCTTGCCGATAGAGTCCTACCTCTTTACTACGATGCTGATGCGTTTTGCGAAAACCTAAGGCGAGTAAAAGCTGCTCTAGCCAATTGGCTTCGCCGCCTTGGCTGGCTAATTCAACAAACTCAAGGCTTGATAATAAAGACGGTGCTGGATTAGGCTCAGCCGCAGTTTGCTTAATGAGCCATTGCAAAGAGCGATAACCATTACGCGCAATCTGATAGGGATTACTCGCTCGAAATTCTTCACACGGCACTTTTTGTGAAACTAGACCCGCAAAACCTAAAGCGCGTAACTGCTTAAATAAAGCAGGGAGCGGCAAGATCCCCTGCCCTGCATAGCAACGAAAATGTTTATCTAATTGCTGAATGTCCATCGTTAATTCTGGTGAATCCGCCAATTGCACGATGAATATACGCTCGACTAAAGCAGCGCTCAGACTAGTCAGCTCAGTTTTTAAGGCGAAAAAGCTAAAACTATCCAAAACCAAACCTAAGTTCGGACGCTGTGCTAACTGCACTAGCTCAAAAGCTTGCTGAAGGGTTTTAATCTGGGCAGCCCACGGCAAAGGCTCATAGGCAATGCGGAGTTGGAATTGAGCCGCCCCATCCGCAAGCTCCGCTAAATCCGCCGCTAAGACCTGCCAATCTGCAGCGGCTTGCGGTGAAGTTGAGCTAGTGACCACGAGCGTAGTAATCCCTAACTCTTGCATCAGTTGAAACTTGCGTTGTGCACGCTCGAAGGCTTTGCTGCGTAAGGCCGGAGGCAAGCCCTCAAAATCCGTAAAGGGTTGCAAGGTAAACAGCTGCAACCCTAGTTGTTGGGCTAAACTTTGTAGCTCACTTGCCGATTTATCCGAATACAATAAATCCTTTTCAAACAACTCTACCCCCGCAAAGCCAGCTTTGGCAGCGGCCTGTAATTTCTCTTGAAGATCACCGGCGAGCGTAGAAGTAGTCAGTGCAAGCTGCATCGTTTAAACCTGAGTGGGGTCAATAGTTACATCCTTAGCGGAACGACCCAAAACTCGTGTTTTCAGTTTCACCCATAATTTAGTTTGGCTAAACAATAAAAACACGATGGTTAAGAACAAGAATAGGGACAGTGGGCTCATGAAAATCCCAGTAAATAACCCCACTACACTTTCTTGCTCAGAAATAATCGCCCGCCGCCAATTATCATCAATCAAGCGCGATAAGATTAAGCCTAAAATCACCGGCCCTAACTGATAACCATACGTTTTCATAAAATAACCGATAATCCCAAACCCTAACATCCACCACACATCAGTGACGGAATTATTAATCGCATAGCAACCGACAATGCTCAGCAGCAAAATCACGGGTAATAAAACGGTTTTCGGCCATTCCACAATCTTAGTAAAAATCTTAATCCCCGTCATGCCAAAGATGAACATGAAAATTGTCGCTAAGGTCAAGGTACCGACCGTGAACCAAAAGATTTCAGGGCGTTCGATCATCAATAACGGGCCTGGATTCAAACCATGCACAAACATAGCCCCCACAATCACCGCCGTGACAGCATCCCCCGGAATCCCCAAGGTCAACATCGGGATATATGCGCCACCGACAGCTGCATTATTGGCTGCCTCAGGAGCGACGATCCCTTCTTTTGCCCCTTCGCCAAAAGGAACTTCAGGATTTTTCGTCGAGCGCTTAGCATGGTCATAAGCCATTAAAGCAGCAATATCGCCCCCTGTGCCGGGTAAAGCGCCAATGAAAGTGCCTAAAGCTGAGCAGCGTAAACCCAAAGGTAAATGTTTTTTCACGTCTTGCCACGAGGGAACAATGCGTGTTAAACGCTGCTTAATAGCTGGCATACTCAGATAATGCATTTGATCCAGCGCTTCCGATACCCCAAACATCCCAATCATAATCGCAATCGCAGAGATACCCGTCATCAGATCCGTGTAACCAAAGGTAAAGCGCTCTTCAGCCGTCAAAGGGTCTAAACCCACTGAACCGAGCAAAATACCAAGCGCCCCGGCAAACACTCCTTTCGCCATACTGCCACCGGATAAAGACCCGACCAATAGCAAACCCATGACTGCTAATAATAAGTAATCACGGGGCTGGAAGCGCAGGGCAAACTCACTCACAAACGGGGCCGCAATCGCTAAGATCAGAATCCCGAAAAAACCACCAAGAGTAGAAATGGTTGTGGATAAACCAATGGCCTCCCCGGCCAAGCCTTTTTTCGCTAAAGGGTAACCATCTAAAGCCGTAGCAATGGCCGAAGGCGCACCCGGAATATTCAGCAGAATCGCCGTGCGCGAACCACCATACACCCCACCCATATAAATACCTGCCATCAGGGCTAAGGCATTATTCACTTCCCAACTAAAGGTGAAGGAAATCAAAATCGACACGGCCATCGTCACTGATAGCCCCGGAATCGCACCGATATAAATACCTGCAAAAGTACCTATCGCTGTCAGAAACAACAGTTGCGGTTGCGTCCATGTCATCAAAAAATATTGTAAAGTTTCTGGCATGATTATTTCGCTCCTGCAAAGAAGTTCTTAACACTAGCGATAATATCGCGCTCAGGAATAATGCCTTCTGGCAAAATCACTTGGAAAATCAAGCGGAATAACACATAGATAACGAACACACATAATAAAGCAATCAAAGCAGCAGACAGTGGGCTTCGTTTTTGCAAAAACCAAATAGAGACCCACAAAAACGCCAGCCCCGTCAGCACGAAACCCAGTTGTTGCAAAACTACGGCGAACAGAATAATCAGCCCACACATGACCGCAATCGTAAACGGTAGGATTTGGGTGAAGAAGGCTTTCGCCCCACCTTCAGCCTTAGGACGTGCAAACTCTTTAACCACAATAATGCAAGTCGTAATCACCATAATCGCGCTGGCTGCCATCGGAATCGCCCCCGGCGAGCTTAAAGCAGAAAAACCGGCAATTTTGTAAGCTTGATAGAACAGAAAAATACTGCCAAGCAGTAAGAGAATATTGAAGCCCGTTTCACCGGGTTTTCTTGGGGTTGCATCCATATCTAAGCCTCCTCATAGCAGACTGGACAGAGTACTCGGCTCAAGGCGAGTGATCGGAACTAGCTTGCTCCCTTATCTAAAACAGACAAGGGAGCGCTAGGGAGGAGAATTAAGGTTTTGGGATACCGAACTCTTCTGGCGATTTTTTCGCAATGCCTGCATCAAAAACTAACCAAGACGTCACCGACTGCCAGCGCTTGAGAAAGTCATCGGCTTCTTTGCCGGCAATATTCAATTGGATAAAACCACGATCTGCCAATAGTTTCTTGAAGGCTTCATCTTGACTGCCTTGGTTATAGGCATCAACCAGCTTAGCAGTGACATCTTCTGGAGTATCTTTCTTCGCGAAGACACCAAAGAAAGGCCCCCAAGGCAAATATTTTTCATACACTGGATAATCAGCAGTAATCGGCTTAGCATCTGGGAGTAAGGCATGAGCTTCTTTATCTACCACGCCTAAGACCTTCATCCGCCCTGCTTTGACATGTTCTAAGGTTGCACCTAAGACTGCTGGCATCACATCAATCGCCCCACCTTGCAAGGCGGTTAAAGCCGGACCATCACCATCATAAGGAATGGCAGTCAGCTCCATTTTATTTTCAGTGTTGATCATCGCCAGCACCACTGAAGTTAAACCGCCAGGGCCTGTTGAGCCGGTTTTTACTTCTTTTGGATGCGCTTGAGCATAGTCAATGAATTCTTTAATCGTGTTATAAGGTGCATCTTTACGTGCCACAATCACTGGAACACCACGAGCTAAGACATTGATCGGTGTGAAATTGCTGTAGTCCATGTCTGCTAAGCCCATGACTTTATACAGTTGAGGGTTTTCAGCATTCATCAATAAGGTATAGCCATCCGCTGCTTGCGAATCCACAAACTTCGTGGCAATCACCCCAACTCCGCCTGTTTTATTGGAAAGGACGATAGTACCGCCTAAGATCTTTTCCACATGCGGCGCGACTGAACGTGCGACTGTATCAGTACTACCACCTGCGCCCCAAGCAATAATGCCATTAATATCTTTTTCAGGATAAGCTGCCACTGCGAATGTGCTGACACTAGTCAATGCCGCTAAACTTAAGGCTAATAAGGTTCTCTTCATGGTTTTAACTCCTCCAAAACCTAATGATCAAATGAAACAATCTATCAAGGGTTCAATCGTTTATTACGCTTTTATGCAATGCCCTACTAAAACTTGCTCTCTTTTAAGTCCCAGCAGGTCGTTGAATTATCGTCATTATCGTATGAACCGCTTGGTACAATTTGCACGTTTACTTGCAGAATTACAATACTTATTGCAGCTTTTCTATTCATTATCAGTGGCTGTCATACCTCTGCCAGCATAAAATCCACCAAAATCTCAGCTTCAGCATTAAACATATCCGCCCCGACCATCGTCTTACAGCCTAAGCGGCGAGCATAAGCCACCAGCGGTGACACCATCCCCCACCCACTGACCTGCAGCGGTCTTGCGGATAATATTCACTGAGCCGACAAAGGCCGCACGCTCGGAGACTTGATCACAATGCGTCAGACAACTGACCTTATGCGGAATCGTCACCACCATGCCACGAACATTTTGTATGCTGCGTAAGACCGCTACCGTAGCATCCAAATCGGCCGGTTTAACTTGCAGCGGCGGCACCAGCGCATTCACCCCCCGCCGTGCCAAAATTTCGCTTAAAAACTGTGGCGAGCGGACTTGAGCAATCGGGTCGCCAATGATAGGAAAGAGCTGAGTTTCGCCATTGAGTTGCATACCTTATTGATCCTTAGCTTGATCGAGATCTTGATCACGTCTCTGTTGTAACTGTGCCTTAGCACGGTGACTCGCCGCTTGCGCAGCGATATAGCCAAATACAATCGCAGGGCCGATAGTAATCCCAGGCCCCGGATAAGTACCACCCATGATTGAATTCAAATCATTGCCACAAGCGTATAACCCCTCAATCACACTGCCATCTTCACGAATTAAGCGTGCTGAGGTATCCGCCTGCAAACCTTTAGCCGTACCAATATCAGCAGGATAGAGCTTGAGCGCATAAAAAGGCGGGGTTTTAATCAAGCCTAAACTCGGATTCGGTTGATGGCTCGGATCACCATTAGCACGTTGATACACGGTCGAGCCGCGCTGAAATAAATGATCAACACCGCTTTCAGCGGCTTCATTCATTTGCGCAATAGCGGCCTTAAGATTTTCAGCCGAGACTAGTAATTTTTGTGCTAACTCATCGAGGCTGGCTGCCGTCAGTAAATAGCCATCCGCTAAATACGGACTGAGCTTATCGCCCCCTAAGCGCACCATACCCAAACCATATTTCTGAATCGCGGGGGCATCACAGATAATCCAAGCGGGATTAGTCCTTGCTCCCCCTGCCAGCATCTGCTTAGCAAACTCGTGATAAGAGCAGCTTTCATTCACAAAGCGCTGCCCCGTTTGATCAACACAGATCGTACCGGGTTTACTGCGGTCAAAAACAAAATGCGGGAAAACAGCCAAGCTAGTGTCTGCACGACGACGGATAGATACCGGTGCCCAAAAAGCGGGTTGATCTTCTGCTTGGCCATAACTAGCGCCTAAGCTCAGCACTTGTTTATGTAATTCACCGGTATGACCGGGAGCAGTCGGACTAAAATCGGGAACACCCGCTGGATAGTAAGCCTTGCGCTTGTCAGGATCACGCCCAAAGCCACCGGTAGCTAAAATCACCCCACCTTTAGCTTGGACTTGTTTGCTTATACCGGCTTGTTGCAAGCTTAATTGCACTGACCCCTCGGTATTAATTTTCAAATCAGTGACTTGCGTTGAAACGGTTAGCTCAATCTGCCGCTCCAACACTGAAGCCAACATCCGCGCAATCAAAGCATGCCCCATTACGCTTCTGGCGGTTTGCCCATAGAAGAGTTTATCCCGGTAATAACGCCCAACCAACTTGAGGGTATAGAGAAAAGATTTAGGCTTTTTAAAGCGCTGGAGCAGATGACTAATATCTTCGCGATTGACCATCATCCCGCCTAAGACGGTGAACTCTGGAATCGGTGGGCGTAATAATTGTAAATTGACACCTAAATGCCCTGCCTGATACGGCAATGGCTCTAAAGCCCGCCCATTCACAGTGGCACCGGGCAAATCCGCCAAATAATCAGGATGATAAGCACAAGCCCGGAAGGCTACTTGGGTATGATCCACTAAGTTGTGAATCGCATTCGCACCGTCTTTAAGAAAGGCTTCGCGCATGGCACGAGGAGCATGCTCACCCACAGCAGCATCTAAAAAAGACATCACCTGCTCAAAACTATCTTCAGTGGGGGTATCAGCTAGATAACGAGTTAAAGGCACCCAAGTCGTCCCACCGGACCAAGCGGTCGTGCCACCGACATATTCAGTCCGCTCCACTAACAGCACTTTACTGCCCGCGATGGATGCAAATAAAGCTGCTGCCATCCCTGCTGCACCGGTGCCTAAGACCACTACATCGTATTCTGCCTGCTCGGGAAGTGTTGCCAGCCACTGGCTCGCTTGTGTCTGTGCCATTCAAGCCTCCATGAGTGGGTGACTCAAGTCTCACCATTCGGCTTGAGTCCGGTCATTCAAGCTTAGATATTCACATAAATTTGAAATTGTTTCAATATTTGAAATTGTTTCAATATTTGTTTTTATTTGCTATCTTAGTAATGATTCCTGATTCAGTTGACTTGAAGAGGAAACAAAAATGAGTAGCGCCCTAGAAAAAGCCTTAGCTGTGTTAGAATTTATGGTTCGTCGCCCTTTGGGTTGCCCTGTTAGCGAAATCGCCTCTGCCCTAGATATGCCCGTGAGTGGTGTTCATCGGCTTTTGAAAGAATTAGAGCGCAGTGGTTATGTGCATCAAGCCCACAGCATGGGCGAGTATACCCTGACGATTAAATTAGCCTCTTTAGGCTTATCCTTTTTAGGTCAAACAGGTTTTTGCGATCTCAGCCAGCCGATCCTAGATGACTTAGCCCAGACCAGCCAAGAACTAGTACGCCTAGCCCTAGCGGATGGCGATCACTTGATTTGGGTAGGGGTAGCACAAGGTGCAACCTCAGGTCTACGCTATGACCCCGGTAGTGAGCAAGGCCAAATTGCCCATTTAGCCTCATCTGCGGGTGGGCAAGCATGGTTAGCGGCCATGAGTGACGAGGAGGCTATCGCCTTAGTCATGCAGCAAGGTCTACATAAAACCCAACCCGCTGGTGAGGCGGCGCCACAATCTATCGCTGAATTATTATCAATCCTAGCCACCATTCGTGAGCGCGGCTATAGCATGAATAGCAATAGTTTCCTCGCAGGGATGGCGGCGATGGCAACTGTGATTTATCAAGCCGATACTCAACAGGCGATTGGCACAGTCAGTATTGCCGGCCCCTCAGCACGCTTAACACCCACCGTCATGCAAGACATGGCTACTGCTTTAAAACAAGCGGCTTTAGCCTTAGGTGAAGCCAGCCGAGCCTCCTTGTATTTCAGTCAACACCGCCCCAAGCCAGCGCTTAGGAAACTTGCATGAGCATCATGACCACCCCTCCCCCTACCACTTGCTATGACCTGATTGTACTCGGTTCAGGTGCGGGGGGTTTAGCGACCGCTGTCACTGCTGCCTATTTTGGCTTAAAGGTCGTAGTCTTAGAAAAAGCTGAGGTCGTAGGGGGTACAAGTGCTTGGTCTGGAGGATGGCTATGGGTACCGGGTAATCCCCTTGCCCAACAAGCGGGGATTCAAGAAACCATCGCCGAGCCTTTAGCGTATTTAAGCAGCCAACTTGGCTTAGCAGCGGATAATCCGAAAATACGCCGTTTCTTAGAAGTCGCCCCAGCCATGGTCGAGTTTTTCCAGACGCATACTGCCGTGCGTTTTATAGATGGCAATCAGATCCCTGATTTTTATCCCGTAGCTGGCAGCGCTAGGGGCGGACGCTCAGTTTGTGCAGCGGCTTTTGATGGCCGCGAATTAGGGGCAGCCATTAAAGACTTACGCCCCCCCTTGAGTGTAATTTCGCTCGCTGGGATGGGGATAGCCTCAGGGCAAGATCTGCGGCATTTCTATCAAGCCAGCCGCTCCCTAGCATCGGCTTACTATGTATTGAAGCGCTTAGGCAAACATGCTTGGGATTTATTGCGCTATCAACGCAGCATGCAACTCGTGAATGGCAATGCTTTGGTCGCCCGCTTATTAAAATCCGCTCTCGATCAAGGAGTTGAATATCACACTCAGGTGCAAGTTCTGGAGCTGGTCAAACACGGTGAGCGGATCAGTGGAGTGAAAATCACGGCACAAGGTCAAACTCAAATCCTGTTCGCCAAGCAAGCGGTCGTCCTTGCTACCGGTGGTTTCCCCCATGATTTAGCACGACAAGCCCAATGGTTTAGACCCGAAAATGGTAGGCAGCATTATTCTGCTGCGCCGAACACCAATACCGGCGATGGTATTCAATTCGCTGAACAACTAGGTGCGCAGCTCAGCAATTTTGTGCAGGCAGGCGCTTGGTCACCGGTATCCTTAGTGCCAACTCGTCGAGGTGAGTTGCTGCATTTTCCGCATCTGATTGATCGCGCTAAACCCGGGATTATTGCGGTGTTACCCAATGGTCAGCGCTTTGTGAGTGAAGCAGATTCTTATCATGAATTTATGACCCAACTATTTAAAGCCACACCCGCCGCTCAAGAACCTTATTGCTGGTTAATCGCTGATCACCGTGCACAACGACGCTGGGGTTTGGGTTGGGCAAAACCTTTTCCATTTCCGCTGTATCCGTATTTAAAAAGTGGCTACTTAAAACGTGCTAATAGCCTTCAAGACTTGGCAGCACAATGCGGAATTGATGCCAACCAGCTAACGGCAACGCTCAAGACCTTCAATGCAGATGCCTTACAAGGCAGGGATAATCAATTTCAGCGCGGTGAATCCCCTTATAACCGCATCCAAGGTGATCCTGAACACACCCCCAACCCTTGCCTAGCTCCACTCACGCAAGCCCCTTTTTATGCAGTGAAATTAGTTGCAGGGAGTTTAGGCACGTTTGCTGGTATCACCACTAATGAAAATGCCCAAGTCCTAAACTCCAAGCAGCAAATTATCGAAGGCTTATTTGCAGTTGGCAATGATATGGCCAGTATCTTCCAAGGCCATTACCCTAGTGGCGGCATTACCCTAGGGCCTGCCATGACCTTTGGCTATGTGATTGGCTGCACCCTCGCAAACCAAGCACTTACCCCCTCTTCCTAGGAGATGATTGATGCAATATTACGAACTCACTACTTTAAAAACCATTTTATTTGGCGCAGCTAAAGCCGCACCAGGGATTCAAAGCTTTTTAGCAGCCGGGCAAGGACAGTTATTCGGTGCATGGGCCGCTGATATTGGCGCATTGAATGAAGTCTACTTATTACGTGGCTTCTCAGATTTAGCGGCCTTAGTCGGTGAACGCCAACGAGTACTAATGTCTGATAATCCTTATGGCTGTCTAGAGTATTTAGTGAATTATACAACGGATACTTATCTGCCCTTTGATTTTGTGCCGCCGATACAAACAGGAAACTATGGTGCAGTGTATGAGATCCGTACTTATCACACGAAACTCAATGGTTTAGCACCAACGCTTGAAAAATGGCGGGCAGCGATTCCTGCACGGATTGAGCACTCTGCGATGACCATCGCCATGTATGCCTTGGATGGAGCACCTCGATTCACACAAATTTGGCCGTATGCCTCTGCTAATCAACGCGCTGAGCTGCGAGCAAAAACCGTGGCAGATGGCATTTGGCCCCCCCAAGGCGGTCCTGATTGGTTAAGCCCAGCAATGACCTCGACTTTAGCCGTGCCACTGGCATTCTCACCCTTGAAATAAGAGCAAACTTAAGAGATCAACACTATGCGCTATCGTTTTTCGCTCGCTTATTTGACGGTGATGGAGGTCGAGCCGCCTGAGGCAGTGCAGATCGCTGCTGATACGGGCTATCAGCATGTCGGCTTACGTTTATGGCCAGCCGGAACTGAAGCCCCGTTTGCCATTTTCACTGACCAAACAGTCTATCAAGCTACTCAACAAGTCCTCGCAGAGACCGGTATCACGGTCGCTGATATTGAGATTATTCGCCTCAATGCTCAATTTCAGGCAAGCAACACTCAAGCTTTTTTAGAATGTGGTGCAGGTTTAGGTGCAAAACATATTCTAGTGGCAGGCGATGATCCTGATTTAACTCGTTGTACGGACAATTTTGCAGCCTTCTGCGAATTAGCCGCGCAATATCAGATGACAGCGGATCTAGAATTCATGCCGTGGACTCAAGTCCCCAACTTGAAGACCGCCTTGCAGGTGATTCATCAAGCTCAGCAAACCAATGCAGGGCTATTAATTGATGCTCTGCATTTTGCACGCTCTGCAAGCACCCTAGCAGAGTTAGCTACGGTTGACCCTGCACTGATTCACTATGTACAGTTTTGCGATGCCCCACTTCATTATGAACACAGCACCGAGGGTTTAATTCATACCGCCCGTGCCGAGCGTTTAATGCCGGGTGATGGCGAGCTTGATTTATTGAGCCTCTTCACTGCTGTGCCAAAAGGTGAGGATTTGGTAGTGAGCCTAGAAATCCCACAAAAGGAACGCGCAAGCACAGTACCCGCCCAGCAACGGGCAGCAGAGGCACTCCAAAAGATGCAAGCCTGCTTAAACAGCTTGAATAGGTTTATTTAAGCACGAGCTAACATCCCCTTGTGGACGATAAAATCAATAATCGTCTGCAAGCCCAATTTTTCTTTCAAGTTGGTAAACACAAACGGACGTTCGCCGCGCATCCGTTTACTGTCACTCTCCATCACTTCCAGCGAAGCGCCCACGTAAGGTGCTAGGTCGATTTTATTAATCACCAGCAAGTCAGAACGGGTAATGCCGGGGCCGCCTTTGCGCGGAATCTTTTCGCCTTCCGCCACGTCGATCACGTAAATGGTGAGGTCGGCGAGTTCAGGGCTAAAGGTTGCTGACAGATTATCCCCACCGCTTTCGATGAAAATCAGATCGAGGTCGGGGAAGCGGATTTGCAAATCTTCCACCGCTGCCAGATTCATGGAGGCATCTTCGCGGATCGCGGTATGCGGGCAGCCGCCGGTTTCCACGCCGACAATACGCTCCACGGGCAAGGCTTCACTACGCATCAGGAATTGCGCATCTTCCTGCGTGTAAATGTCGTTGGTGACAACGGCAATGTCGTAAGTGTCGCGCATGGCTTTGCACAGCGCATCCAGCAGCGCGGTTTTGCCAGAACCGACCGGGCCGCCGACACCGACTCTCAATGGATTGGACATGGTATTTCCTTTTTTCACGATCTAAATAAGCGGGTGTATTGGGTTTCGTGGCGGCTGCTAGCAATGGCTAACGCAGACGATGACGCGCCAATGTCGTCATCAGCTACTTGCAAACCTTGCGCCACCACTTTCGGCAGCAACGCCGTCATTTCATGCAGGATTTTCTGCCCTTGCGTTTGCCCCAACGGGATGATTTTCACGGCTGACAACACCAAGTTTTCCAGCCAGCTCCACACATAGCCGTAAGCGGCTTGTTGCAACGGGATTTGCCAATGCACGGCAGCAAGTGCGAAAGCAGCCGCTTGGCTTTGGGCGAGTAGCGGTTTCCAGCGGGCAGCATTGGGGATTTCCAGCGCAATCAGCAAATCGGTTAACGCCCGCCCGCGATTCTTTTCTTCCAGCAATAACTCGCTGGTTTCACGACTGGCGTTGAGGATGTGAATCCAGTATTCCAGCGTTTCCACATCAGCACGTTCCATCGCGTGATACAGGCGTTGCAATACCGGAATATCCAGATGCATCATGCCGCTGTGCAACTGACTTGCCAACCAGCCTTGTAAATCGGCGGGGGTAGCAATCCAACCCGCTTCCACCGCCCATTCGATCCCCTGCGAATAGGTGAATGAGCCAATCGGCAAGGTCGGGCTGACCAGATGCAGTAGGCGTAGTAGTGCCAGATCAGTGATCATGGGAATGCGCGTGAGCATGGTCATGATGATGTCCGTGCGAATGCCCGCCACCATACGCGCCTGCTTCCGGCTCGAACGGGGCTTGTTCCACCACCACATGCAAACCCAGACCGTGCAACATCTCGTCCAGCACATGATCGTGCTGGTAACGGATCATGCCTTGCATGATTTGCACCGGCACATGGCGGTTGCCGAGGTGGTAGCAGGCACGCGCCAACAGCCACGGATCATCGCAATACAGGGTGGAAACCGTTTCGGGGGCGGCTTGCACGCGGATCAGTTCGCCTTGATCGCCTTGCAGGACATCACCATGTTGTAGGCTGGAACCACGTGGCAGGAATAAGCCTGCATCACTGCCATCGTCCAAGGTGACGCGCTGGCGGCTGATAATGCGGCGTTCGTGTGGCAAAGTCAGCGACAGATGCGGCTGGCAGGGTGGTACGCTGCTTTTATCCAGAATACGTTCAATTTTGAGCATTACTTAACCTAGGTAGCGGAAATAACAATGGCACAATTACAAAGCAGTTTTCATGCCAAGACGGTAAAAACGCTCATACAAGCTTTCCAACCCCGCAATGTCTGAATCCTGCGATGCCAGTTCCAAATCATGGCACTTGGCACTGGCTAGGTGGAATACATCAAACTTGCGCTTTTCAATATTGCGTTGCTGGTCTGTGTGTGTCGCACGGTCAAAGCGGAATAAGTTGGCAGCCAGTTCGGAAACCTGGCGGTTGACATCCAGCTCGGTAAAACCATCCAGTGATTGTTTCACCTTGAAAAACCGCTCTTGATCTTGCCAGCCAATGCCGCGCAGCACTTCGTAGCGAATCAATGGGGTAATAATCAGTGCGACTTCTGCATTGCTCAATAAGGCTGCCAAAGTCTGCTTGGCTTTGGTACGTTCGGCTTCGGAAGTTGTGCTACCGTTATCCAATGCGGCGATCAATAAATTTGCGTCTAATAAAACCTTACGCATCGTCATTAAACCCCTTGCCCATTGATCAGGTTGAGTAACTGCTGTTTCGCTTGTTGTTGATCAGCGGGAATGAGGCTGTCGAGTTTCAGGCGATTCAGATCAATATCAAAGGCTTCTTGCAGCACATCAATCAACGAGGTGGTATTGGGTGAAGTAATCGCTTGGGTACGCACCACGCCATCGGTATCGCGTTGCAGGCGATAGGCTTCACCTGCTTTGAGTTGTGACAGCACGATGGAAGAATGGGTGGTGATATAAAACGTGGTATTCGGGAATAACTGTTTGAGCAAGGGGATGATTTTTGCTTGCCAAGACAGATGCAGGTGGCTTTCGATTTCGTCAATCAGCACGATGCCCTTCACTTGTTGCAAGCGGGTTTCGTTGGTGAAATAACCGTAACCGGACACAATCGCCTGTAGCATTTTCAGGATGGAAGCAAAGCCAGTACTCAGATGGGAAAGTTCACGCGGCTGACCATCAATTTTCAGATTAACCCGACCATCACCGCTGATTTGCATGTATTTGGGGTCGATACGGCTGTCGATTTTGTTTAGCAACTCCAATACCACCCGGATTTCGATGTCGCGGTTATCTTCCTGTTTTTGGTAAGGGTTAGCGGATTGGGCTAGGGTGACAAACCATTCTTCAATGCCTGTATCCATATTCAGGCTGGTGAAGTTCTTGTTCATACCTTGAACCAAACGACTGAAATAGGCATTGCGGCGTTGTTCCAATGTGCCAATGGCTTGGGCAGGTTTGTTGTCGTGTTGGATAAAGCCCCGGTTTTGCGAAGCGAGAAATACTATTGGTAGATGATGTGAGGGAAATTGTGCCTTTAGCTGATCACGTATTCTATTTGCCGTTAGTGATGCGGGTAAAGGCATGTGCTGAATTTCACGGAAACATAAAGCTATTCCCCAACTTGTTTGAGAGTTAGCGAACGCTTCATTGGTTGCTAACAAAACCTGAAACAACGCTTCGAGTGTTTTGGTTTTACCGACACCGTTCGCTCCTATCAGGGTATAAACTCGCTGGTTTTCCTGTAGGTTCAACTCGACGCTACCTACGCCTTTGAGTCCTTCGATTTTAATTGAGTATGTCAACATACGTTTTTCCTCGTTTAAGCCAGTACGCATGTAACTGAATCGCCGCCGCCAACACATCACTGGGTTGAAACCATTCTCGCGGATTTCGACTACACTGGCAAATTGATGGCCTAAGAAAAAATCAAAACAAAAAGTAACGTTGCGCCAACGGCAATTCACGCGCCGGTTCACAAATCAGCAATTCACCATCCGCCCGCACTTGATAGGTTTGCGAATCGACCTCAATCACCGGCTGGTAGTCGTTGTGGATCATGCTGGCTTTGCTGATGGTACGGCAGTTTTTCACCAGCCCAATCAGGCTTTGCAGCCCTAATTGCTGATGCACGCCCGCACTGTAGCCCGCTTGCGAGAGGAAGGTCATGGTGGTGGCGTGTTTGGCTTTGCCGAATGCGCCAAACATCGGACGGTAATGCACGGGTTGTGGGGTGGGAATTGACGCATTCGGGTCGCCCATTGGCGCGGCGATAATCATGCCGCCTTTGATGATCAGGCTCGGTTTTGCGCCGAAAAACGCCGGTTTCCACAACACCAAATCCGCGAGTTTACCGACTTCGATTGAGCCGACTTCGTGAGAAATGCCGTGGGTAATCGCGGGGTTGATGGTGTAT
Organism: Thiothrix eikelboomii; assembly: GCF_900167255.1. Classification (GTDB taxonomy): domain Bacteria; phylum Pseudomonadota; class Gammaproteobacteria; order Thiotrichales; family Thiotrichaceae; genus Thiolinea; species Thiolinea eikelboomii. The sequence goes on from NZ_FUYB01000003.1 coordinate 102,905, forward strand.
TTGGCGATATAACGTTTGGCGCGGAAGTTGTCGTGTGTAGCGGGATCAGTGCCGAGGCTACCGCGTTGCACTTTCATTTTGTGCGCGGTTTGCCAAGTGCGGATGATGACTTCGCCCACGCGCCCCATCGCTTGTGAGTCCGACGAAATCATCGAGAATGCGCCCAAGTCGTGCAAAATATCTTCGGCAGCAATGGTTTCGCGGCGGATGCGGCTTTCGGCAAACGCTACGTCTTCGGCAATCGCGGGGGAAAGGTGGTGGCAGACCATCAGCATGTCGAGGTGTTCGTCGACCGTATTGATGGTGTAAGGGCGGGTTGGATTGGTGGACGATGGCAAGATATTCGCTTGCCCACAGGCTTTGATAATGTCGGGGGCATGTCCGCCGCCCGCGCCTTCGGTGTGGTAGGTGTGGATCACGCGGCCTTTCATGGCAGCAAGCGTGTCTTCGAGGAAGCCGGATTCGTTGAGCGTGTCGGTGTGGATGGCGACTTGCACATCCATTTCATCCGCCACCGTCAGGCAGTTGTCGATGGTGGCGGGAGTTGTGCCCCAGTCTTCATGCAGTTTCAGACCGATGGCTCCGGCAGCGACTTGTTCACGCAAGGGTTCAGGCAGGCTGACATTGCCTTTACCCAAGAAACCGAGGTTCATCGGCAAGCTATCGGCGGCTTCCAACATGCGGTGCAGATTCCAGATGCCGGGGGTGCAAGTGGTGGCATTCGTGCCGGTTGCAGGCCCCGTGCCACCACCGAGCATGGTAGTCACGCCGGATATTAAGGCTTCGTCGATTTGTTGCGGGCAAATGAAGTGGATGTGCGAATCAATCCCGCCAGCGGTGAGGATGTGGCCTTCGCCTGCAATTGCTTCCGTGCCTGCGCCGACCAGAATGTTCACGCCAGCTTGGGTGTCGGGGTTGCCTGCTTTGCCGATGCCGACAATGCGCCCGTGTTTGATACCGATGTCGGCTTTGACAATGCCCCAATGGTCGAGGATCAGTGCGTTGGTAATCACCACATCGACGACTTCGGCATCGTTGCGCTGGCATTGTCCCATGCCGTCGCGGATGACTTTACCACCACCGAATTTGACTTCATCGCCGTACACCGTGTGATCGTGTTCGACTTCGATAATGAGTGCGGTATCGCCCAAACGCACGCGGTCGCCGGTGGTCGGGCCGTACATTTCAGCGTAAGCCTGTCTGCTAATCCTTGCCATTACAATGCCCCCATGATTTTGCCTTGGAAACCGTAGACTTCGCGTGTGCCAGCAAAGGCTACCAGTTCGACTTCGCGGGTTTGCCCCGGCTCGAACCTTACGGCAGTTCCGGCGGGAATATTGAGGCGGAAACCGCGTGCCTGGTCGCGTTCAAACGCAAGGGCGTTATTGGTTTCAAAAAAATGGTAGTGCGAACCCACCTGAATCGGGCGGTCGCCAGTATTGGCAACGGCGAGGGTGACGGTTTCGCGCCCTGCGTTGAGTTCGATGTCGCCTTCAGCAGCGAAGAGTTGTCCGGGAATCATGGCTTACTCCTTACACAATCGGGTCATGCACAGTGACGAGTTTCGTGCCGTCAGGGAAAGTCGCTTCCACCTGCACATCGTGGATCATTTCGGCAATGCCATCCATCACGTCGTCACGGGTCAGCAACGTTCGCCCGTAATCCATCATTTCAGCGACTGAACGCCCATCGCGTGCGCCTTCCATAATTGCGCAACTGATGTAGGCAATCGCTTCAGGATAATTGAGTTTTAAGCCACGCGCCTTGCGGCGTTCAGCGAGTAATCCGGCGGTGAATAGCAGCAGCTTGTCTTTTTCGCGGGGGGTGAGTTCCATTGTATTGTTCCTCCTAAGTATTCCAGATGCGCGGCGGTGTGGCGGGGCGTCCCGTGACCAAGGGGCGGATAATCTGCCACAGATGCCGGAATAGGCGCTGCGCTTGCGCGGTGCTATTGCCGAGGTAACGCACCACCAGCACACCATTGAATAAGGTTACGCCAGCACTGCCGTTGGCAATGTCTTGGCAATGCGGGCGCACGGCTTCGAGTAGTGCAGGGGTAGCCGGAGTTGCATACAGCGTTGCCATGACAGGTTGTCCACGCAATCCGGCGGCGGTGTGCAAGTCGGCTTCACTGGCAATCAGCAAGCGATCCAGCAACAGCGGTTTGCCCGCACGGTAAACAGCCGTTTTGAACAGGGTCTTGCCGTGCGTAAATTGTTCGCCAATGCTTGGCAATCCTAGGCAGTGGATTTCCCAGCCGATGTATTGCGCCGCTGTATCCAGATGAATCGTGCTGTGCAAGGCGGTATTTGCACCGGGGAAAAAGATATTTTCCTGCGGCAACCACTCCAGACAACCGTCCGTAACGTGGAAATGTTGGTGTTGTTGCGCTTGTAATCCGGCAGAGCGGTAAAATTTGGTTGCGCCCGGCGTGGTCAGCAAGGCATGGGCATTGGATGCGACCTGAAAGTGCATCTGCAAACAATCACCACCCACCACGCCGCCGGGCGGGTGCAATACGTAAGCATGGCACACCTCTCCTTCGGGGTAGAAGGGGCGCTGCACTGCCAATGGCCCGCGCTGGGAACGGCTGGCAAGCACGGTTTTAGTGCTACGCTGCACGAAACAGAGGCGTAATTCGGCTTGCCAGCCTTGAGCCATAGCAGCTTCAGTCACAGTGCGAGATAGCAAGCTATGAGAAAACGGTAACATGACATAGGCACAAGTCCTTTTTGGCAAACAATGAAGAAACTGAAATGACAAGATGCAGATTTCGTACCAAAAGTTTATAGGGTCAGGAGAAAGTGGAAGAGATTCGGTGCTTAGGGTAATAACCAGTCTATAGGTGCTCTGCCATTGGCCTGCAAAAATGCATTGGCACGAGAAAAGGGGCGACTACCGAAAAAGCCACGATGTGCGGATAAGGGTGAGGGGTGCGCACTGGCAAGAATGCAATGGCGGGTAGTGTCAATCAGTACGGTTTTTTTCTGCGCGTGATTGCCCCACAGGACAAACACTACAGGTTGAGTTTGGGCGCTAACAGCTTGGATGATGGTATCGGTGAAAGTTTCCCAGCCGCGTTTTTGATGGCTGCCTGCCTTGCCTGCTTCTACCGTCAGTACGGTGTTGAGCAGCAACACGCCCTGCGCTGCCCACGCTTGCAGGCAGCCAGTGTGACTGTTGTTAATGCCGAGGTCATCTTGCAATTCGCGGTTAACATTGAGCAGTGAACGCGGCAATGGGGCAACATCGGGTTGCACGGAAAATGCCAGTCCGTGAGCGTGTCCGGGCGTGGGGTATGGGTCTTGACCGAGAATAACGACTTTGACCTGATCCAGTGGTGTGCTTTGCAAGGCGTTGAAGCGCTGTTCTGGCGGGGGCAGGAATTGTTTGCCTGCCGCAACTTCGGATTGCAGAAAATGGCTCAGGGCGAGCAGGTAAGGTTTGGTGAATTCTACACCGATGGCGGCTTGCCAGCTTGGGGGGAGAGTGGTGTTTTGCATGGGTATGGGTTTACCTTGTTCAGCAGACGCGGGGCATGTGTTATAGCATAGCGGTGACAGCGTTCACATTACGCTATACTGCCAACATTTAAGAAATAGCCTGTTTGGAGATGCCATGAACCCGATCCACCTCATGCAGCGCATTCGTTTAGGCGAAGATTCCACGCTGGAACTCAAACAGATCCACATTAAAGACGCTGGCAAAAATCTTGAGCCACATCCCGATGGTCTATCGGATGAATTGGCTGCAATGGGGAATGCCAATGGTGGCTTGATGGTGTTTGGGGTCGATGATAAAACCCGTGCTGTTACGGGGATTCCCGCCGAACATCTGGATCGAGTGGAAACATGGCTGACCGCTATTTGCACGGATCGTATCAAGCCCCCACTGGAAATCGCTACCCATCATCTCGAATTACCGGATGCAAGCGGACAATTACAAGCCGTGATCGTCGCGGAAGTGCCGCGCAGTTTGTGGGTACACCAAAGTGCGAATGGCTATTTCAAACGTATTGGTCACGCCAAACGCGAAATGCAACCGGATATGTTGGCGCGTTTATTTCAGCAACGTAGTCAGGCGCGAATCGTGCGTTTTGAGGAGCAAGTTGTTCCCAAAGCCCGTTTCGATGATCTTGACGCATTGTTATTACGCCGTTTTCTCAAGCCTGACCAAGGTGATGTGATTACCCAATTGGCACGGCTGCATTTGATTGACAATCGTGAGGGTGAAGCCCTGCCCACCATTGCGGGGGTCTTGCTCTGTACGTTAGACCCAACCAAGTGGTTACGTAATGCTGAAATTCTTGCTGTCGCCCATAGCGGCTTGCGCAATGATCCGAATGAGCAACTGGATGCGCAGGAAATCCGGGGACCATTGGATAGGCAAATCCTAGATGCTTTCCACTTTGTGCGCCGTAACATGACCACTGCGGCACGTAAACCTTTGGGGCGCGTGGATTACCCGCAATACCATTTGGGCGCAGTATTTGAGGCGATTGTGAATGCGGTGGCGCACCGGGATTATTCCCTACACGCGCAACGCATCCGTTTGTTTATGTTTGCCGATCGGCTGGAGATCCATTCACCGGGCGCATTGCCTAACACCTTATCGTTGGAGTCGATGAGCCGTTTGTCGGTACCGCGTAACGAAATCCTCGCCAGCCTGTTTTCGCGTTATTACCCGGTTGATGAAGTCGGCTTGGGCAAAAGCTACCTGATGGATAGGCGCGGTTTCGGCGTGGAAATGCTGCTGCGGGAAAGCGAAAAACTGTCTGGTAAATTGCCGAAATACGAGTCGATCAGTGATTTGGAGCTGTGTCTAACCATTTATGCGCAGTCATTGCCCGTTTTAGAGAATCCATGATGACCCAAAGTTTTCCAAACCTGTTGTTGACTCCTCACCAAGCCCAATACTACGCATGGCAGCTCACTCGTCATGCCGCAAGCAACTCCCTCGAATCGCTTGCCCCAACACTGGTAAACGCCCAAATCGACCTTAACCCACATCAGGTTGAAGCTGCCTTGTTTGCCTACGAAAATCCTTTATCCAAAGGTGTCATCCTCGCCGATGAAGTCGGTTTAGGTAAAACCATCGAAGCGGGGCTAGTCATTGCGCAACGTTGGGCAGAACGCAAACGCCGAATATTGATCATCGTTCCCGCCAATCTACGCAAACAATGGCATCAGGAGTTACAGGACAAATTTGGCTTGCCCTGTCTGCTGCTGGAAAGCAAAAACTATAACACCTTGCAAAAAGCGGGTACTCGGTATCCGTTTGATAATACCGATTACATCATTATTGGCTCTTACCAGTTTGCCAAAAGCAAGGCTAAAGACGTAAAAGCGGTGGATTGGGATTTGGTGGTGATGGATGAAGCTCACCGTCTGCGCAACGTTTACAAAACCGGGAATGTCATTGCCCGCACCCTCAAGGAAACACTGGCGCATGTCCATTCCAAAATCCTGCTGACTGCCACTCCGTTACAAAATTCCTTGCTGGAACTGTATGGATTGGTCAGCCTGATTGATGATCGGGTGTTTGGTGATTTGGAGAGTTTCCGTACTCAGTTTGGACAAGCCAACCGCGAAACGACGCTGCAAAACTTGCGTCACCGTATCAGCCCATTTTGCAAGCGAACCCTACGGCGGCAAGTCCAACAATACGTCCCTTACACCAAACGCATTCCGATTCTGGAAGAGTTCACGCCGACACAGGATGAGCGGGATTTTTCCAATTTGGTTGCCGAGTATTTGCGCCGCCCCAAGTTGCAAGCCTTGCCGGATGGTCAACGCCAGTTAATTTCACTGGTGTTGTGGAAACTGTTGGCATCGTCTACCCATGCGATTGCGGGGGCATTGGAAACAATGGCAAACCGTTTGCAAGCAACGCTGGATGACCCAGACAAGCTGGATTCAACGCTATTGGATGATGACTATGAGGCGATGGATGAAACTGCTGAGGAATGGGATGACGAAGACCAGATAAACGACAAGCCACTCAACGTCCGCGAAGCTATCCAACAAGAAATGGGAGAACTACGTCTGTTCAAGGAAAAAGCCGACCAGATTCGGGACAACAGCAAGGGGCAAGCCCTGTTGCTGGCGCTGGCTAAGGCATTCAAGGAACTGGAACGCTTGGGGGCGGCAAAAAAAGCCATCATTTTTACCGAATCCAAACGCACCCAAAGCTATCTGCAAAACCTGTTACGGGATACCTCTTACGGTGCAGGCTTGGTGCTATTCAATGGTACAAACAGCGACACCCAAGCCCAGCAAATCCATAAGGCATGGGCGCAACGTCATGCCGGTACGGATAAGGTTAGCGGCTCAAAAACGGCGGATACCCGTGCCGCGCTGGTTGATTTCTTCCGCGAACAAGGCAGTGTGATGATTGCCACCGAAGCGGGGGCGGAGGGTATCAACCTTCAGTTCTGTTCACTGGTGATCAATTATGATTTGCCGTGGAATCCGCAACGCATTGAGCAGCGCATTGGGCGTTGCCACCGTTATGGGCAAAAACACGATGTAGTGGTAGTCAACTTTGTCGATTTGAGCAATGAAGCTGACAAACGTGTGTATGAATTATTGGCGCAGAAATTCCAGCTTTTTGAAGGTGTATTCGGTGCAAGCGATGAAGTGTTGGGCGCAATTGGTTCGGGGATCGACTTTGAACGCCGCATTGCCCGTATCTACCAAACCTGCCGCAAACCGGAAGAAATTCGCAGCAGTTTTGCCGCACTCCAGCAAGAATTGGCAGGCGAAATCACGGAAGCGATGACACAAACCCGCCAGTTGTTGCTCGAAAACTTTGATGAAGAAGTCCACGCCAAACTGAAGAAACATGCCGCTGACAGCGAGACTATCCTCAGCCGCTACGAGCGGATGCTGATGGATTTGACCAGTACCGCACTCGCTACCCACGCTGAATTCAGTGGTGACAACGGCTTCAATCTGCAAAGCCTGCCTACCTCGACCTTACAAGGACAAGTGCCACTCGGACGTTATGAATTGCCGCGCCGTTCTGGGGAAGCGCACCTCTACCGCTTGGGGCATCCACTGGCAGAATGGTTGCTGGCTCAAGCCAAACAAATCCATTTGCCACCTGCCCGTTTGCGTTTTGATTACGCAGCGTATGGCACAAGGCTGGCAACACTGGAAAACGTGCGGGGGACGAGTGGCATTTTGCAAGCGCGGTTACTGAGCGTTTCTGCACTGGCACAGGAAGAACAACATTTGCTGGTGGCGGCAGTTGACCATAACGGCAATGTGTTGGCACTGGATGACCCCGACAAACTGTTACGCATCCCGGCAATGGTCACGGCGACACCGATAGATTTGCCTGACAGCCCATTGCTGCAACACGATCTTGCACAACGTAAAAATGCCTTGTTGCGTGAAATCAACGACCGCAACCTGAGCTATTTCGATCAGGAAGTGCAAAAGCTCGATGGCTGGGCGGATGACCTCAAGCTGGGGCTGGAACAGGAAATCAAGGACATTGACCGCGAAATCAAGGAAGTGCGCCGTACCGCTGCGATTGCGCCCACACTGGATGAAAAGCTGCATTGGCAGAAACGCCAGCGCGAACTCGAAACCAAACGCAGCAAGTCACGCCGCGAACTGTTCCGGCGGCAGGATGACATCGACGAGCAGCGCAATGAATTGATCACAGAACTAGAAGACCGCTTGCAGCAGCGGGTGGAAGAACAGATTCTGTTTACTATCGAATGGGAATTGGTGTAGCTGCCTGATATTTTGAGGTATCAGGTATCTACGCTACACTAACTCCAACACTCACGGGGAAAAATTACTATGCACAGCCTGTCAATACCCTATGCCGATGACCTGTTGGTCACATCCGGCAAAGCACCACGAGAACTGGAAGAGGAATTACGTTTCCTGCTGGCAGTTAAGCTGTTTGAAATGCACCGTTTGTCACTGGGCAAAGCTGCCGAATTCTGCGGCATGGTCAAACTGCGCTTCATGTTTGAGTTGGGGCGGCTGAAAGTGCCAGTTGTCCATCTGAGCGATGATCAGATCGCAGATGAGTTGCTGAATGATTAAGCCCGCCATTGTTGCCAAATCTTTTGAAGACATCAAATAAACCAGCGAACATGTTAAAAAATCAGGAGAACCCATCAGGGTATCACTTTGCCGACGCTGGCAAACCGATGATCAAGCAATCTACACCGAAAATGGAGCTTGACCAACGGGATGCAGGTGGTTTATTAGGTGGTGGCACAAATAGCGATCACGAATGATTCCAAACTTGAGACCCCCATGACCCAGCCCAAACTCGAACTCACCTGGATCGGCAAATCCCACCGCCCCAAACTCGAACCGCGCATCCTGCTGGAAGACCCCGCCAAGTCCCACCACGCCGCCACCCGCGTGACCGACCACGACCAGTTCGACAACCGCCTGATTTTCGGGGACAACCTGCTGGCCTTACGCGCTTTGGAAGCCGAGTTCACCGGCAAGATCAAATGTGTGTTTATCGACCCGCCGTACAACACGGGCAGCGCGTTTACGCATTACGATGACGGGCTGGAACATTCCATCTGGCTGGGGCTAATGCGTGACCGCCTCGAAATCATCCGCCGCCTGCTTTCCGACGATGGTTCGCTGTGGATTACCATCGACGACAACGAATGCCACTACCTCAAAGTCCTCTGCGACGAACTCTTCGGTCGCCAAAACTTCGTCGCCAATGCTGTTTGGCAAAAAAAATATACTATTGCCAATGATGCAAAATGGCTTTCTGATAATCATGACCATGTGTTGGTTTATGCAATAAATAAAGAGAACTGGCGACCATTTCGTTTAGCTAGAAGTGAGGACATGGATAAGCGTTATACGAACCCAGACAATCATCCTAAAGGGGCATGGAAAGCAACACCTTTATATGCGAAAAGAACAGGGTCAGAAAAAGAACAAGCATTTACATTTACGTTCAAAAATGGCTATACGTGGTCTCCTCCAAGAGGAAATTCACCACGGTTTCCTGCTGAGAAACTACGCCAAATGGATGAAAATAATGAAATCTGGTTTGGTGTAAATGGTGATACTGCACCATCTCGTAAGACATTTCTGAGTGAGTTAAAAATATCTGGCACACCATCACCAACCGTTTGGCTACATGGAGAAGTGGGAAATAACCATGAAGCTAGAGAAGAAGTAAAAGCAATTAATCTAGAAGATTCTTTTTCAACTCCAAAACCAGAAAAACTCATAAAACGAATTTTGGAATTGGCAACTCTACCGGGGGATTGGGTGCTGGATTCGTTTGGGGGGAGCGGCACGACCGGCGCGGTAGCGCACAAGATGGGGCGCAAGTGGATCATGGTGGAACTGGGCGACCACTGCCACACCCACATCATCCCGCGCCTGCAAAAAGTCATCGACGGCAGCGACCAAGGCGGCATCAGCAAAGCAATGAACTGGGCAGGCGGCGGCGGATTCCGCTATTACAAACTCGCGCCCTCCCTGCTGGAACGCGACCGCTGGGGTAATTTCACCATCAACCCCGATTACAACGCCGCCATGATGAGCGAAGCCCTGTGCAAACAGCACGGCTACACCTACGCCCCCTCCGAAACCGTGTTCTGGCAACAAGGCTACGCCACCGAACGCAGTTTCCTCTACGCCACCACCCAAAACCTGTCCTTCGAGCAACTGCAAGCACTCGCGGAAGAAGTCGGCGAACACAGTTCCCTGCTAATCATCGCCGCCGCATGGCGCGGCATCAGCGGCGAAGAAGCCAGCCGCCTTTGGCCTAACCTCACCCTGAAAAAAATCCCCAACAGCATTTTGCACCTGTGTGAATGGGGCAAGGACGACTACAGCCTCAACGTCGCCAACCTGCCAATGGCACAGCCCGTGGATGAACCCACGCCTGTAGGTCGGGCTTCAGCCCGACAAGTCGGATTAAAATCCGACCCACAACAAGATAACACCAGCGGCACACAAGCCAGCTTGTTTGGAGATGAATCATGAACGAACTGACCAACGCTGAATTGATCACCCGCATTCGTGACATCTGGGAAGCCTCTCGCCAGCAAGCGGTACGTTCCGTTAATTCTGCCCATGTGTGCGCTAACTGGCTCATCGGCAAGCAGATTGTGGAAGCCGAACAAGGCGGTGAGCAACGTGCAGAATACGGTAAAGCCCTGATAGTCTCACTCTCAAAAGAGCTAACGGACGAATACGGCAGCGGCTTTTCGGTATCGGCACTCAAATACATGCGTCTGTTTTTTCTAAGTTATCCGTTACTACTCACAAAAAGCCACGCACTGCGTGACCAATTGGATCAATCAAACGATAGTGAATGGAAAGCAGGCTTATTACACCCCAACTTATCGTGGACACACTACCGCACTTTGTTAAAAGTCGATCGGCAAGAAGCGCGTGATTTTTACGAAATCGAAACACTGCGCAACGGCTGGTCAGCCCGCCAACTGGAACGGCAGGTTGCCTCATTGCTATTTGACCGTCTGCTCAAAAGCCGCGATAAAGAAGGAATGTTGGCACTTGCCAACCAAGGTTTGCAGCCTGCTCGCCCACTGGATGTCATTAAAGACCCGTATGTGCTGGAATTTCTCAACTTGCCAGACGTACCTCAATGGCACGAAAGCCAACTGGAACAAGCGTTATTGGCGCAACTACAAGATTTCCTATTGGAATTGGGTAACGGCTTTGCCTTTGTCGGGCGGCAAATACGCTTAACCTTGGATGGCGACCATTTCTACCCTGACATGGTGTTTTACCACGTCAAACTCAAATGTTATGTAGTAATTGACCTCAAGCTGGGTAAGCTCAATCACGCTGATTTGGGGCAAATGCAGCTTTACGTCAATTACTATGAGCGTGAAATAGCCAGCAGCGACGACAACCCGACCATCGGTTTGATCCTGTGCAGTGAAAAAAATGATGCTGTCGTGCGTTACGTGTTGGGTGAACACAACCAACAAATTTTTGCTAGCCGTTACCAGCTCTACCTACCCACTGAAGCACAACTGCAAGCCGAATTGCAGCGTGAATTTAACCAACTAATGCTGCTGGGGGAAACACCATGACACGCCAACAAACCCTGCACGAGATCAATACCAGCCTGTCCTTGCGCCCACCGCAAGCCGAATCGCTGCAAAAGCTGGCAACCGCGCTGGAAACCGCCCCCGCCATGAACCAAACCGGCGAACGTGACCTCAGCGGCATTCTGGCAAGCCTGCAAGCGCAATTCCCCACGCTGGAAGATTTCGAGCGCGAATTCCCCTCGCTGTGTTTTGCACTGGCAACGGGTGTCGGCAAAACCCGCCTGATGGGCGCGTTCATCACCTATTTGCATCAGGCTTACGGCATCAACAACTTCTTTGTGCTTGCGCCGAACCTCACGATTTACAACAAGCTGATTGCCGATTTCACCCCGAATACGCCCAAATACGTGTTCAAGGGCATCCACCATTTCGTGTTCCAGCCACCGGAAATCATCACGGGCGAAAATTACGACTACCGCGCAGCGCAGGTGCAAGCCCAAGGCAAAGGGCAAGTCAGTTGGCTCTCGCCCGTCACCATCAATATTTTCAACATTGCCAAGATCAACTCGGAAGTGCGTGGCGGCAAAGAACCGCGCATCAAGCGCATGAAGGAAGTGCTGGGCGACAGCTATTTCAACTATCTGGCAACGCTGCCCGATCTCGTGCTGCTGATGGATGAATCACACCGCTATCGTGCCAGTGCCGGGGTGCGTTCCATCAACGAACTCAAACCGCTGTTTGGTCTGGAACTCACCGCCACCCCGTTTGTGGAAACCAGCCGTGGCTCCGTGCCATTCAAAAACGTGGTGATGGATTACCCCTTGGCACGGGCAATGGCAGACGGCTTTGTGAAAGAACCTGCCGTCGTCACCCAACGCGGGTTCAATGCCGCTGACCACAACCCCGAAGACATTGAGCGCATCAAGCTGGAAGACGGCATCCGCCTGCACGAAATCACCAAGGTGGAACTGATCACTTACGCCCGCGAGAATAGCGTTCCCATCATCAAACCCTTCATGCTAGTCATCGCCCGCGACACCACCCACGCCGCGCAATTGCTCACCACGGTACAAACCCTGTTCGAGGGGCGTTACCAAGGCAAAGCGATTCAGGTCGATAGCAGCAAATCCGGCGCGGAAGAAGAGGAAATGATCACCCGCCTGCTGGCAGTGGAAAACGTCAACGAACCTACCGAAATTGTTATCCACGTCAATATGCTCAAGGAAGGCTGGGACGTCACCAACCTCTACACCATCGTGCCGCTACGTGCTGCCAACGCCCGCACCCTGATCGAACAATCCATCGGGCGCGGCCTGCGCCTGCCGTATGGCAAACGCACCGGCAACCCCGCCGTCGACCGTCTCAATATCGTTGCCCACGACCGCTTTCAGGACATCATCGACGAAGCCAACAAGGGCGACTCGCCGATCCGTCTCCAGCGCATCATTCTGGATGCTCCCACGGCAGACGACAAAAAGATCAGCGTTGAAGTCAAACCCAACTACGCAACGATGCTGGGTAAAGAAACCCCTCCTAACCTCCCCTTATCAGGGGAGGAACAAGAAGGTGGCACCTCCAGTTCTCCCCCTGATAAGGGGGAGTTAGAGGGGGTTTCTTCTGCCGAACAAGAAACAATGTGGATAGTCGCCGAAGTCGCCGCCAACTATGCCGCCAACCGCGAATTCGTCCCCACCAGCAATGCCCTGCTCAAAGCCGACGTCCAACAAGCCATTGCCGCCGAAGTCCGCGAACGCCTGACACCCCAACAAGGCACACTCTTCACCGCTGACCATGCCGCCGACCTTGCCGCGATTGTTGCCAAAACCACCACCGTCATGGTGCAACAAACCATCGACATCCCGCGCATCCTAGTCAATCCAACGGGCGAAGTCGAAACCGGCTTCCACCCCTTCAAACTGGATGTGAGCGGCTTGCACCTGCAACCGGGCGAGCGCGAACTGGTCGGGCAGATGCTACGCACCCACGAACAATTCCACCTCAAAGCCGCCGCTGGCAAACAGGAAGAACGGCTGGAAGATTACATCGTATTCGCTCTGCTGGATTACGACGACATTGATTACTTCAGCCAGAAAGAAATCCTCTACGACCTCGCAGGGCAAATGGTGCAGCACCTGCGCTCTTACCTGTCCGAAGACGAAGCCCATAATGTGCTGAACAAAGACCGCAAACTGATTGCCCGCGAAATCCACGCGCAAATGCTCAAGCATTTCTGGGAAAAAGCCAGCGGTTATGAAGTGCAAGTCAGTCGTGGTTTCACCCCACTAAAAGCCTGCAACTTCACCGCCAATGCCAACCAGCCGCCGCGTTCCTACCGTGAAACCGTAACGGAAACGGGCAAGATCAAGCAACTGCTGTTTGGTGGTTTTGAGAAATGTTTGTACCCTTTACAGAAATTTGATTCCGACACGGAACGCCGTTTTGCGGTGCTACTGGAGCGTGACGCGCAAAAGTGGTTCAAGCCCGCCAAAGGGCAATTTCAGATTTACTACAAGTTGGGGACAGAACAGCCAGAATACGTGCCGGATTTTGTCGCTGAAACGGATAACGTGATTTTCATGGTGGAAACCAAGGCCAAAACCGATATGGAAGCACCTGACGTGCAAGCCAAGGCGGATGCGGCAAGACGCTGGTGCAGCCATGCCTCAGATTATGCGCGAGAGCAAGGCACGAAACCGTGGCGTTATTTGCTGATTCCGCACGATGAAGTACGTGAAGACCGCCAGCTAACCGACTTCCGACGGTTTCAGTAACGGTCATGCAAAAGTCAGGTATTTGGCGGCATTACACCGTCAAATACCGCTGAATCAGCCCATCATCCAGCCTGTGCATCTCCCCCTCCGCCACGCGCCGCCCGCGATCCAGAATACAAAACCGATCGCCCACTTTCCGCGCAAACGGCAGTTTCTGTTCCACCAGCAACACCGTCAGCCCAATGTCTTTGTTGAGCTTGCGGATAATGTCGCCGATTTCCGCCACAATATTCGGCTGAATGCCTTCGGTCGGTTCGTCGAGAATCAGCAATTTCGGGTCAAGCACCAACGCTCGCCCAATCGCCAACTGCTGTTGCTGCCCGCCGGACAAATCACCACCACGCCGCCCCAACATTTCCTTCAACACCGGAAACAGCTCGAAAATAAACGGCGGAATGCTGCGTACCTTGTCACGCCGCGCGGGTAAACCAATCAGCAAATTCTCTTCCACCGTCAGCAGCGGGAAAATCTGCCGCCCTTGTGGCACATAACCAATGCCGAGATTGGCACGTTTTTCCGCATCCACCCCCAGCAGGTTTTGCCTCTGATACTGCATCACGCCATCCCGCGCTTTGATCAAGCCCATAATGCACTGGAGCAAGGTGGTTTTGCCCACGCCATTGCGCCCCATCAGCACGGTGCATTGCCCCTCCGGGACGTGCATGTCCAGATCCCACAGCGTGTGGCTTTCGCCGTAATACTGGTTGAGTTGTTCGACTTTGAGCATTTATTCCCCCAGATACACTTCGATCACGCGCTGATCGTTTTGCACTTCATCCATTGTGCCTTCGGCTAACACGCTGCCTTGGTGCAGCACCGTGACTTTGTTGGCGATGGAACGCACAAAATCCATGTCGTGTTCTACCACTACGACCGAATGCTTGCCCGCGAGTGAGGTGAGCAATTCGGCAGTACGTTCCATTTCCTGATGCGTCATCCCCGCAACGGGTTCGTCAACCAGCAGCAAATACGGTTTTTGTACCAGCAACATACCGATTTCTAGCCATTGCTTTTGCCCGTGCGATAACGCGCCTGCTTGCTGGTGATAATGGTCGGTCAAGCCAATGGTGTGCAAGGTCTCATCAATCAAGGCGTGCTGTTCGCCGCTCAAACGGGCGCGGAGGCTGTACCACACGCTTTTATTGCCGTGCATGGCGAGTTCCAGATTTTCGGCGACGCTGTGCGACTCGAACACGGTGGGTTTCTGGAATTTGCGCCCGATACCCGCATTGGCAATTTCGGGTTCAGAGAGTTTCAGTAAATCCACGGTTTGACCGAACCACGCCTGTCCGCTGTTGGGGCGGGTTTTGCCGGTGATAATGTCCATCATGGTGGTTTTGCCTGCGCCGTTGGGGCCGATGATGCAACGCAATTCGCCGGAATCAATGTACAGCGTCAGGTTGTTAATCGCCTTGAAACCGTCGAAGCTAACGTTCAAATCTTCCAGATACAGAATCGCCTTGTGGCTGGCATCCGGTTGCCCCGCCTCAGTCTGGCGTAAATGTGCGCCTTCGCTCATGCTTGCGCCCTCCTGCTAAAATTTTGCAACCAGCGGTTTTCCTTGAGGTTTTTCACCAGCCCCGCCAAGCCTTGCGGCAAATACAGCGTGACCAGCACGAATAACGCACCCAACATGAAAATCCACGATTCCGGCATCAGCCCCGTGAACACCGTTTTGGCGTAATTGACCAGAATCGCGCCCAGCACCGCGCCGTAGAGCGTGGCACGCCCGCCAATCGCCACCCAAATCACGATTTCAATCGAGTTGAGCGGGGAAAATTCGCCGGGGTTAATAATGCCCACTTGCGGTACGTACAACGCCCCCGCAATCCCCGCCAGCATTGCCGACACGGTAAACACCCACACCTTGTAATGCTCGACACGGTAGCCAACAAAGCGCGTGCGGCTTTCTGCATCCCGAATAGCCACCACCACACGCCCCAGCTTGGAATTAATAATGTAACGGCACAGCAAATAGCCACCCGCCAACGCCAGACCGGACAGCACAAATAAGGTCACCCGCGTGCCATCGGCTTGCAAGCTGAAACCCAAAATATCCTTGAAATCAGTCAGACCGTTATTGCCACCAAACCCCATTTCATTGCGGAAAAATGCTAGCATCAAAGCGTAAGTCAGCGCTTGGGTAATGATCGACAAATACACCCCCGTCACCCGCGAACGGAATGCCAACCAGCCAAACACAAACGCCAGCAGCCCCGGCACGAGCAACACCATCAGCATGGCAAACCAGAACATATCAAAGCCCTGCCAAAACCACGGCAGTTCTTTCCAGCTCAAGAACACCATGAAATCCGGCAATTCCGGGTTGCCATACACGCCACGATCACCGATTTGGCGCATCAAATACATGCCCATCGCGTAACCACCGAGGGCAAAGAATGCCCCGTGTCCGAGGCTGAGGATTCCCAAATACCCCCACACCAAATCCACCGCCACGGCTAACAGGGCGTAGGTCAAATACTTGCCGAGCAACGTCACAAGGTAAGTCGGCATGTGCAGGAAACTACCTTCCGGCACGAGCAAATTCAGTACAGGGACAAGCACCAACACCAGCGCGAGTACCGCCAGCATGATTTGCCCGCCCCGATCATTTTGCAGAATACGTGTGATGAACATGACTTAATCCCCCGCTGCCCGACCTTTTTGCGGGAATAGCCCACGCGGTCGTTTCTGGATGAACAAAATAATGAAAACCAGCACTAGAATTTTGGCAAGCACTGCCCCCGCCCAAGGTTCAAGCACCTTGTTGACCACGCCCAGCGACAAACCTGCCACCAGCGTTCCCCACAAATTGCCGACCCCGCCGAACACCACCACCATGAACGAATCAATGATGTAAGCCTGCCCCAGATTCGGCCCCACGTTGGTCAACTGGCTGAGCGCCACACCTGCGACACCCGCAATGCCCGACCCCAAGCCGAAGGTGAGTGCATCGACCCGCGCCGAACGCACCCCCATTGCCCGCGCCATTGCCCGATTCTGTGACACCGCACGCACTTGCAACCCCAGATTGGTTTTACGCAATACAAAATACAGCAGCGCAAACACCATCAGGCAAAATAGCACGATATAAAGGCGGTTGTAGGTCAACGACAGTACGCTATTGATTTCCAGTGAACCTGACATCCACGACGGGTTGGAAACCGGCACGTTTTGCGGCGAAATCACCGTGCGCACCAGTTGTTGCAGAATCAGACTAATCCCAAACGTCGCCAGCAAAGTTTCCAGCGGTCGCCCGTACAAATGACGAATCACCGTTCGTTCGATCAAAATCCCCATTGCGCCCGACACAATAAACGCCGCAGGCACTGCCACAAACAGCGAGTAATCAATAAAGTTGGGCATGAGCTGCTGCACGATGTAAGTGGTATACGCCCCCAACATGATCAGCTCGCCGTGCGCCATATTGATCACGCCCATCACCCCAAAAGTAATCGCTAGGCCAATCGCCGCCAGTACCAGCACCGAACCCAGACTCAAGCCGAAAAACAGCGTTTCGACATGACCGTATAACGCTGCGGTATCTTCAATGGTTTTCAGCGCCGCTTGTGCGGCTTTGGCAACCTCGGCATCGCTATCGGTGGTCATGGTGGTCAAGCGATTGCGCACACCGGGGTGCAGGTTGCCTGCCAGTGATTCAATCGCTGTTAGCCGCACCGCTTTATCGGCAGCATTCAAATCCGCCATTGCCAAACCGAGTGACAGGGCTTCTTTAACGGCTGGATCAGTTTCCTTATCCAGCAAGCCGCGTAATTGTTCTGCCATTTCCGGCGTAACGGTTTCCAGCAAACCGTTGGCGGACTTGAGGCGTACTGCGGCATCGGGGTGGCTTAAACTGAGTTGCCCAATTGCGCCGCGCACGTATTTGCGCAAACTGTTGTTGGTGGGAATTTTGCGCAACTCATCGCCCGTGTTTCCGTCTTTAGCTATGACCAGCGTTCCTTGTACTTTGTCTTGATAGAGCTTGCCATCCAGCAAGGCTTGCAAATACGTCACAACGTCAGCATCACTGCTGGCAGCAAGCAAATCCACGGCTTCACGGGTTTTGTTGAAATCAGCCGCCTGAAACAAGGTGGCGGCTTGGGTGAGCGTTGCGCTTTGCTGCTCAGCGTGTAGCGGTGGGCAAAGCCACAACAACACGCTCAATAGCAACAGGTGGGTGAAATCATACGTTTTCAGCATACATGTACCTGAATACTGCTAAGAAACCCCTCCCCAACCCTCCCCTTATCAGGGAAGGGAGCAAAGAAGGGGTCATATCCCTCTTGTTCCTCCCCTGACAAGGGGAGGTTAGGAGGGGTTTCTTCATCTCTACTTATTCGTATTTCTGCCCAGAACACTTCTTGGTTTCGGTATTGAAGTTGCCGCACGGTTTGCCGTCGGTTTCTTTACCTGTCCAATCCGCGACGATGTTTTTGGAATCCGGCAGGAAGTCAGACCAAGCGTCGCCTGCGACTTCAGGGGTTTTGGAAACGACTTCAAACTGACCGTTTTCTTGGATTTCGCCAATCAGCACCGGTTTGGTCAAGTGGTGGTTAGGCAGCATTTTCGCCGTACCGCCAGTGAGGTTAGGCACTTCCTGACCGATCATGGCTTCAGCCACTTTGTCGGTGTCGGTGGATTTGGCTTGTTCAACCGCTTTTACCCACATTTTGAAGCCGATGACGTGCGCTTCCATTGGGTCGTTGGTGACGCGCTTGTCGTTCTTGGTGTATTCCTTCCACTGCTTGATGAAGTCTTTATTGCCGTCGTTTTCGACGCTCATGAAGTAGTTCCACGCCGCCAAGTGACCGACCAGTGGCTTGGTGTCGATACCGGAAAGTTCTTCTTCACCAACCGAGAACGCCACGACGGGGATGTCTTCCGCAGAAATGCCTTGGTTGCCCAGTTCTTTGTAGAACGGCACGTTAGCATCGCCATTGATGGTGGAAACCACGGCGGTTTTCTTGCCTTCGCCGCCGAATTTCTTGATGTCAGCGACGATGGACTGCCAGTCGGAATGACCGAATGGGGTGTAGTTGATCATGATGTCTTTTTCGTCGACACCTTTGGATTTCAAATACGCTTCCAGAATCTTGTTGGTGGTGCGCGGGTAAACGTAGTCCGTGCCTGCCAAGACCCAGCGTTTCACTTCGCCTTCTTTCATCAGGTAATCAACCGCAGGGATCGCTTGCTGGTTCGGCGCTGCACCGGTATAGAACACGTTTTTGGAAGATTCTTCACCTTCGTATTGCACCGGGTAGAACAATAAGCTGTTTTTTTCTTCAAACACTGGCAACACGGATTTGCGGGAAACCGATGTCCAGCAACCGAAGGTCGCGGCTACTTTGTCTTTTTCGATCAGGTCACGCGCTTTTTCCGCAAACAAAGGCCAGTTGGAAGCAGGGTCAACCACAACGGCTTCGAGTTGCTTGCCTAGTACGCCGCCTTTTTTGTTTTGCTCGTCGATCAGCATCAGCATGGTGTCTTTCAGCGTGGTTTCGCTGATCGCCATGGTGCCGGAGAGGGAATGCAGTACGCCTACTTTGATGGTGTCATCGGCAGCTACCACTAAATTAGATCCCCCTAAAGCAGCCAATAGACTCAGACTCAACAGTGTTTTATTCAGCACCTTAGGTAATGACATCGCTTATCTCCTAAAAATAAAAGTGATTTAACTCTGTCATTCAATAAGGCAAAAACTGTGCCAGCCGCTGATTGCAGCAAGTTGTCTTGTTTTGTTAAGAATTCAAGGATGTTTTATAGAGGTTTTACTGATTTTGGCGAGTTAACGGCAAGATAGTTAGGCAACTTAAGCACAGAGCTGCACCAAGATAGCGATCACCCGCTTTTAAATGGTGAATTCACCAGCATGAGGATTCATCAGCAGGGCTAGGACAAATAATCGGCACTTACGCAACAACCAGTAGCCACTGCGTAAGTGCTTGGCAAGTGACTAGACTAAGCTAGACTAAGACCTCCAGATCAGCTCCGGCACATAACTCACGCAAATTCTTATACCCTAATTTCGCATAAGTTAAAGGATGTGCCACGGCAGGATCTTGCTCAGCCTCGACGACTAACCAACCTGAATAATCAGCGGCTTTCAAACCTTGGAAAATCTTAGGATAATCGACACAACCATCCCCCGGTACCGTAAACACACCCGCTAACACTGAGTTCAAGAAACTACTATCCCGATTCAACATCTCATCTAAGACAGCACGGCGAATATCTTTACAATGCACATGATTAATCCGCTTCGCATGACGCTGTTGCACAGCAACAGGATCACCCCCTGCATAAGTTAAATGCCCAGTATCCAGCAATAAACCCACAGCCTCATGCGTATTCGCCATTAAATGATCAATATCAGCTTCAGTCTGTACCACCGTTCCCATGTGATGGTGATAAGCGATTTTTACACCCTGCGCTAGCGTATACTCAGCCACTTGATTCAATTTAGCACCCAACTCAGCCCATTGCTCAGCCGCTAACACCGGGCGTTTAGAAACCGGTGTATCCCGCTCACCATGCACACAGCCTGTCACCTCACAATAAACCATCGCGGTTGCACCTAAACTTTTCAACAAAGTTAAATGCCCTTGAATCGCCTCGATTTCCGCCTCTACACTACGCTCTAACAAGCGACCACTAAACCAACCTGATACCAACCGCAAACCTTGTGCCTCTAAAATCGGCCCCAACACCGCTGGATCACGCGGGAATTTATTGCCCAATTCAAACCCAGCATAACCCGCCTCTTTGCCCTCACTCAAACAAGTGTCCAACGAAGTCTCTGCCCCCAATTCAGGCATATCATCATTCGTCCAAGTCAGCGGATTAATCCCAATTCTTACGCTCATCTCATTAATTTCCTGAAAATTTTATTTAAAATATCTGATCGTCGCTGGCGGGTTTGTGGGAGTTTTCATAGAGCCACAGCCGCCTCAGTAAGGTTGCTTACGCTTAGCCTCAACATACTGCTGATGAGCAGCCTGCACTTGCTCACGCGGCGATACCTCCGGTACAGCCACATCCCACCAGCACCCACCCGCTGAAGTCATAAACGGATCAGTATCGAGGGCAATCACATACGACTGCACTGACTCACGCGCCCGCCCTAAAGCAGCCTCTAACTCACTAATACCCACGACCGACTCAGCCCTTGCCCCCAAAGCCCGAGCATGCGCCGCAAAATCAATCTTCGGTGCACCCGCCTCAACAGCTACACAATGCTCCAACAAATTATTAAACCCTGCACTGCCTGTCGCCTGCTGCAAACGATTAATACAGCCATAACCCCGATTATCCAACACCACTACGATCAATTTGCAGCCAAGCATCACACTGGTCGCCAGCTCAGAATTAAGCATCAAATACGAACCATCACCGACCACGACAATCACTTCGCGCTCTGGCTGTGCCATCTTCACCCCTAACCCCCCCGCAATCTCATAACCCATGCAGGAGAAACCATATTCAAGGTGATAACCATTCGCTTGATCAGTACGCCATAACTTATGCAATTCACCGGGTAAACCACCCGCTGCACAGACAACAATATCCGAAGCCTGCCCAGTACGCTTCACCGCCCCCAAGACTTGCGCATCAGAAGGTAACCCCGTGCGAGTGGGCGTGGATAACTCAGCAGCAGTGACTTGCTCATAATAAGCATTCCACTCTGCGATTGCGCTCTGCCCTTGAGCCAACCAAGTAGGATTTGCTTGCCAACCACTCAAACCCTCACTCAACTGCTGCAAACCGACCTTCGCATCTGCAATCAAACTGAGTGCGTTATGCTTAATCGCATCAAATTTAGCCACATTGAGCTGAATTAACTTTAACTCTGGATGAGCAAACACCGTGCGGGAGGCCGTGGTAAAATCTTGCAACCGTGTACCCATCGCCAATACCAGATCAGCCTCTTGTGCCAACTGATTGGCAGCACTACTACCTGTTACACCGATTGAGCCTACATAATTCGGATGATTCCAAGCCAAAGAGCCTTTCCCTGCTTGAGTTTCAGCGACCGGAAGATGATGAGCCTCCACAAAACTTTTCAGTTCAGTGGTGGCTTGTGCATACAAAATTCCACCACCGGCAATCACTAAAGGTCGCTTGGCTTGTTGGATTGCAGCGAGGGCTGCCTGCAATTCACGCGCATCAGCCGGTGGACGGCGTGGATAATGTACCCGTTCAGCCAACCAGCTCAGTGGATAATCATAGGCTTCAGCTTGTACATCTTGCGGCAAAGCCAAAGTCACAGGACCACAGTTTTCTGCATCGACTAGGGTTTGCATCGCAACTGGCAAACTCGTTATCAACTGCTCAGGGCGCGAGATACGATCAAAATAACGACTCACGGGGCGAAAGCAATCATTCGCACTGATCGTCGGATCACTAAAACATTCAATTTGTTGCAAGACAGGATCAGGGGTGCGATTTGCAAAAATATCCCCGGGCAACAGCAAGACTGGCAAACGATTTACATGCGCTAAAGCGGCGGCCGTCACCATATTAGTCGCACCAGGGCCAATCGACGTGGTACAAGCCATCATTCGCTGGCGGTTATTAGCTTTAGCATAGGCAATAGCTGCATGCGCCATGCCTTGCTCATTGTGAGCGCGCAAAGTCGGTAAAGTCGCGCGGTATTGATAGAGTGCCTCCCCCATACCCGCGACATTCCCATGCCCAAAAATCGCAAATACTCCTGCAAATAAAGGCAATTTTTGCCCATCGACCTCAGTATATTGCACACTTAAATACCGCACTAAAGCTTGTGCCATCGTTAAACGAAGGGTGCTCATGCTGCTAACTCCTGTGATGCAATCTGGGATGCACGACTCGCACGCCAAGCTGCAATCAATTGCACATAATTCTCGCCCACGCTTTGAATCAGTGCTTGGTCATCCAGTTGCTTCGCTAACCATGCATGGCTTGGCTCAGCAAATAAACTGCGCCCGACCGTAAAACCTTTGCAAATCGAATATTGGGCTGCGATTTGGAAGGAAGCGATTAAACTCTCAATACTCGCCCCCAAACCCAACATCACCACCCCATGACAATAGGGATCACGGGCAGGGATTAATTGGCTCAGTTTCTCCCAACTAGCAGCCGATTGGGGTGGCAATTTCCACCAATCAGGAAACACCTCAAGATTATATAAGCGCTCTAAAGCGAGCACTGCTAACTCATCATTTGGCGTACTCGACAGCGGCGGAATCAGCTCTAATAACAATTCATGCCCACTGGTTTGGCAGGCCGCGAATAACTCTTGAATTTGGCGTTCTTGCTGTAAGCGTAAACCTAGTTCATCATCGGTGTGATAAAACACCAAGCACTTCACAATATGCTCTAAAGGCCAGTTGATTAAGCGTGAACCAATCGAGCGCCCACCTTCCAATTCAATAGGGCGTGACGCGGGTAATTCGACTGGCCGCCCAATCCACCAATTGCGCCCCGTGACATCATTGAGTGCATCTTGTCCATAGGTATCATCAATCAACACCCCCCCGGATTGTGCGGCTAACTGTGTCTTTTGCATGGCATATTCGACCGACTTCACTAATAAGCGCTTGAGGGTTTTAATTCGGGCAGGGTCAGCCCCCACCGATACCGCCGCCTCATAGAGTTGCTTACGATGATCAAAGGCCAAGACACAAATATCGGGGCGGGAGGCGGGTTTGCGGGTCGTGACCCTATGTAATTGATTGAGTTTTCTGTCTTGATCCGGGTGTGGAATCGAAGCAGAATTTTTTAGGTAGTAAAATAACTCTGCTTCACTGGGAATAGCGGGTGCACAACCATGCCGCGACACCACCAAAGCCCCACAAGCATTCGCATAGGCGGTACAAGTTTCATACGACTCACCGCGTAGCCAACCGCGTAAAAAGCCCGACATAAAAGCATCACCTGCACCCAAGACATTGAGCACGTCAACACGCACCCCTTGATAGAGCTTAAACTGTTCACTGCTATTTGGAATTTCGCCATCAAGTACCGTACAACCGAGAGGGCCGAGTTTCAAAACCAGAGTGGCCTTGCTCAAAGCACGAATCTGTTTCAAGGCGGTAATAGTATCCGTACTACCACCAGCAATATGGATTTCCTCTTCCGTGCCGACAATCAAATCACAATCAGAAAGAAGCGTCTGGAGGTGTTGCGTCACGCCCAAGGAGGAGATAAAACGTGTCTCACCATCCCCCAGACTAGTTAAGCCCCAAAGCACGGGGCGATAGTCGATATCCACAATAATCTTAGTGCCTGCGGCTTTGGCGTATTCCATCGCAGTCTTACTTGCGCGATAGGTGGATTCGGTAGAGAAATGCGTACCTGTAATCAAGAGCGCTTGGCTGGATGCAATGAAAGCAGGATCAATATCCTCCGCACTCAATGCCATATCCGCACAATCGCTCCGGTAAAAAATCAGTGGGAAGGTTTCACGGTCTTTAATCCCTAAAATAACCAGACCCGTTAGGCGCTGTTTATCAGTAACCACTTGGGAAACATCCACACCTACACGGGCTAATTCTTCACGGACAAAGCGCCCCATGTGTTCATCGCCCACACGGGTAAGCATAGCCGAATTTAAGCCCAAGCGAGCGCAACCATAAGCAATATTCGCTGAAGATCCGCCTAAATACTTAGCAAAACTCCCCATATCTTCTAAACGGCTACCAATTTGCTGACCGTATAAATCGACGGCTGCACGGCCTAAACAAATCACATCGCGGATTTTCGTCGGTGTATTCATGGGTGCAGCATCCATTCATGAGCTGGGTGATTCTTAAAAACCCAGCGGCGCGTCGGACCCGCCATTACATTCAAATAATACGAATCATAACCATGCGCTGCTGCCACCGGATGATAACCACGCGGCACCAACACTACACAACGATCTTCCACCGCCATCGTTTCATCGAGATCTAGCTCATCGGTAAACACCCGTTGAAAGCAAAAACCTTGTGATGGGTTAAGCCGATGATAATAGGTTTCCTCTAAGAAGCTTTCGTGTGGAAGATTATCTGCATCATGCTTATGTGGCGGATAGCTGGACCAATTTCCGGCTGGAGTTTTGACCTCGACCACTAATAAGCTATCGGCTGGTTGATCTTGTGGCAGAATATTGCAGACATAGCGTGTATTACTGCCCTGCCCACGTTGCTCACGGCTCATAGTTTCGGGCTTAAGCCAGCGGGTGGGATGGTTGCCAAAACCCGGCGCGCTACAAACGGCCAACTCCACATCGGTATTGGCTTTCACCTGTACTGCTTCACCGTTTTTCACATACACTGCATGTGGGGCGAGATCTTCAAACACATCCATGCGCTCGCCCACCGTGTTAAACTGCTGCTCGCCTGCTTGAATATCGGCAAGCCCAGCTAATAGCACTAAACATAATTCTTGATCGGATGCGGGCAGGTCTAAGGTCTGCCCGGCTTGCAGGTCATAAGCAGCAAAACCCACATAGCGCCACTGCGCATTGTCAGGGGTAATATGCTGATAACGACCCGTCGCATCCGGTTGTGGGCGGCGTAATAGGCTCATGACTCAAACTCCTTAGAGATCGACAGGCTGACCTGTTTTTAAGGATTGCACAGCGGCATCGGCTAAACGCAAAGCCGCTAAACCATCTTCCTCACTGGTCGCTGGCTTAGAGCCTTGTTGCAGGGCTGCCACAAAATGTGTTAACTCAATACGATAGGCATCGGCATAACGCTCAAGGAAAAAGAATTGTGGCTTCGCACCCATGACCCCCTCCGCACCTGCAAACTTCACGGTGTTTTCAAGCTGATTGCCTGCTTGCAACATACCTTTTTCACCGAAAGCTTCAATGCGTTGGTCATAACCATAAGTGGCACGACGGCTATTAGTAATAATCGCAATCGCCCCACTCTGAGTGCTTAAAGTAACACTGGCCGTATCGACATCACCCGCCTCACCAATCGCGGGGTCGACTAATACGCTCCCAGTCGCATACAAGCGAGTGGGCTCTTCGCCGAGTAACCAGCGTGCCATATCAAAATCATGGATCATCATATCGCGGAACAAGCCACCCGATACTTTGATGTATTCAGCAGGGGGCGGTGAAGGATCGCGGCTAGTAATAATCAGGGTTTCGAGCTTGCCAATCACCCCTGCTTCCATTTGCTTTTTCAGATAAGCGAATTGGGGGTCAAAGCGGCGATTGAAACCGAGCATACAGGTAATGCCAGATGCTTGCACCGCAGCACTACAGGCCTCTGCACGCGCATAACTTAAGTCAATCGGCTTTTCGCAGAAGACAGGTTTGCCCACCGCTGCACAGCGTTCTAATAAAGGAGCGTGGGTATCTGTCGAACTAGCAATAATAAAAGCATCTACATTGGAGCTTGCAAACATCTCATCCAAACTAACGACTTTAGCAGCGAATTTATCGGCAATTTTTTCAGCCGCAGCGGGCAACACATCGACCACTTCAGTAATCCGTGCACCGGGGACGGCTTGTACCGCTAAAGCATGTACTTGCCCAATACGGCCTGCACCAATCAAACCAAAACGAACCTCTGCCATAACATCTCCTCTAAATTTTAGTGTTGGATATGGCAGAAGTATAAGCCAAAATAGAATAATTATTCCAGTTATTTTAAATTAAGAAATAAATTTTCTATTTTAGTCGTTAGCCAGCTTAGCCAGAGGTTTAGAACATCCTTTGCCTTGAGTTTGAGCGCTTACTATCAAGCTCCGCTGTACAAAAACAATGCACGATGGTACTAAATGGCTGATCAGGCTTCAGTAAACGTTTGAATTGCAGTACGTCGGCCTGCAGGGTGCTGAATTCAGCGGGCAACTGACTAGGAGCTAGCCATTCGGGTAAATAAGCCTGAATGTCGCTGAACAATTGTGCACCCCATAGTTTCTCAAGCAACCAACTGTATTCACTCTCGTCCGATTCGATATAACGAGCGGGCGTTTTTTCATCTAAATTAGCTAACTGCTTAGCGGTTGAGAGAGCGGCTTGCAACCCGCCTAAAGCATCTACTAAGCCACGATCGAGGGCTTGCCTTCCTGTCCAAACTCGCCCTTGTGCCACGGCATTCACTGCCTCTACACTCATATTGCGGGCTTGGCTGACATGCCCCAGAAAGTTTTTATAAGTAGCTTGGATATTAGCGGCCAACAGCCTTTCAAAACGTGGATCGAGTGGCTTGAGGGGATCACCGGCTGTTTTTAACCAAGTGGTCGCATAGCCCCCTTGATGCACCCCCAATTTATCCATCAAACCTTCGAGAGTTGGAAATAAGGTAATCACACCAATGGAACCAGTAATGGTTGCTGCATCGGCATAAATTTTGTCAGAGGCGGTCGCAATCCAATAGCCTCCTGAAGCGGCAACATCCCCCATCGACACGACAACAGGCTTCCCCGCCTCACGGGCAGCCGCTAATTCACGACGAATTAATTCTGAGCCAAATACTGCACCACCGGGGGAGTTAACTCGCAAGACAATCGCTTTAATCGTCTCATCTAAGCGCGCCTTGCGCACCAAAGCGGCTGTTGATTCACCACCGATCGTCTGGCGTGGTGCTGTACCATCAATAATCTCACCCTCAGCAACAATAATACCGACACCTGCGCCACTATTGATGGGTTGAGCGACATTGGCTAGATAAGCCTCATAATTAACTTGGCGGAAAGTGTGGTTGTCAGTATCTTCAGCCCCAGCTTGAATAAACTCATCGCGGACTTGTTGAATATCTTTTAAGCCTGTGACTAAGCCTTGATCTAAGGCCATTTTGGCCAAATCCCCACCTGCTGCTTCTAAAGGCTCGGGTAAGGCATTGATCAATTGCATGATTTTGCCCTTGGGTAGCTCACGCGCCGCTTCCAGCTCGCTGGTCACTAATGACCATAGATCATCCAATAAATAAGCCGAAGCCTCCAAGGTAGCCGTAGAAGGCGCTTTATCGGTAAATTGCTCCGCCATATTTTTATACGGGCCGGTACGCACCACATGCACCTTGACACCCGCTTTTTCTAGAGCTTCAGCATAGTAACTACTCTCCCCCCCCAAACCATCTAGCATCACGACACCTGCTGGATCAAGTAAGACTTCATTCGCTTGTGCTGCCAAGAAATATTGTGCTTGCGAATAGTGACTCCCCCAAGCAATCACGGGTTTGCCTGAGGCTTTGAACCCCTGCAAACCGGCAGCCACATCACGTAAAGAAGCCAAACCGCCGCCCGCAAAATCATCAAGCTTGAGTAAAATACGGGTAATATTCGGGTCGTCGGCCGCTGCTTTCAAAACCGCTAAAACATCACGTAATTGGACTTCGCTAGTCAATTCACCACTCGTTGCCAATGACAACAGTGAATCATCTGGGGTACTTTTTTCTTCGACCAGCTGACCTTTTAAGTCCAGAACTAAGGCAGTTTTATCCTTAAGGACTACCTGATCACTCGTGCAGGCTCTCAGCAATACAGATACGAGTGCCATTAAAACCACTAAAGTGAGTAGATTAAAGACCCACCGACGAATAGTAGTCAACCAACGCCCTAAACCACTAAAAAAACGCCCAAGTAACCCTTGGCGAGGGGGCTGCTCTATCTGAACCTGCATCTTTGGTTGTCCATCCATTGAAATAAACTTGGATTCTAGCCTAGCTTTAAGCCAGAAGCTCAGCAGATTTCGTTTATTTTTCGTCAAAATTTCAGGACAAAATGGTGCGATCCACGGAAACTAAGGGTCATGAAACCTCAATCCCTAGCCAGTTTGCGAGCGTTTGGGTGATTAGGTTAAGTGAAACAACGAGTGTCGTCAGTTCGGAGGGAAGCGATGAACATCTTGATCAAACTACCGATAATTGCTTTATTATTGATACCTTCAATAGGAGCCGCTGACCGCTTTATTCATCAAGCTTTGCCTGAGTTAATAGTCGATAGCCAGTATAGTGCTGAATATTATGCGGATAATAGTTGCAAGGCCAATAAAAAACCCAGATCCATCGGTTGCAAATTTACCTGCAAGCCCTGCCTTATTCCAGTTTGCAATAATGGTGTCTGGGAATTAGAACCACAAGACCCTCCTGATTCCTGCAATCCGCCTCGCATTCCAGTTCCTACCGAGAATATGACTTGCAAAATTAAAACCTATGAATTTTGCCCACCCTCATGTCATAGCTGCACACGTGAATAATCATTCAGAGGTTTAAATGGCCCACCCAAGCTTAAGAAATTTTATCCATAAGGAATTTATTATGAAAGCTCAATTATTATTGATTAGCTTGCTACTCAGTGGGTGTGAATTAGCTTTAGCCGAAAGCTATGTCAATCATCCTTTGCCGCTAGGTGGTCAATGGAATAAGGGTGCTGAACTCATCATCCAAAATGGCACTAACCTAACCGTTTATATTGATCATAAAAAACGCGGCCCATTTAATGGCTCTTATTATAAATATCATAATGGTGAACATTTAATTTCTGTAGATTTTACAGATGCACCGGGTTGTTGTACAGGTCGGATTGATATGAATGGGCGAATCATTCAATGGAGTAATAACTCTCAATGGACGAAGGATGAATTTAAACCTGATCCAGTTGTGCCACCACCGAGTTCCTCTAGAACTCCGCCTTCAAAAAGAACTTATCATGATGACAGGATTCAACTAAATGGCTATCGCTTGGATTGGTGCTTGCATCGTGGTACTCAATGTGGCAAACCGGCGGCTGACTCTTGGTGTGCAGCCATAAAAGGCATCTATCAATGGCGATCCGTTCAGTTTACACAAGCGCCGGATATAGGAAGAATCGCCCCTACTTATATTTTAGGCGATAAAACCCTTTGCCAAGCCCCTTCTTGTGACGGTTTTGCATCTATTACTTGTGAACCTGTTCCGGGGGTTTTCATTCATGACAATTAGTTTGATTAGTTTCCATTAAACTTGAAGAGGCTATTAATAATAAATAACCTATCTTCTATAAAAAATTTCCGAATAACTTTCTAATTTTTTTGGGAGCTTATTAATGTTTATTTCAAAATTTAAAAATAACCATTACTGGTTATTCTCTATACTAATTCTGTTATTTATCCTTGCAAGCAAGCCGAGTTTAGCTGCGACCACTGCCAGTAGTCAGTCATTATTTACGCTCAGCTCGACTCCTGATCTTAAGTCGACTGCTAAAGACCTTAGCACTATTCAAGCCGTGCCGATCAGTTTAAATACTCAGTTTTTAGCACAGTTTCCCTCAACAATGGCAGCTGTTAGTGCTAATAAACTCAGCAACTCACAATTAGCCGCCTTGGATTTTCAACTTAATCTATTTGGGCAAGTCTTGCCTGTTTCGGTGACGCGGCTCGAACCCGCTTCGGTAGGAAGTTTAGCTATTATTGGTAAGATCAAGGATGATCCTTTAAGTAGTGTTGTTTTGATTAAGCGTGGTGATATTTTACAAGGCAAT
This sequence comes from Thiothrix eikelboomii, assembly GCF_900167255.1. GTDB lineage: Bacteria > Pseudomonadota > Gammaproteobacteria > Thiotrichales > Thiotrichaceae > Thiolinea > Thiolinea eikelboomii. The sequence continues at coordinate 133,154 of NZ_FUYB01000003.1, forward strand.
ATAATTTACAAACTAAGAACTTTCCAAATTCGCAGTTTGCCAAAAAAATTACAACGCACTATAGAGGGTAAGCAATTTAATCATATTTTACAAGAAACTGATCCTAGCAAACTCCCACCCGATCATCTTCCGGGTGAAATCCCAGACGAGTCTAGAGCGATTGATCATTTAAATGATAACCACGAATCCGCATTAAAAACAGCGAGCGATGATGGTTCTATTATTGATGTCCTAGTCATGTATACCAAAGCAGCGCGTGAAGAACTCGGCGAGGTCAATGATATGGAAGCCTTGATTGACCTTGCAATTATTGAAACCAATGAGGGTTATGCTAACTCGGATGTTAAGCATCGTTTACGCTTAATCCATCGGGCGGAAATTGATTATACCGTGGTGGATCGCACCTTAAGTAAGCCACTCAAAGAATTGGCTCGGACGAATGATGGCATTATGGATAATGTCCATAAACTCCGTGATGAATACAGAGCAGATTTAGTGACCTTATTAGTACGAGTCCCCCCTACACCAACTACCCAAAAAGCCGTCTGTGGACGCGGCTATCTTAACGTAGAGGCAAGCAAAGGTTTTTCAGTAACTGATTATCGCTGTGCCACCGGCCCTGGTAAATACACCTTTGCTCATGAGCTTGGGCATAACTTTGGCGCACAACATGATCGTGCCCAAATCATTAAGGGCGGTAACAATCCAGGGGCAGGCTATAACTTTGGCTATATTAATACCACAGAGGGCTGGCGTACTATGATGGCCTATAACGACAACATCAATTGCCCTTTGAAACTTTGTACACGACTCAATTATTGGTCTAACCCTAATATTCTTCACGATGATCAACCGATGGGTGTAGCTGATATTAATAATGGTGCTGATAATCATCGTCAACTTAATACCACTGCTCAACGGATAGCTAACTACCGAGTTTCACGCCCTGCCCCAACCTTAATCGCGCCTAAAGGCAATATTGCCAGCACCACACCGACTTATCAGTGGCAAGCTGTGCATTATGCCAATTGGTATCAATTAATTGTTAATGATCGTAGTGGCAAACGAATTGAAGCTTGGTATACCGCTACTAGTTTAGGTTGTGCTGAAGGCCAAGGTATTTGCAAGGTTACACCTAATATTAGCGTAGCTGGCTTTGGAACTTGGTGGGTAGAGGCGAATAACAATATCAATGGCTACTCCGCTTTAAGTGAGCCATTATCGTTTAATCTCGTAAGTCTACCCGAAGTCGTATCGCTATTAGCACCGGAAGGCGATTTAGGTTTAAATCGACCTAATTATCGTTGGCAAGCCTTAACTGATGTGGATAGTTATGAACTCAGTGTTAAAAATGCTTTAGGTCAAGTGTTAACACAGCGTTATAGCCCTGAGCAAGCTGCTTGCCTTGATAGCTTATTAGTTTGCTCAGTCACCCCTAATCTCACCCTAGCTAGTGCTAATTACTCTTGGAGTATTCGAGCAATTAATGCGGCGGGTATAGGAGCTTGGAGTCCGGCTAAGAACTTTACTGCATCTACACCAAGACCACCCCTTGCCGCTAATTTGCTAGCACCTATAGGTATAATTGCTAATAATAAGCCAGTTTTCACTTGGAAAACGGTAAAAGCAGCAACCCATTACCGTCTTAAAGTCGGTAATATTATTGATACCACCTTGTCGTTTGAAGCAGCAGGCTGCCCTCCAGAAAATACGACTCAAATCTGTCAATACACTAGCCCCTTTGCTATTCAAGATACCAATACGATTACTTGGTCGGTTCAAGCCTCGAATAGTGCGGGTGCAGGTGCACTTGCCAGTCAGACCTTCAAAATCCTAGGCGCTGGTAGTCCACCGACTGCACCACAATTAATCTGGCCAATTGGTGCTGTTGAAGCGAATTCATTTGAATGGTCGGATGTCAGTAATGCGGAACAATATAAACTTTGGGTTGCCAAAAAATCCACAGGTACAGTTCTCCTTGAAACCACTTATGATAAAAATCAATTAACCCATCATGCCAGTAGGAACTCATGGAGTATACCAAGTAGTGTAAGCTTCACTGAAGGCGAGGAATACCTTTGGAAAATGCAAGCTATTAACGCTAATGGAGCGAGTCCTTGGAGTCAGACAGCTAGCTTTAGCTTTGCACGTATTGAGTAAATCCAATCAACTATTTTATTAATTACTTAGTCGAGAATGGAGCGGACTGCGATCGAAGAGAACCACCTAGGCTCAACACTATTGGGCTATCGTTTCAGCGAGCATGGTATTGAATATCGTCTCAAGCTTAGACACCAAGCCCAAATTTCTTTGCAAAACCAGCTCATGCGCGCCCAAGCCTTGTTGAATACGTTGTTTCGCAGCAGTCAACAAGGCTGGGTACTCTGCAAATGCTTGTAACTTCAAACACTTGGCTAGGTTTTCAGCGACTACTATACACTGCCAAGCCAAGTTTAATTGCCCCTGCGCGGCTTTCGCTACCCCGATCCCTAACATAACCGCAATCTGCCCTTCCCGATCCCCCAAATGCAAATAATCAGTCATGCTGCTTTGTAATAACTCCAAAGCCGGCGCTATCTTTCCCTCATTTAACTCTAACCAACCTAAGGCACAAAGAGCCTGAGCACGATACAATAACACCCCTAATTGCTCAGTGAGTTGCACACTTTGCTGGAGATAAGCACGCGCGGCTGGCAGCTGTTGCAATTGAGCATTCACTCGCCCTAGATTAATCAGTGCATAAGGCATACTTAAGGTCAAACCCAGTTTTTGATTTAAACTAATGCACTCTTCAAATAAAGGAATCGCCTCATCATAGCGCCCAAGTTTGAATAAAGCATGCCCAACATTCACTAAATTAATCTGATAGCCCCCCTCATCACCCGCATCCATAAACAACCGCATACTCTGCTGACCGCAATCGACTGACTCTAAATAGCGCCCTTGTAAACGCCGCAAGATACTTAAGACAAATAAGCTTCTAGCAATTTCTACTTTTCCACCAAACTGAGCCGCTAATTGAGAGCCGATACTTAGATAGTGATCCGCCACGCTGTGCTTATCGAGCACCGCTGAAATACCCCCTGCCGCTAATAAAGCCATACCTTGCGCTAAACAAGGTGGAGTCTGCTGATGAAGGGCTAAAAAGCGCGCTAACCAGTGATCACCTTCCTGCCAATGATTGGCTAAAAACCAAAACATCCCCAAAGTACCCACCAGCTTTAAACCCAAATGGAGCAATTGAGGCGCTGATTGCTGTTTAGCCTCAGCACATAAGCGCAAACACTCCCTTAGATTATCGTGCTCTTGGGCTAATTGCTGGATACTCGCAAATTGTTGCCCCCCTAAAATAACCGCATCGGCCACCGTGGCTTTCGCAAGATAATATTCAACAAACCGTTGGGTTGTCGTTAAATGGCTGGCTTCAGCAAGATAGGAGTGACTGGCATAATGGCGCATCACTTCATGCAAAACATAGTGTCCGTTTGGCTGGCGATTCAAGATTGACTTATCAATCAAGCTGCCATAATCGGCTAAACCAGCACCCGTTAAAGCAGAGGCTGTCTCTCGGGTAAAGCCGCCCCGAAACAAAGCTAACATTTGCATAATCTGCTGCTCACGGGTACTGAGCATTTGCCAAGTTTGCTCCACCACTTGACTTAAGGCACTCACTGGAGTGGCAGCTGCTGAAGGATTCACTGCTTGTAAATGCTGAGTTAACTCCCTTAACACTTCCGCACAGGATAAATGCTTCAGCCAACTTGCCGCGATTTCAATCCCCAAGGGCATCCCATTGACTAAACGACAAATCTCCAAGATAAGGGCTTGATCGTCAACCGTCGGTGAAAACTGATAATGCACTCGCCGTGCTGCCTGCATAAATAAGGCAAACGCCGCACACCGAGGAGCAGCGGCTAATTGCTGAGCGACTTTTAAACCCTGCAAACGATATAACCACTCACCATACACTTGCAGTGGCTGGCGAGAAGTTGTCAGGATTTTTAACCCCGAACAACTCGCTAATAAGCACTCACACACGGCCGCTTCAGGCAATAAGTGTTCGATATTGTCTAAGACTAATAACACCCGCTTGCCTGCCAAAAAACGCTGTAATTGCTCAAGCGGTGGACGCTGCCCTTGCAAACTCACCTTAAGGACGTTAGCAATGGCACCAGGGATCAAGTCAGCACATTGCACAGCAGCTAATTCAATAAAATAACAGCCCTCAGGAAACTGCTGGACAACCGAGTTGACCACAGCCTTGGTTAATCTGGATTTTCCGACCCCACCTAAGCCGAGCAGGGTGATTAACCGACAACTAGGATCAAGGAGCATATGCTCCAAATCTTGTAATTCTTGAGCGCGCCCTAGCAGCGGTAATAGCCCCTCACTCGGCGACTGGGGAGCTTTAGCCTGCAGTGTCGAAGTGAGTAAGCTATACCCTCGCCGTGGCCAGGTTTTTAAAATCTGGTGCTTACTGTCCTGTAAGGCCTGACGAATCTCGGCAATACACTGCACTAACGAATCATCGGTGACATTTAATCCACGCCAAATCGAAGCAAATAACTCAGCCTTGGTCACCACTTGGTTAGCGTGCAAAGCAAGATAATGTAAAACCTTGAGTGATTGATGGCGTAAAGCACAGGTATTTCCCTGTGAATCCATCAAAATTTGTTGAGTTAAATCATAATGATAACAGCCGAGATCCAGCCTAGTAGAGTGTAAGCCTTCTACCATAAGTTCACCAAAAACACACCAATGCTTAGAGCATAGACTATGCCTAGAGGCCACTGCTAATTTTTAGTAGCTGTTTACTCGCCCGCTCATTTTGTGCTATAGGCCAGTCAGGTGTCTGGTTACAATCACGACTGCGAGCATGATCTCCAGCTATCTCTAACTTTGACCGCGACCAGGCGGAGCCTTATCTATGAAAAAACCAACCATTGCGCTCACTCTCACCCGCTACGGCTTAACAATTGCGATAGTCCTCGGCTTGGTGACTGGCTCGATCCAAATTATTCGGGATTATTCCGATGAAAAACTACGTAATGACAGTTTTATCCAAAAAATGCTGGTGCTAGCCTCTGCTGGAGCAGTACAAGCCGCTTTTCAAATTGACAAAACGCTAGCGGAAGAAGCCGCCCAGCCTCTGTTGGTCTATGATTTTATTACGGCAGTCACCATTATAGATGATCGGGGCATCCATATTGCCGACCTAGCACGCAAGCCACCCCCCAAAGCGATTGACCAGTTAACTGGGCTATTCACCGAATCCTACAAACTCTATGAAATCAAATTAATAGAATCAAAGACGGGTATTTATGTTGGCAAGCTCAGTGTTGAGGTGCGTAGCGGTATCCTGCTGGATGATTTCTATGACCGCTCCATTCATGTCATTATCACCGGTATTCTCAAAAACCTATTCTTGACAATCCTGCTGCTGTATCTATTCCATCTAGTATTATCCTTACCTTTAAGTATGTTGACTAAACGTCTAAATACGGTCGACCCACGCAAGCCAGAACCCTTCCGTTTGCCGCAGCGCATTGCACGCGCTAATAACGAAATCACCGAAGTAGCCTTATCCGCTAACCATATTTTGCGAGCTAGCCAAGACTATTTGCATGAATTGGAGAACTCACAAGCCTTGACTAAAAAAATGACCAATCAATTACGTCATTCAGAACGTTTATCGGCGATTAGCCAGTTAGTCGGTGGGGTTGCTCATGATTTCAATAATATTCTGGCAATCATCTTAGGGAGTTTAGAGTTATTGGAAAATCAAGCTTTAGATGAACGTGGCAAGCGACTGCTGACGATGGCACGTGATGCCACTGACAAAGGCAGTAAGTTGACTTCGCAATTACTGGCCTATTCGCGGAATCAACCGTTAGAACCCACCCCTATTCTGGCTAGCGAACTACTACCAAACATGGAGCAATTATTGCGGCGGGCTTTGGGTGAGCAATATGCCTTAGAATTTATTACGAGCAGCGGATTATGGCATTGCTTTGCCGACTCCCAACAATTGGAAACCGTCCTACTCAACCTAACCTTGAACGCCCGTGATGCGATGCCAAACGGCGGGAATCTAACCATTGAGGTACGTAATACTTGGCTCGATGTTGAGTATTGCGCCCAAGAAGGTGAGGTTGAGCCGGGGCAATATGTCTGTTTTGCAATCAGTGATAATGGGACGGGTATGAGCAAAAAAGTTATCGCCCATGCATTTGAACCCTATTTTTCGACCAAACCCGTCGGCAAAGGCTCAGGCTTGGGCTTGGCAATGGCTTATGGTTTTGTCAAACAGTCAGGCGGGCATATCAAAATCTATAGTGAAGAGGGTCAAGGTACGACGGTCAAACTCTATCTACCACGCTATAGTCAACTCGTTAAACCCAGCACCTTTTCTGAACCGACTGTGGTTCTTGTCCCCGACTTTGCGGGCTACTGTATTTTGGTGGTTGAAGATGACCCCTTAGTGTTGGAGGTCGTCAAAGCTCAACTGATGGAGATGCAGATTGAGGTGATCACCGCCACCGATGCTAAAACGGCGCTGACGGCGTTTCACCATACCCAAAAGCTAGATGCCGCCCTGATCGACATTGTGTTACCGGGTCATTTAAATGGCCGCCAGCTAGCCAATTTATTGGAAGCTGAACGCCCTCATTTTAGAATTGCCTTCATGTCCGGCTATACGGAGAATGCCATTATCCATAATGCGCGCTTAGATGAAGGTGTGATATTGTTACAGAAGCCATTTTCACGCAAAAATTTGGCTCTGGTTCTTAACCGCTTGTTGAAGAGAGGCAATGCTGACCTAGAACAGGTTCAAGCGGTACTGGATAAAAACTGAGGGACTTTACCGATGGAATCCTGTGTCCGCCTTCTTTTGGCTGTTGTAGTTATTTCATTAACTTGGGTCACCGCCTTAGTGCCTGTGGCAGCCGAAAGTCCTGCCCGCCCGCCCGATCCAAGCAAGTCTCAAGCACCCACCACTGAACCTCTGCAGGTACGCCTCACCCGCACCGAGGGTACAGATCTAGACAATGTGATCTATTTTGCTCTGTTAAAGCTAGCTTTAGAAAAAAGCCAACGACCTTTTGAGATTAAGATTACCGAAGTCCCGACCTCAACCCCCGCTATCCGCATGATTACTAACCCAGAATTGATCAATGTGGTTTGGATGGGTACAGCCCAAAAATTTGAAGAGCAATTATGGCCGGTGCGCATTCCGCTGTTACGTGGGCTAGTCGGATACAAGGTATTATTGATCAGAAAAGACATGCAGCCTCAATTCGATCGCATCAAAACCGTCCAAGACTTGGCGAGTTTAAAAGCTTTAGTTGGTTTAAGTTGGGTAGACACTGATATTTTTACCCACCACAAGCTACCCTATGTGACAGGGGAATATTCCAGCTTGATGCCGATGTTGACTTCAGAGCGTGGTGATTATTATCCACGCAGTATCTTTGAATTCAACCAAGAACTTGATCCAGAAAAATATCCAGCGATTACGCTTGAATCTAGCCTACTCCTGCACTATCCCTTAGCAATTTATTTCTTTGTCGCCCCCGGCAATCAAGCTTTGCATGAGGCTTTACAGGAGGGCTTAGAAAGAGCGCTGGCAGACTCCTCCTATAACCAATTGCTGGCTAGCCATCCGGTGACCCGTGACGTGTTCCAGACTTTGCAGTTGCGCAATCGCCGTTTGCTGACCTTGGAGCATCCTTTTCTAACCGACGAAACCCGTGCTGTGCTTGCCAAATACGGTCTCAACCCGCAAAATATTTCTAATATCAATGATCTAGGTACTAGCCATCATGCGCACTAAATCATTTCAATGGTTGCCCTTGCTGGTCGTTATCTCTGCCATTCTGTGGATAATGTGCTCAGCACGGGTGATGGCGAAGCGACCACCTGTACCTACTAACACCCTGCCCCAGCAACCGACTTTACAGGTAAGGGTCACTCAAGCTCAAGGTGTTGACCTAGATAAGATCATCTATTTTGCTTTACTGAAACTAGCCTTAGAAAAAAGTGGGCGCAGTTATGAGCTTAAGGCCATCTATGTCCCAGAAATACGCCCTGTCATGCGTATGCATACTAACCCTGATCTTATTAATGTGTTCTGGAAAGGCACCTCACCCGCATTTGAACAGGAGTTTTTGCCAGTTAGAATTCCCTTATTGCATGGTTTATTGGGTTATCGCGTGTTTCTAATCCGCAAAGACAGCCAAGCTCAGTTTGATCAGGTCAAGACGATCGCTGATCTTGCTCATTTCCACGCCTTACTCGGTCGAGATTGGATAGATACTGAGATCTACCGTGCCAACCATTTACCTGTGGTCGCCAGCTTCTACCCTAATCTCATCCCGATGTTGGCCGCTGGGCGGGGCGATTATTTTTCACGCAGCATCCTCGAAATCAATCAAGAATTGAATACCGATCAATACCCTGAAATTAGCATTGAACAATCACTCTTACTGTATTACCCCTTAGCGATGTATTTTTTTGTCGCCCCCGACAATCAGGCGCTACACGATGCTTTATACCAAGGTTTGGAAAAAGCTATCGCTGATGGTTCTTATGACAATCTACTGGCCACTCATCCCTCGACCCGTGACCTATTCAAGACGCTACATTTGAGCGAGCGGCGTTTACTCATGATTGAAAACCCACTCCTGAGTGAGGAAACCCGTGCTGTACTGGCGAAATACGTGAGTAATCCACAGGATATTTCCAGCCTACCGGGGATTGGAAATAATCATTAACTTAAGCGTAAAGGCCTCAAGCTAAGCTTGCTGATCACTATGAATGATAATTTTATTTTGCAGCCCGTCAAACCGCATCTGGGGCAAGTCAAGGTCTTAGCGGTCGATGATGAAAAAACCATTTTGCTGTTTCTGGAAACTATCCTGCACAGTGCAGGCTATCAAGTGATTTGTTGCAGTGACAGTTTAAAATGCCTTGAGCTGGCTCAACAAGAACGCCCTGATCTGATCCTATTGGATGTGATGATGCCCGATATGGATGGTTTTGAAGTCTGTAAACGACTTAAAGAGTTACCGACGATTAGTAAAATCCCCGTTATTTTCATTACCATCAAAGGTGAAGCGCAAGACAAGATTGCAGGCTTTAAATCCGGCGGTGTGGATTATATCACCAAACCTTTTGAAGCCGAGGTCTTGTTAGCACGTTTGCAAAAGCATATGGACATGTATTGGCTCAGATGTGCACTAGAGCAAGCCATTAAGTTGCAAACTGAAAAACTGAATAACATCAAACAAACTTTGTATGAGGCGAATAATTTCTTAATTGAGGATAAAGCACCTGGTGTTTTGAGTAATCTAGAAGAGGGTAGTATCCGGCTCAACCTCACTGGCATGTGCTTACAGATTAACGCAACCGCCTTACGGTTATTGGGTTATAGTCAGGATGATAATTTATTGGGCAATCACCTCAATCTTGATCCGCCTGATCTAGAACACGGTACGCTGGACTTATTGGGTAATCGTATCTCAACCCAGGAGGAGATTCTGCTACTAGATACGGTGTGGCATGATCGCAACGGTCAAGATTTTCCGGTCGAATTTCGGTCTAAGCTGCTGCTCAATAAGCGCGGTGAAACCAGTGTTCTCATCAATTTTAGTGACATCAGTCAGCGCAAACGCATCGAATCTAGACTCCATGCACTGGCTTATAAAGACTCCATGACTGGCCTTTCCAATCGCACACTGTTCATGATGCTTTTGCAACGGGAATTGGCGCAGCTCCATGCATCCAATCAGGCATTTGCCTTGCTGTTACTGGATGTTGACTATTTTAAACAAGTCAACGACGGTTATGGGCATATGATCGGCGATGAGTTACTGATCATGATGGCCAAACGTCTACTCACCACTGCGATTCCCAATGACAAAATTGCCCGCTTAGGGGGCGATGAATTTAGCCTGATTATTAATGGTTTCAAGGATAAAGAAGAACTCTTGACCTTAGTCGCTCAGCTTGCCAAAACACTCAATGAAACTTATTACTTCGAATCAGGTATCCATTTAAATGTGACCATCAGCATCGGGATAGGTATTTGCGATGACCGTACCCTCAGCGTCGAAGATCTGCTCGGTCGCACCGATCTTGCCTTGTATAAAGCCAAAGAAGATCGAGTCGGCCATTATTATCTGTATGATACAACGCTCTCACAAATACAAGGGCTAGAACTCGAACTCAAACAAAAATTTCCTGCCTTACTGGCGAATAATAGCCTGTTTGTGGAATATCAACCGCAATTCTCCACCCTGACCCAAGCCTACAACGGTGCTGAGGCCTTAATTCGCTGGAATCATCAAGGTCGAGGTAAATTACAAGCTGAAGTGTTTTTTGAAAGTGCCAAAAAGAAAGGCTTTATTCGGGAAATGTCTTATTTTGTCTTGCATAAGGTCTGTGAGCAAATCAGCCAATGGCTAAAACAAGAAGTCGATTTTAAAGCGATCTCCGTGAATATTTGTGCTGAACAAATTATGCAAGAAGATTTTGCACAAAAAATTCTAGCACCCATCAAAAAACACCACATACCTTTTGATAAAATTATTCTAGAGGTTACCGAGAATTCTCTGGTTAATATTTCACCTCATAGTCTCCAAGCCTTAGAGTATTTGCATCAATTAGGTATCCGGTTTGCAATTGATGATTTTGGTGTTGGTTTTTCTTCGATCAAACTACTCAAAAGCTTTCATTTTGATATTTTAAAAATAGATAAGTTATTTATTGCAGAAATACTCCATGATGCAAAAAATGATCAAATCGTCAAATCTTTAATTTCACTAGCAGCTAATTTAAAGCTTCAAGTCGTTGCCGAAGGGGTAGAAACTCAAGAACAATTGCTATTTCTGCGCGACCATCATTGTGACTGTGTTCAAGGATTTTATTTTAGCCCTTCACTCAGTGGTGCCAAACTAGCTCATTATTTTACACCTAAACCTCAGAAGAAAATTTATGATAACAAATATTGAACCGATGGATGGTGTGAATCTTGAGCAAGGCTTGAGGAATACGGGTGATTCGGTCAAGGTTTATACGCGCTTATTAGCGAATTTTTTTATATCTTGCCCCGATTACCATCAACAACTTCAAGCCGCCATTCAGGAAAACAAACCTGAACAAATAAGAAGAGTTATTCATAAATTGTACGGAGTGAGTGAGTTATTAGGTGTAGAATTAATTGCCCGAGATTGCAGCTTTTTATTATCCAACCCACAAACCCAAGCAGAAAACCAATTATTAATGGAGTCTAAGTTGAGCAATTTATTATTGCATTTAGATAGGATATATATGCAAAATCAAGACAAGATTCAGATATGGAACAAGCGCTGATTATTCTATTGGTTGAAGATGAAACCACCTATGCACAACTCTTAGAGCTGTTTTTACTCGACTATGGTCATCAAATTCACAAAGCGCATAATCTAGCCGATGCACAACAACTGTTAGAGAATAAATTTGATTTATTAATAACTGATATGAATTTACCGGATGGTGATGGCAATCAATTAGTGCAGCTAGCACGAGAAAAATGGCCTGATTTAGCTGTTATTTTTATGACCGGATATATGAATAATGTCAAAATCTCAAATAAAATTGATCAAGAAAATAAAACTTTTTTTTTCAAAAAGCCGTTTTCTTTAAAGCAATTATTAGAAGGTATCAGCCTAATTACTCAACAACCCCATTGCGAGTGATTTTCGTCGAAATTTCGTCTAAGTTTCGTTTAAATTTCAGGACTTTCCTTCCTTTCAAAGCGATAATCTAATTTACTCTAGTATCAAGCTTGATGAGGATTTTTAAATGAAATTTCAATATTTACTCTTATTGAGTCTTAGTTGTGGACTTTATACCACAACCACACAGGCCTTAGTTGCCCCCACTAATATGGTTTGCTCAGCCGACAAAACACCGATTCGGTTTAATGTGAGTTTTAATGCCCTTTATGAAAATGCGATCATCATCAAGCATGCTAAAACTCGAAAAAATATGATGACTTTTAATAACTATTACCAAAGAGGTGCAGGTGATAGTTGGAAATCGGGTGCAGGAAGTTGGGTGGCTGAGCAAGGCGGGTGCTATATCATCATGGGTTATCATAAAAAGGGTAAACCCGATGCCAGTAAGCCCTTTCAGCAAAGTAAAATACGCCGAGAAGGTAGTCGTATCGGTTTCGAAGATGCCACGGATAATGATTTTCAAGATGCTTTAGTCGAGTTTATACAGCTCGCACCGCCAGCTTCATCGACACGGAACTAGCGAAATTCATTTCAGAAATGAGCAAGATCCTAACTCTTGGTATTGCGTTAAATAAAAACCCCAAAATAGTCACTAATTTAAAAGGTAAGAAGTTAAACTATGAAGCGTCAGTACTTGCTGCCTGTAATCGCACTATTAGCTACCTATGCTAGCCCCTCACTCGTGAAGGCAGCATTACAACCTTCTGAATTTGAAAAGTATTGCTCACCCACTAATTCTGCTGAAAATCGAATTTTTATTCGAGACAGTTTATCTGCCTCGATTTATCTATTTAAAGATGCAGTCACTCAACCAAACACTACTGTTTGTCTCTTAGAGGTCCGCTTAGATTTTTCAAATGCAGATATGGATTTCCCTATTAAGGTTGCTAATAATGTAAAAATACTAGGCACAAGAACTGCAAATAACTCTGGTTCTAGTTTATTTTCAAAGAATCGTGATTATTCAAGACGTATAGGAGATAATATTATCTATTACAAGGATTTATTAGAGCTAGATGGAGATAATATAACTATTAATGGTCTAGGAATTTTTGGTGGAAATTATACACCAAGCAAAAATCACTCTAATGGAATCGTTATAAATAGCAAAATAGGCATCAATATTGGCAATGTTGAAATGGCAGGCTGGGGAACAGCTGCAATCAGCATTAGAGATAACATGGGTGATCGCCTTAACAAAGAAAACCCCGAGTCCGGCGTTTATATTCATGACTCCTTCCTTCACCATAATCAAAATACTAGTTTAGGATATGGCATTGTCTTACATGATTCTGCCTATGCCTTAATCGAGCATAATGTCTTTGATTTTAATCGTCATGCGATTGCAGGAGATGGTAGCAAAGGAAGTGGTTATTATGCTTATCGCAATTTAATTCTAAAAGGCGGCGGTGATAATGGTTTAAATCATACACATCAGCTTGACATGCATGGAACAGACTCTGGTATTCTTCATCGCGGGGGTGATGCCGGTGAATATATGGAGATCGGTGAAAATAGTATGCAATACAAAGAAGGTGTTGGCTTCTTTTTAAGAGGTAAGCCTGCTATTCAATCCTATTTATATAAAAATTTCTTTGCACATCCGGTATTAATTGATAAAGTTTTGTCGAGGGATGGAGCAATTAAATATTACTATAGCAATACCACTCGACGCTATGAAAACACCATTAAATACGATACTTATGGTTCTTATTCCGTTTGCGACATAGATGGTGATGGCAAAGATGATCTCGTTCAACCTGCAGGAGCTAGTTGGTGGTACAGCGGACAAGGTAAATACCCGTGGACTTTCTTAGAAAGATCTTACACAACACTCGCTGAGGTCACAACCTTCACTGATTTTAATCAAGATGGTTATTGTGATGTCGTCAGGCTTGATCCCTATAGTGTCATTGAAGCCAGTGGTTTTTCTAAAGATACCTCAGCTTATAAAGCTGTCATTTACAGCCCATTAAAAAAAGAGACTCTTAATTTTGATGATCTTTATTTTAATAGCAAAAATCTAAGTATTGGAGATTTTGATGGAGATGGATTTAATGATTTCTTCACTACGGCAGATAATACTTGGTTGATGTACTCTACACAAACTAAAGCTTGGCATACTCTCAATACCTCTAGCTATCCATTAGCTAATTTAGCTTTTGGCGATTTTAATGGTGATAAAAAAACCGATGTTTTAGGTATTTCTGATAGCAAAAACGGTTGGGTTGTCTCTTGGTCAGGAACATCCGCGTGGCAGAAAATCAATAGTAAACTATCTAGCAAGATTAAAAGCTTTAAAATTACGGACGTCAATGGAGATGGCAAGGATGATGTCGTTTTAGTGGAGGCCAAACTGGTCTCTAGTAGCAACCCCGCTCAAGGCTATTATATTTACACTAATATTTCTTTATCTGGACAAACTAACTGGATTAAAAAAAGACATCATATGCCTTATAAAAATGGTTGGGAAGGATCACAACCTTTAAAATATTTCATCGGTAAATTTGATAATCAGGCGGGGGCTGATTTATTAGTAGTCGATACCCTACGTAATGGCTATCTTTCCAGTAGCTTCAACACTAATTTGCAAAAGCACAGCGTTGAATTTTTTAATTACTAAACTGACACCAACCTAGATTTGCAATACTCGGGTAGAACTACAATCGTTTTACCCTATTGCCGCGCATAACCTAAAGCCACACAGAGAGTTTGTACCAAGCATAAAGTCGAATTCAGTGACCGAAACCCTCGCACATCGGCTTCACGCACAATGAGCACATGATCAGCGACTTGAGTGTGGGGACATAACTCGCTGTCGGTGATCAGAATAATTTTCGCACCTTTATCGCGGGCAAAATGTACCGCTTCGGTGGTGGTGTTGGCATAAGGATTGAAGGTAATAGCGACTAATACTGAATCAGCACTGATCCATTTCATTTGCTCCGGTGCCATTGAACCTTGCCCATCCACCACATGGCAGCGCACATCAATTTGACTCAAGGTATAGTCCATATACACCGCCGCAGGATACATACGGCGCACACCACAAATAAATACCTCAGTGGCGGTCGCTAAGGCTTGCACCGCTTGATTGAGCACCTCAGGTTTAATCTGCTGTTGCAATAAACCCAAAGCTAAACTATTCCCCTCCGCAAAATCATGTAAGAGTAAAGTCGGTGTAACCTCACCCTTACCCTCGACCTTTTTTAATTGGCTAATACGCTCACGATAATTACTCGGGTGGTCAATGATTTGGTTCTTATACAGGCGTTGCACCTCCGAAAAACCATCAAACCCAAAATAATTAGCAAAACGCACCAAGGTTGAAGCATGTACCCCCGCTTTTTCAGCGATTTCAGCGAGGGTATTGAAAGCAATTTGTTGCGGATGTTCGACCAAATACACTGCCACTAATTTGAGGCGTGCACTTAAATTTGGCTGCTGTGCGACGATTAAAGCATGCAAAGCCTCCACCGTCTGTGGCAAAGCAGGTGGCTCGAGAGTTTGGGTCGAGGACAAGGCGGAACTCATATTAATCATCCTTAGTTAATGCAACTCGTTACCTCTTTGCCCTCTCTCCTAACGCTGAGGGTTAGGAGGGAAACGCAAACTGCACTTGCTCACGCACCGCTGAAGAGGGCCAGCGTTGGGTAATGGTTTTGCGGCGGGTATAAAAACGTACACTGTCAGGGCCATAAGCCGATAAATCACCAAATAACGAACGCTTCCACCCACCAAAACTATGATAAGCAACCGGTACAGGCAGGGGTACATTAATCCCTACCATCCCGACCTGAATATGATCAGAAAAATAACGTGCGGCCTCACCGTCACGAGTGAAGATGCAAGTGCCATTGCCATACTCATGCTCATTAATTAGCTGCATCGCGGCTTCCATACTCTGGGCACGCACCACTTGTAGTACTGGCCCGAAGATTTCTTCCTTGTATGACAACATACTCGGTTTGACATGATCAATCAGCGTTGCCCCGACATAGAAACCTTGCTCATAACCAGCCACTTGAACTTGGCGACCATCGACGATAATGCTAGCGCCGTCTTGCTCAGCACTATCAATATAGCCTTTCACTTTTTCCTGATGCGCTCGAGTAATCAAAGGGCCAAAATCATTGCTGCTATCTGAATAAGGCCCTGTACGGAGCGCTTGCATCGCGGCCGTCATTTTCTCAACCAATTGATTCGCCGCCTTATCACCGACCGCTACCACCACTGATAAAGCCATACAACGCTCACCGGAAGAACCAAAGGCTGCACCGACTAATTGCGCGACTGCATTATCCATATCCGCATCTTCGAGGACAATAGCATGGTTTTTTGCTCCACCTAAAGCTTGGCAGCGCTTACCGTTTTTGGTCGCCGTTGAATAAATATATTCAGCAATCGGGGTAGAACCGACAAAGCTGACGGCTTGTACACGCGGATCATGTAATAGGGTATCGACCGCCTCTTTATCACCATTCACGACATTCAACACCCCCGGCGGTAAGCCCGCTTCTTGTGCCAATTGCGCAATCAATAGCGTAGAACTCGGGTCACGCTCAGACGGCTTCAAGACAAAGGTATTGCCACAGATAATCGCCGCAGGATACATCCACAAAGGTACCATCGCCGGGAAATTAAATGGGGTAATGCCTGCCACCACACCCAAGGGTTGGAATTCACTCCATGAATCAATGCCAGGCCCTGTATTCCGGCTATGTTCGCCCTTTAAGAGTTCAGGGGCATAGCAAGCGTATTCAACATTTTCAATCCCACGTTGCAATTCGCCACCTGCATCATGGGAAATTTTGCCATGCTCCTCGCCAATCAGTTGGTTAATCGCTTTGGCATTCTGCTCGAGCAATTCTTTGAAACGGAACATAATGCGTGCACGTTTCGCGGGCGGTGTATCACGCCAAGCCGGAAAAGCAGCCTGAGCCGCAGCAATGGCAGACTCCACTGTTGCTTTTGAGGCTAAGGCTACTTGTTTACTCACCTCACCGGTGGACGGGTTATACACTGGCTGAGTACGGCCGGTGTCTTCACGTAATTCGCCATTAATCAAATGCCCAACCGTTTTCATCCTTAAATCCTCAGATAATGCTGTACAACCACAAATAGAATATTTATTACAAAATAATAATAAATTAGAATAAAAATTGCAAATTTCAACTGACTGTTTATAGTAGCAGAGCACTCATTGAATGTGAAAATCTACACTAATGACATTGATACTGAATAGCTGGCTATCTCAGACTTAACTACCTAGCTGAAGCCCATTAACCTAAACCCATTAGCCTAATTTAACTTAAATCGTCCCGCCTAAAGACGCCGATAAATCAGCCAATTCGCGCCCACCCGCCATCAAGTCTTGTAACTCATCGGCACGAATTTCACCCTTCAATGCGGTACCTAAAGTGCGCCCCCGATTCAACACAGTAAAGCGATCCCCCACGGCCAGCGCATGACGCACATTATGAGTAATGAACACGACACCAATACCCGATTTGCGGACCTTATCAATGGTGGCAAGGACATTGGAGGTTTGCCGCACGCCTAAAGCAGAAGTTGGTTCGTCCAGAATCAAAACCTTAGCGCCAAAGTAAACAGCACGGGCAATCGCTACGGTTTGACGCTCCCCGCCTGAGAGCGTACCCACTGCTTGATTAGGCTCACGTAAATTAATGCCCATTTTGGACATTTCCGTCATCGTGACTGCATTCGCTTTATCAAAATCTAAACTTTTAAATGGCCAAATACCTTTGCGTGGCTCACGTCCCATCCAGAAATTACGGGTCACTGACATTAAAGGAATCATCGCAAGGTCTTGATACACTGTCGCAATCCCTGCTTCCATCGCATCGCGGGGGCTTTGGAAGGTCACCTCTTTACCACTGATCAGCATCTTGCCTTTAGTCGGTTTATGTACTCCCGACATGGTTTTAATAAAAGTTGACTTACCCGCACCATTATCACCCAACAAGCAATGGCATTCGCCGGGGTAAACTGCAATCGACACACCTGCTAAGGCAATCACGGCACCGAAATGCTTTTCAATCTCCACCATTTCGAGGATGGCGGGTGTACTTGTACTCATGGTGCACTCCTTAACGTGAAGACATGGCTTGGCGACGTACCCAATTATTGAGTAGCACAGCGATTAACAAAATCGCCCCCATAAACACTTGAAACCAATCTTGGTTAATATTGGTGTAGGTAATGCCAATCTGCACCATACCGAAAATCACTGCACCGATCATTGCACCAATCGCTGAACCATAACCACCCGTGAGTAAGCAACCGCCAATAACCGCTGCAATAATCGCATGGAATTCTTTTAATAAACCACGGCTGGCATCGGCCGTACCAAACTGCAACACCGTAATAATGGCGACTAAAGTGGCTGCCATTGCGGTAAAAATAAAGAGCATAATTTTCACGCGGGCGACCGGAACACCCACATTGCGCGCTGCATTAGGATCACCCCCAGCGGCAAAAATCCAGTTACCAAAGCGCGTTTTATTCAGTAACCAAGAAGCAGCTATCGCCAAAATCACAAACCAAATAATCTCAACTGGAACGCCTTGAACTTTAGGTGCTCCATTTTTAAAGGTTTCAATTAAGCCCATACTGGCTAACCATGCAAATAAACCTTCAAAAGCATTACCCGAGAAAATCTCCACTAGCCAACTATCCCCAGCCGCTTCGGGAATACCACGTAATTGCGTAGTACCTGTGGCTAATTTCAAACTGACTAAGGTCAAACCACGCAAAATAAACAAGAAGGCTAAAGTGACAATAAAAGAAGGCAAGCCCGAACGCAGTACAATAAAACCATTGATCGCGCCAAAGGCTATCGACACAGCAAAGGCAAAAAGAATACTGACCCCCAACGGCCAACCCCACAAAACCAGTGGAATACCTAAGGCAATGCCTGCAAAGGCAATCATCGAACCGATGGATAAATCAAATTCGCCACCCACCATCAATAAAGCTGCAGCCACAGCTAAAATACCAAGCTGGGCGGCAGGCTGCATAAAGTTCATGAACCCGGCTAGGGAGAACATGCTCGCATCGGCATAAATAGCGAAAAACAAGACAATCGCAATGAGGCCTGCAATCGCACCCACCTCAGGGCGTTGTAAAATGGATTTGAAAAAACTGACTTTTGCAATACGTTCGTCAGTTGCAGACGCCGAAGGTGGCGGAGAAGCTTGGGGCGTACTCATAGGCTTAGACCTCGCACATCCTGCTCAGGCCTAGGCCGAGCAGGACGGGTGATACTGGTTAAAACGCTTACCTTAAGCAAGCAAACACGATTAGCGAATACCTTTAGCCGACAGCTCAACGACTTGAGCCGCTTTGTCTTTGGTGACTAGATTCGGGCCAGAAGGTACATTGCCACCGGGCATTAAACCAAAACGGGCATAATTGGCAAGGAAGGTCACTGGCAAATAGCCTTGTAGATATTGCTGCTGATCAATACAGAACGCTGCTTTACCTTCCGCCACCGCTTTCAGGAAATTAGCCGACATATCGAAAGTACCAACATGAATCTTGCCTGTTTTCCCGACCTCTTCAATCGCTGCTAAAGTTGGCTCACCTGCCGTACTTGCACCTAAAGCTAGAATCGTATCGACATCGGTTGCTTTTTCTAAAGCAGCCCGCACCTTTGCTTTAACATCAGCGGGGTCATTGCTGGTTGGAATGACTTCTACCTCACCAAAGCCTTCTTTAAAACCTTGGCAACGTTGGTCTAATGCGACATTACCCACTTCTTGGTTAACACATAAACCTTTTTTGCCGCCCATTTCCTTGAGCTTTTCACCCGCTTTTCTACCTGCCACTAACTCTTCTTGACCCACATGCAATAAAGCCCCGAGCTTAGCCGAGGCCTCCACACCGGAGTTCATCGAAATTACCGGAATCCCCGCTTTCACGGCCTTTTCAATCGAAGCCCCTAAGGCTTGAGCATCTGGGATAGAAACAATTAAGCCCGCTGGCTCTTGATTCACCGCTGCATCAATCAGTGCGGACATTTCTACCATATTAAAGGTTTCAGGGGCGCGATAATCCACCTTGACACTCATATCCTTGCCCGCAGCTTCTACCCCATTTTTTACGACTGTCCAGAAAGGGTCATTGGCCTGACCGTGTGAGACCACAATGATATTAATATCATCGGCTGCCATCACCGTTGGTGAGGCAATAGCCAGTACTAACGCGATAGATTTAAATAAACTTCTCATTAATTTCTCCTCCAAAATTTAGAGCGATGCCCGCCATGTAGATGAGGCAATGCATTGAGTTCAGCCCATCTGATCTCAGAATATGTTTTCTATATTTTTATGTCAATGAAATATTCATTCCAAATTTAAGAAAAATGACGTAACCCCACCGAAAAATTGCCTCAACAATTTATCAAGGATCACTAAATGATAGTTTGCTTGCACTCAAGTCTAGACTTAACTTGGAATTTGCCCTTAAAGAAGTGACTCAAACCCAATCGGCACTTATACAGCACCACGCTGCTGATAGGATAAGTTCAGATGCAAACAAAACCCTTCAGCTAATTTTCTGAGGTGATTTTTATAAAATCTTTGCTCGCTAATTTTGTTGACTGAAGTCTCGTGAAGTATTGACACGCAGGTCTTGCATAGGTGATTCGGAAGGAATCTTCCGAAGAACCAATCGAGTACTCTCTAAAAAACTTTAAGCGTCCTTGCGCTGCTCAAACTTATAGATATATTCCCAATAACAATAAGCCGCCGCGCCCGTGGCAATCATTGCCCAAAAAGTATTTTGCCCATACCACTCAAAAGCAGCCCAAGCAGTACAAAATGCTGTAATAGCAACCCGTCGCCATTTGGGTTGGAAAAAGTCGCGGTCACGTTCGCTAATCATAGTTGAATGAGTTCCTGCCTAAAAAGTTTGAGGTTAAATCTAAGATACTACATTTCGATCTACCAGACATTTGATTTGGTTTTATTCATTTAAGAGCAAACTAGACCTCTTGCGAAAATAATTATCCCCCAATCATCCGATTAACAAGAGCGGCGATCAACCGTAAGCGTAGCTCAAACCGCTGTCGCCGTCCTCGGTAAACCCCCTTCAGAATCCGAAAAATTTTCAGTGCGCGAATCCGATGCTCCACCTTGACCCGAACCTTGGCCAACCGCTGATTGAACTCCATTTGCTCCGGCTCTAAGTCTCGACCCAGCGGCTTTTTGAACGGCATAACCACAGAGCATCCCTCGACCCTGAACCCCACATAGCCCAGATCCACCGCACAGACGCTACCCGCCGGAAGATGATGAGCGTGGCGGCGAGCTAAGCAGAGGTCATGTTCTTGCTCTGCCGAGGTCGCCACCTCTAGAATGCATCCCTGCTGTTCCTCGATCAAAAGCTGAAATTTCAGTGTATGGGTGTGCTTCTTTCCACGGTAGTGAGCCGCTTGTTTTTTTGGGGACGTTCAATCGGTACTTCACTCGCATCCAATAGCACACCCCGTACTCCTTCCCTAGAGGCCGTTTGGGCTAAGCTTAACACCCCCGACGCTTCCAAGCGGGTTTCAACCCGCTTCACGATGCGCTGGGCAGTCGATTCATGGACCTGATAGCTCAAACCTAAGTGGAACAACGTGCGGTACTCTCGCCAGTAACCTAGGGTCAATAATAGTTGATCCTCTAGGCTTAACGGGCTGGGGCGACCGGACTTCTTCTTCGTCAACTCGCCTGCTTTGAGCACCTCCAGCAGTTCGTGAAAGAGCGGCAGGGGGATTCCTACTCCGCGTTTGAACGCCGAGGGGGATAGGGTTTTCAGGGTTAGGTAGTTCATGCTTAACCTTATAGGCGAGAATGGCTACTTTCGCAAGAGGTCTATTATTTCAATTAGTTATAAAAGGGCATTAGGGAAAACATGTGATTTCACTGAGTAACTGTGTGAAATCACGCAACTCCTATCATAATTTTTGATAGACCCAACTCTTCACACATCCCGCGTCCTGAACTCGCTATAACCCTCATAGAAATAGCTAACATCAATACCCTTCATAAACAACTCACGATCATTAATTTTATCGGTCAAAGCCGCTTTCAACAGCACTTTAATCTCTACATCCTTCACCACGCTACGCTCCATCGCCGACAGATACTCCCCCTTATCCACCGCATTCCAGTCAATAACCTGCTTAATACCTGCCTTCAACATCAAATCCAGCCAAATCCGCGTAGCACGCCCATTCCCTTCCCGAAACGGATGCGCCACATTCATCTCTACATATTTTTCGATAATCGCATCAAAATGGTCATGCGGCATACGGCTGATGTATTGCAGCGATTGTTCCAGATACATCAGCGGCGCAAAGCGGAAGTTGCCCTTGGCAATGTTCACATCACGCAACTTGCCCGCAAACTCATAAATGTCACCAAACAAATAGGCGTGAATCTGCGCCAACCCCTGGAATGTGCCCACCTCAATCTGGTTGATCTCACCGCTATCAAAAAGCTGTTTGGCTTTTTGCTTGCTGATTTTTTCTTCCGTTTTGTTCAGTTCAATCTGGTCGGTAATACCCAGTTTGTTGGCTAACAGCATGTTATATAATCCTTGCTCTTACGTGTTTAAGCCGGAAACACCCCCGTCGAAATATACCGGTCCCCACGATCACAGATAATCGTCACTATGGTAGCCTGCTCTAATTCTTGAGATAAGCGCAAAGCTGCCGCCATCGCGCCCCCGGAAGAGACTCCGCAGAAAATACCTTCTTCCACTGCTAAACGCCGCATCATGGTTTCCGCTTCGACTTGAGTGACATCCATTTCTAGATCAACACGCTGAGCCTCAAAGATTTCAGGTAAATATTCCGCTGACCAGCGCCGAATTCCCGGAATCGCATCTTGCTGAGTGGCAGGGCGCACTCCTACAATTTGAACGTTTGGATTTTGTGATTTTAAATAGCTACCCGTCCCCATGATAGTTCCCGTTGTCCCCATCGCACTGACAAAATGTGTAAGGCTACCTTGAGTCGCCTGCCAAATTTCTGGCCCAGTACTGAGCAGATGCGCAGCAGGATTGTCAGCATTCGCAAACTGATTTAAGACCTTGCCTTTACCCTCGCGCTCTAATTGCAAAGCTAAATCGCGTGCCCCCTCCATGCCACCTTGCTCTTTACTAACTAACAATAACTCAGCGCCATAAGCCTTCATGGAGGCACGCCGCTCCATACTCAGATTGTCGGGCATCAGCAAGATCATTTTATAGCCCTTAATCGCGGCTACCATCGCTAAAGCAATGCCGGTATTACCGCTGGTGGCTTCAATTAAAGTATCCCCCGGTTGAATCTCTCCGCGTCGCTCAGCTTGCAGAATCATATTTAAAGCCGGGCGATCCTTAACCGAACCGGCTGGATTATTTCCCTCTAATTTGGCCAATAAAATATTGGTGGTCTGACCGGGTAAGCGCTGTAAGCGTACCAAAGGGGTATTACCAATAAATTCTTCGATGGTGGGGTAAAGCATGATGATTATCCTAGTAAAATCACGAAAGCGACCGCATATTCGCGCTCATCTGCAATTGAGACTTGAATGCTGGTTACGCCTAATTGCTTGGCGGTGGCTAAGCTGGTCCCGTGTAAATGGATGATTGGCTGGCCTAACTCAGTATGACGGGTTTCAATCTCCACAAAACTAGCAGCCTGACCTATCCCTGTACCTAAGGCCTTAGCGACCGCTTCTTTGGTGGCAAAGCGCTTAGCTAGCCAAGCCGCTGGTTGATGAATCTGAGCCAAGTAGGCGAGTTCATGGGGATGCAAAATCCGCTCAATAAACCGCTCAGCTTGGCGCTCTAATAAACGGTCAATCCGCGCTATTTCGACAATATCCGTGCCAATTCCTAGAATCCGCATGACTCTGCTATCACTCTATTTCAACTCACTCAATAATTGGCGAGCATATAAGGTTTTACCTTTCAATAATACTCGCCAACAGCGATCTAAAACCCTGCGTAGTTCACGCCAAGCCGGTAAAGCCATCTGCTCTGGCGCACGTAAAGCTAGCAGTAGAGTGCCGGAAATCAGTGTATCATGCGGCTCAGCCACTAACGTATGAGCCGCCACTAAGCCTAAATCAGGGCGGAAGCAATAGCTCAGCGCGGCTTGAATCTCCAGTCCAGTTTGATCATCCTGCCAAAGATTGAAGCTATAACCACAGTGCACTAATAACTCTAGTTCTAACAGCATCACGGCAGGTAGATTTTCACCCGCTTGTAGGGTGGATAAAACTTCACGATAGCGCTGGAAAAGCTCAGGTAGGGCTTGCTGAGTTTGGAAGTTGCGTAAGAATAATTCATTCAGATATAAGCCTTGTATCAAAGCCCCTTGCTGCAAACGATAACGGCCTTTTTCCTCAGTCTGAGTGAGTGTGAAAACCTCACCACGCCCGACCCAGCTCGCATCAAGTAAGCGAAATGGCTCTAACATACCTTTAATGCGGGCTGCCTGTTTTTTAGAGTAGCGGGCGACTGCGCTAATGCGTCCTTCATCTTGCGTGAATAAATCGAGCAACAGGCTATTATCGCGAAAATTATTCCGCCGCAAGACGAAAGCAGGCTTCACAGCCCCACTCCGCTTAAAGCGAGGATACCTAAAATAGCGAAAATGGCAGCCGCAACGCCGTGAATCAGTTTGATCGGTAAGCGATGTGCTAACTGATCACCGATAAAGACCGCTGGCACATTGGCAAGCATCATCCCTAAAGTAGTACCTGCTACGACTGCGACTAAAGCTTGGTATTGAGCGGCTAAAGCCACCGTCGCCACTTGGGTTTTATCGCCCATTTCAGCAAAAAAGAAAGCGATCAAAGTAGTCACAAACACACCAAAACGCGAGGCTTTCACATTCGCATCTTCTTCATCCAACTTATCTGGAATGAGCATCCAGACTGCCATTGCCAAAAAACCCAAGCCCAAAATCCAACGCAAGGCATTCGGTCCTAAGACTGAAGTCAACCAAGCCCCGACTGCACCAGCCAACGCATGATTGAGTAAAGTCGCCAACAAAATCCCTAAAATAATCGGCCAAGGCTTACGAAACTTAGCGGCCAATACCAGCGATAATAACTGGGTTTTATCCCCCATTTCAGCCAGTGCAACAATTCCTGTTGAAATTAAAAAAGCTTCCAAATTAGACACTCCCTATTCACCAGCCCGAGTGTACTGACTAGTAGGCTGAATGCCAATCGTGTTTAAACACAGATTTAGACACTGATTTTTTGAACACTCATTGGAGCATCTATGACGGGTGACTTAGTTGGCTGTTGGAGCTTTTCTGGAAATAACCGCTTGACTACCAGAAAAAATAACGGCGCAAAGAAAATACCGAAAATAGTCGCTGCGATCATGCCACCCAATACGCCCGTGCCGACAGCATGCCGACTACCCGCCCCCGCACCACTACTAAATACTAACGGCAATACCCCTAAAATAAAGGCAAACGAGGTCATTAAAATCGGCCGTAACCGAATCCGCACTGCTTCTAAAGTCGCTGGAATTAAAGCATAACCTTGCAGCAGTAAATTACGCGCAAATTCAACAATCATAATCGCATTCTTAGCCGCCAGACCGATGGTGGTTAATAAACCCACTTGGAAATACACATCATTATTTAAGCCTCGTAGCTCAGTCGCCATGACAGCGCCCAAGATACCAAGGGGTACAACTAAAATTACCGCAAATGGAATCGACCAACTTTCATACAATGCAGCCAACGCTAAAAACACCACGAGAACCGATAAGGCATATAATAAGGGCGCTTGCGCTCCCGATTTGGCCTCTTGATAGGATAAACCGGTCCATTCAAAACCAATCCCCTCCGGTAGTTGGCCAACTAGCTCCGCCACAATCTGCATGGCTGTCCCTGAGCTTACCCCCTCAACCGGTGCACCAGTGACCTCCACAGCACTAATCCCATTGAAGCGCTCTAATAGTGGAGGCCCTTTAGTCCATTGTCCTTTCGAGAAACTAGAAAAAGGCACCATATCGCCCGCTGCATTGCGCACAAACCAACGGTCCAAATCTTCAGGCATCATCCGGCTTGCCGCCTCGCCTTGCAGATAAACCTTTTTCACCCGCCCACGATCAATAAAATTACTCACATAAGAACCACCCCACGCTGTCGATAAGGTATCGTTAATGGTATTAATCGAGATTCCCATCGCACTGGCTTGCAACACATCAATGTCCACCTGATATTGACTGCTATCATCCATGCCATTCGCACGTACCGCCGTTAAGCGCGGATCTTGCGAAGCCGCTTTAAGAAACTGATCTCTTGCTTGCATTAAAGCTTCATGCCCTAAACCTGCTCGATCTTGAATCTCCACCGAGAAACCCGCCGAATTCCCTAAGCCACGTACAGCCGGTGGCGCGTTCACCACCACTCGCGCCTCTTGAATGGTACGGAGTTTACCCGAGGCACGCTTAGCTATCGCTTGAGCCGTCTGATCAGGGCGTTTACGCTGATCCCAATCGACTAACCGCACAAACAACCGCGCTACATTTTGCGCATTGCCTGCTGTCCCGACACCCCCAACGGCCATGACCGCTTTGAGTACATCCTTTTCATTTTCTAAAAAATACTTCTCTACTTTAGCCACCACTTTTAAGGTATTTTCTTGGGTAGAACCGGGCGGCAACCGTACTTGCACAAACAAAGTACCTTGATCTTCATCGGGTAAAAACGAGGTCGGTAAGCGCACAAATAAATAACTCATCAAACCGATGATTAATACGTAAATCAGTAAATAACGTGCTGGCTTATTTAACATACCACCGACCATGCGCTGATAACGCTGACTGCTACGGCTAAAGCCACGATTAAACCAGCCAGCCCAACCTTTTTTGTCCTGAGCATCGCTCGCTTTTAATAAGGAGGCACACAGGGCGGGGGTGAGAATCAAGGCAACTCCTACTGATAAGGTGATGGCTGACACCAAGGTGATTGAAAACTGTCGATAGATCACCCCAGTTGAACCACCAAAGAAGGCCATCGGTACAAACACCGCTGCCAGCACGAGGGCAATACCAATTAAAGCCCCAGTAATTTGCTGCATCGACTTACGGGTCGCCTCACGCGGGGATAAATGCTCGTCATGCATTAAACGCTCGACATTTTCGACCACGACGATCGCATCATCTACCAATAAGCCAATTGCCAAGACCATCGCAAACAAAGTCAGGGTATTAATCGAATAGCCAAAAATATTCAAGATTGCCAGCGTACCCAACAGCACAATCGGCACGGTAATCGCCGGAATTAAGGTGGCACGAAAACTTTGGAGAAAAATAAACATAACGATGAAGACTAAAACCATCGCTTCGGCTAAGGTAACAAGTACACCTTGAATAGAAATTTTAATAAAAGGTGAAGCATCATACGTAATAATTGCAGTTAAACCGGGTGGGAAATAAGCTTCAAGCTCCTTGAGCTTCGCTTTAACGGCCTCGGCTGTGGTCAGTGCATTCGCACCACTGGCTAACGTCACCGATAACCCCCCCGATGCTTGGCCACCGATTCTTGATACCACATCATAACTTTCGCTGCCCAGCTCCACCCGCGCAAGATCCGCAAGGCGCACTACTCCGCCCGTGGTATTAGCCTTGACCGTAATCGCATTGAATTGCTCTGCGGTTTGCAAGGTGGATTGAGCCGTGACCGTGACATTCATCGGTTGATTGGGCAGTGCAGGCGTGCCACCTAATTGCCCCGCTGAAATTTGGGTATTTTGTGCTTGAATCGCCGCTTTCACCTCCGTAGTGGTGACTTTATACATACTCATTTTTAAGGGATCGAGCCAAATACGCATGGCATAGGGCGCCCCAAAAATTTGGGTATTGCCTACCCCCTCGACCCGACTAATCGGATCTTGAATCTGAGTGGTAATATAATCGGCAATCTCCGTTTGGCTCATCTGCCCGTTCGTCGAGGTGAAGCCAATAATCTGTAAAAAGCCACTCGAGCTTTTACTGACTCGCGTCCCTTGTTGTTGGACAGCAGCCGGTAACTGCGGTAAGGCTAACTGCAGTTTATTTTGCACCTCCACTTGAGCTAAATCAGGATCAGTATCCGCTGAAAAGCTCAAATCCACCCGTGCACTCCCTGAGGAGCTACTGGTTGAGCTGATATATTGCAGACCATCCAGCCCTGTCATTTTTTGTTCAATAATCTGTGTGACTGAATCCTCTACTGTTTTTGCCGAAGCCCCGGGATAAGACGCCGACACCGAAATAGTCGGGGGTGCAATATCAGGATATTGAGCAACCGGCAGTTGGGGAATGGATAAGACCCCGGCTAGCATGACAATAATCGCCAGCACCCAAGCAAATATTGGTCGGTCAATAAAGAATAAAGACATCTTAGCCTGCTACCCAGAATCTATAATCAAGATAGTGTAAGACTTTGCGTCACAGTGCTCAAACAGCAGCTATTTTCCTAAGGCATGGAGTAAAACCTGCAGATTATTTCTTAGCCCTAGGTTGCCCCTCACCGCATTTGTGCCTAATATCCAGCATGGCAACCTAACTAGGACTCATCATAATGGCAACTAGCTATCCCACTCCGACTGTGAAAGAGCGTTGGGCTTGGGCTTTTTATGATTGGGCTAATTCGGCGTTTATTACTACCGTCATGGTTGCTTTTTTCCCGATTTTTTTTCGTAACTATTGGGCCAGCGAACTCCCCTCTGAAGAAGTCACCCTACATTTAGGTACAGCCAATGCCTTAGCCAGTTTATCGGTGATGCTTTTAGCACCGTTTTTAGGCGCAATCGCCGACCGAGGGGGCATTAAAAAACCGCTGATGGCGGTCTTTGTGGTTTTAGGTGTCTGTGCCACCTTACTGTTGACCGTGATTGGGCAAAATCAATGGCAATGGGCGATGTTTGCCTTCGTACTCGCGGTAGTGGGCTTTTTGGGAGCGAATATTTTTTATGATTCGCTGCTAGTCGATGTGGCTGAGGAAAAAGATTTTAATCGCGTGTCTGCTTTAGGCTATGGTTTAGGCTATCTAGGGGGAGGCCTCCTCTTTTCGCTCTGTGTGCTCATGAGTTTACACCCTGAATGGTTTGGTTTAGCCGATAGCAGCAGTGCAGTACGTTGGTCTTTTGGCGTGACCGCTGTCTGGTGGGCAGGATTTTCGATTCCACTGTGGCTGCTGGTTCATCAAAAGTCCGGCAACAGCGCACTTCCCCGACCCGCCTTAGGTCGTTTACTGGTTGAGGGCTGGCAAGATTTTATGGATACCTTCCGGCATATTCGCCAGCTCAAGTCGGTTGGTTTATTCTTACTGGCTTATTGGTTCTATATTGATGGGGTGGATACCATCATCGTCATGTCGGTGGACTATGGACAAACCTTAGGTTTACCCGAAACTAGCTTAATTACCGCCTTATTAATTACCCAATTTATCGCCTTTCCAGCGGCCATCTTGTTTGGTTTTTTAGGGAATAAAATTGGTGCTAAACGTGGGATTTTAGTCGGCCTAGCCGCTTATATGGTTATTACCTTGGGTGCTTCGCAGATCGTATCGGTGAACGGCTTTTATGCCCTAGCACTCTGTGTAGGCTTAGTGCAAGGGGGAGTACAAGCACTCAGCCGCTCTTTATATGCCAGCCTCATTCCTGCTGAGCAAGCCGCTAAGTTCTTTGGCTTTTATAATATGCTTGGCAAATTCGCCGCAGTCTTAGGGCCTTTATTAGTCGGCTGGTTTGGTGTTTTAACGGGATCATCACGCTTAGGTCTATTAGCTGTGCTAATCTTATTTATTATAGGTGGCATTTTATTATGGCGGGTGCCGCTACCTAAGCGATCCTAAACCAGCACTAAAAACTAAAATTCAGCCATCACTACTTAAAATTATTTATTAAAAAAATGAAATTGACGGAGATCACTAATGATTCAATTTGAATTAATTCAAGCGTGGGAAAGTGTTGAGCGGATGTTTGCAGTCGTGACCTTTGATCCCCAAGGTCATATTCTCGACCTGAATCCATTATTTCTTAGCACGATGGGTTATAGCAGTAAAGAAGAATTAGTCGGCCAACACCATCGTATGTTCTGTTCACAGGCTTATGCCGCCTCTCAAGATTATTTAGTCTTCTGGACGAAACTCGCCGCTGGTGAGCGAGTGAGTGGAGCTTTCCGGCGCGTTCTCAAAGACGGTAATGAGATCTTTCTGTATGCCGAATATGCGCCTATCCGCGATGAGTCGGGTCAGGTTATCAAAGTCCTGAAAGTAGCACAGAATGTGTCTCGAATCGCTGAAGGGATGGCCCGACAGTTAGGCATCAACCCTAAACTGGCAGATCGTTTAATGAGTATGGAACTACAAAAAAACCCGACCGCCTTGGGGAGTGGACAGAATGCGGGACTAAATTAATGCTATTTTTAGCGGAAGGCTGGTATGATTCTTATCTAAATCCAAGTCTAACCCATCACTCATCACCGCTATGAAACAAACTATTCAACGCTTTTTAGCTTTAGAATCAGCCAGTGGCATTCTATTAGTCATTGCTGCTGTATTAGCTATGCTTGTGGTTAATTCACCGTTGAAAGACTGGTATGAACTCCTGCTCAATACCCCAGTTGCCGTACAAATTGGCGCTTTAAAAATCGCCAAGCCGTTGTTGCTTTGGGTAAATGATGGCCTGATGGCTTTATTCTTTCTAACCGTTGGCTTAGAAATTAAACGCGAAGTAGTCGACGGTGAACTCTCTGATTTATCCAAGGCGGCTTTACCCGTGATCGCAGCCATTGGCGGTATGCTGGCACCTGCCTTGGTTTATGCTCTGATCAATTATGACGATTCGCAAGCCATGCGTGGCTGGGCGGTACCCACTGCTACTGATATTGCCTTTGCTTTAGGCGTTTTATCGCTGTTAGGAAAACAAGTACCGGCAAGTTTGAAACTATTTTTGCTAACCCTCGCCATTGTTGATGACTTAGGCGCCATTGTGATTATTGCCGTGTTCTATACCACCCAGCTTTCGGCTTTATCTTTAAGTGTGGCCGCAGGTGCTTTGCTGGTCTTATTCATCTTAAATCGCCGAGGTGTCTTATCGCTGACACCGTATTTATTAGTGGGTCTGGTAATGTGGATTGCTGTTTTAAAATCGGGGGTACATGCCACCTTAGCGGGGGTATTACTGGCCTTTTTTATTCCACTACGTGCTCCTGAAGACAGCGAGCATACCTTGGCTGAGCGTTTAGAGCATGATTTACATGGATCCGTCGTTTATGTCATTTTGCCACTGTTTGCTTTTATGAACACAGGTGTTTCTTTAGCCGGACTTTCCTTCCATTCTATCTTAGAACCCATTCCTTTAGGCATTGCCGCAGGCTTATTTATAGGTAAGCAATTAGGTATTTTTGGTGCTTGCTGGTTAGCAATTAAACTCAAGCTAGCTCAGTTACCGACTGGGGTAGGATTTTGGGAATTATACGGTGTCGCTATTTTAGGTGGCATCGGTTTTACGATGAGCTTGTTTATTAGCTCACTGGCCTTTCAGCAAGAAGGTGAAGCTTTGGTCACGAATGATCGCTTAGGAATTTTAGTCGGCTCTATTTTATCGGCAGTGATCGGTTATCTCGTATTAAAATGGCGGCTGACACGCCACCCTTAAGTCACTGATTAAGCTAATATAACACGCAACCCCGCAGCCCAATACATCAATCACTCAAGGCTGCGTGGTTAGCGAGTCAATTAATTTAATTAATTTGAGGTAAATGCATTCGCTAAAGTTTGAAACTCTTGGTCAGCCCGCGAATTATACTCTTGGAACTGCCGATATTTTTTATAGGCAGCATTTAAATTTTCTAAGGCACTTAAGCGTAAGGCTTGTAAAATAACCAAATCCAATTCGCTACGCATGGCAGTTAATAATTGTGGCAAATTTTGCCGATCAGTTTCCACTGCGGCTTGCATTTGCTGCAACTTAGCCAATAAAGACTCATGATGAGAGCCTTGGAGCAGCTCTTTTAATTCTGCAAATTCGGTTGCAAGCTGAGCTTCATCAGCGGGGACAGCGATAGGATTCGCCTGTTGTGCAGCTAGTTGCGTTAATATCTCTTGCAACTCTTGCTGCGCCACCCCAATGGCATGTTTATGTAGATTCAGCTTGCTACGTAATTCTTGTTGTGCCTGTTTGGCGCGCATAATCGACGCGGCCAATACCTGATAAGAATAGCCTAACCGTTTTAATAATTGCAGCTCCTCATCCTCAGGCAAGGCCACTGCTTGCACCAGCTCAGCCGCATTAGAGTGAGAGTTAGAATTAGAATGATGGGAAGTTTCATTAACCCAGCCCGGATTAGGCGGTGAATACAGTTCAGATGCAGTCATTGTTTAGCCCTTGATATAATAATTATGACATGACAAGTTATAAATTTAATTTATCTTAAAAGGTTTTGAGTTCAGGTGCAAATCTTAAGGTTGAACGACTCAGCCGAATTCAATCACCCGTTTCAAATCCTCCTTTTTAACCCTATCCGCTGAGCTTAAAGCGTACTGGCAATTGCACGATGGAAGGTATCGGCTTGCCGTCTCGCTGAGCTGGCATAAATGACCAGCTACGAACGGCTTTGAGCGCTGCTGCATCTAGACTGGCATTACCAAGGATTGATAGAGGCGCACCGCCGACACTCCCAGCAAAGTAAGAAGGCGACCACAGTGAGTCTGATTTTTTGCATATCCAGTGCTCACGGATAGAGCCAAATTCTTGTTTCAATTTTCAGCTAGACTCATTGAATACGTTGCCCCGATATTTAGTGATAAAAATTAAATGGGCGTGCAGCATGATGCTTTGAATTTAAGCTTATTAGGCCGCTATAACCAAGCAGCCTTGATTATCATGGATAAAGTGGGCTGGAAATAAACTATAAATCCAGCATTAATTTCAAGGGTTTACGCATACCCGCCACTTTACAGGCTTGCTGTGCATAACCCCTTGGAAACAAAGTATATAAATACTTGCGAGTCGCCTTTTCTGCGCCCCACTGTTCTTTCATAAACTTCAGCACTTTACGTGCTTCGGGGACACTGGCATGTTGCTCAAAATAATCGCGCACAAACCAAACAATTTCGCGTGGCTCACCCAGCAATTCGACTTCAGCCTCAGCGGCTAAGACTTCGGCAAGGGCTTCTGACCAATCCTCAGGATTGAGCAGATAGCCTTCATTATCGCGGGGGATGGAAGTGATAGAGTTGGGTCTAAGGTTTAGATCTTGCATGACTAGCTCCTAGTACACTCTGAAGCTTTCAGCATACTCAGCCCTTAACTCCAGCTATATCTTCCTCAAGAGATAGAGAGCTTGCCTGCTTTTGCTTTAGGAGCACCAAATACCGATGCAGCATTTCCGTCGCCAAGCCATGCAATACCAACCGAAACCCAGCTTTTAAAGTGGAGTGTGGGACTAAAGGATGACGATTATTCACCAACATCACCGGCAAAGGATCATTGAGAATTTTCCCCACATACAGCGCCATCGTTTCATCCAGTTGCAAAGAATTCACTGAGCGCCAAAAATCATTATCCGTTAAGAAGAGCTGAAAAATGGGTGTATATAACTCAATCGCGGTTTGAATATCCAGCTTATTAAATGCTGTCGTCGGTATCTCCCGAATCGGGAAAGCACCCTCGGTAATCGCCGAGAAATTCAACCGCTTAGGAGCAATAATCTCGCGCCCTTGTACTTTCAAAGCTAGATTCAACTGGGTAATAAAATTAAATAAGTTTAAATCATGCTTTAAAAAAGCCTCATCACTGAGTTCGTCTAAGGTCTGAAAGCGCATAAAATGTAGGGGAGGAATTTCAATCCCGGGCAAATTGTCCAAGATAAAGCGCTGAATCTCACTACCCAAGGTAAAATGGCGCAAGATAAAAGTATTGGCTTGAGGACTGACGAAGTTTTTTAACCCCCAAACAATCGTTTTATGTAAAGCCACAGACTGCCGCCATTGTGGTAACAGCGTTTTAAGCAATTGATTAAAAATAATCATAGCTCGTGCAAGGGGACGCACTATCGGCAACAGATATTGACGACTTTTGCGGCTACTATCTATTAACCAAGCTTGTTTAACTTCAGGTGACAACGGGGTGAGCGTATCGACATACAAGGTATACCAAGGGTTAGGGTCATCGGGATTATCCTGCCAGTTTGACCAATCAGAGGGCGCTTTCACAAAATATGCTCCATTTGTAATTGATATAACCGGGCGACATCGCTAGCAGTACGGATAATTTCCCGTTGAGTGGCTGCACCCCCCACCTCTAACGCCAATTGCAGCGCCAACAACCAACGCGCTAAATGCTGCTCATCATTTTCACCATGATATTTTAAAAACCGATAGCAACGCTCTGGTAAGTTAAGCTGCTGTTTTACCAAGGGTAATAACCACGGTACTATCCGCTGCCCTGTGCCTTCAATAATATAAATCCCACCAAGCAAACCCAAGGGATTCGAGTTTTTTGCTTGGCGATACATATAACTATTTAGCGCCTCACCGCCAGCATTACGCTGCAATTGATCCAGTGTTTGCGCCTTTCCCCCTGCAGCTTGGTAATCCTCAAACAGGATCTGGAAATCAAATTGCTCATCATTGGCATGCTCAGTGATGAGTTCTGCCAAACCTTGATACGGCTCATCCAAATGCGCTATCGCTTCCCGCATCCACAAACTGCCTTCGCGTACTTGCGGAATCCATTGCGCCATCCACGCCACATAATCGCTGGGTGTGAGTTGCCCTGCATTAATTCTTTCCACTAAGGGAGTACGCCAGATTTGCGAGCGGAAATGATGCCAAATCGCCGCTAATGCTAATAAAGTACTCTGAACTTGCGGATTCATGCCTGCGGTTAGCGTGGCAGGGGGTGGCGGTAAACTGTGATTAGGAATGGGAATGGATCGGGTAGCACTAGTAATCGTTTTTAAATCCACCACTTCCAGCAGGAAATAGCTCACCGTAAACCGCCCTGATTCAGGCACAAAAGCAAAAATTTTCTGCCCCAGTTTGGGCGTTTGCGTCGCTAACCACTCCGATAGCATAATAAAAATCGAGGCAGCTCCGGTATTACCACAGGTTTTGAGATTACTAAACCATTTTTCGCGGGCGATGCCTAAACCCGCTTGCTCCATCATCGACTCACAGGTCTTACCCAAAGCTTCTGAAGAGTAATGACATAAAAACACATCCACTTCAGTCGGCTTGACCCAACCACCTTGCACTAGGCCCGCATACTCATGTACCGCGACCTCAAATAGATTCGGCAATAAACGCAAATTCTGGCGCAAAGCAAAATGCCCCGCCGCTTCAGCTTCCGCGAGGGAGGGAAAATCCAAATAGGAAGCTTGTGCACTATACTCGCTAGTCACATCCTGCTCTTTGGCACGATGGCTGCCCTGCCCTAATTGCATACACACTGGATAATCGCCAGAAAAGGATTTCGTATGTATCCACTGGAGCTTTAAGGCTAAACCGCCTTGTGCTAGAGCATTTTTTGCAGCCTGCGTTAAGACTTGTGCACCCTTAGCAAGCAATACCGCACCTGCACCATCCGATAGCATCCAACGCAAAAACTGTGACTCAAAATCAACCTGCGTTTGACGAGCAAAGCGTGAACGCTTAAAGATGCGTGAGGGCATCTCCGCTGCCACCACCACAGCCATACCTCGCTCGGGGTTTTGCGCTAGCGACTGCGCCGCATCTTTCAACGCCAAAACACTGGATGCACACACGCCTTGATGACTATGCACCTCCATTGGCGGGGCATGCAAAGCCCCCTGAATCATATTCCCCAACCCCGGTATGCTCACATCCCCCCCCGAACTTGCCGCGATTAATACATCAATCGCCTGCAAGCTTACTTGCGCTTGCTGCAAACAGGCTTGGATGGATTGACAGGCTAAATCCGTGTGGCTCATCGTCGTTTGCCCGTCTTGATCAATGGCGTAATAGCGGGTTTGAATCCCATTTTCGCCCAAGACGCGCTGCTTAATCCGGCGTGAATACTGATCCAGTGGTGCGACATAAGCGTCGATTTGCTGATTATTAATTGGCTCACCGGGTAGGTAATGACCCGCTGTTAATAGATAAATATCATCAAATAAGGTGGGAGCAATCATGGCTTTAGGATTCTAGTTATGTGAAGCAACTTAGAGTAAACAAGTGCGGTAAAGACAACAAGAATGCAATCAAGAAGTTGCATGGCGTAAGACTGAGCGTAGCATTCAATGATTCAATCAATCATTGATTCAACAGTTATCGCTGCATTAGACCCAAGACCCTGTAACGACAGCACTACCGTTCCTCTCTTCCTCGAAAGCTACCGTACATCGCCTGTACACCCGTTTGATAGTCATCTGAACGCACCCAGCTCAATAGCCTGCCGAGCAACGCTTTAAGCTGCTCCACTTCCGCAGGCTCGAGGGGTTGTAGCAGTAAAGCTTCGGCTGCATCGGATAGCTCCCGTCCGAGTTGGCGGCAAGTTTTGCCCGTATCCGTGGTAAACAAACCATAACGACGTGCATCCTCGGTGTTATTCACCCGCAAAATCAAAGTTTTTTCTAATAAACTACGAATCAAACGCGAGACTAAGCTGCGATCTAAGCCTGATATACGCATGATTTCATTAAACTCGATCCCCGGATGATCATCAATCAGGCGCAGTATCCGCATTTCACGAATATTGCAGCCTAGTTTTTCTACAAACAGCGGATCATTCGCACTGATCGCATTATTCGCTAGCGTCTCCAGTCGGTAGGTTAAACGGCTATTTTTGAATACTTTGTCCTTGTCGATTGTCATCATCACGCATCATGCCTTGCCAAAATTTTTATTGAATATAGCAATTTGTTAGAGTAACTGACTAGACAAATTAGTTTCAATTTGAGATTATCTCTAAATGAGAATTTATTGAAGCACTTGGAGGCGGAGGCATTATGGACACAACTCATCCGATACAGGCATGGCTTGCTGAGCAGCGCCCCCAATGGGAAACTTGGCTTCATACCATTCATCAACGCCCCGAAACAGGCTTTGAGGAAAATCATACTGCCCAGTTTGTTGCCGCGTGCTTGCATGAGCTGAAGATCGAATGCATTACTGGCATTGGTAAAACTGGTGTGGTGGGTATCTTACCCGGAACAGCAGGTACTGGGCGTAGGATTGCCTTTCGGGCGGAATTAGATGCCCTACCCATGCAAGAATGTTCCGGTGTGCATTACCATTCACGCATTGCAGGCAAATTTCATGGCTGTGGACATGATGGTCATACCACGACCCTATTGGCTGCTGCCGCGTATTTAGCTGCTCATCGCGACTTTGCAGGAACAGCGATTTTTATTTTCCAGCCTGCTGAAGAATTGCTAAGCGGTGCGCAAGCTATGCTCGCCGAGGGTCTATTCGAACGCTGTCCTTGTGATGAAATCTATGCTCTGCACAATCTACCCGGTTTGGGTAAAGGCAAAGTAGGCATTCCCGCAGCAGGTGCTTTGGCCTCTGCTGATCATGTTGAAGTGCTGATTAAGGCTAAAGGCACTCATGGCTCTGCCCCGCATACGGGGCAAGATGCGATTCTTGCCTCCGCACATTTTCTTACCAGCTTGCAACAAAGTTTGACGCGGATTTTAGATAGCCGTGATAGCGGTGTCATTTCATTTGGCAGTATTCATGCAGGGCAGGCAAATAATATTCTGCCAGAAGAATTGCTGATGACCGGCACCATCCGCACCCATTCTGAAACAGTGCGCGCTCGCCTTCATGCACAATTACAACAAGCCGCTGACAGCACCGCTTTACTCTATGGCGTGCGCGTTGCCATTCATTATCCCCATCAAGCCCCTGTCACCCTGAATCACCCACAGGCGGTCGAGGCTGTGCAAGCGGTGGCAACTCGGCTTGCAGGTGCAGAACAGGTGATTATGAACGCCCGCCCACTGATGGCTTCAGAAGACTTTTCTTATTTCTTACAGCAAATACCCGGAGCGTATTTCTTTATGGGACAAGATGGGCCGTATTGCCATCATCCGCAATTTATCTTTGATACCGACATTATTCCCTTGGGTGCTAGCCTGATTGCTGAACTGATCCGTCAGCAAGCTGCCCGCCCTACGACCCAATAAATACCTGACTGGCTTTAATCTTTTTCTGGAGGAGCAATACCATGAAACCAACCTGCCTTAAGCTGAGTTTATTCGCGCTAGCCATGAGCAGCAGCTTATTTGCCAACACCCTCTATGCCGATACCTTAAAAATGTCGAGCTGGGTACCA
The DNA here is from genome assembly GCF_900167255.1 of Thiothrix eikelboomii. Lineage (GTDB taxonomy): Bacteria > Pseudomonadota > Gammaproteobacteria > Thiotrichales > Thiotrichaceae > Thiolinea > Thiolinea eikelboomii. Next base: position 171,252 of record NZ_FUYB01000003.1, read on the forward strand.
ACCACTCACTTCGTGCATACCCAAATCCTTGAGCCTTGGAGCAAAGCAGTCGAAAAAGTCACTGAAGGCCGCGTTAAAGTCGAAATTCTTCCTAAAGCCCTCGGTACACCGCCCCAACATTGGGAGTTGGCACGTAAAGGCGTAGCTGATATTACTTGGGGTAATTTCACTTATGAGCCAGATCGCTTTAAATCCATCTGGTTTGCAGAACTGCCCTTTGCTGGCAGCGATGCGAAAGCACAATCAGTCGCACTATGGAAAAGCTATAACCAACATCTGCAAGCTGATCCTGCGTATGCTGGCATTAAACTACTCAGTGTCGGCATGTTTGGCGCTGGGATTTTTAATCATGGCTCTAAACCGTTAGCAAATCTGGCGGATCTTGCAGGACAAAAGATTCGAATGGGTGGGCCGATTCAACAGGCGATTATTGAAGGCTTGGGGGCAGTTCCTGTGTCTGCACCGGCCACTAAAGCGTATGAAATGCTAGAAAGCAAAGTATTAGATGGCTCTTTGCATACGATTGAATCGGTGGTGAATTTTCGCCTCACCGAAAAATTGCCTTATCACACGATTATTGACAAGGGCTTATATGGCGCGACCTTTTTCTTGACCATGAATGAGAAAAAATGGAAGGCTTTAAGTGACGCGGATCGAGCCGCGATTGAAGGAATTTCTGGCGAGGCCTTTGCCAGCCAATGGGGCGAAGTCTTTAATCAACAAAATAGTAGTGCTGAAAAAACCCTACGGGATGCCGGCCATACCTTTAGCACGCCTGATCCTGAACTCCTCAGCAAAATTGCTGAAATCCGTACCAAAATGCTGGCTGATTGGGAAACTGCCGCAAAAACTGCAGGAATTGCTGATCCCAAAGCCCTGCTGAATGATTTTGAAACCGACTATCAAGCGCTCGCTGGAAAATAAATTCGCAGCACAGCCTCAAGCCAAACTTGGGGCTGGGTCACCGACTGGACGACTGGAGGCTTGTATGGATCGAGTTATTACCCACATCAGACAGATGATTGAATATCTGTTGATGTTTAGCCTGTTGATGATGGTGGTGATTAATTTCGCCGATGTCACTGGACGGCATTTATTCAACCATCCCATTTTTGGCATCCAAGATTTGACGGAGCATTTAATGGCTGTGGTGGTGTTTTGTGGTTTACCGCTGGTGACGATGGCGGGTACTCATCTGACAGTGGACTTATTCGATAAACTTACCCAGTCATCAGGCATGCGGTGGTGGAAACAAGTGATCACTTTACTGATGACCGTGATTTTATGTTTGATTAGCTGGACTTTTCTCCAATCCGCGCTAGAAGCGCATTCTATTGCGGATGTTAGCCCTGAATTACGTCTGCCACGTGCACCCTTATATCTTTTAATGGCCTGCTCGGCGGTTTTGAGTGCCTTAGGTTTGCTGTATATCAGTTACTACCCCTCAGCTAAAGCTCAAGCCAATTTACCTAGCTCGAGCGGAGGTGAACTATGACCATCGGCATCTTGGCGATTATCGCGGTATTAATTCTCTCATTTTTGCGCGTACCCTTAGGTTTTTCATTACTAACCGTCGGCTTAGTGGGCATTGCACTGTTAATGGACACCTCCGTTGCCCTCACCTTGCTACCGATGACTATTTCAGAGGCTGTCTTATCCTATGAATTAGCCGTAGTACCGATGTTCATTTTAATGGGTAATGTCATTTCGCGGACGGGTATCTCCGAGGATTTATTCAAAGCCGCCAATGCATTTTTTGGACATGTACGTGGTGGTTTAGCCTTATCGACGATGGTGGCTTGTGCTGGATTTAGCTCAGTGTGTGGCTCGAGTTATGCCACAGCCGCTACCATGTCTAAAGTCGCTTATCCAAGTATGCGTCAATACGGCTATTCAGACGGTTTAGCCACCGCTACGATTGCTGCTGGGGGAACTTTAGGTATTTTAATTCCGCCCTCGATCATCTTAGTCATTTATGGAATTTTGACTCAGACTAATATTGGTGATTTGTTTATTGCTGGAATCGTACCGGGCTTATTAGGCTTAGTGATGTATATGCTGGCGATTTACCTAATCAGTTTACGCCATCCAAATGCTGCCCCTCGTGGCCCGCGCACTGCTTGGAAAGACCGTTTTTATTCACTCAAGGGTACTTGGTCGTTTGTCGCTATCTTCGCGCTGATTATTGGTGGCTTATATCTGAAATGGTTTTCGCCCACCGAAGCAGCTGGCATTGGTGCTGGCATTGCCATCTTGATCGCAGCTGTATCTGGGAAGTTATCGCTAAAAACCCTGCGTATTGTCTTATTAGAAACGGCTTACACTTCAGTTATCTTATACACGGTTTTATTCGGTGCGCTCTTATTCTCTAAGTTGATTTCCTATTCCGGTTTAGCCGAAGGTATTCTCAGCTATGTGCAAACCTTAGGGGTGAGTGGCTATAGTTTAATTGGCTTTATTTTATTGGTATTTTTAATCTTAGGCTGTGTGATGGATTCCCTCGCCATCATCTTAATCTTTGTTCCCTTATTCGCTCCCTTAATTGTGGCGCAAGGTTTTGACTTAGTATGGTTTGGGATTATTGTGGTGGTAGCCACAGAAATTGCCTTAATTACCCCACCGATTGGCATGAATGTATTTGTATTGCGGGCGACCCTGCCCTCAGTTCCTGCGCATACCATGTTTAAGGGACTCACTCCCTTTATTATCACCGATTTGATTCGCTTAGCGATTTTAGTGAGCTTTCCGGCAATTGCTTTATGGTTGGTGAAGATGTCGGGTTGATTGAGAGTCGATTGAAAGTTGATTGAACTGAGGCTGAGTGCTTAGCCTCAGTACCTCCATCTCCGCCTCAATCCCCAAACGCTGATGTGTAATCACTAGTAAACTCTGCCCTTGCGCTTCCACCCAAGCCAAGATATTGCGCATCACGCTTAAAGCTGTTTCGGGGTCTAAACCTTCAGTGGGTTCGTCCAAAATTAATACACTGGCCGGTTTTAACAAGGCACGCGCAAGAACTAAGCGCTGTAATTGCCCACCCGATAAATGCAGACCCGTTTCGCCGACCCAAGTATGATAGCCTTCCGGTTGTTGTTGAATGAATTCATCTAATAATACGGCACTACAGGCTTGCTCAATTTGCGCTTGAGTTGCGACCGGATTTGCAAGACGTAAATTATCCAGAAGGGTGCTATTGAATACTTGAGCGTGTTGCTCAGCCACCGCAAGACGCGCCCGAATAGCTTCCCCCGTATAAGCTTGAATGGGTTGTTCATTGAGCAACAGTCTGCCACTAGTGGGTTCATGAAAACGCAGTAAGACACTCAATAAGCTGGTTTTACCGCTACCATTAGCCCCTAAGATTATTAGTTTTTGGCCGGGTTCAAGCCTAAAACTAAGCTCTTTAAGTACCCAAGGACGGGTCGCTTGATAACGAAAACTGAGTTGATCGAAACGCAAACTAAAGGATTCAGGTACAGGCAGCGGCTGTTCAGGCTCTTGTACTGGGGGTGCTTGTTCCGTCAGGGTGAAAATACGCCGTGCCGCTGCCAAGGTCTCACCTAAACTCTGCCAAGCCAATGGCAAAGGGGCAATCGCTTCAAAACTGGCTAAAGCCAATAAGCTGAGCATCGCTAAATTTGCAGGAGCGAGACTGCCTTGTCGAACCAAAGGCACTGCCAAAATCAGCAGCAGCCACATCGCTAAACTTGCAGTGACGTTCAAGGCTATTTGTGTCCAAGTATTGAGGCGGTTGAGCCGTTGTTGCTGAGCGGCTAACGCTTGCGAGTGCTGTTGTAGGGTTTGTGCTTGTTGCTCGGCTGCTCCATAGATCAATAACTCGCCCATGCCTTGTAGGTCGCTTACCAGTTGCGTGCGCAAATTAGCAGCCGTTTGCACCAGTTGTGCGCCCGTGGTTAGGCTCAGTTTATTCAGTAGCCAAGGCAGCACGACACCCGCTATCAGCAATAAAATCAACTCAACCATTGCAAATAGCGGCTGATAATAAGCTAAGGTGATTACCACAATTAACGTGGCCAGTAGTGCCACTATCATAGGTAGGAAGATGCGCAAATAGAAATTATTCAGAGTATCTATATCGGCACGAATCCGACTCAGCACGTCACCGCTGCGATATTGCTGCAAAACAGCGGGGGCGAGTGGCTCAAGCTTTTCATAAAACCAGACGCGCAACTCAGACACTAGGCGAAAAGTTGCTTCATGCGTGATCAACCGCTCCCCATAGCGTCCCGCAGTGCGGGTAATGGCTGCACCTCGAATCAGGGCGGCGGGAGTGAAATAATTCATACTCCCGCCTATTGCCCCCGCTAAAGCCATCGAGCTAATAAACCAACCCGATAAAGCCAATAAACTAATATTCGCTAAGACGGTGAGCAAAGACAATAAAATACCTAATAACATCCAGCCGCTATAAGGCCGATATAAACGCACCAGCCTCCAGATCAGCTTCATACTTGCGCCTCAGCATAAGCAGCCAGCATCGTTTGATAGGCCGTGCAGGTTTTGAGTAATTCAGCATGCCTACCACAAGCAAGAACTCGTCCTTGGTCTAACACTGCAATGCAATCAGCATTTTGAATGGTTTGCAAATGATGGGCAATCAGTACAATCGTATGTTGACCTTGAAGCTGTGCCAAAGCCTCTTGAATCAAGGTTTCGCTCGCTTGATCTAAATGTGCGGTGGCTTCATCCAAAATGATTAAGGGTGCAGCTTTTAAAAATACCCGTGCTAAAGCAATGCGCTGTCTTTGCCCACCTGATAAGCCCAAGCCTGCTTCACCCATTAAGCTGGCATAACCTTGCGGTAAGCGTTCAATAAACTCATGGGCTTGCGCGGCTTGGGCAGCAGTTTTAACGGCCTCCCAACTGGCTGACTGCCCCATCCGAATATTATCCTCCACACTCATGGCAAATAATTGTGCACGCTGTGGCAACCAAGCGATTTGCTTATGCCACTCCTTGCGTGGAATCTGGTTTAAAGGCCTTGATCCCACCAGAATGTCCCCCACTTGTGGCTCAATAAATCCTAAAAGCAATTGCAGAACCGTTGACTTACCCGCACCACTAGCGCCGACTAAGGCCAAGGTTTGCTTGGCAGGGATTGTGAGGTTGAAATCGGTTAAAGCTTGACGTCCATCGGGATAATAGAAAGTAATATCACGCAACTGAATGGTTTGCTCATTTAAACCCTCCCAAGTTGCTAGTGGTTGATTGGATGGTTGACCGACCTGCTGCAAAATCTCCTGCATACTGCCGACAACCCCGAGAGCCTGCATCCGTGCATGGTATTGCACGCCTAAATTACGCAAGGGCAGATAAAATTCAGGCGCCAGTAAAAGCACAAAAAACCCCTTGAAAAACTCCAGCTCTCCCCAAAACAAACGAAACCCTACCAATACAGCCACTACGGCAATACTCACACTGGTAAAAAATTCGAGGGTAAAAGAGGATAAAAAGGCTACACGCAATACCGACATAGTACTTTGCCGATACTGCTCAGATACCTCTGCGATAGCTTCTGCCTCACGGCGACTGGCATTGAAGAGTTTTAAGGTGCTTAAGCCTTGAATCACATCCAGAAAATAAGCACTCATCCGTGCCAATTGCTGCCACTGCTGTTGATTACGCTGCTCCGTACCTTTGCCAATCAACATCATAAACAAGGGGATTAGAGGAGCAGTAACGAAGAGTACCAGCGCCGACAGCCAGTCTTGAGTCAATACAACAACTAAGATCAGGAGCGGTACATACACACTCAACCGCATCGCTGGCAGATAACGCGCATAATAAGCTTCAAGCTGCTCTACTCCATCGCTCAACAGGGTAGTTACCGCCCCACTACGCTCCTCACTCAGCCATGCAGACCCTAAGCTTTGCAGTTTGTTATATAGCAATTGGCGAATCTGGAGTTTGACTTGCAGAGCACCTTGAAATGCAGCCTGTTCGGACACCCAACCAAACCCTGCACGCAGGCAAAAAACTAACAGCAAACCCGCTAACCACGGCATTAAATCAACTAAATCAGCTTGCTCAAATAATACTGCCTGTACACTGCTGGCTAAAAGCCAAGCTTGAACAATCAGTAAACTCGCTGCTAACACCCCCGTGACTATCGCAAGCGGCGGCCAACGCCCCGCATAGCTCGCCCATGCGGTTAAAATTTGCTTATGTTCGGGCGGAGAAGTCGCTGCTGACATTATTATGCAAAAACACAAAGGGATAGAGCATCAACCCTATCCCCGCTTGGCTTAAGTCTTAGATTTACTCATCCTCATCCAGACCGTTTAGCTCTAGCCACATGACATTAATAATCCCGAAGGAACTAGCGAGTAATACGCCCAAAATCCACGCGAAATACCACATGAAACTCTCCTAATAAGCAGTATGATCATTGGAACGAATAAATGCTAAGGTGATCTTGCCCCACAACATGCGATAGCACCATAAGGTATAGATCAGAATCAGCGGGACAAAAATCAAGGCCGCCCACAGCATAATATTCAAAGTCAGATGGCTAGATGCCGAATCCCACACGGTCAAACTATGATTGGGATTTAGACTAGAAGGCATCACAAAAGGAAATAAAGACACCCCTGCGGTCAGAATAATGCCGATAATACTCAAGGAACTAAACACAAAACTCCAACCGGCCCGCCCCGCTTTCGCCAAAGCAAATACCGTCAGTGCACCTAATAAACCTAAAGTAGGAGCAGTAATTGCTAAAGGATAATGGGTATAATTGGTGAGCCAAGCGCCTTCAGTAGGTACGACGACTTTATTCAAAGGATTCGGCAAAGCATCGGTCGGTGGCATTTGTGTAATCATATAACCATCCACCCCAAGCCATAGCCAAAGGCCAGCTAAAGTAAAGCTCACCATCACCCCCAAAGCCGTTAGACTGGCCATGCTTTGCGCACGTTGATAGACCTTTTCATCGGTCCGCAGCATCAGATAAGTTGCCCCCTGCATCATGAACATCAATAAGCTGACGATGCCGACCAAAATAGCAAACGGATGGAATAAGGCAAAGAATGAGCCACGACTGGTTAAACGCATATACTCATCGAAAGCAAAGGGTACGCCCAAGAGCAAATTGCCAAAGGCCACACCAATCACCAAAGGTGGCACAACACCCGCGACGACCAAACCCCAATCCCAAAGATTGCGCCAAGCGGGGCTAGCCAATTTAGAGCGATAATCAAACCCTATTGGCCTGAAAAACAGCGAGAATAAGGTCAACACCATCGCCCAATAAAAACTCGAGAAAGCTGCGCCAAAGGTGATTGGCCAAGCAGCAAAAATCGCACCAGCGGCCAGAATCAACCAAACTTGATTGCCATCCCAATGTGGGGCTATGGTATTGATCGCAACCCGCCGCTCTTCATCGGTTTTACCTACCACCCGCAGCAAAGCCCCCACCCCCATATCAAAGCCATCCGTGAGTGCAAAGCCAATAAATAAGATACCGATCAACACCCACCAAACCAATTTTAAGCTTTCATAATCCAATAACATGCTGGCTCTCCTTAGGTGCGATCATTAAGTTTTTGCGCATAAGCATGTGCTGTATAACCACCACCACTACCTGCTTGCTTTTCAAAATGGTAACGCCCAGTGTGTAAGCTACTAGGACCAAGACGGGCAAACTTAATCATCAAATACATTTCAATAATAAAGAAAATGGTATACAAGACGACAAAGCCGAAAATACTACCGATCAGATCCCCCGCACTTAACGTCGAAGTGCCTAAGAAAGTCGGTAAAATCTCACCAATCGCCCAAGGTTGACGACCATACTCTGCCACAAACCAGCCTGTTTCAATCGCAATCCACGGCAGCGGAATACTAAAAAAAGCCAGGCGCAACAACCAACGTTTATTCCAAACCGTGCGATTGGCAGTGAAATAGAAGGCCAAGGCAAATACGACTAACATCGTAAAGCCAGCTGCAACCATAATCCGAAATGCCCAGAATAAAGGGGCAACGGGCGGCACAGTGCCTTTAGCAGCCAGCTTAATCTGCTCTTCAGTGGCATCCACCACATTGGGCGTGTATTGCTTCAACAATAAGCCATAACCTAAATCTACTTTCAGTTGCTCAAAAGCTTGCTTATCCGCTTCAGTCGCACTGCCTTGGCGCAGCTTTTGGAATAAAGCATAAGCAGTGATACCACGACGAATACGCGCCTCACCTTTGGCGACTAAATCATGAATCCCGATAACAGGCTCGCTTAAAGAGCGGGTGGCAATAATGCCAAGCGCATAGGGAATTTTTAAGGCGTAGGTATTTTCACCTTTTTCCTGATCAGGAAAGGCGATAACATTAAAACCGGCCGGGGGTGGTTCGGTATGCCATTCGGCTTCAATGACTGCGAGCTTCATTTTTTGTACCTCACCCGCTTCATAGCCACTTTCATCCCCCAGTAAAATGACTGATAAAATCGAGGCCATACCAAAGCCTGCAGCAATTGCAAACGAGCGCTTAGCAAAGCCGAGATCACGTTTTTTCAGTAAATACCAAGCACTAATCCCAAGGACAAACATCGAGCCAGTCACATAACCTGCGGCTACCGTATGAACAAATTTAACTTGTGCGACCGGATTAAATAGCACTGCCCCAAAATCAACCATCTCCATACGCATGGTTTCATAACTGAATTCTGCACCAATCGGATTTTGCATCCAGCCATTGGCTATCAAAATCCATAGGGCTGAAAGATTCGTACCCAGTGCCATTAGCCAAGTCACCGTTAAATGCTGTACCTTGCTCAACCGATCCCAGCCAAACACAAATAAACCCACAAAAGTTGACTCAAGGAAAAAAGCCATTAAACCCTCAATGGCTAGGGGTGCACCAAATACATCACCAACATAATGCGAGTAATAGGCCCAGTTCGTCCCGAATTGGAATTCCATCGTCAGACCGGTAGTCACGCCTAGGGCAAAGTTAATCATGAATAACTTGCCCCAGAATTGAACCATGTCTTTATAAACCTGCTTGCCAGTCATGACATAGACTGATTCCATAATCGCCAGCAGGAAGGTCATCCCCAAGGTCAGTGGGACAAATAGAAAGTGATACAGTGCAGTTAAAGCAAACTGCAATCGTGAGAGATCCACAACTTCTTGTGAAATCATATGTGCTCCTAACGGCTATCCCCGAGCACGCTTAACTACGCACACTGGGAATTGATGAGTGACTTAATTGCTAAGGAGCAAAGCCGTTGTGACTACTTTTTGATCTAAATCAAATAACCCACACTTCGCCTGACTCCGGCTTCCAATCTTTCGTGCTAACTTGATTTGCAGCATTGATATTATGCAAACCAAGTCAAAAAGATCAGTTACCTAATAGGTTAGTTGAGTATCTATAGAGGTATAGCTAGAAATGGATATATCTCAGGCTATTAGGGATAAAATTGTGCCTAACCTACCCTTTTCTGCCCTGAGTAAACTGAAAACCCGCCCTTCCTCACCCAGCCTACCAGCGTTAACCCCGCCTCTTCTGCATGCCGTAAAGCCAAAGAAGTCGGCGCTGAGACGGCTGCAATCAATTCAATCCCCGCAAAGGCTGCTTTATAGACCAGTTCATGGCTCGCACGGCTGGTTAGCAATAAGAAGCCGTGGCGAGTATCGACTTTAGCTTTAAATAAAGCGCCCAAAAGTTTATCTAAAGCATTATGTCGCCCGACATCTTCACGCAGTAATTGAAGATGACCCTCCAGATCCGCCCATGCGGCAGCATGGACCCCACCCGTGGTTTGGTGCAAACTTTGCCAGTCGGGTAATTGGTTTAAAGCGCGTTCTAGTGCGTGAGGTTGAAGCTGTAAAGTATGGCCGACTTTAGAGACTGGACGAATCGCTTGTTGCAGAGTTTCTTGCCCACATAAACCACAACCCGTGCGCCCTGCCATTTGCCGCCGCGAGGCCTTAAAGCCATGAAAAGCGGCGGAAGCAATCTCCAAATGCAGCTCTAAACCAAGCTCTGATACCACGACCTCCACATCATGCAGGTCTTTAGCATGGCTGATCAGCCCCTCAGTCAGGCTAAAACCGAGGGCAAAATCTTCTAAATCTGCGGGTGTACCCAACATCACCGCATGGGCAATCCCGTTATAAATCAAGGCCAGTGGAACTTCCTCGGCAATACGATCCGGCTGCTCGCTCCAAGTGCCTTGTGCATAGCGCTTAGCTACCACAGCTTGTGACGTAGCGAGCAGCTCAGTGTCGAACTCCGCAACAAGGTTCATGGTAACAAAGCTTGTTGTTCCACCTCCATCTGCGCAAACTCCTGTTGCCAGACCGGAAGCTCCTCGCAACGAGCGACTTGTACAGCGGTGACTTTATATTCAGGGCAATTCGTCGCCCAATCTGAATTATCTGTCGTGACCACATTCGCGCCCGATTCGGGGAAGTGGAAAGTGGTATAAACCACACCCGGTTGTACTCGATTGGAGATTTCTACACGCATCCGGGTTTCGCCTGCTCGACTGGAAATCAGCACCCAATCACCGTCATTAATGCCGCGATCTTCCGCATCCTGCAGGTGGATTTCAAGCTTATCTTCCGCATGCCACACCACATTTTTTGTGCGGCGGGTTTGTGCGCCCACATTGTATTGGCTCAAAATCCGGCCTGTGGTCAAAATCAAGGGGAAACGCTGAGTAATCTTCTCGGTAGTGGGCACATATTCAGTGAGAATGAAATTCCCCAAACCGCGTGTGAAGGTTTCGGTATGCATAATTTTATAACCTTCAGGATGCTCATCATTGCAAGGCCATTGTAGGCTGCCGAATTGATCGAGCTTCTCATAACTGACCCCTTTGAAGCTTGGCGTCAGTGCGGCGATTTCTGCCATAATTTCCGATGGATGCTGATAATTCATCGGCACGCCTAAAGCATTCGAAAGTAAGATCGTACCTTCCCAATCGGCTTTACCGCCTAAGGGTTCCATCACTTTTCGAATCCGTGAAATACGCCGCTCCGCATTGGTAAACGTGCCGTCTTTTTCCAAAAAGGAAGCCCCCGGCAAAAATACATGCGCGTATTTAGCGGTTTCATTAAAGAAAATATCTTGAATCACCAAGCATTCCAGATTTTCGAGCGCTGCTTGAATATGTTGGGTATTCGGGTCAGATTGGGCAATATCCTCACCTTGGATATACATGCCTTTGAAACTGCCCGCCACGGCCGCATTCATCATATTCGGGATACGATAACCGGGTTCGGGGTCTAGTTCTGTTTGCCAATAGGCCGCAAACTCATTGCGGACTGCATCAATACTCACATGCCGATAGCCGGGTAACTCATGCGGGAAAGACCCCATATCACAAGAACCCTGCACATTGTTTTGCCCGCGCAAAGGATTGACTCCCACCCCTGCACGTCCAATATTCCCCGTCAACATCGCTAAATTAGCTATCCCCATCACGGTGGTCGAACCTTGGCTATGCTCAGTCACCCCGAGGCCATAATAAATCGCCCCATTCGGTGCATTGGCATACAAACGTGCAGCACCACGAATAGCCTCAGCAGGAACACCGGTAATCTCTGCCACTGCTTCGGGGCTATTTTCAGGGCGCAGAATAAATTCCTGCCATTGTGCAAAAGCAGGCTGTTCACAGCGAGTGCGCACAAAAGCTTGATCCCATAAACCTTCGGTGACGATTACTTGTGCCAAGGCATTAATCATCGCCACATTCGTACCGGGCTTAAGCGCTAAATGATAGCTAGCCTCAATATGTGGAGTGCGGACTAGCTCAATCTCACGCGGGTCAATTACAATCAGTTTAGCGCCCTCACGCAAACGTCGCTTGAGCAGCGAACCAAACACCGGATGCCCTTCCGTCGGATTCGCACCCATCACAATAATTACATCGGCATGCAAAACCGATTCAAAGTCTTGCGTCCCTGCTGATTCACCCAAGGTTTGCTTTAAACCATAGCCTGTCGGTGAATGGCAAACTCGTGCACAAGTATCGACGTTATTATTCCCAAACGCCGTCCGTACTAATTTTTGCACTAAATAAGTTTCCTCATTCGAGCAACGAGAGGAAGTAATTCCACCGACCGATTTACGCCCATACTGAGCTTGAATACGCTTAAACTCGCTGGCCGCATAAGTCACGGCTTCCTCCCAGCTCACTTCCTGCCATGCATCGTGAATAGATTTACGAATCATCGGCTGAGTCACTCGGTCGGGGTGGGTCGCGTAACCCCAAGCAAATCGCCCCTTCACACAAGCATGTCCCGCATTGGCTCCCCCGTTTTTATCCGGCAACATCCGCACCACTTGTTGCCCCTTCACTTCAGCCTTAAACGAACAACCGACCCCACAATAGGCACAAGTGGTCGTCACAGAGCGCTCGGCCTGCCCCAGTTGAATTAAGGTATTTTCGCTTAAAGTGGCAGTCGGGCAAGCCTGCACACAAGCCCCACAGGAGACACATTCTGAACCTAAGAAATTTTCATTCGCACCTGCCACTACTTTGGAAGCAAAACCGCGCCCACCAATAGTCAGTGCAAACGTACCCTGCACTTCTTCACAGGCACGCACACAGCGACTACAGACAATGCATTTACTGGGTTCAAAAGTGAAATAGGGATTGGATTCGTCCTTCGGCTCAGCGTGCTCGGCATCAAAATGATTCTCGCCCGCCATGCCATAGCGTACTTCACGCAAGCCGACCACACCGGCCATATCCTGCAATTCACAATTGCCATTCGCGGTACAAGTCAAGCAATCAAGCGGGTGATCCGAGATATATAACTCCATCACACCTTTGCGGATCTCAGCAAGCTTCGGTGATTGGGTGATAATCTTCATGCCTGCTTCCACAGGAGTAGTACAGGAAGCGGGATAACCGCGTCGACCTTCGACTTGCACTAAGCACAACCGACAAGAACCAAAGCTATTCAGTTGTTCAGTCGCACAGAGTTTGGGAATTTTAATTCCAGCTTCAGCCGCCGCACGAATAATCGTCGTTCCAGCGGCGGCGGTCAGGGTTTGTCCATCAAGCGTGAAACTGACCCGCTGGCTAGACTGACTCGCGGGTGTACCCAAATCAAGACTGGATTGGCAATGACAAGACATAATGATTCCTCACACCTTAGGCGCGGCAGTCACGCCGAAATCCGCCGGAAAATATTTCAAAGCACTTAAGACCGGAAAGGGGGTCATCCCACCCATAGCACACAGCGAACCATTAATCATGGTGTCACACAGGCTTTTCAGTAATTCGAGATTGGTGTCGCGCTCCTCACCCTTGCGAATACGCTCGATCACCTCCACCCCGCGCACTGAACCGATCCGACAGGGCGTACATTTGCCACAGGACTCTTCCACACAAAACTCCATCGCAAACTGTGCCATTTTCGCCATATCGACAGTGTCATCGAAGGCCACAACCCCTCCATGCCCGATCATAAATTCTTGTTGAGCTAAGGCTTCATAATCGAGTGGCAAATTGAAGTACTCAGCCGGTATATAAGCCCCCAGTGGACCACCGACTTGCACAGTCCGCAGTGGCTTACCCGATTGGCTGCCACCCCCAAATTCATAGAGCAACTCATGCAAGCTCAGGCCGAAAGCTTTCTCGACTAAGCCGCCGTGCTTAATATTGCCTGCCAATTGGAAAGCCAAAGTCCCACGTGAGCGCCCCCTGCCGTAATTGGCATAAAACGCTGCACCTTTAGCCAAGATCACTGGCACACTCGCCAGCGTCACTACATTATTGACTACCGTGGGCTTACCGAATAAACCTTGAATGGCTGGAAGTGGCGGCTTAGCACGGACTTGTCCACGCTTACCTTCTAGGCTTTCCAGCAAAGCGGTCTCTTCCCCACAAATATAAGCTCCTGCCCCGAGGCGCACTTCTAAATCAAAGGCTTGCCCCGAATTGAGGATATTACTCCCTAAGAAACCTGCCGCTTGAGCCTGCACAATTGCGGTCTTGAGTGTGTTAAAAGCACGCGGATATTCTGAACGTAGGTAGATATAGCCTTGGTTCGCACCTACGGCTAAGCCAGCAATCACCATGCCTTCAATTAAGCAAAACGGGTCGCCTTCCATCAGCATCCGATCTGAAAATGTACCCGAATCACCTTCGTCCGCATTACAAACAATATATTTCTGCTCACTATCAGCGGTTAAAACCGTTTGCCATTTAATCCCTGTGGGGAAAGCTGCCCCACCGCGCCCTCGCAAACCCGAGGCAGTCACTGCCGAGACAATATCGTCTTGCGTCAGGGTCAGGGCATTACGTAAGCCTAACCAGCCACCTTGTGCCTCATAATCATTCACTGAGACCGGATCAATCACCCCCACTCGTGCAAAAGTTAACCGCTCTTGTTGCTTTAAAAATGGAATGTCTTCCGTCAAGCCGAGTTTCAGCGGGTGCTCACCGCCTTTGAAAAACTCAGCCTCCCATAAACTTGCCAGATCACTCGGTCGCACAGGGCCATAAGCCACTCGCCCTTGAGCCGTTTCTACCTCAACTAAAGGCTCAAGCCAAAATAGCCCACGCGAGCCATTGCGCACCAACTTCAGTTCAATCCCTGCCTGCTGTGCTTGGGTGCTTAAAGCGTGAGCTAGCTTATCCGCTCCTACCGAGACAGCCGTGGTATCGCAAGGCACATAAATGGTATAACTCATGCTGCAGCTCCTTGGCGTAATTCGGCAATTAAAGCATCCAGTTGTGCCACATCCATCCGTCCTTGAATCTCATCACCCACGCGCACCGCTGGCGAGCAGGCACAATTACCCAAGCAATACACTGGTTCTAAACTAATACAGCCATCGGCAGTAGTTTGGTGATAATTCAGCCCTAAAGCCGCTTTAGCATGTGTCTCTAAATCACGTCCCCCCATCGCTTGACAGGATTCAGCTCGACAAATTTGCAAGACATACTTGCCGGGGGGCGTGGTACGGAAATGATGATAAAAGCTCAGTACCCCCTGCACTTCTGCCCGAGATAAATTTAGACTGTGAGCAATTAAAGGCGTGGCTTCCGCAGGTATATAACCGAATTGAGCTTGAAGCGCATGCAAAGTGGGCAATAAAGCACCCGCTTGGTTGCTGTGCGCATCAATCAAGGCTTGGATGGTGGCAGTCATAGTAAGCATCCTGATTATTTTATAACTGAGGGCAAGCTAGCTGGAGGCTTATAAATAGGCGCTCTCCCTCATCTTTGCAGCATAGGGCAAGTAGTTTGTTTGGGAAAGCAGAAAATTTAGAAGAAGTGTTCGGATTTATTGCACAAAAACATCAAACAACGCTTGTACCTAAACCTCAGGACAACCTAAGCTGCAGGAGACAGCAAGGGTGGCTGACTCAACTGTTTGGCGGTCTGAATCAAAGCTGTCAATAAAGGCGACCAAGGTTCTCTGCCTGCGACGACTAAACCCGTTTGTGAACTAAACCTCGGTTCAGTCAGTGGCAACACTTTTACACCCGCAGGCACACCAATCAGCTCCAAGACATTCTCCGGCAAAATGGCTGACCAACCGCCAGCTGATACATGGGCAAGCATGCTAATAATCGAATTAGTTTCCAAACTCGGTTCGGCGCTATAGCCCAATTGACTAAAAATCGCGTCAATCATTTTCCGATTTTGCATATCCGGCGTCAGTAAACATAGCGGCGTGTGAGTCGCTTCATACCAAGTAATCGCTTCACGGTTGGCGAGTTCGCTCTCCATCGGGCATAAAAATACATGATGTTCCTCCCACAAAGACACCGTGAATAATTGCTGCTGTATACCCGATTCGACATACATAATGCCTGCATCCAGATCGAATTGTTGCATGCGTTTCAGAATGTCATTCGTACCTAATGAGCGCACCTCGAAATTGACTTGGGGATGTTGACGCGCAAACGCAGCGGTTAGACTCGCGACGACGGTGAGTGCGGTTGGAATCACCCCCAAACTTAAATGACCCGTCAGTTCTTCACGCAAAGAACGCAGCTCTTGGCGCAAGCCCTCAGCAGTACTTGCTAAACGAATGGCATGCTCCACCACACATTGTCCTTCCCGAGTTAAACCACCAAACGAACGCCCTCGGTTCACCACCGCAACCCCCAGCTCTAATTCAATTTCACGAATCGCAGCGGATAAAGTGGAAGGGGAAATATGGCAAGCAAGTGCAGCACGACCAAAATGCTTCTCACGGGCAAGAGCGATTAGATAAAGATATTTGCGGGCAATCATCTTACCATTGTGCCAGCTTCCCCCCCACAAGACCATGCAGGCCTCTGCCATCGGCTGTTGCCCTGCCAAAAACTAAGGACATTAGGTTAAATTTCAGCAATTCGCAGTAAGCTTAGTGCATCCTATTCTGGAGTTTTTCTATGCAATACCCAAGCTTGCTAGTCTTCATTGGTAGTCTAACCCTTGCACTCACTGCTTGTAGTGAGTCTAAGCCCCCGGTGACTAGCTCCGTGGGTTATGGACAAAATCCTAAGCTACCCGCCCCTGAAAGCTCACTGATTCCGACGGTTAATATTGCACCCGCTGTCGGTTGGGCGAATGGAGCTAAACCACTACCCGCCCCAGGTTTAGCGGTTAATGCCTTTGCTAGTGGCTTAGATCATCCGCGCTGGCTCTATGTCTTACCTAATGGCGATGTTTTAGTCGCTGAAACCAATGCACCGCCTAAACCGGAAGCAGGCGGCCTGATGGCTCAAGCTCAACAATGGGTGATGAAACGAGCGGGAGCAGCCGTACCGAGCGCGAACCGGATAAGCTTGTTGCGGGATGCGAATGGCGATGGTATTGCTGAAATAAAAACCAATTTTTTAAGTAATCTTAACTCCCCGTTTGGCATGCAATTGCTTGGGAATACTTTGTATGTCGCGAATACCGATGCAATTGTCAGTTTCCCCTATCAAACCGGAGCTACTCAAATCAGTGCGGCGCCCACCAAACTCGCTGATTTGCCAGCTGGCCCCATTAATTATCATTGGACAAAAAATATTATCGCCAGCCCAGATGGCTCTAAGCTCTACGCCACTGTCGGTTCGAATAGTAATGTGGGAGAACAGGGGTTGCAGCATGAAGTCAATCGTGCTGCCATTTTAGAGTTTGATCTAAAAACAGGAGCGCGCCGTGTGTTTGCTTCTGGCTTACGCAATCCGAATGGTTTAGCTTGGGAACCGCAAACCGGAGCACTGTGGACGACGGTCAATGAGCGAGATGAATTGGGCAATGATCTCGTACCGGATTATATGACCTCGGTTAAAGACGGCGGTTTTTATGGCTGGCCGTATAGCTATTTTGGACAGCAAGTTGATACGCGCATGCAACCACAAAACCCTGAGTTAGTCGCTCAAGCCTTAGTCCCTGATTATGCTCTAGGCGCACATACTGCCTCCTTAGGTTTGGCATTTTACCAAGGGCAAGCTTTACCCGCTCACTATCAAGGTGGGGCTTTTATTGGTCAACATGGCTCATGGAATCGCCAACCGCGTAGTGGCTATAAACTGATCTTCGTGCCATTTAGCAAAGGTCAACCGACTGGCCTACCAGAAGATATCTTGACGGGCTTTGTGAATGATCAAGGCCAAGCCTTAGGTCGACCTGTCGGAGTTGCTGTGGATTCAACAGGGGCGATATTAGTCGCTGATGATGTCGGCAATGTGATTTGGCGGGTGAGCGCTGCACCATAAATTTAGAATGAACCATTTAAAATGAAGCTACACATCTATTGTGATGAATAGCTCGCGTATCAAACACTGCCTGAGTCAGACGAATACTCGCGGGGAGTAGATTGAGTTTATACAAATGACGCGGATGAATACCACCGACCCCCGGATTCGCTAAATTATAGCGACTCCCTAATAAATCAGGATTGGTTAAATTACGAACCACACTCGCAATCCCAAGCCCTGACGCTAACTTAGGATCATACCAAGTTAAATAATCATCACAGTGCAGCCGCCCTTGATACGCATGTAATACACAGCAATTAATCCCTACAGTTTTGCCATTCAGTTGATAGCGGTCGATTTTTAAATTAGCTCGCCCAGAATGCTGTACGGCGGCTAACCAAGCAATCGTCACCCGAGCATAGGCCTCTTGATCGAGTAATTCAGCAGGGCTAAAACGCTCTGACCAGACTTCAATCAACCAAGGTCGAGCCTCTACAATATCGAGTAAGTTCCCTGGCTTAATCGTGAAAGCCCTGAGTCTTTTTAGCTTGCGGCGAATATCCGTGCGGCGACTCGGTGATAATAATTGCAAGTACCGCTCCAGTGCCAAGCCATAAGCACTCGCCGTCGGCTCTTGCCTAAAGCTTGGGTCGTAACTGACAAGATCGGTATCAAAATAGGCTAAGCGTAAGCGCTTTAAAACCTGTGTAGCCCCCGGCGTATAGGTGGGGCTAATTGCGGGTGATTGGGGCATAGCCGCGATATAGGTATAGGTTTCATCGCTATAACACTGCCCTACGGGTAAATAACCATTCGCTTGGCCATGATAGTCAAAACTTAAAAATAAGCGCGGGTTACGCATGCCCGGGTAACGCAACAATTGCTGCACTATCATGGGGGAAGCATACAAAGAGCCATCATCGAGGCTCTTAATGATTTGTAACTCTTTTGCGCTTAATTCCACTGGACACTGTTCCCTGCCAAACTCGTCCCTAAAGCTCGCCAAATTAGCCTTAAGATACTAGCTAAAAGCACATAGCTGGCAGTGGAACCACGATTAACTGGCGGCTAGTGCTCAATCCGTAAAGCCGATCTTTTGATGTGAGCCATCACAATAGGGTTTATTGGCCGAAGCACCACAACGGCATAAGGCAGTCATCTTGGTATGCGTTGTGATTGTGCCGTTTTTATCCTGAATTTCAATCTTGCCTTGCACTAATAACGGGCCATTAGGCGCCAATTTAATCTTAACTATCTCAGCAGCCGAGGGCGTGACAGGCATTGGCTGCTCAGCCAGTTTGTAGGACAAAGCCCCCGAAGGACAGCTGCTCACCTGCGCAATCAGCTGTTCGGTGGTCGCGGCATCCATCTTCACCCACGGGCGTTGTTGAGGATTAAAAACCGCTGGTAGACCACGAAAACATAAGGTGGAATGAATACATTTGCTAGGCTGCCAGACAATAGTCAGCTCACCATTTGAATACTCTTTAACAACTGCTTGCTCAGACATAGATAGTTCCTCCAACTAGGTCATCTGATCATAGCATTTTTTTAGCAAAATTTAGGGAATGAACATGTATCCACCCCCCTCTCCTAGCCCTAAACTCGAAATCAGCCTGCAGCAACCGCATCTATCACCTTTAGCGCAAATTTAAATAGCTATCCTCTCCAATGGAGTAATAGGTTTGTTAGTTAAATCCGCTTACACTCAGTCGGCATAAGAGAATATTAATTTTCTTATCACTTTTACCTCACTACCCCAATCGTATTCAATATATGAATGATGGTGAGTTGTAATAAGTCAGGAGGGGAGTTAGCATGCTGGGAGAATACCTACCCATTCTCATTTTTTTAGCTGTTGGTTTTATAATAGCTGTAGTTCTATTAGGACTCGGACTTATTGCTGGACCACGCCGACCCGACCTAGAAAAAGACTCACCTTTTGAGTGTGGCTTTGCCCCTTTTGAAGATGCTCGAATGAATTTTGACATTCGTTATTATCTCGTCGCTATTCTATTTATTATCTTTGATTTAGAAATTGCCTTTTTATTTCCGTGGGCGGTTGTATTAGATACCATTGGAGTATTTGGTATAGCCGTGATGGGAATTTTCTTAAGTATTTTAATTGTCGGCTTTATTTATGAGTGGAAACAAGGGGCGCTCGAATGGGAATAGAGGGCGTACTAGAAAAAGGTTTTGTGACCACAACCGCCGATAAATTAATTAACTGGGCACGCACTGGCTCGATGTGGCCGATGACCTTTGGCTTAGCATGCTGTGCGGTAGAAATGATGCATGCAGGGGCGGCACGTTATGACCTTGACCGCTTTGGGATTATTTTTCGCCCTAGCCCCCGCCAATCAGATGTGATGATTGTTGCAGGCACTTTGACCAATAAAATGGCTCCTGCCTTACGGAAGGTTTACAACCAAATGGCTGAACCTCGTTGGGTAATTTCGATGGGTTCATGTGCTAATGGCGGCGGGTATTATCATTATTCGTATGCCGTAGTACGCGGCTGTGATCGGATTGTGCCCGTTGATATTTATGTACCCGGTTGCCCACCCACTGCAGAAGCCTTGATTTATGGGATTCTGCAATTACAGAACAAAATCCGCCGCACTAATACGATTGCACGGAGAGCCTGATGACCGAGAAACTGGCGCAAATCCATGCTTATCTACAAACCCAGCTCAGCGAGCAATTAAGCGCAATTAAGTATGAATTTAATGAGTTAACCCTAGAGCTGCCGGTGGCACACTGGTTAGCAGTCGCCGAGTTCTTACGTCAGGATGAACGCTTAGCTTGCCATCAAATAATCGACTTATGCGGGGTCGATTATTTGACCTTCGGGGATGCCGAATGGGATGTGACGACCGCAAGTCGACGCGGGTTTAGTCGTGCGGTGCAGTCAACTGAGGCTGATGCTTTATTTGAATTTGCTCAACCAACATCGTCTGCCACGCTGAGTTATCCACGTTATGCCGTGGTTGTACATGTCTTATCCGTCCAACACAATTTCCGGCTGCGGCTACGTACTTGGGCAGAGAATAATGACCTACCGCTAATTCCCTCGCTTGTACCGATTTGGAATGCCGCCAATTGGTTCGAGCGCGAAGCCTTTGACTTGTTTGGAATTTTATTTACAGGGCATCCAGATCTACGCCGTATTTTAACGGATTACGGGTTTGTGGGGCATCCCTTCCGTAAAGATTTCCCCTTAATTGGCCAAGTCGAAATGTTCTATGACCCTGAACTAAAACGGGTAGCGTATAAGCCTGTGTCGATTGAGGCTCGTGTGCTGGTTCCCCGGGTAATTCGGTGATGATGATCCTGTTTCAACCTAGGAAGCTCATGACTCATGCCTGAAATTCGCAATTTTACGCTGAACTTCGGTCCTGCGCATCCTGCGGCACATGGCGTACTGCGCCTAGTCTTAGAAATGGATGGTGAGGTGATTGTACGGGCAGACCCCCATATTGGTTTACTCCACCGTGGTACAGAGAAATTAGCTGAAACTAAGCCCTATAACCAGAGCATTGGTTATATGGATCGCCTGGACTATGTGTCCATGATGTGTAATGAACACGGTTATGTGTTAGCGATCGAAAAACTACTCGGGATTACCCCCCCCGAGCGCGCTTTATATATTCGCACCCTCTTCGATGAAATTACTCGTATTCTCAATCATTTATTATGGATAGGTATGCATGCTTTAGACATTGGTGCCATGTCTATGTTTATTTATGCCTTCCGTGAACGCGAAGACCTGATGGATGCCTATGAAGCCGTTTCTGGCACACGCATGCATGCGAGTTATTATCGTCCAGGGGGAGTGTATCGAGATTTACCTGATGCTATGCCGCAGTATGAAGCCTCTCGTTTTTGCTCCGAGTCAGAAGCTAAACGCTTAAATGAAAATCGGCAAGGTTCATTATTAGATTTCTTAGAAGATTTTACGCAGCGATTTCCAAGTTATTTAGCTGAGTATGAAAACTTATTAACGGATAACCGTATTTGGAAGCAACGTTTAGTCAATATTGGCATTGTTTCACCTGAACGCGCTTTACAACTAGGGCTAACGGGACCAATGCTACGTGGCTCTGGCATAGCTTGGGATATTCGTAAAAAACAAGCTTATGCTGTTTATGATCAAGTTGAATTTGATATTCCAATTGGTACGAATGGAGATAGTTATGATCGCTATTTAGTTCGTATGGAAGAAATGTTTCAATCCAATCGAATTATTAAACAATGTATTGCTTGGTTAAGAAAAAATCCAGGTCCTGTTATCGCCGACGATAAAATAGCCCCACCCAAACGAGTGGCGATGAAGCAGGATATGGAGGCTTTAATTCATCATTTTAAATTGATGACTGAAGGTTATTGTTTACCCGTCGGTGAGGCTTATGCCGCCGTAGAACATCCTAAAGGTGAGTTTGGCTGTTATATCCTTTCGGATGGTGCTAATAAACCGTATCGCTTAAAAATCCGCGCCCCCGGCTTTACCCACTTAGCTGCAATGGATGAAATGGCCAGAGGGCATATGTTAGCGGATGTAGTCACGATTATTGGCACACAAGATATTGTATTTGGGGAGATTGACCGCTAATGACTGAGCTTGATCTTAACCGCCCTCCTCTTAGCGCTTATGAACGTACAGAAATTGATCGGTGGTTACAGCGCTACCCCGCCGATCGCAAACAATCCGCGTTATTAGCGGCTTTACATGCTGTGATGCATACCGACCATTATGTCTCTGTCGAGAAAATGGAGGCGGTCGCTGACTACTTGGGCTTACCTGCGATTACCGTCTATGAAGTGGCAAGCTTCTATTCCATGTATGAATTAGCTGAGACAGCGGCGGCTCGCTACAGTATTTCGGTTTGTACCAATCTGTCTTGCATGCTGTGTGGTGCAGATCAAATAGTGGAGCAACTTGAGCGCAAATTAGGAGTGAAATTAGGTCAAGCCACTGCTGATGGTAAATTCTTTCTCAAAAAAGAAGAGGAGTGTCTAGCCGCTTGTAGCTCTGCGCCAATGATGCAAATTAACCATGTTTATCACACGCATTTGATGCCTGAAAAACTGGATCAAATCCTCGACAGACTGGAGTAAGTAGATGACCAATCAAGTCTGTTTTGCAAGTTTACAATTCGGGGATCAGGCCGCTAGCTTAGACAGTTATTTAAAATTAGGTGGCTATCAAGCTTGGCGGAAAATTTTGGCAGAAAAAACATCGGCCGAAACCATTATTGAAGAAATTAAACGCTCAGGTTTACGTGGACGCGGCGGAGCTGGCTTTCCAACTGGTTTAAAGTGGAGTTTTATGCCACGGACGATGCCGGGGCAAAAATATCTGGTGTGTAACTCGGATGAATCTGAACCTGGTACCTGTAAAGATCGCGATATTCTACGCTTTAATCCACATGCTTTAGTCGAAGGCATGGCCATTGCCGCTTATGTGATAGGTGCCACAGTGGGCTATAACTACCTGCGGGGTGAGTTTATGGATGAGCCTTGGCTACGTTTCGAACAAGCGGTTCAAGAAGCCTATGCCCTTGGCTTATTAGGCAAAAATATTCAAGGCTCAGGGGTTGATTTTGACTTATACAGCAGTCTAGGTGCAGGGGCTTATATCTGTGGAGAGGAAACTGCTCTCTTAGAATCCTTAGAGGGCAAAAAAGGCCAACCCCGCTTTAAACCCCCATATCCAGCCAGTTTTGGCTTATATGGATGTCCCACCACAATTAACAATACCGAAACCCTCGCTTCGATTCCCAGCATTATGCGCAATGGCGGGCAATGGTTCGCCGATTTAGGGGTAGCCAACTCTGGCGGCGAAAAATTATTTTCTATGTCGGGTCACTTGAATAATCCGGGTAACTTTGAAATTCCAATGGGAACGCCCTTCACCGAGTTATTAACGATGGCAGGTGGTGTTCGTCAGGGGCGGCAATTAAAAGCTGTCATCCCCGGTGGGTCATCTGTACCGGTACTCAAAGGCGAGGTCATGCTCGGCTTGACGATGGATTATGACTCAATTGCTAAAGCAGGGTCGTATCTTGGTTCAGGTGCGGTGATTGTGATGGACGATACCACGGATATGGTTAAGGTCTTACAACGGATTTCACGCTTTTATTATTCCGAATCCTGTGGTCAATGCACGCCTTGCCGTGAAGGTACCGGCTGGTTATATCGTTTAGTCACCCGCATTGTCGAGGGACAAGGACAAGCAGAAGATCTCAATCGCTTAGAGAGCATTGCACATAATATTGAAGGACGCTCGATTTGTGCCTTGGGGGATGCAGCTGCCATGCCTGTGTGGAGTTTTGTGAAAAACTTCCGTGAAGAGTTTGAATACTATCTTGAGCATGGACGTAGCAAGGTGACCCAAGGGTAAAACATGACACAAGAACTCGTCACTATTGAAATTAATGATCAGCCCTATACCGTGCCTAAAGGTCGCCTGCTCATTGAGATTGCGGATGAACATAACATCAAAATTCCGCGCTTTTGCTATCACAAAAAACTATCGGTCGCTGCCAATTGTCGGATGTGCTTAGTCGACATGGCAAAATCGTTTAAACCAGTGCCTGCTTGTGCCACTTTTGTTGAAGCTGGCATGAAGTTCTGGACAAACTCAGAAAAAACTCAGCAAGCACAACAAGCGATGATGAGCTTTTTACTGATTAATCACCCTTTAGATTGCCCCATTTGTGATCAAGGGGGCGAATGTGAGCTACAAGATGTTTCCGTTACTTACGGTCAGCGGCATTCGAACTATCAAGGTATTAAACGAGTCGTTATTGATAAAAATATCGGTCCTTTAATTGCGACCGAGATGACACGCTGTATTCAATGTACTCGCTGTGTCCGTTTTGGAACAGAAATTGCGGGCATGAGTGAACTCGTCAGTCTGTTTCGGGGGGATCGCCTCGAAATCGGCACTTATATTGAAAAATCGCTGCAATCCGAATTATCCGGCAATATGATCGACCTTTGTCCTGTCGGAGCTTTAACCGCTAAACCCTCCCGATATAAAGCGCGGGCTTGGGAAATGCAAGCACATCCCTCTATTGCACCGCATGATGCAGTAGGTTCTAACCTTGAGTTACATCTCTTTCGTAAAGCAGTCTTGCGCTGTGTACCGCGTGAAAATGATAGCATTAATGAAACTTGGCTCTCAGATCGTGATCGGTTCAGTTACCAAGGCATCGATAGCCCAGAGCGTTTGCGTCAACCCTTGCTCAGACGCCAAGGACAATTAGTCGCAGTCACTTGGCAAGAAGCTTTACAAGCAGCTGCCTCAATTTTGCAACAAGCCGATCGCTCCAAAGTAGCGGCCTTAGCCAATCCGAATTCTACTTTAGAAGAATTGTATTTATTCCAAGGCTTAATGCGTGGTTTAAATATTCACAATATTGACCATCGTTTACGGCAAATTGATTTTTCTGATCAAACACTCGCCCCACTCAGCCCAAATTTGGGTGTCAGCATTGCCGAGTTAGAGCAACAACAGGCCGTATTATTGATCGGCTCTAATCCACGCCATGAGCAAGTGCTCTTAAATCATCGCTTGCGTAAAGCAGCCTTGCAAGGAGCGAAAATTACCGCGATTAATCCACGGGGTTTTGAATTTAACTACCCCATTGCACAGCTCTTTGTTGCCCCTTCAGCTCTAGTTAAGCGCTTAGCCAGCTTAGCCAAAGCTAGCTTAGTCGCCAATCAATCCGCTATCCCCTTTGCATTAGTAGAACTCCTCCAGAGCATCGACAGCACCGAAGCTGATCAAACTCTAGTAGCCGAGTTGCAAGCCGCTACTCATAAATTAATTCTGCTCGGCAATTTAGCGGTACAACATCCGGCTTATGCCAGCTTACGCGCTTTAGCCACGGTGATCGCTACCGAAACAGGAGCACGTCTAGGTTATTTACCCGAAACTGCGAATACAGTTGGTGCTTGGCTAGCCGGTGTCCTACCCCATCGTTTATCAGCTGGGCGTGCAGTAACACCAGCAGGTCTAGCGGTAACTGCCATGTTGCAAAACCCTGAAACGGTCGTTTTACTCAATGCAGAAACCGCTGATTTTGCTAACCCCGCCCAAGTCTCACAAGCTTTAGCTCAGGCACACAATCTGATTGTAATTGGTGCCTTTGCTGATCAGCCCCTACTAGATCATGCCACTGTGATCTTACCCGGCTCTGTCTTCGCAGAAACCTCCGGCACTTATTGCAATGCTGAAGGCCAGTGGCAATCCTTCCAAGGCGCAATTGAACCCATCGCACAGGCGCGGCCTACTTGGAAAATCTTGCGAGTCTTAGGCAATGCCAGTGGTTTACCTGCATTTACTTGGCTCAGCAGCGAAGAGGTAGCACTGGCATTAACCGCTGAATTGGATGCAGCAATGGGGAACTACCCTAGTTATACCTTAAATGACTTACCGACTTTACAGGCTCTCCAACTAGCAAGCGCTACCGAAGCTGAGTTTGAGCGCGTGACTACCGTCAAATTATACCGTGAAGATGGCTTAGTCCGACGTGCAACCGCCTTACAAGCTAGGGTAGAAGACACCGTGGTAGAACTGAATCCAGTTGATGCGGCTAATTTAGCGCTGCAGGCGGGTGAGCATGTACAAATTAGCCAAGGTGAGCTGAGCCTTCAACTACCGGTACGCATCTCCAATGACCTTGCCCCCGGTACAGTCGGCTTAGCTGCCGGAGATGAAGCCACGGCGGTCTTTAGCAGTGTCGGCCTAGTCCGAATCAGCAAACGGGTCTAGGGGAAAAGATGGAAGCACTAACCCAGTTTTTAACTAGTTTTCTCCCAGACGATTGGGTTACTTTGATTATGATTTTATTAAAAATTGTACTCATTGTGATACCAGTCATTTTATTCGCCGCTTATACCACCTATGCTGAGCGAAAAATCATTGGCTTTATGCAGGTACGCTTAGGACCAAATCGGGTCGGGCCTTTAGGTTTATTACAACCGATTGCCGATACCTGCAAATTAATTTTTAAAGAAGTTGTTATCCCTACCCACTCTAATCGCTTCTTATTTTTAATCGCTCCTTTATTAGCAATGGCACCTGCCTTGACCGCTTGGGCAGTGATTCCGTTTAGTGAGAATATGATATTAGCCAATATCAATGCAGGGCTATTATTCTTATTGGCGCTTAGCTCCTTAGGTGTCTATGGTATTATTATCGCAGGCTGAGCTTCTAATTCTAAATATGCTCAATTAAGTGCCATGCGTGTTGGTGCACAAATGATCTCCTATGAAATAGCAATGGGCTTTGCATTAGTCGGTGTTTTAATGGCAGCCGGCAGTTTAAATATGAATGATATTGTAAAAGCACAATCTGGCAATATTTTTAATTGGTTTGTCTGGCCTTTATTTGGTTTATTTTGGGTGTATTTTATTGCAGGTATTGCTGAAACTAATCGAGCACCTTTTGATGTTGCTGAAGGTGAATCTGAGATTGTGGCAGGTTTCCATGTAGAGTACTCTGGCATGGCGATGGCGATTTTTTTCATCGCAGAATATGCCAATATGATTTTAATTTCGGCTTTGACTGCCACTATGTTTTTAGGAGGTTGGTTATCACCTTTCCAAGGTTTAAATTTTTTAATCGAGCTGCCAGTACTTGGTTTGTTTTTTGGTAATGGCTTACATTGGTTAATCCTCAAGTCTTTTTTATTTTTATTTATGTTCCTCTGGTTTCTAGCTACTTTTCCTCGTTATCGTTATGATCAAATTATGCGTTTGGGTTGGAAAATTTTAATTCCTGTCACTTTAGTATGGATCTTTGCAGAAGGTATTGCCATTACAATTGGCTGGCAACCTTGGTTATAGCCTAACGGCAAAATGAAAGAGGAGAGGCAATGCGTATTAACTTTAAATATTATCTAAAAGCCTTCAGCTTTTATGAATTAACTCAAGGTTTAAAAGTTACCAATAAATATTTGTATAGCCGTAAAATCACGGTGCAATACCCCGAACAAAAAACGCCCTTATCACCACGCTTTCGAGGCCATCATGCCCTACGCCGTTATCCTAACGGTGAGGAGCGTTGTATTGCTTGCAAGCTCTGTGAAGCAGTTTGCCCTGCCTTAGCGATTACCATTGACTCAGAAGAACAAGCTGACGGTACTCGCCGTACCACCCGTTATGAAATTGATTTATTTAAATGCATTTATTGTGGGTTTTGTGAAGAAGCCTGCCCAGTCGATGCCATTGTGGAAACTAAGCTTTTTGAATATCACTTTGAGCAAAGTGGTGAAAATATCTTAACCAAAGATAAGCTATTAGCTATTGGTGATCAATATGAGGCCGAGATCGCTCAAATGAAAGCCGCCGATGCCCCCTATCGCTAAGAGGTAAGTAATATGTTTCAGCAGCTAGTTTTTTACTTATTTACTGGAGTATTAATTATATCTGCGATAGGAGTAGTAACCGTGCGCAATCCTATTTATGCAGCCCTATGCTTAATTTTAGCTTTTTTCAGTAGTTCGGCTATTTGGTTACTCAGCGGAGCTGAATTCTTAGGCATTGTATTAGTATTGGTTTATGTTGGCGCGGTGATGGTGCTATTCCTATTTGTGATTATGCTGCTAGATTTAAACTTAGATCTACTGAAAGAGGGATTTATTCGCTATCTGCCGATTGGCTTAGGAGCGGCTTTCATTGTCACCCTAGAAATGATTCTTGTATTGAATATGCCTGCTTTTAAAATTTCCCAACCTCTAGCTAGCTTACCGGCAAATAATACCGAAGCTTTAGGTAAAATTTTATATACTGACTATGCCTATCCATTTGAAATCGCAGCCGTTATTTTGTTGCTCGCTATCGTTGCCGCTATTGTTTTAACGTTACGACGCCGCACTGATACAAAACTACAAAATATCTCTGAGCAAATACAAGTAAGCCGCCATGATCGGTTACGACTGATTAAAATGCAGGCTGAGAAATAAGCATGATTTCACTATCTAACTATCTCGTGATTGGGGCTTTATTATTTTCAATCAGCATAGCAGGTATGTTTTTAAATCGTAAAAACATCTTAATTTTATTAATGTGTATTGAATTAATGTTGCTAGCAGTCAATATGAATTTTATTGCTTTTTCCTATTACTTAGGGGATTTAGCAGGTCAGGTGTTTGTCTTTTTTATTTTGACTGTCGCAGCCGCTGAAACAGCGATTGGCTTAGCCATTTTAGTTTTGGTCTTTCGTAACCGTCGCACGATTAATGTCCAAGACTTGGATAGTTTAAAGGGGTAATTAATGGAGCTGATTTACCTATGCATTCCTCTTGCTCCTTTGTTGGGCGCTATTGCTGCTGGCTTATTTGGTAAACAATTAGGACGCACCAACTCACATCGGATCACAATTTTGGGTGTGAGTATTGCCTTGATTCTATCCATCTTAGTTGCCTTTGACACGATAGGTGAAGGTCATACTTATAATGGTGCGGTTTATACTTGGGCAGTGATCAAAGATTTCCGTTTTGAAATTGGCTTCTTAATTGACAATCTCAGTGCCATGATGATGCTAGTAGTGAGCTTCGTCTCATTAATGGTACATATTTACACTATTGGTTACCTACATGATGATTCGGGTTATCAACGCTTTTTTAGCTATATTTCACTCTTCACCTTCTCTATGTTAATGCTGGTCATGAGTAATAATTTCATGCAGCTCTTTTTTGGTTGGGAAGCAGTTGGTTTAGTATCTTATTTATTAATTGGCTTTTGGTTTAAGAAAGAAACTGCCATTTTTGCCAATATGAAAGCCTTTATTGTGAATCGTATTGGTGACTTTGGCTTTCTCTTGGGTATTGGTGGTATTTTAGCTTTTTGTGGCAGTTTAGATTATGCTGAAGTCTTTGCAAAAATTAATGAGCTTACAGGTCAAACCATTTCCATCTTACCCGGAATTAGTTGGCAAGCTTCAAGTTTTATTGCGCTGCTCTTATTCATAGGTGCAATGGGCAAATCAGCACAAATACCTTTGCATGTTTGGCTACCTGATTCAATGGAAGGCCCTACCCCTATTTCTGCCTTAATTCATGCAGCGACTATGGTAACGGCCGGGATTTTCATGGTGGCACGTATGTCACCTATTTTTGAACTCTCGGACACCGCCTTGAACTTTATTATGGTCATTGGTGCGACCACTGCCTTTTTGATGGGTTTACTTGGTATCGTACAAAACGATATTAAGCGCGTAGTCGCCTATTCTACTTTGTCACAATTAGGGTATATGACAGCTGCCTTAGGTGCATCTGCTTACTCGGCCAGTGTCTTTCATTTAATGACTCATGCTTTTTTTAAGGCTTTATTATTTTTAGCAGCAGGCTCGGTGATTATAGCCATGCATCATGAGCAAGATATTCGTAAAATGGGCGGCTTGAAAAAATACCTCCCTATCACTTACTGGGCCTGTTTAGTAGGATCATTAGCTTTAATTGGTTTCCCCGGCTTTGCAGGCTTCTTCTCTAAGGATCTGATTATTGAAGCAATCCAGCAATCACAATTAGGGGCAGCTCGCTATGCTTATCCTTTGGTTTTATTAGGTGTATTTGTTACGGCTTTCTATAGCTTCCGCATGTTCTTTTTAGTATTCCACGGTAAAGAGCGTTTTATCGCCTCAAGCGATAAACATGGTGGACAGCATACACTACCACACGAATCACCTTGGACAATAACTTTACCTCTGATTTTATTGGTCATTCCTTCTATATTTGCGGGCTATCTGCTTGATCCTATGGTAGTTGGTGATTTTTTCCATGAGGCGATTTATGTGAATGATGCCGCACATAGTTTTGACCCTAATTTAAACAGCTCCTTATCACAGCATCTTGCCGTTCAAACGATTAGCGAGGAGTTTCATGGAGCATTTAATTTCATTCTACATGGAATAAGTCAATGGCCTTTCATTCTTGCCATGATGGGTTTAAGTTTAGCAGCTTATATTTATTTATATAATGATTCGCTAGCGAAATGGGGATATAAAAAACTTCATTGGCTATATAATTTACTAGATCATAAATATTATGCTGATGACTTTAATCAAACAGTATTTGCTAAAGGCTCAATTTATTTAGGTAAGGGATTATCAGTTTTCGGTGAGCGTATCCTGATTGATGGTTTCATGGTGAATGGCACGGCAAAAGCTGTTGCTTGGTCAGCAAGTGTTATGCGCCATTTACAAACCGGTTATCTCTACGACTATGCTTTTGTCATGTTTGGCGGGTTAGTTCTTGCACTGAGTTGGTTCTTATTTTTTTAGCCCCTACTCTTTATAATTGGAAATATGCATGTTTGATTTACCCATTTTAAGCTTATTAATCTGGCTACCGATTTTAGGAGGCTTAGGCGTTATTCTATTCGGTCGACACCTAGACTCCCGATTATTTGCATTAGGCATTACTATTATTAGCTTTTTTATCAGCTTAATACTTTTAGTTCAGTTTAACTCTGCATCTGCAGAGATGCAATTCCAAGAAAAACTAACTTGGGTTAGCAGTTTTAATATTAACTATCATTTAGGTGTAGATGGCTTTTCTGTACCGTTAATTGTTTTAAATAGCTTGATAACTATTCTTGTAGTAATAGCAGCTTGGGAAGTAATTCACTATCGTATCACCCAATACTTGGCCGCTTTCTTGGTAATGGAAGGTATTGTGAATGGTGTATTTATGGCTTTAGATGCTGTCTTATTTTATATCTTATTTGAAGCCATGTTAATCCCTTTATTCCTGATTATTGGAATCTGGGGTGGTAAACGGCGAGTTTATGCAACGCTAAAATTCTTCTTATATACTTTTTTTGGCTCAGTTTTTTTATTAATCAGCTTAATTTACCTGTATCAAGTCGGTGGTAGTTTTTCCATTACTGATATGCAAAAACTGCCTTTAGCTATTCTGCCACAAACCTTAATTTTTCTGAGCTTCTTATTAGCTTTTGGGGTAAAAATCCCGATGTGGCCAGTCCATACTTGGTTGCCAGATGCACATGTAGAAGCCCCTACGGGTGGCTCAGTCATCTTGGCTGCAATTACCTTAAAAGTAGGCGCTTATGCCTTAATCCGTTTAGCTTTACCTATTGTACCGGATGCAGCAGCGAATCTCAGTAGTCTAGTTATTTTCCTATCATTAACTGCAGTGGTGTATATCGGTTTTGTTGCTTTAGTACAGCAAGATATGAAAAAACTGATCGCCTATTCCTCTATCGCTCATATGGGTTTTGTCACTCTTGGATTTTTTATTATCTATCAACTTAATAAAGATACAAGCACCGCTATACTAGCGATACAAGGTGGCATGGTACAAATGGTCTCACATGGGTTTATTTCTGCTGCCCTATTTTTATGTATTGGTATTTTATATGATCGCATGCATACTCGTGACATTAATGCCTATGGCGGTGTAGCAAATAAGATGCCGCAATTCTCTGCATTCTTTGTATTATTTGCGATGGCTAACACAGGTTTGCCGGGTACTTCCGGTTTTGTCGGTGAGTTCTTTGTAATTTTAGCCAGCTTCAAAGCAAATGTTTGGCTAGCATTTTTAGCAGCAACTACTTTAATTATTGGTGCAGCTTATACTTTATGGTTAGTCAAACGAGTGATTTTTGGTGAGATAAAGAATGCTGAAGTCGCTCAATTAACTGATATTAGCCAACGTGAGTTTGGCTTATTAACCATCCTAGCCGCTGCTGTTTTATTTTTTGGTCTATGGCCTGAGCCTGTAACTGATTTGATGGGTGCTTCGATTGAGCATTTATTAACACAAGCCTTACAAACTAAATGTGGCGGCAAGATGCTAGGAGATTGCCTATAATGAATATCGCTATTGCTCTGCCAGAAATTTTTCTAACTATAGCTATTTGCTTAAGTTTATTAATTGAGCCTTTTTTACCTACTGATAAGCGCCGACTGATCAGTTATTTATTAATACAAACTTGCTTAATTATAACCACACTTTTGGTGATTAATACTTTTCCCGCTGATAAAGCTTGGGGATTAAATAATTTATATGTACGTGATGATTTAGGTAGCTTATTAAAAATCAGTATTTTATTAGTGACTATGCTTGCTTTTGTGTATGCACGGCAATATTTACAAGAAAAAGGCTTATGGAAAAATGAATTTTTTATCTTAATTTTATTTTCTGTTCTGGGCATGTTAGTGATCGCCTCTGCTAATCATTTACTATTGATCTACCTAGGTTTGGAATTGCTAGCTTTAGCCCTGTATGCCTTAGTTGCCTTTAGTCGTGATGATAGTCGCGCTACGGAAGCTGCCATGAAGTATTTTGTTTTAGGTGCGATTGCTTCTGGTATGCTGTTATATGGCATTTCTATTTTATATGGTATTACTCGTGGTCAATTAGAATTAAGTGC
The DNA here is from genome assembly GCF_900167255.1 of Thiothrix eikelboomii. GTDB lineage: Bacteria > Pseudomonadota > Gammaproteobacteria > Thiotrichales > Thiotrichaceae > Thiolinea > Thiolinea eikelboomii. The sequence goes on from NZ_FUYB01000003.1 coordinate 204,324, forward strand.
AATTGCTAGTTATCTAAGTACTCAAGAGGTTTTAAATAATATCCCTTTATTATTTGCCTTAGTTTTTATTGTTGGCGGGATTGCTTTTAAATTTGGCACCGTGCCTTTTCACATGTGGGCACCCGATGTCTATCAAGGTGCACCGACAGCAGTGACATTATTCTTAGCAAGCGTACCCAAACTGGCCGCTTTCGCTATGTTAATGCGCGTCTTAGGTGAGTCCTTAGGTGCAGCCCAGTCTGGTTGGTCACAATTATTATTGGTGATGGGCTTACTATCGGTTACGGTCGGTAATTTATTAGCAATTGCCCAGTTTAATTTAAAACGGATGTTTGCTTATTCTACGATTGCTCATATGGGGTTTGTCTTATTAGCTGCCATGACAGGTACTTTAGAAGGCTATAGTGCAGGTTTGTTCTATACGATTATTTATGCATTAACCTCTGTCGGTAGTTTCGCGATTTTAATTTTACTCAGTCATCAAGGCCTAGATGCGGAAACCCTAAATGATTTAAAAGGTTTAAATGAACGCCATCCTTGGTATGCTTTCCTCATGCTGTTATTATTATTCTCAATGGCAGGTATCCCACCGATGGTAGGCTTCTATGCTAAATTTTCTGTGATTCAAGCGATGTTAAACACTGGCTATTTATGGCCTGCCGTGTTTGTGGTTCTTATGTCAGTGGTGGGGGAATTTTATTATTTACGGGCGATCAAAATGATGTATTTTGATCAACCTGAAAAACATCCCCCCCAGATTACTTATCCAATGGATTTTCAAATAGCTTTAACGGCAAATGGCTTATTAGTACTATTCTTAGGCTTATTGCCAACTGGCTTAATAGAGCTTTGTACTCAAGCTTTAGTTGCCTCCTTACCCTAAACAGAATCGAATTAACTTAATTTAACTTAATGTCGCCGCTTCGGAGGCAATACCATATTGGCAAACATGAGACCTGCCACAATCGCCATAAAAGCAAGCAAGACTTCTGCTCCACTCATAGTATTTGCAAGGATCGACTGCCCTGTGACAAAGTTATTCAAGCCAATATAAATTTTACTACCCGGCACTAGTAAAACAATCCCCGGCAATAAGACAATAGAAGTAGGTCGGTTTTTAAGAACTGAATAAGCATTGGCGTAAATACCAACAACAAAAGCCCCGATTAAACCTGCCAAGCTTGGCTCAAAAACTTGTGCACCTAAACTGGTACTTACATAAGCAATTAAACCCGCGAATAAACCCCAAGGTGCATCTCGCCAACTGATTTTAAAAATAATCAATAAAGCCAGACTCAAACCCAAAACTGCTAAATAACTGACCCAAGTAATCTCTGCTGGCTGAATTACTACGGTTGGCACAGTCCACCAAATAGCCGCTAACGCTAAACCAAAAACTGCCCCGAAATAGAGCTTAAAAACCATCATACCTGCATCCATAATCCGTGCGGTACCGGATAAAACATGCCGTGCGGCTAGTTCCCGCAGGCCGATGGTCATAAATAACCCCGGAATATAAGCAATCACCCCAGCAAGAATCACCAGCGGGACATTAAACTGCCAACCTAAAGCCGCTAGGCCACTGCTCAAGAAGGCAATTAATAAGGCAGTCAGTGGTTCTAGCATTTCTTCCAATCGCGGCCAAACTCGAGTCAAAGCTACCAAACCATAAGCAAAGCAGCCTGCACAACCTGCCATGATTACTTCGGTCATATTCGCCCCACACACGACTGCAAAACTGGCTGACAGCACGCCCCAAGCCAGTAAAACCAATCCACGTGGATAAGGATCCGGTAGATGTTTAATCGCTTCCAGTTGAGTACGGGCTTGTGGCAAGTCAAGCTGCTTGGCTAAGACCGCATCGACGAGTTTATGCGTATGGGCTAAACGATTCAGATCTAAGAGATTGGGTTGCAGACGCTCAAGATGCATGTATTCTTCATCGGAGTTTTTTTCCCGAAATAAAAAATGCATGGTGGTAGGTGTTACCAAAAACACCCCATCTAGGCCTAAGACTTCCGTCACTTCTTGCAAAAGCTTCTCTAGGCGATGCGAGGGTGCTCCATAGGCGTGTAAGCTAATGCCAAGTTCAATAATAAAGCGCCGTAGTTGGATTAATTCTGATGGCTGCATGGTGCTGGCTAGACTCTCAAACTAGAATTGAAATAGTTTTAACTTTAAATACTAGGCTTACTAGGCGCTCATTCGCTATCCTAGCGCCCTAACTCGATGCGACGCATACTATACCTGTTGTTACTAAAAAATGATCAGTCCGTCGTTTTTTTATAACCTTTTTCAGAGAACAGCCCTATGAACCATCCCATCCAAGTCTTAGCTATTAGCGGTAGTCTACGTGCCAAATCCACCAATACCGGCCTGCTCAATTATGCACAAGCACAGGCACCTGCGGGTATTGAGATCACGATTGCAGATCTTAAAGAGCTGCCTTTTTACAATGCCGATCTCACGACCAAACCAAGCGCCGTGCAAAACCTCCTGACCCAACTCGCGGCAGCAGATGCTTTATTGCTAGCTTGCCCTGAGTACAATTACTCAATGGCGCCCGCTTTAAAAAATGCTTTAGACTGGGCCTCGCGTGAACCGAATAATCAATTATTATCCGGCAAACCCGTTGCGATCATGGGTTCAGGCGGTGGCATGGGAAGTTCACGGGCGCAATATCATTTACGCCAAGTTTGTGTCTTTCTTAACCTGCATCCTTTGAATAAACCCGAAGTGTTTTGTAATGCCTTCGCCAATACCTTTGATCAAAATGGCGTATTGATTGACGAGCGTATTCAAGGCCTGATTAGGGAACAACTGCTTAGTTTACAAGCATGGGTGGAGCAATTACGCAAATAACCCAATCACTAGACTTGACGACAGCACTAAATCACTAAACCTGCACTAAATAATCAGCTTGCTCACGCAAGCTGGCAACCAAGGCTGCGTTTTTGGCATCACTCGACAAAACCCGTCCTAAGGCTTCTGAATAACTAATCCCCCAAGCTTGCTGATGACGCTTGATTAGACGTGCTTGGGCTAAGTCAAGGGGGGTATCTAAATACCAAGTTTCATCCCATACCCCTTCCAGACCCGCCCAATCACCTTCCCGATAAAGCAGGTATAAACCTTCCACCAAAATGATTTGGCAACTCGGTTCAACCACTAGTGCATCGGCAACCGGATCACCCACACTATGTTCAAAGATCGGCCAAGTGACTCTCCCCTGCCTTGCTTTCAGCTCATGCAATTTCTGCACAAAGCCCGCCGCATCAAACGTCCAAGGTGCACCCCGCCGCGCCAAAGCACGCTCAGGATTAGGTAGTTCATTTAACTGCGCCTTGCTCAAATGAAAACCATCCATACTCAGCACTTGCATCGTATTGTTGAGATGCTGTTGTAAAAATTCGCGGTGGAGTTGATTAGCGAGGGTCGTTTTGCCAGAACCGGGAACACCTGCTAAGCCAATTAAAAGGCGCGACTGGGTGACTTGAGCCAGCGTGTGTAACTGTTGAACTGGATGGATTAGGTGCATGACGATCCCTTGATTGCTGCCCGTAAGTCCTCATAGTTTATTGAACATGAACATCAATCGTCAGTGTAATTTTCTGTCTGGCCAGCAGCGTACCCACTGTCCAATTACCTGATATTCTATCGTAGTCAGCCGCAGCAGGTGCATGGCTGAGGTAACTGACGCCTGTGGGCAGTTTGTCATTAACCACGACGCCAGTTGCATCGACATCACTCTCGTTTTCCAGCAGCAAGGTATAAGTCAAGGTATCGCCTATCTTGGTGGTAGATTTACTGACAGTTTTAGCCAGCTTGAGGTCGATGGCTGACACAATCGGACAAGTATTTGGTATCGCGCTAACCATCAACAAATCCTGACCGGTAGCATTGTGCAGATTATGTACAACGACCTTGGGTGTGGCGATGGTTTGAGCTGCGGTAAGCCAAGTGTTAGCCAGTGTTCTAACACCTGCATTATTTTCGGTCAATGACTGGAAGTTTCCGGCTGTGACTGAGTAATCCGTATCATACAGGGCATTCCATACTGCTAGCTGCAAGGCAACAAAGTTGGTAACGGTATTATTCCCCGCGCCAAAACCGGTGCTTGAGTTGTAGCCGGAGGCTTGCACGACTTGAGCAATACGTAGTGCTGCGGTTGCGTTGAAACCGTTGGTGCTGGCATTGGCTTCGTGAGTATAAGGGTTTTGTAACGGCAAAATTGGTTGACTAATTTCAGTACAAAGAGAGTAGAACGCCCCTTCAGTGGAGGTGCTGCTGTAAAAACCCGCTACATTGCTTTCTTCCAGTGGGTGTGAACCATTGAGTGTTACCGTTTCTTTGCTCGGCGCGACGCCAGGGCCGAAACCAATTTTGCTAATCGTTAAGGCGGGTATCACTGGGTTAGCGCAACTTTGTGTCAGTTGATTGATGACGCTGACCGCTACCGTTTGCCCACCCACGAGGGTAACAGGTTGCGAGGGTGTCACAACGGAAGAGGCGTAACTGTAGTTGGTAGGAGCTGTTGGGATCGTTTCAGTTACAGTGCAGATTGTCCCTGCGGGGATGTCACTGATGGTATGCGTTGCCGCGTGGGTCAGTGCAATGGCGTTATTGTCAAAGGTATCGTCACTACAATCCAATTGAATGGTGAAAGTCTGTGGATCAGTACCACCCATGACCGATTTACTGATAACTAGCTTTCCCAGTGACACACCGCCCTGTGTGCTGTTGGTATTGAGGTCGCGAAATTCTGTACCGGAAACATCTGCCAGTACCACTTGCGGTACAAACAGCAGTGCTCCAAGCGTAACCAGCCATAGCGGCTTGTAGCTTTTCATGGAATGCCCTTTTATTGTTAGCATGATTTTTCTTAAGTGTCGTGTTCCGTGGGAAGGTATTCTAGAAGGGAACTAGGTATTGTTCAAGGCACAGCATATCCTTAAGAAGCGATCGTCCAAATACTGATAACCATGTTAGCAACGGTGAATTGATCCACACGCCTGCCGTGCCGCTTTACGCTGATGAATTGCCCGCGTCACCGGCGCAAGGATGTCAACCACAGGGCGGTTCAACAGCGGCGTTGGTGCGCTGTGAATTACTACAGTTGGGGCAACCGATTGGGCATTATGATACCTTGATTGCTGCTCATGCCCGTTCGTTGCAAGCGACATTGGTGACGCATAATGTCCGCGAGTTTGAGCGGGTGCAGGGGTTGTTGTTGGAGGATTGGGAGTTGTGATTTGATGCAAAGAAGAATCAGGGGCTACTGGCGATTGCCGCCGGACGTTACACACCGCAACCGGGCGAACCTAAAATTTGGTTCAGTTCCATGAAATCCCTGAGTGAGGTGTTGAGCGACAACAATATGCGCCTGCTGAAAATGATTGGGGAAAACCAGCCGGAAACCTTGAAAGACTTGGCAGCTCTGAGCGGGCGGCAAACTAGCAACCTCATCCGTACTTTGAAGACGATGGAACGCTATGGCATTGTGGAATTGTGCAAGCAGAACCGTTCCGTGCGTCCGGTGGTGAAAGCATCGGCGTTTAATATCCAGTATTCGATTTGAGTGGAGAATGGGGTCAAATCAATCGAGTCTGACCCCTTTGATTCCTGGTTCAGGGTAATTTGGCGGTATTCTGCCAGCACTGTTTCGGCGGCTTTGCGGGCGGCATTCAACAGGAAATCGGTCATGGAAATGTTGGAAACAGCGGCAGCAGCAATCAGCATCCGCTTCAGTTCGGGTGGGGTGCGGATGCTGATGCGGTCATCTTTGGCGGCGGTGCTGGGCATGGTGCGTTCCTCGTTAGGCTATGTGGATAGTCTAGGAGGAATGACGTGGTTTGTACACCCACTGGCAATCCAAGTAAGTGTGTATTGGCAGCGTGAGAGGTACTTCTAGTTGCTGATAAATGAGAAAATAACAGTCAGTAGGCAATTTTCTTGAACTGTATACACTGTGTCCAACTGACTTTTAATGGATAATTGGGATTGCTATGTCGTTCCCCCTGTGGCGCGGTTTGCTCGATTTCTGTTTTTTGTTTTGTTCCCCCCGTGTGTCTGACAGAGATAAAACGTTTCTGATATTGTACAAGGAAATCACGCTCCTGAAAAAATTCACGTCCGATAATTTGGCAATATTCAAATGCGCATAATGCACCTTTCAATTGATTTACAATGTCTACAGCCGGAGCGTTGCTACGTTTCATTTCAATGAAGAGTACTTTTTTCTCTTGTTCAGAGATGATTACGTAATCAGCGCGTTTGCATTCGCCTGATTTACCTTGAAATAATCCCTGATTATTGAATGCTCTGTCTAAATCAATAACCAGCGCATCAGCGGGAATTTTATGGATTTCAATAAATGAATCTGGGGACTGGTTTTCAATCAATATGACTTTTTTGCTTTCATAGTGGTTCTCTAAAGAAATCAAAATGCTAGGTTGTAGCATACGTTGTAACACAGATGTATCAGACATGACTTATCCCCAAACAATTTCATCTTGCAGGCGGTTCATGTCTTCAATGGTGTCATTGAAAGAGGTTAGCTCAATACCACTGTCATGGGTGATTTTGGCAGGGATAAGTGTGTAACTTATTTTGTCTGTCACTCGCTCATCAACAGTCGTCATGTAAACATTTAGTTGTTCCGGCTTTAGTAACTCAACCGAGTGATAACCTTCCCGCTGGGCTAATGCTTGTAAACGCTCATCAGATTTATTAAGTAATAACAGGGTATTAAACTCTTTAATAATATAATCACTGTGCGTCGTAATAAATACACGAATACCGTGATTGACTAACATAGCAAATAAACGGGCTATTTTACGTTGGTTTTCTGGATGGAGATTTAATTCTGGTTCATCCACCATCAATAAATCACCTTTCTGAGCAAGGTGACGTAAATAAAAACCGATTTCGACTAAAGATCGAACAGTACTAGAGCTTTCTGCTAATGAAAGATTTAAGTCGGGTTGATTGCTAGGGCTATAGCTTATCCCACCTGCTGTATTGATTGCATATTCTCCACCTGCAATATCCGCGAAGGCTTGTAATACTTCTGGATGTTCTTGTGCAAACATACTCTGCTTATTAATAATATTTGGTAAATCACGAATGAAATCAATATCATGTTTAACAGGTAGAGGATATTCAGCCGTAAATCGCCCCAACAATTGTTGTGAATTAATATTTGTTTCTTTGAGAATATCAATCAAGCGACTTCTCGTGAAATCCACTTCACGTTGAAATAATGCTGCACCTGTACGTTCTGCACTAGCAATAAAAGCTTTTGGTAATGTTTTAGAGTTTTCCGATTTAACAGTCGGTGTTTCATTAATATCATCATCTAAGTAAAAAATACTATTTTTAAATCTATCTTGGGTATTAACAAATATTTTTGAAATCCAGTTATTACTATACTCAGCACAAGAGACACCTAATAAACGCCTTGCATAAGTTTCTAATGGATACACATCAAAGCCATTAGGAACTACTACCTCAGGCCAACCAGCATTCCAGTAATCCAAAAAGCCATAGAGTGCATAAGTAATGTAAGTCTTACCTGTATTATTACGCCCGCAGATAACTGTTAAATCACCTACGGTAAAATTGGCCTCTTGGATTGAACCCAAGTTTTTCAGCGTAATGTCCATGTGCTACCTGTCTTAACCTCTACTCAATAACGGTAACTGTAGCACATCTGACTATTGTTATTCAGCGCACTCTATCGACCGCGCTGCTTGGGCTTGATCGTCGATTTCGGTTTGCCGCCAACATCCGCCCGTGGCTTCGGCGGCAATCCCGTATGCTGCGTCAACACCTTCCCAGCCTGCGGCTTACCCACATTCGGTTTGGTAGATGCTGGTTTTGCAGCAGCAGGCTTGGCATTCACCACTGCTTTCCCAGTCCGCTTCTGATGCTCCCCACCCTTATTCTTGCGCCGATGCGCCTCATACACCAACTGTTCCTCGCCCGCCTTGTAATGCGGGATCAACTGGTTGTCACCATCGCCGATCAACTCCTGCCGCCCCATCTCCGCTATCGCTTTGCGCAGCAGCGGCCAGTTTTTCGGGTCATGCCAGCGCAAGAAGGCTTTATGTAGCTTGCGCTGTTCCGGTGTTTTGGCGGTTTGCACTTTTTCGCTTTTGTAGGTGACTTGGTGCAGCGGGTTTTTGTCGGTGTGGTACATGGTGGTGGCGGAGGCCATTGGCGAAGGATAAAATGCCTGCACTTGATCAGCACGAAAGCCATTTTTCTTCAGCCATAAGGCCAGATTGAGCATATCTTCGTCGGAGGTTCCCGGATGAGCCGCAATGAAATACGGGATTAAATACTGCTCTTTGCCTGCTTCTTTGCTGTATTTTTCGAACAGGCGTTTGAATTCATCATAGGCACCAATCCCCGGTTTCATCATCTTCGACAGCGGCGAATCTTCGGTGTGTTCGGGGGCAATTTTTAAGTAGCCACCCACATGGTGAGTAACTAATTCTTTAATATATTCAGGATCTTTGACCGCCAAGTCATAGCGCAAGCCGGAGCCAATCAAGACTTTTTTAATGCCTTTAAGGCTGCGGGTTTCACGGTATAAAGCCTTGAGTTCAGCATGATCTGTGCTCAAGTTCTGACAAATCCCCGGATAGACGCAGCTCGGTTTGCGACAGGAGGCTTCGATTTTCGGATCTTTACACGCCAAGCGATACATATTCGCGGTCGGGCCACCTAAATCGGAAATCACTCCAGTAAACCCCGGTACTTTGTCACGGATTTCTTCCACTTCACGCACGATGGACTCGCGGGAGCGGTTTTGAATAATCCGTCCTTCGTGTTCGGTGATCGAGCAGAAAGTGCAGCCACCAAAGCAACCGCGCATAATATTCACGGAGAAACGAATCATCTCATAGGCTGGAATGCGCGCCCCTTGATAGGCCGGATGCGGCAAGCGTGCATAGGCTAAACCGAACACATAATCCATTTCGGGCGTGCTTAATGGAAACGGTGGTGGGTTAATCCACACATCTTGATTGCCATGTTTTTGTACTAAAGCCCGCGCATTGCCCGGATTGGTTTCTAAATGCAAAACACGATTAGCATGTGCATATAACACCTTGTCTTTGCTGACTTTTTCAAACCCCGGCAAGCGAATCACTGTCTTAGCACGTTCTAAACGGGCGCGGGGATGGAAGGTGAGTTTATGTTCATCGGAGCGTTTACTGCGTGGGTCTTGGTATTCAAACCATTGCAGATTGCGCTTTTCCAGCTCGCATGCCTCCATCTCCGTGGTATTGAGATAGGGGTTGATAATCCGGTCGATTTTGCCCGGTTGATCTACACGGGTGGAATCAATTTCCATCCAACCTGCTGGCGAACCACGCCGAATAAAGGCCGTCCCGCGCACATCGGTAATCTCAGCAATTTTTTCACCTGCCGCCAAGCGATGTGCGACTTCAATCACGGCCCGCTCTGCATTGCCATACAGCAATAAATCTGCTGCAGCATCCACCAAAATCGAGCGGCGTACTTGCTCTTGCCAATAATCGAAATGTGCAATCCGGCGTAGTGAAGCTTCAATTCCACCCAAAATAATCGGCACATCCGCATAAGCTTGTTTGCAACGCTGCGAATACACTAAAGAGGCGCGGTCTGGACGCTTGCCACCGATATTATTCGGCGTGTAGGCATCATCGGAGCGAATCTTGCGATCAGCCGTGTAACGGTTAATCATCGAATCCATATTGCCCGCTGCAATCCCAAAAAATAGATTAGGCTTACCCAAGGCCATAAATGCCTCTGTTGACTGCCAAGCGGGTTGGGCAATGATCCCTACTCGAAAACCTTGCGCTTCCAATACACGTCCAATCACTGCCATACCAAATGAAGGGTGATCTACATAAGCATCGCCAGTCACGATAATAATATCGCAGCTATCCCAGCCGAGTAGATCCATCTCTGCCCGTGACATCGGCAAAAAAGGCGCGGTGCCAAAACATTCTGCCCAGTATTTTGGATAATCAAACAAAGGCTGAGTGGCATTAGGGGTATGGGAGTGTTGAGCTAAGGCAGACATGATGCTGATACTGAGTAAAAAGGTGGGATATTGTAGCCTATGTTGAGCAGAGGTGTTATTGCTTATTGGTTTTAGAAGGATTTACCGCAAGCTAGCAGCTTAGAGGAAGCCTGTCTATCCAGACTTCCCCACTCATCAAGCCGCCTCACCACAAATAGTCAGATACTGCGCCACCACGCTAGTCATACCCTGCTCAATGCATTCGACCATCAGCGCATGGCCAATCGAGACTTCTTTAATCGCCGGAATTTGCAGAAACTGAGATAAATTTTGTAAATCCAAGTCATGTCCTGCATTCACCTCAATCCCTAAGGCTTGAGCACGCGCAGCGGTAGCTGCATAACTTGGCAGTACAGACTCAAGCTGGTTTGAGCCATAAGCAGCCGCATAAGCCTCCGTATAGAGTTCAATCCGTTCTGCTCCAGTGGCGGGTACTGCTTCGACTTGCTCAAGACTGGGATCTAAGAAGATCGAAACACGAATCCCCTGAGCCTGCAACCGACTACACATCTTGGCAAGCGCTTGACGATGCTTGATCACATCCCAGCCGTGATCCGAAGTCAGCTGATCGGGTGCATCAGGGACTAAAGTACATTGCGCAGGCCTAGCCTTTTCAACCAATTGCAAAAAATCTTCAGACGGATAGCCTTCAATATTGAATTCCACCGCGCTACCCCAAGGCAATAATTGAGCAAGATCTAAGGTGTCTTGGCGAGTAATATGGCGCTCATCTTGGCGAGGATGCACGGTGATCCCCTGCACCCCTAAAGCTATGAACTTTTGGGCGAACGCCACCACATTTGGAAAATCACGCCCCCGTGAATTTCTTAGTAGCGCGATTTTGTTTAAATTTACACTTAGCTTAGTCATTCAGTGATTAATCTCTTTTACGAAAGGCTGGGGTATAGCAAGTTTGCATGCTCTAGGTTAACCCCCTAAAACTAGGCTGTCAAAATTCAAGCGCATCGCCAATTTACAATGCATTCATAGTTTGAGTTCAAAGCTTGAACGCAAAGTTTAGGTTCAATACAACAATACTCTTAATTCCCAAGGCCTTCTTGCAGCTTATGCCGATTTGTGACTTGATAAGCAGATCCCCCAAGGCAGCAAGGAGTACTCACGATGATCAATATATTGCATGGACATCTACAGGATTTAGGGGGCTTCACAGTACGACGCTTATTACCTCATCAAGCTCGCCGCGCTGTTGGGCCTTGGGTCTTCTTTGATCACATGGGGCCCGCCCAATTCGCCCCCGGCCTTGGTATTAATGTGCGCCCCCATCCGCATATTAATTTAGCTACAGTCAGCTATTTATTCGCAGGTGAAATCTTGCATCGTGACTCCCTCGGTAATCAGCAGGCAATTCACCCGGGTGATTTAAATTTAATGATTGCAGGACGTGGTATTGTCCATTCCGAGCGTGAAACCGAAGCAGCCCAGCAACAAACTCGACAGCTGCATGGCCTGCAATTATGGCTGGCTTTACCGGAGGCAGCTGAAGAAGTCGAGCCTGAATTTATTCATTACCCCTCTGCTAGCCTACCTGCTTTGAATGTACAAGGCGTCCCCGTGCGTGTCTTAATGGGTGAAGCCTATGGCGTGCACTCACCGGTCAAAACCCTGTCTCCGACCCTGTATGTTGAGGCAGAGTTAACCGCAGGTCAAAGCTTAGCCCTACCGACCAACACCCCCGAATTAGCGGTTTATGTCGCGGCGGGGCAATTAGAATTTGACGGTCATCCGCTCGATACTTATACACTTACCGTGCTGGATCAACCCACTAAAGGCGAGTTAAGCGCGCTCAGTGCTAGCCGTATTGCTTTGATTGGTGGAGCTACCCTCGGTAAGCGTTATATGTGGTGGAATTTTGTATCCAGCCGTAAAGAGCGGATTGATCAAGCTAAAACCGAGTGGCAAGAGCAACGCTTCCCGGTGGTCGTCGGTGATGAGCAAGAATTTATCCCCTTACCTACACCTTAGCTTGTCGAAGCGCAGCATTAAGCAGGCACGCTGATCGCTGCTTCACGTTTATTACAAGCGTGCGTACTCCAATACCAAGCGCCAAAACCGACCAAAGCATTGGCCGCAGCGGTGGCAATATAAATACCATTCAAGCCCCATTGCTGGGCTAATAACCAAGCTAGCGGCAAATAAATAACTAATAAACGTGAAACTGTCATCACCAGTGCTGGGAGCGCTTGGCCTATGCCGTTTGCCATACTACTAACAATCATAATCGTGCTTAATAAGCCATAAGTGATCGGAACAATATGCAAATAGGTCACTGAAGCTTGAACCGCCGCCTCATGCTGGGTAAATAACTGCGTAAGCGGCACAGCTGCCAGCCAAAATAATACCGCCATCGCCAGCCCCCAGCCCCAAACGAAAACAAAACTTAACCGAAGCGCACGGCGTAAACGTTCAATTTTTTGTGCTCCCCAATTTTGCCCCGCAAATGGCGCTAAGGTCGAAGCTAAGGCCATGACGAGCATTAACCCAAACATTTCAATCCGCGAAGCCACACTATAACCAGCGACCGCTTCACTGCCATAAGTGGCGATCAAGCGGGTGGTAATTGCTATCGAAATCGGCGAAATTAAATTAGTCCCAGAGGCAGGTACGGCGAGATGTAGAATATCCTTCCAACTCTGCCCAATCTGGCTCGTCAGTGCCTTCAGAGTAATGAAATGCAATTTCACATAGAGCACATACAGAGTGACTACCATCGCACTGAAATACGCAATGATGCTGGCAATAGCAGCACCTTGTAACTCCAAGCGTGGCAAACCAAATAAACCAAAAATGAGCACAGGCGCAATAATTAAATTAATTACGGCAATCGCGGTCATGGTATAGCTTGGAATTTTGGTATTCCCCGCCGCCCGCAAGCAAGCATTGCCCACCATTGGCACTACAATCAAAAAGCAGCCCCAATACCAAGTATCCATATATTGATGAATATAAGGCAGTAAATCATCCGGCGCGCCCAATAATCTGAACAAGGGGTCGACGGTCAATAAGCCAACCATCGCAAAAAGCAGGGATACGATTAAAGCCAAGACCAAGGCTTGTGTGCTGTAATTACGTACCCAATCCTCTTGTTTGCTGCCAATCGCTCGCGCAATGACTGAAGACGCGCCAACACCAATCCCAAAGGAGAGGCTATTCATAAACATTACGACGGGAAATACAAATCCCATTGCCGCAAGAGCATGCGTACCCAATAAACCCAAATAATAAGTATCGACAATCGTGACACTCATCACGGCGATTAAGCCCCATAACATCGGAAGCGTTTGGCTAATCAGGATTTGCTTTTCATCGCCAACAGTGAGATCGCGTTTAAGCATGACAGACTCGAGGTGGTATTAGGTTAAGACCATTAGGCTTAGAAAAACAGTGTAGTGCAAGCTTAAGTTCACCGTGAATAAACTGATTGTTTATAGGCATACTCAGCAAAAAAGTATCTAAACTCATTTAAAACTTATCACAATCCGGTAATTTATGACCTTTTAAGCTAGATTTAATCTGTACCACTAATAACAATTAGAGGCTAGCATGATGCGCTTTCACTTTTTATGGATAACGAGTTTGGCTTTGAACTTAGCCAGCTATTCTCTCGGTCATGCCGCTGAGCCGAGTACCCATGCCTTGCAATTATTTGCAGGCAACAGCCAAAGTATCGGTACACAAATGTGGCAAACCGCTCAAACTCCAGCAACGACCAAAATCTTTAGCTATCTGACCACGACGCCCAATGCTGATGCCAATTACTATCCGCTTGGCAAAGTTGGTAAATACGGGATATTTGCCGCCTTCACCCCAGAAACAGGTCAAGAATTATGGCGCACCGATGCCAGTAGCGCCGACACCGAGTTACTCAAAGACCTTGAACCCGGTGTCGTGAGTGGCCTACCTAAAAAGCATGAACTTTATCGAACAACCAGCCTTAACTTAAACAATCGACTCATTTTCTGGGGGCAAACCCAAGATCAATTAAAATTGTATAGTACCGATGGCAGCCGTGAATCCACCCTAGTCATTGCCAGTTTTCCACACTCCAGTGTGCAATCCATCAATACTGAACTACCCAGCTTTTATCCCTTAAATAAGCAGGCTTTTTTTTGGGTCAATGATGGCATACATGGCTTAGAATTATGGCAAACCGATGGCAGCGCAGCGGGTACACACTTAGTCGTGGATGCTAGTATCGAGCCAGCGGAGTTCAATCCTCTGCTTGTCTATGGCTTAGAGCCGATCAATAACCAAAACAGCCTATTTTTTATTAGTGCAGATCAACGCTCTAACTCAGCAGAGGAAAAATTAGACTATTCATTATGGCGCGTCGATGCTAACAGCAGTGAGCGCTTAAAACGTTTCACTGACCAACCTGCATTTGCTTTCAGCTTACTAGCCGCTAATCAGGATAAGCTCATTTGGATAAAAACCAATGCCACTGATCAGCAACCCGAACTGTGGCAATTGGATCTAAAAACCAAACAGGCGCACTTAATTCTGCATTTGCCTGCGACTGAAAACCTCCCCCGTAGTTTAAACACCGCGAAACCGATATTTTTTAAGCGTAAGCTATATTGGTGGTTTTCAATCGTGAGTGCTGACGGTCAAGATATTGATGAGCTGTGGACCAGTGACTTCACGGCGAAGGGTACTGAGCGCTTAGCGAGTTTGCCCAATCCGAATAATGAATATAAAACCGCGCCGATGTTATTTAGTTTTGCAAATCGTTTGTATTTCTTTTTGAGTGATGGGATTCGCCCCTCAGCACTGTGGCTCACCGATGGAACAGTAGCTGGCACTAAAAACCTGCTGACCGTCAAAGATAATCAATATGCCGGGGGGGCCGGAGACTCTTGGCCTGCCCGCCCTATGCCTTATGTACTGCGTGCTAATAAGCTGATTTTCCCGACTTTTTCGCCCAAAGATCGTAATCTGTCTCAATTATGGAGTTTAACCCCAGAGCAACCCGAGCAGCCCTTGCTGTTAGGTGAGTTTGACGATCCACAGCTATTACCCCCCGCTGACAACGATCAAGGCCAGTGGGTGTACTTTCTAAGTGGCAAGCAGCGTTGGCAAACCGATGGCACGATCAGCGGTACTAAAGCCTTAGGAGAGGATGCCATTCGCAAAACTTGGCAAGCCAGCCCTTGGCCTACGGGAGGCTTAACTGAGATCTTAGCACTACCTAGCACGCCGCCGAGCTGGTTGATGGCAGGTATCGACTCACAAGCAGGCCAAGAGCCTTGGCTAGTCACGGCTGAACCGATGCAAAGCAAATTGCTTAAAGATATTAATACTGCACCCGCCAGTGTTGACCTTAAACAAGTACAGCAACTCGGCTCTACTTGGTATTTTGTCTTGAACTCACGTTTATGGGCAACTGAACAAGATCCAACCACTGCGCATGAAATCACTGAGTTGCCAAAAGAAGAACAGTGCTCCTTCAATGCCCAAGCGATGGTTAAATCCCAAGATACCTTGTATTTCATCACTGAAAATACTGAAACGCCTGAAAAAATTAATTCACTGTGGCAAATCACGGCGGGTCAGGTCAAACGGATTAAACGCTTTCCGGCGGGCGGATATAGTTGGCTCTTCCCTAGTCGTCACGGTGTCTATGTCGCCTATTATCCACCTGAGACTGCAGGAGCTTGGACACTTGAATTATGGAACAGCCAAAAACAACAATTTGCCACGGTATTAACCAAAGCTAACGACCAACGGCGCTTAGCTACGCTCTTGGAAACTGAGCAAGGTCTGCTGTATATCTTAGAACCCAACTATGCCCTTGGTGGAGAATTAGTTGCATATAAGCTGGTTTTACAAACTCCAACAGGCACTGACATCGTGCTCAAAGATGGCTTTGAACCGCTGCCTATGCTGTTGACTGATACGCTATTAGCGAGTGCAGAACATACTTATTTCTTAACTCAAAAAGAGAATGATCCTTTAAATTATCAACTCTCCCGCCTTGACTGGACTGATAAAACCCTAGTGGCCGTCAAAACACCGCCTTTACCGCAGCAATCGCGGGTTTTAGCGGCTAAACACGGTTTATTTATCTTAAGCCAAGCACCCGAAGCCAGCTTATGGTGGCTAGCCGATGCGGACGAATCAGCACAATTAATTAAAAAATTCGAATCCAAACAGTATATAGATGCGGTCAAGCTGTTGGATGATCAATTGTATTTTCACCTCATGTACCTGAACCAAGATGACCCACCGCGTGAATTATGGCTGACAGATAATACCAGTGAGGGCATGCGGAAATTGGCGGATGATTTGGAAATGCTGCGGGATTAACCTTCAAGGCTAGCTAGAGACTAGCTAGCTTTAGCTTAGAACCTAGAATTTAGCACTAAGCTAAATCAGGAGCTTGCGCTGGAAGATCAGGCAAAGCGGTTTTAACATCTAAATTCTGCGCCCGATGCCGTAATGCATGATCCATTAAAACCAAGGCGAGCATGGCTTCACAAATCGGTGTAGCACGAATACCAACACAAGGATCATGCCGACCTTTGGTAATTACCTCGACAGCTTCGCCCTGCAAATTCACAGTACGCCCGGGAATACGCATACTCGAAGTCGGTTTAAATGCAGTGTGGACAACAATATCTTGCCCCGAACTAATCCCACCTAAAATACCACCGGCTTGATTTTGCAGAAAACCTTGCAAGGTGATTTCGTCGCGATGCTCAGTGCCTTTTTGGGTCACACAGGCGAAACCTGCCCCTATCTCCACCCCTTTAGCTGCATTAATACTCATCATCGCATACGCAATCTCAGCATCGAGTCGGTCAAAAATTGGCTCACCCCAGCCGGGTGGTAAACCGGTGGCAACCGTGGTGATTTTCGCGCCAATGGAGTTGCCTTCTTTACGTAAAGCATCCATATAGGCTTCCATTTCAGCGACCTTATCCGCGTCAGGGCAAAAGAACGGATTAGTTTCAATCACTGCCCAATCCAGCTGCTCAGCGATAATGGGACCAAGCTGCGACAGATAACCACGAATCTGTACACCATAGCGCTCAAACAAGTACTTTTTCGCAATCGCACCCGCTGCCACCCGCATCGCGGTTTCTCGTGCAGACGAGCGCCCGCCTCCACGATAATCACGCAAACCATACTTTTTATAATAAGTATAATCGGCATGACCGGGACGGAAACGATCGAGAATCTCTGAGTAATCTTTCGAGCGCTGGTCGGTATTATGAATGATCAGTGCAATGGGTGTACCGGTGGTTTTGCCTTCAAACACACCGGATAAAATCTGCACTTCATCTGGCTCCCGCCGTTGAGTGGTATGACGGCTTTGACCGGGTTTGCGCCGATCTAAATCCAGCTGAATATCAGCCTCTGTAAGCGCCATTCCGGGCGGGCAGCCGTCCACAATGCAACCAATTGCGGGGCCATGACTTTCACCGAAACTGGTTACGGTGAATAAGTTTCCAATAGTATTTCCTGACATAGGGCCTGATTGTATCAGCCTCTCTGGCCTCTCGAAATAGGCTTATGCTAGCCGTTGCTGTAAAAATTCAATCAAACGCCGAATTTTCATCGGCAGAAAATGGCGAGTGGGATACATCGCATAGGCACTAATCAGCGGCGAGGAATAATCTTTGAGAATCTGTACTAATTGCCCACTCGCTAAGGCTTGACGCACAATAAAAGCAGGCTGGTGGATAATACCTTGCCCGAGGATCGCTGCCTGACAGAGTATATCGCCATTATTCGCCGCTAAATCACCCTGCACAGTAACGGGTTGATTCACTTGATCCTTCTGAAACTGCCAGATATGCATCGGCGCACTATGTTGATAAAGCAAACAATTATGCTGGCTTAATTCAGCAGGACTTTGAGGTATACCTTGTTTAGCTAAATAGCTTGGGGCAGCACAACACACTAAATAACTATTGGCAATCCGCTGCGCCACCATCGAAGAATCCTGTAGCTGCCCGACTCGAATCACTAAATCATAATCACTGTTTAGAATATCAATAAACCGATCATCTAAATGTAAACTGATCTGCAATTGCGGATAGATCTGCATGAACTCATGAATCGGCGGCATCAGAACTTGCATCCCAAACGACAATGGCACATTAATGCGGAGATTGCCGCACAACCGCTCACTGGTCGAGGCAATGTTTTCCTCTAGTTCATTAAACTCCTCTAAGAGGGTTTTGCCTCGCTGATAATACAGCGCTCCCGCTTCTGTAGTACGCAAATGGCGGGTAGTACGCACCAACAGCTTAACACCTAAGCGCTCTTCCAATAGACGCAGCCGTTTACTCACCGCCGCACTAGTCACATGATGCTTTTCAGCTGCAGCACTGAGGGTTCCAGCCTCGACCACTTCCACTAACCAAAACAGATCATCAAAATGGCTCATCGGATTTTCAACCTTAAGTTATCTAATACCTAACGTAAGACGAGTTACACTAACTTATAGTCAAAGCTAAACTACTCGTATACAAAATACCGTCATAACCTAGCGTCGGAGGACGAAAATGTTACAGCTTAGACCGGCCAATGAACGAGGTCACTTTCAAAACCACTGGTTAGATAGTAAACACAGCTTTTCTTTTGGTGAATATTATGACCCTAAGCAGATGGGGATTTCTGTCCTGCGAGTGATTAATGATGATCGTATCACTGCAGGAGCTGGCTTCCCGCTGCACCCCCATAATAATATGGAAATTGTCAGTTATGTGCTGGAAGGTGAATTAGCGCATCAAGATAGCATGGGCAATGGCAGCGTGATTCGCAAAGGTGAGGTGCAACGTATGTCCGCAGGGACTGGCATTACTCATTCTGAGTACAATCCATCAACCCATCAAGGGACACATTTTTTACAAATTTGGCTGCTGCCGACCCAACGCAATACTCAACCTAGCTATGCACAAATCGCCGTGAGTGATGCTGAAAAAGCGGCTGGTTGGCGCTTATTAATTTCCCCTGACGGAGCTTCTGGCTCATTAGCAACCAATACCGAAGCACGGCTCTATGCAAGCTTACTAGGCAGTGGTCAAGCACGTGACTACTTATTAGCTCCTGAGCGGTTGGCTTATCTATTTGTTGCTAGCGGTTCACTCGAGTTAGCGGGCTTAACGCTCACTGCAGGTGATGGTGTGGCGTTTACAGCGGGAACAGCGCTTAACCTGCTCGGCAAAGATTTAGCTGAAGTATTGTTATTCGATTTACCTGCTTAGCATACCTAGCATGATCGGTTTAGCCTTAAAGCAAAAGGGGCAAAACAGCCCCTTTTGCTTTTGGAAACCCTGAAAACTTAAGCCTAATTCACTTTAGTTTTCATATCATCCAGAATTTTCACTAACTGATCCGCAGGGCGATACCCCGGAATCATCGTGCCATCTTCGGTAAATAAAGCTGGGGTACCATTAACCCCTAGCTTTTGACCTAACTCAAACTCTTTGGCAACCGGATTTTCACATTCTTTGGTCGCTATAGTTTCACCCGCTTTGGATTTGGTCATCGCATCTAATTTATCATCCGCACACCAAACATTAACAATTTTCTTATAACTCTCTGAGCCAACGCCCGCACGCGGATACGCTAAATAGCGCACGCTCACACCCGCTTCGTTTAATTGCGGAACTTCTTTATGCAGCTTGACACAATAGCCACAATCAACATCAGTAAAAACCGTCAATAGATGCTTTTGCTCACCTTTAGCCTTAAAAATGACTGCATCTTTTTCTTCAATCTTCGAAAGCATCGCTTTGCGTTCAACCGTGCGGGATTGTTCTGATAAATTAGTGCGTGTTGCGCCATCAATTAAATCGCCACTAAAGAAATAGCGACCATCCGCCGAGACATAAACTAGCTCTGTGCCAAATTTAGCTTCATAAATCCCATTCACTGGAGTGGGATTAATCGAATCAGCGGCACTTCCAAATAAAGGCTTTAATTTTTCATTCAAACTCGCCGTATCAATGGATGCGGCCGCAGAACTGGCGGCGGGTGCCGCAGCGGTCGCGGTTGTGGCGGTGGTTTCAGTACTGGCTGCAGGTGCAACTGCTGCTTTATCTTCTGCATTCGCTAAGCCTATGATTAATAAGCTGGCCACTAAGGCGCTCAGCATGGTTTTTTTATTCATCACTTTTGTTTCTTTCCATCAGTAAAATTAAAAGAGCAGTCGTCCCAAGATAGCATAAGGCAAACTTAAATCCCATTGACCTTAGGAAGCATCCTAGTTTGAAATTTTATTCAGCCAAAAGTTCTCAAAGTTAACTTAATATTAGCCCCGAGGATGATGCTGGCGGTGCAAATCTTGTAAGCGTGCTTTGGCGACATGCGTATAAATCTGCGTGGTCGACATATCACTATGGCCTAGCAACAACTGCACAACCCGCAAATCCGCCCCATGATTCAATAAATGAGTAGCAAAGGCATGCCGTAAGGTATGCGGTGAGAGCGGTTTACTAATTCCAGCCTCAGCCGCATAACGCTTAATCAAATACCAAAACGCTTGACGGGTCATACCTGCACCACGCCCAGTCACAAACACCTGAGCACAAACAGTATGGCCTTGCATTAACTCTGGACGGGCAATTTGCAAATAGCGGCTGACCCAATCCTGAGCTTCTTCACCTAAAGGGACTAAGCGTTCTTTACCGCCTTTGCCTAAAACCCGCACCACCCCATGATGCAAAGACAGCTGCCCTTGAGTCAAACCTGTCAACTCTGAAACACGCAAACCGGTTGCATACAATAGCTCTAACATAGCACGATCGCGCAAACCCAAAGCTGAATCGACCTCGGGAGCTTGCAATAATTGCTCCACATCAGCCTCGGATAAGGCATCGGGTAATAAACGTTGTGGACGGGGGGCCTCCAAATTTCCGGTCGGGTCGGCTTGAATAACCCCTTCACGCAGCAGATAGCGATAAAAACGCCGCATCCCGGATAATAAGCGTGCTGAACTTGAGGGTTTAGCACCTGCTTTAAATAATTCGACGAAATAATCTTGTAGATCATTGCGATCCGCCGTCTCTAATTGCTTACCTTCAGAAGCTAGCCAACTGCATAAGCCGAGCAAATCACTGCGATAGGCATCTAAAGTATTTTTCGCCGCACCCCGCTCTGCCCAAAAGGCATCCAAAAAACGATCTAATAAATCCGTTTCATTGCAAGGGAACTCAGTTTCGATAGTTCGGGATTTTTTTAAGATATTCATTGTCTTGATAGATTAGCAGGACATTCCATGCTATGTTCAAACAAAATAATAAAGGGCTTTTATTCATGCATAATTCTATTGATTATCACAGTAGTTTGCTAGCACGCAAGCTCTATCGTGAAAGCCAGTCACAAGCGGCCCAACCAGAGCCTAGCACGCCGATTACCCTTGAAGATATTATCCCCGCGACCGATACGCAAGCAGACTTACTAGCTTATGAAGTTTTTAGCAATCTAGGCTGTGGCTGTGTCAATGGCCAAGAAGTCCTGCATAGTAAGCAAGCTGCCCATGATTATTGGTTCAGCTTTTATCCGCCGCAAGCACAGTTATTGCCGCAGCATGCGAATCTTAGCCAACTGCTGGCACGCCGTAGCGAACTCAACCGTAGTCGTACCACCTATTATGCTCCACGCTTATTTATCCTGAGCATTTTAGTCGGTATGTTTGTTTTAGGAGCACTGACAAATAATTGGCTATTACCCCTACTCAGTCTGATACTGGTTTTATTGGTTTGGATCAAAACCCAGCCGAGTATCCAAGAAAATAACGAACATTTGGCACGTAACCAAGCTTGGATTCAGCAACAACAAAACCTACTAGCACAATTAGTCCAGCAATGCCAGCAATTGACCTGCTCTTTAGATGCCAAACTACTTCAACACAACTATACCCGCCAATTAGAAACTTGGTTGCAGGATAATGTTAACGAATTTTTCCCCTCTTTAACCCAAGCAGAATTAAAAACTCAGTTAGAAAAGGGTGAGTGCCATTTCTTCTTATTAGAAAGCCGCGCTATTTTGCAACTCTTGCCGCATGAAACCAATCCGAGTCAAGAGGCCTTGCATGCTCTGCTGAGTGCCAAGGGTAAAGGCTTACTCGCTCTCCAGCCCTTCACTCAGCTTGAAGGTCTCAGTCGTCTACATTATTTATATGCTTTACTCTGCTTTGAGCACGGTATTGTGGTTTGCACGGCGTTTTATGATTGGGTGACCGATGATTTATACAGTGTGCAGCAAGATTTTCACCCTTACCGCGAAATTATGGACATCCAACATGCTAATTTTCGCCCCACTGATCACAATCCGGTGTCAAACTATTTAAGTACTGAACTCTTTAAACGGCAAATCAAAGAACCGCTACAAAAAGTCGCTTTAGGCTTATGTCATGGACACGAATACCCCTGTGTGTTATCCAAAATCCCCTTGCATCGACGTACTTACTTACAACTACCCCAATTATTTTTTACGCATTATTTAAACCGCGATATTCGCCAACTGATAGCAACCCTGACCAAACACACGGCTGCTTAATAGAGTTAATTAAACTCAAACCAAACTTGTATTTGATCTTGCTGAATGCGAACAGGGAAAGACCGCAATTGCCGATGCAAACAAGGACCGCGTACACACAATCCGGTATCCGGCTGAAACCAAGCACCGTGCATACTGCATTGGATAAACTCGTGATTTGGGTCTAAAAAAGTGTGCGGACTCCAATTGAGGGCGACTTGTTGATGAGGGCAACTATTTTCATACGCATAGACTTGCTCTGCATAAAGCACTACTAAGCCCTGCTTGGTATCCCAACCCCGTGTTAAGGTAAAACCATACTCAGGCCGAGCTTGCAAACTAGCGTAGCTAACAATCGAATGCCACATGCTTAACCCTAGAGCCTAAGACTGCATTAAAGTACTAAGTTTTTCAGTATCGGGGCGAAGCACAATACCCTTTTCTGTGACCAGGATATCGACTAATTTCCCCGGTGTTACATCAAAGGCTGGATTCCATGCCCCCACTTGAGGGGCTGCAATCCGCTGTTGATTAACATTGAGGATTTCATCGGCTGAGCGCTCTTCTAGCGGAATCTGCTCCCCTGATACAGTTTCTAGATCAATCGTGCTCGTCGGTGCGACCACCATAAAACGCACCCCATGAAAACGGGCTAATACTGCAAGGCTATAAGTACCGATTTTATTCGCAACATCACCATTAGCAGCCACCCGATCTGCACCCACAATGACCCATGAAATTTTGCCCAACTTCATTAAATGGGCGGCGGCCCCTTCACAAATCAGCTGAGTTGGAATTTTGTCACGCATTAACTCCCAAGCCGTTAAGCGCGAACCTTGCCACCACGGGCGAGTCTCATCAGCATAGACTTGCTCAATTTTGCCTTCACCGTAAGCTGCACGGATCACCCCTAAAGCCGTGCCATAACCGCCGGTCGCTAATGAACCCGTATTACAATGCGTCAGGACACCATGAGTCGGTTTAATCAACTCACTGCCTAATAAGGCCATCCGATGATTAGCTTCGATATCTGCTTGATGAATCTGCTGGGCAACGGCCATCAAGGTATGGATAGGATCGGCATCGTGCTCATCCAGTGCTTTCAGCATACGTTGCAAAGCCCAATGTAAATTGACTGCTGTTGGCCGTGCAGCGGCTAATACTTCAATATCAGGCTGCAGACGCGCACGCCAATCATGAGGATATTGTTTAAACGCTTTGCGCGCAGCCATCAATAAACCATAAGCAGCGGCAATCCCAATCGCAGGTGCACCTCGCACGACCATATTGCGAATCGCTTCAGCGGTATCTTCTGCACTATAAAGTTGCAAATAATGCTCTGCATGGGGCAATTTGCGTTGATCGAGCAAAATCAGATGATTATCTTTCCATTCGACAGCTCGAATTGTATCGTGTGGTGGCATAAGGGCACTCAAAACTAAGGGGTATTAGGTGCGATTTTACAACATTATTCGAGCAACAACAGCATTATGCAGATTGATTTATTAATCAAACCCGGTTGGGTTATTACTGTTAATCAGACAGACCAAGTCCTTAAGCAGCATGCCGTCGCGGTTCATGCGGGAAAAATACTGGCTATTTTGCCTGAGGCAGACGCTGAAGCGACCTATCAAGCCACCAAAACTGTCGTACTTCCACAACAAGCCATCCTCCCCGGCTTAATTAATGCTCACACGCATGCTGCGATGAGTTTACTAAAAGGGTTAGCGGATGATTTGCCGTTAATGGCATGGCTGCAAGAACATATCTGGCCTGCTGAACGCCAATGGGCTAATCAGCAATTTGTCTATGAAGGGTCGAAGCTTGCGATTGCAGAAATGCTGCGCTCGGGTACGACTTGTTTTAATGATATGTATTTCTTTGCTGAGGAAACGGTTAAAGCGGTTCAAGAAAGCGGAATACGTGCCTCCCTCGGCATGATCTTGGTTGATTTTCCAACTACTTATGCTGCTGATGTGGATACTTACTTACAGCGCGGCCTAGCCCTGCGCGAACAGGTAAAAGATGATCCTTTAATTAGTCTCTGCTTCGCTCCACACGCACCCTATACGGTGTCTGATCAGTCTTTGCAACGCCTGCAATCCTTAGCGGAAGCCTTTAAACTTCCGATCCATATCCATATGCATGAAACGGCGCAGGAAGTGGCTCAAGCGGTGGCCTTAAACCAAGAACGCCCGTTGGCACGGTTTGAGCGCTTAGGTTTGCTCAATCAACGCTTTTTAGCCGTGCATTTAACTCAATTGAACACATCCGAAATCGCTTTATTAGCGTATAAACAAGTACAAGTCATTCACTGCCCTGAATCAAATTTAAAACTAGCGAGTGGCTTTTGCCCTGTCGCCCAGCTCATCGCTGCGGGTGTGAATGTGGCCTTAGGCACCGATAGCAATGCCAGTAATAATGATTTAGATCTGTTCGGTGAAATGCGGACTGCAGCCTTATTAGCCAAAGCAGTCGATCAAGATGCCAGTGTGGTATCCGCTCATCAAGTGCTACGCATGGCAACCATTAATGGCGCTAAAGCCTTAGGCTTAGACCAAGCGATTGGCTCGATTGAAATTGGCAAGAGTGCTGATTTGATTACAATTAATTTAGGTGGTTTAGAGGCGCAGCCCATGTATGATCCTATTTCGCATTTAGTCTATTGCACGACCCGCGAACAAGTCAGTTGGGTTTGGGTCGCTGGTAAAGCCTTGTTAGAAGAGCGTAAACTTAGCACCCTCAATGAAGCGGAGCTCATTAAGTCCGCTCAACACTGGCAAAGTCTAATTGGAGAAACTGCGGGATGAACGCTGAGCTGAATGTAGACCCAAGTGAAATTCGTAAATTTGAAAGCATTGCGCATCGCTGGTGGGATCCTGAAAGCGAATTTAAACCCTTACATGCCATCAATCCTTTGCGCCTCAATTATATTGATGATCACGCACCCTTAAGCCATAAACGGGTACTCGATGTCGGATGTGGTGGTGGTATTTTGGCCGAAAGTATGGCCCGACGAGGCGCTAAGGTAACAGGGATTGATTTAGGGGCAGGTCCTTTGTCTGTAGCGAGCCTACATGCGCTAGACTCACAAGTAACAGTCGATTATCAACAAATCAGTGTAGAGGACTTAGCTGCACAAGAACCCGAACACTACGATATTGTCACTTGCATGGAAATGCTTGAACATGTCCCTGCTCCAGAATCGGTGATTCGTGCTTGTGCTCAATTAGTCAAGCCGGGGGGGGCAGTATTTTTTTCCACGATAAATCGCAACTTTAAAGCCTTTATGCTGGCGGTGGTCGGTGCGGAATATCTGCTCAATATGCTGCCCAAAGGTACCCATGAATACGCTAAATTTATCCGTCCCTCTGAATTGGAATTCGCAGCACGCCAAGCTCAGCTAAACTTACAAGATATGACGGGAATGACGTATAACCCCCTTTTTCAAAGCTATCGACTTGGCAAAGATATTAATGTTAATTATCTCATGTATTTTAAAAAGGAAGAGTAATTCATGATTGCTCCTAAAAGAATAATAACACTTGGCTTAGCGTCACTCGTTTTATCGGCTTGTGCAATACGCTATGACAATGTAGTCGTTACACCAAGTGGCCGAGCGCAACTGGCGGAAATGGACTCCAGAACTGAGCGTAATATTCGTGAGCTAGCAGGTGCTATAATGTCGCTTGGCCCCTATATTAGCCGCGATGAAGCGATGGACTTGGCTTATGACTCTTATGTTTACCCCATGAAACTTGCCAATGAATGGGGCTTAACTTGGCCACCCATGTATCACAATACCTTGCGTAATGCCAAGCTCAGACCGAAGGGTTTATGCACCGACTGGGCGGATGCAATGATCACAATGGCACGCCGCAAAAATATGCAAACAATGGATGTGTATTGGGGGGTTTCCAATCGCGGTGACCCTTGGCGCGAACATAGTACCTTGCTAGTTACTGCCAAAGGCCAGCCCTTTGACACAGGTATTATTCTCGATCCTTGGCGTAATTCGGGCAAATTGTATTGGTTACGCCATGTCGATGATCCTGCTTATAAATGGAAATACCACGCAGGTCCATTTGCCCCCTTACCTCCCCTAGGTAGGTCGACGGTCAGGCGTATTGTGCAGTAAGCTAGCTTATCAGCGCCCCCATCGTTGGGGGCTTTGCTTATAAACTTAGCAGGATATCGCCATGCGCATTCGCTTAAAAACCAAGTGGAATAATCAAACCCGAGAAGTTTCCTTAGAAGACACCGTGAGTGTGCTGGCTTTTAATGCTTGGAAGTTGGGCATGCAAGCCTTATTAGAAATCGAAAATCAAAACTTCCAAACCGATACCCAAATGCAACGGATGGCTGTGATGGAAGAAATCATGGCATTTTTAGTGCATGTGCTTGATCGAATTGCCTATACCCAACTCGATGAAGCTGATCGCCAACAGCTGATTAGCCGCTTTGCTTTAAAACTTGCCGATCATATTCAAGATAATGCACGCGATTTTGCTGGGGCTGGCGATTACCGCAATCCTTTTATTAATAAACTCAATGAGCGCCTAGCCGATTATGCGGAAAGCAGCTGGGATGAAGTCACTCAACAGCCCGGATTTTCGATGGGTTTAAGCTTTGGACAACATATCACCGCAAGTTTAGGACCACGCGATCAACAATGGGTCTTAGATTATATCCAACGGACGCTCATGCCCGAACTACTTGAGCCTTATCGGCGGGTACTTGAACGTTTAGGTTTGCTGGCCACTCAATAACACACTGTTTACTCTAGCCGTTTCTAGCCTTTTGAAGGGATAGGGATATTGACCTCACTGTAGATGGGTATTACTTTTAGGGGATAGAAATATCCTTATATATCCCTAAGTGGATATAAAAACAAAGCTACTGGAGAAGAATGATGTATAGCCAAAGCCAAGTCACAATTGACGACATGTTTCCACGTGCAGAACCTATGCTGCGTGTACCTTTACCCCTGCTTAAAGTGAGTCAAACTTATGCATTGATTGAGCAACGTGCAAAAGACTTAGAATTAAAATTGACGGCTCAACATCGAGATGTGATTGAGTTTGTCTTAGATTTTTATGAATACTGTGATGACTGTGAAAATGCACGTGCCTTAGCTGACTTAGTGCATGAAGAGTTTATCTTTCAGGGTGGTCGTCGCTATTTGTATAAATTATTTCCCGCAGGGCCATTGAATACGATCCACTATCTCGCGGATTTACCCGCTCTTAAATACGAAACAGATCCCAGTTCCGGTATTCGTTTCTAACCTGCTAATCTTCCCCTCAGGCTAGCCATGCTAGCTAGTCTCTAGCCTACCGTTTATAAGCAATCTGTAGCGAAATGCCTGCCATCAAGCTAGGGTTCACCTTAAGTCTTGAAGAATAAGGCTCATAAATTTTATAAATCCACATTAATAAAAATTAAAAGGTATAACGATGGGCAAACTGACAGCGGCCACTTGGATACCAGGGGCGATGTTGGCACTCGGACACTTGAGTCTAGTACCAAGCACTGCACAAGCAGATTATCAAACCTATTATCCCCAAGCGAACCCTTATCCAGTACAACCTGTATCCTATCAACCCCAGAATAATCGAGTCTTTCACGTTTGGAATCAGCCACTGGCTATTCCACCAGAAATTGAACCCTATAACGATAATAATAACTCCGGCTTTTATAATCCACAGGTTGAATTCAATCGGGAAGGCCGTGCTCAGCCCACCTCTCAAGCGATTTACCAAGCACCTCGCTATCAAGCTCCTCCGCCCCGCCCCCAGAGTTCGAGTCGGAAACTGAATCCGGCACGTGAGGAGATTTTAAAAGCTGCCTATCGCTCACTCGGTATTGGCTACCGTTGGGGAGGTAATACCCCTAGAGAAGGCTTTGATTGCAGTGGCCTCACCAAATTTACGCATAAAAATGTCAATTTAAGTATTCCACGGACAGCACTCGAGCAAAGCAAAGCTAGCCGTACCATCAAGCGTCAAGAGCTGAAGCCCGGTGATATGATTTTCTTTCGCACCAGTGGCAAGAGTGTAAATCACGTAGGAATTTATGTGGGTGATGGTAAATTTATTCATGCCGCCTCAGGCGGTGGGAAAGTGACTCTAGATGACTTGCGACGTGCCTACTGGCAACAACGTCTTGTCAAGTACGGAACATTTTTAGCTTAGTCTTGAACCCTGAGTTTAATCAGTTAGACTTAGCTGATGATTAATTGCCACAGTGAGTCTGTTTAGGCTTATACTCACCTCAGGCTTATCATGCCGTATTTGAATCATTCATTTGGAAGGAGATAACTATGGGTTTATTTGATTTCGCAGCTAACATTGGCAAGAAATTGTTTGGTAGGGATGATCCTCCAGAGCAACAAGCTGCCAAAGTTCAAGAGCATATCCAAGCAGCTAACCCCGGCGTCGACAACCTGCAAGTAGAAGTCTCTAATGGCGTAGCCACCATTAAAGGTGATGCCAAGTCTCCCGAAGCCCTAGAAAAAGCCATTCTGATGGCTGGCAATGCGATGGGTATCCAAGAAGTAAAAGCTGCTGAAGCCACTGTTGCTGGCCAAGCTGCTCAATTAGCTACAGATGATGAGTTCTATATCATCGAAAAAGGCGATACTCTGTGGAAAATCGCTGAAAAAGCGTATGGCAATGGTTCTAAATACAATGCGATTTTCGATGCAAATCGTGAAGTAATTGAAGATCCAGACAAGATTTTCCCCGGCCAAAAAATTCGTATTCCAAGCTCACTGAAATAATGCCGAAATAATTTAGCCCTCTCGCTAAAAATCTCTAGAAAAGCCATCTTAGGGTGGCTTTTCGTTTTCTGATCTAGCTCATCCAACCCGAGCACCATCAACTTGTAAGGAGATAAAAGTGCAGGCTATAGAAAAGAAAGATAGTTATGTAAATTTTTTATTTGGCAAACAAGGATTAGCGGTCTGGACTCTGTGTTTAGGTGTTGGTTTGCACGCGGTGAACTGGCATATGGTCTCTACCATTGCACCAACGCTGGTGAATGAGCTAGGTAATGTAAAGCTGATCAATTGGATAACGCTAATTTACCTTGCAACCTCGGTCGTTTTTGGCGCTTATGCCGGATACATAAAAAGGCAGATGGGTGCAAGAACTGCCATGTTTCTCTTTGCCATTATCTTTGCTACGGGATCTTTTCTTGTATCGGTTGCCCCGAATATGCAAACAGTTCTTCTGGGGCGTGCCTTGCAGGGGATGGGCGAAGGCTTGATATTGTCGCTCTCCTATGGCGTGGCTCAAGATCTATTTTCCAGCAAGGCAACTCCTAAACTATTTGGCTTATTCGCTTTTGTTTATGCTTTTTCTGCGGCAGTAGGTCCTGTATTTTCTGGAACTCTTACAGAGCTTTTTTCTTGGCGCATTGCGTTTTCCGCTAATGTCGTGTTTGCCCTTCTTTACATCATCATGGTGCTACACTCTATTCCGAATAAGCAATTTAGCCATGATACGACTGAAACAAAAGCTCCCTTCCTCAGATTAACGCTGATTGGTGTCGCCATTATCCTGATTGGGCTGACAAGCAGTATGCGTTCGGTACTGATCGCTTGTTTGTTGATTATCTGCGCTTTTATCTTATTTTTTCTTTGCTTTAGAATTGATCAAAAACAAGAAAATAAGCTATTTCCATCGCAAATATTTGGGTTAACATCGACGGTTGGGATTGGCTTTTGGCTTATATTTCTGCTCCCTCTGCCGATGGCAAGCGTTCATATTTTCATACCCTTATACACTCAGGTTTTTTATGGAATCTCCATTACAATGGCAGGGTATATCTCTACCCTTATAACCTTCTCATGGTCGTTTTCAGCCATTCTGACAGGACCTGTTACAGCGGAAAGAATAAAGTCTTTCTTTATCTTTCTGGGGTCATTGGGTCAATTTTTAGGTTTTACCCTGTTTTTCACAGGCTATTATTTCGACTGGCTTTGGGCCATTATCATGGGTCTATTTATCATTGGGTCTGCTTTAGGCGCTTGCTGGGCTTTTATTACCCAAAAAATCGTTAATTCCGCTAATCAAGAAGAACAGGATCTTGCCGCCGCCCAAGTGCCGGTTATACAAACCATTGCTAACGCTGTCGGTGCTGGTTTTGTGGGTACCCTAGCAAGCTTTAACGGTCTTTCAGAAGAGCTTAGCTCGCCTATCGTGCTTAAATCGGCCTTATTACCTGTCTTTTCAGCCAGTGTAGGGGTCAGTTTAATAGCTGCTTTTTTTGGGCTTTGGTTTTTATGGCGTAAAAACACCCCATCTACGGCAAGGTAATGGAGTGTTATAGCGTTTGGAGCTTGGGTTTAGCGATATACTTATTCCGCGCAAACCCTAGATTTAACACGGGATAAGACAGCAGGGTTATCTATTCAGGGCGCATATGCGGGAACATAATTACATACATAAAACTATGTTTTTAATGTTATTTATTTTTTATAACAAGGAAGAGTACCCCTAAAAGTACCATAAATCTTTATTACATTAAAAAGTAGACCAGCCAGAGCACCACCATGTCAAAAGATCAACAGCTTACACTTTTCGCTTAGTAGTCAAAACAACCCTTTGACACCAACTTTAAAAGCGATATTTCTGAATACATCGAAGAAGGATTAGAGCACGCGAACATCCCGCTTGGAAAATGGGATGAAATCCTCAGCTCTAAGTTGATGAGACTAAAGTCAGCACTAGTTGTATTAGCTCACAAGGCGCCCAGTTGCGATATTTTGACGCAATTATTTCAGACTGAATCTGAAGATGACAGAGTACTAAGATCGATTGCTCGTAACTCAAATTGCTCTAAAGAATTGCGTGATAAATGCATAGCCCAGCTAAAGCAAAATCATAGGGATTGCTTTTTAGGCAGGGAATTAATTAAGGGTATGTGGAGCCGGATTCTATGCTAGCGAGCCTGCAACTGGCAGATCTCACCATTGATCAGCCACGCAGCCGGGAACGAGCATTGCAGAGACACCCATGCACTCACATTGCCACTATATAACGTTATACTCCCGCTGATTTCAACGTCGACTCGTGCCACTGTACCTGCCCCCGTCAAACATTGAAAAATTTGCCGCTCTTTTGGGCGCATACTCTCCGGCAAAACGGCAATCACGCCCGATGTTGCCGCCGACTTTATTAACCCCGTGAGCGTCACAATGCCGCTCGCTAGATTCGCCGTGAGCGGAGTGTATCCATTTCCATACACGCTCCATCCTGAATTCAGAGCTGGGAATACCGTTTGCATCAGCGGATTTTGCAGATACATCAGCTCAGCAATACTTGGCTCATTGCCGTTGCACTCGTCGATACGCGGATTAAAAATGTGCTGTGACGTACCTTCTATAAAAACACATTAATAAAAACAAATACTTAATAAGTATTTGTAACAACAAAACACATTACAGCAATCACTTCTTTATCCTCAAAGACTCCATATTAATCTCCAGTATTTTCTTACGATGAGTCACCTTATCGTGATAATCCATATAACGAAGAAAAGACGAAACTAGAAAACCAGCCAGAGCCACAACTAAGCCGCCTACACCGATCAAGACAGTCCATTCATCAACACTATAACCCCATATTTGTTGCGCCTGTGCTACTGCAGCACTGCCAATAGACATTGTGCTACCCAGCTTTGTAGAAACATCCGATATGATTTGCATTTTATTATCCATTTTATGAGCAGACCCTATAGCGTCACTCATCAAGCACCACCAAGTTTAGCCACGTCAGGCGGTATGCGCTCTTTAAGTTCTGGCTTCCCCTCAAACTCCGCATCCAAGGAATCCAACAACGAATCAAACACACTGATCACTGCATCTTTGGCACGTTGCAATTGTGTCCTGCGCTGTTTATAAGCAGTAAACTGGAACTGGCAGTTTGACTGCTGATCTTTATCAGCTAAGGTTCTCTTTAACGCATCAGCCAAACCTGTTAATGCTTGCTCAACTTCGATACTCATCGATAAATACCTTAATTCAATACTGTCTTAGTAAAATATTTGCGAATAATAACAACTGCTACACCACCTAGCGCCTGCATACTAGCTGATATTGCAGCGACTGTTTCAGTGTCAGCGTCATAGCCAAATAAAGCAATCAAGCTAACGATGCCTGTTACAGCCCAGCTAACACCCAAGTGAATTAACTTAGATTTTATCCAAGGCTTACTGAATGGCTCTGTTTGCACAGGCACTGCTGGCTTGATTGAGTGTTCCACAGAAATGGGCGGCTGACTTACTCTTGACCAATCCTCAGGCACTTGGTAGTGGACTCGATTAGCAACCCAGCCATAAGTAAATGCTTCCTGTGAAGGATTGTGCTCACTGATATTAACAAAGGCCGCGCCTCGCATGGATACTAATGCTTTTAATAAAACATCAATCCCCTCACCACCCCGCTTAGCAAGAAATCCACGTAAAGCGCCCAACGTTTCACCGCCAATCACCCCATCCAGCTTCACGTCAGAGTAGTGTGTTCCATTGCTGTTCATAACATTTAAGGCACGTTGCAATAAATCACCGGCCCGTCCTGGCCCCATGTGCACAGCAATATCAAACAACTCATGAGCTAGCTGTGCTGAAAAGCTCAGTAATTGATCACCCTGAATAACCGACCAAAAATCAGACTCATAGATTTCAATAGCTTCTTCCAAGCTAATGTTTTCTGGACGCTTACCATGCCGAGAGGCGGTGGCGGCGGTGATTCCAAAATTAGTGGCTTTGCCACGATCAGCAGGATGATTGACATAGCGCCCCTCATCATTAATAACCTTCAGAATGATCTGACGACGGAGTGCCGCAAAATCCATAATACTCCCCTGATGATTTGAGTTTAAAACCTTGCCAAACTGCAAGATCAAATGAGCCAATGCACGACAGTATTCTTGTGCTGAGCTGTAAACGGGTAATAAGCGCACTGCGGACTGAAAACCCACAAGATCGAAGTCGACTAGGTTAATACCGGACTGAGGCTGTTGGCGCTGATCATCGACATGATCAAAACCATCCTGAGGATCAATAATTTCGCCTACAGGCGCATACGTAGCCCCATTCGCAAAGTTCAATACCCAAATATTTCCCCCCCCGCAAAACCGGGCAGGACGTAGTAGCACAGGCACAAGCTGCCCACTAGATTCGCGGTTATTACTAATCCAACCCGACAAAAGGCCTGAAAGTGATATTTGGTGCATAGAATGAGTGTCGATTACATTATTTGTGATTAACACCTGCTCTAATAACCCATCTCCCGCAAAGACCCCTTGCAACATCCCTAGTCCACCATCAATTCTGCAATGGTGCACACCCGCATTGATCAAGCGAGCGCCAGCAAACTGGCTACGCCAACCGAGGCTGTTATCTTCAGGAATAAGCTGAATCGCGTCACGATGAGGCTGTTGCTGAATGACAGCAAGCGCCGCATCATCAATCACACAGTATTGAACCGTACAATCTCTGCTTGCCTGTAAACGAATACCATCCTCAGTGCCTTCCAACGCGATATGCAAATCACGCGCAGCCTGACCCGCGCCTATTAAATAATGGGCGGTTTTTTGAATTTCACTGGAAAGGTGCGCATTGTTAAACATGCACATAGCATGCTCATGCTAATAAGCATGAGCTAGGCAAGCATGGCTTTTAATTGATTACAACTGCAAGTAGTTATTGGAGTTCTTTACTTTGAAAAAGCACAAGAAAATATGACTTAATTCGCACGCTCCGCTGTCACCGATGTGATATAAGCGCCAGCTACCGAATGCTGAGCTGACTTAATACTCAGCTCCAAACCAACAAATTCAGGATGGAACCCATCGCCTAGTTTTATCTTAGTACCTGACAGTAGACGATTATCACCAATAGCCGTACTAAAACTAGCTTCTATCGTGCCACGAGCCAACTCTTTCAATTTCGCCTCACAACGACTTTTTGCCAAAGCAGCCGTGGCAACCTTCTCCCTAATTTGAAAATTTGATTTACTCACAATCGCACTGCCCGGCATTAGGGTCGCGACAGCCTTCCCAGATGCGCCAGTGGTCACGTCATACCATTCGCAGCTAACCGACTGATAACGAGGCCGTGCACGCGGATGGATCTGATAACCGGGTTGCAAATCGGACTCACGAATCAATATCATAGGCATTGACTGTCCCGATGCATTCAAACCATTGCCGCGCTCAACCACGACTAAAGAGCCATATGATGGTTTGATCATGCCGTCATGTGGGGTTACCAAGCGCGTTAGCAAATTCAGATCACTCTCATCCGTTTGCAACACCGTCGGATAAGATATAGCAGCCAGCCGTGGACTAATAGCAGGTATCAACTGATGCTCACGTGCAATCTGTTGCGCAATAGCACCCAAGCTTTTCTCATTCCAAGCACGGGTTTTAGGCTCTTTTAACGACTCCTTCATATCAGCTGCTCGACACTCCACCGTCATTAGGTGAGGACGCCCCATCAAGCGTGCATCATTCACTAAGAACAAACCCATAAAAGCTAATTGCCCTTGATAACCCAACCACAGCTTGAGCGGGGCATCAGCATCAGGAATTGGAATACGAAGATCTCGATTATCTAACGTCAACGATAAAGTGTCAGATTCAAGCCCTTCGTTGTCAGACAGGTTTAGGCTGACCAATCGATCATTGACAATGCTGCTGACATCACGCCCACCAATTTCAATTTTATAAGCACGTTCCATTAATTCCAGATCCGCAAATAGTCAACTGCTGGCTGGGTTGTCATGATATCTGGCAGCACAATCCGCACGCCGGCGGGGTACACTGGGTCAAGCAAACACAAACCATCATTAGCTTGTAAGACCACCTCAGTTGTACCCCGCGCTGTGCCGTAATAACGATGGCAGATTTTATCCAGTACATCACCCTCACGAGTCATATAAATCAACGCCGCCATGACCATGCTCCATCTTGGCCATCCAAGCCATAAAAACTAATTTTCAGTGAAAACTGAATCTTGCGTGGATCAGAATTCGGCCATAATGCCTGCCTATCTTCGTTTACATCATCCATCGTCCAAAGCCCCAGTACGTTCGCCCAATTTCCAGACTCTCTGCTCCCGAAGCTAATCAATGTGAGTGGACGCATCTCATTCGCTTGTGCACGCAAATCATCAAAGACCCATGCATTTGGCAAATCACAAGGATAAGTAACCCCTTGCAAACTTACTGTTTCCAAACCAATACTAACGGGCTGCCGAGCAGGCCGTCTCCCATTACGATCGACACTTTGCCAGTTATAACTCATTCCATGCACGACACTCGTGGGCACAATCGTTTTACTGGAAAATAGAAACTTACCTAAGCTATACATCACTGCCATTCAGTCAATACCCCGGCGCATCATATAAAGCATTATGATTAAATCGCTGGCTATCCCGGATCATTCGCTCCAACCGTTGAACCAAGACCTCTTGGCTTTCACCAGCCTGCTGAACTACTTGTATGGTGTAATTAAAATGCTGCGTCATCGGCGATGCCCCTGTTGTGGCAGGCGCTGCTTGGAAAGTTGTCAATCCTTGAACCAATCTGTGTGATAAGTCACTTTCAAAGCCAGCATTCATTGTTTCTAAGGGTGTAACCAAACCGCTTTCACGCCCCATCATTAAAAACTCTCGCCCTGCTACATTTAGCAATTCAGGCATACCTAGCTCATTCACCTCATACAACTGCCCTGACTGTACCGGCCCACCGTAAGCACGTTTACCCGCTAAGTTCATTGCAAATTCACGATTGAAGCGTGCGGTATTAGTCCCTGCCTCAATCCCAGATGGCAAAGAAGTCCATGTCGGTGATAAAGCAACTCCTACGCCTGCCATTCGCGCGGCATCTCCTGACCTTAAATCCGCTAATAAATCACGCCCTGTTCTCAGCCCATAATCACGCTTGGCAAGCTCCCATGCACCCTTATCCTGATTTTCCGGGCTAAAATCCTTCAGCTTATGTTGCAGCGACATTTCGTCCCAAGTTGACCCTAAGAACTGATAACGCCCAGACGCTGATGAAGTCTTACCCTTATTAGGCCCACTACGAATCGGCACATCTATACGTGGATGATCGCCATATTCACTGAAGCGCTTCCCTCCATAGATCACGTTATAACCGGGTGATTCTGTACCAGCGATAGTATCCAACAAGGCACGAGCTTCAGGGGGCAAGTTCATGTTCACTGCTTGTCCTTGATTCCCCCCTTTATCAGTTTTTGTCTTTCCGGTGAGATAATCTAAAGACTGTGACACTGTGTGTGATACCGCACCAACTCCTGCACCTAAGCCAGGTGCAGCACCCAATATCGCGCCTGGCACCTGTTGCGCGGATGCTAATAAACTCGACCACTGTGTATGCCACTGGCGGAAAAATGCGCCAATTTCTGGGAATAAATCGCCACGAATTGACCAATCACGCTGCTTCCAATCCTTCCACGCTTGCTCGATCCACTCATCAATACGCGGGGAAGGCAAAGCCCAATCTCGTTGTCTCCAATCTAAAATAGCCCGATCAATCCACAACCCAACATAATCGGCGCTCATCCCCGGCCAGCGCTGACTTGAATCCCCTTGCGAAGCTACTAAATCTGATTGACCTAGCCCACCCAGTGGGGTGACAAACCCTGCTGCACCGCCCATCATCAGATACTGCCTACCGAATACATTCAACAGCTCCGGCATGCCCTGCTCATTGACCTCATACATTTTGCCCGGCAATACAGGGCCACCTAAAGCACGCTGACCTGCAACCACAGAGCTACTTGGCTTTTTTTCATCCTTATCACCAAATAGCTTTCGCCCCAAACGTGCACCTGCTTCATAAAAACCAACGTCTAAAACATCAGCGGTAGATTCTAATGCCTGATCCGTTTCACCTTTAAAGAATTGACCTGTTTTGTCCAACAAGGCATCCCATCGTCGTCCAACGGCTTCTATCTTTTTCGCCGAAGTATCAACTGCTGACTGAAAGTCCTCCATGAGCACATCTTTTTTAACGCCTTCAGTTAATGCCCTATCTTTCACTTCCTTGTATTTAGCTTCATTTTGTAAGGCAGCACGTACAAAGCTCATAGCTTGCATATCTTGGAATAATTGCCCCAAAGCGCCTGCTTCAGATAACGTTCCAAGAGCTTTCTGCAACTCATCATCATTTTTAGCTAAACGTATATTTTCCAATTCAGCCTTTGAACCTGCGGACTGCATGTACTGCTTAACAACATTAACCATGCCCTCGATAGGAGAAAAACCTTTGGCGACTTCAGCTTTTAGTAATGCCTGTAAATCCTCACCTTTGACTCCTGCTTTTTTATCACTTTCGGTTAATTTGCGGCCAAGCGCAAAATTTACACCCGCAAAATCTTTGGCAGTATCCGGTGCAGTCAACTTCATTAAAAAGTTGCGCATATTATTTGCAGCCTCATCGTTAGTACCTGCCCCCAAACGCGCAACTTGCAAATACGCAGCCGCTGAAGCCAAGTCTTCCAAGCCCTTCCCGCCTAGGTTCTCAAACATAGAACCCAGATCATTCATCCATTTAGCTTGATCTTTCAGTTCAAATTGTCCCTCCTTCCCCCCAATCGCCATGACATTAATAGCTTTTTTCATGTCTTCAGCAGATACACCGAACTTACGACTGACTGTAAACTGCAGATTGGCCATATCCGTAATATCGGCATTCCAAGCAGAGGCCGCTTGAGCAGCATTGGCGGTGTAGCGCTGAAACTCATTCAGATCAGTGACCCCATTAGCAGCCAGAGTACCCAATGCCTCATTAATCTTTTCTTGCTTTTGGTAGTAATCAATGGACGCATCCCTAGCAAAATCACGTAAAGCCTCCTCTTTATCAGTCTGAGCAAATCCAGCAGTAATCGCCACATCCCGAATCGCTTTTTCATTTTCCGCTGCCGTATTAACCGGAGCTGCGACAAATCGTCCAACCTCATTGACGGTGCTGCCAATAATCCCCATACCTGCTTCAACATTCCGTACAGCCTCCCCTCTTGCACGGCGGCGTTCGGCATCTTGCTGTGCTTGCCGCTCATCTATCGTGCGAGCATTCTCTAACCGATTATAGTCTCTCGTAGTTTGCTCCAGAGCCTCAGAGGCTCTTCTTGCTTCCTCAGCTAAGTTATGCATATTGACGCCAGAACGCTCAAGTGCTTCTTGCTGCTGTTTTAACTTTTTTTTCTGATTTTCCAATGATTGGTTTAGATGCTCAACCTGATCGTCCATCGCTTTAATATCGGCTTTGGTTTGCTCAATATTGGTCTTTGTTTTACGTAATTCTTCTTGATACTGAGAATAAATCGACGTTTGTTCAACTAATGTTTGACCCAAGCCTACAATATTTGATTCAGTCGCCGCCAAACTTTGCTGTAACTTACCCAAACCCTCCGTTGCACCACTAGCTATCTTTTCTGATATTTCCTTGCGTAATTTTTCCGCCTTATCTTTAGCGGAGTTTAAAGCTCGCTCGGTTTTTTTAATGGCCGCCTCAGCATCCCTTGAATTGCGCAACAATTCTTGCTGGCGCTGCAATGATTGACGCAAAGCCTCACTGCGTTCTTGTGCTTTTTTCAGAGCGGCGGTGGTCTTATTAATACCTGCAGTTGACATCTCAAAGCGACTTAACAAAGATTGCTTTTGCTTGAGATCATGCATCTGCTTCCCTGTCTCGGCAAGACGACGATCTGCCAAAGAGAAAACACTGTTAAAGCGTGGATCAACATCACCACTAATTAGGATTTTAAGGGCTTGCTGTGCAGCTTGGCTCATGTTTTAGCCCCATGCAGTTTGTTATAGGCAGTAACAGCACGATTGCGCCAGTCAATCAAATCGTCAAAGCTGGGGCAATGCCGCTCAAAATCAAAGCCACCACCCCAAACCATCATAATATCTACCATCAGGTTACGGCTGTCAGTGACCCCGATGAGCGTCTCTCGGTAAAAAAACGCTTGAAGACCCCAGCGGCTTCAGTCAGTACTGGCAAATCCAAATCATAGACACGATCCCCCAGTGGAGGTGAAGAGCTACGCTTGAGCATCTCCAATACCATTCCAATATCAGCCATCCCTACATCCACTAGATTAATACCCGAACATTCAACTGGTCTTAATTTGCGTAGATACAATTGCTCAATGACCTTGCCGTCTAACTTTAGAGGCGTACCATCATGTAACAAAGGATCAACCAGCCGATAACTATTACTGCCCTCGTAACCTGATACTGTTTTTTCTTTTTGCGTATCAACAACTGGCACTGACATCGGCTCTGATTCTGACATACCTTACCCCTTACAAACCCGCATTAGCACGATGTGGAGCCATCAAATCTACGCCATTGACAATCACAATATGATTATTGCGATCAATCTCATAGATCAAACTACCGCCAATCTCCAGCTTGTAATAGCGGATAGATCCGATCTTAAACGTGCGTTTTTCAAAACGACCCGGTTTAATCTCCGCACCCGGCACTTCGGTAAAAACCCCTTCAATGATCACTTTATAGCTGGTTGCCTCGCAGGTTGGCGTATCAAATGAAGCCATCCCGATCAAGCGCTTGGTTTTACCACTACACAAGCCCACCAGTTTGAGTGCTTCGGGTGAAAAACCAGACAAGCTAATTTCAGCAGTCAATGCATTGAGACCTGTAATCTGCTCTATACCAATGTATGAGTTTTCATCGGCCTCTGTTTTAAAAGCAATCGACGGCTCTTTAAACGTACCACGCCCAACGTAAGTATTATCTGCCAGTGAAAACTGGAGCAGTTTGATAACATCATGCAGCATTTGCAAAAACCTCCTCAACATAGGTTTGATTAATTTTGCGAATTAATTGCACATGCTCAGCAATGCCAAAGCGACCATAGTCGAAGGTAAAGTACGCATGCCCTGCTTCCATTTCATCTGCTGTATTTAAACTTTTATCAAACCAGCATTTACCCCCTGCAATCGCCTGCACCACAGGGCTAGCTAGATGACGCAGATAAGCATTAATATCTTCTGTCACGCCTGCGGCATACATTGGCGTAATCCGCTTATCCACAATGCGTAGGTTAGCCTGTAACAAAGCCTCGCAGACCATATCATCTAAGCGCACATGCGCCCGATAACGCCATATACTGGTAGGATCGGCAGTTCTATTCCCCCACAAGCGGAAACCCTCATCAAAAATGGCCGTCCCCACACCTTTTTCATTGAGCAAATTCGATAGAGTGTTGCGTTTGTCACGGCCATAACCGACTGACTTGGAAATACCATCAATCAATAGCACGGGGGTATTAGAAGAAGAGTCATAATAATTAGTCTTTGACTCAACCACAGACCACGGAATGGACATCGGCACACTTTGTAAGCGAGCAGTCACAGAATCATACATACTCACAAACGGCCAAAGCGGATTAGCACGCTTGTGGGTCAGGCGCTCAGCATAATCCAAGGCCTGAACATAAGTATCTGCTTCACCTGCAGGTGCATCTGCAAACACGATCCCCCGCAAATTTTCACTGACACTAATCAAAGTATCCGTCACTTGCTCAATGTGGGAAAACCACGGCGCAACCAAAATACGCGGCACGATTTTGGCACGTGCAGGCGCATCCAAAAACGCATAAGCCCCTGTGCTAAAACCCATCGTGACATTAGATCCCACCAAATTCGCCAACTGCGTGTCTGCATCTGTTGATGCTTCCACCCGTACCACGACCACCATAGGGGTTGCGATTCGGAACATCAAACGCAATGCCATCGGCAAACTGCCAGTTTCGCCCAGCGCCGTGATATCACTTGCCAGCCCTGGAATCAAAACGGGTGTATTCAGAGGGAACTTATCACTATTAGCCCCCGGCGCTGTACCTAAAATTCCGATGACACCAGCGCGTGGTGTTTCAATAATTGAGTAGCCATTATCGACTCCAATGACCTCAATACCATGCAAAAACTGATCAGACATTTACCTTCTCCTCATTCCGCAAAATCCGTGCCTTATCCTCAGCCGTGAGGCCGATGGACGGTATGGCAATACAAGCATCCAGCACCTGAGAAACCAGCGGGTCGTGCAAATTAATAGATGTTGCTGTATTGATCCAAGCCTTCGCAGCCCGAAACATCCCTAAGAGTAGGATATCTTGCGCAGTTGCAGTACCGGCTGAGAATTTCGCGGATAGTCCGGTTTCAGCGACTTCCATTGCGCCGTAGGTTTGGAAGGTGAGGAGTTCGCGTAAAAATCGTGAGACAGAAACTATACTTGTGTCTACGGGCTGTGACAGGTCATTTGCAGCGGACGCTACCGGAACGTGAGGTACTTGCCATATACCGTTGAGCACACGTTGATCCACGCTAACGCGAGTGAGCACATCTAAACAGCCATCAGGCTGCTCAGTCGCGACAATAAATTCACCTGATTCATTTTCATAAATGGCTTCGCCTGCATTTTGATCTGCTATGGCTGCATGTTGCTGAACTTCAGGCTGACTAGCCCAGTATGTCAATGCACGTGTTTGTTTGTTGATTGCGATAATCATTTATGCCGCCTTGTTCAGTATTAGTGTATAGGCCTGCGCCCCCCAATCCGTGCCATAGTAAGCCGTGCCCGAATAACGAGTTGCCACCGCCGCTGCTGCGTTACTATTTGCCGCTGCTGCATTACTATTCGCCGCCGCCGCGTTATCACGCGCTGCGATTGCTATATTGCGAATATCATCCAGCAAAGCTCGGATTTGCGGGAGTGACCAGACATAGTTGTTACCATGTGTTATTTGATGAACCCATGCTCTAGCTTCGATGGCATGCCAAGCATTGTCACGGGCGGCAACTGCAATATTTATGGTATCTTCCACACGATTGCGAATCGCGACACGCCCATACGTTGCTTCGTCACGAGCACCAACTAGACCGTAATTACCATTCCCCCAGGTATAACTATTAAAGAGTAAATCCATGCGATCTCTTAGCGCGACTCGCCCATAAGCTGGTTCATTGCGAGCACCCACTAATCCATAATTAGCATCATTCCAAACTGAACTCAGTGTGCCCTCCACACTATCCGTATTGGCATGAATCGCGGCTAAGGTGGTTTCTACGGTATCGGTGTAGGCCTTGACGGTCGCTAAATTGCTAATAACCTCGTCCAACTTAGCTTTAAGGACAGCATTGCCCGAGGTACCATTTTCCAACAGGGCTTTAGCACTTTCGGCAGCCGTTTTTGCAGCAGCAGCGGCCGTATTCGCTGCCGTCGCTTGCGCCGCAGCAGTACTCGCATTCGTGCCGACGGCGGTTAGCTTATTATCAGCACTCGCCGCGCTGGTGCGGGCATGGGCCGCATCATCTTCGAGTTGGGTCGGGTCATAGCCCGCCGGGAATAAATCAGCCATTACAACCACTCCCCATTTTTGTAAGTAAAGCGGCGGTTTGCATTCGCGTTATAGCTATGTGTGCCTGCCGGTATATCTTGCACCGGATGACCGAATACAATCGTGGCCGGTTGTGCAGTCATATCGCCATCGCGCACGAACTCCACCCAGTCCCCCTCGTGTAAACCTGCTGAGGGCATCGTCACCTCAGCCCCCGCTGGCAGGAAATAACGGCAATTTTTCGCCAATAGGCCGCCCACCGGCAAAGGTAAAGTATCATCCGCTGCTGCTGCCAGTTGCTGTACGGCGTGCATATCGGCATCAATCTCCGTGATCGCGTCCGCAATGCGAGTCGCATCCTCGGCCATAATATTTTCGGGATGTGGCAAAGGGTAGCCACGGTTTGTAGTATCGTTATTCGGCATCGGTTGTCATTAGCCTCAGTTTTCGGATTTTCGGACGATCAGCCGCCGAGCCAGTGAGCGTTAATCTCACCCGCACTTCGTCACTACTGACCGGAGTTTTTAAATAAGTACGCTCTACCCAGTTATCGCCCACTGGTTCGCCTTCGGTGAGGGGAATCAATGTCCAAATGCCATTGATTTCTAATTCAACGTTGACCACCGACT
The DNA here is from genome assembly GCF_900167255.1 of Thiothrix eikelboomii. GTDB lineage: Bacteria > Pseudomonadota > Gammaproteobacteria > Thiotrichales > Thiotrichaceae > Thiolinea > Thiolinea eikelboomii. The sequence goes on from NZ_FUYB01000003.1 coordinate 247,942, forward strand.
GGCCGGGCAAGAGCGCTTCAAAACGCAGCACCACACGGGCACTCACCCCACAGGGAATGGCACGGGAAATATAAGTACCGGAATTACGCAGTTTGCCTGCCAACAGTTGCACACCCGGATAGAGCACCGGACTGTTACGTTCAGAGCCTGTTAGCTCCACGCTCAGCGCTTGCTGACCCACCAAAGCAACGGGCAATGACAGCGGTGTACCCTCTTTAAGCGTCAGTGCCCCTACTTTAAAGCTCACTTCCGTACCCCCAGAGGTACGTTCCACCGTGGCTTTTAGGAGCAGATCGGTATAGCCGTTTAAATTCCGACTCCCCAAATTCACTACTTTGGTGGAGGACGCAAATTTGGCCGCCAACAAACGAAACGTCATGTCTGCTAATTGATGAGATGTCCAAGTACTGGCATTCGCAGACGATAACAACACCCCCACCTGATAGGGCTGGGCGGTAATCCACCCGCGCACGGGATCAAGCTTGCCCACTTCGGCCACCGCAATCGCATGCAAGGGATCGTCGGTTAATACCACCAGTGCATATTCCCGATTTGCTTCTAACCACACTGGCTCCCAGCTAATCCGAGTCGCCTCAGTCAGCGATAAAGAGGACGCCGGGATCCGCGCTTGAGCCAAGACCGTGCTGTTGGGTAAGCCCGCTGTGGTTTCACGGATTTGCACCATCAGTGTGAGCGTGCCTTTTTGCTTACACCACAGATCGACTCCTGCTACATGCCGCGCGACGTTCAAGCGAAAGGTTTGAGCTAGGGGGTCAATGGTTTGATTGACATTACTGACATTCGTCACATTCGTGACGTTAGTCACATTGGTAATGTTGGTGATGTCGATGTTAGTAATATCAATATTAGTGATGTCGATGTTGGTAATATCGACATTGGTAATTTCCACCAAATCATTCCAGTTGATAGTGGTATTGGTGGTCACCCGGCGGCGCTCTACTAAACTGACGACGCCCGCGCCGGTATAACTAGCCACTCCATTGACCCGCTCACCCTTTACGGTCACAGCCCGTGTGCCAGCGGGAACATTCGCGGGAATAGTGAATTTACCGCGAATCATGCCATTGCTATCAGCGATTAAAGTCATAGCGACACTACCTCCACCGGAATATTATCAAAGCGGGTTTCAGTCAATCGCTCACCCGGTGCAAAGCCGCTGATACGAATTTCCACCTCACGCACACGCAAGGTTTGTGCTTCCAGCGTTTGTACCCGCGTGATTTCGGTGCGAGTATCCGTCAGCGTGGCGGAGTTGCCCCCCGTGCCGGAACTGATTGTCACGGTTTCAGGTGAAGTCCAATTAGAGGCTTCTTCTGTCCAGAAATCGACCGGAGGAATTAACGTGACCTCCGCTGGAATCGGCTCAAAGGCTTGGTAAGGATTAACCAGCATCATGCCAGTTTGGGCAAGCTGCTCTAACACCGCGTCAAGTGTGTAATCCAAGAGCTTGGGTGTGCCGGTGAGATCAAACACATCAACATCAATCGCCAGTTGCAGCTCACCATTGATCACCGCAGCCGTCTGCTCTAAACCTTGGTCACGCAGATCGTCATCAAGGAAGGGATCCACAAAAATCCCGCGCTTACTGGTCGGCTCTTTCGCAATCGCATCCGTTTTTAAGCGCTCAATCGCCACCAAGTCGTACAGGTCATAGATCCATTCACGCATATTGCGCAAATCATCCATCGCGACCACTTGCACCGAGTCATTCTTAACCGTCGGGCCAGCCATCCAATTCTGATAAATCGTGGCTAGCTTGATTTGTATCGTCGGCGGTGTGGGGACAGGTGCGCGATAGGCGTGAGGTATACCGTTTAATTTACGTACTAGCCCGTGCTTGTCCAAAGTCAGAATATCAATGCGCGGTAACGCCCACTCATAATCGACCAACACCAGCGTGCCCGGTACTGCACCGGCTACACTGAAACCGGTGGTATCCACCCCGCTGGGTTGGACTTTGCGCTGATGCCGATAGGTGACGGTATACGTACTGCCTGGTGCGGGTTCTGCCCCGCTCAGCGTCCAATCGACTAAAGCACCAGTGAGTGTGTAATCAATGCCCGCTTGGTAGGTGGTCGCACCTTGCTTCACGCTACGAATCTCTAATACGGCTGTATCAGGTAATGGATCTCGCACACCGGAATAAGCTCCGTGTGTGAGACTCACGGTTTTTTCTTCGGTGATCTCCAAATCCACTACCCGCACTAAAGGCGCTTGATGGGTATTAATCCGCATCTGCCCATTGGCAGCAGGCGTAAATAAACTGGGTTCACTTTCGACTAATTGCAAGTCGCGATTGAGTGGATATTTCAAGCGTAAGGCATAAGGCAATTCAACTTCATAGCCATTCACATGCGCCTTACCGGCGGCCAGAGAAAACACCTGATGAAGCACAGGCACAGAGTCAATCAGCACCGACTCCTCACCCAAATACGTAAGTGCTAAGCCGTAAACCACATACGAGCCATTCGACTCACGGTCATAACGCGCCACCACTTCATAAATACCGTCAAACTCAGGGGCGGGTCGATTGTCCCTAACCACCCCATCCACCACGGTATAAACACCATAGAAGCCATCACCGCCACCAAAGCCCCACTCTAAGTGGGCTAACAAGCGGGCTGCACCCGGCTCTCCATAGTTGCGCGTATCAGGTGCAGGGTCGCGTAATGCCGGATTTTGTAGTTCGGTTTCTAGGCGTTCGCGCAGAAATACTCCCACCATAACCGTCCCGACAACAGGGATGGTAAAGCTCGCTGCACCCACTTCACGCACGCGGCCACGAATATAGATTTTTCCGGCGGTTAAAGTGGTGTAGCCAGTGTCTTTATTGACATTGATATCCGCACCGGCTACACGATTGCCGTCGCTCAGGATCGAATCACCAATCCCTTTGAGCGCATCCGCTGCCATTTTTTGCTGTTCGTTTAGCTCAGCCGACTGCAAGGCATGACTGGCCCGGTATTGGATTTCTTCCCAATCTTTGGTGTCACGAATATAGGATTTAGGGACGCGCATCAGAAGATCACCACGAATTCAAAGACAGCACGCACGGTCGGATCAAACGGCATCGGTTTGCGACGCTCAGCCAGCAATAAGCGCCCACGTACCTGCATTTGCTCAGGGGTGAACCAAGTTTGTGCCACAGGCAAGTCTAGCTCTGTGGCAGCGTCCACGTACACATGCCACTCGCGTAAATCGGATGTGCCGCCATCGGCATAATCCAAATCAAATTTGTAATATAGATAATTCGTCGGGGTTTCACTGTAGTTATATTTGCCGGTAGGCAGCACGATCTCACCCGTTTCGTCAGGCGTGACATAGCTAACCTGCTTCGCTGCTTTGTAGCCTACGGGTGTGACTAACTCTAGTAAGCTGGCCGGTGGCGGAGGGGGTTGATCACCCCAAGTAAGCAACCCTGTGCCTAAACCTAAGAAGCTTGGCCTGTTTTTGATGGCTTCGGCGAGTAACACCCGTCCGTCATTGACTAACACTGCACTCATGCGGCATCACTCGCTATTAAAATATCGGTTGTCCACGCCTGCTGCGTCCATGTGTTTTGACGCCACGGTGGGGAATAAGGAGCTGACACGCTACCACTAACGCGGCTCGTGCCGGTCGCTACTGATCGCTCAAACTGCATGGTGTTGGCATGACTTAAAAAGCTTTTAAGACCCTCCGTCTGTGCGGCGGGCGAAGCGATACTGGTGCTATGGTGGATCATCACCCCTGCCCCGCTGGTCATGCGCGGCGCATTCCACGGTTGTTGTTGCCAGCGATCTTGTAGCCATGTTGTTAACGGCAAATACCGTAGCTCTTGAGCAAAAAACAAAGTGACATAGGCTGGGTGATTCGGCAGTGCCAGCTCGCCAAACACGAAATCCTCATCCAACAAGTGCGCATTGATAAATTTAGTCACTGCACCAAAAATAAGCCCATGAGACTCTTCAGCGACGTCCATCGGCTCTTGCACACTCGTCTTGATCCGATGGCAAAAGCTCAATACCAGCCCGTTATACTCTGGCGGGCGTATGCCACTGTAATCGTCGAGCAAATCCCCCCAGCGTGAGGCATCCAACACAAAGCGCCGGCGATCACATCCGTGATACAACCGCTTGAGTTTAGTGCGGGCCGGTGTGCTCATCATGGTGAGCGCAATAATGCGCCGGAGCTGCTCAGCACTGGGCACGAAACCCGTATCTAATTGCAGCTCATTCCAATGCACGCCGGGGATTTCATCTTCAACACAGTCAGGATCAACCCCGATCCAAGCCAAGGCGCGGCGAATACCAGCTTCTGTCCCCCGCTCTTTTTGCCATAGCAGGCCATCACGAATAACCACCCTGAGGTTCGGCAAGTACGGCACGATAGCCGTGAGGCCGTATTCCCAGACTAAGTAAGGCAGCAAAATATCTGGCGGGTCGAGTTTGAGACCTCGTAATTGCCGAATCGCTGCATCCAAATCAGCAGGTGGCACAATATTACATTCAAGCGCTTCTAAAAAACGGGTACGGCTAGAATTGAGCGGCAAAAGACTGCCGCAAGGCATCACCATGCAACCCCCTTATCTAGCAAGCTAAAACTGCGTAGATACGCACATTGATCACGTGCAACCACTACATCTTGAGTTAAGGACAACTCAGATTTTTTCACGCCATCTTGTTGAAGTGCGGATGCAAACCACGAGGGTGACACATCCCAACCTAATCCACGTGCCTGATCAAAAGCTAACGGCACACTTGCATTCAAACGCTCTAATACGCCAGGAATTGCACTCGGGGTTTGCCAAATAGAGGCCACTACATCAATCGGCACTAGACTAACTGGCTGTACCACAATGGTGTCATTAATCAAACGAACTTTAGGGTCAGCTAAATGGCTGCGTACTTGCGTCAAAAACTCGGTAGAAGGCTCGCCACTACCCTCATTGACCATGACTGATATATAGATCCAGCCTTTTTGATCAATAGCCTGTGTATCAGGCACATCAACCAGCACATCACGCACCTCAGTCGATAACCCTCGTACTTGCGACTCATAATACTCATAGGTACCTGGCGACCAGCCACGAATACTTAACTGCACTCGCCCTCTAAATGCATCATCTGCTTCACCCTCCAAGCGCAACACATCATAAAAGGCGGCTAAATGATCTAGATCTGAACCACGTGCATATAAAAGTAAATTCGACTCTACGGCTTCATTGATCGCTTGCATTTGTAGCTGATAGCGATAAGCACTCGTTGAGAGAACCTGATAGGCTGGATCCGAAGGCAAAGGCATGCTATAGCTAGGCTCATCCCCTCCCAACGGATCACGCATACGTAATTGCAACCCTGCAAGCAAACGTAATAATTCCGCCTGCAAAGCTAAAGGCTTAAAAACTTGGGGAGCCGCTAAAATTGGCAGACTCATAAGGTCAACTCCACGTCACGCCCCAACCAACGTCCACCAATATCAATACCGAGCACACTGTCGGATCGACTCACCACACGCAGGCGTTCTAAGATGAAATCCGGCACACCCGAATAACGACTAGATAACGCATCCGCGATCTCTGCAAACCATAGAGCCACGACATCAGGCCGTAGCGTTTTATCAATTAAATCAGGAACATCTGAACCACGTTCACGCAACAGTACTTGCGCTGCTTTGCGTGTAGTCAACGCATCCGCCAAGCGCTGGCGTAAATAATCCAAACCACGCAGCATTTTTCCCGTATTGCAATCCATGCCACATAAGTTGCGTAACTCTATTTCAGTCAATGCATTCGCATCGCTGATGTTTAGATTAGCTTGAACACTGACTGTACCTACCCCATCTAGCTCAGCCTCGGTACGGTACTTAAATAAATTCTCTAATAAACGTAATTGCTCATGACGAAGTAACTGCTGGCCTTCCTTCAAATCCCCTACTTCATCTGCGAGCTGCAGCAGGTGTGCATTTAACTGTTCGACTGCTGTATCCATTTCATTACTCGGAGGATTTCAAAGAAGGGAGCATCCAAATGGATGCTCCATGATAGAGTTGATGCCTATAGTTACGGTGCTGCAGTGACCGCACCATCACCAGCGGCAGCGGCAATCCGCGCTTTGAGTGCAGTAGGCGTTAAGAGCTGACTCAGCTCACCAATCTCCTCAATTTTGGACTTCAGCTTCGTCCAAATATCATCCAGTGCTCCTTTGATAGTGGTGGCGGTCAAGCCTGATGCATTACCGGTGTCATAGCTAATATCGCCTGCAGTGAGTACCACAGCGCCGACTTTGCCATTGACTGATGCCACTAAGTCAGACCGCCCCATCACGATCCAAACATCACCATCCGACATAATGGTGTCACCGGGTAATACAGACACTGCACCATTGCCGATGGTTACAGTTCCTTCTGCAGAAACCTTATAGATGTTGCCCGCTTTGGTGACGTCAGGCAGAGTCGGTAATGTATCGGTGATAGGGTCGAAGAAGCCGACAAACTCTAACCCACCTTCGCGTAGGTATTCAGGGATAAACTCAGACTTCAAATAGCCCGTGTTAGGGTCAAACTTTGATTTTAAAGCGGCAACATCGGCTTCCAGCGCCTGAACTTGCGCAGCCTGGCCGGTTAATGCACTGGCGAGCTTGGCCAACGTGTCATAGGCACTATCCACACCACCACGAATATCGGCTTTAGCCTGCTCAAATAAACTGGCAATAAAAGAGGCCGAGCGAGTGACATTAGTCGCACTGTTTGGCGCGTTATCATCAATCACAGACGTTAAATCAATAGCAGCGAATTGCTGTTGCAAAGCGTCAATATCGGCCTCAGTAGCCGCTTTTGCTTCATACAAGTCACCAACATTGTCTGCCAAAATATTTAAATTTTCGGTTACTTGCTCATAGGCCGTTGTCATGCCGTTATCCTCAATGGTAATTAGTAAAGGTTGAATGGCACTGGTTGTGCCGTCTGTTAACTCGATATCCAGCTCAAATACCCGATCTTGATTATGATCAAGTGGGAATTCCCAATCGGTGGCTAGGCTGGACACCAACACCCCGGATGTTAGATTAAAATGAGCTACATCAGCTCCACCGATCAAGCTGGCGGTTACACCTGCGGACAGTTGCAAATTGATTTGCAATAGAGCCTCTTCCATAGCCGCTATATGCTTTGCGGGGAGGCGATAACCGTTCCACGGTTGGGTTGGCCAACCATCGAAACCCCACACGGGCAACGTTAAATCAATGCTTTTCACTAACATTCCTTGATATAAATTGGCTCTTCACAGCGCTGGACTCTTCCCAGAATCACGCCATTGGCGTCACCCCCCGAATCCAGCAAGAAGGCCACTTCATCGCCGGATTTATAAGCTGATGATTGCAGCATGTATTTCACCCTATTGATCTCGACATAAGCATTCGGTATCAAGCGAGGCATCCAATGCGTGCGGGTTTTACTTGCACCAAATGCGACCCTATACAAATTGCGCTTGTGATCAACAATACGCCCAAACTTCAACACGTTATGTAAACGGCGTTCATTTTCGGTTTGCTGAAATTGACTCATGGCAATACCTGCTCCGGCTCCTGGGCAAACACCTGATAAAATACCTTTTGCACAGGCGCGGCAGCGGTAAACAGAGGGCTATCACCCAAATAAACGACCTGACAAAACGTCACCACAAACGAGTCATAACCCGCCTGCCCTTGCTTCCATCGTCCTGGCAAAGCATCCAACTCTTCAATTGGCTCTACCTGACCACAGGCATGCAACTTGCTGCTATTACTAAGCCAGCGCATCACTTCTGCTGAAAAATTACGTAGCTCTATTTGCAGATGAGGCGTTTGACTACCCAAGATACAGTGCACCAGAACCCCACACCGTAGGGCATCTCGACCATCACCTCGTTCATCACTCACACTTCCTAAGCGTTCAATCTCAAGTATGAGAGCCGGAGTATTGATTATTAATCCAGCATCCAAGTCAGCAGTCTGTTCATTTAAATAAGCCTGTACAGTTTCCAGCGAGTCGCCAAAGTGCGCACGCAAACCATCCAACAAGATCTGCTGATAAAGCTCTAAGCTACTCACATCTAGACGTGTCGAACTCATCGCACTCCATTTTTGCTTTGCAAATACTTGATTGATTGCTTCAGTTCTTTAGCAAGTTTTTCCTCGGCATCGTTCATGATGATTTCAACAGCCTGCCATGCATGCTGCTTAATCGGAACACCTTGTTCGAGTACAGGTAAGCGTCTACTCGTCACTCGCCGAAAAACACCTTCGTGTCCACTCCGCATTTGCGCCAAGAATCCGCCCTCTTCATAACGACGAGAAACGGTATAGCCACTGCCAGTGGGACGCCCGACTCCAAACCGGCGCAAATTCATTTGATAAACACCGGCCCACATCCGAGCTGCTACACCTTCCTTACTGGCATTACTGACCCGAATTCGAGTACGTAAGGCGCGTAAAGTGATCTGAACTCGTTCGCTTTCACTCAATTCACCTTGTAAATTACGAGTAAATCTAGATACTACCCAACGCAGCGTTCGGTTTTCTGCCATGCGCAGTGCTTGCTGTAACTGCTTTGGCTCTAAACCCGTTAACTCCATTAATCGACCAGGGTCATAATATCCCGATTGATCATCTAATAAAGCCAAGGCTTTGCGGCTAGAAATGCCAATCGCAGCTATCGCCATTGTCGACCTAACGTATCCATTGGATCTGACTGCTGTTCACGCAACTCCACTCGATACAAGGCACCTTCTGAAGGAAGAAATTCAGCCATTTCAAAACTAGGATGTGATTTGCACAACACATGCACCTCTGCCCCCATTTCATAATTGCCATCGTTTCGGTGTAGCCACAAGTAAGGCTGACGCATCAGTTGACGCATGCTTTTGCCCTGCACGGCATGTCCCTCTATAGATAGAATTTGCTCAACCGTCGGATAACTAAAAATGCCCTTCAGTACCTCGCCATCAATCAATAGCCAATCACCTAGACGCTCAATCAAAGTGCGAGCGCGAATGCTGTCTAGTTGGCGATAATCAAGCACCACTAACCAGCCAGCTTCACCGCGACAACCGCATCATTTGCTGCCGCACTGACCCAAACACGACCTGCAACAACACCACTAGCAGTCGAAGTCACACCCGTATCACCCCAATAGCACAGCGAACCTTGCAACAATACATCGCTAGTCTTGGGTAATAGAAAGACTCCAGTCAGTTGCACACTACCCATCTCAGCAGCCGGGATATCAGACAATGCGACTCCCACACAATCAGCAAATACCACCACAGCACCCGATAAAACCGCCGAAGTGCTGGTGTTGAGGTAATCCATCACATTGCCCGGCTGCATATAATTATTAGCCATGATCAAGCCCCTGCATTAAATTGAGCGCCACGGTAGTCGATTGCACCGCAACCAACATCCAAACGGATCTTCATCTCAGCGCCCTCGGTGCGCCAACCGTCGATCACCTCGACATAAGGCTCTTCAACACCGTTCAAAAACAGCATTTCAATCACTGGAGCCACATTCGGATTTGCTAACAAGTAATAACCAGACTTCATCCGGCTAGAGGCGACGACCTCAGCCAGGCCCATAACACCATTAGGTTCAGCACGACCAGCTGCACCCGCGATAGGTTGATTCTGTGAAGTCATCCATTTAGTAGCTAGCATCTTGTCAACACGCGGTACAAGTAAGAATGCTGGTTCGATCATCAGCTCCTGTTCACCGCCAATGTCTTTGTGCGTGCCCATTCGAACGGCCATTTTGTCCAGAGTAGCCTCACCCAGCGTGCCAAGATCTGCACCGGCTGCGATATTGTTATGCTTAGCATGGAATAAAGGAAAACCGTCATTGAGCTTGGGATTAGCAACTAAGATAGAGTACGCCAAGGCTTCGAGCGTATTGGCTGCACTAGTACCTGCCCACCTAGCCGTATCCAGCAAATAGCCTAGATCATCATTAATGATGGCCTCACGTGTGATCCCGATAATGTTGCCTTTGGTGCGTGCCCGTAGCTTTTCCTTTTCGCCGTCTGGGATGGTTTTGTTTTTCAACTCGCCATTTTCCATTACATCATCCAAGACACCGATTGAGCCAAGGCGCAACCGCTCAGAGTCACGGAAATCAGATACTTGACCTACTTTGCACCAGCTACGCCATGTTGAAGGCACACGAGCGTACTCCAGCAATACAGCTTCAGAAATAGCGCGCTCTAGGATGACTGGAAAATCAGAGCGGGTTTGCATGTTCAATGCACGCCCTGCAATGACCAACGGCATTTCACCCATATAGGCCAATCCTGCTTGGTTCAGACAAGCTTTAGCCATATCCATCAAAGTCATGTGAGCATAAGGATTGCCCCGCTCTAACTTAGCCAAGCCACTGCGTGCATGTAATGCCTGCACAGCTGCTGAAATGCGTTTATCCTGTTCATCTTCAGTAACAACAGCAATACCACCACCAACTGCACCCGGTGACTCAGCACCCAGTTTATTTAAAATAATTTCCCGCGCTTTATCAGCTGAGCAATTCATGTCAACTAGCGCTGCTTGAGCTTCTGTAGCATAACGACCCGACAAGCCACCGAACGGCTGAAACACCGCCAATACAGCAGTACGGCGATTTGCTTCGACTTGCTTGAACTCACGTTGCAGCTCTGCCGCATTAACTGGCTGATTAGCAGGATGATTGGCCGCCGATACCTCTGGCGGTGTTGGAGAATGGCTTGCTGGTGGCGGCGCTACACCGGCTCCCGCACCATTGGCGGTAGGCTGGGCATTACGCAGGTCAGCAGGAGATAATCTGCGCTTCATTTGCGCAGCAACGGCGGTAGGCATATGTTTTAACCCTGATTCCATGTTTTTCCAAATGTTCGTACTGATAGCGTCTGCTGCCTGATCCAAATCGACCTCAGGCGTAATTTCATCAATTAAACCAAACGCCAGCGCCTCTTCTGCCGTAAACCAAGTCTCGGCATCTAATAGTGGTTGGATCTCTTCAGCAGTTTTTCCAGTTTTTACGCTATATTCCAAAATCAAGGATGACTCTAAGCGCCGAGCCACATCCGCTGCAGCTTCTAAGTCCTTTGCTGATCCCCATGCGCCATTACTAACGTTGTGAATCATGATGTGAGCATTTCGCGCCATACGCAGTTTCCCAGGCGCAGCAGCTAGCATCACCATCGTCGCAATAGACATAGCAAATGCATCAATATCTACTGTTACTTCGGCAGGGTGTTTGCGTAAGGTATTGAGAATGGCTAACCCGTCATCCACTAGCCCACCCACTGAATTAATATGCACAGTAATGGTCTGAGCCGACGGGTATTTTTGTAATAAAGCAATGACCTGTTCAGCATCAGCTGGAACATCCTCTTGCCAATCCCAGCCACCGATCATGCCGTACAAGTGTAAATCCAGGTGCGTACCGCTGGATGCAGCCGCAAAGTTCCACCAACGCTCTTGCAGAGCCGAAGGAATAGACGAGGGAGTTTTTCTGGTTAAACCACCAGAAACAGCACCCACTGCACTAGCAGTGGGTGAAATCAGTGGTTTTGCAATGCAGTTTGATGTATCCATACGCAACAAGGTATGCGCTGGATGATGATACAGCTAGGCAAACGCTGCTTTTAATTGCTAGGGAGTGAGTGATTAGAAGACTGAGGAGCTTATTCAATAAGCACTAAAAGATACTGATGTGATTTATGGTGTGCTAGTTGCACAAAGACTCACAAGGAACACCATCTCGGTGACGGCGAAACGAGCAAATCAAGGCACATCCTTGTGCCTCCCCAATCTAGCTCAGTTGATGCTGTGCCATGCGAGTCCGCACCGTGCAGCGGTTTTTCTGCAAGAGTCGGGCGGCTTCGGTTTGGTTGCCATCAGTGCATTCCAAGGCGGCTTTGAGCATGCCGCTTTCGGCTTGGCGGATGATGCTATCCCAGATCGACCACGATAGGTTGTCTTCCGCCAAGAGTTCGCGGGTAGTGAAGTAGGCTTCGTATTCTAGTGCAGTCATTGATGAGTCTCCAGTTGCTTAGTCACTTCTTTCCAGTTTAAGGGCTGGGGCAAGCCGGTTTGATATTCGCTATACCATTGCTTTTTCAGTTCGCTGGTTGAGGGAATGCCTCGACCTAGGTGGTTGCGTAGATAGTCGCTAACGATGGATTGTAAGAAGGGTTTAAGGTCATGGAACACCTGCTCGTGCATGTCGGTGAGTAAGGCTTTGGCACGATGGTATTCACTGACGGGTAGTTTTCCCACATTTTCGACATTGGTTTCAAAGCGGATGATATTCCAGAGGTGTTTTTTGGCTTGAGGCAGGGCGTTCATGACGTTAGCCATGATGTCAACGATATGTTCCAGTTCTTGGTATTGCTTGGTGCTGATGGTTTGCGGTGCAGTCATCGGCGCACTGATGTAACTCCCCGTTTTGCGGATGCTAGGCAGCACTTCATCACACACCCAGCTTTCAAATTTCTCTGCTTCAGGTTTGCGGCTTTTGATGATGAGGCGGTAGAGGTTGCCTTCGTTGATGAAGGTAATTGCTCGCATTTGTCCACCTGAGCTGATGTCACGTTTCGTTACACCAGATGTACGGCAATGATCTGCAAGGGCTTTTCGGCTGTTGGCATAGCCGAGCACGTCGCAAACATCAGCAACAGCAAACCAAGGTTCATTATCAATGGTAATGATACGAATGGCGTTTCCATTAAAATTAAAGGTGTTAGCAGGATTAATTTCAGCAGGTTGAGTGCTGATGGTGATAGTTACGTTTTGCATGATAGTAGTTCCAGTTCAATGTTGGACTACCCGCAGTCTGGTTCCTAAGCAGAGGTGCGGGAGCTGTACAGGGTTAGGAACTACCGGGAACTGAATACCGGCCAGCCTGACGGCTGCCCCGCACAGTCCCACATAGAGGACTTTTGCACCCGCAAGTATACCGCAGGCACAAAAAAACCGCTTGACGCGGTTTGTGCGTTCAGTTCACGACGGGGTTCCTAATCCCGATGCAGTTTTTTGCTGCATGGGGTAAAAGTATAACTTTTATACTTGGCTGTCAAGTGGTAGGATTTATACGCAAAATTTCAGCAGGGCATTTAATCTATGGCTAGAGTCACTTATTCCATCATTGTTGAACATCAAGGTCTGGGTAAGTGGCGTGAAATAAAAGGCTACGATAGATATTTAGTTGAACAAAAAGCTCGCCTTCAAGAATTGCAATGGAGCGAGCAGTGGTATCAAAAATGCCTTAAAGAAGAACAGCTACAGCAAAAAAAGGCTTACGCACAGGCAGAACAAAATCGCAAACAAGCTACTTTAGTTGAAAAAGAACGTGAAAAAGAAAGACAAAAACAAGAATTAGAGCAATTACGCCAATCAGCTGAAGATCAAACTCAAGAAGCACAAGATACTATTACTGCCATACAGGGAATACTTAAACACACGCTAGCAATTAATGACGCTATTAATTGGGATGGCTTAAAGTCATATAAGCCATTTAATCAAAGAGAGCCTTTGCTGCGTTATATTCCAGAACCTTCACTACAGGTTTATCCAAAAAAACCCGAGTTTCCACTAGAACCAAGCCGTGATGACTTCAAGCCTAAGCGCACAATTATGGGTAAGCTCATTAAATCTGTCAGAACCAAACAAGATAGTTCTGCTGACTCAGCGTACCAAGACGCACTATTGGAATATAGTACACAAGTTAAAGAGGCCCTGAGTAACTGGGAAAAACAGTGTCAAGTGATAGGTGCAAAAAACAATGCACTACAGATCGCTTATGAGCAACAAAAAAGCACTACTAAACAGAAATATGATATTGACTTTAGTCGCTGGGAAAGCGAAAAACTACAATATGAAGTTCGTCAAGTTGAAGAAAATGCAAGAATAGATCAGCTTAAAGCAGCTTACTTTAATAAAGATTCAGGTGCCATTAGCGACTATTGTGAAATGGTTCTTAGTGCTTCTCAATATCCTGATAATTTCCCCCAAAATTTTGATTTGGAATATCGAGATGAGACTGGAATACTGATTGTAAACTATGCCTTGCCAGCATTAACTGACATGCCAACTTTATCAGAGGTAAAGTTTGTTCAGAGTAGTCGCTCATTTAAAGAATCATTTTTGAGTGAAAAGGCCATTAGCTCTTTATACGACGAAGCAATCTATCAAATTGCTCTTCGTACTTTACATGAACTATTTGAAGCTGATGTTTTAAATGCGTTAGTAGCTATTGTACTGAATGGATCAGTAACAGCGACCGATAAAACCACTGGCAACTTGACCACTACTTGTATTTTGTCAATTCAGGTTAAAAAAGAAGAATTTGTAAAAATAAACTTAGCTAATGTTGACCCCAAAGCCTGCTTTAAAGCGCTCAAAGGTGTAGGTAGTAGTAAGTTGCACGGCATGACCGCTATTGCCCCCATTTTGAATATCAGCCGCGAAGACAAACGCATTGTTGATTCCTATGATGTTGCCGACAGTCTTGATTCATCAGTTAATTTAGCTGCAATGGATTGGGAAGACTTTGAACATCTCATTCGCGAGGTTTTCGGTAAAGAGTTCTCTGCCAATGGAGGTGAAGTAAAGGTCACGCAAGCCAGTCGTGATGGTGGTGTTGATGCAATAGCCTTCGACCCTGACCCAATCCGTGGTGGAAAGATAGTGATCCAAGCTAAACGCTATACCAATACTGTTGGTGTATCTGCCGTCCGTGATCTATTTGGGACAGTACAACATGAAGGTGCAACTAAAGGCATATTGGTAACTACCGCAGATTATGGTCCTGATGCCTACGAATTTATTGCTGGAAAGCCACTGAGCCTACTCAACGGCGCAAACTTGCTTTATCTATTAGAGAAGCATGGACATCAAGCACGTATTGATATTAGGGAAGCAAAAAAGCTTATGGGTAGTTCTTAGTTGATCCTTCAGCGTATCCTATGTAAATTGAATAAACACCGCATTGGCAGTTCCCGTAGTCGGTGCTGAACAGATCAAACTAAACAACGTACCCCGTGAGAGTCTTTTAATGAGTATCTTGTCATTTTCTGGGCTATTAGCTGCAGCTCTTGCCATATTTGCTTTAATAGCGGTAATTAAACCATTTGGTTTTTTAAAATCACGATGGCAAGCACTCGGACTACTTTTAGTAGCTTTACTAGCCTTCGCTGGAATATCGATGGAAGTAGCTGATCAAAACAAACAGGCCATCCATGTTGTTGTTAAATCAATGGAACGCCTAGAACGTGAAAAGTCGCTCAATGAATACAGAGAAAAGGCTATCAATGGGCATTACATTGATTGGAGAAACATGGCTTTTGCTCTAAGTTCAGGGGATGCATCAGACGAAGATCGAATACAAGCCTGCGCATGGCGAATTGCCATTATCTCGCCTAAGAACCCCAAAATTGATGCAGGTGATGAAGGCAATTTAGAAATGGATTGTAATCAACGTGGGCTAACAGAAGATCAGATAAACAAAGCGAGTGATGAAGCCAAACGCATCATACTCACCTTAAAAAACTAGATCTTTCGAAAAAACAACCAGTGCCAACACTGGTTGAACCTAAACCAATCAATCATCCACTAACCCATCTTCTTCCCCCGGTTGTGGATTCGCAGCCATCACCGGCAGAATACCCAAACGTTTCATTGCTTCTAAATCACGTTTCCTCTGTCGGAATACCGACATGGGGTTCCCACCCCGACGACGGATAATTTCCGAGTGGGATGTCAAGCCATTCGCCAGCATGGATTCATTTGCTTTGGCTTCACGCTGAGGGTCAATCCATGGCATCGCTGTGCCGTAGCAACTCAAATCATACAAAGTGCGCTGCTCAACCCCACTGGGTAAACGCAAAGAACCCGACAAAAGCGCCATATCTAAAAATCGGGTGTAATCAGGCCGACAAGTATGGGCGACAAAATGCTCTTGCAGCACTTCATAATTTTCTTGCTGTTCGACCAACTCTTGCCGTTGCGCTGAAAACGTACCGTTATAGTCCTTCGCAGCGCTGGAATAACTAACCCCTGCACCCGCAGCGGCCGCACGCAGTTGCCCTGAGCGGAACTCATTTAAGCCCGTATTGGGACGCTTGGTATCAAAAATCCCAACCTCTTCGCCAGGCAACATGTCGAACAACGTCATCCCGTTTTCAAACCGTTGGCGCTGGCGGGAAAGCCCATTTACATTGGCAGGATCAAACATATCAGGCGATCCTTTACGTACATAGCCCACCATCTTAGCAGCAATGCGAGCTGCAATCCGCTCAGCTTCTTCATAGTCCTTTAAATCATCCAAGCGATTGAGCACACTAGCAAACACTGATACTCCACGGCCTTGGCCAATACGCTGCGCAATTTTTAAATGACTCGCAAAATAAGAACTAACGCGAAAGGGCTGTTGACCAAATCCCAATAGATCACCAGGATGATTGCGATAAAACCAATAGGCTCTGACCCGGCCCCATTTGTCGCGCTCAATGCCTTGACGCACCCCATTATTCGTATCATTTAAACCAAAGGGGCAATAGTCAGGCTCGAAAAATTGTAGTGACAACGGTATCTCTGAACCATGTTGCAGCTGAGGTACATTACCTAATTGATAAACTTTGAACACCTCACCATCCCGAAACCAAGTACGGGCTAATAAACGCTCCATATCAGTACGGGTATATTCATCACCATACACGCTCGGACGCAAGCTCCAGCGATTGTGCAGCTCCAACAGCTCTTCGTTAAATTCATCAGCAAGGTCACCATTTTTTAAACGCACCTGTGGCTCATAGCGAATGCCACGACCGACTGTACGATTGACTAAAGTATCAAGAATGCCTTTAGCTAGATCATGATTTTCATCGAGATGGCGGGCTTGGATGCGTAATTGATCGCCTGCACGCGACATCACCGCATCACCGCTACCTCGATCAGTGCGTCGCTTACGTTCGTAGCTAGGAACAGCCGCCTCGTAAAAGTTGGTACTGGCTCTATAAAATACCCCACCCAGCCAATAAGCAATACGACGGACAGAGTTTAATTTTACGGGCTTACTCATGTCAAATCCGGGGCACGATAACTAAAGCTGCCAAAAGTAGAAGATCGACCTACATTCGACTGTTGAGCTGCTATCGTTGCCCGTCGTTCCCATTCTTGGCGGGCTTTAATAATTTGTCCCAAATCCTCCATCACAACACGCCGACCATTTTCCATCGTGACATCCTTACCAGATAAAACATCGGATTCAATTTGCAAATAATACTCAAACCACTGCTTTGCAGTACGTTGCGCGGCTGGAACTACCTGAACAGGCTCATAATTACCCATATAAATCCCTAAACTCAGTGCTAATTAATGCGCTACTATCCTGACAAAAATAAACACAGGTAGGCTAGGCAAGCGACGCTTTAGATTGGCGAACCCCACTGGCAGGCTTCATGATTCGATTTACGGTTGTCACGTGTACTCCCAAGCGCTCTGCAATCATCGGCGTCGATAGCCCTTGGCGAGACAAAGCTTGCACCTGCAGGCGCAAACGTTGCCGACTGGCTGCCACCAACTCCTGGTGGCGACTATGAATATAAACACGACCACCTCCCCACTCTTCCTGCACATGCGTGGTCACGAATTGAATGGCTTCTGAAGCCAATTGCTCCGATAAGCCTACTTGCTTCATCAGGCCATCAGTCAACTGATACATCCAATCCACAAAACGATCTGCATCCCCTTGTTGCAACTGGCTTGCTGCAAGTAGTTGCTCATTGTCCATTACCATGCTGCCTGAACCTCCGTAAATGTATTGTCGGTTTTTTTCGCGGAAGGCATCCGTGCTGAAACGGATTGCACAGGATGAGCAGTTGCGAACAAATCAACTACACTCAATCCTTGTTCCAACGCATCCCAGCGCTGGTTTGAATAACGATGTAACCCTATTTTTTGTGCAATGCACTGTATATAAACCAAACAGTCCAAAGCCTCATTGCGAGTACTACTGGATTTAATCCAGTCATACACAGCAAAGCCATGGCGATAGCGCCGCACTTTTTTCTCACTGGTCAGTTGCTCAAAAACTTCGAGCGGCAACCAATCCGGAAAGTGAATCACACCCGCACCTGACCGATCGGTACGTTGAAATCTGTTGTAAAGCATGTCTTTAGCCGTATCGGTCCCCACCAAATAAAGCTGCACACCTTGTTTTGTAGTTTTGCCACGCCAATCAATGTCTTGCCATGAAGGTCGGCCCAAAATAGGACGGTTTTTGCGACTCTCACCCTTGACCGCAACAGCCCCATGATGAACATGATTACGTACATAGTGATAAGCGTCATGAGTGTGATGACCACCCGTATCAACAGCGTAAGCCTCTACCGTCAGTACAGCGCCACTGGCATGTACCCATGGCTTCAATAACCAATCATCCACTTCACGCCAAGGGCTATCCCGTTTTTCACTATCATCAGCAGAAACACCGGGATCACCCAAAAACACCTCATAATCTATCAACCACTGCTCTTCGCCCCGTCCAAATGCATATACATATGCCTCCAAACGGTTATCCTGCACATCCACAGCCCCCACCAACACCAGACCACCCGCAGGAATAATGCTGCGCCCATAAGCATCTGCTTTGGTTTGTAGCAGTGTGGCGTTCACGTCATTAACTTGCTCTTTCCAAGTCTCCGCTAACACTGTATTGGTAAAGGTTTTTAGTAGTTCTACATCACTCTGGGCATCTAACCAGTCCTGTACGGCCTGCACCCATGAGTACCAGCCTAAAGGGGAGTAAAGTGAGTTGAGGTGATAGCTCCGCCGATGTTTGGGAGATTTTGGGTGATGCGCTACCCATCGACCCGCAGATAACATGGCAGGCTTGTGATGTTCTGCTATCGCCTGTTGGCAATCGCCACATTGGTAATAAACACTGCTAGGCTGTTCTTCACGCGGAAGATTTTTCCCCCAACGAATATTGGCCCACACCAACGGCTGCTCAGTACCACAATGAGGGCAAGGTACATGGTAATAACGCTGATCCCCTTTGAGAAAAGCACGCTTTACGCGGCTTAGGCCATCCACCGTCGGTGTTGATACCCGAAAAATCTTTTTGCGGGCAAAGTTTTGAGTACGCTTAATGGCCAGCTGTTCAGGATCGCCCTCACCATCCAAATCAAAGGGATAGGCATCCACCTCGTCCAGCAATAAATTAGCCACTGGCATCGAACGCAAACCAGTCGCAGAGTTAGCACCTGTGATTACAAGATAACCACCTATAAAATCCTTTTCGAGCATCGTATTACCACTATCACGACTTCGCTCAGGTGCTATTTTTTCACTTAGCACAGCCATGTCTCTTACCATCGGTGCAATACGCTGGCGACTGTAACGCTTTGCCATTTCTAAGGTGGGCTGCACAACCATCGTTGGGCCGGGGTTATGATCAATGGTATAACCTACAAAATTATTCCCCACCTCAGTACCACCAATTTGAGTAGCCTTCATCAACGTGACTTCTTGCACGTCCGATGTGCAGGATAAATCCAACATGATTTCACGCATGAAGGGCACGCGACTGGTTTTCCACATACCTGGTTCCGGACTAGATTTTTCGGACAACACTCGATGCTCATCGGACCAATCCGCTATATTGATAGGCTTGTTTGGACGAATACCGGCAGAGAAGCCAGTCGCATACGCACTAATCAATCATGGCCTCCTTGATCAATACTCACCACAGGCTCAATAGTTTCTGGTGGTTTAGTCTCGATTGGATCTGATTCCATTTGACTAATCTCATCGGCTAATTCAGTCAGCGCCTCTATCAGCGCACTTTCCAGCTTACGATGCACACTGAGTGGATCGTGGTCATTGGCCAGATCTTGAGATATGCGCAGTGGTATATTTAAGACAGCCGTTCTCACTGCACGAGCAATTCTGAATGCATCACGACGCTGAACTTCAGCGTCAACCAGCATGCTTTTCTTTTCCTCGGTATCCAAACGAGCCAGCTCTGCTCTGTGCATTAGCCACTTGGCACGTTCTACTTCTGCATCTACACGTGCACCTTGCACACCCACATCATTGCTTGCTTTGTTGGGGATTTGATCATTGAGATACCGTATATAACCTTGCACCGATTTGATTAGGTCATAGCGACCACGATCAGTTTTTTCAACTACACCTTCATTGGCTAGTTGCTGTACCCGACGTGGCGTTAGTAACAACAAGCGTGACATTATTTCGACAGGGTATGACAGGCGTTCACTGGACATTGAGTTGCTCCAATAAAACCCCTTCTTCGGGTAGTTCAATCATCACTTCGTTAGCGGTAATTTTTTTTAATTGTTGGATAACAAGCTCTTCCGTTAATCCTTCTAACTCCACTAATTTGATAATGAAATTAGCCGGTACTTGTTGATTCAACATTTGTACATAACGCTGTACTGTTTCTATAAAACAGTAACGACCTTGCAGGGTTGGCAATACACCCATTCTCGATAATTGGTGCAATTCATCTAACGATAAAAGCAAGACATCCGCCATAACCTCTGATGCACACAAAACCCTCATGCAACCCCCACATGGTAATTCGGAGCCAGATATAAACTTGCTTTTTTCCCTGTATAGTCTTCCCAGCGCTTAATGATGACATCACAATACGCAGGCTCTAACTCCACCAATGCAGCCTTGCGCCCGTTTTTTTCAGCCGCAATAAGGGTCGACCCAGAGCCACCGAATAGATCCAATACTACCTGCCCACGCTTAGAACTATTGAGAATGGCACGCTCACATAGGGCTACTGGCTTCATCGTGGGATGCAAATCATTGATATGGGTACGGGTAATTTCCCAGATAGATTGCAATCCAGAATCTAGCTGCCAATTATCTACAGCTCCTTTCTCCCCATAAAATCGATGCTCTTCATTCCATCCGTAAACAATGGGCAGATAGTCATCTACCCAACCGTAAATAATTGGCTCATAAGTAGATTTATAATCACTATTTGAAAGAGTTAAATGCCCCTTTTGCCAAATAATTAAATTGCGCCATTTCAATCCTGCAGCTTTGATGGCATCAAATAACCAGTCGACACCTAACCTATAAAAGCAGATATACCAACTCCCAGCACAGAAGCGCTTTACATTGGTAGCTACAGCTAGCAGGAAGGCTTCACCCTCTGCTTTCCCCAATTTGTCATTAGTAATCGGTGCATGTCTCCCATTCGCAGAGGTGCTACCATCACCCTTCAAACTTCCACGAAAATTCATTAGGTAGGGAGGGTCAGTAAATATCATGTCTGCTTTACTAACGCCCGTCGCAACCAATAGCGCTAATACTGTGGCTGGTTCCGTAGAGCTTCCACAAATCAGGTAATGTTCACCTAGCTGCCAAATATCGCCAACTTTGGTAATAGCTTGGTCATTATGCAAATCAGGGCATTCATCTTCGTGGGTGAGGAAGCTTGGAGAATCTTCTAGCAACAGGCGTGATAAATCATCGTCACTAAAGCCTAGTAACGATAAATCAAAACCATGCTGCTCAAGCGCAGATAGCTCTTCAGCTAAAAGATCCTCATTCCATGCGGCCATTTGCGGCAACTGATTATCAGCGAGGATGTAGGCTCTTTTTTGATCCTCAGTCCAACCCTTAGCAAAAACCACAGGGATAGATCCAAAGGGAATACTTTGCCCATCTGACATTTTGAGGTGCTTACCTTGGGCATACAAACGAGTGGCAACCTCCTTTCTTCCATGCCCTGCTATCATCTGATAACGACCACCCACCAACTCAACTAAGGCTGGCATTGTCCAACCTAATCCTTCTGTTTTTTCATCCCCAGCCATAATGCGAGTGATCGCCGAAATCTGTTCCTCTGGATGATTACGAGCATTTTTTTGATAGTCATCAAGCAAATCAATTGGTACGAAATCCATACACAACCCCTTGTTTTTATAAGAAAAACGAAACGAAACGCCAATAAAAAAATCACTAACTAGCGAAATTCCGTGAGTCGCTGACCCGCACCACCCATGCTCCGGGAGTACCTTTTTTAGCCTTGCCGTCAGCCACGGCAACTAATCAAGTAGCGCCCGCAAAGCCGCAAACCCACTAGCACTCGCAGCCGGACTAGCCACAGGCACAGGCTTAGCCACTTCTCTCACCACAGGCACAGACACCTGCACCCCTGCTAATCGGTAGGCTGTTGCCTTAATCGGTCTACCATCGCGCAGGCGTAACACCTTACGCACATCAGACGGCACGATCTTTCCCAACATCTCAGCATCTTTCACCCGCTTCTGTAGAGACAATGCCGTGCTGAACTCAGCCAAACTCAATGGCCTACACTGCCCCACCAACTGACCACCTTCAATCCGACCCCCCGCATAAATCCACGCTAACGTAAACGCATCATGCCCCGGATATTTACTCACCAACTCCACCACCAGCCCTACCCCATCACGGCGTTTACCGGTGGCGGTCAGGCCACAGGCGCTACTACCGCTATTGGATTGATTAGGCATACTTACCCCCTTCTAGCAACGTCAACTCAGGACGACCCAGACGCTGCACCTTAACGCTGCCCTGCTCAGTACCCCCATTGAGCACCGCACGACAGCGCACAGGATCACCAAACAACAGCGGCGAACGTGACTCATACCCATTCCGTTGGTTCTGCGCCTCATTTAGGCCAAGCATCACCCGCAAGTAATCACCGCACTCTTGGCGCATTGCATAACCGCGATAACGGGTTTCAAACTCCTTAGCTACAAATGGCCAATCAGTCTCAGACTTCATGCCCAACATGATCCAGCCGCCCATATCTTCCAAGGCCCGATGGATTAAGGGGTCATCGAACACAATGGATTCATACACCCCCACAGACCTCAGCGCCTTATCCACCTTGCTCCATGCCTGCATGGCATTATCCGCCGCGCCGCCCGAAATCATCCGCACGATGTCCGCAGGCTTGGGCATGAACTGCCCTGTATCAGGATTCACCGTATGCAAGCTAAAGGCACGAGTCACCGCTTTCAGATCAAAGGGGCGAAGCGCCTGCCACCACACATCCACCGCGAACGCCGACGGCTGGCGCTCATAAAAATCATGCACGCCATGCAGCACATCACGGAAGGTTTCAAAATCGTGGGTATTCATGCGTTCGCTCCTTCCCGCAGCTCTGGCGGAATCCAATTATCGAAAACCTGCTTATTCCGTGCACGTAACGCATCCTGCTTGGTAGCAATGCGGAACGGTCGACTAGGGGTCACAGGGGTGGTTTGACGGGCTTTAGGGTTCGCTTTGGCTGAGTGCAACTGTGCCAGCAGGCCACGCTCCCACTCTGACTGCGTGCGCTGCAAACGCAGTGGATAACGCTCCATCGCTTCAGCCCCTGTCCAGAACAGCAGGAACTCTGCCAATGTTTCGCCGTAGATCGACTGATGCTCCCCCTGAATATCCAACATCGACAAGCGTGCTAGATCAGCAAACGACGGGGACGGCCTCCATTCCACCGACAGCGGAAAACGCGGATTCCCCCTGTCTGTATGTATGTAAGATCTGGATACTTCTGGAGATGTGGAGCAAACCCCAGAATCAGCACCGGAACAAACCCCGCTAAAGTCAGCGTTTTTTTCTTCTAAATTGTTGATTTCATTAATATCTTTAGGTGGAGCAAAACCGGAGAAAGTAACCGGAGCAAAACCGGAGGAAACATTTTGGACGGAAAAATACTGGTCACGCACTTGTATGAAAATTGAAAACTCAACAACCAGTTTTTTACCTCTGGCTAACCGTTTGATTAAACCTGTTTTTTCTAGTTGTCGAAGCTGCTGGCGAATGTACGCAACACGCTGATCCCGTGTCTTACCCCATGCATCACCGGTTCCGGCTACGCCCTGTGCATTAGCCTGATACAGGCGTTCATATAGGCCACCATAACTGATACTACTATAGTCACCGGCTATACCTGTCTGTCGATCCATAGAGCGGCGCAACAGCCCGAATAGCTGGTACTGGATACCCGGCAATACTCGCCCGGTATCATCCCCCCAGATGATGCTTTCTTCTTCGGGCAGCGTAGGTGCAGTATAACCCCTCATACCTCACCCCCCACCGGAACCGACCCATTCCCACAGGGCACATACAACTCACACACACTAGGACGGCTTTGCGGATGCAACACATCCACCGCCTCAGCGTTATCACAGGTATTCTCACGCAGGCAGCGGAACAGACAATCCTTGCATATCCAGCTTACCGCCGGAACCGTCTGCAAATCGTGCAGCCTTGCCTTTAGCTCCTCGAGCAAGGCCACTGACTCTGGATATTCACTAATGCCCAATGAGTCCAGATCAGACTCTAAATCGTCAAACGCTTTTAAAGCGGCCATCACTTTGACTGGCTGATTCATAATACCCCCCCACCCCTCTTCACGGCTTTACTTAACAGCTCAGAGACATCCATCTGCTGCTCGAGCAGATCCTGCAAAATCCACATAAGGTTCGTGACCGTGGAATAACGCTGATAGTCTTGGAGATCGTCGTGGGTATCGGCGAGGGAATTAATCGTTTCGGCAAGCGTATAGGTTTGTATCGTGCGAATACGGGCCTGCTCAGCCAACTCCAACAGAGTGGCAGACGAGCGAACAGTGAAGACGTTCATGATAGGTGTTTCCAATGGCTTAGTGATAACCAGCCGCTGCCCTATCCTGTCAAAAATAATGGCGACGGCATACAACGGGTTGACAGACCGGCGCCAAAGGAAACCGGCAAGCCCGAAGGCTTCCCATTGCATACCGCCAAAAAGGAAACCTTTAGGCGAAAAAAAAGCACCTAAAGAGAGTTTTGGTGCCGATGCACCTTTGGTCATTTTCAGGCTGTCAAACCCGACAGCAGATGTTGCTGCTGTAGGATAAGCATAGGCTAAATTTATGGCGGGTGTCAAGATCATGCGGCGCATAGCTGACCGCCCTGACGCAATTGAGCTGCGAACAACAATAAACTGGCTTTGCGATTCTCATAACCTAAACCACTCGCCAGCAATACCGCGTTTTTTTCCTCTAGCTTGGCTAACAAGTCCAATTCATCAGCGTTCAAGTTATTGCGATCCAAACCACAAAACTCCCCTACCAGTACGAAATTAATCATTCGTGCCTCATTGGAGTAATGATGGTCTTGCGTCTCCTTCCCGACCTGTTCACGCTGTAATTTCAAAACCGCTTTCATCACCTTATCGGAACTACTGGCCGCATGGCGTTTTAGCTTCCAGTCGTGGTGCGGATGCTTGCCTGCAATGATTGAACGGATTTGACGATCACACCAAATAGCAAAGCGAATATCCAGCCAACGGGCAAAAGCAACAGCGAGATCAGGGTGCAACCAAGTGCCGCCATTATTGCCCCGC
This sequence comes from Thiothrix eikelboomii, assembly GCF_900167255.1. Lineage (GTDB taxonomy): Bacteria > Pseudomonadota > Gammaproteobacteria > Thiotrichales > Thiotrichaceae > Thiolinea > Thiolinea eikelboomii. The sequence continues at coordinate 273,365 of NZ_FUYB01000003.1, forward strand.
CTCGTTTTCAAATACCCCGTTTTTGGGGTATTTGAAACTTCACACAAAACCGCAAGATAATCTTGGGTTTCTCGATTGCCTAGCCACTTATCGACACGTTTACCGAACCGCTCAGCCGCCACCGTCGCATTGAACCAGCCTTCCTCAGAGAACGAAACATCTAAGCCTTGATAATTCGAGACGACTAATTTCATACCCCCACCCCCGACCGATACAACCAAGCCACACTCGCCGGACGCTCAGGCATCCACTCACGCGAAAAATGCTCAATTTCCCGCATGGCAGAAGGCTCAGAGGCTTCCTCAGTTTTAACGGGTGACTCAGGATTTTTGCCTTCAAGCGCCTTGCTTAATACAAAATTGTGCGTAGATGCCGTTTTCCCTAAAGCGGTCACTTTCCAAAGACCCGAATCCCGAACGACCCATTCGACTTTACTGAGGTGCTGTAAATAAGAGTTAATGCATTTCTTCCCTACATACCCACTACTGTGCACCCAAAACACCAAAGCAGGCTGAGCCAGCCCCATCTCGTTCTCCATCAAAGCCGCCAAAATGCGCCGATAGATCAAATCCCTATTCTTAGCCACGACCACCACCCCGCTTCGCCGCATACCCGCTACACCGCACCACCTCATTCTTAGCGCCCCGCACCGGAACCGTCACCGATTGAGCAGCGCAGCAATGCCGCGCACTCGTGCTATGCAACACCGGCTCAAGCTGAGCAAAATCACGCTGCATACAGTGATTGCAAATATGCCGACCATCCAAAGGGATGATCTGAGTTGTAGTGGTTGGCTTCGACATAAACACCTCTTGGGTGACTGGATTAACTTTAAAAAGGGCTTTCGCGGCACTGCTGATTGGAGGAGAGGAGGAGTCAGAAGTGTGTCTCATTGCAAAAGCCCTGCTCAAAATTAACGCGCTTTTTAGTTATCTGAACCTCATGGGAAGAGCGGCCTATTCCGCCCTCCCCTTACAGTCAAGTTTCAACGGTTTTTATTCAGGTCGCGGTTTGTTTTGCTTCGCATCCAATCCCCCGTGAAGCAGGCAGACCCGCGTAAACTGCTAAGAACGCCTCACTGCGAGAGTGAGGATTTCGGCTATACTTAATCGCCCTGCTCAAAAGGGATTAAGAAAACCGTATCAAACTAATCCTGTTCATGAGGTTGACCTAACACATCCGGCGACAATGGAAGGGATTGCGTATTCTCAGGCAAAGAATCAAGCTGAAAGCTGGATAGATACTCATGGACAGCTACCTCAACCTGTTTAGGCACAGCCAAGATCACCGCTAACTGGCGTTCCACAATCCGACGTTCCTTAGCCTTGTCCCACTTGACTCCTTTAGGACAAGGCGGCTCGTACCCTGATTCTGGGTCGGTGATAGCGACTGTGATGTTGATTTTGTCAAAACCCAGAGACATGCTAATTCCCCACCCTATATTCTCAGGCAGAATAGCGTCGATATTTGCCAGCCCCTCGACAGCACACCGGGGACAAATCATTTGATTTTTCTTACTCATCACTATTAATTCCGCTTTCGCCCGATTATCGGGGGTAACTCACTTTCCCCCACCAATCGGCCAGACTGTACATACTCATCCACCAGCAATCTCAGGATCACTGCCATGTGTCTATGCTCCTTCGCTGCTTGCGCTCTGAACTGTGCCTCCAACTTCGGCGGGAGGCGTAACATCGTCACTGGCATCATCCGTGCTGCCATTTTTTGGGGTCTCCTGTTGGATAGCCCCCTGTTCTTTAAACACCTGATAAATGTCAGGACGCAACGATTCAAGGCTTACTTTAAAGCCCGTTGCCTTCGCAATCCGACCAGCCATCACAGCACTAGGCTTCCTGCGACCCGTTGTGATTTGGCTAAGGTAAAGGGCGCTCATGCCTACCTCTTTAGCTAACCGAGTGGCTGATCCGCATCCGTTTTGAGTTATGTACTGTTTCAGGTTCATATCAATAGTATGAAGCTTTATGCTACATAAAATCAATAGCAAAAAGCCAATATCATAAATATATAGCGAATTGCTATACTGGAATAAAAATTGGACTAAATTATGAGCAATGAAATAAGGCGTGCACGACTCAAGTTGCTGACCGAGAAAGCCAAGCGCGAGGAAGGCTTGAGTCAGGCTCAATTTGCAAAAAGGCACAAATTAGATGCTGCCCACCTAAGCCAAATGCTTACAGGTAGGCGAGGTATTGGTGATTCAGTAGCTATAAGACTTGAAGATTCTTTATTATTAGAACGTGGCTATTTAGACAGGCCACTCAGCGATGATGCTAAAAGCGAGGCTATGCTTGAAGCAAACTCGCTCTTGAATCAAATGGATACGAAAGGCATTGAGCGCTCATTAGAATTCATGAAGAACACCTTGAAAATTCAGAAACTGGAATCTGAGACTCCTGACTAACTATTGCTTTCATAAACTCGATAGCTAACCTTTGATTTTCTTCGGTAAGCTCATCAAATAGCTGTAAAACCTCATCAATTTTTTCTGAGTCTTGCTCCAGCATACGTACCCCTGTTAACTACTTATTTAGCCCTTTTGTAGTGTACTTGTTTTATGAGTCTGACTGGATAAGCGGCGCTGAGTTCATGATGAACGGGGGTGGAAATTTCCATATTGCAATCACCCGCCGACGGGTGAACCAAAATAACCAACGATTATGACTACAAGGAGTTAAGGATGGACAATATTTTACTTCCACTCAATCACGACCCCAGTATTGAGCAACAAATAGAAAAGAAACAGAAAGTTCTTGATTTTGAGATTCGTGAATACCCCGTGGGTGTACTGGTAGGTAAATATACTAACCCGCCAGAGGGAGGATTAGAAACCGACGAACCGGAGCTATACGTCCCTGACTACCAACGTGATTACATCTGGAGCGATAAGCAAAAATCTGAATTTATTGAATCGCTCATCATCAACCTGCCTGTACCCTATTTATATGTGGCGGATAACAAAGAAACAGGACGCATCGAAATTATTGATGGCAGTCAACGGATCAGAACATTAGAAGAGTTTGTCCGACAGAACCTAATGCTTTCTAATCTTACCCAAATACCTAGCTTAAATGGCTATACATTTAACAATTTGCCTAGGCCAACCCGTATGCGCTTTCTGCGTAAAACCATGCGGATGATTGAGCTGTCTTATCAGATGGATGAAGAAGGTCGCCGAGAATTATTCAGGCGCTTAAATAGTGGGGGAACGCTTCTTAAAGACATGGAAAAACGCGAAGGGATTCGTGATGGAGCTTTCCTACAATTTATTAACCGCCTCAGCGAAAACGAATTATTTAAACAGCTCTGCCCGATCAGTGCTACCAAACTAAAACATGGCGAGTCCCGTGAGTTAGTCTTACGTTTCTTTGCTTATTTAGATGAATACGAGAACTTTATTAAAGAAGTTTACGAATTCTTAGATAACTATCTAGATAAAAAAAATAAAGAACCAGTCGCTAATTACGCAACACAAGAACAAGAGTTCTTGAGAATGCTCAATTTTATTCAAGCCTGTATTCCGATGGGTTTTCGTAAGCGCCCTAATGACAGCTCTGTCCCACGTATCCGTTTTGAGGCATTAGCGATTGGTGCTGCGCTAGCCTTGCGTGAAAATCCTCAGCTACAACCGCCTACACCTGCTGTGATGCAACAACTACTCAATAGTAAAGAACTGCTCTATCATACTCGCTCTGATGCCAGCAACTCAAAACCTAGAGTAAAAGCCCGCCTAGAATTGGTCAGGGATTTTTTACTAGGACGACCTATTGCCCCCTATTCACCCCATGAAATAAAAAATGCCCCGTCCAAGCTTCAATTAGGGCTTTATACAGAAGACGAGGCAGAATGAACCATACCCAAGAACCTGACCGGCTTGAAGCCATTGATATAGTCATTGATTCAAACTTTATTGATCTTAAGCAAGAAGTTAATCTGTATTTTGAATTTCTTCTCAATATAATCAACAACAACCTAGAGCTTTACGATAGTAGGATTGAAGTTCATACGCCTCTTGAATCAGGGATTACCCACATTCTTAAAGCAAATGGCTATCTTATTCTGTACAATTTACTGGAAGCCACCATTGAAAACGCACTAAAGGCTGCTCACCTTATCATTTGTGAAACCTCGTTTAACTCATTAACGACTCATCTGAAAAAAACTATTTTGACAGAGTTTAAAAAGATGGAGATAGACCTAGATAAGTTTCCACATCAAGAAATTATTGAAACCACATTACATAAGATAACTTTAGACAAATACAAACCTTTTTCAGGTAATTTGGATGCGAAAAAAATAAAAAATATCATAGAAAAATATGGCATAGCCTTAGATACTACCAGCGAAGATAAAAAAGGGGCAAAGCTTCTTATCGTAAAAAACAGACGTAATGCCTTGGCTCATGGGGGGCAGAGCTTTATACAAATTGGGCGTGATACGTCGATTGATGAACTCATCGCCATCAAAAATCAAACGATCCTATTCTTGGAGAATTTTCTACAGTGCACACGCGCTTACTTGGAGCAGCAACACTATCAACTTGAGCCAGATGCTCAAGGATAGATAAACCGACCACCTCACCCAAGCGCACGGGAACAGCATTGCCAATTAAACGACCCAAATTTCTAAAGGTAGCCGCTTCTTGAGAAGATAGGAATTGATAGTTTTCGGGAAAGGTCTGAAAAATAGCTGCTTCACGTAAGGTAATCGCTCTATCTTGCTCAGGATGACCAAATCGTCCATTACCATACCCATAACATAAAGTCGTCATGGTAGGAGCAGGGTCATCCCATGTCATACGCCCGTAGACACTGCCATAACGCTCGCCTGTTGTTTTTTTATGACAGGCTGCAACTAAAGGCTTAGGCCAATCCCGCCAGCTCCCACCTGGCTTGGACGCACGAATCCGCTGATAATTAATAGGGCTTAATGCACTTGCAATATGCAGACTATCCTCTGGATTTGGGCTACCTGCTGTTACAGGGGGTAAATGACCAATAGCCTCGCGCACAGTAACGGCATTAGCATGTGTAGCGGGCTTGAGTTCAATAGCCCCTAATTTTGAAGCTAGCAACACCAAGCGTGATCGTTTTTGTGGGATGCCATACTCAAGACAAGATACGATTTTCCACCAAACCGAATAACCTTGGGTTTCAAGTAAGCGCAAAAAATCCGTAAAAATATCCATCTTACGCAGATTGGGTACATTTTCCATACTGACCAAATCAGGTTGAGTCTCTACGACCAAACGCCCAAACTCAGCTAATAAATTCCATTTACTATTATCACGCTCTTGCTTGCCTAGCATGTAGGTTGAAAACGGTTGGCACGGTGCACAGCCTGCCAACAACCGTAAACCATCACCCCACTGACTACTCAGTTCATCACCTGAAAGAGTCGCAATATCCCTTTCAAAAAAACGAGCCTTGTTATTAGCCTCATACGGGTAAGCACAAGCGGGGTCGAGATCATAACCGGCTATAACCTTGATGCCTGCTTGCTCTAAACCATGCGTTAGTCCACCCGCACCACAAAATAAATCAATTGTTTGAATCGTTTTCATAGCCATACTATAGCAAGCCATTCACTAAAGATCGAGCTGAAATAGCAATGCCTAGCAGATTTCATGTCGTCAAGCACCTATCGCGGCAGGCTGTTTAAGTCCAACACACAAGCGCAACCCCAACGCATCAATCACCTTTAAAATAGTCGAAAATTCAGGATTACCCTGCCCTGACAACGACCGATACAGCGATTCCCGCGCTAATCCGGTGTCCCGTGCCAGCTCAGACATGCCCCGTGCACGGGCAATATCGCCCAAGGCCGCCGCAATCAGAGCGGGATCACCCTCTTCCATGCAAGCATCCAGATAAGCCTGCATATCCTCAGGCGTGCTCAAATGCTCCACCACATCCCATGTTTTTAGCTTGACCTGATTCATGGCGCTTCCTTTTTAATGAGTTCTAACAATGCCTTCGCCTGCTCAATATCGGCGCTTTGGCTCGACTTATCACCACCACCCAACAAAATAATCACTTCTCCATTGCGCAGCGTGTAATAAATGCGATAGCCCGCCCCGTAAGTAAGGCGCAGCTCAGCCACACCCTCACCGACCGACTTATGGTCGCCGAGGTTGCCCAGCTCTACGCGCCGCAACCGCACCAAAATTCTAGCCTTGGCCTGTCGATCACGCAGTCCCGCAAACCATGCCGCATAAGCTTCAGTTTCGATGAGAGTATACATAGGCTTATTGTAGCTCATAGGTTACATAAAACGCCAGCTTAGAGTATTTCCTAACACCCCCACCATATAAAGCATTATGCTATTTACTTTATTTAGCATTTAGCTATATTATAATTAGCAACACAGCAAACAACGCTCTTCCATAAGCCGCCTGACTGGATTAATCAGGTAATGGTCTTAATGCAACCTCTGGTTAGGCGGCTTATGCAAGGACGATGAAACGGGCAAGAGGCTCAAAACTAACAATAAAGGGCAAAAACAATGAAGAAAGTAATAACAGGGGCATTACTCATCCTGCTTGCCAGTGCGCAAGCAGCCGAACAACCAGACATTTGCAAACAAGATGAACAGACTCAGCAGAACGCCGAAACACAGATCAAAAAGGAATGTGCCTTGGCAGCAGACCCCAGCAATTGCGAGAAACAAGCAAAAGCATACTACCAAGCACTGGTGGGTATCCACTGCTCACGCACACCCAAGGAGCGCCAGTGATGGCCTCCCTCCTGCTAATCGGAACCCTAGCAGGCCAACCGGCAATGAATGCCGACGTGCACTTGACTGTTGACAGCAGCAGCTACCGCACACACACCAAACGCCTTGAGCTACCCGCAGGCACGTACAAAGCTTGCGCCAAACTCAAAGACCGGAAAGAACGCTGCCGCACGGTGCTAGTGCAGGCGGGGACAGATAACGCGGTAGAGATACCGCTGGATATTAAGGAGCAGTGAAATGCCAAAGTTCGATTGGGAGTTAATGCAAATGTTCCATGATCGTCCTCTGTGCGAGGAAAACTTAAGCGCAAATCATAAAAATCGCCTAGAGGGCCTGCTACAGCAGCTTAATTACTTCTTAAATACACCCGGTGATTGGGGCTATGGGACCAAGTTAGGAATGCTGTGTACAGCTGTCAAAGTGACGTTGTACGAAGTAATAACAACCAATGAAACCGAAGACTAATTTCGAGTAAATAAAAAAAGCCTTCCAAGCGGAAGGCTTCCGAACAACCGACCGCCGAGCCGTGGAAAGTAAGGCGGTCAATCAATAGGGCAAGAGTAATGAGACTGGAACAGAAAATCAAACTAATTGCAGCCTGTATCACCTTGGTAAGTGCAACCCAAGCCAATGCCGAGAGCAGCAGCCCACGCATCAGCACGGGAACAGTAAGCGGCAAAGTGAGCGACGAATCGGTATGGCTAGCAGCGGCTAAAGCCTATGCCGAAGCGGTTAAACAATTGCAAGCTAAGGAGGGTAAGCAATGACTGCTCAACTACCCCTATTCACCCTGCCCGAGATCAAACCCGACCCCGTGCAGCAAGCCCAAATTGACTTAGAACCCTACCGTGCACGAGCAAATCACGCCGGATACAAATTTGTCCATGTCTGGGCAGGAAAGCAAGATAAAAAGACAGCACTCGCCGTTTACAGGCTACTGGCTGTCATTAATAAAGACAGTAAAAAGATATTCCCGCAGCTTCTTCAGCGTTGGATAAAGGAGTTGCAGGCGTGAATACTATTAACTGGCGACAAGTCTATAACATCACCTCCTTTGCCCTAGTCATACTCATCACAATCTGGGCAGCCATCGAGACAGGGGCGCTCATCAGGCAATATGGAATGCACGCCATTAATAGCCTCTGGCTACATCCCCTACTCGCTCTTTTTTCGGCACTCCTAACGGTCTGGTTTGTGCAAACTAACCCGTGGACTAGCTTTATCTCTACCAGCAGCGCCGTCTTAAACGCCTTGCTAATCGAAGGAGGTAGCCATGTCTGACCCCATCAAACAAAAACAAGCCGAACTCCTACAGCAGCAACTAGCCGAGCACCGGCAGCATAATCACCGAGCACTAAAGCTATTGAAGCTAGGCTTCATACTTACCTTTTTGTTGTATCTAGCCTTTGCGCTGCATCTGTATTTAGGCGAACCCTTAAGTTGGGCAGCCTATTTCACAACATGGCAAAGCACCGTCGGCTTTTTCTTCATGCTCAGCATCATCGTGCTGACAGCCCTCTTCCTAGCTTGGGTAAAGCATCACGCCTACTTGCACTTCGGTTTTTATGGCTCAGTCACAATGATTGTAGTGACGGTGATCGGTTTCGCCCTCTTCGCAGAGTTCTTTAGCAGCTCAGCCAGCCAAGATGCAAAAAGCAATATTCAATTAGAGCGTAGCTCAGCTTTTCAAGATACCCGCAAAGATAGCTTGAGCATTACTACCGATAGCTTACTAACTAGTCGTATTGCCAAAGCCCGTCAGAAGCTTGCCCGCTGCGAAGAAAAGGTAAAAGCAGGCAAAGAAAAGCACTGTGAGGGTGATAGAGCATCCCTGCAAGCACTGCTCGACTCTGAGCGAAACAGCTTACAAGCGCAAATCCAAGCCAGCACCGCAAGCCAAGCCCTGAAATACGACCGTCAAGACAAACTAAAAGCGGATTCTTACAATCCGGTCATTGTCATGATGGCTCAATTTATGAGCTGGTTTTCCGGCGCGGATTACAAAGAACATATCAAGACAGCCGTCGTGTTTATCATGTTAATCGTGGCCGTGAGCTTTGAAATCCTCCATCACTTTTTGAGCCAAGCTAAAGGGCAAAGCACCGCAGCCATTCAAGCCTTGGAGCTGCAAATTGCGGGCTTACAAGCTAACAGCGCTACCCCCCCCACCAAACCAACCAGCGTACCCAGCTATAGCCAACCACCCGCTGCGAGTATGAACACACCAACACCTGCAATGGCTAGCGCTGCTACCCTACCAGCCGTCACCTTAAATATCCCAACTTCAACAGAACCAACGCCCCGCCCCATTGGCTTTGTCTGGGATACACCTACTCCTCAAAACCGTGTGCACACACCCACCACATCCCGCTTAGGCACAGCCGAACACCAACTGAGCATTCCCGCTATCAGCACCTACGCTGAGGAACTACGTAAAGCAGGTATCGACTTCCCCCCTGACCCGGTGCTAGATCGCACTGCCCCACAAGTTGCCATTCAAGCGATCATCAAACCCTGTGCGCAGGGTACACAGGGTCAAGACCCGCACCCTGTGCGCAGGGTCAGTGCCAATCTGTATCAAGCATGGCTAGAAGCCATTTACGCAGGTGAACTTAAAGCCACCGTGACAGAAAGCCGCAAGTGGCTGCAAAAGCAGGTGGCTGGCAAGGGTAGCCAAGCAGTGAAAAAGACCGCCACCCCCGCTGACATTGATGCAGTGGTGCAGGGTTATTTTAAGCGAGCAATCGCAACCCAAACCCGCATAAAAGCCAACCCAAACTACAGCAATGGCAAACCTAAATACATTTTAGAGGCTTAATATGAACCCACAAAACGAACAATCAACGAACCAAGGCCGCATTCAAATAGCCTACTGGCCAGATGGCTACTGGTCTCGTGACCTTGCCGAAGCCGCAAAAATGGATGAATTCCAAGCTTTTGGTGAAGTACCGCACAAAGTCGTTGACCTGCCTGCTGATAGCAGTGAGGACGCGATTGCAGAACAGGTGCTAACCCTGTGCGCAGGGTTATCTGGCTCTGTGTTGAATCAACCCTGTGTACCCTGTGCGCAGGGTAGTAATAGCACCGACAAACCGTGTGCACACACCCACGCACAGTAAAAAACCACCCACTAATACACAGCAGGCAGGGCAAGTGCTCTGCCTCTTAACAAACCAGCAGTAAAACCATGAACGACAACCACACCTTTATCGAACTCAGAGCCGGACTCACTATTCAACGCGATAGCATCGCTGTGAATATTAACTTCTTAGATGGCACTCAGGTTTTTGTCAGCCATCACGGCTACGGGGCAGACCTACCCCATAACTGCTTAGGCTTAAAACGTTACCCGCAAGATCAGTTTAAAAAAATGCTGCTAGAGGCAATACAAAAAGGAGCAACTGTATTTCACGCAGTCGGCTCTGAAGATTTACCATTACCTCAAGAACTAATCGCTGAAGAAGTACTGATAAACCACTGCCCACAGTGCAAAGCCCCTCAAGAAGATCACGATGGGCTAGGCGTACTGTATTGCGAAGCCTGCGATTATTGTACTCATGCCTCGTGTAGCTATCCCAGTGATCTGTACGACCTACCCGTCTGTGACTTCTGCGGGACGACAATGCTGAGGTAATTTTATGAGCAAGCAATACCATACAGTCTACCTAGACACAGAAACCACTGAACTCAGCCACCAACATGATGAAGTGCTAGAGATCAGCAGCCTGAACGACGATGGCGAAACCCTAATGGATACATTAGTCAAACCAACTCGCAAAAAGGCATGGCCGGAAGCCGCTAAAATCCACGGCATCCGCCCGGAGATAGTACTGGAATCCCCATACCCAACTCTGCAGGAACTACTCCCTCGCATTGACGCAATATTAGCCGATGCTGAGCACTTGGTGATCTATAACGCTGGCTATGACCTACCATTCTTAGCTGCTGCCTATCATGCAGCAGAACTCAATCCGGCATATCCGAACATACATTGCGCCATGTTGGAGTTTGCGAAAGCTTATGGTGTTTGGGATAACTATCGTAATGGATGGAAATGGCAGAAGCTCACCGTAGCCGCTAAACACGTCGGCCATAAATGGGAAGGGCAGGCACATCGAGCACTGGCAGATTGCCGCGCAACTAAAAGCGTTTGGGAATGGCTAGTAAAAAAATCTGATGAGCAGGATGGTGAGAGCGATGTCTAATCAAAACACCAACGACGAGCTACAAACCCTCTTAGAGTTTGTAAAACGCGCCGCAGCCCCAGAAGAAAAGCTGCTAAATGACAAAGATGTTGCGGAAAAACTAGCTATTTCGCGGGCCAGTGTTTGGCGCTTTGTAAGTGAAGGGAAGCTGCCAAGACCTGTTAGATTAAGTGAAAGCACCCAACGCTGGAAAGCTAGCGAGCTGAATAATTACCTAGCTAGCCTCCAAGCCGAAGAAAGTAATCTAAGCAGCACTAGCCCGCAATGAATCTAAGTAGTCTGCCCACGCCTGCATCATCTCGACACGCTTCGAGAGATGTGCGGTGCGATCATACGCGCCGCCGTGGGTCTTGATCTTATGCCCCAGCTGCAATTCTGCTATTTTTTCATCCCAGCCCAAAACCTCTTCTAACACCGTCCGCGCCAGAGCACGGAAACCGTGGCCAGTCATAATATCCTTATAACCCATATACTTCAGCGCTACGCAAATCGTGCTCGTGCTCATGTGCCCACTTTTACGATTACGCTGATTCGGGAAAACATAAATACTTTTCCCAGCCATTGCCTGCAGCTCGTGAATAATCTCGATAGCTTGGCGACTTAAAGGGACAATATGAATATCTTCTTCACGATCCGCCTTTTTAATATGCTGCCTGTTTTTAATTTTACGCGCTGCAATCGTCCAAACCTGATTATCTAAATCCAGTTCAGACCACTCCATCGCTACTAAATTGTGCGGCCTGACCATCAACAACGCCGCCAGCTTCAATAAGCACTTAGTAATGAAATAACCCCGATAAAACTCCATATCTACCAAGAGTTTTTTAATTTCATCAGGATCAGTGAGGGCAGGGTGCGGCGTAGGGATGTGCGGTGCAATAATAATAGAAAGATCAATATCCGCCGGATTATTATCCGTTAATCCAACCGTTTTAGCATAAAGAAAAATGCTGTGCAGCCATCGGCCAACACGGCGCGCTTGATCTAACGCGCCACGATCACCCACCCGATTAACAGTTTTGACAATATCAGTCGGTTTGATTTCATCTATATTTAATTTACCCAAGACTGGAAAAATATCGTTTTCAAAATAGCGCTGAACCATCTCTTTATGCCGCTGCCCACCTTCCTTCCTCTCCAACCACATAGCCGCCACCGTTTTAAAGTTATTAGCTTGAGATTGTGTGATTTTCATCGAGCGCTTTTTTAAAGCAGGATCAATATTTTTAGACAGCTCCAACCGAGCCTCATTATGCTTAAGTCGAGCTTGAGTGATAGTGATAAGCGGATATTTACCGAAAGTTAAAGTTTTGTATTTGCCAGCATATTTAAAGTTAAAGCGCCAGTACATGCCAAAACCGCTGCCCGCCAGAGGCCGCAGCTCAAGATACAATCCCTCACCATCACTCAACTTAGTAACATCAGGCACTATCTCTCCAGATAATACCTTTTTAAGATAGGCATCTTTTAGCAGTCCCATTAACACCTTTTAGGGTACTTGCCCTTAAAGCTTATAAAGTACCCCTAAAAGTACCCTCTCTTATACTGTCTTATCAAGTCTTAATAATAAAAAAAGCCTGACTAAATCAGGCTTTTAGACAGCATAGAACTAGATGAAACCTGATTCAGGACGCATATGCGGCTAGTCTTTTTTAAGCTAACTATTTGAAATTAAAATATTTATATGTGATAAATTTTTGCAGATGCTTTAAAAGTACCGTGTCTTTGCGCGTCTCATTTTGTAATTTATATATGAAAAAGCCGCATTATTTGTGGCTATTAGTTAATGTTTAGAATCGCTTCAACTAAGCAGCATCTTTAGCACCTGCTAACCTATAAACGCTATTCCTTGCAATGCCATACTTATCGGCTATTTCCTGCTTAGTTAAGTAACCAGAATCTACGTCACCACGCAAAGCTGCAAGCTGATCATCTGTAAGCTTGGCTTTACGTCCAAACTTAATACCTTTGGCTTTAGCAGCCTGCCTGCCTTCTTCAGTCCTAGCGTTGATTAAATCGCGTTCAAATTCGGCAATCGAACCCAGAATATTAAACAGTAGTTTTCCTGTTGCGCTGCTGGTGTCCATTCCTGCCTGATCGAGCACTTTGAACGCTACACCTTTAGCTTCTAACTCACGCACAATCGCCCATAAATCGCCCATGCTACGCGCTAACCTATCCAGTTTAGTGATAACCAATACATCACCTTCACGGGCAAATTCGATAGCACGTTGTAGCTCTGCGCGATTATCTGCGCTCTTTCCACTTTGCTTTTCGCTGAAAATTTTCTCGCAGCCTTCGCCTTGAAGCTTACTTAGTTGGGTATTGTAGTCCTGCCCTGTAGTAGAAACCCGTGCATATCCAATTTTCATATTATGCCGCCCTATGCTGCCTTAAAAGTGTTCTAAATCTTGTAATGATTGTACTAAATATCTTATGAGTTTCAAGAATAATTTTAGTACGATTTTTAGTACACTAATAAAGCGTGTTGCAGCTAGATTTTACAGGCTAGGACATTAGGTGGATGATGTGTACTAAATATTCTAAGTTTTAGTACAAACAAAAATCGAGCCATTCGGCAAAGGCTAGGCGAAAAAAAACCGGAATCTATCCGGTTAGTAGTGGTTTGCTTTTCTCTGCCTGTATTCCGCTAGGCAAATAACCAGCGCTTGCCGTTCTGCATCGTTTCGAGTCAAGCCGCCTTCATATTCCATAATGGCCGCCCTTTCCTCAAAACCCTCAAGTTCATCATCCGATAAAAAATGGATTTCGGACATTGTTGTTTTTAGGTGTTCCACGTGTTCCACGTGTTCCAGATTTTTTAAGTTATTGTTTTTTAATGGTTTATTAGGCGTTTTAGCTGGAACACCTCCCTTGTTTTTAGGTGTTCCAAGGTGTTCCACGTGTTCCAGACTAATTAAGTTATTGTTTTTAATATCATTTTCAGTTTTAGCAGTTGAAACACCTGCCTTATTTTGCGGTGTTCCACGTGTTCCAGCCTGTTTTTTAGGTGTTCCAAGGGGCTTGGGTGGTGTGTTAGGCAACCATTGACCATAAGCAGATAGGTCAAACATGGCTTAATCCTCTTGGATGGTTAAGAGGTAAACGCGCTTTTTACCCACCTTAGGCAGTCGGGTACTAATACTAGCCTTGCCCTGTGAGTCAGGCGCATTTAGCCAACCATGCGCCCGTAATACCTCGATTGCCTGCTTTTGGCTGTGTCCATCACAAACGCGCCCGAATTGAGTAGCTAATATTAAATATTCGCGTCCGTTCTCGTTCTCTGTTGGACGGTAATACCCGACTTGATCAGGTACAGGTAAAGGCTGTGCTAAAGATAGGTTTACAAATTTCGCGCCGTTGCGCTCGATAAAGGCTTGTACGGTTTCGAGGATTTGCTTTGTTTCGCGGTGGCCTTCACCAAAATTAGTTAGCCAATCCTTAAAGCAGCGTTCAGCCGCTTCGGTGGCTTCGCCTTGCGCCCATCCGGTGATTCCATAGAGCGTGGCTAATTCACCTGCAATCGCCACCAAACCAAAGCGTCTAGCCACTCGGTGCGCTTGTCCACTGGCATTCGGTGCGACTGTCTCGACAAAAGTATTGATCTGTTGGGGTAAGGTGTTCCATAGCTGCTTATGGTCTTTAGTAATCGCTTCTAACCACGCCGCGCCTGCTGCCCCATAGTACCTGCTGCATACATACCGCAAATGATCCGCAAGCTGTGCAGGCGTGGTGAAGCTGTGTAGGTGTTCCAGCAATCCCATACCCGCGCCTGCATCCGCTGGAATATCGGCAATGCGGATTTCTTGGCCTGCATAAACACGCTTACCCTCACTTTTCAGTATTTCGCTTAAAGTCACCTCACCACTGGATAAAAATAGTAAACGCCATGTTTTCGCCAAGCGTGCGCCGCCGTTGCGGTCACTGCGTGTTTTGCCTTGCCCGTTGCCTAGCATATAGGCTGTTTCACCCGCATCCTTACCGCTGATTTCGCGCATTTCATCAAGGATCAATAACCCATCATTATGCTGGCTAGCCACACCCTCTAGTCCATTACTGGTGGCTCTCCATGAGCGTTTGTAGGTGTCAGGACTACCCCACACGCTAGCCGCTACTATTTGCGCGGTAGTTTTCCCGCTACTACTGCCGCCATGCAGATGGAAGCCGCCCGATTCCAAGCCCGACGGATACACCAAAGCACCCGCAAAGGCGCAACTAATACCAAAGAGCAAGCGACTGTTGCCACGGGCAAGGCTTGCCACATTAGAGTGCCAATCTTCAAGGCTGCCTAACTGTGCAGTGGCTAGTTCTGCCCCGCCGTCTTGCTGATAAATCCATGTATGAGCATCTTCACCATAGACTTTTTCAGGGAGAACAAACGCGCCGCCGTGCCATCCGGTTTTGTCAGTGCAGGTCATACGACTAATCGAGTCACAGGACTGAATATATTCTAAGACCTTTTTACTTTTTGCGGGTGCAATCACTAGACCACGCTTAAGCAGTTCTCGTGCTACGTCTGCCCCATCGCCTGCTAACAGATGCATAGGCATCGCCCAACGATGAATATTGCGGTCGTTATCCTGCCACTCTAACAACCGTCCCCAATCTTGCGCCTGTTGGTTGCGGGTTTCGCCCAATACTTTTAAGGGTGAACATATCCGCTTTTCTGGCAAGGCTTGCCCGTCTTTGCCAAAGCCCGAAAAATAAACGCCACTTGATTTAAGGCTGAATGTACCTGTATCGCTTTGGATGGTGGCAAGCCCTCTACTTTTTTCGGTTTTTACGAAGTCCATAATTGCCGCGCTCATACAGTCGCCTCCATGCTGATCCAGTTGGCTAGGTCGTTAAAATCGCTTAGGTTTGCGGGTGCACGGGGAGGGAAGTTGGGAATAATCACATCAACACCACTGACTTTGGCTTGCACCTCTTTCGCCTTCACTACGCCTGTATTAATGGGTTTTGAGCGGTCGTTATCCGCGCCAATCATTAGAGTTAAGTAGGGGTAAGCGTTGCGATAAGCTTGGGCTACAGGTAAGAGATTACCCGCATCAAATGCCACTAAAACAGGCTGTTGATAAGCCTCGTACAAGCTTGCTCCGGTGGCGAATCCCTCGCAAATAATTAAAGTTTTAGCCTTGTCCATCGCCCCCATTAAATAGCCTAAGCCACGCTTACGCCCACCTGTTAAAAAGCGCTTTTGCCCATCGGGCGCGATGATTTGCAGATTCCACAATTGCCCGTCTAGGTCATGGATAGGGACTAATAATAAATCGCCTAACTGCCTAACTCCGTGTGCCTGAATTTGTTTACGCATTAGGTAGAGGTGGGCATGGCTTGCGGGTCGTGCTTTAGTCCATAGCTCAATTGCTTTGGCTTGCGCTGCGTTGTGGGCTGCCTCTTGCTCGATTTGTCGGGCTTGCGCCTGTTGCTGCTGTACCTTGTTAAGTTCTGCTAGCTCATGCTTATTAAGCGTATTCGGCTCAAAGCTAGTCCACTTGTGTGGGTAGCCATCGTGCCAATCGCCAAAACGCGCCACCATGCCCCATCGAGTGAGGTGGGCTACATACCAACCCGCCTTATCACCCTTTTTGAGGGTATCGAAGCGGGTCAGTTTGCCTGATGCGCTTAGGTAATCGGGGGCGCTGCCAATCGTTGCCAGCATGACATTACGCAACTCATGCAGACAGTCCGCTGCTGATTTGCTATAGTTTGTTTGCTGATTTTGATTCTTAAAGCCCTGCCAGTTTGCCCACTGGTGGGGTTTTGCATTTGGGGGCGATGCGCCCCCACTATTAGCCTGCATCATGCTGCTTGATCCTCTTGTTTTGTCATTGCCGCCTTAATAGTCTCACCATGCCAGCGGGTAGTATTGCCTCCAATTTTGATTGGTGCGGGTAATGTGCCATCGCCTACCCAACGCCACACGGTAGCCCGTGCCACCCCATAGATAGCCGCTACCTCTTTATCTGTTAAATAGCGGTTGTCCCAGTCGCGTAAATCAATTTTCTTTGTCATGTGTTTTTAGCCTCATTTGGTAAACATCTGAGGAATCGTGGCGCATCCCGTAAAATCATGGGGAGCATTTAAAAAGGAAAATTAAATTGTACTTCCTTCGCTGCATTAACAAGCTTTTGCCCTACTCGCTTTTCCAGCCTATCGTCATCATCGCCCATTTGCTCAATACAGCGCCCGATTTCCTCCAGTGTTGCGCCAGCATGAACCGCATCAAGCACCCTTAAGTAACTCACCCATTTGGAAGTGTGCGCTCTACGCTGAATCAACTTAGGGTTTTCGTCGCCAGTTTTTTTGTAAAGGTAAAGCTTTTGGTCTCTAGCAACCATTTCTTTAGCCGTTGCTAGTTGCGCATCAATTGGCATAGATAAATCAAACTTGAAAAGCATTTCATTTCCTGACAAATATGTGACTATTTTTTCTTCGTATTCACTGCCAATTTTGCCAGCAACAATACTGTTGCAGCTTCGATAGTAAAAATAACGCGGACTATCAATTGCAGGATTTGGGCTATCAATTGCAGGATTTGGGCAATGCGCAATTAAATATTTGCTATAAGCATCAGGAATTGATGCAGTAAAACCGCGTTCATTTGGTGTTAAAACTGTTAACTTTTGCTCTTTAAAAAACTCAAGATTTGAATAAACTTCACAATAAAGTTCGTAGGTTTCTAAGGCGTGTTGGTAAAAGTCTTGCTGGTAATCTTCGCGCCGTCTGAGAAATTCCCAATACCACATATAAAGATTTGCCCCATGATCTATATATTGCCCTGCATCCTTCCAATCGGGTCTAATCCATTTTATCAATTCCATTCTTAAACCCTTTCCCTGTATATCGCCCTTCCCTAAAAATAAGAACCAGTGCCAGCCGAAGGGAAAGGAATCCGGCTTTTCGCCCCGTCGGGCTAGGCACTGGTGACAAACGATTAAACCTTAAGTAAGTGTTGAATCTCTCTATCAATATCTGCATTTAAAGGCAATTCTACCACTTGGTGCAAACTCCCAAAGGCGTTGATGCTATCCATCAATTCAGCTTCCTCCTTGTCCTTAACCCAATAACCATCCAACCAATAATAAATAGTCTGAGTAGGTTGTTGAGTGTTTAAGCTGTCCATAAGTATTTTTTCCCTCCGTTTCTATAATTGGGGTTTTCGATCATTAATCCCTCTTTCATCGCACGGGAAAAAAAGGCTTTTTGCATGGCACTAATGCGGGTTCGGTCTGGTGTGCGTTCTCCAGTTTCTTTGTTGCTAATCCGTTTTTGAATCCATGACCATGTAGGATCAACAGAGGGTTTGCATTCGCCTATTTTAACCGCCTGCACCCAATCATCATATAAGCCCATAGAACCCCTAGCTGGTGGTTGCTGGGGCTTTTCTTCATGAACCCCTAGCTGGTGGTTACTGGTGGTTGCTTCGGTTTCAAGCTCAGGGGTTGCCCATGTATCGCGCCGCGCTTTAAAGCCTCCAAAATCTGGAAAGGGAAGCTGTTGTTCCTTCGGGGTAGGTAGAGGGTCGGATGATTTAGCAGAACCTTGGGCGCGTGATTTAGGCGCATTCTTGAAGCTCACAAAACCGGATACAAACGGTGCAGCTTGCTGGTATTTAAAACTAGAGACGGGTAATTCGGGCGCGTCGATTAATTCAGAACTGCCATATTCAGTACCTGCAGCCTGCAGATAGTCAGTTTTGAGTTTCACTAGTCCATTTTGCAGCGATTCTAAATAGCTTAGCTTTTCACCTAACATCCGAGAGAGTAGGGCATGGCTGTATTCAAAGCCAATCGAGACTAAACAGGCAATAATGACTACAGCGGTAGAAATACCCACGCCTAGCGCATCCCGAATAAATTTGAATATGGGTTTATGCGCATCCTCTTTTAACGCGCTCATGGCTTCAGTTTTCGCTTTAATTGCGTTCGTTGAGGCAAGGCTAGCTATTTCATTAGCCTGAGCTTGTCCGGCCTGTAGCGCCTCAATTTGCGCGGTTAAATCAGCGACTTTCACTTGATAGGTTTTACAGGTCTTTTTGCACCCGTTTAAATATTCACGCGCTTTGGCTAATTCACCGGATAAGTAGGCAATTCGGTTTGAGCTATTCGCGCCCCTGTCAATACTGATTTGCGTATTCGCCACCGAGTCAAAGGTTTTCGACTTTTCAGCGGATTGGTGCGCGATGGTCTGTTGCTGTGAACTGCTGTTAAACAGTTCCATAAACACCCCTAGGCTACAAATCAACAGGACAGCAAAAAGGCCATATTTAAACGCGGCTTTATGATGATAGAAGGCGTGTTTAATCATTGATAGCGTTTGAGCCATCAATAAGGCCATCGTGAGGAAGAGGGCAAAGGCCACTAATTCACTGGTGTTTTCAGTCAACCACGTGCTAATCCCCCACAAATCAGCGACGTAAAACGAAAAAGCAAAAATGAAATACAGAATCCACGTCGTAATGAAGGCGAAGGATAAAGCCAGCTTCACATAAGCAATTCCAGCTTTAGCGTCGGCTATCTTGTTCTGCTCTAAAACGATTAATTGCCCTAGGCGGTAAGCATTGGTATTCATGGCAACCCCCTAAAATGACAAGGCCGTTAAAACAGCAAAACAGTCCACCATGAACAGGTGAACCCCGTCCGTCGTGAAGGCCACCAGCATAAGAACCCCACTAATCAGCAGTTGGCCTAGACTGGGTAACGAACCCCATTGATGCAGGCTGTAATAGCCGAACCACTGGAAGAGGCAGAGTGCAGCACAGGTAAGGCCGATACCGCGCCCGAGGGCGCGATAAGCAGATTCAAGGGTGATTTGAGTGAAGAGGGCGGTGAAGGGGTTCATGCTTGCACCTTCTTACTCACTAACTCCTTTTCAATCGCTGCAATCATCAGCCTAGCAGCAGCCTTCACGTCCTCATGATGAGGGCATAGTCTGATTAACTTATGTAAGGGTGCAGTGTCGTTAGAAGTACCCGCTTTAATGAGTACCCGAACCACAAACTGCTTAAAGGGATCAGCCGCTTTGTAAAGCGCTAAAAATTCTTGTGTTGAATCCTCGTGAGGGGTTGGGGAGTTCATGCTTGCACCTTCGCTTTAACGTTTTCAGCTTCAAAATCATTCGTTAAGTCCACGATGCGCTGTGCTTTGCTACGTGCTAAGTCCGATAAACTCACCATATCGCCCGAATCTAAGTCACAAGAGGCCAGCTGACAGGCCGTAGCTCCCTGATCCATTGCCCATAAATAAATGGCTTTAGTGATTGCCACTAGTTCAAAGGCTTCCGTGCGAATATCGCCTGTTACAAGGTCTTTCAATGGATCAGGGATGATTGGAAATGCAGGCGGTACGTGTTTTTTAGGTAAATCCCTAAGCAATTCACTGGTTTGTTGCTTAGCTTTAACAATCAGGTCATCAATCACCATGAAAACCGGAAGATGTGGAGAGGATTGATACTCATTTGATAGCAGGTCAAGGGCGCACCCAGCTTGTTCTAAGGTTGTACCAATCGCCTCAGCTTTGTCTATGAGGTCAGGTGAATTTTGGGTTTTGTTTGTGTTAGCATTCATGTTGCTAGTTCCTTTGAAATTAAGTGTTTATGGGTATTTAGCAAGGCTTAGAAGTGCTTCCAACACTCATAAGCCCTTAAGCGCCTCCACTCGTTGGGGGCGTTTTCGTTTATGCAGCCTCACTGGGCTTGTGTTCTTCGGCCTCCTCCTCTTTGGTTTCTCTCAAAATACGGACTAGTTCCGCGTTCATGCTTCGATCATTTCGCCGCGCCCGTTCTGTCAGCCATTGGTGAATGTCTGTGGGAATGCGGGCTTGTGTACGTTTTTCAGAATCCATATAAGTTCATCCCTATAGCATCTAATGGTGTCTAAGTAGTGTCTCTTATTAGATTAATATAGACACTATATGGTGTCAAATTCTTTTTGGTGTCAATGTGGTGTAATATCGCCACTATGGAAAAGAACAGTATAAGAATTACATTGCGGATACCTGAGCAACTGCATGAAAAACTTGCAAACTCAGCAGACTTGGGAACAAGAAGCCTTAACTCTGAAATAGTTAAAAGGCTGGAAGAGTCATTCTTATCGAATACAGATGATCGGCCTCTTACCGCTTCACAAGTGCGGGAACTGATAAAGGAAGAACTCGCCAAAGCAGGCAAAGGCTAAGAGGATACCGCCTAAGATGCACCTTGCTAAGTTGCTGATTTTCCTTAAAAGAACGAATTTCGTACTTTTGAAAGCTGAAGGTTTTGAACAAGCCTTAGCACATATTGCTAAGGCTAAAGGCAAGAAATTCACTCCAAACAGGTGGATAAATAAATCAGGAGAATATTGATGGGTGTAGCGAACAAAACGGCTGATCTCATTTTTGAACGGGTTCAGGGATTACCCGAAACACTGGCTTTAGAAGTGCTCGACTTCGTGGAGTTTCTGCAAAGCCGCCTTGAGCGCCAAGCCAATGAATGGGATGCACAAATAGCCGCCGATGCAGCCGCTGGAAAATTAGATTTTTTACTCCAGCAAGCACTTGATGCAGAACAGCAAGGGCAGTTACGCGAACTATGATAGAGCACAAGGCAACCCCGCAATTCTGGCAAGCATTGGAAGCACTACCTGAGCCAGTTCAAACCTTAGCACACAAAAACTTTGCACTGCTCAAACAGAACCCAGAATATCCTTCACTGCACTTTAAGTCAGTTGGTGCTCTGTGGTCTGCACGAGTTGGCTTGCATTATCGAGCCTTAGCCATCCAACGCCCACATGGTTTCACTTGGGTTTGGATTGGACACCATGCAGTTTATGACCAGATGATTAAAGGATGAAGAAAGCGGTGTTTAGTGCTGAATTGCCTAATGCTGAAACTGTTGCAGCCATGCAGGAAGCACGGGCAATGGCTGAATCCCGATTTAATCCAGTAAATGTACCTTAAGCAACGGTTTCCATTTTGGAAGTAACTCATAAACGCCCTGCAACCAAATATGAAAGGAAACAATATGAGCAATCTTGATGAGGATATGCGCCCTGAATATGATTTTTCGGGCGGTGTCCGTGGTAAGCACTACCAAACCAGCCAGCCTAGCCCCTTCATAGCGGGCATTCGTGTTGCCTACGATTGATGCGGATCTGTCTCGGGACTTTGATTCAGGCTCAGCTACGCCAGCTTGTGGAATTTTTTCCACAACCGCTTTTCCTTTATTATCAATAGCTTGCGATAGATAAGCCTTGGAAGATTTATCGCCACCTGCTTTAGCCTGTCGCTCCTTCGTCTCTTCCGCCAAAACCCGCTCAACTTCCAAGGCGACAAACGCACATTGCTAAGTTGCTGTTTTTCCTTAAAAGAACGAATTTCGTCTTTTTGAAAATAGACAGAGCTGTTTGAATAACCCTATACGTAAAGCCGCTCCAGACTGCGCCGCACTGCACCGACAGCCCCCAGCCGTCGTTTGTGTTCATAACATACCTGCGAGGTTGTAATTTTTCGCCTTGATAGCGGGTTCGAGTGCGTACCGAATCGCATCCCAACAATGATTATGTTTGTCGATCAAGTCCGGCAAGACATCGCCCGTTAAAGCATCGGTTTTGTAACTCCATAGCCGCGCTTCTTCGGCGGTATGCCTGCACTGTGGGTGAATGATGATGCGTTCAAAACTGCGTAGCTTGCTAATCCCATCCTCCACACTACCCTTCCACTTTCCGACAGATACCATTCTAGGATAACCGTTGCGCTTGAGGTGGCTAATGATTTCAGGTCGTGCATTATCGCCTCGAATAGTGTGCTGCTTGGCTTCAGGGATGCGCCCAAAGAACGTCGGTAGCTGGTCGGTTTCAATCCCTACCCCGTACAATTCGCGGTGAATATAGAGCGTCTTATCATCAATGAAACATTCAATTAAGGTAGTCGGGTCAGTGCTGAAGCCCCAATCAGACCCATAATAAGCCCCGTTCCAGTGAGCTTGAGGCTCAAACCATTCGATGCTGTACTTGTCTTTTAATACTTGAGCATTGCTATTCTTGCGACATTCACCACCCCAAATATGCTCAGCATCTTCAGTGCTCACCCGATACAGATAGTCCTTTTCCTTGCGTAAGGATTCGGGAAACCACGGGTTATCATGCCAATTGATCGACACCAGCAAGGTATTCGGGGGCGTGTGCGTAATAAAGCGTTCATAGGTCGGATCGGTTTTCTCATTCGGATTAAAGGATACCCAGATTTCTGAATCGGCCTTGCGGATCGTCGGAATCAGCACGTCCCAACTGGCTTTAGAGACGGTTTCAGCCTCTTCAATCCAACAAATATCAATCCCTTCCATACTTTTGATTTTGGTAATATTGGAGCGGATACCGCTAAAAATGAACTCTGTCCCCGCCTTACTGCTGATTTTGGTATCTGTCACGGTGAACAAGTGATTGAGTTGGAGCGCGTCGATTTGTGCGACCAGTAGCTTATGCACGCTTTCCTTGATGCTGTTCTGAATCTCACGAGCGCACAGCACGCGCAAAGGTTTTGATGCACCTAGCAGAATCAATACCCTAGCCAGACTCCACGACTTAGCACCACCTCTGCCACCATACGCCACTTTATAGCGATAGCGACCCAGTACGGGAAACGCTTGGAGCTTCTCCGGTAACTCAATCTTAAGCGGGTTCGCCATTACCATTGGATTTCACCCACTGCACCATTAAGTTTGAAATATTCGCGGTATGATCCACGTCCAATGATTGGGTAGGCTTGCCATGCCCTCGATCTAGTAGGCTATTAGCCGCGCTAATCCGTGCGGCATGAGGGGCTTCATGGTCATTCATAATCTCGACTAAGGTTTCTAAAGCTGCTTGGGTATATGCCCTAGCTGCATCACGCAATTCTAACTTCACCTTGTTGATACTGCCCTGCTTACGGCCTGCACCTTCTCGCTTTCCACCGTTTTGCATCGGTATCACCTCAATAACTGATTATTAATCAAATTTTAACATGACTTGCACTTTTAAAGCACAGTATCCAGCAGATAGACCTCCAGTGGCGAAATGATGATTTAGGCCGCTGGTGTACTTGGTGTACTTAGTGTACTTATAATCCGACATTTAAGGCTCTGGCGCTCTGTATAGGCTTTTTTGACTAATTATCAGTCTTTTTGTTCTTATTTTGTTCGTTATTTAATCTTAATTTAATTACTTAATATATTTTACTTATAAATATGGGTATTAATTAATCAATTTGGTGTACTTAGTGTACTTGGTGTACTTAGACTCCAAGTAGCTGCTCTCGAACATTTCAGGGTGAATATCCACCGCGTCAAGCTCCACCGCTGTAGGCATGGCGGCTTCCAGTTTAGCTATGCGCTTGGCTAGTGTTCTGTTCATGGCTGCTGAGCCTCTAATGCTTCCAAACGATTCTCTAAAACCTCGCGCTCAAGAGCTTGGCCTAATAGGTTCAGTAAGTAGCCTAGGCGTGTTGCGTCCTGAGTTTCGATTTTTCCGGCTCGTGCGTCCCTGTAGACCGCTGCTAATTCACGCCGGATTGCTGCAGCATTCTGTAAGTTAATTTTAGGGGGTGGGGTATTCGCTGGAATCAGCTCCCCCTCTGCACCCGATTGGTTTTGTTTTTCGCCGCGTTGCATCATGTTTGCCCTGTGGTGCGGTAAGTCATAGAGCCATTTTACCAAGGTAGCAGGTACTTTTCTTGATTCGTGCACTGCTGTTAGTAGTGGAACACCGGAACACGTGCCTTATTTCTAGGTGTTCCGCCTGCTGAAGACATAAAACCACTTAAAAACAATAACTTAACCATCTTGGAACACATGGAACACGTGGAACACCAAAAAAACAATGAAAACGAAAATCTACTTAGCTAACTCTGTAATAAAGGAAAAGATAGATAATGAAATATTAATAAAAACAGTTACTTAAATACAAAAATAGACACTACCAACTATCTACCTATGGTTATCTTTAACCCTGCTTAACCACTCTATATCGTTTTTCTCTAATATGAGTTTTTTTGGTGTTCCACGTGTTCCACGTGTTCCAGCTCTTAAATACAGGCATAAAAAAAGCCGGATTATCCGGCCTTTGGTTCATGCTTTTGGTGTATGGGTATCACTTGCGCCCCCGCTTTCAATCTATCCAGATAATCAGCCCATGCTTGCAGCATTTCGCGCCGCTTAGCTAAGTGCTTGGTTCTGTCATACGCGCCCTTATGTGGATCATTACCCTTGTGTGCAAGTTGCCTTTCTGCTGTCTTGGGATCATAACCTAATTGATCCTCTAGCAATGTTCTAGCAGTTGCCCTAAAGCCGTGCCCCGACATGGTGTCACTGTCATAGCCCATATTGCGAATGGCATACCTTATGGTATCTCTGCACATATGCCCCGAACTACCCTTTAAGCTGGGGAATACATACACGCTTCCCGTATTAAGCCGCTTTAGTTCATCAAATACTGCTATGGACTGACGACTTAAGGGGATAATGTGCTGATCTTGCTCCCAGTTGTTTTCCTTAACAATTTGAGGATTCTTCATACGCTTGGCTTCAATAGTCCATGTTGCAGTTTGCAGATTAACTTCACGCCATTCAGCACCCACAAGCTCGCTTGGCCTAAGCATGACTAAAGCTGCTAGTTTTAATAGGCACACCGTAGCGTAATAGCCATGATAGTGGTCAACATCACGTAAAAATTGCCCTAATAGAACAGGGTCGGTAATGGCTGCATGTGGCTTTGATCTACGAGGTTTTATCAGAACACTTAAGTCTATATCGGCGGGGTTCTCTTCTGTTAATCCCTTGGTTCGTGCATAGCGAAAGATTTTATAGAGCCAACGCCCTACACGCCTTGCTTGATCCAGTGAACCGCGCTTTGCTACCCGTTCCACGGTGTCACTAATAGCTTTGGTTCTAACTTCGCTGATGGGTGTGTCTTTACCAATTACAGGGAAAATATCGTTTTTGAAATAGTTAGCAATAGTATCTTTGCCTCTTTTAGCGCCTTCCTTGTTTTCTAACCATAAGAGCGCAACTGTACCAAAGCTAGTTGCAGACGCTTGGGCAACCTTTGCCGCCCGTTTCATTACCATAGGGTCAATCCCTTTAGTAAGCCCTATTTTTGCTTCACGGTGCGTTTTGCGGGCTTCTGTAATGGTAATGAGTGGATAAGTTCCAATAGGTAGGGTTTTGCGTTTGCCTGCAAATTGATAATCAAAGCGCCAATACATGCCAAACTTTCCAGACTGTAAAGGCTTTAAGTGCATATAAAGCCCCTCACCATCTACTAGCTTGTGTTTGTCTGGAACACGCTCACCACGATAAATGGCTTTTAATTCTGCATCTTTAAGGATACCCACGGTACTTGCTCCAAGCTGGTCATACGTACCTTAAAAAGTACCGTGTCTTATACGGTATCAGCAAGCTTTAAAGATAAGTTCACCCCGCTAAAACGCTATATTTAATGCGGGGTGTGACAGTATGGGAAGTTATTCAGGCCGCATATGCGGGAAAAGTATCACATCCCGAATCGAAGGCGCATTGGTAAACAGCATTACCAAGCGATCAATGCCAATCCCCTCGCCTGCGGTAGGTGGCATACCGTATTCTAAAGCCCGCACGAAGTCAGCATCATAATGCATGGCTTCATCATCCCCTGCTTCTTTCTCCAGCACTTGTTGGCGGAAACGTTCAGCTTGATCTTCAGCATCATTCAACTCAGAGAAGCCATTGCCAATTTCGCGCCCACCGATATAGAACTCAAAACGATCCGTCACAAACGGGTTGTCATCGTTCAAACGCGCAAGCGGTGATACCTCGGCTGGATGCTGCATCACAAACGTAGGTTGTTGCAATAAATGCTCCACGGTTTCCTCGAAAATCGAGATTTGCACTTTACCTAAACCATCACTGTCTTTCAGTGGCGCATGGACTTTTTTCGCAATGACCCGAGCAGATTCAAGATTATCAATCTGCTCAGCAGTCACTTCTGGATTGTATTTAAGGATCGCATCACGAATCGTAATCCGCTCAAAGGGCTGGCTGAAATCAAAAATTTGGCCTTGATATTGTACTTCAGTCGTACCCAGTAGATCTTGGGCCAAACCCTTAAACAGCGTTTCGGTCAGATCCATCATATCTACATAAGTAGCATAGGCTTGGTAGAATTCAATCATAGTGAATTCTGGATTATGCCGCACCGACACCCCTTCATTACGGAAGTTGCGATTGATTTCAAACACGCGCTCAAAACCACCAACGACTAAACGCTTTAAATACAGCTCAGGGGCAATCCGCAAATACATCGGTAAATCGAGTGCATTATGGTGGGTGATAAATGGACGTGCCGCAGCTCCACCCGGAATAATTTGCAACATCGGTGTTTCGACTTCCAGATATTCACGTTGCAGGAAAAAATGGCGGATATAGCTAATAATCTTTGAGCGCATACGGAAAGTATTGCGGCTGTCCTCGTTCATAATTAGATCAATATAGCGCTGCCGATAACGCTGCTCTTGATCCGTTAAGCCGTGGAATTTTTCAGGTAAAGGGCGCAAGGATTTAGTCAATAAGCGTACCGAATCCGCTTTGACTGAAAGCTCACCTGTTTGAGTTTTAAATAGCACACCTTGCACCGCAATAATATCACCAATATCTTGATGCTTGTAAGCGTCAAAACTGGCTTCACCCACTCGTTGCAATTGCACATAAATCTGTATACGCCCCGAGGTATCCGACAAGGTTGCAAAGCTGGCTTTGCCCATCATCCGGCGCAACATGACACGCCCTGCGATGGAAACTTTGACTTCATTGGTTTCAAACCATGCTTTGTCGTACTGCTCATAAGCGGCATGCAAATCGGCAGCTTTGTTTTCACGCACCACCTCATTCGGGAAAGCAGAACCTTGTGCACGCAAAGCAGCTAATTTCTCACGGCGTTGCTGAATTAATTGATTATCATCTTGATGAACCTGTTGCTGGCTCTCTTGTTCACTCATGGTCATCTGTCCGCTTTATAGTCCACTTTTTAGGCTCGCCTCAATAAAGCGGTCGAGTCCACCATCCAAAACTGCTTGGGTGTTAGAAGTTTCCACGCCCGTGCGTAAATCTTTTACCCGTGATTGATCCAGAACATAAGAACGAATCTGACTCCCCCAACCCACATCGGATTTAGTTTGCTCTAAGGCTTGCTTTTCTTCATTACGCTTGAGGAGTTCTAATTCATACAATTTCGCCCGCAACTGCTTCATGGCGGTATCTTTATTCTGATGCTGCGAGCGCCCGTTTTGGCATTGAACCACGGTATTGGTCGGCAAATGCGTAATCCGCACTGCTGATTCTGTGCGGTTAACATGCTGACCACCTGCCCCTGATGCACGATACACGTCAATCCGTAAATCAGCGGGATTAATATCAATCTCGATATTGTCATCAATTTCAGGAGAGACAAACACCGCTGAGAAAGAGGTATGCCGCGCACCGGCCGAGCTAAACGGCGACTTACGCACTAACCGATGCACACCGGTTTCGGTACGCAACCAACCGAAGGCATATTCACCTTGGAAACTAATCGTCGCACTCTTAATCCCCGCCACATCACCGGGTGAAGCTTCAATCAACTCAGTTTTAAAGCCTTTGGCCTCACCCCAACGTAGATACATGCGCAAGAGCATTTCTGTCCAATCTTGTGCCTCCGTACCACCTGCACCCGATTGAATATCTAAGAAAGCATTATTCCGATCTAATTCGCCTGAAAACATACGTTGGAATTCAAGCTTTTCGACCGCCTGCTCAAGGGTATCAACTTCAGCCGTCACTTCATTGGCACTGGTTTCATCGCCTTCGGCTTCGGCCATTTCCAACAGTTCATGCGCGTCATTCAAACCTTGGGTCAGGTGCTTGATCCCACCGACCACGGTATCTAACAAAGCCCGCTCTTTGCCCAAGGCTTGAGCATAATCTGGCTGATCCCAAATATTGGGATCTTCTAATTCGCGGTTAACCTCTTCGAGGCGTTCATGCTTAGTATCATAGTCAAAGATACCCCCTAAGCGCCTCTAAACGCGCTTGCAGGTCTTTGATTTTGGTGTAAATAAGATTCAGTTCCATGCTGCGACCGACACTCTAACTGTCAAAAGAAAAGCGTGGATAATAGCAATTTTGCACTGAACTGCCTAGACTAGATCAGTGTAGAGCCGTTGCTAGTTTAAACCTATTCAAACTTAAAATAGATACCCTCAACAGTTACTAACTCCATACTGTCATAGCATAGAAATTTTTATGCAATTTAGTTGCAAAATAATTTAGGCTAATAAAATTATGTCACCTGAAGATACGAATACGATTGCAGAAAATCTTTTAGGCCAAACTACTGGGCGCTCTACCCCTATACGTTTAGCGGTGCTTGGTATTTTACTAGCGGCAAAAACCGCTTTAAATCAACAAGAAATTGAACAACAAGCTACGCGGCAAGGCTTAACTGCGGATCGAGTGACTTTATATAGAACCTTAGATTGGTTAGTAGAGCAAGGTGTGGCACATCGTATTGCAAGTAATGACCGTACTTGGCGCTATAAGGCACAAGCCAATCTAGCTACCCCTCACGCTCACTTTCAATGTAAGCATTGTGGTCAGCTTTTTTGCTTAGAGCATCTACAACCTGCACTCTTAGTTAGCCTCCCACAGGGCTACCAACTAGATGCCATCGAACTAAAACTGCAAGGAACTTGCCCTAACTGTACTCTTAAATATGCAACTTAATTGCAATTCTAGCTTTATGTCTTTAGAATAAAATGCAACTAATTTGCAAATTTAAAGAGGTACTTGGTATGCGCGGCCTAATTTTATCGAGTAGTACGTTGGCTTTATGGCTGACTGCTGCCCCCTTATTATCGGCAGACACAGCACAGCAGTCAGCAACAATGCAAGCGCACACAGAGCATGAAGAACATAGTGCACACGAACATGGTGTAGGCAGCTTGAGTATCGCAGTTACCAACCAAACGATTGAAATTCAGCTTGATTCACCCGCTGCGAATGTCTTTGGCTTTGAACACGAGCCTAGTTCTGAAGCAGATCAGACAACGGTTGCTGAGATCTCTGCTAAGCTACAAGCAGGTTTGGATTTATTTGAATTTGATCAGGATGCGCAGTGTAAGCTTGAAAAAGCTGAGTTAACGACAGATAGTGAGCACTCAGAAGATCAAACAGATGCAAAAGCACATGAGCATGCTGCTGAAAACGAGACACCGACACATCGTGATATAACGGTAAACTGGCTATTTTCTTGTGAACAACCCAGTGCTTTAAAAACTATCACACCGCATTTGTTTAGCCAATTTAATGGCTTTGAAAAATTAGAGGTCAAATGGGTAACTGATCAGCATGCTTCTGCTAAGACCTTGGAACAAGATGAAGCGATTACTTTAGCTCCATGAAAGTATTGACCTCCAACAATTACAATTCCGTTGGCCGGGGCAAGCTCGCAATACCTTGACAATAGATGAGTTATGCGTCGCACAAGGCGAGCACTTGTTTATTCGCGGTTCGAGCGGCAGTGGCAAAACAACTTTATTGAATCTGCTGGCAGGAATTCTTACGCCTAGCAGTGGTCAATTGCGGGTTTTGGAACAAGATATGAACCAGCTCTCAAATGTGGCACGTGATCGTTTTCGTGCTGATCATCTGGGGATTATTTTCCAGCAGTTTAACTTACTGCCTTATCTATCTGTCCTAGACAATGTGACCCTGCCTTGTGAATTTTCTAAACGACGCCGTGAACAATCGGGAGAGTTAAACGCCACCGCCACCCGCTTATTGGAAGATTTAGGTCTAACTAATGCGATGACTACAACTTCAATTACGCAGTTAAGCGTTGGGCAGCAACAACGGGTGGCTGTAGCACGCGCCTTGATGGGCAAGCCAGAATTAATTATTGCCGATGAGCCGACTTCGGCATTGGATACCGACACACGCGATAGTTTCCTCGATCTATTGTTCAGCGAAGCGGAAGCACAAGGCAGCACAATTATTTTTGTCAGCCATGACCATCAACTAGCCTGCCATTTTTCGCGCACCTTAGATTTGCAGCGGGTCAATCCAGTATGATTTTGCTGAAATTAACCTTGCTGAGCTTATGGAATCGCCGTGCCAGTTTACTACTTACCATTTTAGCCATTGCGATTAGTATCACGCTCTTACTTAGCGTCGAATACATTCGTAAAGAAGCCAAAGCCAGCTTTTTAAGTACTATTTCCGGCACGGATTTAGTGGTAGGTGCACGCAGTGGCTCGGTACAATTATTGCTCTATAGTGTGTTTCGTATTGGCAATGCCACGAATAATATTAGCTGGAAATCCTACCAAGAACTTGCCGCTAACCCGCTGATTGAATGGACAGTTCCACTCTCTCTAGGAGATTCGCACAAGGGATTTCGTGTGTTAGGTACCAACCAAGATTATTTCCGCTACTATCGTTTTGGTGACAAACACACCCTAGAATTTGCCCAAGGTCAAACATTTTCTGGTGTCTTCGAGACAGTTTTAGGGGCAGAAGTCGCACGTAAACTGGGATATAAATTAGGCGATAAAATCGTAATTGCCCACGGCACAAGCAAAGTCAACACTGCCTTGCACGCGGATAAACCTTTTACCGTGATAGGCATTCTCAAGCCAACTGGCACTCCACTCGATCGTACTGTACACATTACTCTTGAAGGTTTGGAAGCGGTACACCTTGATTGGGTCGCCGGTACAAAAATTAATGGTTACAACCTGAGTGCCGAAGCAGTGCTTAAAAAAAATCTACAACCCAAACTAATTACCGCCTTTTTGGTGGGTCTGCAAAGTCGGGCAGCGGCATTTCGCGTACAGAGGGAGATTAATGATTATAAGCGTGAACCTCTACTGGCGATTCTTCCGGGGGTTACTCTCGCTGATCTTTGGCAAGCTTTAGGCCTGTTTGAAACTGTGCTACGGATGATCAGTGGCTTAGTCGTGGTAGCTGGCTTAGTAGGCATGTTAACCACCGTGCTATCCACTCTCAATGAGCGCCGACGTGAGATGGCCATTTTACGCGCCGTTGGTGCGCACCCTCGGCATATTCTGCTACTTTTTATTTTGGAAGCTTTGGTATTGACACTAGTGGGCTGCTTAATAGGCATGATGTTTATGTTTGCCCTAGTCTACCTAGCACGACCGTGGGTCATTGCTGAATATGGCTTTTATTTACGTACTTGGCTACCCGATTTAAGCAGCCTTAGCTTGGTTGCTATAGTAGCTAGTTTAGCATTAGTTTTAAGCTTATTACCCGGAACTATTGCCTATCGCCGCTCATTACAAGATGGCTTAACCATAAGAACTTGAGATGATAATACGTTTATTGATGATCGCTTTAATTAGCCTAGTATTAAGCGCTTGCTCTGATAACCAACAAGAGCCGACAGCACAAAATTCAGCGTCTGTTAGCGAGGTCAAGACTGAGCAAATCTCAAAAACTCCCCTGCTTAAACAACCCGAAGCCAATTTAACGAGTGCTAACAAGAATGACTATCAAGCCCTACGCTGGGAAGACTTAGAGCTACCAGGGCAAGGCTTAGCGGAGATTATGCGTAAATACCAGCCCTTACTAGATAAAGTTAGTGATACGGATGTTGAGCAAGGCGATAAACTGATGGAAGCGTTACAAAATGAACTGAATGCAGCTCCCACCAATCCAGCCCTGAATGGTAAACGCATCCAACTAAACGGCTTTGTGTCCCCACTCGAAGTCGATGAGCAGAATGGACAAATTAAAGAGTTTCTGTTAGTGCCCTATTTTGGGGCTTGTATTCATGTACCCCCACCGCCGGTTAATCAAACCCTATTAGTCAATCCCCAAACAGGCAAGAGCATTCATCTAGAACAGATTTACGAACCGGTGACTGTATCGGGCGTACTGACGGTCAAAGCATCCAAAACTAAACTGGCTCAAGCTGGCTATCAAATTACAGAAGCCGTGATTGAGCCCTTCAAAGAACCTAAAGAAGGGCTCGTGACTGATACCCAAAACTAGTACAACTTAGTTAAGCCTAAGTTTACTAACAAATAAGTCTGTATAGGTGTGGGTTCACCCTTTAATATTCGCCGCGCTTAAGTTTATTGGGTGGCAAAGTGGCCCGATTATTCAAAGCATGTTGCACAGCAATCGCCAATAAAATCCCACAACACACTAAAGCGAACAGGCTCACAATCCAATTGGCCTGCCACTGATTGATCGCGACTGCCACCAAGCCCCAAACAGCGACAAGAGAGGCTTCACGCATATTGCGTAATCGAGTCCAAAGCACATAAATCGTGGTTAAACTAGCCAAAGCAACAATAGCCCAAAAACCACCGGAGAAGAAAGGTGGCGTCTCAAAGATGGCTTGTAGCCAAGCGGCTAGGTTCAAAGCAAAGGCTAAGGTAATCCAGCCTGTATAAATACAAATCGGCCACCAAACAAAATAAATAATCCGTACTGGCGCATCCCATAGCTCCAAGCGCAAGCGCAAGACCAGTTGAATTAAGCAGGCAAACAAGCCAATCATTAACAACAAAGACAAACCAATGGCTGAATTAACCCAAGCCAAAATCCATAGACCATTAAATAGGTTACTTAAAGCGAACCAAATCCCAGCCGGTGCGAGAGAGTGCTCATCTTGGCCTAAGGTGTGCGATTTCCATTGATACCAAAGAAAGCCAATCAGCAGCAGATAAATCAAGCCCCAGATTGAAAATGCATAGCCTGCAGGTGTCAACAAGGTTTGATATTGAGCACTCACATCGGCGACCGTAACACCACTCAACCAGCCGCTAGAGCTAGCTATATTTAAACCTAGCATCAAGATAAAACTGCCAATATTGAGCCACAATAAATTTTGATTGCTTAAGTTCATTCTAATGCCCCTTTGGTTTAAACAAATAATAAACTTAGCTTAGTTTTAGCCTAATTCATGCAACTCTGCTGAGTTTTATTCCATTAGTTTTTACAATGTCTCTTTCCAGCTCACTCAAGAAAAATCTACCCTAGTTAAAACCGCCACTCAGGCAAAAATACTTAAATTTTTGGAGCTTGATCATGATTCAATTAACCCCAGAAGGTCAACAGCTAGTCGATCACTTAGCCCAGCGCTACCAGTTATCCCCGGCTGCCGTTACAACCATGCTAGTCGCGGTGCATCAAGGTCAAGGCACAATGGCACAATTCAATCATCCTGAATTGGGAGGTCTCGGGCAGTGGATGCTCAATGGTATGAGTATGATTGGCGATATGTTTAATCAGAACTTAAAAACCACGGTTGATCATTTAGGACAAGACCTAGCGAAGGCTTTCACAAGTGGCACTATTTTGATTGCGCCTAGCGAATCGTCTGGGGATCACACAGACAATACCAGTAGCTCATCCAGTTCGAAGGCTTGGTGGCCAAGTGAGTTAGGTCATCCTAGTAGTAGTGGAGCACAAAACCAAACTCGTTATGCTTGGTTTCCAGCCACTGCACGCTTGGCGATTGAGCAAAACGGCAAATTGACGGTGTATGATACTAAGGATCATCAAATTAGCGGTGTATCCCAACAGCAAGATGGCGCTGAGACTAGCCTGACTTTTACCAGTCAACATGGCAGAGTTAAAGTTGATAGTTTACCCTTAGTCACAACCGTTAACTAACTAGTCAACGAGCTAAATAGCGGCACTCATCGGTTCTGGTTGCAAATAAGCCTGTAAACGCTGGCTTGTTTCACGCAAATTAGCCATAGACTGCCGCAAATTGTCTAGCTGCTCATGGGCAAACACTAATTCGTCTTCTTCCCACAAAAAGCCTAAATCGACCAGCTCATCTGCTTCGTCCACATAAGCATCCGGTAACAGAATAGCGTTCTGCACACTCAGCTGCATAAACTGCTCATCAGAGCGGCGCTTTTGCCATAGAGCGACTAACACTAAAAATAGGGAACTCAGTGCCGTCATTTTCCAAACCAAAGGCGAAGTAAACACCCCCTGCCACGTATTCTCCAACTTCGGTATAGCGGGTGCTGCCTCCATCAGTGCGGGTCGAGCCATGCCTGTCGGGCCAGCTGCCCCGCTAACCTCGCCAATTGGGGCTTGAGCCTTTGCAAGCTGTAAAGCTGCTAATTCTTGTTCACGGCGGATCAATAAGCGGTTCTTTTCTTGGATTAATGCTTTAAGCTCAGTATTTTCGTGCACTTTCGTGGTTAATAAATTCTGAGCTTGATCGAGGCGTTCTTGCAAATCCGTTAATTTTAAGGGTAAAGCTAAGGCCTGCGGTTTAAGCACTGGAGAAGATGATTTAGGTACACTCGCGACTTGTACGGGCATCGGTGTTGGCTCAGCAACTCGACCCTGCCGACTTTGCCTCACCACTGCTGGTGTTTTTAATATAGCTCCGCGTTTGAGCTGATGGAGATCACCTTCCACAAAAGCATGAGGATTACGTGCATACAGCGCTAAGACCTTCTCATCCAAAGTCAAAGAGCTAATATTTAAACGTTCAGCAATGGTGAAAATACTCTCAGCTTTCCGCACCCGATAGCGATATTTAAATGCCAATTGAGGTAAAGCTATCGCAACCTTAGGCGCTCGCGGCTTGATCGGCTTAGAGCGAGAGCGCTGTGGATTTTTGGTAGAGCGTGTAGCCAAAACAGGTTCAAGCGTGTTTTCAACTAAAGTCGCCGAGTTCAGTGGCTCAAATTCAGTCGGAACGCTTGGCACTTGCTGTTGTAGTGGGGCTTGAGCCAAGTTTGCCAAGTCTGAGCTAGGCTCAGCTAAAGCAACAGCATAGCGCTTTAGCAAATGCCCCTTCGGGCTAGTTAGCTCCAATAGTAAATTAAACTCTGACTCAGTAACGGCTTGTGAAGAACTAATCAGGAGATAGTTTTTGCCACCTTTCATGGAGCACGCAAATCTCAAGCTATCCATAAACGGCGGGCGCGCGAGCTGAGCTTGAGCAAACAAACTCGGCGGAGCTAGGTGGACTTGTAACTTAGCCAACTCTTGCTCAGTCGCTTGCAGCAATTCGATGCGCGCTTTAAAGGGCTGATTGACCTGCGAATTCAATTGAATCTCGCCTAAACTTAAAGCAGAGCTTAGGCTAGGATAAGTACCCGCCATCACTAACATTAAACCGATAGCTTGTTTTTTTACCAATTTTACCCTCAATCGCTGCTCGCCAGCGGCTGGTTATTATTATTTGTCTTTGGTTTTATGCGCGGTTACTTAAAACGCCCGCAGTTTTTATTTTTAGGTTTTTATTTCTTATTTTCGTTGTTTGGCTTTAGCAAAAGCAGCGGCTAAGGCATTGGCTTGCGCAGGCTCTGCTGATTGAGCACGTACAGGCTTGGACACGACGGGTGTATTCGAGTTCACAGGTTTAGTTTGGGCTGGCTTAACAGCCGAGTCCTCTAAGCGCAGGCTCAAAGCAATGCGCTTACGCTCTTGATCAACCTCAATGACTTTCACTTTCACAATATCACCAGCCTTCACCACACTATGTGGATCTTTTACAAACTGATGCGCCATCATCGAAATGTGCACTAAACCATCTTGATGCACGCCAATATCTACAAAAGCTCCAAAATTAGTTACATTCGTTACCGTACCCTCTAGCAACATCTCAGGCTTTAAATCCGCTAAAGTCTCAACACCTTCTTTAAAGTTTGCGGTTTTAAAGGCAGGGCGTGGATCTCGACCGGGCTTATCAAGTTCGGTGAGAATATCCGTAACAGTCGGCAAACCAAATTGTTCATTGGTAAAATCGGCTGGATTTAACGATTTCAATAAAGAGGAATTACCGATGAGATTTTGCAAATTCGTTTTGGTTTTAGCCGCCATAGACTCAACGACGCTATACGCCTCTGGATGGACTGCAGAACTATCTAAGGGATTCTCGCCCCCTTGAATACGTAAAAACCCTGCGGCTTGCTCAAAAGTTTTTGCACCTAAGCGTGGAACTTTTAATAAACTCTTACGACTCGTAAATCGTCCATTTTTATTCCGAAACTCGACAATATTCTCAGCGATGGTTTGATTCAAGCCCGCCACTCGCCGTAATAAAGCGGCAGAGGCTGTATTCACTTCCACCCCCACACTATTGACACAATCCTCTACCACTGCATCTAAATTCTTGGCTAATTGTGTTTGACTGACATCATGTTGATACTGCCCTACGCCAATGGACTTTGGCTCAATCTTGACTAATTCTGCTAATGGATCTTGAAGGCGACGCGCAATGGAGACTGCACCACGAATGGTGACATCCAGATCAGGGAATTCTTTGGCTGCTGTCTCGGATGCCGAATACACTGAGGCCCCTGCCTCACTCACCACCACTTTTTGCAGCTTCAATTCAGGGTGTAGTTTGATTAAATCAGCGACTAATTTATCCGTCTCGCGTGAGGCTGTGCCATTACCAATGGCAATCAGCTCAATCTGATAATGTGCGACTAGCTTGGCTAAACTTGTTAGCGACTCCTGCCATTGATGGCGGGGTGCATGAGGATAAATCGTAGTGTGATCGACAAACTGCCCCGTGCTATCAATCACCGCTACCTTAACACCGGTACGCAAACCCGGGTCTAAACCTAAACTAGCACGTTGCCCCGCTGGTGCTGCTAGCAGTAAATCTTTAAGATTATGCGCAAATACACGAATCGCCTCAGTTTCAGCCGCTTGACGCAAATCACCTAATAAATCGGTTTCCAACTTGGTATGCAGCTTTACTTTCCAAGTCCAGTGCAGCACTTCTGCTAAAAAAGCATCGGCTGGACGCTGCTTGTTTTGAATCCCGACCCGCTTAGCGGTCAAGACTTCGCACGGATGTAGCACTGCTTCAGCCGCCTCCGTCCGCTCAAGATCAATACTTAAACTTAACAGCCCCTCATTACGTCCACGCAACATCGCCAAGACTCGATGCGAAGGTGCAGTGCTTAAGGCATCGGCATGATTGAAATAATCACGGAATTTTGCACCCTCGACTTCTTTGCCCTTCACCACTTTCGAGATTAATTTAGCTTCTGCCTGCAAATACGCTCGTAACTCACCAATTAGCTCAGGGTCTTCAGCAAAACGCTCCATCAGGATATATTTTGCACCCTCCAACACCCCCTTGGTATCAACAAAAGCCTCGTTGAAAGCCGCATCTCGATTAATATAGTGAGCAGCTTCTTGGTCGGGTTTGAGTTGTGGATTAGCTAATAACGCATTCGCTAGCGGCTCGATTCCTGCTTCGATAGCTATTTGGCCTTTGGTACGACGCTTTTGTTTGAAGGGTAGATATAAATCTTCTAAGCGAGTTTTCGTATCAGCCGCTCGCAAGGCCGCAGCTAGACTAGGGCTAAGCTTACCCTGCTCTTCAATGCTGTTTAAGATCGTTGCACGTCGCTCTTCAAGCTCACGTAAATAAGTCAAACGCTCTGCCAAGGTTCTTAATTGAGTATCATCCAAACCACCCGTTACTTCTTTACGATAACGTGAAATAAAAGGCACAGTTGAACCTTCATCGAGGAGTTGAACCGCAGCAGTGACTTGGCGCGGAGCAATAGCCAGCTCTTGGGCAATACGATCAGCAATCTTCAGCATAACTAGTATAATTGGGTTTGGGTTTAATCAATGACGCCTATTATGCAATTAACTCCCACAACTATGAATCAAAAACTGCCGCATGGCATCAGCCGGTCGAGTAAGCTCATGATTTTTTTGCCAAATCAGGCCACTTTCCAAATGGGGAATCACCCCTAAGATCGGCACTGCTTCAATCTTACCCCCCTCCAATGACCAAGGGCGATAGACCATATCAGCGAGAATCGTGACTCCAAAACCATGCGCCACCAAACCCCGCACCGCCTCCATTGACTTAGTACGAAA
The DNA here is from genome assembly GCF_900167255.1 of Thiothrix eikelboomii. Lineage (GTDB taxonomy): Bacteria > Pseudomonadota > Gammaproteobacteria > Thiotrichales > Thiotrichaceae > Thiolinea > Thiolinea eikelboomii. The sequence continues at coordinate 312,208 of NZ_FUYB01000003.1, forward strand.
GGCAATATTCGGCTGCAAACCCTGCGCCTGCCAATAGCGCTGTGTAGCAGCCTCACCTTCATCCATCGCCAATTGAATATAAGGGTATTGCGCCACATCAGCCAAGGATGCCAAAGTTTGTTCCCGCAGAGGATGATTCGAAGAAGTCCATAATTGGCGGCGTGAACGTAATAGCACATGATGATTAAACCGCTCGCGCTGCTGTGTATTCGAAATCAGTACTAAACCTAACTCTAATTCACCACTGAGCACGGCTGCTTCAATCTCGGGTCGCTCTCTATCATGCAGGTCTAAATCAATATCAGGATAGTGCTGACGAAAGCGCGCTAATAACGGGGGTAAGAAATATCCCAACAAAGCATAAGAAGCGCCCATCCGAATTGAACCCGTTAAATGATGACGCTGAAAATGGGGTTCGCTTAAAGCAAGGTCGAGATGCTCTTGAATCTGCTTAGCTCGATGGTAAAAATTATAACCCTCCGCCGTTAAACTCACTCCATACGGGTGGCGCTCAAACAGCTTCACCCCCATTGAGGCCTCTAAGTGCAAAATCGCATTGGTGACGGTGGATTGGGCAACATGCACTTGCTTAGCCGCCATCGACAACTGCCCTGTTTCTGCAGCAGCGATGAAATAGCGTAATTGGCGCAGGCTAATATCTTTACTCATGGTTTAAATCGTTTTATTTGAGAACTCCCTTATTCAAGACATGCTTCAAGAAACCTTATTGACTCTTTAAAAGCCCTGCTAGCCGCCTAGTTGAGAATAATTTTTATCTCATCTTTAGCAGCTTCTTCAGCAAGCGCGGCCTCGACTGCAGCCGCCACAGCCGCTGCTTTAGCCGCTTCGGCGGCCTCGGCTAATTCACGCATTTTAATAACAAAACTATTCAAAATCATTAATAAGGGTACTGCCATAAACATGCCGGCCACGCCCCAAAGCCAGCCCCAGAATGCCACTGAAATGAAGACAAACACAGGGTTAATGGTGAACATCCGACCGACGAATAAAGGTTGCACCACTTGGCCTTCGATAATATTCAAGCCTAAAATAATTAAGGCGGGCAGCATCGCGGTGGATACATGTTCAAAAGTGATTAAGCCCACGAAAGTCACTAAAATCATGTTAATCAGCGGACCAATATACGGAATATAATTCAATAAAGTAGCAGAGACCCCCCACAACAAAGGGGTAGGCATGCCAATCATCCACATGCCTAAAGCAGTAACAATACCTAGACCTATATTGATCAGGGTGATTAATAATAAGTAGTAACTGATTTGATATTGTGATTCTTGGGTGATTCTTAGGAAAGTGATGCGATGGGCACGATCCTTCCAAGTCATCATTAAGCTTTTAATCATCAACTCGCCAAACGCCAGCAAGAAATACAACAACAAGAGAAAAAACATAAACCCAACGATGAAGGCTTGCGTATTATCCATCAGCGTATATAAGCGACTGCCTGATTTGACCACCACCTCTTGAGTCCCCGGCGAACTCACGGCTGAGCCGGTTAGGTCAGTGATAGTTTGATCAATTTCTTCCGTGGTTTTTTGCACCTCATTAAAAGAAGAACGTAGCTCGACTATTTTAGTTTCGATATTTTGAATTTCATCAGGGAAACGCTCGACCCAAACCTTAATCGGGTCATACATGTAATAGGCTAAAATACTGAAGCCCCCTAAGGTTGCCAATAAAACGATCAAAGCACCCAAGCTAGGTGGGATACGGATTTTTTCCAAGAGATTGACGGGAATCATCAGCACAAAGGAAAAAACGACTGCTAAAAAAATCGGAATAAACACCGCTTTGGCAAAATAGAGCACCGCTAAGACCGCCATGATGAACAAGCCCCACAGAGGAATTTGCAAACCTCTGATCCCACTCATCTGAACGACTAGCTCATCTTTTAAATTGACTAAATTTGAATTGGGCATTTGACATCCTTAGCCAGTAAATTTTCAGGCATTGAATTCTTAGGCATTTGATCAGACCACGGCCACTCGCTACCGTATTGCAAAAGTGTAACAGGATTCACTTAATTAGCTAATGGATCTCATCATTGCATAAGCTTAGCTGATTGGAGAAAAACCGTTTGAGTTCTTGCTAAGTTCAGCTATCTATTTTTCAAATATCTGAAGTCATTTTAAATAATTTTACGATACAGTCTAAATTTCTTAGGATCTTAGTTACATCAAGAGAGCAGAGGACTAACCCATGACCGCTAAACTACCCAGTAATCTGGTACTAGACGACAAATATACTCTGCAACAGGGGCGCGCCTATATGAGTGGGCAACAAGCTTTAGTTCGTCTGCCCATGTTACAAAAAGTGAATGATCGGCGGCAGGGCTTGAATACGGGTGGTTTTATCTCTGGTTATCGGGGTTCACCCTTAGCGGGCTTTGATCAGCAACTCTGGCAAGCCCGTCAGCATTTAGCTGAGCATGATATTGTCTTCCAACCCGGCTTGAATGAGGATTTAGCGGCAACGGCGGTATGGGGTTCACAACAACTGAATTTGTATCCGAATGCCCGATTTGATGGGGTGTTTAGCCTGTGGTATGGCAAAGGGCCTGGAGCTGATCGCTCAACCGATGCGATTAAACATGCCAACTCAGCCGGCACCTCCCCATACGGTGGGGTACTGATGGTGGTCGGCGATGACCATGCTGCTAAATCCTCTTCCATTGCACATCAATCTGAGCATTTAATGGCAGCTTGTGGTGTACCCGTTTTATACCCATCGAATGTGCAAGAAATTCTCGACTTTGGTTTACATGGTTGGGCGATGAGTCGTTATTCTGGCCTGTGGGCAGGCTTGAAATGCGTCACTCAAGTGATTGAAACCTCGTCCTCAGTTGAGCTGGATCCTGATCGGATACAGATTGTGCTCCCGGGTGACGATGAATTTATCATGCCTGAAGGCGGTCTAAATCTTCGTTGGCCTGACCCGCCGCTGGTACAAGAAGCCCGCATGCTCAATTATAAATGGTATGCCGCTTTAGCTTATGTACGGGCTAATCATCTCAATCGCATTGTGATCGATTCCCCACAAGCACGCTTTGGGATTATGACGGCAGGCAAAGCTTATCAAGATGTACGTCAAGCCCTAAATGATTTGGGTTTGGATACGGAAGCTTGTCGGCGGGTGGGTTTGCGCGTGATGAAAGTGGGCTGCGTTTGGCCTTTAAATGCGCATGATGCCCGCCATTTTGCTGAAGGTTTAGACGAGATTCTAGTCGTCGAAGAAAAGCGCCAAATTTTGGAATACGCTCTCAAAGAAGAGCTTTATAACTGGCGTGAGGATGTCCGCCCGAATGTTTATGGCAAATTCGCCGCTCAAGATCATGCGGGTGGCGAATGGTCAGTGCCACGCAGTGAATGGCTGCTGCCAGCAACTTCTGAACTGAATCCGGCGATGGTTGCCAAAGCGATTGCCAAGCGCTTAGTGACGATGGATTTGCCAGAGGATATTCGCAATCATGTTAATGAGCGCATCGGCGTTATTGAAGCTAAAGAACGCGAAACTGCCCGCCCACGAGTGACAGCTGAACGTAAACCTTGGTTTTGCTCAGGCTGCCCGCATAATACCTCCACCCGTGTTCCTGAAGGCTCACGCGCCTTAGCAGGGATTGGTTGCCATTACATGACCATCTGGATGGATCGGAATACCAATACCTTCAGCCAAATGGGTGGAGAAGGCGTCGCTTGGCTTGGGCAAATGCATTTCAGCGGTGATCAGCATGTGTTTACTAATCTCGGGGATGGCACTTATTTCCACTCTGGCTTATTAGCGATTCGTGCAGCTGTCGCGGCTAAGGCCAATATTACTTACAAAATTCTCTTTAATGATGCGGTTGCCATGACCGGTGGGCAACCCATCGACGGCACCTTGACCGTACCGATGTTAGTTGCACAGGTAGAAGCGGAAGGTGTCGCCAAAACCATCGTAGTCACCGATGATCCCGAAAAATATCAGATCGCTGAAAACCGCTTACCATCTTCGATTGAAATCGTGCATCGTGATCAACTTGATGCGGTGCAAAAACGCCTACGTGCAACCGAAGGGACTACGATTCTTGTTTATGAGCAAATGTGTGCCACCGAAAAGCGGCGGCGGCGGAAGCGTGGCTTAATGCCTGAACTCAAAGAGCGTACCTTTATCAATACAGAGGTCTGCGAAAACTGCGGAGATTGCTCCAAAGTGTCCAACTGCTTATCCATTGAACCCGTCATCACCCCTAAAGGTACGAAGCGGCAAATCAATCAGTCTACCTGCAATCAAGACTTTTCCTGTGTAAAAGGCTTTTGCCCAAGTTTTGTGACCCTGACAGGGGCGGTTTTACGTAAACCTGAACCCGTTCAACTCGAACAGCCAAGCCATGAAGATTTACCGCCGCCTATTTTACCTAGCCTCGAAACACCGCATCGAATTTTAATTACCGGAGTCGGCGGTACAGGGATCGTCACTATTGGCGCTTTATTAGGCATGGCTGCACATCTAGAACAAAAAGGCGTGACTGTACTCGATATGGCAGGCCTAGCACAAAAAGGTGGCGCAGTCTTATCTCATGTACAAATTGCTAAACAGCCGAGTCAACTGAATGCTAGTAAAATCGCAACAGGTGAAGCGGATCTGTTGTTAGGTTGTGATGCCATTGTCTCAGCTTCTCAAGAAGCTTTATCTATGACCCTTAATGGGCAAACCCAAGCCATTATTAATACCAGCCAAACCCCAACTGCTGAGTTTATTACCCAACGCAATTGGGCATTTCCGGGGCAATCCATTGTTTATGATCTACAAAATAGTATCGGCTCTAATTGCGAGTTTCTCAATGCTAATGAATTAGCCCTTAAACTGCTCGGTGATACCCTATTTGCGAATATGCTATTGCTAGGATTTGCTTGGCAAAAAGGTTGGATTCCCCTAGAAAAAGCCAGCCTCATGCAAGCGATTGAGTTAAATGGTACGCAGGCCGAGAAAAATAAAATGGCCTTTTTGTGGGGTTGTCATTTCGCCCATTTCGGTAATCAGCAGGAGCTTTTGACCACTCAAGCCTTAGCTGCGCCTGCTGAGGCTGAGTTAGAGACGCTGTTAAACTTTAATCGCCAATGGCTGACTGCCTATCAAAACCCAGCTTATGCCCAGCGTTATGCGCAAATACTTGCCCCTTTACAGCAAGCAGAACTGAAATTAGCGGTGGATAGCAGTCTACCGTTAACTCGAATTGCTGCCAAAAATCTCGCTAAATTAATGGCTTATAAAGATGAATATGAGGTGGCACGCTTATACGCGCAACCAGAATTCATCGAGCAATTACGCAAAAACTTTGAAGGTGAACCGGGTAAAGACTATACCATTCAATTGAATCTTGCCCCGCCCTTGTTCGCTAAACAGGATCAGCAGGGTCATCCTATCAAACGTGCCTACGAACCATGGCTGTTTAAGTTGATGCCCAAACTGGCGCGCTTAAAACTGTTGCGCGGCACAGTATTAGATTTGTTTGGTTATAGTGCTGAACGTAAACAAGAGCGAGCACTCATTAAAGCCTACAGCGCTTTAATCACTCAAGTTGCTGACAACTTAAAGCTTGAAAATTTAACAGCGGCTCAAAATCAACTAGAGACAGTGGCAGAAATTAAAGGCTTTGGATCTATCAAAGCGGCGTCGATGGCACAATTACCGCCTACGCTTTTCCAGCGGTAGGCGGTCTGCTGGCATCAACTTTATTTAAAAGCCAAGTTTATAATCCAAGCTACTCAAATTACATGAGCCGATAAGTATCTAATAAATCGGCTTTATTTGCATCATAAGCTTGGATCTGAGAATCACTTAACATCCCCTTTAACTTAGCCTCTTTATCTGCTGACAGACGCATAAACTCTGCTTTTTTATCCAAATTGGGATTAGTTGAAGCCACTAAAATACTGAAACGAGTTGAATAATCCATATTCAAAGCAGCAACTCGGGTTTGTTGTGACTCATTCAAATTCAGAGTCGAGGTCATCAAAGCGGTTAAAGCCGTCGCCCGCTCTGCAGGGGTTGTTCCTGCAATCACTGTACCAACGGCCTGTTCTTTAGCTTGACTATGGCTCATCGAACATCCTGCTAGCGCGATCAAGGTTACACTCGCTAAAATACCGAATAAAAACAACGGCTGAAAACTGATTGCTTTAGTATTCATTTGGTTACATCCAATAATGAGTTAAATAGATTAATCAGGAAAGAAACACCTATTTCTATATAGAACATTTTTGAAAATAAGTAATTTTATCCAGCGACTCATCCTCTTCATGCTAATTAACCAAACAACTCATACAAAACTTATACACTGACTGGTGAAACAAGCTGTCCCTGTAAATCTCCATGTAAATCACTGAATCTAGCTTGACAAGATCAGTCTGTATACTACAGTCAATTAGATCGACTGATTTTTAGTAGGTATCCTTTTTAAAGGATAGAGTGTTCTATTTGTGTTGGCGGCTTAGTATTGGCTACAGAGAATTTCTGTAATAAATGGTAACAAATTATTATTAAATCGTCGTGCAAGGAAATTTTTAACTCAGCAAAAGAAGGAGCTTCTGATGACTAAGAAAAAACCTAATGTTTTGTTTATTATGGGTGATGATATTGGTATTACCAATCTGAGCTGTTATAGCCAAGGTTTGATGGGCTATAAAACGCCACATATTGATAGTATTGCTAAAGACGGGATTATGTTTACTGATTTTTACGGTGAACAATCCTGTACAGCGGGGCGCGCTGCCTTTGTCACTGGGCAAAGCCCGTATCGCTCAGGCTTGACTAAAGTCGGTTTGCCGGGAGCTGATTTGGGTATACCAGAGGGTACTGTCACTTTGGCTTGGGCTTTAAAAGAACAAGGTTATCGCACCGGGCAATTCGGTAAAAATCACTTTGGTGACTTGCCTAAATACTACCCCACACGGCATGGCTTTGATGAGTTTTTTGGCGTTTTTTATCATCTGAATGCCTACGAAGAACCCGAGCATCGTGATTACCCTTCTGAAAAAGATTTTCCTCATTTCCATAAGAAATATGGTCCGCGTAATCTGACTTATACTTGGGTGGATGGTCGGGAAGAAGACCGAGGCGTGTTAACCACAGAACGGATGAAAACCGTCGACGAAGAGTTTCAAAGCGCGACCAAAGACTTCATTAAACGTGCGGTCGATGCTGATGAACCCTTTTTCGTTTGGCATAATACCACTCACATGCATTATTACACTCACACCCGCCCAGAAGATGTCGGTCGTGCGGGGCGTTGGCAGTCTACCTACCACGACACCATGTTGTATCATGATGATCAGGTTGGCGATTTACTCAACTATCTGCAAGAGCTAGGGATCGACGAGGATACCATTGTGGTGTATACCACCGATAATGGTCCGCACATGAATACTTGGCCTGATGGAGCGATGACACCGTTTCGTAATGAGAAAAACTCCAATTGGGAAGGGGCTTATCGTATCCCTTGCTTAGCTAAATACCCCGCTAAATGGCCTAAAGGTCAAGTTCTTAATGGTATTTGTTCCTTGATGGATTGGTTTCCCACTCTTTGCGCCGCCGCTGGTGATACCGATGTTTCTCAACGCTTACTCAAAGGAACTTCATTAGGGGGTCAAACGTTTAAAGCGCATATTGATGGTATGGATCAGTCACGCTATTTTGCAGGCGAAACCGATAAATCGGCCTGTGATGCCTTCATTTATGTGACCGATAATGGCGATGTCTGTGGCTTGCGTTATGATAATTGGAAATTCGTTTTCCTAGCACAAGCAGTGGAAGGTACTTTTGCAGTTTGGTTTATGCCAATGGTCGAATTGAATATTCCCTTGCTATTTAATTTACGAACGGACCCCTTTGAACGTGCGCAAATCACTTCGAATACTTACTTTGAGTGGGCTTCGAAGCATGAGTTCTTAGTAATTCCTGCCAATCAATATGTCGCACAATGGGCAGCCACCTTCCAAGAATATCCACCCGCCCAAGAACCCTCCTCCTTTACTATCAATAAAGTGATGGAGAAATTAGCCCAGACGCGCAATAACTAGCTAAAACAGTGGTTATGTGTAAAAGGAAGCAGATTATTATCTACTTCCTTTTTTTTAGGTAAGATTCAGGTAGACCATGACTCATTTATCCTCACGCTCTAAGTTAACTGGATTAACTAAGCTGCTACCCATTCCTGCAGGGGAATTTATGATGGGTTCTGCGAATTTTTATCCCGAAGAAGCGCCTATTCATCCTGTCTACGTGGATGCCTTTCTGATAGAAGAGCATCCAGTCACTAATGCGCAGTTTGCTGAGTTTGTACGCCAGACCGATTATGTGACTGTAGCAGAGCGAGCACTCGATGCCGCCCTATTCCCACAGTTATCGGCAGCCGAACGCGCCCCCGGCTCGATGGTGTTTCGACCCACCGCAGGCCCCGTTGACTTGCAACATTTAGAGCAATGGTGGGTGTGGATGCCACAGGCTTGCTGGCATCGTCCCTCTGGGCCGGGCAGTCATATTAAAAATCGTTTGAACCATCCAGTCACTCAAGTCGCTTATGAGGATGCGCTGGCCTATGCAGTTTGGGCTGAACGAATTTTGCCTAGCGAAGCGGAATGGGAGCGAGCGGCCCGTGGTCATTATGTGAGTGCCGACTTTTGTTGGGGCAACGAGAAAACCCCCAAAGGCAAGCGGATGGCCAAACATTATCAAGGCCAATTCCCTTGGAAAAACGAAGCTGTAGATGGTCACAAATACAGCGCACCCGTGAAAAGCTTTCCGCCCAATCAGTTTGGTTTGTATGATATGGCAGGTAATGTTTGGGAGTGGACCGACGATTGGTATAGCTTATATTCACAACCGACTGCGGATAAAAGCCAAGCCACTTGCTGTGGTACGGCTGAAAACAGCATCAAACTAGCTGAGTCCGAAACAACCTGTTGTGTCCCGCAAAATCCACGAGGGGGTACTCAAGCCGATTCGTTAGATCGCAGCCAGCCTCAGTTTCCCATTCCACGCAAAGTCATCAAAGGTGGCTCATTTTTGTGTGCTGATGAATATTGTATGCGTTACCGTCCGGGTGCACGCCGCCCACAAATGATCGATAGTGGCATGAGCCATCTTGGCTTTCGCTGTGCGGTGCGGGTTTAGCGGCTAATTCACCCCAGTAAATCTTTCAGACTAGCGATATAAGCCCGCGCCGTTTCTTGACGCTGCTCAGGGGTAGACACTTGCCGATCTTGCCATTCTAGATGCTCTTCAGGCAATTCAGCTAAAAAGCGACTCGGGTCACAAGCCATTTTCTCACCATAGCGTGAACGGGTTTTTGCATAGCTAATTGTCAAATGTTTCTGTGCACGAGTAATTCCCACATACGCCAAACGCCGCTCCTCTTGAATGCCTGCTTCATCCATACTGTGCAGATGTGGCAGGATTTCTTCCTCAGCACCAATCAAAAATACATACGGAAACTCTAATCCTTTAGCGCCGTGCAAAGTCATTAAGGTCACTGCATTCTGCTCAGTCTCTTCACTATTACGCTCGAGCAAATCCACTAAGCTCATGTGAGCAACAATTTCCGCCAAACTCTCTTTGCCTAAACCATCCTCATACAGCTTATGCACCCAATCGACCACTTCATGTACATTGTCCATGCGTTTTTCGGCCATATTCGGCGAGCTAGAATTTTGTAACAACCAATCTTCGTAGTGAATGTCGGTGATAATACGCTGCACGACCTTAGCCGGAGCTTCGGTTTGATTCAGTTCAATCAGCTGATTGAGCCAAGCGGTAAAATGCTCTAGCCGTTGACGTGATTTAGGACTTACCCGCTCCGCAAACGCCAACTCTTGTGCACAGACAAACAGGCTATTGTTACGCTCATGGGCATAATCGCCCAGTTTTTCTAAAGTCGAAGTACCAATTTCGCGGCGAGGCGTGTTAATGACCCGCAAAAAGGCTGCATCATCGTTTGGATTACTGATCAAACGCAAATAGGCCAAAATATCTTTAACTTCAGTCCGCTCAAAAAATGAAGTGCCACCGGTGATTTGATAAGGAATATTTTGCTGGCGCAATAAGGTTTCAAAAGTACGACTTTGATGATTACCTCGATATAAAATCGCAAAATCTTTGTAGTCAGCTCGCTCTCGAAAATGACGCTTCATAATCTCGCCGACGACCTTTTCTGCTTCATGCTCGACTGAACGGCAAGGCATAATCAAAATCGGCTCACCCTCCCCTAAGGTGCTCCACAATTTCTTTTCAAACGAATGTGGGTTATGCCCAATTAAGTAGTTCGCACTATCTAAGATCCGTTGAGTAGAGCGATAATTCTGCTCCAACTTAATCACTTTTAGGTGCGGATAATCGCGCTGTAACTGCAGGATATTCTCTGGACGCGCCCCTCGCCATGCGTAAATCGACTGATCATCATCACCCACCGTGGTCAAAGCTCCGCTTACTCCGGCTAATTGGCGAATCAATTGATATTGACAGGCATTAGTATCTTGATATTCATCCACCAGCAAATAACGCAAACGGCGTTGCCAGCGCTCTAAGACCTCGGGATATTGCTGGAAGAGTTGCACGGGCAAGACAATCAAATCATCAAAATCGACTGCATTATAGGCTTTGATTTGGCGCTGATATTGCTCATATAACTGTGCTGCACGCTGGCTTAATTCATCAGTGGCCTGCTGCATCACTTGCTCAGGGCTAAGGAAATCATTTTTCCAACGCGATACCTGCCAACGAATATCATCCGCTTCAGCAATATCCGCTTTCAGTGCTAACTCACGCAAGACTAAATCGCTATCTTGAGCATCAAGAATTGAAAATCCGGGTTTGTAACCGAGTTTTTTCACTTCTTGCTTAAGGATATTTAAACCCAAAGTATGGAAGGTCGCTACCGTTAAACCTTTGGCTTCCTCTTTACTCAGCAATTGCCCAGCACGCTCACGCATTTCACGGGCAGCTTTATTAGTAAAAGTAATCGCAGCAATATTTTTTGCTTCGTGACCCGCTTGGCGAATTAACCACGCGATTTTTTGGGTAATCACCCGCGTCTTACCGCTACCTGCACCAGCTAACACCAATAAAGGTGAGCCAAGATGCACGACCGCAGCTTGTTGTTGAGGATTTAAACCGTGCATAGTGGATGCTGCGTTAGAAAAGATAAAGATGAGGAGAGGGTTCGATGCCGATCAACGACCGGCATCACTAGCCAGTTTAAAGTTGACCGCAATCTTCAATCTTGATGGTCGTTTTAGTGCTACCACTGCGCGTCCCATTCGCCTCGATGTTTTTGAGTACATCCATACCCTCTGTCACTTGGCCAAATACGACATGTTTGCCGTCTAACCAAGGAGTCACTACGGTAGTAATGAAAAATTGTGAGCCATTAGTGTTCGGGCCTGCATTTGCCATCGACAATAAACCCGCACGATCATGCTTGAGTTTGAAGTTTTCATCGGCAAATTTCGAGCCATAAATCGACTTACCGCCTGTGCCATTGTGATTGGTAAAGTCACCACCTTGCACCATAAACTCAGGAATCACCCGATGAAAACTCGAGCCTTTATAACCAAAACCTTGCTCGCTAGTGCATAAAGCCCGGAAATTTTCCGCTGTCTTTGGCACAACATCTTCAAACAACTCAAATACGATACGTCCAGCGGGTTGGCCACCAATAGACACGTCAAAAAATACACTTGGGTTTGCCATGTGGGGATACTCTCAAATCAAAGAAAGGCGATAATGTAGCAAAACTGGGGTAGGGATACTAGTTTGCTGCGACTGATACATATTAAGCGCTTGCTACCACTAAAGTTTGTTTCTTATCAATCGCTTCAGCGGGGCTATCCATCCCGCTTAGTATTTGGTAAAAAGCAACTGTGTATTTCTTTCGCAACGCGACTAGCCTACCCGGTAGAGTGCCTTATCACTGATAGTATGTTAGAAATATATATTTTTTGTTACCTACTAGCACAATTAAAATTGCGTGATTAGATTTGTTTTTACAATTTTTTGAAGAAAAATAACACCCTACCGGTATCATGCAACATTATTTATGGCCTTATAATCTCGGGACGAATAGCGTATTTGCTTTTTTTAGCATTACCTTGATGATTATTTTTTGCTCAGTTCTAATTAATCTAGGGCTAGCTTTGCAGCAAAATATGCTAAAAGCTTCAGGCTATTCTTATGATCAAAAAATAATCCTCAACAAACTTGATAATATCACTCAAATTCTTATTCAAGAATCTTCTAGAAAAATGCTTACTCCACGTATGGTTGACAATTTAAAAAATGACATCCAAGAAAATGTTAGCTTGCTTAAAAAGCATCAAATAGAAATAAAAAAATTGCTTGAAGGAAATAATATTATTGAAAAAAAATCCTTAGATTATTTTTATTCTTACAGTATAAAAAAACAAGTTGATGATCTTAATCCTTATTTAGAAAAAATAAACAAACGCTCACAATACATTATTCATGCAAACTTTGCTTCTTTAACCTCCGGTTACAACTTCTGGACACCTATAGACTCACTATCAAATGAAGATAGCAAATTATTAATTATTATTTCCGACTTAAATCAAAGTATACACCAAGCTGCTTTAAATCAAAATAAATTATTAAAAATACTTTATGCCATACTATTATTACTGGCTTTAATAGGATTATGGAGCATTTGGTTTTTTAAAATTAATCGTCTCAATAAAGCCCTAGAAAAATCATACTTAAATCTTTCTCAAAAAAATGAAACCTTATCCTTCCAAGCGAGCCATGACTCACTCACCTTATTACCTAATCGCTTTGCTTTTAATAAAAGACTTCATGATTTAATTGATGAAAATATTGATGAAAACAATAAAGCATTAAATTTCTCACTTATATTATTAGATATAGATTATTTTAAATCCATTAATGATACCTTAGGACATCAAACAGGGGATGCTTTACTTTCTGAAGTGGCTCAGCGCTTAATGAAAGTTATCAACTCACTTAGGACTAGCACGACCATCTATAGATTAGGGGGCGATGAATTCGCTATTATATTAGAAAATATAAAAAACAAACTAGAAGTGCAAAGATATAGTGAAGACTTAATGAATGAGCTACACAAAACCTTCACTTATGAGAACCACACCCTCTCTATTAGTTGCAGTATGGGCATTGTATTCAACCCACCTCGACCTATTAATTCACATGAAGCGTTTAGTGCAGCTGATATTGCCTTATATCGAGTTAAGGAAAATGGTAGAGGTCATTTTTTATTTTATGATGATATTAGCCTAGTCCCCGTTAGAGAACTATTGAAAACTGAAAATGAACTTCGTGCAGCGGTTAATAATCAAGATTTTTTAGTTTATTATCAGCCAATTATTAATCTCCAAACTAAACATATTGACTATATCGAAGCGTTAGCTCGTTGGAATCACCCACAGCTGGGTATCATCCCACCATCACAATGGCTAGCGATTGCTGAACGCTTATCCTTAGTATCCTTGAGTACTTTGCAAGTCCTTAATAAAGCTGACAGCGATTACCAAACATGGCTGGCTCAAGGATTACAGTTAAAGCGGATTAATATTAACTTTACTGAGGCACTTTTAGTAAACCAGCAAGCCTTGCAAGAACTCAATATTTTCTCCAATCAAAGACCCTGGATGGGAATAGAAGTCACCGAGTCTATTATTCTTGATCGCTCTTTTTCCACGATTAAAAAACATTTATGCCATTTAAAAAAGCAAGGTGTAGAAATATTTCTCGATGATTTTGGTACTGGCTTTGCTAACCTCTCTCACCTACGTGAGCTGCCCGTGGATACGATTAAGATTGATCGTAGCTTTACAGCAGAATTATTAGACAATAAAGAAGCTCAAGTCATCGTAAAATTTATTATTGATCTAGCTAATCGGCTTAATAAAAAAACGGTTTGTGAAGGCGTCGAGAATACAGAAACCCTTGATTTACTGATGAAAATGGGTTGTAACTATTCACAAGGTTTTCTACACTCAGAACCTTTGTCTTTTCAAAACATGACTAACTTACTCAAGAGGGATCGTAACCTATGAAATACCTACTCCCCTTACTGCTCGCCTTTACACCAGTATCTTTACTGGCAGATACGACTAAACCCGAAGTAGAGTTAGCGCATTTTTGGATTTCTCGAGGAGAGCGTGCCGCACTACAAGAGCTAGAAAAAGCGATTGAACAAAGAGGTGGTAACTTTACCAATATAGAAATTGAGAACTATGACAAATTACGTGCACTCATTGTCGAGCGCTTAAGTTTAGGCTATCCGCCGGCGATTACTCAATGGTTAGGTGGCGATGACATGAAGTTGCTCCATGAAATGCATGCTATCAAGCCTTTACCCTCGACTTGGCAAGAACAGCCCTTAGCCACGCTTTTATTTCCCGAAGTACTCGAAGCTATTTCTTTAAACGATCAGATTACGGGTATCCCTATTGGAGTTCATATTCAAAATGTAGCTTTTTATAGTGCCAAAATTTACAATTCATTAAAACTCCCTCTCCCTAAAAATTGGTCAGAATTTTTAGAGCAAGCTAAAATTATTAAGCAAGCTGGTTATACACCCTTGGCCTTGGCAACTGAACCTTGGCATTTACGTTTTATCTTTAATCCGCTATTAATAGAAAAACTAGGCCATTTAGGTTTTAAAGAATTTTATAGTGAAGAAAAACCTATCGCAAAATGGCGTGAAGGTTTATTACAGGCTTTTGATATTTTCTTAAAACTAAAACCTTATGTAGATCCTAAATACGCGCATTACAAATGGAATGAATCAGCGCTCCTAGTTGTGCATAATCAAGCTGCGATGAATATTATGGGTGATTTTGTTAAAGGGGAATTTATTGCAGAAGGCAAAGTAGCTGATAAGGATTTTTTCTGTGCTATAGCACCTGGCTCAGGAAAAATCATGATTTATGGCATTGATAGTTTTATTACCCTTGATAATAAAGCCGCTAATTTACAGGCCGGTCAAAAATTGCTGTTCGATATTGCTTTAAATCCTGAGTTTCAATTAAACTTTAATATTAAAAAAGGCGGTATTCCAATTCTAAAAAATATGGATAGCTCGCGTTTAGATGCTTGTGCTAATCAGCACTATCAAGCTTGGAAAACATCCAAAGAAAATATCTTCCATTTACCGGATGCCAGTAGTCGTTTGCGTCTCACTTTTTTACAAAATACTTTACAAAAAGCTTGGTTGAATAATCTAACGGCTGAGCAAGCCACCAACGAACTGATTCAACTGGTGGATGAGGCTTTAGCTGCGCAAAATAGCGCTAATCATTAAATGCAGTCTTATTAAGAACTAGAGTCTCCCTATTTCATCGGAGGTCATTTTGTACATATTTTCAGCAAAAACAAATTTTCTGACGGATAGCCTTACCTGAACTCTCGTGTTTGTGTTATAGAAGAAAAAAAATCACCAACAAGCCAGCCGTGTTACCGAGGGAGCAAATCATGGTTCATCGCAGAAGTTCCGGGGGGATAATGCCCGGTCTTTGCTCTGTGCCTGAGATTAAAGTTGCAGTCGTGGATGACGATGCGATTACTCGTTTTTTATTGGGTTCTGCCCTGCGCGAAAATCAAATGACCGTCTTTGAATGTGAAAGCGCCGAAGCCTTGTTTACTTTGCTTCAGCACGCGAGGTTAGACGTGATTATTCTTGACTTGGTATTACCACAGATTAATGGGCTGGATGCCCTCAGTTATCTGCGTGAACAATCCGCCGTCGGCGTGATTATGATTTCATCCCGCGCCAACGCTGAGCAGCGTTTGTTTGGCTTGCGGGAAGGCGCCGATGATTTCATCAGCAAGCCCGTCGTGACGGATGAACTGGTGTTCAAAGTAAAATCACTGGCCTTACGTGTCCATCATCAACAAGGTTACACGTCGAAGCAGTCGTCGTTAGCCCTTGCTAATTGTGAATTGCTGATCGAAGAACAAATCTTGGCACGGATGGACCGAACCGCGACTTGCCCCTTGAGTGAAGCTGAACAACGTTTGCTGGTGTTGTTAGTCCAACAAGCCCCGCAAGCCTGCAGCCGTAAATCCTTATTGCACTGTGTCAGTCGCAGCGAAATCAGCCTCGGTAATGATCGCAGCGTCGATACTTTGATCAGCCGTATCCGTAATAAACTGAGAATGCTAGATTGCACCGCCTCTATTAGTGCGGTGCGTGGGCAGGGTTATCGTTTGCAACTGGATGATTCTGTACCTATTTAATCCAGACCTCGGCCATGCTGGTTGCTGCTTATAGGACTAGGTTGATTGTTGGTTCTTAGGGCTTCGAAATTTTGCAGTTCACCTTGCAAGTATAGGGAAGCTTGGTAGGGATAGACTGTTGAGTGGGTTGGCTAAAACTAGCCTTGCGCAGCTGCAGCTGAGTCGTTGGCTGTTGAGCTTCGGCTGGTTGGAGCGGAGCGCTATTATTTACCCCAACGACTGCAATCAAGGCAGAAAACAGCATACCTAAGGTCAATGGATCAATTGCGCCCCGCATTTTTTTCAGACTGTTGGTTTTCATCATCAATACTCCCTCGCATTTTGAAACTCTGGTTACTGGCAGCTTCACCGGTGGACGGGCTTTGGGGTGGCTGCTTGAAAACCACTGTAACGGGAAGTTTGTCAACACACTGTCAACAAAAGCTTATAATTGCAACGACGAGAAATAATCGTGGGGCAAGGCGGGTGAGGGAATTAATGAGCTATAACAATGCAGCATAAACAGGAGCAACCAGCAGTTGCTTGTCAACGGGTCTTGTACGCCGGCATAGCTATGCTATGGATGTTCTTGTCACTCTTGCCAGTCGTGCAAGCCTTGGAACTCACGGATCACAGCCGCCAAACTATCACCAGCTTTGCGGATAAAAATCAAATATTGCACGATCCTGATGCCAGCCTTACCCCCGAGATGGCCTTAATAAGAATCACTGCCACAGCCTATCAATCAGATGATGATAAGCTTAGTTTAGGGCAGTCTTGGATCTATACGCCGCTGCTGAATCGTTCTGAGCAGTTAGACTGGGTAGTGCGCTCCAATAATACTCTATTTGAAGAACTGGATTTTTACCTGCACTGCCAAGGGCAATCCTTACAAGTCTTACCTCGCCCAGCCATAGGCTTTAAGAGTCCGCAGTTTCTGACCGCTTATTTTGTTCCTATTGTCTTGCCTAGCCATCTCAGTTGTGGCCTGTTGCAGCGTGCGAAGGTTTCTGCGCTGAGTCATCTTAGGGCTTATCTAATGACAGCTCCCGTGGCAATAGAGCAAGCAGGTCTGCATACGGCTTTAAGCCTGACAGGGGTCGGTATTACGCTAGGCTTGATCATTTATAATTTTTTATTGTTTTTTTCCATACGCAGCAGTACCTATCTCATTTATACCCTTTATGCCTGCCTGCATTTATCCTTGATTTTGGTGGTGAGCATCAAGCCTGAAACCCTGATCGACTTGTTTGATGATGCGCGGCATGCCTTGCGTTTCTTGGGCATCAGCATGATGTTTTTTTTGTTTTGGTTCTCACTGAAGTTCATGCAACCCGGGATTCAAGCAGCTCGTTATGATCACAGTAAGCCTAACCTGTATCGAGTTTTGCGGGTGCTTGTTTTCTTAAGCTTATTGGCCATGTTGGTGATGCTGTTGTCTGCCTTATTGACGCTGTTTTGGCCTGAGTTTTTATTCGCTAGAACCCGAGTTTTATCTTATATCTACATTGTGTCCAGTGTGCTTATTCCCCTGCTGGCGCTCACGGTGGCGCTCAGTGGTTACAAGCCAGCCTGGGTCTTTTTACCCGCTTGGACCATCCTGCTGATTAGCCATGCGATTACCTTGCTGGACTGGCTAAGTTACATCGACTTGTATGGCTGGGAACGCATCTTAACAATGCTGGCAGCAAACTTGGAAATGATGATCTTGTCGATAGCTTTGGGGATGAGCCTAAGAGACTCTTATCGGGCGCGGGACCGTGCTCAGTTGGCACGTGAACATGCAGAGTTGCTGGTCGAACAACAAGACCGTTTTATTTCTACCCTAAGCCATGAAATACGCACCCCGTTACATGCCATGCTAGGTGCCACCGAGTTGCTCGGACGTACTGAATTATCCACTAACCAACAGGAGCTATGGAGCACGACACATTATGCCGCCGAGTCGATGTATGCCTTGGTGGATAATTTGCTGGATCGAGCCCAGTTCAAACAAGCCAAGCTCCTAGAAAAAGACGAGGTATTTGACCCCCAACGCCTATTGGATGCTTTGGTGCAGTTATTGCGTCCTCGAGCAACCGAAAAAAACCTGCTGATCCATCTGCAGACTCGTGACTTGCCGACTCATCTGCTAGGTAAACCCGTTCTGTTACGGCGGATGTTAATCAATCTGCTCAGCAATGCCATCAAGTATACTGAAGTCGGCGAGATTCAAGTCTGGGTCAAATGGCAAGCTGCTCAGCAAACTTTGTGGGTCAGTGTTAAAGATACAGGTTGTGGATTGTCAACCGAGCAACTCGCACATCTCGAAACCCGTTTTAATCGCGGCATTGAAGTTTTATATAGCCAACAAGCCAGTTCGGGGCTAGGCTTGCCGATTTGTTTTGAGATGATGCGTGCCGTAGGGGGACAATTAAGCCTCACCAGTGAACTCGGTCAGGGAACAGAAGCTCGTTTTAATCTGAGCATGCATTTACCCAACCCGAATTCTATTGAACTTAAACGAGGGGTGGTTAGTAAGCCACTAGCGATCTTGGTGGTGGATGATGTCGCCAGCAATCGGATGTTAGCCTGTGAGACTTTGAAAGCTGCTGGACATCAGGTCTGGCAGGCGGCTGATGGTCGAGAGGCTTTAGCTTTATTACAAAAACAGACATTTGATCGGGTACTTAGCGATCTACGTATGCCCCATTTAGATGGAGCCCAGCTGCTAAAACACATTCGCCAGCAGTATCCGCCATCAGCCTTAAGCGTTATTTTGACCTCTGCCCATTTTACCGCTGAGCAAAGTGAACCGTTATTAGCCCTAGACGCCAAGCTGCTTGCTAAACCGTATACACCAGAAGCCTTGCTTGCTGCGATCCAAGGGGCAAGTCAGACGGTGTTACCCCCCCCTGAGGCTGAAGAAACGAGTTTGGAACGTATTCAAGCGCGCTGGGGCGATGAAAAAACTTCAATCTTGTTAGCACTCTACCAAACCCAAATGGATGAAGATGTGCAGAGAATCCGCGAAGGGCTCAGTGTGCACGATGAGTCTCGCATTCGCGTCGCAGCTCACCGCATCGTGAGTGCTAGCCGAGCACTTGGTTTACCAGCCAATGCCGAAGCTGCCCTCCAAATTGAAACCCATCAAGAACATCAAGCCTTAATAGACTGGCTTACATTTGGTCAAATGATTGAGCAGCAGCTGGGCTTAATTAAAGTTTGAATCTTTACACTGCAATTATTGGCTCGACTTTGCCTGTTGAGCAGCAGCCATTGCATCGGCAATCGCATAGCTATAGGCACAATCCACATCCATCCGCACTTTTTGCAAGCCCTCTACCCCTTCTTCCAAAATCACGGCCAATGGAGTGCGCTGTTGAAAACGGCGATGCGGACGACGTAGCCACATTAGGCGCATTTGTGCACTGAAGGGAAAGGTAGTAGCCAGCGCTTCGGTAATCCCACTGATATGCTCAAGACGAACTTGCAGCTCAGGAGCATTCGGCAAAGCCCGCTCACCATTAAAATAAGAGCTTAGATGGCGCGGTTTAATCTCCGTTGCCAAACCCAATAAGCTAACAACCTCTTCAGCACTAAGTTGCCAATCGGCCAATTGCGCTAAGACCTGCTCGGTACGTTGGGTGAGTTCAGCATCATTCATGAGGGGTCTCATTGGTTAGTTGATTAGTGTTTAGTCGTTTTCAGCGGGCTGATAGTAATCACTTATGCTGATTTAGGTTCATCAGTGAAGCGAGGTAACTCACGGGTTGTCAAACCCTCTTGGGTGGCTAGCTCACGCTCACGAGCAGCAATCAAATCAAAGCAAGCTTTCACATCCTCGACTGTGGCCTCACTTAAAGGATAAGCCTGCATCGGCTCTCTCGCCGTGAGATCACGGATAATACTCGCCAAGGTCTTACGCATCGCCATGAGGATACGCCGCTCTTGAGAAAGGGTCTGATCAACCATGACTGCTCCAAGAAAAGAAGAAATCATTAGCTTAGAGTGTTCTAGTTTCTACGCCTATCCTCCTAATGGGCAGTCCTTAAGTTTTTCATGACGGTTGCTAAATCAATAGCTTTAGCATTTTGTGTCTGATTTAACCCTTCGATCACCCCTTGATACTCTCGACTCGGTTTATTTTGACTCAATTTCCACTTACCCTCCCAGCGAGTGATTTCCAGCTCAATCCCAACAATTGCCTTGAGCATTGTCTGCAAATAATCATCTGGTGCATCTGACATCTGCCAAGGTTTAGCTAAACCTAGTTCTTGCTGCTGGGTAAGCTTTTCCAAAAATTCACGCAACCACAGGGGATCATCCTGCACCCGTAGATGCCCATAAACATTCAGCACACTATAATTCCAAGTTGGTACTTCTTTGCCATGCTCCGTTTTAGACGGATACCAGTTTGGCGAAATATAAGCATCGTTCCCATGAAAAATCACCAAAGCCTCCAATTGGGTGTCAAAATCACGCCAAATCGGATTCGCCCGTGCCACATGGCCTTGCAATAAACCTAATCCCCCATTCGCTTCAAAATAAAGTGGAATTGGATTGGCATTCAGACCTTGCGCTCCCAGCGTAACTAAACTGGCTAAAGGTGAGGAACGGATTAAATTTTGCAGGACTTGTGGGTCAGATTGCTCGAAATGCTTAGGAACATACATCTAGATCACCTACTAGTAAATTGTTGCTAGCGACAGCTTGTAAAACTTGTACAAACTCTTCGGCTAACGGTGCTTGAAGCCTTAAGGTCACTTTATTTACGGGATGTAAAAAGCTTAAAGTTTGTGCATGCAATAACAACCGTTCACAACCAAACTGCTCCCGAAATAACTGATTTTGCTTGCCATCGCCATGTGTAGTATCCCCCACAATCGGATGAAAAATATGCTTCAAATGGCGACGTAATTGATGCTTACGTCCAGTTTTAGGTTGCAGCTCTAACAGTGAATAGCGGCTGGTTAAATGCTTACCTGATGCCAAGGGCAATTCAAATTGCTCCAGCCTTCGATACTGCGTAATCGCGGTTTGAGCCGGCTTATCCTGAGCCGCTTGAGCATCCGCGATTTCATCTAATACTTCTTTCAGCGGATAATCAATCACCGCTTCAGCCGCGCAGAAGCCACGAACTAAGGCGAGATAAGTCTTCTCTAGCGCAGCTTGGGTAAATTGCTCAGTCAAAAGGCGTGCGATATTGGGGTCTAAAGCAAATAACAGCACACCCGAAGTTGGTCGATCCAAACGATGTGGCGGATAAACTTTTTGGCCGATTTGATCACGCAGTAACTGCACAGCAAACCGCGTTTCATGTTTATCAATCAGGCTACGATGCACCAATAAACCCGATGGCTTATTGATAGCCACTAAAAATTCGTCTTGATAAAGAATCTCAAGCGGTGACAAAGTTCAAAGCGCCTGCATATCCATACGACCCGCCTCAGCTTCGACCGCAACCACAACACCGCGCAAAGAATTCGGGAGTGCTTCAGTAATCTGCAAATCAACAAAACGCCCAATCCAACGGGGATTGCCATCGAAATTTACCACGCGATTATTTTCAGTACGCCCCGCTAATTGATGGGGGTCTTTCTTCGCAGGGCGCTCGACCAATACACGCTGTACGGTCCCGACCATCGCTTGGCTAATCGCATTCGCACTGGCCAAAATCCGGCTTTGCAGTACTTGCAAACGCTGCTTCTTAACCTCCATCGGTGTGTCATCTTGTAAACTGGCCGCCGGTGTTCCGGGGCGAGCGCTATAGATAAAGCTGAAGCTATGATCAAAACCCACCTCATCAATCAGCTTCATCGTATCCGCAAAATCTTTCTCGGTTTCGCCGGGAAAACCCACAATAAAATCCGAGGACAGACTAATCATCGGACGAATTTGACGCAATTGACGAAGCTTCGATTTATACTCAATCGCCATGTGATTACGCTTCATTGCCGCCAAAATCCGATCGGAACCGCTTTGCACAGGCAGATGTAAATGACTGACCAACTCAGGAACTTGGGCATACACATTAATCAGGCTTTCACTAAACTCATTGGGGTGCGAAGTGGTAAAACGAATCCGATCAATGCCTTCCACAGCCGCCACATATTGAATCAGTAATGCTAAATCAGCGATCTCACCATCATGCATGCTGCCACGATAGGCATTCACATTTTGCCCCAGCAGATTGACCTCGCGCACGCCTTGCGCCGCTAATTGCGCCACTTCGGCTAGCACATCATCAAAGGGGCGGGAGATTTCTTCGCCACGGGTATAAGGCACGACACAGAAGGTACAGTATTTATTGCAACCCTCCATAATCGAGACAAAAGCAGTCGGACCTTCCGCCCGTGGTTCTGGCAGGTGATCAAACTTTTCGATTTCAGGAAAGCTAATATCCACCACGGGCTTACGATGGGTACGTACTTGTTTAATCAAATCCGGTAAGCGATGCAAAGTTTGGGGGCCAAACACCACATCAACTAACGGCGCACGCTCACGCAAGGCCTCCCCTTCTTGGCTTGCAACACAACCACCGACACCAATAATCACCTGTGGATTTTTCTCTTTCAATGCCCGCCAGCGTCCCACTTGCGAAAATACCTTTTCTTGCGCTTTCTCACGAATAGAACAGGTATTAAGCAATAACACATCAGCTTCTTCAGGATTATCCGTCAGCTCCATCCCCTCGTGTGCATGCAGCACATCCAGCATTTTTGCCGAATCATACTCATTCATCTGACAGCCGTGAGTTTCTATGAAAATTTTACCTGCCATCTAAACCTTACCTAATTGCGTTGCCGAAGTTAAAAAAAGACCGACTATTATCCTTATCTGGCTAGTGCGCAACAACTATAAATTTTGTAGGGAAAACAAGCATTTTAGCCAAACTTTTGCCACAACCTTGACCGAGCATTATAAGAGTGTTTATATCCGCCTTATTAGTTATTAATTCAGTATTCAGCTAAAAAACTAAAATTCTTCATAAAAAACTTGCGAGGTCTTGATATGCAGATGTTTTTTTCAAAACAGAGGAATCAGTGGCTGCTAGGCCTATTTTTATTGTTCGCCTTGGTTACACAACCGGTAAATGCTGAAAATTTAGACTGTAAACAACCCTATAAAGTGGTCAAAGGCGATAGTTTAAGTACCATTGCCCAACGTGCTTATGGCAGTGCGAGTAAATACAGCATGATTTATTATGCAAACCGTGAATTACTGACCAAAGGGCCATCCACTGTTTTGGTTAATCAAGAACTACGTCTGCCCTGTTTGTCTGATCCCGAAATAGCCTCCCCTCAAACTGCAGCGCCCACCTCAACAACCGCCACCACGACCACCACCGCAGTCAGCACGGTGACTGAAAATACGGCTGACCCTACCACTGAACTTACAACGACCAATATAACAACAGCCAATACAACCCCACCCACCCCAACTGTCAGCAAAATTGATATTCAATTATTAACCGCTGGTGATTATCAACCCTTCACTGACCAGTCTTTACCGAATGGCGGGCTGATTACTGATTTAGTAGAAACAGCACTGAAAAACCAAAATCTCCACTATAAACTCACTTGGATTAATGATTGGTCAGCTCATCTTGACCCTTTAATCAAAGAAAAGAAATACGATATGGGTTTTCCTTGGCTGAACCCCGGCTGCCCAACGATGGAGCATTTTCGTTGTCAATTCTTATTTTCCACCCCGATTTTTCAAATGCTTGAGGTTTTATTTACTCGCAATGAAGCCCCGTTAATCTTTGAAAAAGATGACGATATGATTGGCCATACCCTCTGCCGACCCAGTGGCTACTTCACACATGACTTAGATCGCACAGGTCGAGAGTGGCTAAAGAAAAACTTAATCAAATTAGAGCAACCCCAATCGGTTAAAGAATGCTTTGAATTATTAATGGCAGGTAAAGTCGACGCGGTGGCAATGAATGATTTCACAGGACGTGAAACCGTCGCCAAAATGGGCTTACACGACCAAGTAGCCGCGTTACCGCGTGAGCTTTCGGTCGAAGGTTTACATGTGCTTGTCCACAAAACTCATCCACGTGCGACTATTCTCTTAAATTATATCAACAAAGGTTTGAAAACTATTCAGGACTCGGGGGAGTATGATGCGATTATGGACAAGCATCTTACTAATCATTGGAAAACTGTTGAATCATTGCAGAAACAACAGCCTAACTAGGGTTTAAGCAAGGGAGCAGCCTATGGAAAGTGTGCTTCACAAACGCTATAAAATAGGCGAACGACTATTCTCGAACGCTTGCGGTGAGCTGTTCCTTGGCCGCGATTTGCAAGCCAACATCAATCAACGTTGGCTCATACATTATTTGCCTCAGCAACTGCTCAGTGACAGTGCGTTAAAGCAAAGTCTTAGTCAATTGCAGAGTTTAAGCCATCAAGCCGAGACGACGGTTTTAAAAGTTTTAGATTGTGCGTGGTCCGAGACTGAGGTCTGTTTTGTCCTAGAAATGCCGGAAGCTTGGTCGTTAAGCCCGCTCCCAGCGATACACGGTCAACCCACGAATTTGCATCAAAAAGCCTTGGCTATCACCCAACAGTTGATTGATCAAGGTTTAGTCACTACAGGTATCGAGCCATCACTGTTTCTGGTCACCCCCACGGGGGATTTATACTTACTCGGTACAGCCTTGCTGGCTGAATTACAAACACTGACTCGCCAGTCACCTAACTTATTACAACCTAAACCACCACCCACACGAAATAAGCACCGATTTTTGCCAGTGATTTTATGGGCAGTCACAGGCTTAGTCGCCGCCGCGAGTTTAGGTATTTATCAAGTCAGCCAACCGATTAAACCGACCCAAGCCCCCGTCGCACCCAAAATTCAGGTCAGTCGTTTAGACAAACCTTTAATTCAGCCTGCGGCCACCACCAGCTTAGTCACTCTACCGATGCAGCCTAATCACACGCCGATCCAACCCCTCGAAACCAGTGTCACCCCGGTAACATCAGCAAAGACCAGCCCCGCTACGCCTACCCTAAGCCCAAGCATAGAGCCTTTGATACCCGAAACTGCACCAACTCAAGCTGGCATAGCTCAACCTGCACTCGCTAAACCTTCTATTATCCAACCGCGCATGATTAGCAATCCAGAAGTTATCGCTCAACCTGTACTGGCTAAACCTTCTATTATTCAACCAACCATCAGTAGCAATCCAGCGGCTAGCCGACATCTAGAACGTGCCACTGCCGCGATCAAGCAGGGACATTTACAAACAGGTTTATACTATTTGCGCCTTGCGAAAAAGCTTGAAGCTCATCCAGAGCAGTTAAAAACCACCACACAGCAGCTACTTGAGCAAGCGCAACAAATACCGACCGCCAGCGAAACTTTAAGTCCGCAGATGCAGACAAGTATCAAGCAAGAATTTGGTTTGGAATAAAGAGCCAGCTAAACACTGGCTCTGTGTGCATCCACTCAACTAACCTTTACTGGCCAGCAATCGTCATGCGATTTACTAAGATTGATCCAATTTGAATACTGCCACGCGGGTCAATATCAGTACCAATACCTTGGATACCCAAATACATATCCTTCAAATTACTCGCAATGGTGATTTCTTCGACCGGATATTGTAGCTCACCCTGCTCAACCCAAAACCCTGCCGCCCCCCGCGAATAATCACCGGTGATCATATTGATACCACTGCCGATCAATTCGGTAACCAACAGGCCACGCCCCATTTGCTGGAGTAACTCTTGGAAAGAACTTTGCGTATGGCTTAATAATAAATTGGAGCTACCCCCTGCATTACCCGTGGTTTGCAGGCCTAATTTACGAGCAGAATAACTCCCTAAAAAATACGCTTGGACTTTACCATCAAGAATCACCTCACGATCATAGGTTGCAACACCTTCTGCATCCCAAGCCCGACTGCCCGGAGCACGCGGAATATGGGGGCGCTCACTCAATTGTACAAACTCGGGAAAAATGCGCTTATCAACCGCATCTAGCAAAAAGCTCGCTTTCCGATACTGTGCAGCCCCACTTAAAGCAGAGACTAAATGCCCAATTAACCCACGGGCTAATTCGGGCACATACAATACCGGCAATTCACAAGTTGGAATGGATCGCCCCCCTAAGCGGCGCACAGTACGGCGGGCAGCTTCTTTACCCACTGCTTCAGCCGCTTCTAAAGCAGCAGGGGAACAAGCTGTGGTATACCAATAATCCCGTTGCATCGACTCATTTTCTTGCGCCACCACCGAGCAACTCAAGGAGTGGCGAGTACTGCTATTTAAGCCATTAAAACCATTGGTGTTTGCATAGACCCCTAAGCCCGCATAGCTATCCACACTCGCCCCGTCACTATTGGAAATGCGGGCATCATACGCACGGGCGGTAGCTTCAGCCTGTAAAGCTAAATCAATCGCCTGATCCGCGTTAATATCCCAAGGATGATATAAATCTAAATCCAAGGGCTGCTTAGCCATTAATTCAGGATCAGCTAAACCATTAAACTCATCTTCAGCGGTATAGCGAGCTATTCGGCAAGCCGCCTCTAAAGTATCCTCTAACGCTTTTCGTGAAAAATCCCCACTCGAAGCAAAGCCTTTTTTGTGGCCAAAATATACCGTCAGGCTCGCACCTTGATCACGGTGATATTGCAGTTTATCGACTTTACCCATGCGGACTTCAACCGATAAACCCGTACCCTTATCAATGCCTACCTCGGCCGCACTCGCACCACGCTCTTTGGCAGCTTTAAGCACAAACTCAGCGAGTTCTTGAAATTCAGCACCTAAAGCTTGCCGATTGTCTAATTCAATCATCGTTTTGATTCCCTACAGGTTTAAGCAGCCGTGCCACCGACCGTGAGTCCATCCACACGCAAAGTCGGTTGCCCCACACCAACGGGTACACTTTGCCCATCTTTACCACATACACCAATCCCTGTATCGAGGGCTAAATCATTACCGACCATACTGACTCGGGTTAATACATCGGGCCCATTACCGATTAAAGTGGCATTTTTCAGTGGACGAGTCGCTTTGCCATTTTCAATTAAATAAGCCTCTGAGGCTGAAAAGACAAATTTCCCAGAAGTAATATCCACCTGTCCACCCGAGAAATTAACTGCATAGACACCTTTCTCGACAGAAGCAATAATTTCTTGCGGATCATACTCACCCGCACGCATATAAGTATTCGTCATACGTGGCATTGTTAAATGCGAATAAGACTGCCGCCGCCCATTGCCGGTCGATTTTGTCCCCATCAAAGCAGCATTCTGCCGATCCATCATATAGCCTTTGAGAATGCCATCTTCAATCAACGTAGTACATTGAGTTTCAGTGCCCTCATCATCGACCGTCAATGAACCACGGCGCTGCTCTAAGGTACCATCGTCAACCACAGTAATGCCTTTACTGGCGACTTGCTCACCGATCCGCCCAGAAAAAGCGGAAGTACCTTTACGATTGAAATCCCCCTCCAAACCATGTCCAATCGCCTCATGCAAGAGCACACCCGGCCAACCCGAACCAAGGACAACAGTCATTGCACCCGCAGGGGCGGCTTGTGCATCCAGATTCACGAGGGCTTGACGCACCGCCTCTTCAGCAAACTCATCCGCACGGTTGTTTTTGATGAAATAATCCAAATCAAAACGCCCACCGCCACCCGCAGAGGCACTCTCAGTTTGCCCTTGACGCTCAACAATCACCGAGACATTAGTCCGTACAAGTGGGCGTACATCAGCGGTCATGCGCCCTTGCTCATCGACAATCAAGATAATCTCATGCACCGCTACGAGGCTTGCCATGACTTGTTTGACATAAGGGCTAACGGCACGCGCTTTGCTATCCATACGCTGCAATAAATCAATCTTGTCCGCTTCGCTTAACGAGGCTAGCGGGTCACTTAAGCCATATAAATGACGGCTAGGAATTTGGGCTTTCCACGCTTGAACTTGGCCTGATTGACCCGCCCGACTAATAGCACGGGCAGCACGGGCTGATTCTAATAAAGCCTGTAAACTAATTTCATCACTATAAGCAAACCCTGTTTGCTCACCACACACGGAGCGCACGCCAACCCCACGTTCGATGCTATAGCTACCGCTTTTTACAATCCCTTCTTCTAAGCCCCATGATTCATAACGCGCTGCTTGGAAATATAAATCAGCAAGCGTGGTATCTTTGCTGAGTAACTCAGCAAAGACTTGGGCTAAAGCTGGCTCACTCAAGCCACTTGGCGCAAAAAACTCCGCACGGGCATAATCCATGGCATTTTGCATATTTGAGTCCTTTTAAAATCTCACATCAGCAAACGGCGATGTGACAAAACTGGAAATCGTTGGCGCGTGGCTGCTTGAGCTTCTAAATCCGGCTCAATCAACACAACACCAGAACCTTTATTAAGTTGACCACGAATCCGCCCCCAATAGTCAATAACCATAGAATGTCCATAGGTTGTCCGACCACTCACGTGGTAGCCACCTTGGGCTGGGGCAATCACATACGCTAAATTTTCAATCGCACGCGCTCGCAGCAAAATCTCCCAATGTGCTTGCCCAGTCACCTCGGTAAAAGCAGACGGAATGACTAGAATTTCAGCCCCTTGACGTGCTAATTCCCGATACAACTCAGGAAAACGTAAATCATAACAAACGCTCATCCCGATCTTGCCAAAAGGGGTATCGGCAACCACTAGTTGAGCACCGGGCATATTGGTATCGCTTTCGGTATAAACCTCAGCATTCTCCCCCACCGTGACATCAAATAAATGAATTTTGTCATAGCGTGCCACCACTTGACCTTGATCGTCATACAATAAAGACGCGGCATACGGTCGATGAGGATCGTCTGAATGTAAAGGAATTGTGCCGGCTAAAATCCAAAGTTTGTGCTGTCTAGCGAGGCGTACCATGCAATCCTGAATAGGGCCAGAACCATATTCCTCAGTCACCTGCACCCGCGCTTGATCATTCTGCCCCATGATCACGAACATTTCAGGCAAAACCACTAAACCCGCGCCTGCTGTTTTCGCCTCTGCAATTAAACGCCCTGCTTCCATTAAGTTAGCTTGCACTTGCGGACCTGATGCCATTTGTAATGCAGCAATTGCTCTCATTCTCTGCTCCCACCCGACTAATCGCTTGAGTATACGTTGATTTTTATAAGGACTCTAACTGCAATCGTCAGGCGACGCTGAGCTTCACGGTAAACGGTATTAAAGCAAAACCACATCAAATTGCTCTTGATTATAGAGCGCTTCAACTTGCAAGCGAATCGCCACGGAAACAAACTCCTGTAACTCGGCTAAACTATCCGACTCTTCATCCAATAAGCGGTCGACCACATCCTGCGAGGCCAACACCAATAGCTCTTTTGCATCAAACTGGCGTACTGCCCGCAAAATTTCCCGAAAGATTTCATAACAAACCGTTTCTGCGGTCTTGATATAGCCACGCCCATTACAGGTAGAGCAGGACTCACACAAAATATGCTCTAAACTTTCCCGGGTACGCTTACGGGTCATTTCCACTAAACCTAAAGGCGATACTTCACTGATGTAAGTCTTGGCATAGTCTTTTTCAAGGGCTTTTTCTAAAGTTTTTATCACTTGCTGCTTGTGATCACTTTGCATCATGTCAATAAAGTCGAGAATAATAATCCCCCCTAAATTGCGCAGACGCAGCTGACGTGCAATCGCTTGAGCAGCCTCTAAATTAGTACGGAAAATCGTCTCTTCTAGATTGCGACTCCCGACAAAGCCACCCGTATTCACATCAATAGTCGTCATGGCTTCGGTTTGATCCACAATCAGATAGCCGCCCGATTTTAAGGGTACTTTGCGCTGCAAAGATTTCTGGATTTCCTCCTCAACGCCATGCAAATCAAAAATCGGCCGCTCGCCCGGATAATGCTCAATATGCTGGGCTAAATCAGGGATATATTTTTCACTAAATTCTTTGACTTTAAGCGCAGTTTCGCGGGAATCAATTAAAACCTTTTGAATCGGCTCACCGACCATATCGCGTAATACCCGCAAGACTAAGGGTAAATCAGAATAGACCAATTTAGCTTGGGCAGAGCTTCTAGAGCTTTGCTCGATACTATCCCACAGCCGTAATAAAAACTGCATGTCTTGGCGCAAGCTGTCTTCACTAATCCCATCAGCCGCTGTCCGTACTATAAAACCAAACTGATCACCAAATTCAGTACGTACTTTTTGCACTAAAGCCCGTAATCGCTCACGTTCTTCAGCCGATTCAATTTTCCCTGAAATACCAATGGTTTGATTATCCGGCATCAACACTAGAAAACGTGAAGGCAAAGTAATATAAGTGGTTAAGCGTGCGCCTTTACTGCCTAAGGGGTCTTTAATCACTTGCACTAATAGCTGTTTGCCTTCGTGTAAGACCTCATGAATTTGCAAGGTAGGCTGTTTTTTGGGTAAATCATCGGTATGCAAATCGTCCATCGGTGAGGCAGTCAGATCTGAAGCATGCAGGAAAGCGGATTTATCTAGACCAATATCAATAAACGCGGCTTCCATTCCCGGTAATACCCGTGACACCCGCCCCTTGTAAATATTGCCCACAATCCCCCGTCGAGAAAGGCGTTCGATGAGCACTTCCTGCAAAACTCCATTTTCTAGCAAGGCGACTCGTGATTCTTGTGGGGTGATATTAATTAACAGCTCGGCACTCATGCTTCCTCTCTGTGCGCAAATGGTTTGATTTATTTTCAATACGGCGCTAGCTCACAATACCCGTATACCTATTTTTTGTAATAATTGAGCCGTTTCAAAGAGGGGTAAACCCATGACCCCCGAATAAGAGCCTTCTAAACGCTCAGCAAAGATAGCGCCCATCCCCTGAATCGCATACGCACCTGCTTTATCACAGGGTTCACCTTGTTGCCAATAAGCGGCTATTTCTGCCTCAGTTAACCGTCGAAACCACACTTGGCTAGTGCTCAGCGCTAACTCACAAGCCGCTTGATGATAAAGCGCGACAGCACTATAAATGGTATGCACTCGTCCTGACATAGATAATAACATCTGCCGCGCCGAGGCAAAATCCTCCGGCTTAACGAGCAAGCGTCCATCTAAGACACCTAAGGTATCAGCACCTAACACCGGTAAAGTTTGATCACTATCCTCCCAAACAGCCTGTGCCTTCTGTTTAGCCAAGCGTTGCACTAAATCTAAAGGATCTTCATCGAGCCTTGCGCGCTCATCAATATCAGCCGTTCGTACCTGATAGCGAACGCCAATTTGCTCCAGCAATTCGCGTCGTCGCGGCGAAGCGGACGCAAGAATAAGTTGTGCTGACTGCATTCAGCCTCCACGATGATAAGGATGGTTCGAGAGGATACTCCAAGCTCGGAATAATTGCTCAGCTAGAATAATCCGCACCAAAGGATGCGGAAAAGTTAAAGCGGATAATGACCATTTAAGATCAGCACGTTGTAAACAAGCGGGTGATAAACCTTCTGGCCCTCCGACTAAAAGAGCAACATCCTGCCCAGAAGCCAGCCATTGATCCAATTGACTAGCGAGCTGCTCGGTTGACCAGCTTTTGCCCAAAACATCTAAAGCAATGACTAAACTACCTGCTGGAATAGCTGCTAACAACTTTTCCCCTTCGAGTTCACAGATACGCTGCAGATCTGAGCTTTTCGTGCGCT
Source organism: Thiothrix eikelboomii (assembly GCF_900167255.1). Lineage (GTDB taxonomy): Bacteria > Pseudomonadota > Gammaproteobacteria > Thiotrichales > Thiotrichaceae > Thiolinea > Thiolinea eikelboomii. The sequence goes on from NZ_FUYB01000003.1 coordinate 344,139, forward strand.
TTTCAGCCACTAACTCCTTGATCAGAATTTGGCAGTGTGCAGGCATACGCCCCACATAGTCAGCTGTTGCAGTGACCACCCAAGTCGGCATCTTCGTGCCGACTGCTAACAGGTGAATACGCAACTAGGCAGCTCCTAGCCGTAATTCATTGCGTGCCTCGCTGCCAGTCCCCCACAATTTTTCTAAATTATAGAAGTCACGCGCCGTCGGCAGCATCACATGCAGAATAATTTGATCTAAATCGACCAATACCCAATCAGAGTCACGCTCACCCTCGACCCCTAAAGGCTGATGCCCTGCCTCTTTCGATTTAGCTGCCACACTATCCGCGAGGGATTTCACATGGCGGGAAGAGGTGCCTGATGCGATAATCATTACATCGGTGATCGTCGATTTACCGCGTACATCTAAGACCGTCACATCGCGGGCTTTCATATCTTCAAGGCTAGAGAGCACTAAAGTTTGCAATTGTTCGAGTTCCATTCCTACCTTCATCAGTTGTTAAAAAAGCAGTATTTATAAGCTTAAGAATAGCATGGCTTACAAACCGGCTGGAATCTTTCCACAGAGATTGGTATAAACCTGCCCACCACTCACCACAGGCAAGTGACAGGACAGTGATATATATTCAACTCATTACCCAGCTTTCAAAGCAGAATTGCTATGAATAAATGGGAAGCCATGCGCTTTGGCGCGATAGTATCTATCCCGATGATGCTGGGAAATCTACCTTTTGGAATGATTTTCGGCTCGTTAGCTGTGAGCCAAGGTTTAGAGCCGTGGGTGCCAATCGCGATGTCTTTACTGGTGTTTGCTGGCTCTTCACAATTTGTAGCCTTAGGTTTAATCGCAGCAGGTGCACCCATCCTAGTGATTATTTTCACCACTTTTGTGGTTAATCTACGCCATTTATTGTATTCCGCTGATTTCATGAAATATGTCAAGCACTTGCCTATGCCTTGGCGTGCAGTTTTAGCTTTTGGTTTGACCGATGAAACCTATGCTGCTACGAAGCCTTATTTTGTGAACGGTAAATTAGATGCCACCACAGGGCATTGGGCTTATTTAGGTTCATTTTTAGCGTTTTATAGTATGTGGAATCTCACCACTCTCATTGGTGTAGTCGCTGGTGAATTAATTCCGGGCATGAGTGAATGGGGCTTAGAATTTGCGATGGTGGCCACTTTCTTAGGCATTATTACCATCTATTTACAGACGCTCCCGTATTGGATTACCTTCATCGTGGCTGGCTCGGCCGCGCTATTTTTATATCAACTACCGAATAATCTTGGCATGCTGATTGCCGCCTTACTAGGGGTTGCGGCGGGAGTCCTAGTGCAGCATTTGCAACTGCGTTTAAAAGCCGGAGCAAGCGACCATGCCTGATACCTTAAGCCTGATTTTGATGATTCTCGGCATGGTTGCGGTCACTTTTAGTATTCGCTTTATACTTTTTGCACGAGCGCACCGTATTCAACTGCCTGTCTGGCTAGAAGAAGCTTTAGCTTATGTCCCGGTTGCGGTGCTCACTGCGATTATCATGCCGATGATCCTCATGCCAAACAAACAGCTGGATTTTAGCTGGCATAACCCTTGGCTGTTAGGTGGCTTAGCCGCTTTTGTAGTGGGTTTAATACTGCGTAAACCGTTGGTGACGATTATCGTGGGTGTGCTGGTATTTTTTGGCAGTCAATTTCTCTTGACTTAAGCTTCATTTAGACCTTCAAAGCCAAGCCCCTTGCTAAACGTGATTGCCGAAAGCGTAAGCCCATACTCTGCTGAGTGAGCAACTGACGCAAGGGTGCTATCCGATCCACGGCTACCAAGCCGCCTGCACGAAGCAGGCCTAAGGCTGGGAACTCAGCTGAAAATAGCTTAACGAGCGAATCCGTATAAGCGACAACACTCGCATAATCAGGTTGGCGGGCTGCCTGATAAGCGGCGAGTAACTTCACGACGCCATCATCGCTTCTGATTGCAGTTGGCGTGGCTAATAAATCACTTAAGGTCGCCACATCCCGTAAAGCTAAATTCAAGCCCTGCCCTGCAACCGGATGCAAACTGTGGGAGGCATTGCCAATCAACACAGCCCGTCCCTGCACTTCCGCGACGGATTTCACTAAGCTTAAGGGGTAGCTCGAACGCTTACCCACTTTAATAAAACGCCCTTGCCGATAACCAAAGCTAGTTTGTAATTTCTGCAAAAACTCAGCATCTGTTAGCTCCAAACTAGCGGCCACCTCCGCCGTTTTATGCGTCCAGACCAAGGAATAGCGTTCTTCAGTCATTGGTAAAAGTGCCAAAGGCCCAGAGCGAGTAAAACGCTCATAAGCCACCCCCGTGACCGGACGATCTGTACTTACATTGGCAATGATCGCGGTTTGTTGATAATCCTGAGTTTTAACGGCAATACCCAGCTGCTCACGTAAAGGTGATTGCGCACCGTCAGCGATCACTAATAAGCGTGTCTGCACAGTATCCGTGACCGTTTGACGCTCAAAATGCACTTGAACCGAGTCGCTATTCTGTTCTAAAGCATACACTCTAGCCGGGCTAATTACCTCAAAAGACGCAGCCCCCCCCTTCGCTAGTGCCTCAAACAGCACCCGACCTAATACCCGACTCTCAATCACATAGCCTAAGGCAGGCACCGCTGCTTGTTCAGCAGTTAAGCGAGTAGCCCCGAAATAGCCGCGATCAGAAACATGGATTTGTTGAATAGCCGCCATCTGTGCAGCAAGCTTACCTCCAATCCCCATCCCCTGATAAATCCGACTTGAACCATAGGAGAGTGCTACTGAACGATCATCATAAGCGGGCTGGGAATGGCTACCGAAGGCAACTGCTTCGATCAAGCCTAGTTTCAGATTCAAGGGTTGAAGAGCCAAGGCTAAACTTGCCCCAACCATACCACCACCGACAATCAGTACATCGAACATAGCTTATTTTGACTCAGCCTATTATTTAAGTGCTTTATTTACCTCGGTTTAGTCCGAGGCTTAATCCAAGGGTTGTGCCATCAAGGCTTCAATCTCAGCGATTTCTTTGACCACACCCGCAGTCAATACCTCACAACCGTCTGCAGTGACCAGCACATCATCTTCAATACGAATCCCAATATTCCACCATTTCGGATCGAGATTCTCCGCAGGCGAAAAATATAAGCCCGGCTCTACCGTTAACACCATACCCGGTTCTAAACAACGCCAGGCACCATTAATTTTATAATCGCCTACATCATGCACATCCAGCCCTAACCAATGTCCGGTTTTGTGCATATAAAATTGCCGATATGCTGCTTCTTTAGGCGCGCTCCCATCCGTAGTCTTAGGTGGATCTTGCAAGAGTTCCTCCACCTCACCCTGTAATAAACCCAGCTCAACTAAACCCGCGACTAAAGTACGCACGGCCGCTTGATGCGGTGCATCCCAATCATTACCCGGTTTCACCGCAGCAATTGCCGCTTTTTGGGCATCTAGCACTAATTGATACAGTTGGCGCTGCTCGTGGCTAAAACGGCCATTAACAGGGAAAGTACGGGTAATATCACTGGCATAGCCTTGATGCTCACTCCCGGCATCAATTAACAGCAAATCACCTGCTTTTAACGGTGTCCGATTGTCTACATAATGCAAAATACAAGCGTTTTCGCCTCCACCCACAATAGAGGTGTAGGCAGGTTCCATACCTGCTTTGCGAAATTCACGCTCAATTTCAGCTTGTAGTTCAAATTCAAATAAGCCGGGGCGGCAGATTTGCATGGCACGAGTATGTGCCTGCGCTGCAATTTTGGCTGAATAGCGCATCATTTCTAGTTCAGCGGGTGATTTAAACAAACGTAGCTCATGCACTAGCGTATCGAGCAGTTTGAGAGTATTAGGAGCAGCCACCCCATTGCGTGCTTGACGGCGTAATACCGTCAGCCAACCCAAAACCTTCAGATCAAACTCGGTATCAAACCCTATGCGATAATGCACCTCAGTTCGACCACTGAGGAGGGGGAGGATTTGCTTATCTAATTCGCCAATCGGAAAAGCCTGATCCGCGCCATAATCGTTAACAGCCCCGTCAATACCTGCACGTTTACCTGTCCAGCGTTCCATTGCAGGGTCTTTAGCTTGGCAAAATAAAACATATTCGCCCTCTGCTCGCCCCGGAATAAAGACGGCAACTGCGTCAGGCTCATTGAAGCCCGTCAAATACAAAAAATCGCTCTCTTGGCGAAACGGATAATCTGCATCCCGATTACGAATCACTAGCTGGGAAGCTTGAATAATTGCAATCGCCTGCTCGCCCAATTGAGCTAAGAGGCGTTGGCGGCGTTCAGCAAATTCACTAGCGGGAATCAATACAGGGCTTTTCATTCTTGTTCATACTCCTCAGTTTGTTCTGCTAATTGCGGCTTACCACGGATTGGTTGCAATTCTTCATTCATCATTAATACGCCCACACGAATAAACTCGGCCAGCTCGATAAAGGCGGCTTCCGACTCATCTTCATCCTGCACATCCATTTCACCTGCCGCTCCAATTTTCACGACATCTTGTACCCAATCGCGGCTATCTTCCGGTAGGTCTTGTAGCGTTTTCAAACCTGACAGTGCTAAACCAAAAGCAAAACCTTGACACCATTTTTGTAAAGCCGTCACTTGAGCGGCTAAACTATCTTGTTCGGGTGGTAAAAATAATTCAAAACTTAAATCACCCGAATTTAATTGCCATAAGCTGGTATTAAATAATTGCTGCAGTAGTTTCCGCGCTTCTTGGACGTGAAAATCACGATGATCGCCTTTTAAAATCTGAGCTTGCCAAGCTTTTTCATGGTATTGATTATTAAATGCTAAAACTGCACAGGCTATTCCATGAGCTTCTGAGGCAGTGAAATCAGCATCCACTCGTAATAAAGCATCTTCCAATGTATAAAATTCAGGCAACTGCGTATCCAACACATGCGTCTCCCATAGCTATGCGTGTATTATGAGCTGACAAGGAGCATTTCGCATCCATAGCCCCGAAAACAACGAGCATGCATGATCCCTTATGGCTTTGCAAAATCAACTTAAAACCCTAGAACAAGACTTGCAGCAATTATTAGTGACCCTTGAGCACTTAGCTGCCGAAAAGCGCCGCTTAGAAGAGCGTGAGCAAGAACTCATGGCCGCTTGTGAACATTTGCAACATAAAAATCGCATCGCTAGCCAGCAAGTCGAAGAAATCTTGGCGGCCTTAACTTTAAAGCGGCCCGTCTTACTCACTCCCCTCGAGGACTAAGCTAATGGAAGAGTCTCTCATTGTCCCCGTATCTGTCAAAATTTTTGGCAAAGAATACACCGTTGCTTGCCCTGAAGGGCAAGAGCAAGCCTTGATTTTATCCGCAAAACGAGTAGATCAAGAAATGCGCCAAGTACGGGAGTCTGGCAAAGTTTTAGGTACTGATCGCATCGCTGTCATGGTCGCGCTGAATCTTGCACATGAGTTATTAAACCAGCAGGGCTTAGAGGATCAAGCTGCTTATACTGAGACCTTAGCTAAAGTTGAGCAGATCCAAACTCAGGTCACAGCAGCCTTAGCGCAATATCAGCAGTATGCAACAGGTTAATACCCGATTAGTTAAGTTTGCTAGGGCTTCCCAGCAATGAATAATTGTAATAGTATGCAACTAAGGACGGTCATCTGGGATACTCGTGATGAAATGGATAAATCCTTGAGCCTATTTTTTTATCCCGGGAGCGATCTTTTGGTCTTGTGTGCATGACCGCTGCGGCGGTAAGCCTTTTGGACTAAACTAGCACCCACTTGAACCTTTGGTTCAAGGCTGAAGTTTCACACGACTTCTTGGAGCCGTCCCACTTTTCAATCTTGCTTAGCTTGCCTGATATTTTTCTTGCTTAGTCGTTTAATTCCTGAATAATCCGACCTTTTGCTCATAGTGTATGAGCAATGATAGGTTGTAAATTTATGGCTCATTTTTCTTCAGCACATTTCATTCTTGTTCTGATTTCTGCTATTTGGGGCAGCGGTTTTGTTGCACAACGCTTAGGTTTAGAAAGTTTAGGCCCATTTAGTTTTAATGCAGGACGTTTTGTCTTAGCGACTCTAGCTTTATTACCCGTTTGGTGGTGGATGCACCGTCGAACCCTTGTTCCTGCTACCTCTAAAAATCCTAAATTATTTTGGTTAGGCAGTGCCTTAGCGGGCTCTGTCATGTTTATTGGCTTTAGCTTTCAGCAAGTGGGGCTGCAATACACCACAGCAGGCAATGCAGGCTTTATTACCAGTATGTATATTGTGATCGTGCCGATACTCGGTTTATTCATCGGTCAAAGGACAAGGCTACTCACTTGGGCTGGTATTGGCTTGGCGGTCATTGGCTTATATGCCTTATCCGTTGGCCCGAATTTTCAGATTAACTACGGTGATGGCCTAGAGTTTATTGGTGCATTTTTCTGGGCGGGGCATGTGATCACTTTAGGTTGGCTATCTCGCCGGATCACCGATGTAGTAGGCGTGTCAGTGATCCAATTTGCGATTGCAGCCCTTTGGTCAATTCTTGCAGCTTTGCTGTTCGAGCAAGCGAGCTGGGCAGCATATGAAGCGGCGATTGGACCTTTGCTTTATTCCGGCGTGATTGCTAGCAGCCTATGCTTTACTTTGCAGATTATGGCTCAACGCACGGTAGATGCTAGTGTTGCCGCCTTAATTTTATCAGGGGAAGCGGTCTTTGCTCTCTTGGTCGGTTGGTTATTTTTAAATGAAGCCGTCACTAGCAAACAACTCCTCGGTTGCAGTTTAATGCTCACCGGGATCTTGATCAGTCAATGGCCAGAGCGTAAGTTAGTCAGTGTTGCTAACTAAGGAGTAAAACATGTCAGAAGCTATTTTTGCGAGTGGGCATTGCTTATGTGGAGCGGTAGAATTTACTGTGAGTAGCGCGCCTATTTTGTCAGCGCAATGCCATTGTGAACATTGCCAACGTGCTTCAGGGACTGGGCATATGTCACTAGCATTTTTCCCAGAGGCTGCCGTAGCTATCCGAGGTGAAACCCGCCATTTTGACTCGGTGACGGATACTGGTAGCATAAATACCCGCTATTTCTGCCCAACCTGTGGCAGCCGTTTATTTGGCCAAACCACGATGCGTCCGGGGGTACTTGGGATTGCCGTGGGAGCTTTTGATCAACATACTTGGTTTAAACCGGATCGTATTGTTTATCATCGCAATAAACCCGCTTGGGACTTTATGGACCCGAACCTACCGACCTTTGAAACAGGCGCACCGCCACCACCTAGTAAAGATAAAGCATCCAGCTGAATCAGCTTTAACCTGAATAGACTTAACTGAGCAGATTTAAGCCAATCGGTTTAAATCTATTCAATAGCCGCTAAGACAGCAGCGACCTCTCGCTCGAGGGGATCTGTACCGATGATGAGTAGATCCGCCTGTGTTTTAAAGACTTCGACATAAGCTTCGTGCATGGTGCGCACTGTCGTTAAGTATTGTATCAGTACATCCTCTAAGGTACGACCACGCTCCTGCACATCTCGTAATAACCGACGCGCCAAACGAATATCAGCTGGGGTATCAACGAATACGGATAGATCGACTAACGCCGCTACCCGTTGTAAAGCAAATAACAAAATACCATCAATCAAAATAAAGCGCTTCGGCTGCACAGTTTCTAACCTGTTTGAGCGATCATGTACCGTAAAATCATAGCAAGGCTTCTCAATGGTCTGCCCCTGTTTAAGCGCTTGCAAGTGCCCTACTAACAAATCCTCATCTAAAGCCAGTGGATGATCATAATTACCTTGAATCTCTACCGGAAAAGCAAGCTTGCGATGATAATACGAGTCTAACTCGACCAAGACAGCTTGATCAGCGGGAAAAGCAGACATTAAAGCACGGGCTAATTCGCTTTTGCCGCTCCCACTCCCACCACCAATGCCAATAAAAAACGGTATTTGGGTTTGCATATTGAAAACTGCTCAGATTTTATTAAAAGGCAGATTATATGCCTAAATGAACTAAAAAAAGGGAGCTAGCTCTACACGCTAGCTCCAATACCAGCTTCCCAGAAAATTCCTTAGCACGCTTTAGCAAGTACTAGAGCAGACTAGAACAACGCTAAAACAAGGTGACAGGGCTTAGAAAACGAGTAGCTTCGTCATAAATCACCTTTTCTCTCGCCTCTAAAATCACAATCCGGTCATCTTGTTGAATCATAGGATCTAAACTAGTACCACGGTAGATGGCATCTAAATTCACTGCATAATGCTGTTCGCGCCCATCTAAACCACGTCGGAAGACTAAGGCTTTGTACTTATTTGCCAGCCGAGTCATACCACCTGCAGTTGCCACCGCTTGCATTACGGTCATCCCCTCTTTAAGGGGATAGACCCCCGGCTGCCCGACAGCCCCACTGACCGTAAAGCGGTTATAAATCGCATCTTGCACGACCAAACGATCATCTTGTAAGAGTATAAAATCCTGCAAGCGTCCTTGGCGTATCGCTGCAATATCAATCGGTTGTTGGCTCAGCTCACCCTTAGCATCTTTGCGCAACAAAATAGCGCGCCGACTATCTGCTTGCTCGGTCAAGCCTCCTGCTTTGGCTAAGGCTTGCAAAACGGTCATGCTGCCAACGACAGGAAACACCCCGGGCAATCGCACAGCACCCTCTACTGTTACCCGATTTTGGGTTGACTCTTTGACCAAGACAGTGACTTGCGGATTATGCATATAAGTTTTTTCTAATAAGCTCGCCAGCTGTTGCTCTAATTGAGCCGGACGTAAACCTTTAGCTCGCAATTTACCCACTAACGGATAAGTAATATAACCCTGCCCATCGACGCGCACACTACGTGTTAAATCAGGGACTTTAAACACGGTAATATCCAATAAATCTTGCTCACCGATTAAATCACTACCAGCGACTTGGCTAGCTTTAGGTAGCACTATCGGTGCAACGGGTACAGGACGGGTAATCGGAGCTAAGGGAATAACGCTCGGATTATAAGCCGTCACTGTTGCGGCAAATAAAGGCGGCGCGGGGTAATTAGGGGTTTTAGCAGCACAAGCACTGAGGACAAGGCAAGCACTTAACAAGCTTAAATTCTGAGCTGGACGATGCATGGTTAACTCCATAAAGGATTTTGTTATGCACCGCAGACTAGAAAACTCCCCCATTGAAAGCGAATGCTGTCTGGGGTAATGGAATTATTTAACAGATAAATGGGATTTATTTCCGCCTAGGCTTCAACTAATGCTGGATACAAAGTATGAACATTAAGCTCAAGCCATCGCCCAAGCTTAGTCCAAGTTCAACCTAAAGTTTGCGCAATCTTTTAAGAATAGCCATGCGGATTTTGTTGCTGCCAACGCCAAGCATCTTCACACATGGTCAATAAATTTTTTTCAGCCTGCCAAGCTAATAAGGTTTTAGCTAAGCGTGGATCAGCAAAACAAGCCGCTACATCGCCTGCCCGCCGCTCTACAATTTTATAGGGAATCGACTGCTGACTGGCTTGCTCAAATGCTTGAATCATTTCCAAGACCGAATAACCCTGCCCTGTTCCTAAATTGACCGCTAACCAATGTGGAGTTTGTGGCCGACGGAAGGCCTCCAGTGCAGCAACATGTCCTTTGGCTAAATCCACCACATGAATATAATCACGCACTCCCGTACCATCGCGGGTCGAATAATCATTCCCAAACACGGCTAGCTCAGGATAAATACCCACCGCAACCCGAGCCACATAAGGCATTAAATTATTCGGAATGCCACGAGGGTCTTCACCAATGCGCCCACTAGGATGCGCCCCGACTGGATTAAAATAGCGCAAAACAGCCAGTTGCCAATCGGGTTCAGCCGTGTGTAAATCCAGTAATATCTCTTCAATCATCAGCTTACTGCGCCCATAAGGATTGGTCGCTGAGCGAGGAAAATGCTCTTGAATCGGTACAGTCTGAGGATCACCATAAACGGTAGCAGAAGAACTAAACACGAGCTGTTTAACCGCGTATTCTTGCATCAGCGCTAATAAGCTCACGGTTCCATTGACATTATTATCATAATAACTGAGCGGCTTTTGTACCGATTCTCCCACGGCTTTTAAGCCTGCAAAATGAATAACACTATCAATCGCATGCTGGCTGAATACTTGATTTAAAGCCGAGGTATCACGAATATCTAATTTATAAAAAGGTAGCTCACTACAACCAACAATATCGGCTACTCGCTTTAAAGATTCAGCGGAGCTATTGCAAAGATTATCAACCACGATAACTTGATAGCCTGCCGTTAATAGTTCGAGGCAGGTATGCGAACCGATATAACCTGCTCCGCCTGTGACTAATACCGTTTGCTGCTGTGACATGATTCTAACTCTAGTTTAGCAGAGGCTTACTCTACCTCTGCTAGCCAAGACTACAAGTCTAATCCGCCAATTCGGTTGCTTTTTTTGGTGTTTCTTTGTCCACTTTGATCTCAGAGCCTGCTTTGGTCTCCACTTTCGTGGCCTTGTCTTCAAGTTTGCTCGTTACTTTGGTTTTGCCCTCTGCACCGGCAGCGCCGTCGGTGGTTAAACCTTGATCTAAAGAAATATCAGCTTTGATTTTTTCAAATAAAGCATCACCAATCCCTTTCACTTCTTTAATATCCTCCAAATTTTTAAACTCACCATGCTCTGTGCGATAACTGATAATCGCTTCGGCTTTTTTAGCACCAATACCTTTTAAATGTTCTTGCATAATTTCAGCACTGGCTTTATTAATATTCACTAATTCAGCTGAAACTGTACTGGCAAATAAAGAACCTGCCACTAAGAGCAAAGAAACGACATACTTCATTGATGATCATCCTTATTATTAATTTTTAGACTGAGGTTTTAGATTTAAACTGAGGCTGTATATTCAGCGTTTAGAGCTTGCCATAATTAAATTTAATAGTCTAAGCTGGGCTGATAACTGGCTTTTCAACTGTATGAATAGATTTTTAAGGCTAATATCTCTAATCTTCAGGCTAAGCAAACGCTTAGGAGATTTTCATGCAAGCTCAGATTAAAAAAATTTTGTCCTACTCGATGGTCGGTAGCCTAGGCTTGACCGTACTCGCGAGCTTACAAGGCTGCGATAATAATACACAAACCACGGCAGTTAGTCCGTCTAACAACTCCTCGTCGATTGCAGATGCGACGAGTGAAGGCTTATTTATGGTAATTCAGCAAACGGGAGCGAATCCTGATACTTATGAGCTGAAAGAAAAATACCCATCTGCAGAAGGTTCAAGGGCGATTTTAAAAGGCCTAGATGGCAGTGAACGCATTCTTAATGAAGCCGAACTCAAGCAAATTGCTGAAGCGGAGGCTAAACGCTTTGAGGAGGGTAACTCACAACTTTCTCAACCCTTGGCTGAAAATCAAGGCTTAAGCTTAGGAGAAACGATTTTAGCTTCGGCAGCCGGAGCATTAATTGGTGGGATGCTGGCCAATAAATTGATGAGCAATCAGAATTATCAACGCCATCAACAACAGCAAGCACAAAAACCACAAACCACGATGAGCAGTACTCGCAAGCCTGCACCCACCACTAATACAGCTAACCAAAATAAATCACCACCGCGTTCGGGTTTCTTCGGAGGTAACCAGGGCAAAGCCAGTAATAGCAGTGGCGGCGGTAGTGGTAGTAGTGGAGGTTAAAACATGTTGCAAACAGAAATCGTTCAACCGATCAGTAATGCCTTGATGGAAGAGCTCGGTATGACTTGGCATACCGATTCAGACGGCACACCTTATATCCTGAATGAGATTATTCCCGTCACTCCAGACGAGGCGGAAGCTTATTATACAGCGGCTAATGAGCTGTATGCGATGTATGTTGAAGCCGCCCAATATGTGATTGATCAGGAATTATTCCCTGCATTGGATATTCCTTTCAACTTGGTTACACAGATCAAACGTAGCTGGGAACGGGATGACTTGCATCTGTATGGACGCTTTGACCTAGCAGGAGGCATTGATGGCTTACCGATTAAGCTGATTGAGTTTAATGCGGATACGCCCACCAGTCTGTTTGAAACCGCTGTGTTGCAATGGGCCTTATTAAAAGCCAATGGCATGAACGAAGCCAGTCAATTTAATAATCTCTATGCAGCCATTCAAAAGAACTTCCAACGCCTACTCACTGGTGAAGATGCACCGGAAAATTTTGCTCACTATTACCAATATCAGAATATTTTATTTTCTAGTCTGGCAGGGTTAGCAGAAGATGAGCGCACGACACGTTTTCTTCAGCAAATGGCCAGCGATGCAGGCTTCCAGACTGATTATTGCTATATGAATGAAGCCGCCTTCTCCGAGCAACAGGGTATTTTTAATCCTCAGCATACCCGCTTTGATTATTGGTTCAAACTGTATCCTTGGGAAGATATTGCCCTACAAACCGATGGGATCACAGGCATTCTTGATGATATTAGCCGCCAGCAAACCTGTACGATACTCAATCCTGCTTATACCTTGCTGTTCCAAAGCAAAGGGATCATGAAGATACTTTACGAATTATTTCCAGACTCTCCCTATTTGCTAGAAACCCGCACTGAGCCTTTGCAAGGTAAAAAGCAAGTCATTAAAACGATGTTCGGTCGTGAAGGTGCCAACACGACCATCCTTGATGCTAACGGTCGTGTCCTCAAATCCTTAGGCGGTGAATATGATAACTACCATAAGGTTTATCAAGCCTTTGCAGAGTTTCCTCAAGACCGGGAAGGTCGGAGTTATCAAGCTGGGGTATTTTATGCGTGGGAAGCTTGCGGTTTAGGCTTCCGACGGGGTTGGGACATCTTAGATGATATGAGCAAATTTGTGAGTCATCGTATTTTGTAAAACTCTTTTAACTCAAGGCTCAACGATTAAGTTTTAATTAAGCGCTTTAGATTTACTCTGCGCACATGGAATAAAAATAACGCAACGGATAGCGAGCAGCGAAGAAAAATAAGCTAAATAGCTCTATAAATCATAGAGTTAAAATTAGCAAAGGGCTAAAACACTTATATATCATACTGTTAGGGCTAAAGAGTATGAAAAACCGGGGTCGCACTTGGATAGGTGGATAATTTTAACAATAATATTTCTTCAGCTACGAGTACCTGCATTTATAATAAAAGCAAAATTCGCACGGTACTTGTGGCCATACTTCTTTTTGACCTCAAAGTAAATAAGATTAAATACCTTATTATTTCCACGGTCTGTTACGGTTTTTGCTGTTTTTTATGGTAGGCTTGCCTCGTCATCGACTCGTCATCGACTCGACATAAGGGCCTTAAAATCATGACTATAATTGCGCGCAATCCACTTTCTACACCACCTGCCATCCAAGCTGCTAATGACAGCAGCGCCTTTATTCGCCGCTTAAGACCCGATGTCGGCATTTCTGAACCGGTCTATCGTCAATTACAACGCCAAATCATTAGCATGATTCAAGCAGGTGAACTCCAAGATGGAGACAGTCTGCCCTCTGAGCGCACTTTAGCTGAAGCGCTGCAATTAAGCCGCACGACAATTCGGCGTTGCTATGATGAATTACGTGATCAAGACTACATTAGCACGCATGGTCGAGCGGGTGTGATGGTCAAAGCACCGCCACGGATTAATCCTGAAATTGGTAAACTCAAAGGTTTCACTGAAGAAATGCTTGAGTTAGGCATGCAGCCCTCTACCCAATTACTAGAACACCGTGTCGTCAGTGACCGAGTGATTGCCTCTATTTTTAATCGTCCTTCTACGGCTCGATTTCTGAAGGTTGTCCGACTACGTTTAGCCAATGAACTACCCATGACCCGTGAAGTCGCTTGGTATGACCTTAGCCTAGCGCCTAAACTTGCAAAATGGGATATGAATGGCTCGGTGTATAGTTTTTTACAAACGGAGTGTGGTTTAAGTCTACAACATGGTGAGCAATCCATCGAAGCGACCATGAGCAATCCCGATGAAATGGAAAGCTTCCAATTCCGCGAACCCGGCCCTTGTTTGCTGTTAAAGCGGCGAACTTATACAAATACAGGGCAAATGATTGAATATGTAGAAGGTACTTTCCGTGGGGATGCCTATACCTATCGTATTACCTTAAAAGTGGCGAATGATTCTGCCGGATAAACGCTTCTACGCTGCTTAGCGATGGCAAGGCAGCGAGTACGCCAACCTGCTGAGCCAATAGCGCCCCACAAGCATTCGCAAAACCTAAAGCCTGAGGATCGCTTGTTTGTTGCCCTAAGGTATAGACCCAACCTGCCGTAAAAGCATCCCCTGCCCCTGTCGGGTCAGCTTGCAGAATCTGCCAAGCAGGCTCATAAAGTGGCGCTTGACCTTGACGGAATAAAATCGCTCCGCGTTCTGCCAAGGTAATAATCAACAACTCGCCTGACCAATAAGCACTCCAATTGAGAGTGCACCAGTCTTGCTGAGTTAAGGGAGTTGGGGTGGCTAACTCAAACATTAACCGCGCTTCTACTTCATTTAAGATCAAAATATCCGTTAACTCCAACAGCTCTGCACTGGGTTTTTGCCAAGGGGATGGATTTAACAAAGTTTTTACCCGATAGCGCTTCGCTAACTGAAACGCCGCCAATACCACCGATGGTTGGATTTCAAACTGTCCACAGACGACTTGTGCTAAGGCGATTTCTTCTGTCAAAGCAGTAAGATGGCTAGTGTTTAGTAAATGATTAGCTCCTGAAAATACCGCAATCAAATTGCCTTCATCGACACTAATTAAACCGATACCAAAGCCTGAATGCGCCCCTAGCCGCACAACATGCTGAGTAGAGATACCTTCTGTTTGCAAGAATTCACACACAGAGCGCCCCGCTGCATCCTCACCCACCGCCAATAATAAGCAGACACTCAACCCCAGCCGATGCATACCGACTGCTAAATTCAAACCCTTGCCACCATGCTCTTGCCAATAGCTAGGGGCTTGAATAGAAGCGCCCTTAACAGGTAGAGCAGGCACAGCCAAACAATGTGCTTGCACATAACTCCCTAAAACAACAACCCGCATTACGTTCATCCTCGCGTTTTATTCTTTTCATTATTTTAGGTTTGGCAGCTCGAAAACTACATCCCTAATTGCACTAAGCGATTAAAATTCAACCAAATACTATGCTAAAAACGTCCTGCCATTGTACCTAAAGCTAAGCCCGAAGCTCGAAAACAACACTTGCCTGTAGGCTTTAGGCTAGCCACACTAAACGCTTTGTTAAGTGATTGAGGGTTGTCTGCATGCCAGCTGATGTAACTTGTGATGTTTTACCTGAGACTGTCCTAACGGTTGAGCAAGCTCAAGAGCGAATTTTGGAGACTATTCAAGCGATTACTGAGACAGAACAACTTGAGCTGAGTCAAGCCAATGGGCGGTTACTGGCTGAAACTATTCAAGCAGGTTTTGATGTACCGCCTCATCGTAACTCAGCAATGGATGGCTATGCCTTTGCCCATGAGAGTTTAGCCAGCACCGCCACTTTGCAGCAAATCGGTATTTCCTGGGCCGGTCGACCCTATTTAGGCAGCGTATCCTTAGGCGAATGTGTGCGCATTATGACAGGTGCTTGTTTGCCAGAAGGCACTGATACGGTGGAAATGCAAGAAAACACCCAGCAGCAGGCTGATCAAATCACCTTGCATACTCGACCTCAGTGTGGTGAGCATGTGCGCTATCCGGGGGATGATTTCAAACAAGGCGAGATTATCTTAGAAACAGGTCGCAAATTGACCGCTGCCGACTTAGGTTTAATTGCCTCCTTAGGTATCCCCGCAGTTAAGGTGATTCGTAAACCACGCATTGCCTTTCTTTCAACCGGGGATGAATTACAAACACTCGGTACACCCTTAGCATGGGGGCAAATTTATGACAGTAATCGTTATACCCTGCGCGCTTTGCTACAAAATTTACCCGTAGAATTAATCGACTTAGGAATTATTCCTGATCAACCGCAGGCGGTAGAACAAGCTTTTATACAAGCTCAACAGCAAGCGGATCTATTAATTACCAGCGGTGGTGTTTCAGTTGGTGAAGCTGATTTTGTTACTCGCAGCTTACAAAAGTTGGGTGAAATCAATTTTTGGAAAATGGCGATGAAACCCGGTAAGCCACTTGCACAGGGTAGATTAGGTAACTGTCTATTTTTTGGTCTGCCGGGGAATCCCGTATCAGTGATGGCAACCTTTTTGCTATTTGTCCGCCCTGCTATTTTAAAGCTAGCAGGCATCAACGTGGTTCAGCCACGCCTGCATCCCGCGCTGACCTTAACTCCGCTCAAAAAAGTACCCGGACGCAAGGATTTCCAACGGGGTATTTATACTGAAACTGCTGAAGGTTATCAGGTTCGCAGTACTGGGAAACAAGAATCACATCTGTTGCGCTCTATGAGTCAGGCGAATTGCTTTATTGTATTAGAACGCGACTCAGGGGATGTTGAAGCCGGTAGTCAGGTGAATATTTTGTTGTTTGAGAGCTTATCTTAGTTAGAATTAGATGTTTACTTGGTAAGCAGATTGGGGCAAGTCTCAGGGGGTATAGGTTGAGGTGATTTATTATTAATTTTACATAACATAAAATATGTGTATTCAACTAAACTTTAAGAAAACCACCAACGTGGTTTTCTTAAAATGCGTAGAAACTGTAAGCTAAGGCTTGACTAAAGCGCTACCTTCAATCCATTTTTCAATCAACTTTTTGCCTTGATAGCGAACAAAAAACCAACCAGCCCCTGAGTACGGATCACCTTCAGTAGGCTGCCAGTCGAGTAAACTGACAATATCCTTCTGAATCAGATACATTTTAGTTTTAGCTGCTGCATTCGGTCGATTATACAGAGCAGCCTTTTTCACCTTGATACTCGCACCCGCATTCGGTAAATTTTCACCGGTATCGCCACTTTGTTCATCTTGGCTAGACACTACTTTATGCCCAATCACTTGACCTTGTGGATTTTTAAAGGTCAACCGCTGCCAATTGCCATCATTCACTGTGATAGCCTCCCAATCGACAGCTGGATAAAGCTTGCCCTGCTCTAGTTTATATTTAGTACTAGACCAGACCGGCCCGCTACGTGCCGAAGTCGTCAGCACTTGCCGTTTCGCATCTAACTCTGGATTGCTAATCGTCTCACCAAACTTGCTAAACTGTTGAGCCGCTTGATCCCAGAGAAATAAGTGATAGAACAAGTTAACGCCTCCATAGCCATAACTTTCTAACAGGGCGAGGTCTTGTGCGCCATCAAAATTAAAATCATCAATTAAAGCAATATGTTGGATATTATCGCTAGCCTCATAGGTTTCGACCACGGCCAGCACTTGTTGCTTATTCTTGGGTAAATGGGCAATGACCTCTGCACCTGCAGGCTGATCAATGCTCACACTCTGCCCTTTGACGGGAGCAAATTTAAAGGGGAATTGCCCCTCTTCGCTCGCTGCTAGACCGATAGAGGCATAACTTAATAAAAAGAGTATGCCTATGCTTTGAGCACTTGCTCTAGACCTCATGTAACCAACCTCGCTTTTGTTGTGATCAAGTCCCAAGCTATCCAGCTTAACTCGCTTAGCTCTAAACCTTAGTTCTACTTGTAGTTTCTGTTAGCTTTACCTAGTATTGCCTAGAATTATATACCTAGATACTCATAACAGATTGGCTAACAGATTTGCAGCTTAAACAGGTATAACCTAAGGGTAAGCAATATGAACTATGCACTCAGAAAAACCGTGGGTTTTTTACTACTAACGGCGACAGTTGGCTTAGTGAGTTTACAAGCCGTGTTCCATTTATTTGCGTGAGGAGTGTTATGCCCCATCCTGTATCGAAAGCTCAACGCTATGCACCGGCCGCAGCCGCGACTGCGAGTGAAGCCGCTCATCAGGTGCGGACTAGCCTTCGAGGCCTGCTGCTCTATTTCCTACCGTTTCCTTTATTAATTGGGGCAATCGCTGCCTTAGTCGCCGGTAATGTAGCTAGTACCTTGGTATTAGGTGGCTCATTTGCCGCTTATATGCTGGCCGCAACGATTGCACGCCGGGGATTTAAACTCGAAGCCGAGTATCAACGCCGTAAAATTGCCCGAGCACCCAAAACACCGTTTAAAACCGTCGCAGCCCTCTTCACTGCAGTCACTACCGGCGTTTTAGCATGGTTAGGGGCTGATTATGGTGTGCTTGCCTCTATCATGATGGCAGCAGCAACCTTTTTAGGTTTTGCTTTGTCGTATGGACTTGATCCACGGCGAGATAAAGCGGGTGGTATTTCTCTCGGTGTGACGGTCGATGAAATTATTGAGGCAGTGGATGCAGCCGAAATTCGGATTAAGTCGATTGAACAGGCGCGGCGGGCGATTCGCAACCCCGATTATAGCCAGCGTCTAGAGCGGATTACCTCACAAGCACGCCAAATTATCACGACTATTGAAGAAGATCCGACTCGTTTATCACGTGCACGGAAATTCTTAAAAGTCTACTTAGATGGTACTGAAAAAGTCGCCCAAGGCTATGCGAAGAGCCAGAATAATCAGCAAGGTACCACCACAAATTTAGATACTGATTTCAACCGAGTTTTAGACTCGATTGAGCAAACCTTTCAAGAACAGCAAACTAAACTCTTAGAAAACAATAACTTTGATTTAGATGTTCAGATTGCAGTGCTAGAGCAACAATTAAAACGCGAAGGTGTGTTTTAAGAACCTACCTAACCTAGGTAGGCTAGCCTGCCTAGTTCAAGCATCAAGAATGATGAGGAG
The DNA here is from genome assembly GCF_900167255.1 of Thiothrix eikelboomii. GTDB lineage: Bacteria > Pseudomonadota > Gammaproteobacteria > Thiotrichales > Thiotrichaceae > Thiolinea > Thiolinea eikelboomii. The sequence continues at coordinate 362,915 of NZ_FUYB01000003.1, forward strand.
ATAACAATGAGCAATACCGATCTACAAACCACCACGAGTACTGCCTTAGCCATTATTCCGGGTACAGAGATCACCCCACCACCCGTTATTGAGCCAGAAGTGGTTGCCTATACCGCTGCACCCCCAGCGGTGAAACAAGAAATTGAATCACTGATTGGTGAGATTGATCTTAAAGATCGCAGCAGCATTATGTTTTTTGGCACTAAAACCCAAGAGCAAATGACCGTAATCTCTGAGAAAATGCTCGAGGGGGTCAAAAATAAAGATCTTGGTTCAGCGGGTAAATCACTGACCAATATGATCACAGCGATTAAGGGCTTTGATATTGATGCGCTCAATCCGAATGACGAGCCAAGCTGGTGGGAAAAACTCCTCGGTAAATCCAAACCCGTCGTCGAATTCCTCAGCCAATATGAAGAAGTCCGTAAGCAGATTGACCGCATTACCGATGATATGGAAGGTCATAAGACGCAATTACTGACGGATATTATCACCCTTGATAAATTATATGAGGCTAATCTCGACTTCTTCCATAAACTAGAAAACTACATTGCCGCTGGTGATGAAAAACTGAAGCGGTTAGATAGCCACGATATTCCAGCACTAGTCGCACAAGTCCAAGCTAATACGGCGGATATGGTGATGGCACAAAGCCTACGTGACTTACGTAGCGCTCGTGATGACTTAGAGCGGCGGGTGCATGATTTGCGTTTAACCCGCCAAGTTGCGATGCAAAGCCTCCCTAGCATTCGTTTGGTGCAAGAAAACGATAAGACCTTAGTGAATAAGATCAACTCGACGCTCATCAATACCGTCCCTCTGTGGAAAAACCAGCTCGCGCAAGCCGTGACTATTTTCCGTATGAGTGATGCCGCTGAAGTCGTGAAACAAGCCAGTGATCTCACCAATGATCTCCTCGAAAAAAATGCTGAAACTTTACGCTTAGGCAATGCCGAAACCCGTAAGCAAATGGAGCGCGGTGTCTTCGATATTGAATCTGTGAAAAAAGCCAATCGAACTTTAATTGATACGATCAATGATTCGTTACGGATCGCGGATGAAGGTAAAGCCATGCGCGCCCGAGCAGAAGAGGAATTAGAGGTCATGGAAAGCGAATTACGTGAATCCTTAATCGCAGCTAAATCACGTGTTGCTGTTGCTAATCCACGCTAACTGAGGAGTCTCATGATGGGATTATGGGATAAATTAATGGGTGAGTTTGTTGACATCATCGACTGGACGGATGATAGCAATAATACGATGGTGCACCGTTTTAATCGGCATGGTAATGAAATTAAATACGGTGCTAAGCTAACGGTGCGTGAATCGCAAGTGGCTATTTTCGTCAATGAAGGTGAGGTCGCAGACATCCTAGGCCCTGGCTTATATGTTTTGGAAACCCGCAACCTACCTCTGCTTTCGACTCTACAACATTGGGATCATGGCTTTAATAGCCCGTTTAAAGCAGAAGTTTATTTCTTCAATACCCGCCAGTTCACGAATTTAAAATGGGGTACACGCAACCCGATTATAGTCCGTGATAGCGAATTTGGAGCGGTGCGCCTGCGCGCCTTTGGGACTTATTCGATGCGGATCACTGATCCTAAACTCTTTATGCAAGAGATTATGGGGACAGATGGTAACTTCCGTGTTGAAGAAATTAGTGACCAACTGCGGAATCTGATTGTCACGCGCTTCTCAACGATTGTTGCTCAAGCCAATCTGCCTGTCTTAGATATGGCCGCTAATACTGAACAACTCAGTCAATTCATTACTAAGAAAATTGCGCCCGAATTTCAAGCCTATGGTTTAGCCCTCACCCAAGTATTGGTGGAAAATATTTCATTACCGGATGAGGTAGAACAAGCCTTAGATAAGCGTAGCAGTATGGGCATGATCGGCAATTTAGATCGCTACCTGCAATTCCAAGCCGCTGAAAGCCTAGGTAAAAGCCAAGGTAGTACTGTGATGGATATGGGAGTAGGCATGGCAATGGCTGGTAAACTCTCGGAAGCCATGCGGACTCCAGAAGCGCCTCCTGTTCCCCCACCACTGCCACAAGCCAGTTGGCATGTTGCACAAGGTCAACAAACCAGTGGACCACATAGCTTAGCTGATTTACAAGCCATGGTTAGTGCAGGTCGTTTGACGGTGGCCACCTTAGTCTGGCAAGCCGGAATGGCACAATGGCAAGCTGCCGGTACGGTCACTGCATTGCAGAGCATTTTACCTGCCTCGCCACCTCCGTTACCGCCCTTACCTTAATCGGATAATTTAGCGCCAAGCATGACCGCAACCACACAACGCGCTGCACCTAACTCAGCTCAGGCTCCACAACAGCACTTCCCTTGTGAAGAATGTGGAGCCGATTTAGTGTATCAGCCCGGGATTCGTATCCTGCGCTGTACTTATTGCGGACATGAAAACCCCATTGTGGATGTTCCGATTAAAATTAAGGAGTACAGCTTTTCTGTCGCTTTAGAAGCTTTAGAGCAATCAGAAAAGCGACCTTTAGATCATACGCCTGTCATCAAATGCCCTAATTGTGCAGCTAGCTTTGAACTTAAGCAGAATCAGCATTCGGGCGATTGTCCGTTTTGTGGCACTCCCGTGGTGACTGGCACGGAGCAGACGCGCCTGTTTCAACCGAAGTCGCTACTCCCTTTTAATATCACCGAGCAACAAGCTCGTGCTGCCTTTGAAAAATGGATAGGCCAACTCTGGTTTGCCCCATCTGCTTTAAAGAATAAAGCCAAGCGTGATGAGCGTTTGCTAGGCATTTATGTCCCCTATTGGACTTATGACAGCCATACGGATAGCCACTACCAAGGTCAACGCGGTACTGTTTATTACGAACAACAAGTCGTCACTGAAGTCGTCAATGGACAAACCCGCCAACGTGTTGTCAATGTCCCCAAAATTCGCTGGACACCGGTATCCGGCACAGTGCGCCAATTTTTTGATGATGTCCTCGTTGGAGCAACCCGCTCTTTACCACGGAAAATTCTAGATAATATTCAGCCCTGGGATTTGGATCAGCTGGTTAATTACAATCAAGCTTATTTAAGCGGCTTTCAAAGTGAAATCTATCAAGTTGACCTAGATGAAGGCTTTAATCAAGCACGGGAGTTGATGGATCAGGCAATTCGGCAAGCCGTCCGTCAAGATATTGGTGGTGATCAACAACAAATTACCGCTTTAGATACTCGTTATTCGGATACCACTTTTAAGCATATTTTGCTGCCAGTTTGGTCAGCCGCCTTTCGTTATCAAGGGAAAACCTATCGCTTTGTGATTAATGGGCGGAATGGGCGAACTCAGGGTGAGCGACCTTATAGCATTGTAAAAATTGTTGCCTTAAGCCTCAGTATGGTGGTATTGATGCTTGGCTTAGGCTATTACCTAGAAACCAGTGGTGTCCTAGAGCAAGTGTTGCAACAAGGAGGTGGAGGTGGCTTGCAATATGAGTATTATCCAAGCACACCCAGCTATCCAAGTTACCCTAATTATCCACGCTAGCGCCGCTGATCAAAATAATTAATGGTTTTTGAACTCCAGACTCACTCAAGACTCTAATTTAACCGTATATCCTATAAAACTCAGCGCTTTCAGGTATTGCTAAGCTCTGAACATTTATAATTTTAATAGTATGGACGCATCATCTGCTTGCGCGGGGGCAAAATCAGCAAGTCGATGAAAATAACTAATAAAAATATTGGGGCAAATAACTATGATCATGCGATTCTTCAGGGGAAATCGCCTCATTGCATCGGCATTACTGCTGGTTATGCAGTTGCCACTGCCTTCCGCACTGGCTTATTACAATGCTAATTCACCGCTAGGTACTAACACCAATGAGGTATTAGAGTATGATTCTAGCGCGCCCTTTTTGGATTTGTTTAAAACCTCTTTACCCTTTCGGGAAGCGATTCCTTATCTGACTAAGGGGCAGGTGCAATATGATCGGTTTGGTTGGCCGACCTCGATTGCGCCGGGGGGGCAAGTAGGGACACGCTTAATCAATAAACTACCCGCCAACACGATTCCACGGGGTTATTATACGGTTCTCTATGAAGGCCAAGGCAAAATCGAGTATGGCTTAGATGCCAGCCTCGTCGAAGCTCAACCCGGGCGAGATATTATTAAAATAGATCCCGGTATAGATAATGAATACAGCGTCAAGCTCGAAATTAAAGCCACCAATCCAAATAATTATATTCGCAATATTCATGTGATTCCCCAAGGGGGCATTTGTGCAAGTAATCCCTTCCAACGGGTGAATGGTGCTTCGCAATGTGCACGCGGTGATTTCTTAGATTTTGAACGTCATCATGAAAAGATTATTTTTAATCCTGATTATTTGAAGTTCATGAAAGACTATAAAGTTGTGCGCTTTATGAATATGAGTGGCATTACTCGTAATCCCATTCAACGCTGGTCTGATCGGACTTTGGTCGAGCAAGCAACTTGGGGTGGGGCTGAAGGCGTGCGCGGTGCCCCTCTAGAAGTGATGGTCGAGCTTGCCAATCGTTTACATGCGGATGCCTGGTTTACGATTCCCCATGCTGCTGACAATGATTTTGTGCGCCGCTATGCTGAATATATTCGAACCAATCTTGATCCTGATTTAAAAGTCTATCTTGAATACAGTAATGAAACTTGGAATGGGATTTTCAGTCAGCACGCTTATATGAAACAAGGTGGCAAACAACTAGGGCTTGATCCGGTTGATTATGTCGCTGGCTATAAATATTACTCACTGCGCTCGGTCGAGATTTTTAATATTTTCGAGCAAGTGTTTGGTGGCAAACAGCGATTAGTGCGCTTAATGGCCGGTCTGAATGGTAATCCGGGCATGACTGCTACGATGCTGTCCTTCCGTGATGCCTATAAACAAACCGATGCTTTTGCCGTTGCACCTTATGTATTCGGCGATATTAATGAACTACGGCGTGCCTCTAGCGTCAATGATATTTTCCGTGCCATGCAGAACAAAACTGCCCATCACTCCCTACCAAAAGTACTCGAGGCAGTACGCAAGCAGGCTGATGTGACCCGGCAATTTGGGGTTGATTTGATTGCCTATGAAGGTGGGCAACATTTGATTGATGATAAAACTAAAAGCGATGATCAACATCCGAATAAGCTATTTTATGCCGCTAATCGCCACCCTGAAATGGCGAAAATTTATAAGCAATTACTGGACGGCTGGCGACAAGCCGGAGGAAAAATGTTTGTACATTTTTCCTCACCACGGACTTATAACCGTTTTGGAAGTAAAGGCACTAAAGAATATATTACCCAAGCAGATAAAGAAGCACCCAAGCATCTAGCACTTACTCGCTTCATTGGTGACAATCCTTGCTGGTGGCCTAGCTGCTCGAGTAGTACCGTCGCACGGGTGCAAAAACCACGAGCTTTGAGTACGGCTGAATTATCGCGTTTAACCGGTGATGTTCCTAAACCCTTACCGAATAGCCAAGAAGAAAAAGACGGCACAGATATAGTCGGGAATATCCCACAATTAGATCCCATCAATGACAGCCTGACTAAACCGCCCTTGCCTGCTACCGCGAATCCTCCGTTGGTCAATACCGACCCACAGACTATTCCTATGCTAGCCCCCTTACGCTCTCAAGCGATTTTAGTCTCACAAAATAATCCGCCACAGGAAAAATATGTATTCGGTAATAAAGCCTTGGTTGCTCAGGCGCGTGATCGGATGAATCCACTGAAAGATGCCTCGGCTTATCAATTACGTAAAGTTATCACAGGGCGAGTTGAAGACTCCCGCGATCTTGCTGCTGTGTGGCAAGCCAGCTGGGATAGTCAGCGTCTGTATCTACGCATCGCAGTTGCGGACGACCAAATGAAACTAGACTCATCCAAGATGTGGGATGATGACAGTTTAGAAATTTTCTTAGATGCCGATGCCAGCCAACTACCTCAATACGATGGGCGCAACGACCTGCATTTATTCTATCGCTGGCAAGATCGTCAACTCAGTTTTGGTAAAAACTCAGCCCCAGCTAAAGTCAATTTCCGCAGCCAATATCTAGAGGGGCGTTATATCTTAGATCTCGCAATCGCGTGGGATTCGTTGCGAATCAGCCCGCGTCCAGGGCATCGGATTGGTCTTGATCTACAGGTGAACGATGATGATGACGGCGGCCTGCGCGATGGCAAACTCGCTTGGTTTAGTCGAGCTGATGACGTCTGGCACGATCCAAGTCTAATGGGTGAGGCAGTTTTGGAATGAATCAAGGGATCTAGGCTAGACAAGCAACTAGAACTTTCCTAGAACTTTACTAGAGCGGCTAAACCATAAACCAACAGAAGCTTGGTATCCGCCTAGAAGTCCAGTTATCATGCACGGCTGTGTAACTTTCGGAAGCTTGTTATGTCGCATCTGCAGTTTGAGCTGCTCAAAACGGAAGGCTTGGCACGCCGTGGCCGTCTCACTTTTCCACGCGGTGTGGTCGAAACTCCAGCTTTTATGCCAGTCGGTACTTATGGCACGGTCAAAGCGATGACACCGGAAGAGTTAAAAGGTATTGGTGCGCAGATTATTCTTGGCAATACCTTCCATTTGATGCTGCGCCCAGGGACTGAAATTGTGCGCTTGCATGGCGATCTGCATGAGTTTATGCATTGGGATAAACCGATCCTCACTGATTCTGGCGGCTTTCAAGTCTTTTCGCTGGCTGCCATGCGCAAGATCAGCGAACAAGGGGTGCGTTTTCAATCACCCGTGAATGGCAACCCAATCCTAATGACCCCTGAATCCTCCATGCAGGTGCAACGTGAATTAGGCTCAGACATCGTCATGATTTTTGATGAGTGTACACCCTATCCTGCAACCTATGCCGAAGCTAAACGGTCGATGGAATTATCCTTACGCTGGGCAGCCCGCAGCAAAACCGCCCATGCTGATAATCCGGCCGCTCTGTTTGGGATTGTTCAAGGTGGGGTTTATGCTGATTTAAGACTGCAGTCGGCTGAACAGCTACAAAGCCTTGAGTTTGATGGCTATGCCGTCGGGGGGTTAGCAGTCGGTGAACCGAAAGAAGAACGTGATCGGATCTTAGAAGTCACCGTGCCGCAATTACCTGCTGATAAACCCCATTATTTAATGGGAGTCGGTAAGCCCGAGGATCTCGTGGAAGGTGTATTACGCGGGATTGATATGTTCGACTGTGTAATCCCCACCCGCAATGCCCGCAATGCGTTTTTGTTCACTCGCTACGGGCAATTAAAACTCCGTAATAGCCAATATCAACACGACACCCGCCCGATTGATGAACACTGCGGCTGCTATACCTGCCAGAATTACTCACGCGCCTATTTACGTCATTTAGACAAATGCGGCGAAATCCTTGGTGCACGCTTGAATACTATTCACAATTTGTATTACTACCAAGAACTCATGCAAGGCATACGGTCTGCTTTAGAAGCAGACCGATTCGCTGAATTCGTGCGGGAGTTTTACGCCTTACGTGCACACTAACTGGTGCAGCTTAGGCCAATTTTATCAAACCGTTGATTAAGGGCGGCGGCAGCTCCACGTAAAGCAGGATTATCTGCGTCCATAATATAAACAGGTACTTGCTGCATATAGCGGGTGAAGCGTCCTTTGGTTTCAAAAGCAGCCCGAAAACCGGATTGGATAAAATAATCCCCTAGATTCGGAACGATACCACCACCAATATAAACGCCACCGGTCGCCCCTAAGGATAAGGTTAAATTCGCCGCTACAATCCCAAACCACTCACAGAACAAAGTCATCGTTTCCATACAAGCAGGGCAAGTTTGAGCGATGGCCCGCCCAGAAATCGCTGCTGGCTGCAAAGGCTCTGGCGTTTTACCATCTAAGTGGCAAATCACCTGATAGAACTCTTCTAAGCCAGTACCTGATAGCAAACGCTCGGCAGACATATGCCCATATTTGTCCCAGAAGGCCGCAAAAATGGCTAACTCCCGAGCATTACGTGCACCTAAAGTCACATGTCCACCCTCACCTGACAATGGATACCAACCCGCTGCAGAACGAATTAAGCCAGATACCCCTAAACCAGTTCCCGCCCCCAATAAAGCAATTGCACCATCAGGATCAGCAGTGCCTCCCCCCACTTGCTTCAATTCGCTAGGCTCGAGCAAAGGAATAGATAAAGCCATTGCTGTAAAATCATTGATCACCTTAAGGCGCTCAAAGCCAAAATGCTGGCAAATGCCTCGAATACTAAACGTCCAAGTATGATTGGTGAGTTTAATCGTGTCTTGAGTCACGGGGGTAGCGACATCAATCGCAGCTTGCGTGATTTGGTGAGGCGGTGCTGAACTTAAAAATAGCTCAATGACCTCAGCTAAACCTGCAAACTCATTAATTTTAAAAGTTTTAATATAGTTAGGACGTAATGAGTTAGCTGTAAGCAGTCCTAAACGAATATTGGTTCCACCAATATCAATAGCAAGAGTCGTGTAGACAGCAGACATATTCTTTTTCCTTAAGCTGTTGCCCAATGCGGCATTGAATTATTTTACATCATGAAAAAAATAAATGCTGCTAACTCTAACAGTTTTTAGCGCAGCAATAAGCCTCGAGTTTGTAAAAATGTTAACAGATGCGGACGCTGCTTTTTTTGTACCGCTGCGGCTGTTTGGGCAGACCAATTAGAAATCCGTTGCTGACTACTGCGGGTTTGATAGTAGGTTTGCATTTGCTGATCATAACGATCAACTTCAGTAGCCACTGCGCCTAACTGATAGCTCGACTCATGCAAAATAGTGGCGACCGGAAAGCGCGGTTTAACCGCCTGCGTCTGGGCTGGCCAACCTAAACACATACCAAATACAGGATAAACTTGCTCAGGCAAACTCAATAAATCACAGACCCGCTGGGGATCATTTCGAATTCCACCAATAAAAACACCACCTAAACCTAGCGACTCAGCAGCTAATAACACATTCTGCGCTACTAAGGCCGTATCTACCGTCGCGGTAATGAAATGCTCGGTATGCCCCTCTAAAGCCCCTAATCCATTTTTCACACAGGCGTAATTCACCCGCTGTAAATCAGCACAAAATACCAAAAAAACCGGAGCTGCCACCACCCAAGTTTGCCCACCGGCTAGCTCAGCAATCTGTTGGCGCTGTTCTGCCTCAGTCACCTGCACTACCGACACGGCTTGAATAAAACTCGAGGAAGCAGCCGCTTGACCACAGCGAATTAAGCTTGCCAATATATCCTGCTCAATGGTTTGCTCAGTAAATTGACGGACAGAAGCATGTGCCAACATGGTTGCCATGACCGGATTCATCACTCACCGCCTATACTTAATGCAAGACTAAACCGACTCGATCCCATTGCAAGCCACCTAATTCAGAATTATACGAAAACCAAACTTGTCGAGCGCGCCCTGTCACATCTGCTAGCGGTACAGTACCAAAATAACGCGAATCATTACTATTGGAACGATTATCACCCAAGACAAAGATCTGCCCAGCAGGAACAGTCACCTCAGTCACAGGTAGCACGGCTCGTGGATTTTTCCAAATTACCGGCCATTGCCGCTGCTCATAACGCTCCTGCACCACCACCGCACCCTGCTGTCGAGTACTAGCGACCGTCAGCGCGGTATTATTGACCGTCACTGTTTGCCCACGAATCTTGATTTGATCACCGGGCAAACCGATGACCCGTTTGATATATCCCATACTGCGATTATTCGGATAGGTGAAAGTAATAATATCGCCGCGTTGCATACTCGGCTCACAACCTAAGCAATTATAATGCTTATCCGCATAAATAAAATCACCCGCGATTAAAGCCGGCTCCATACTCGCCGAAGGAATACGAAAGGGTTCAATCCAATGCTTACGAATCTGCTGAGCTAACAGAGGAAATAAACAGACCGTCACCAGTAGAATCAGAAATAGGTAAGTCCCCGCCCCCTGCCAAGCAGCGGCACGATAATCAGCACGATAACGAGCTTGAATAAAAGCATCCAAACAGCCCAACAACCAAATGATTAATGCCAAACCTATCGAGCCCAGCATTAAACTGGCTGTCCACTCATCAGGAAAATAACGAACCAATAAACCCAGTAAAGGAATTCCAAACACCCAAAAACCCAACATAAACCAAGCAGCACGATTCAACTGGCCATTATAAATTTGCCCCAGACCCGGCAAAAATAAGCCCAGCAACAAAGCTAACCAAGCTTTACGGGGATGATTGAGCGGCGTTATCGAATCCATATTAGCCGCTAGTTGAGCTGATTCCTAAAGCCTGCAAATGACGCGGGCTGTTTTCCCAATTTTCTTCGACCCGCACCCATAACCTTAATAAAACTTTGCGCTCTAAGAGATTTTCTAAAGCAATGCGAGCTGAACTACCAATTCGTTTAAGTGTTTCCCCTTTATGACCGATGATAATTCCTTTTTGATTATCCCGACTCACCCAAATAGTGGCATGAATTTCGGTCAACTCAGGGCGAGTTTCAAATTTTTCAAGCTCTACTGCTGTGGAATAAGGCAGCTCTTGGTGCAGATAAATCATCAACTGCTCACGGATTAGCTCACCACAAATAAAGCGGGTGGATTGATCAGTCACCTCATCTTCAGGATAAGCCCATTCACCTGCTGGCAACACAGCGACTAAGGCTTGCTTGAGGGCTTCGGTGTTAATCCCTTTGGTCGCTGATAGAGGAAAAATGGCTTTAAACTCACGTTTCGCGGCCACCTCTTGCAACCAAGCTAATAAAGCTGACTTCTGTTTGATTCGATCAACCTTATTCGCTACCAAAAAAACCGGGCAAGTTAAATGCTGCAAACGTTCTAACACCAAACTATCTTCGTCCAGCCAGCGCTCAGCTTCGACCATCATAATCACAGCATCGACCTCCTCTAAAGCGGCGACTGCTTGTAGATTAATGGTCTTATTTAATAAACTTTTTGCAGAACGATGAATACCCGGTGTATCCATAAAAACCAGTTGGTAATCTTGTTCTGTGAGAATGCCACGAATATTATGGCGGGTGGTTTGTGGTTTATTGGCTGTTGCTGAGACTTTAAAACCCACTAAATAATTCATTAGCGTCGATTTACCGACATTAGGCCGACCTGCAATCGCCACTATCCCGTATTTAGACATGCTTCATCACCTGCTCAAACGCTCTAGCGGCGGCATCTTGTTCGGCTTTGCGTCGGCTACCCGAACTGCCAATGGTACAAATAGCCAAAGCAGGTATTCTGCACTCAGCGGTGAAAGTCTGACGGTGAGCCTCGCCATCGACCTGGGTCAATTGATACAGTGGTAAATCATAGCCACGTGATTGCAGATATTCTTGTAAACGACTTTTAGGATCTTTTAAATCATCCTCAGTCGGCAATTGATTGAGCAACCCTTGATAAATATGTAAAACAAAGCGCTCAGCTTCCTTCAGCCCTTGCTCTAAATAAATGCAACCAATCAGCGCTTCTAAAGCATCCGCTAAAATCGACTTACGCCGAAAACCGCCACTTTTTAATTCACCCTGCCCTAAGCGCAGAAAATCGCCTAGACCTAAGCCAGCTGCTAAATTTGCTAAGGCACCTTCATTTACAAGTGAGGCACGCAAACGGCTTAAATAGCCTTCACTCGCTCGAGGTATTCGACGGTAAAGTTCCGTGGTGATAATAAGCCCGAGCACACTATCACCAAGAAACTCCAAACGCTCATTATGCTTACCATCTGCACTCCGATGAGTGATAGCACGTACAAAATTATCAGTCGCCATCAACTCAACGGAGAGTAGTTTCTTTAATTTATCCAAACGGCTTATTGCCCCTTTAACTCCTCGGCATGATGAAAGTTCATTAGAAAATCAATATTTCCTAGCCAAGGCTTGCGTACTTCATAATCCACCATTAAAGCTTTAGCATTTTTATTTTCAGGCAGAGCCTGTACTGAAAAATGCTCACGCTGAATGGTATACATACCATTAATATTCAGATAGTCATCTAGTTTTCGGTGTAAGGCTTGAGTATTCATCGCACGAATAGAAGTGTCTGCTGCAATCTTTTTCATTAAGGATTGCACACTATAAAACTCAACATAAACCGGAACTAGTTTAATACCGGTCACAAAGCCTAGAATGACCACACTGAGAACACTGACCCAGCTCAAAAATGAAAGACCTTGTTGTTTTTTTCTTGTTTTCATTTTACTACCCAAGTTTATTGTTAACTATTTTTCTTCAGGTCGGGTGTTATGCTTTAATAATTAATAATTAATAATTATTAATCAATCAAGCCAATCCGCTTGAAATTCAAGCCATCTCCACCCCAGTTAAAATGCATCCAGACTAGCATCGCTTTACCGACTAGATTTTCTTCCGGCACTAAACCCCACATACGGCTATCATTACTCATGTCACGGTTATCACCCATCACAAAATAATGACCTTCAGGCACAACCAGCTCACCCGTGCGCCCAGCAGTGCCCGGCAAAATCAGAATATCATGCTCAGCGCTGCCAAGGGTTTCCTTAAGACGAAGGGTGGGATGAACTTGACCTTGCTGGTCATGCGCATCATAAGCACCGAGTTCTTGACGCTTGACAGGTACACCATTCACCTTCAGATCTTTATTATCCCAAGCAATCAGATCACCGGGTACACCGACTAGGCGTTTAATAAAATCTGTTTTCGGATCGTTGGGATACCGAAATACCACAACATCCCCTGTTTTTGGCTCGCCCAAAGGAATAATTTTAGTGTGGGTAATCGGTAAACGAATACCATAGGTAAACTTATTTACTAGAATAAAATCACCGATTTCTAAAGTCGGTAACATTGAGCCAGAGGGAATGCGAAACGGCTCAGCCACAAACGAGCGTAAGAGTAAGACGATCAAGAGTACCGGAAAAAATGAACGGGCATATTCAACATACCAAGGCTCTACACGACGACCGAATTTACTTTTATTTCTGGTAAATAGGCTATACAGCAACCAAATCAGACCACTAACAACCGTAGCAACGACCAGCCAAAACTCTAAGTCCATATCCATGCAGGCTATTCCTTCTTAATTTTCTTCGTTATTACTTATCACTAAATTATTTATCACTGACCCGCAAGACAGCTAAAAAAGCTTCTTGTGGAATCTCTACACTACCGACTTGTTTCATGCGCTTCTTACCTTCTTTCTGCTTTTCCAGCAATTTGCGCTTCCGACTGACGTCACCGCCATAACATTTAGCTAACACATCTTTGCGCATCGCTTTGACCGTACTGCGCGCAATAATCTGGCTACCAATAGCCGCCTGAATCGCGACCTCATACATCTGGCGTGGAATCAATTCTTTCATTTTTTCTACCAGCTGCCGACCTCGTGATTGGGCAAAGTCACGGTGCACCATAATGGCCAAAGCATCCACTTTATCCCCATTGACCAGAACATCCACTCGTACCATTGGAGCTGGCTCAAAGCGATCTAAAGTATAGTCAAAAGAAGCATAACCGCGACTCACTGATTTCAATTTATCAAAGAAATCCAACACCACTTCAGCCAAAGGCAAATCAAAGACCAGTGATACTTGATTGCCCATGTATTGCATATTCTTTTGAATACCACGCTTATCTATACAGAGGGTAATGACATTGCCGAGATATTCTTGCGGAACTAAAATTGTGCCACGAATAATCGGCTCACGAATTTCCTCAATTTTATTTAACGGGGGTAATTCGGAGGGATTATGCACAAAAACCTGCTCACCATTGGTCAGCACCACCTCATAAATAACCGTGGGCGCTGTAGTGATTAAATTTAAGTCATACTCGCGCTCTAAGCGCTCCTGCACAATCTCCATATGCAGCATCCCTAGGAAGCCACAACGGAAACCAAACCCTAAAGCCTGTGAAGTTTCTGGCTCATAGAACAAAGCTGAGTCATTGAGTTGCAGTTTGGAAAGTGCATCCCGTAGATTTTCATACTGATCCGCATCCACTGGGAAAATACCTGCAAACACCCGTGGCTGAATTTCCTTAAAACCGGCTAATGCTTTGTCAGCGGGCTTTTGGGCATCGGTAAAGGTATCCCCGACTCGAGCTGCAGTAATTTCTTTAATCCCTGCAATCACAAAGCCGACTTCACCCGCTTTTAGGCTATCTTTATCTAAGCGCTTGGGGGTAAAGACACCTAATTGTTCAACTTGGAAATCACGCCCAGTCGACATCGCCCGAATTTTCATTTTCTTGCGAATTTCGCCATCGACCACCCGCACTAAGGAAATGACACCGAGGTAATTATCAAACCAAGAATCAATGATCAGTGCGGTTAAAGAAGCATCAGGATTACCTACGGGTGGCGGAATCCGCTCAACTAACTGTTCTAATAAATCCTCAATCCCGACACCTGTCTTCGCACTAACATGCACCGCCTCAGTGGCATCAATGCCGATAATATCTTCAATTTCTTGGCAAACGCGATCAGGGTCAGCCGAAGGCAAATCAATTTTATTCAGGACAGGAACAACCTCAAGGTTCAACTCAATAGCGGTATAGCAGTTAGCAACACTTTGCGCCTCTACCCCTTGAGAAGCATCAACGACTAATAAAGCACCATCACACGCAGCTAAAGACCGTGAAACCTCATACGAGAAATCCACATGACCGGGGGTATCAATAAAATTGAGCTGATAGGTCTGCCCATTACGGGCTTTATAATCGAGGGAAACGCTTTGCGCTTTAATCGTAATGCCACGCTCACGCTCTAAATCCATCGAGTCCAAGACTTGGGCTTCCATTTCACGCTCTTCTAGCCCACCACAATACTGGATGAACCGATCTGAGAGGGTCGATTTACCGTGGTCAATATGCGCAATAATCGAAAAATTACGAATGTTGGGGTTTACTTCAGCCATGTTGTAATGCTTGTCTCACCAGGTCCTCTTCGAAAAAATGGAAACACACGACTTCAGTACCGAGTGTGACCACCGGCACATCTACGTCATAACGCTTGCGTAAATCCGGGTTTTTATCGATGTCGACTAATTCTAATTCAAATGCTAGTTCATGCTGCAAATACCGCAGCGCGGCTATCATTGCATCACACAGATGACAGCCGACGCGATAATACACGCTTAGGGAAGTTTTTTCCTGTCTATTCAACTTTCATCGCCATAAAACGTGCTGCCCCTTCACGATAGACAAGGACAGCGACGGTTTTACCCGGTTCAATCTCACTGGCAATTTGCTTGACCTCTTCAGGCGAAGTTACTGGTTTACCATCTAATAAAGTCACCACATCGCCCGCGTTAATACCCGCACGTTGTGCAGGGTCACCTTGAATCTTTTCAACTAAAACACCACCCACCGCCAGACCTAAAGCCTCACGAATACTGTCATCAATTGCCGTTAATTGCATGCCTAACACTTCAACGCCCTCAAGATCGGCCTTCGGCTCTTCCTCAGGAGTGGCTTGGGCTGCACCTTCCTCACCGGGTAACTCGCCAATTTTTAACTCAACTTCTTGCTGCTCACGATTACGAATCACTGTCAGTTTTACGCTTTGCCCCGGTGAAACTGTCCCCACCATTGCGGGTAGACTACCTGCATTTGCGACTGATTTACCATTCAACTCAATAATCACATCACCTAACTGCAAAATATTATTTGCCGGCCCCTCTGGAATGACTTGAGTGACTAGAGCACCGGTCGGCGTTGTCATACCAAAGGATTGAGCAAGATTCTGATCAACCTCTTGAATATAGACCCCAATCCAACCCCGTGAGACTTTGCCATTATTTTTCAGCTGTGAAACGACATCCATCACGATATTAATCGGAATCGCAAAAGACACGCCCATAAAGCCACCTGAGCGGCTATAGATTTGAGAATTGACCCCGACCACTTCACCATCGAGATTAAATAAAGGACCACCGGAATTACCGGGATTAATCGCTACATCGGTTTGAATAAACGGCACATAAGTATCTGTGGGTAAATTACGGCCTGTTGCACTGACAATCCCCGAAGTAGCACTAGACTCAAAACCAAACGGTGAACCAATCGCTAATACCCATTCCCCGACTTCAATTGTGCCAGAGTCACCAATTTTCAAGGTCGGTAAATTCATAGCCTCGATCTTCAACAGCGCCACATCACTACGTTTATCACTGCCAATTAACTTTGCGGTAAACTCACGACGATCATTAAGCTTGACTAGAATCTCATCCGCTCCATCGACCACATGGTGATTGGTAATAATGTAACCATCCCCCGATAAGACAAACCCAGAACCACGGGCATCAGCACCGAAATCGTCGGGTACTCCCCCACCCCCACCCGGATTACCAAAAAAGCGCTTCATCAATTCATCAAAAGGCTCTTCATAACCCGGAGCATCTGAAGGAAGTTCAGGCGTGGTTTTTTGTTTATGGCTCGTGGTGATATTAACCACTGCAGGACCATTGGTTTTTACAAGCTCAGTGAATTCCGGCAAGCTGCGTGCCTGCACGGAAACGCTAAGACAAATGACTCCTGCCAGTAACCACTGCAGAAGTCGTATACGACTGGCCGGTTTATAAGTCATTGAAAGTCTCCACACAGATGTTGTTCAAATGCTACAAATTAGTCTAGCTTACCCGAATCTAGGTTCGCATAGCTATAGGTGATCGTGGCTGAATGAAATTTAACCCGAACGAATCACCACGCCTGATACCATATCAATAATCACAGAGAACCTCACACTGCAAGCTAGCTTCAGGTTCAAACTACTTAAGATCTTCCACAAAAGCTTTTCAATACAATTAAGGTTGCTGCTATCTGCCGCTGCACTCAATCTTTAGGTGCAAGCTAGCAAGCACTCGTATTCACTTTTAAAAAACCAATAATCAAACATCTTAATCAAATAAGAAAATTAGATGAAAAGAAAATTAATTATATATGACATTTTCCAATATCTATCCTAATTATATAAACTAACTACTATAATATTAAAGCCATTTTTATATTTTGCGAAGCACACAAACTTTATACAATATTCTCTTTTAGATAAGGTATATATCTGGATATAGCATATGATCATAAAACATGAGATGCTTATTTATAAACAAAATAAATTCATAGAGCTTTAATTTTAACTTTACTTAAGCCATTTAATAATAAAGATTAATGGAGGTAATAGTCCATAGAGCCAGTCAAAATCAATAATTACTAATAAAACAGAAGGTAATGAAAATAATCTTATCTAATACCTGTCAAATACTGAATTAAATTTAATATTTAAAGATCCTCATCGTGATTTTCACAAGGAAAAATAAAATGTTTAGTGAACGAAACGAAGCACGGCGTTTAAAAGCCCAAGCCTTACGCCAACAAGCTAGCACTATCGCCACAGAGCGCTCTCATCCACAACGCATTAATAATGGTGAAGAAGCTGCCTATGGTTATCTAGTTAACTACCATAAAGGCTTGCCACATAATGCTGTCGGTGAAGTACAGCACTCTGCATATCGAGCTTTTTTAAACGCATTAACCACCAGCGATCCTTATGATTTTGATCATATTCCGCAAGGTCATGGTGGTAAAGGACGTAAGTTTGTTAGCCCACAGGCAGGCTTAGCCTTTGATCTACAAGGACCTGATGCTCAATCTTTGATGATTCCACCCGCACCACGAGTTGATAGTGCGGAAAGTAGTGCCGAAATGGGAGAACTGTACTGGATGTCACTCTTACGTGATCTCAACTTTGCAGACTATGACAATAACTCACTGGTCAATGCGGCTGTTGCCTCAATGAACACTGATTTCAGCGACTTTCGAGGTGCAAAGGAGCAAGACCAAGTCACCAAAAAAACCTTGTTTCGTGGTATTTCGCTTAATAGTGATGGGGTTAATAGCGATGCGATTGGCCCTTATATTTCTCAATTTCTACTCAAGGGCAACACTATTGGAACGGACTTCAGTGAGAAAGACGGCTATATACGTTTTGGTACTTTGCGGGTTGATCAGCGTAATAAAGTCGCTATTGCAAATACAGACTATCTAACCGACTTTGATGAATGGCTAGCGATTCAGAATGGTAAATTTCCAAACAAAAAAGATGTATTTGAAAAAAACTTAGTGTTTTTACGCAATTTACGTGACCTAGCCACTTATGTTCACTTTGATCAGTTATATGAAGCCTACTTCAATGCCTGCCTGTACTTGCTCAGCGAAACTAACGTAGCGGGCAAGGCTGTTTTCCCATTTTCACAAGGCAACCCTTATTACAACTCACCTAATCAGGATGGCTTTGCTACCTTCGGTGGACCCCACCTTTTATCCTTAGTGACAGAGGTCGCTACCCGCGCACTCAAAGCTGTTTGGCATACTAAATGGTTTGTACATCGTAGAATTCGCCCAGAGGGCTTGGGTGGCTTAATCCATGTTCACCTTAGCCAAAACTTCCCTCAACACAGCTACCCGATGATTAATGAAGAAATTCTACAGGCCTTAACTTGTGGTGGATTGTCACACCATTTCAATCAGGAAACCGGCTTCTTATTACCGATGGCTTTTCCCGAAGGCTCGCCATTACATCCTGCTTATGGTGCAGGCCATGCCACCGTAGCTGGTGCATGTGTTACCATTTTGAAAGCATGGTTCACGGAAAATACTCCGATCACTAACCCTGTTCAAGCCAGTACAGACGGTTTGTCATTAATCCCCTATAACGGAGAGGATGCAGACCAAATGACCTTACTGAGTGAATTAAACAAATTGGCATCCAATATCGCCATTGGACGCAACGGAGCAGGCGTCCATTGGCGTAGTGACTACACAGAATCAATCAAGCTAGGGGAAACCGTTGCTCTGGGGATTTTGCAGGAGCAAAGTTTAACCTACAACGAAACACTCACCGATGGCCAAACACCATTTTTCCAATTGACCTGTTTTGATGGGCGCACTTGCCATATTGCTGCGGGTCAAATCACCTACAGTCGCATCACCCGTGAAGCGGCACGCATTAATACTCTTGACAATACTCCCGATGTTGTACCGGATATTATCCCGAATTTAGGCTAATGACTACCGACCGTCCCCCATGCTTGCATAACGTAGATGGGGGTTCTCAAAATGAGGATCATGATGATGAAAATAATAAATAACCCCGATTGTTTAAACAACATCAAACCTAACAGTACTCGTACTCTTACACCACAACTCCCAACCAATCAAATATCTCCCCCAACATTACTATCAGACTCACCAACATTGAAAGATTTAAAGGACTCATTTTGGGGAAGCTATTCTGTAGAGAATCAGGCAGATGTGAGCTTTTTAACATCAAACCAACCCTCTGATGAGGCTTTAATTGAAAAAATATTTTTAGCTGACGATAGAAAAATAGTTAGACCCACAACACAATATCCGTGGAGTGCCATTTGTGCTTTGCTGATTACGACAGCTAGTCAGAAGAAATATTTAGGAACGGGATGGTTTATACACCCAAGAGTATTAGTCACAGCAGGCCACTGCGTTTACCTACATGAACAACCTACACCTGCTTGGGCTAGTTCTATTGAAGTTATTCCTGCCTGTGATGGTAAAAACAGACCCTTTCAATCAGTCATCAGCTTAACCTTTAGGGCAACTAATGACTGGATACATCAAAAAAAGCCAGAGGCTGATTATGGCTTAATTATATTAGCAGAAGAGTATTCAGAACATAGCCGTATCGGGCACTTTGGAATACATGTTTTACAACAAACAACTGTGAGTAATACCCGCTATACCCTTGCTGGTTATCCACTTGACAAAAGCCATCTAGACTTAGAGTTTACACAATGGTTTCATGAGCTACCGCTGAAAAAACTAGATGACACCATGCTATTTTATGAAATCGACACACTCGGCGGCCAAAGCGGTGCACCGATATGGGAAAATCGAGACAATGACCAATATTATTGTATCGGTTTGCATACGCTTGGCTTGCACCCAGCCAATAAGGGCTTACGTATTACGCCTCAAATTTATCAACAAATTATACAATGGCTAGATGAACTCAAACTATAACCCTCGTAGTAGAGAAGGCGGCGGCTCGCTCTAGCCGAAAGCTAACCCACCTATCATCGCCTCTTGATAGGAAAAAATTTAGAAACCCGCTAGAGTCAGCAGGTCACAACAATAATAAAACCCCATGACAACTGCGACCCCACAATTAATTCAGGCCACCCTGCAGCAATTGAATGCTGTTATTTTAGGCAAAGAGCATACCGTTAAATTGGCTCTAACCTGCTTGTTGGCTAATGGTCATTTACTCCTCGAAGACTTGCCCGGCATGGGTAAAACCACCCTAGCGCATGCCTTAGCTCAGGTCTGCGGTTTAGCTTATCAGCGCGTGCAGTTCACTAGCGACTTATTACCCGCTGATTTAATCGGAACTTCGATTTTTGATCCGACCACTAGCAGCTTTCGTTTTCACCAAGGACCGATCTTCAGCCAAGTCGTCTTAGCCGACGAACTCAATCGTGCCACCCCAAAAGCACAAAGCGCTTTATTAGAGGCTATGGAAGAGCAGCAGGTCAGCATCGAGCGGCAAACCTATCCCTTGCCACAACCTTTTTTTGTGATTGCTACCCAAAATCCACAAAGCCAATCAGGTACCTTCCCTCTGCCTGAATCGCAACTAGACCGTTTCCTATTAAGGATTTCGCTTGGCTACCCTGATCCAAAGGCAGAGCGCGAACTGCTCAAAGGCCATCATGGCCGTCACTCATTAGCTAGCCTTAAACCCATCTTAAATCCTGTACGCTTGCAAGGGCTACAAAGCTTAGTTCCACAAGTCAAACTCAGTGAGGCGCTACTCGACTATGTTCAGCGCCTGATTGCTTATACCCGTCAAAGTGAAGCATGCCATTTAGGTTTATCCCCACGCGGGGCGCAAGCCTTAGTGCGCAGTGCACAAACTTGGGCTTTATTACAAGGTCGCGCCCACGCACTACCCGAAGATGTGCAAGCCGTGTTTGCAGCCGTCGCGGGGCATCGCTTAATCGGTCGCCATGAAACCCAAGGGGATCAATTGGCGCGACATATTTTGACCAAAGTTGATGTGATCGGAAATCGGCATGCTTGAAACTTGGCCACCACAGTTTGCACACTGGTTTAAACCACGCTGGCCTCGGACACGTACACTGACCCTTGGGCAGCGCAATATTTTCATTCTTCCCAGCAAAACTGCCTTGGCTTTGTTGGGGCTGATTGCTGTGCTGTTTTTATTAGGGATTAATTTCCAAAACGCCTTGGTTTACGGCGTTTGTTTTTGGCTATTCGCGCTGCTCATTGTGAATTTACTGCATACTTGGAGAAATTTAAGAGGCCTCAGTATCACTGCGATTCATATCCAGCCCTGCTTTGCTGGTGAAAAAGCGGTTTTAGAATTGGAACTCGCTTGCCCCCCTAAGCAACAAAAATTTGCAATAAAACTCGCTTGGCCCGAGGAGGATGCGGTACAAGTCAATTTGATGACCACTCAAACTGTTCGGGTAAAACTCTCCCATAGTACTCAACAGCGCGGCCACTTCAACCCGCCACGTCTTCATATTTCCACTCATTATCCAACTGGTTTAGCCGTGGCTTGGTCTTATCTTGCCTTAGAGATAACGGGCTTAGTGTATCCAGCCCCTGCACCAAAACATCAGCAACCTTATCCGACCAATTCACTGGACTCGACTCATCCTTCTGGACAAACCCTATCTGGGGGTAGCAGCGATTTTGGCGGTATTCGCAGCTATCAAACCGGAGATTCCCCTAAACAGATTCATTGGAGTCACTACGCTAAAACCGGCAAACTGAATACTAAAGTGTTTGTCGATTATGCGAGCCATGACTTATGGTTAGATTGGGCGAATTTAGCTAACTCTGGTATCGAGCCACGCTTATCACAGCTATGTCGCCAAGTATTGGATGCCCATCAAGCTCAACAGCAATACGGCCTCAAACTACCCGGCCTAGTGATACCTCCGTCGAAAGGTGAAGCTCATCAAGCACGCTGCTTACAAGCCTTGGCTTTGTTTGGAGTAGAGCATGCTCAAGGATAAGCGAACCTCAACACAGCCTTTTATTACCTATACGGGGATGATTTGGCTGTTGGCAGCACAATTAATTGTCATGCTCCCCTTTACCACTAGCCTCCCGCCTTGGTTGTTAGCGGTTGTGGTGCTGGCGGCAGGCTGGCGTTTGCGGGTGTTAGCGGGTAAAGCGAGTCAACCGAAGACCTTACTGAAAGCGGGGCTGCTCTTGCTGGGCATTGCAGCCGTCTTTTTAAGTGGCTTACGTTTACCTTCACTCGAAGCAATGTCTGCTTTATTACTCCTTGGATTTGCGTTTAAAGCCGTGGAAGCTGTGCAACAGCGTGATGCCTTAGTCGTGATATTGACCGGTTATTTCTTAGTTGCCCTCCACTTTCTTTACACACAGAGCATTATCGCAGGTCTATATGGAACGTTAGCACTGATTGTGCTCACCGGAGCTTTGGTCGGTGTGCAACAAACTCTTGAGGAATTGACGCCCGCACAACAAGTACAGTTTAATTTTTGGATAGCGGGTCAAATCCTGCTGCAGTGTTTGCCACTGATGGTGATTATTTTTGTATTGACACCGCGTTTTCAGCCGTTTTGGAGTTTGCCTTTGCCAACGGAACAACACACACGCGGCATTTTGGATCGAATGGCACCGGGGGATATTGAAAAACTGAGCCAATCGGCGGATCTAGCCTTTCGGGTTAGTTTCAAAACTGAGCGCCCGCCGCAGACAGATTTGTATTGGCAAGGTCTTGTTTTGCAGCATTTTGATGGGCGTGAATGGCGGCAATTTGCCACCGAACAAGATCCTGAGCAGTTAAAATGGACACTCAAACACGAGTATAGCTACCAAGAACACAACCTTAAAACTCAAGGTATGGCTTATGAATATGAGGCGATTTATGAGCCATCGGGGCAAAACTGGTTATTTACCTTAAGCCCAACCACAGAGGTGCAGGGTGAGGCTTTACGGGCAGCTGATTATCGGGTCATGGCCAAACAGCCCTTACAAAGCCCGCTGTTGATTCGTGCAGTCAGTCGCCCTGCCTCGATTCGAGACCTTGAACTTAGCCCTAAACTACGCGCCTTAGCTTTACAGCTACCCTCACAAGGTGATAATCGCAGTCGGGAATTAGCAAAAAATTTATACGCGGCTGCGGGTGATGAGCTGACTTATATCCAAACCATCTTAAAGCGCTTTAAAGAGCAAGCTTTTTTTTACACCTTAAATCCACCGCTGTTAGGTGAAACAGATACGATTGATGGTTTTTTGTTTGATTCACAGCGGGGTTTCTGTTCGCATTATGCCGGTAGCTTTGTCTTTCTTATGCGTGCGGTGGGTATTCCAGCCCGAGTTGTCGTGGGTTATCAAGGCGGTGAATGGAATAAAGCGGGCAACTATCTCGCCGTTCATCAATTTGACGCCCATGCTTGGGCTGAAGTGTGGCTGCCTAATCAAGGCTGGTTAAGGGTCGATCCGACGAGTATGGTCGCGCCTGAACGTACTGAGCAAAACCTAGAAGCAGCCCTAAAAAAAGAAGGTCGTTTGCTTGAGCAATCGGTGTTCTCGAGTCGTAAATTTGCTTGGTTAAACAGTATTCGCCAGCAATTAGATCGAATGCAATATGGCTGGCAACGTTGGATTTTAAGTTATGACTCAGCAACCCAAGCGCAATTTTTAGATAAACTCTTGGGTGGACTCAGTGTGCTGAAGTTAGCTGGATGGGCTTTGGCTTTATTGGTTTGCCTAGCGCTGAGTGGCTTAATCTGGCTAGGTTTAACTCGACAAGCGCATGCTGAAGCTTTAGAGCATCGCTTATATCGACGCTTTACTGAGCGCTTAAGTAAACAAGGTTTTGAGCGGCGTTTAGATCAAACCCCGAGTGAATTCGGCGCTTTAGCTGCACAAGCTTGGCCCGCACAGGCAGAGAAAATTTTAGCTTTTACGGCAACTTATCAAACTTTATGTTATGAATGTGATGAGCCTCAGGCCAAGCAGCGCAGCAGCCTTTTAAGAGAGCTGCGGCGCTTACTTAGTCAGCTGCCTTAATTCATGGATAGTTAGCTTTAAAGTTAGACTGACTTCTTTTTAGCCTTAGTCGCCTAGTTTAGAGACTTAAGCACTGTTACCGGTAGCGGCTGTGTTGGAACTACTTGACATTTGCTGCATCAGCATTTGGATCAATTGCATGATTGCAGGTAATAACTGTGCAAGCTGATCGGTTTGCGTCGAACTATTGTTAGCACCTGAGCTATTATTCGTCGCTGCTTGATCCGCCACTGGCGTAGCCGCTGTGCTATTAGCTGACTCGGCCGCATCTGTACCACTGCAATCACAGCTTCCTTTTGCATTGGCATTATTGCCTGCTGAATTCGCAGCACTCGTTCCCGAACCTTTACTCGCTTCACCTGCGCCAATTTTACCCGTATTACCGGTACTGCCTGTATTCCCAGCTGCGCCTGCGTCATCACCTGAGGCGCTCGCGTTTTTACTCCCTTGCATTTGGCTAATAATCTGTGACAGCAAACTCATCAGGCTACTCAATAAAGATTGCAGGCTTTGATCACCACTTGAATCATTAGTCCCGCCACTACTGCCATTAGCTTGGCCGACTGGGTTGGCTTGATTCATTTGATTTACTTGATCAGCCGTAGTCAGATTGCTGCCAAAGGTACTGGCGAATGGGGTACTCCCACCTTGATTGGCATTAACTGCAAATTCTGAAGACTTACCCATCGCTGCATTAAATTTTTGAATATCCGCCGAAGCGGGAGTCGCCAGCGGGGTAAGGTTTTGAGCCGCGAAATCTGTGCCGTAGCTACCAGATAAACCAACTCCCTTTGAAATATCAAATGACATAGTACGAACTCCTGTACTTTTATAAGGATGACTGCAAACAGACGGCTTAAGCCTTTTGCCTCTTCTTGTAAGTTAGTTAATCTAGGGTTCAGCTTCTTATTATCATAGACCAGCTGTTAATGAAAACTGATAAAAGGTCATTATGAATAACCTTTATACACACAACTCTGCAAATTTTGAGTAAATGGTGAATAATTGGCATTTTTTTAAGCAAAAAACCCCGCTAAAATCAAATTAGCTCATTATTGAACCACGAGGGTTTAGAGATCGACTCTGTTTGATAGGAAGACAAGAATCGCGGAGGGACTCGCATTTTTATGTTCAGATTGCGTCTGCTCTCTCCCCTGGGAGTAGGCGCGCTTTTCAGCCTTTAGGTTCGTGGCAAAGTCACTCCGGTTTGCCCTTGATACTTCCCACCCCGATCCTTGTAAGAGGTACTACAAATCTCATCGGACTCCAAAAAAAGCATTTGGGCGACCCCTTCATTGGCATAGATTTTGGCAGGCAAAGTGGTGGTATTCGAAAACTCTAAAGTCACATGCCCTTCCCACTCTGGCTCTAGAGGCGTGACATTCACAATGATCCCACAACGGGCATAGGTCGATTTGCCTAAGCAAATCGTCAGTACTGAACGTGGAATTCGAAAATACTCCACGGTACGAGCGAGTGCAAAGGAGTTAGGCGGGATTATGCACACCTCACCCACAAAATCGACAAAGCTATTAGCGTCAAAATGCTTCGGATCAACAATAGCAGAGTTAATATTGGTAAAAATCTTAAACTCATTGGCGCAGCGCACATCATAGCCATAGCTCGAGGTGCCATAAGAGACGATTTTTTCACCTTGCCGCGCCCGCACTTGTTGTGGCTCAAAAGGCTCAATCATGCCGTGTTGCTCGGCCATACGCCGAATCCAATGATCTGACTTAATACTCATATCGCTCTCTACTAGCTACCGCTAATTAATCTTGGTTAGGCATACTAAAACAAAAAAGCCACGGTGCAAACCGTGGCCTGATCGCTGCAAATCTATTAAGAACTAGACGTTTTGAATTTTAATCGTCGGGAACTTAGCACTGTAATCTTTAGATTGACGGGCTAGGCGCGCTGTCGCTTTACGCGCAATCTCATGATAAAGCCCAGCAATCTTGCCGTGAGGATCAGCCACCACGGTAGGATGACCACTATCAGCCTGCTCACGAATTTGAATATCTAAAGGCAAACCGCCTAAATAAGCCACTTGGTATTGCTCAGCCATACTTTCGCCACCGCCTGAGCCAAAAATATGCTCCACATGCCCACAATTACTGCACACATGCATACTCATATTTTCCACCACCCCTAGAATCGGCACTTCGACCTTTTCAAACATTTTCAAGCCTTTGCGCGCATCTAATAACGCGATGTCTTGAGGAGTGGTTACAATAATCGCACCAGAGACTGGAATTTTTTGGGATAAAGTTAATTGAATATCACCCGTGCCCGGCGGCAAGTCCACCACCAAATAATCCAAATCTCCCCATTGCGTATCATTCAAAAGCTGCTCTAGCGCTTGAGTCACCATCGGACCGCGCCAAATCATCGGCGTGTCTTCTTCAATCAAAAAACCAATCGACATGGCTTTCAGACCGTGATTTTGCATCGGTTGCAAACTACGCCCATCATCGGAGACGGGCTGCCCAGAAATACCTAACATACGCGGCTGGCTAGGGCCATAAATATCCGCATCTAAGATCCCAACCTTAGCCCCATCCGCCAGCAAAGCTAAAGCCAAATTCACCGCAGTGGTCGACTTACCGACCCCACCTTTACCCGAGGCGACCGCGATAATATTTTTAATCCCATCATGACGCTTGACCGTTTTTTGGACGGCATGAGCATTGATCACTGTATCAAACTGCAGGCTCACAAAGCTTGCACCGATTTGCTTTAAGCTGGCAATAACTTCTGCTTGCAATTCATCTTTATAAGCCCCGGCCGGATAGCCTTGCACGAGTTTGAGCGTAACCTGATCGCCAGACACTTTCAGCTCTTTCAGCATTTTTGCAGTGATTAGGTCTTGGCCTAAATAGCGATCTTGAATGCTCGCTAATTGTGCTTCGACTTGGTTGCGCGTTAGTTCCATGCATAGCTCCTCAACAGTTTTATTAGGTTCAGCATTCTACATCAGAGCGGCTGCCTACCCAAATAAGGTCGTCTTTCCAAACGGGATATAAACAGCAGTTTGTAGCAAGTTTTGTTAAACTTGCGTGGTTATTTAGCGCTAGGAATCACTATGTCTACTGCAAATTTGCCACGCTTAGGCCTGATCGGTGCAGGTATTATGGGACGACCGATGGGTTTAAATCTCTTAAAAGCAGGCTATGCTTTAGGGGTTTATGCTCGCCGTCCAGAGACTGCAACTCCTTTAACCCATGCAGGTGCTAACCTTTATGCCAGCCCTGCTGCTTTAGCGGCTGAAGCGGACATTATCATTACCGTCGTGTCCGATACACCGGATGTAGAGGCAATACTTTTTGGCGAGCATGGCCTTGTTGCAGCAGCAAAACCGGGCTTATTAATAATTGACATGAGCACCATCTCCCCCTTAGCCACCCAAGAGTTTGCTCAACGCTTAGGTACACAAGGCCTACGGATGCTGGATGCTCCGGTCTCTGGAGGAGAGGCAGGGGCGATTGCGGGCACACTCACGATTATGGTCGGCGGGCAAGCTGAGGATTTTGCGGAAGCACTACCAGTGCTTTCGGCTTTAGGCAAAACTATTACTTTGATTGGTGAGCATGGAGCGGGCCAAGTGGTGAAGGCTTGTAATAATTTAATCATTGCACAAACAGTCATTGCAGTGAGTGAAGCCTTCGCCATTGCACAAGCCTCAGGAGTCGATTTAGAGAAAATGCGCACTGCCTTAGCGGGTGGGTTTGCAGGCTCAAAAGTGATGGAAGTACATGCGAAACGCATTATTGAGGAGAATTACACGCCCGGCTTCAAAGCGAAACTACATGCTAAGGATCTGCGCATCGCTGCAAATACGATTCAAAGTTTGGGTTTGAACCTGCCGAGTTCACAATTGGCCGTTAATTATATGCATGAACTCGTCGAACAAGGTCAGGGTGAGTTAGATTCGTCTGCACTGGCCAAAATTGTGCAGCAATTAGCATAATTTATTTTAAAATCAAATATTTATCTTATAAAAGCCGCTAAAAGCACTACGGTTTTTCGTAGGCTTTTCAAGGTTCAGATAAACTTTAAATCCTCGCATTTTAAGAACGATCCTCAATCACACAGCACATGAGTTGCTAGTAAAGGAGTTAGGCATGGGCATTGAAGTCGGTGGTTTACTTGGCTTGATTCATTTAATTGTTGCGATTTGGGCGATTATTAAAGTTGCCCAAAGCTCAGCCGGTGGTTTAAGTAAGTTTCTATGGATTTTATTTATTCTATTCTTCCCACTGATTGGCTTGTTGGTCTGGTTCTTAGCAGGTCCTAAAGGCTCTTAACGCTTTGCTTTCCTTGACCTTCTCCCCCGACTAAAGTCAGGTGATTCCTCATTCATCGAGCGTTGGAGGCTGAGCATTTCCCAGCCCCACTGACACACTCTCCAAAGG
>NZ_FUYB01000039.1 GCF_900167255.1 Thiothrix eikelboomii
AGCGTCTTAATCCCTTCTCAAACAGGGAAACATTCAAACCTAAGACCACCTCCTCTAACCTCAGCCCCTTCATTGTCTTAATCCCTTCTCAAACAGGGAAACATTCAAACAGCGGTTTATATCGCTCTCTGCTGAGTCCATCGTCTTAATCCCTTCTCAAACAGGGAAACATTCAAACCGCTCGTGTCTGGCGAGCCTTTAAAATCAACAACTTACAGAGGCCCTTAGCAGGAAATGCACTGTATAAAAAGTTTGCATGAGAAAAATTTAAGCAATGCATAAAAATCCTACAAAAATCATCCCTAAATTGTTAAAGAAGCCAACACACTCCCTAGTGTACCGCTAGCTATTTGAGCGGGTCAATGCGCGTGTATGCTCATCCCAAAAAGTTTCTGCTTTCAACTGCGCCGCTACAGGCAAGCGCATGCCAGTTAACAACATTCCCTCATCCCATAATGGACGACCAATGGCACACCAATCGGGCTGATTCGGCAAAGGATAAATCCGAATATCATCCTCACGCGGATGAATCATCGTCGCCAACTGCTGTTCTAACTGCGCAATGCGTTGAGCATCCGCCTCTAATAAAAACACCGAATACTGCAAAGGCAAAGCTACCTTTTTCAAAAACCGATGAATCCGCTGTAACCGTTTCGGCTCAGCAATATCATAAGTCACAATATGCGGCAAACGCTGCTTCGCCATTAATCCACCTCCAAAGTTTTTAACTGCCGCCACAACCGATTGAGAGCAATCCGTGCTCGCTCTTCAAAATGCGCCTGATGCAACTCATAAAACGCCACGAGGCTATACCGCAAACCACGCTCGGCCTGTAAACTCGGACGTTCGCCGCGTAACACCAACCAATAAGCCTCTAAGATCAACAACTGCGCTAAATCCCGAGCCAAATGCACACGCCGTGTCACAGGCAGATGAATATTGTCACTAAACCCATACGCCGCCAGCACTTCAGCCACATGACTCGCTATCGGCGCTTGCAACTGCGCAGTGAATTGCCCAAACCGACAGGGCAAAAGGGCTTGCACCCAACGTTCCACTTGCCCCATCACTTGATAAGCCAAACGCCCCTGCAAATGATACTGACGGGTACGACCCGCCCGTTGCACCCATTGATACTCCTCTTGGCAACGCCATTGCTGATACACAGCATCCCCCTCAGGATGATCGGCGCAATACACCAACAAAGCCTCCAGCGGCGTTTGATTGCTGCGCTCACTTAAACAGTGCCCGATCAAACGCCCATCGCGCTCCCGAAAAGCCAAAGGAATGCCATAATCCAAACAAGCCAACAAAGCCGCCGTTTGCCACTCCACCTTGCCCGTCACCACCACACGCGCAATCCGCCGTAATGGATAAAACAAACTCAACTGCGCATGCGTTTGCACCCGTAGCGCCACGGCCTCCACACTCACCCGATCGGCTTGCAGACTATCCAAATACAAAGCTTGACGTGCTTCACTCATAATTAAATTTGCGCCTCCCACGCTCGCATCGCCCGAATCAAAGCCCGCGTTTGCCAGCGTAGCGCCCGAGTTAACGGCCGCAAACACACCTCAAGCTCCGCAAAAAAAATCTGCCGACCCGCTTTATCCAAAAAGCAGCCATTTGCATCGGTTTTAAAATGCTGCGCTCGTAATTGCTGTTGACTAAACTGCGTCCACACCCAAGCCTCAAGAGTCGGTCGCCATACCTCAATCACATCCGAGGCCAAGGATTCTCGCCCAAAACTCAGCTCATGATAAAAACCCAACAGAGGTTCTAAACCTTGGGTATGCAATACCTGTACGGCGCGATTATGTAGCAGTGTGAAGGCCAGCGACAAAGCTGCATTCACCGGATCAGGCGGTGGGCGACGCTTGCGCCCTTTAAAGCCTAACGATTCAGGGAGCACCGCAGCCAAAGCCACAAAACCTGCACGTGCCGCAGCACCTTCTATACCCAACAAATTTTCTAAGCCTTGCGCGGTCGACAGGCTAACCAAAGCTTGCTGAATTTGCCGCTCAGCACTTAACAAGGTTTTGCGCTGATCAGGGCGCTGCTGCTGCATATCGGCGAGGGTACGTAATTGCGCCTTGAATTTGGCGGCTAATAATTCACGACTAAACTGCAAACGCCAAGCCGCATCCTGCGCCAAGCGATAATGCAATAAACGCAAACTGGCGTCATTATGCCCCTGCCCCAACAGCAGAGCACGGCGCTTTGGTTTACGCGGACTGGCTACACTAAAGGCAATCCCACGCTCTGCCAACGCACCCAGCAAATTGCTATCGAGCTGCACATTGCTCAAACACACGACTCGTTCTAATAAGGCCAAAGGAATGGGGCGTTGGCGCTGATCCTGCAACCACGTGACCAGCGTTTCACCCTCTAATTTTAAACTGACATATTGATGATCTAAATAAAGTGTACTCATCCGCCTACCCCACATAAAACCAATCAGGATTACTCGGTGGAATCGCAATGCCTAAGGTATGCACCCGCTGCCGTGGGTCGAGGCGAATGAGTAAAAAACTATCCTCACGCAAATTCAGCAACAAACTCATGGCTAACAATAACTCCCCCTTCTCCGCTGCGGTCAGCCACACCTCATGCACCGACTTTTGCCCACCCGTGGCATAAGCCCGCACACAAGCCAAGGCCGCCCGCAAGCGATCATCCTCACAGACATCATAGGAAGCCAAATACAATAAACGTCCACTCATGCATGCTTTACCTTTGCCATCAGTTTCTGCCAAGCATCATGCCTGAAGTTAAAGCGCTAAGTGGAATTGACAAGCTTGTCAAAATCAAACTGACCAGCCCTAAAAAAATAGCTCGTTTGAATCGACTCCAAACGAGCTATTCACTAAAAAATTGAAAGCAAGAACTAAGCCAACAGCAATCAGACTTGCTGTGCAGTGTATTCTTCTAAACGTGCGCCATGCTTTTGCATAATCTCAGCCGTTAACTCTTGCCCCCGCAACTCGGCAGGCAACTCCAAAGTCAAATGAAAATAGCGCCCACCGCGCTGATTCACCTCAGCAATTAAATTCACCGGCAAAGTCCCTAAAACCAAATCACCTGCTTGAACTAGACTAACATCAAAATGTGCTAATGGTTGATCAATGTGGAAACCTTGGGATTCTGCCCAAGCAATCGCGCCGGAGTGGCGGGAGATGAAATAGGTGGTCATACAGTCTGCCTTGGAATTAAGGTTTTAAAAATACTTTGCAAGGTTTCACTTAAAACCACTCGATTTGCCACCGCTTTTTTTACTTCCTGATGCGTATGAGTACTGCTATGGGCTAATTGATTACGAATGCCTCTGAGTAAGCGGTAGGCTTGCCAAGTTGTGGTGGGTCTTAACGCTTCGTAATGCGCTTTGGCTTGATCGCGGTTATCAAAATTATCTACATTACCTTGATGTTCCACGGTTAAACGCGAAATAAAGGCTTCAAACCCATACAAAGTCGCTCGTAACAAGCTACCATTTTCCAAGGCTAGCCACGCAACGGACGCTTGCCGCTGCTCTGGATTTTGCTGGCTGACCCAAGCAAATCGCTGCTTTAAAGCAGGCAAAAACAACCGAGCATGTGGACTACATAACCCTTCTTCTTTGTGTAAAGCGCTTAAAAATTGCCTTAATTTAGCCCATGCTTTATGGATGTTATTAGTTTGCTCAAAAAAAGCGGCATCTTTCAGGCTGTCGGTGGCATGCTTGCTAAAACCGGATTGCTCCAGTAATGCGGCA
The DNA here is from genome assembly GCF_900167255.1 of Thiothrix eikelboomii. Classification (GTDB taxonomy): domain Bacteria; phylum Pseudomonadota; class Gammaproteobacteria; order Thiotrichales; family Thiotrichaceae; genus Thiolinea; species Thiolinea eikelboomii. The sequence continues at coordinate 3,752 of NZ_FUYB01000039.1, forward strand.
AAGCTAGCGTAATCACCCGATCTATCATAGTAATAAAGCGCTTCGCTCCAACGATCAATTTCCAATAGGCCATCTAAGCGCATGACAGGCGTTAAACTCTCCTGACTTAGCTCTAAAGCACCGTAATAAATAGCCTCGATTTGTACATTTTTGAGGGTCTGCAATAATAGGCTACTTTGTTGCACTAACATGGGTAAATGGCGTAAGCCATGCGAAATGTCTAAAATAGCCGTATCACCGGACGCAAAAAAACCCACTAATTGCTCCAGCGTTTGCGTTTGCTCTAATTGAGTTCGCCCATAGGGAATTAAGCTTAACCGACAAGGTAAATTGAGGGTATTACTGAGTTCAATCGCTAATTGATTCAAAGTAGCTTGCTCAACACGATCTTGCTGGGCAGCCTCACCGATATTCAAAAGCGCTTGTTCAAGATCAGTGCGATGACTTAGCTCTGTTTCTAGCAGCAAATTATCCCACATACTGCCCGTGGTTCCGAGAATAACCAACTGATCGGGCTTCACTTGTTTAGCTAATTCCAAACCAAAGAAACGCGATGTACGTGTATTCTTATCTTCAAATACATAAGTCGCTGACTTGTAATTAGCAACCGCCTTGCCTAATAAAGTGACTAGAATCCGTGCCATAAAAATCCTATTGAGCCAATTAATCATTCATTTTGATTGAATGATAGCGTGGTTAAATAATCTAACATATCCGTATTCGTAACCTTATGATAAATATCGAGCACACTAAGCTCTATTTGTAGAGAGTCTAATTTAAAGCGATCACCTAAATAATAGTTCTCCGATTTCCAACTTTGACTCCGCCTTAATACTTCTACTTCTATAAAATCTTGCTCGACCAATACATATTCTTGCAAACTGGGTAAGGATAAATATTCGTTACGCTTCATCCCCTTATCTTGCTGGCGTGTACTCTTAGATAGGATTTCAATAATCAATAATGGGTTATCAATAAACTGCTGATCACCTTGCGTACTTTCACAAAATGCCACCAAATCTGGATAGCGAAAACGATTTACTCCCGTTTTCACTAAAAGATCAGAAGAAAATATCTCACAAGTATCTGATAATGTTGCGCTTATCTGGGTGAGTAAATTACGACTGATGCGATTATGATTAATACTCGCCCCCGCCATGGCATAAACCTGTCCTTCAAGGTATTCGTGCTTAAGTTCACTCTGCAGCTCACCCTGCAGATAATGTTCAATACTAAGAGGGGGTAAGGATTGAACTAGGGGCATAGGAGTATCCTAGGTTACAGTTTTTAAAAGTTAGGGTTGAATTTGAAAATAGCAACCTAAGCTTTCAGCTACTTGCCTTAAGCGTTTATCCTGAGTCGCTAATGGAAGTTTCTCACGTAAAGCCAAAGCTAAATAAGTAGCATCATAGGCAGAAAGCTGATGAGTTTGGGCTAAATGAAACAATGCATTATCCTCGATAATAGGAGAATATTTATCAGTTTGAATATCAAGAGCGGTGAGTAGTTTTAAAAAATCCTGTAGTTCAGGCGGTTGAATGCGTTGCCGACGCTCACCTACTACTAACACATTCAACACTTCAAGATGCCAAAGACGCGGCACAAGTGCTGTCTGCTCTTCCAAACAATCTAAAACCTTATCTGCATAATCACTAGACTCATCTTCAAAGCACCAAGCTAAGGCGACTGAGCAGTCCAGCACAAACATTAGCGCCGCCCCTCAGCACGTAGATCGGCAATCGTCTCACCTAAAGCCAGTTTTTTCTTGCGGAATGCCTTGAGCTGTTGAATAGCCAATTTTTTATTAGAGGCGTCACTCCCCTCTGCACCATAAGGTAGCAGTTTGGCTACCAATTTCCCGTGGCGAGTGATTCCCACTTCTTGGCCACTTTCTACCTTGCGTAGTACTTCAGCAAAGCGTGTTTTAACTTCATTGGACTGTATGGCTATCATGCTATATTTTTATCTTGACTGGTTGCGACTGGTTTATATTCACATAATCTTGAATGAATTGAAAGAGCAATTAGCTACCCACTTGAGTCCCCAAATCAAACTGCTCCAATTCCTGCTCACTGCAAGTAATCACCAGTTCCTGAATCGCTCCATTCACCTGTGCCTCTTCCAGCGCATCAAAAAATGCCTTCTGATTCAAAGCTTGCAATTCATAACGCTTGCCTTTTTCCCTCATCGGTAAAATACCCAGCAGCCCTTGAACCTCAGCACGGGTCAGATTCTTGCGGCGAATTTGCCCCTGCAAAGTAATCGTGATTTCTGGCTCAGGGCAATACAGGCGAATATCAATTAGCGCATTATCTTGCTTTTCTTTGCGCCATAAATAAGCGCGGATTGACAGTGAAACCAATAAACCGAATACACCCGCTACAATGCCGAGTTTATCGAGGACATCCCAGAAACTTATCCCGTTAAGCATCATGCTGTTAACCTACTGCACTCAAAACCACTCCACTACCGGGGTTGCCAAAAATACTTCCAACGGTATGCCACCTGTCCCCACGACCCGCTTAGTCACCTGTGGGAACTGCTTAGCAAAAGCATCTAGCCCCGCCAATGTGCCTTTATTACGTCCGCTTTTTACTTCAATGGCTAATACTTTATCACCTTGCCTCACCACAAAATCCACTTCTGCATTACCCTCACGCCAGTAGCTCAGGGTCAGGTTTGGAGGCAAGCTGTTGTACAAATAGCCACCTACCGCAGACTCCACTAAACGTCCCCATAGCTCGCCATCCTGTTGAGCAGCAACAAATCCCATCGGCTGTTGAGCACTAAACAAAGCATTATTGAGCACTAATAGCTTGGGGCTGGCGGCACGGCTACGCGCCGCATCTCCAGCAAATTTATCTAAGCCCGCCAGCATCCATGCTCCATTCAGCAAGTTCAAATAATGCGCGAGGGTGGTGGTATTGCCTGCATCCTGCAACTGCCCCATCATTTTTTGGTAGGATAAAATTTGCCCAGAATATTGGCAACCCAACACAAATAGACGTCGTAGCAAAGCAGGCTTGTCAATGCGTGCCAATTGCAACACATCGCGGGAAAGGGTCGGTTCGATAATTGAGTCCAGCACATAACTGCGCCACCGGAACTCATCCTCCACCAAGATCGCCGCCCCCGGATAGCCACCAAAATATACAAAGCGCGGCAGGTCCCAGCCAAATTCAGTCTGCATCTCCGCCAACGACCAATGTGGCACACGGATCAGCTCAAAGCGCCCCGCAAGGCTTTCCCCCAAACCCTGCTGCATCAAGAACTGGGCAGATCCCAGCAATACCACCTGCAAAGGGGTCTGGCTGAAGCTGTCCTCATCCCACAACATCTTCACTACCTCTGACCAGCGTGGCACTTTTTGCACCTCATCCAGCACCAATAAAGTCGGCTGCTGCTGTGCTAATAACCGTGCCACTCGCCACTGTTGTTCAATCCACAATACATCGGGCGGGGCAGGTAAATCCGCTGACGCATAATGCGATCGTCCAAGAAATGCGCCGATAGCTTGCCGTGCTAAGGTGGTTTTCCCGACTTGGCGCGGCCCCGCTAATACTTGTAGGAAACGGCGGGGCTGCTGTAAACGGGTGTTTAGAATCGCGAGTTGTGGACGTTGGTGCATGGAGACAGTCTTTTTTACTCAATTAATTGAGCAATTTTACTCAGAGTAACTTGCTTAATGCAATGTTTTGCAGGAAATGAACCGGGTCAAAGTGATAACGCCCACAGTAATACCGATTTTACCGAGGATGCCCCAAAGATTGATCCAATTATTCAGCAACTTGGGTGAAATCCACTCCCATTAGGTGTTATTTTCGCTGCCAGCATGGTGTCACACCTGTTACTGACTAAGTTTGAGCCTAGTGCCAATTCGCCCTGCTTGCTATCAGTGAGCTTGGAACTCATCTTGAATCAATTAGAACGTTAAAGTTTTTGGTAGCTGAGGTGGTAAGTGCCGTATACCTAGTTTGCTACTTTGCATAAGGAGCAGTGGCAATAAGGCCTCTTCGACAAAGAGCGTTACCCGCTGCCACTCCCCAGCAGTGATCGGGCTAAAACCATGCGCAAGGAGTGAGTGGTTGCGAATACTTAGTAGGTCTTTCATGCGCTCCTTATTTTGCTCCCAAAATACCCGAACTCCTTCATCACAATGGTAGGCAGCTAACTCCCAAGCCTCGTACAAAGCCACTTTATACAGTCCATCATTGTTCGGAACTAAACGCAAGGTATCAGGAATTTTATCGACTGCCACGCGACTAGTATCAATACTTGCTTGGTTTGCTAGTAACCATTGAGCTGACCATTCCAACAAACGATAAGCACGTGAGGTGGCATCATCAAAGCGTCGTTGTATAGCCCGTCGTTGTGCATTTAGCCATAAATCTAGCAAACGAGCGGGTATTTGTTTAGATGACTCATTGCACAATAGGCGCAATTGACTTGCATAAGGGGCTAATAGCTTCCCGTATTTACTTAGGTAGTTATCGAGTAATTCCAAGGCCGTCACATGGTCAAAACGATCCCACGCAGAAAATGCGGTACTCAAATTACGCACTGCTTGTAAGGTGCCTCGATCATCACGATTCAAGGGTTTTTGGTCAGCCAAATGTAGGAGAGTGTCATCATAAGCAAATAATTCCCATGAAGCTAAGGCATGCCTGAGCTTCAATTGAAAGCGGGTACGCCCAATTTGGGCTTGTTGCGATTGCTCTGTGCCATCCTTGACTTTCACCAGATTATTTCGTGAACCAGTCACTAGCTGTAAGTCGATACTGTCATGATCAAGGGCGGCTAGGCATAAGGCGGCCGACATGGTTTTTGTCCCCCCCGTGTAATCAGCCACGATCACATCCTCACGCTGTACATACTCGTAGATACAACGCGAAATCTCACTATAAGCATGATCAAGATCATCGGCATACACGCGCAACACTGCATAACTGTTACCCTCTCTCAGCCCTGCCTGAGTCGGAATATTAGGAAGGCTGGGCTTTTCATCCTTGAAGTCTTTCTTCAGGAAAATGCCACGTTTTTCGATTTGCTCATACGAACCGGGCTTACCTGTATCGGGGTCATCTTCCGAGCATACAAACAAAGTAAAATCAGGTTGGCTATCTTCAATCGCTTTGATGATGGGTTGATGTGAACCACCAACCGTGCAAATGAGTATTTTCATATTAACTCCACTCCTGCATAAGTCGTTGCTAAACCATCTAAATATTCATATCGACCGCGCTGATACCTCGTTTGAAGTTATTGGGGGCAAGCCTGATTAATCTCATTCATCAGGCAGCTACTGGCAACGGCAAGCGCACATCAATCTCATCCCAAGGCACGAAGACCTTACCGTGTTCGTCTTTTTCGATCACCAGCCATTCGCTCAGCAGGGCGACATCCTGATGCACATTGCGGTAATGCCGATCCAGCCGCTTTGCCAGCTCATAGATAGAAACTGCACCGAATTTTTTGAGTTCACTGATCAACTCCCAGCGCTTGAGGGTGAAGACCTTGGCGAATGGCTTCATAAATCGCCTAAATGCATGCGTGTAGTTACCTTGGCTACGCCTTGTTGATACAAAAATTCAAATTATCGAAATTGATTATCACTCAATAGACCTCTTGCGAAAATAATTATCCCCCAATCATCCGATTAACAAGAGCGGCGATCAACCGTAAGCGTAGCTCAAACCGTCGTCGCCGTCCTCGGTAAACCCCCTTCAGAATCCGAAAAATTTTCAGTGAGCGAATCCGATGCTCCACCTTGACCCGAACCTTGGCCAACCGCTGATTGAACTCCATTTGCTCCGGCTCTAAGTCTCGACCCGGCGGCTTTTTGAACGGCATGACCACAGAGCATCCCTCGACCCTGAACCCCACATAGCCCAGATCCACCGCACAGACGCTACCCG
>NZ_FUYB01000040.1 GCF_900167255.1 Thiothrix eikelboomii
GTGTTGTGAGTGTTGTGAGTGTTGTGAGTGTTGTGAGTGTTGTGAGTGTTGTGTGTGCTAGTCATCACTAAGCTTGACCGCTTAGCACGCTCTATGGGCGATTTATGGGCGATTGTGCGTGAGTTAGAAGCTAAAGGCGTGGCTTTCAAATGAAATATCAAATGATAACCGTAGTTATCATTGTTAGAAGCTAAAGGCGTGGCTTTCAAAGTGCTCGATCAAGCAGGTATGGATACCAGCAGCGCCACAGGCAAGCTGTTGTTCAACATCCTTGGCTCGATTGCCGAATTTGAACGTGACTTGATAAACGCTCGTACCGCTGAAGGCCGACAGGCTGCCAAAGCAAAAGGTGTTAAGTTTGGACGCAAGGAAAAGCTGAGTGCTGAACAGATTGAATCTCTGAAAGCTGATTTTGAAGCGGGCGTGTTGAGCAAGGAAGCGATTGCCAATAAATACGGCATAGCTAGAAACTCAGTTTATAGATTAGCTGGGGAGGTGAGAACCTGACAAAACCTGACATTTGTGGGGGGCGCGTTTTGGTGCAGATAGGTTGCTGACTGTCACGTGGCGTAGCGAAGTCGAAATGATAACTACGGTTATCATTTGATGGTTGCTGACTACCACGTGGCGTAGTAATGGTTAAGCAGTTGAGTATCTGACGATGTGGCTACCTTGCTAGATAGGCAGCACATGCAACCACCCAGCCACTTGGGGAAACGGGGTAGCAGCGCGGGGTGGGGGTATATATCGAAGGCTAGCCACATTTTTAAACAGTGCTTGATTGTTTTCTATAGTGCTTTAAGCCCTATTTTTAAAACAGTGCTGAAGGGTTCTATAGTCTGTTATAGACTACTTTTAAAACTAATCTAATAGTGTTTTGAGCACTGCTTTCAAGAACGACTCGCCTATAGGTAGGCTCTGGCTGACTACTTCTGAGACGGATTTGAGCTACCTAGCAGCCTAAGAATATCATCCATTGAATCCACTCGCTGGCTTGTGACCGTGGGCGCTTTTGGTACTTTCAATTCAAAGGGCAAGCGTTGCTCTATGGCTACCTTGGTAAGCAGTACCCGCACTGCATCCGATAGCGTCAAGCCCATAGCCGCTAAAGCCTTGCTAGCATCTTCTTTTAAATCTTCATCAATCCGAATATGAATCATGGTGCTAGTCATCAATTCCATCTCGCTAGTTGGTGAGATACAGAGTATCGCATAGATCATACCAAGGGACTAAGCCGCCACCCTCATAGGCAACACGAATGCCCGCTATGTGCAAGATGCCAAGAAGATTGAGCGTGAAGCTATGATTCGTTCAACCCAGAAAGCCTACTAGGCTGCCTTATCCGTCACGTCTATCTTAGGTTTTACCTCCTGCCCTGCAAGTTGAATTAGCAAACGCAAAGCATGATTAACCGCTTGGGCATCTTTGAAATGGGCGGCTACATCAGGGTCTAACAGTACAACATTTGTACCCTGTTGATAATGTTTGCCGCGAACACCACCCGAAAAGTCATATTCAGGGCGCATATCATCATTAAGATTGCTCATATTGTTTCCTTTCGTATTTGGTTGCAGGTCGAGTGCTGATTAATCGAATACTCGCTGGCTCACGTTCGGTATAGGCTACTACTAGCAAAGTACCTTGAGTAGAACGCCCGATACTCAAAAATCTAAACTCACCTTGAGAGTGATCAGGGTCTGGAATGGTCAGTTCTAAGGGGTCGCTAAAAACAGTAATAGCCTCAGTAAAACTTACGCCATGCTTCTGTTCATTGATACTTGCTTTGTTGTCATCCCATTCAAATCCCATGATTTAGCCTTTGCCTGCTTTGGCGAGTGCCTGTTCCACGATCTGGCGTATTTCTTCAGCTGTAATGCAGGTTTGCCCTTCCCGCTGAACGCTTTCTTCAAGGCGTACAATTAATTCAGCATTCAATGAACGGCGGTTCTGTTCTGCCAGTCTCTCTAATTCTTCTTTCAATTCGGGCGGTAATCGCAGGCCGAAGGGGTTCACATCCCTGCTCATAAGCTAACCTTTTTTATTTTGATTGCACAGTGTAGCTAATTTGATATTGACTTAAAATAACTCACCGTGTAATTATAATGACTTCACCGTATAACATAAGATTATGAAATGACAGCAAATATAAAAAAGAAGCCGCCTTTCGGCTTGCGAATGCCTGACGAGGTACAGGAATGGCTAAAGCAGAGAGCAACTACCAACAATCGCAGCATGAACGCGGAAGTAGTAACGATTCTGCAAGATTTAATGACGGGGAAAATAGAACAGCAGGCTTTTGAGCGCGGACGGCTTGAAGGTATCAGCCAAGCTATGAACCCATAAACGAAAACGCCCCCAACAAGTGGAGGCGCTTAAGGGCTTATCGAGTCTGGAACACTCTTTAAACCTTGCTAAATACACTAACTATCTAATTTGAAAGGAACTAGCAACATGAATGCTAACACAGACAAAACCCAAAATTCACCTACGAAAGCTATTTTCGGGTGGTCATTGGAACAAAAAGCGCTCCCAATGGGCGGTGGGATTTTAGATATGGATTCGGGTGACATTGTTTCCTTGTCTGATATGGCGATTCGACGAGCACAGCGGATTGTGGAGCTTTCCAATGAATTTGAAGGGAAAGTTACTTCAGTGGGGGTGAAAGCATGACTATCGTCTATGCCCTAGAGTGTGAACGGTGTTTGCACTTGGAATCAGTCGGCATGGTGTCCTTGACTGAATACAAATGCGCTCGAAGCTGGCTGAATCCCTATCATGCCGATGTGAGTTATTCGCATGTTTGCGCCAGATGTCATGCTGAATTAGACGCTGAGGCGCGGGAATCTAAGGCGGTGCAAGCATGAACACCCACCCACTCACCCACTACCTACCCTTGGCGGTGAAATCAACGGCACTAGCGGCGTTTATCTTCGCAGTGCTGAAAGTTGTGCTGACCGCTCAAACCTTCGGCCTCTTGGCGGCGGTCGCTTTCGCTGGCTTGCATCTGCCCTTGTGCCTGTTTAGTTTGCTGTTTGTGCTGTGGTTGTTTGCTGCACATCAGTCGATGGGTTTTCTGGCCTTGGCTAGTGTTCTCTTAAACGCTGTATTGATTTAGGAGTCCACCATGTCCGTGAAAAACACGCAACTTGAAATCATGCAGCGCAAGCTTGCACAACACCAACAGCATGAACAGCGCGGCTTGCTGCTATTGAAACTCGGCTTCCTGCTCACCTTCCTGCTGTACCTTCTGTTCAATCAGCATCTTTACTTAGGTGATGCTCTATCATGGAGCGCTTACTTTAAGGATGCGGCTTCACTCTTTGGCTTTGCCTTCACCGTGTCGATTGTGGTCTTGATGGCACTGTTCTTATCGTGGGTGAAACACCATGCCTATCTGCATTTTGGCTTCTTTGGCAGTGTGGCTTTAGTGGTGAGTACAGTGATTGGGTTTGCATTGTTCGCTGAGTTCTTTTCCAGCTCAGCCAATCAGGATGTGAAAGCCAGTGTCTTGGTGGAGCGCAATAGCGCCTATCAAGCGACCCTCACGAATGAAGGTAGCAGCCAAAGCACGGTGAATCCTAGCCTGATAGCGTCGATTGCGAATGCAGAACAGAAACTTGCACGTTGTGAAGCGAATTTAAAAGCGGGTAAGGAAAAACACTGTGACGGTGATCGAGCTAGAGTGTCCGCCTTAAAAAGCTCTGAGCAATCGGCCAACCAAGCGCAAGCAACCGCGAGCATTGAGCGCGATAAACTCAAATATGAGCGACAGGACGCGCTCAAGGCAGAGTCTTATAATCCGGTCATCATTACCCTTGCGCGTGCGCTAGCGGGCGAAAAGGGCGATTACAAAGACTATCTCAAAACGGCGGTGGTACTCATTACGTTGTTTGTAGCGGTCTGCTTTGAAATCCTGCACCACTTCCTGAGTAAAACTCACGGCGCATCCGTGCGAGCTATTGAGGATTTAGAGCTAGCACTAGCCAAATACAGCGCACAGCCTGAACCCGGCCTGCCCTCTGCACCGGCTCACGTGCAGCCGATCACTGAACCGAATAAGCAGCCTATTGGGTTTGGTTTTCCCCAAGTGGCTTCTAGTCCTGTCCAGTCAGGCAATAAACAGACTTTATTCAAATACCAAGTGCAGGCAGAACCGGAAACTAAGGCGCATCATCCAATGGGCTTCACCTTTCCGGCGGTAGCTAAACAAACCCTGCTGAAACCCTCATTGGGTGCTCACGAAGAACAGCTACCACTACCTGATTTTAGCCAGTTCAAAGCGCGGCGTGATGTGTTCGCCAGTCCTGAGTTAAGCGACTCGGAAACCCTTAGCAAACCATCAGCTGAGGGTCAGAGAAGCGCTTTAGGGGAAACCACTGCAACAACCCTCAGTAAACCATCAGCTGAGGGTCATAACAGCTTGTATAGCGATTGGCTGAAAGCGGTTCAAACCAATGAATGCAAACCCTCGGTAAGGGAAACATGGAACTGGATACAAAAGCGCATCAGCAACAAAGAGACCGGAAGTAGAACGCATGACCGTACTCGTATCAGCAACATGCAAAAAGCTTTTTTCAGTCGAGCGATGAAAGAGGGTTTGATGATTGAAAACCCCAACTACACCAATGGAGGTAAAAAATACTTATGGATTGCTTAAACACCCAAAGCCCTACAACTGCAACCCAAAGCATCTACTACTGGTTAGATGGTTATTGGATCAAGGACAAGGAAGAGGCCGACTTGATGGATAGCATTAACGCCTTTGGGAGTGTGCACCAAGTCATAACATTGCCCCTAGAGGCTGATATTGATTTAGAAGTTAAACGCTTAATTCAAGTTTAATTAGTTGGTTACTCATGCCTAGGCTGATCACCGAAAACCGGATTCCTTTCACCGGCTGGCATGGGTTCTTTATTTGAAAGGTGCATTAGAGAGGCATGCACTATGGAATCTTTTTACTACCAAAATGAAGAATGGGTAAATCTTCAAGAAACTATTGCATGGATTTATTATGGTCGGGGTAATCACGAAAAACCTACCATTAAAAATAGCAATGAAATCTTTGAAGAGCTGAAAGAAGCTTTAGAAAGCAAGCAGTTAAAAGCGATTCGCTTAAATAAGTCAATCGCTTTTAGAATGGAAGAGGGGCTATTTTTTAATGCTGGCGATGTCAGCGCCTTGTTTAAGATAGAACTCTACTTATTCTACAAAACAGCAGTAGAACATTTAGAACATTTTAATCAAGTCATACATGTAGGAGCGCCTAATCCAATCCAAGAAATTCAACCACCACAGCAAGAACCTGTTAATGAAAAACCCAAGCGTGAAGGCAAGGCAGCTGTATTAGTTGAGGCATTCATGGACGCTTACACAAAGGAAAACCAGGGTTGCCCTGCAACAGCAGAACAGCTTTTAGCTTTCTGTCTTAGAAACCCTGTAGCTGGTTACTCAGATATTTCAGATTCTGGAGGCAACAAGAAAACCCGAAAGATTTCTTTTACGGGGACACGCCCCGATTCAATTCTTTTTGTGGCTTTTGAAAACGCGATTAGACGCGATTAGACGCGATTAAGCACAAAAGCGGCTTTGACTAAGACAAGCTAGAACCTGTTAAACAACTAGCGACAGGTAAGAAAATATGGCAAGCAATACCCGATTACTAACCTATGCAGAACTGAAAGCAGAAAAGATCAAGATGGCACGTAGCACGCTTTGGAATCTGGAGCGTGAGGGTAAGTTTCCACTTCGGCGCGTACATGGTGGGCGCGTGTATTGGGTGGAATCAGAAATAGATGAATGGCTAGGTAATCTACCGACTAAACAGGAGCAAGCAGCCTAATGCGAACCTTCCAAGAACACATGATGCAGCATACTGGATTAGCCATACAGCATCCTATCTTGGATGGACAATGGCACAACGGAAAAAGAACGGATGGCAAGGGCGCGGATAAAATAGGTTATGTCGGCGTGTATGCACCTAAAGGTTTATTAGTTCGCTATCGCAATTGCAAAACAGACGAGGTATTCGTTTGGAAAGAGTGGGGCGATCAAGAGCGGCTTGAAGATACTGAATACCAAGCGCGGCGGATTCGTGCACAACAGGAACAGGCTAAACGTGAACAAGCCTTGCAGCTGGCTAAGGCGCAAGAGCTGCAATCATTGCAAGCCATTTGGAGCAGTGGAGTACCGGCTAAGGATACACATCCTTACTTGTTGGCTAAGCGCATCCCCGCATTAGCTGCTAAGCAAGCTAACAAAAGCTATCTGATTAAGGCTGCCACGCACGATAGCAAAGCCCAATACATCAACCCAGATGATCTACTCATCCCCATTTATAACGCTGTTACAGGCGCATTACAGGGGCTACAACAAATCAAGCCTAATGGTTTTAAGTTAGTGCGGGGAACATCAGCGGGGGGCTTGTGTTGGATTGGAGGTGATTTGACGACTGGCGAAGTAGCGAACCGTTTCTATATCGCGGAAGGTTATGCAACGGCGGTGTCAGTACATGTCCGCACGCTGAACCCTGTCATTATGGCGCTATCCACTACCAACTTAATGCAGGTGGGGCGGTGGGCGCGGCAACAGTATCCTGATGTACAGATTGTTTTTGCCGTCGACAATGATCTTGATAGCAGTATTTCCTTACAAGGGAAAACGATTAAGAACCCCGGCTTACATTATGCTACCCAAGCGGCTGAAGCGATTGGCGGCGCATGGATTACACCACCTACAGACTATGTAGCCGACTGGAATGATTGGCATGTTGACCAACTAGAAGCATGGGAGGAGCGGGCAGCTATTATGGAATATGACGGCGTGCTTAGTAGAGAGGATGCGGAACGATTAACCAGCCTAGAAATAAAAAACCCGGCTAGAACTTCACTCTAAACCGGGCTTTATAAATCATGGACACAGAGATTATAAATCATGGATACCTTAAAATCAGCAGGATTAGGCGATACAGTCATTACTTTTCCTAACGCAGCCAAGCGCACCACAAAACCACTTGAAGCTGAACCAGAGTCAGGCTATCAGCTTGATCTGATGCAACATATCCCCGACTGCAACTTTAAAACCTATGTGCAGGATGTCGCCAAAATGTGTTGGCTACCTGTGAATTCTGTTTTATTGGTGGGGCTGGGTGTTGTGTCCAGTGTGGCCTGTCGTGCGTATGCGGTGCAGTACCCTAATGGCGAGCTGTTACCCTTGGGCGAGTATGTAGCGCCTTGTAATCCATCTGCGACTAGCAAAAGCAGATGTTTGAAAGCGTTTCAGCATCCTATTCAACAGGCAATCAAGGAAGCCGTAAAAGCGTGGAAAAAAGAAAAAGAGCAGAACGAAGAGTTTGCTGAACCTTTCCCACAAGGCTTTTTTGTAACTAACTCTAGCACTGCTGCACTTGATGAAAAGTTGAATGATACTCAGGGTTATTTTGCGTTAGCTAGTGCTGAGCAAGGATTAGTGAATACCATCACGGGCGCTTCATTTAGCAAAGATGTAAAAACCGATAATGACTTGATGCTATTGGGATTTAATGGGGACTATCACCATTCTATGCGTGCCAGCAGAAACGGCTATCATGGCTTAGTCGTGGGGGCGGTAACTTGCTTTGCTCAAGAGGGCGCTATTAATACGATTCTGCAAAGATCAGAGGGTTCAGGTTTTGCTGAACGCTTCCTGATGCTGAATGAAGCAACGCTGCTAGGAACGCGCGACCATCATAAAAAGTTCTATCCTCAAGAATATGTGCAGAATACCTATAACCGAATTGCGCATGATCTAGCTAAGACTGCACTACAGCAACCCCTTGATTTTGATGAGTTACCCAGTTACCGGATTTCTGATAAAGCATGGTGGCTCATTGAAGAGTTCCGTAATGAAATAGAGCCCCATTTAGGTGATGGTGGAAAGTACAGCACTTTAACCTTGCGAAGCATGGCAGGTAAGCCAGACATGCACATCATGAAAATTGCTACCTTGTTAGCTTTGCTTGACGAACACCGTGCAGGGCTAATCCCTGACCAGTGGGTAATAGCAGCCATTAATATGATGCGTGACTATTTAGAATACATTTATCGCTTGCTGGTGACGATGGGCGCTATGGGGACTAGTGCCTACGAGGATTCGTTAATTGAGTATATCGGTAAGCGGGGTACGTGCACTCGTCGCCAGATAAGGCAAGCCAAGTACCAAGCTAAGCCGTGGGCAGAAATAACGCCAAAATCAGCCGTTGGGCAACAAATGTATGCAGCTATTGATGGGCTTATCAGTAAAGGCATTGTCGCCGAAACAGAGAGTTTTGATAGTAAGGGTAACAGTACAGGGCGTTTGCTCAGGTTGATAGCCTAACCTTTTGGATTAATAGAGTAAGTAACCTAACCGGACATTGTTCCGGTTTTTTTATGTCTGAACTTCGTGTTGTGATTGTTGTGATTTGTTGTGACTTTTCACAACACGCTCTAAGCCTTATGTAGCAAGGGTTAGAGATAGATAAAAATATAATGTTGTGATTGTTGTGATTTTTTTAGAATTATAGCGAATAGCTACTATTAAACCCTTCTTATGCCCAAATGGTTGCTTCATCCAAATGGTGCAGTGGCATGAGTGGTGGGGTGTGCTGTGGATGGTGTGCAAATTTATTTTATGTACTTTCTAAATGCCCTACGGAGCACAAAAGGTATAGATGAGGGTATAGATAAACGGAAAATCACCGATTCTTGGTAAAATCCCAGAAAGCAAAAAGCCCTGTAAACTATTCATTTACAAGGCTTTTGAATTGGTGCCGGCACTCGGAATCGAACTGAGGACCTACTGATTACAAGTCAGTT
>NZ_FUYB01000022.1 GCF_900167255.1 Thiothrix eikelboomii
TAGGTAGTTCATTCTTAACTTTATAGGCGAAAATGACTACTTTCGCAAGAGGTCTAATAATCTTTGCTGTGGTTAACTTCTTACCTGTCGATCAACTTGGTAGTATGACTCAATCAAATGGGTTAATGGGGCAAACGACACTGGTAGGAGCAATAATTGGTGGTATAGTTGCAGTATTTTTAGCACCTTTGGCAGAGGAGTTTATTTTTAGAGGATTTTTGTTTACTAAATTTCAAGTAATGTTTTCGGTTTGGACAAGCATGATATTTTCATCGTTATTATTCGGAGCAATACACTTTTCAATTTCATCAATTACTACATTTCTTTTTGGATTGAGTATGTGTATCGTATTTTATAAAACAAAAAACCTAGCCATTCCTATTTTGCTGCATGCTTTAAATAACGCCTTTGTTAGTATTATTTCTATTTATAGTAAGCTGTTTGTCTCATCAAGTTCTGAAGAAATTAGCTTAAATGAAGTATCACAACAGTTTTACACAATAGCACTTCCTTGTTTTGTAGTTTCAATGGTGTTGGCTTATTACTTAATCAAGAAAAGATTTTTTTACAGCTAGATAAGCCATTCATTGTCAAATAAAAATTGCGACTAACCATTATCCAATGAAGTTAAACTTATAAAAGGAAAATAGGTTTTTTTTCAAAAACACTTGAGAATTAAATGGTTATGGATTTTGAATAGGTTGCCGTATGATTATTAACCATTAATTATTGTTAATTGATGGAACTGCTTTTTATGTTAATCGCGGTTTATGTTAATTCCAAGCCATACAAAATCTGGCTAGAAAGAAGATAAGGCTTGATTCGCATCTTACCAGTTAATTAATTGGGGGAAGGATGCCTGCCAAAAGAGCAAACACCCTTTATACTATAGCTATAAGCAGGATGAAGCGGTTATTTCAAGGCCTCGATGCTAGCACCAAAATTAATGTGGAATGCTGCTCCATCCATGACGAGGGCAGGTACGGACTTGACACCCGCTGATTCGGCTGCTTGCAGCCGCGCTTTGTCGTTACCAAGATGGACAATTTCAACATCGTATTTCATGGGGTCAAGTGCATTGGCTATAGTTTGCTCGGCGGCAATGCAGACGGGGCAGCCCGCATGATAAAAAATGGCGTTGGTTTTCATACTGTTCTCCTAGGTTGGTTAGTGCCACCAGACACACCTATTATGTTAGAAACAACGAAAGCTACTGCATAGCAGGCACTTTTTGGTTTCCCGCTAACCTTTTGGTGTAAATTGTAGAAAATAAAGGGGAAAAAAATGTCACCAACAACCCAATCAGCCTATTCGCAACTCGAAGATGTAGTGGGTTGCAAGTGGTCCGTCTCCGTTCTGCGTGCCATCGCCGAAGGTGTCTCGCGTCCGGGTGCTTTGGAGCGTCACGTGCAAGGCATTTCAACCAAAGTTTTGTCTGAACGGTTACGCAAACTGACCTCTTATGGTTTGTTAGCCAAGCAGGTTTATGCAGAGGTGCCGCCTAGAACAGAATATTCACTGACCGAGAATGGTCAGAAACTTGTCAGGATTATTGATCAATTAAAGCTTTTGGATGTCGAAATTAAGCGTACCGAAACTTAAGTTTATTAACGCTTTACTGCGAAAATTGCCATGAATATAAAACCTAATTGTTACGATTATCCGCGTTATTATGAATTGGCCTTTGCCTTTCGTGATCTGGCTCATGAGGTGGATGTCATTCAACAAACGATCCAGCAATTTGCCAGAGTCGATACTCATACGGTGTTGACATTGGCTTGTGGTCCGTCTCCGCACCTGCTTGAGTTGTCAGCGCGCGGTTTACAGTTTGTAGGTTTGGATATTAACCCTGCGATGCTGGCCTATTCCAAAGCAAAGGCTCAACAAGCCGGTATTGCTGCGAAGTTTTACCAGCAATCTATGACGGCCTTTCAACTTGAACAGCCGGTGGATTATATCTTGATTGCCTTGGGTGATTTGTATGTCCAATCTAACGAAGAGTTAGATTCACATCTTTCCTCTGTGGCTGCCGCTTTGCGCCCGGGTGGGTTATTTCTATTAGATTGGTGTATTCAATTTGAGCCAGCGAACATGTTCAAATCTGAAGCGGAGATGTGGGAAGTAAAGCAGGGAGATCTCCATCTTAAATGCCAAGTACGAATGCAACCCTTCGATCATCCCAATCAGTTATTTGAAGAGCAACTAGCGATTGAGGTGCAGGAGGGTGAGCAGTGCTTGTCGCTAGCGAGCCATTCGGTTAAGCGTGCAATTTATCCTCAAGAATTTCTCCAGTTAATCAAAATGATGCAGCAGTTTGAGTTTATCGGTTGGTGGAATAACTGGACACTTGATGAGCCACTGACGAGACAGACACAGACTATTTTTCGACCCATTACCTTGTTAAGAAAGCGCTGATGATGGTGAGTCGCCTGATAAGTCCTATGCAAACTGTTAAGGAGATGCACCTGATTAGGTCTAAGCGCTGATGATCTTCGTTGGCCGAGTCAGTAATCTGCTATACTCTCGACTCTGGGACTCATGTGCCCAGCATTTTTATTTGGGCCATCTAAACCTCAGGCATGAAACTAACGCTAACTCAAATCTTATTGCTCGTTTTAAGTGTCCTCGCGCTAGCATTGTTTGTACGCTTGTGGCTAGGGACAGGTAGCTATCCTGAAATCTGGGATTTAGCAGGGCAGATCGCAGAACAAAAGCAGTTAAATGAAGCGCAAGCCAAACGTAATGAGCAATTACAGGCCGATGTGCTGGATATTAGTCGGGATGATGCCGTGATTGAAGACCGTGCACGTAGTGAGCTAGGCATGATTAAGCGCGGTGAAACCTTTTATCAGGTGATTTTAAATAGCGATACTAAAACCGAGCTAGTCCAACCAACTACACCAGCCACCGGAGTTCCAAGCTATGTCGAATGAGGTCTGGTGCATTATTCCCGCTGCTGGTGTGGGTAAACGGATGCAAACGGCTATTCCAAAGCAGTATCTACGTCTACATGGCCAAACCGTTTTAGAACATACTGTGGCCTGTTTTCTTCAGCATTCGGCTATTCATGGGGTTGTGGTCGTGGTCAGCGCGGCGGATGAGTATTGGGCGGAATTAGCGCCTAAGTATCAGGGACAGAGGGTGTATCAGGCGATTGGTGGGCAAGAGCGTGCACATTCGGTGCTGAGTGGTCTTAAGTATTTGCAACAGACCTTATCGCTCGCGGAGGATACTCAGGTACTGGTGCATGATGCAGCGCGTCCTTGTTTAGCCGCTGCCGATTTAACGGCTTTACTCGCTGCTAAGGCGGAGCACGGTGCCATTTTAGCAACGCCGGTGCGTGATACGATGAAGCGCGGTTTTAAAGGTCAAACGGTGATTAGTCATACAGAGGAGCGCGCCGATTTATGGCATGCCCTCACGCCGCAGTTAGCTCCTTTAGGCTTATTAACGATGGCTATCGAGCAAGCCTTGCAAGCGGGGATCACTCTGACTGATGAGGCTTCCGCCTTGGAGTATTTAGGCTTGCACCCCTTATTAGTCGAGGGGGACGCCCGTAATATTAAAATTACGCGCCCTGCGGATTTAGCCTTGGCAGCCTTCTTTTTACAGGAGTAACTTTAATGCGGATCGGTCAGGGTTATGATGTGCATGCCTTTACTGAGGGCGATCATTTGGTATTAGGGGGGGTAAGGATTCCCTATACCCATGCCTTTGCCGCACATTCGGATGGCGATGTACTGATTCATGCGATTTGTGATGCTTTATTAGGTGCTTTGGCTTTAGGTGATATTGGCCTGCATTTTCCCGATACTTCGGCGGCTTATGCCAAGATTGATTCGCGTATCTTATTAAGAAAAGTCCGGCAGTTGATTAAGGATCAGGGTTACCAAATCGCTAATCTGGATAGTATTATTGTCGCCCAAGCTCCGAAAATGGCTGCATATATGAGTGCTATGCGTGCTAATTTAGCCGCTGATTTAGATTGCGAACTCAGCCAAATCAGCGTTAAAGCAACCACCACTGAGCGTCTTGGCTTTGAAGGCCGCAAAGAAGGGATTGCGGCGCATGCGGTGGTATTGCTTGTATCAATACACCGTTCAATTTAGTCAGGTAATGGTTGATCATATGTGAGCTGTTTTGGAATTTTGTTTAAATTCCAATTTTGAATAGCCCAACTCCAACATGCATTCACTGATGTATAGTCTGTCGCAGGCAAGGGGGCTTGCCCAAGCAGGCCTAAGGCTTTGCATAGGGTAGCGACTAACTGTTTAGCTGCTGTTGGCAAGGTAGGTGCTAAAGTTTGTTTACTAAGCTTTTGGCCTAATTGATTGATTGCAATCGGGATATGTGCATAGCTCGGCATAGGATAGCCTAAGAGCTGCTGTAAATAGAGTTGGCGGGGGGTATTATCCAGCAAATCCGAACCGCGTACAATTTCGGTTATGCCTTGTTCGGCATCATCAACCACTACGGCTAATTGATAAGCAAAGATTCGATCTGCACGGCGAATTACAAAGTCACCTAATTCCTGAGCCAAATTTTGGCAATACCTGCCTTGGATTTGATCATGAAAGCAGATGGCTTGGTTAGGTGTTTTAATGCGAATTGCAGCGGGTTGCGTTAAATCTTGTGGTTTAAAACGGCAAGTGCCGGGATAAATAAAGCCAAAATTGCCAGATTGAGCAGAGGTTTGTAATTGTTTACGTGAGCAATAGCAGGGATAAGTTTCAGGTGTTAGCCTAGCTAAGGCTGCAGCATAAAAAGTCTGTCGTTGACTTTGATAAACAATCGACTGATCCCACTCAAAGCCATATAAAGCTAGCGTGCGGATGATAGTTGCAGTAGCCCCCGCTTGTTCCCGGGTTGGGTCTAAGTCTTCAATTCGCAACAGCCATTGACCTTGTTGGCTGCGTGCTTGCAAATAACTTGCAGTCGCAGCCAACAAAGAGCCAAAGTGTAAGCGGCCTGTGGGCGAAGGTGCAAAACGCCCGATGTAAGTCACACGCTTAGGAAGCTAATTGTTTTTCTTTGATTTCTTGCGTGGTTTTGCAATCAATGCATAACTCCGCTGTTGGGCGTACCTCTAAACGCTGCAAACCGATTTCCACACCACAGGCATCACAATAACCATAATCTTCTTCATCCACCCGTGAGATCGTTTTTTCAATCTTACGAATCAACTTGCGTTCACGATCACGGGCGCGTAACTCTAAAGCAAATTCTTCTTCTTGGGTGGCACGATCAGCAGGATCTGAGAAGTTGCTCGCTTCTTCTTTCATGTGATCGACCGTGCGATCAACTTCTTCCATTAATTCTTTTTTCCACGCGACCAGAATATTACGAAAATGCTGCAATTGCTTTTCGTTCATATATTCTTCGCCAGCTTCAGGGATATAGGGATTAATGCCATCAACTGGTAACGCAGCTTTCCTTGCTATATAGGTTACATTTTCAGTTGCCATTATTTTTCTCCAACAGCTTGATTTTATTGAAAATCAAAGGGTTAAATCTAGGGTCGGTTTCAAGAACCCTACCTCGTTTCTTCGGCATAACTTAAGGGCGCGCGATTATAGCCCAAGCAAAACCTTTTCGCATTTTTTATTAATAGATAAGGGTAAAATTGCATAAATTTTAATAGTAAGCTTCCTATCCTAAACAGTGATTTCATAGAAAACGTAATTGAAAGCGCACAGCATCTTTGCCCGGGTCTTCAATGTTCAGCGAAAGTTCTTTAGGGGTTTTCGCTGGCATCAACTCACCTTGTTGTTCTTTGCTGAGGTATTCTTCAGGCGTAAAGCGCCGCAACGCGACCACTTCCGAGCGCTGATTTAGAAAACTCACCTCCAACAAAGGGTAGGGTTGTGGATTCGTGGCATTGTTTTGAATTGAGGTATTAATAATCAGTACATTCGGTGTGTTTGGATGTGTATAAACGGTATGGCTCAGCAATTTGATTTGATCTAAATGCCGCACATTGTCTAGCTCACAAGCTAACCACGAACAAACCGTTTGGGTGAGTTCACGGGTACTTGGATACTCTAAGAGCTTAGTACGATAACTGTAAAACAGCTGAATTAATAATAATAAACACAGTGCAAATAAGCTTAAGTATAAAAACTTCCGTGACTTAGAGGTGCGTTTATTGGAAGAGATATGCTTCCCGGTTTTATGCGGATTGGTGCTGGAGCTACCTTCGGCTAAACTGCCTAGGGGTAAATTATGGATGCGCGCTTCGCCGAGCAAATCACGGCCATTACCACTGCCTAAACGTTCGTCAGGCAGGGTGGTACTTAAAGCTTTCATTGCATCGAAAATCGTATCGCATTCACCACAGCGCAATAAGCCCTGAGCAGCAGTAAGCTCTTTCATAGTGACACGAAAAACAGCACGGCAATGACTACACTG
Source organism: Thiothrix eikelboomii (assembly GCF_900167255.1). Classification (GTDB taxonomy): domain Bacteria; phylum Pseudomonadota; class Gammaproteobacteria; order Thiotrichales; family Thiotrichaceae; genus Thiolinea; species Thiolinea eikelboomii. The sequence goes on from NZ_FUYB01000022.1 coordinate 6,409, forward strand.
GGTATACATTTAGTTCATGTGATGAGGTTAGACATAGCATTCTTATTGTAGCCCTATTTTTTAAAGGCAGCTTAATGATTTGATGCACAAAATAGTAGCGTTAATCCTAAGGCAGAACCCCGCTTTTAACATTATTGAACTGATGAGCGGGGTGAAAAAAAGTAAGAGTGGCTTAGAGCTAGGCTTTTGCTTGACCTTCTAAGCGTAGCCACTCCTCTTTTGCTGTTATTTGCGTATTTTCTAAGGCAAATTCGTAAGCAGCCGCCACGGTTGCGCCTTGATCAGCCAAAATACCTGAAAGCGCGAGCCGACCTTGCGGTTTTAGATAGCTTAATAGAGTAGGGGCTAAGGTGACTAAGGGGCCTGATAAAATATTCGCGATCACCACATCATAGCGTTGTGCGGGTAAGTCTTCTGGCAGGCAAGTGATAATCTTGTCTGCAGTTAACTGGTTACGCCGTGCATTTTCCACAGTGGCTTCTAAGGCTTGCGGATCAAGATCGGTGGCCACCACGACGGCTGCACCGAGTTTAGCCGCCGCAATCGCAAGAATGCCGCTGCCACAACCATAATCCAGTACCTGCTTGCCTACTAAGTCTTCACCATCCAGCCACTCTAAGCAAAGAGCAGTGGTAGGGTGATTACCAGTGCCAAAAGCCAAACCCGGATCGAGTAAAATTTTTACAGCCTCAGTGGCTGTTGCGGGGACTTCACGCCAGCTCGGATAAACCCATAGGCGTTGGCCGAATAGCATGGGATGGAAATTATCCATCCATTCTCTCACCCAAGGTCGATCCTCTAGCTGCTCCAGTTTGAACTCAGCAATACTCCAGCTATGACGATGTAGCTCTAAATGCAGGAGTAGGGCGGTGAGATCCTCTTCAGCAGGGTAAAGTCCAGTGATCACGAGCAGATCCCATAAGGGCGTTTCACCCGGTAAAGGCTCAAGAATCGGCTGGTCAACTGCATCTTCAAAGGTAACAGAGGCCGCTCCCGCCTCTTCTAAGGCCGCACTAATCGCTTCTTGATGCTCAACCGTGGTATGACAAATTAACTGCTGCCAAGTCATTGCAAGCCCAACTTTTTCTCTAAATAGTGAATATCTGTGCCACCTTGACGGAAAGCGGGGTCAGTCATAATGCGGCGTTGTAGTGGCACATTGGTTTTAATGCCTTCTACGATCATTTCGGTGAGTGCGCCATTCATGCGGTTTAATGCCGTTAAGCGATCTTCGCCATGCACGATTAATTTGCCGATCATAGAGTCGTAATAAGGTGGCACGGTGTAGTCAGCATAAATATGCGAATCCACCCTGACTCCTAAGCCACCCGGAGCATGATAGCGCGTGATTTTGCCCGGAGAGGGGGCGAAGGTGTCTGGATCTTCCGCGTTAATACGGCATTCAATCGCATGGCCGTGGGGGCGAATATCTTCTTGCTTAATTTGCAAGGTTTCGCCCGCTGCGATCAATAATTGTTGTTTAACTAAATCAACGCCGGTAATCAGTTCAGTCACAGGGTGTTCGACTTGTAAGCGGGTATTCATTTCGATGAAATAAAACTCACCATTTTCATACAAAAATTCAAAAGTACCTGCACCCCGATAATTGATCTTCCGACAAGCGTCCGCTACCACTTTGCCAATTCGCGCTCGCTGCTCTTCGGTAATACCAGGGGCGGGGGCTTCTTCGACTACTTTTTGGTGGCGACGTTGCATCGAGCAATCGCGTTCACAAAGATGAATGGCATTGCCGTATTGATCAGCTAACACTTGAAATTCAATATGACGTGGATGGATCAAATACTTTTCCATATAAACCACATCATTGCCAAACGCCGCTTTAGCTTCTGAGCGGGTCATTTCTATCGAACGGAATAAGTCTTCTTCCTGATGGACGACGCGCATCCCACGTCCACCGCCACCGCCGGTCGCTTTGATAATCAGGGGATAGCCAATGCGGTTAGCCATTGCTAAGCATTCATCTTTATCATCAGGCACAGGGCCATCCGAACCGGGAACACACGGCACTTTAGCGGCTTTCATGGCATCTTTGGCAGAAATTTTGTCACCCATTAGGCGAATCGTTTCAGCACGTGGACCAATGAAAATGAAACCACTGGATTCAACCCGCTCGGCAAAATCAGCGTTTTCAGAGAGGAAACCATAGCCGGGGTGAATAGCATCTGCCCCAGTGACTTCGGCAGCACTAATAATGGCTGGAATATTTAAGTAGCTGTCAATTGAACGCGGTGGGCCAATACAGACCGATTCGTCAGCGAGGCGAACATGTTTCAGGTCACGATCAGCGGTCGAGTGCACCGCAACAGTTTTAATGCCCAACTCACGGCAGGCGCGCAGAATACGTAAGGCGATTTCGCCACGATTAGCGATGAGGACTTTTTTTAACATGAAAGCCTCCTGATCAGTCAATGATCATTAAGGGCTGGCCAAACTCAACAGGCTGCTCGTTTTCAACCAAAATTGCTTTGATGACGCCGCTCTTATCGGCTTGAATTTGATTGAGCATTTTCATCGCTTCGATAATACATAGGGTATCGCCGACTTTAACGGTTTGACCCACTTCGACAAAGGATTTAGCACCCGGTGAAGAGGAACGATAGAAAGTACCGACCATCGGTGATTCTAGCACATGCCCTGTGGGTGCAGCGGGTTTGTCACTCGCCACGGGCGCACTGACGGGCGCTGTAGTCATGGGCGCTTGCGGCATCATTGGCGGAGGGGCGTAATACTGCTGCAAGGGCATAGCCGGGGTTGCTGTCGTTGAAACCCGACTAATTCGCACAGAATCCTCGCCTTCTTTAATCTCAATTTCAGCGACATCGCTGTCTTCAAGCAGGTCGATCAGTTTTTTGATTTTGCGAACATCCATCATGGAGCTATTCCTATAAGTCTTGCTATTATTTGGTGTTGTTAGCATGCCGATGTTCTCAGAAAAATCAGGATTAAGCGGTATGCTTGAGTTTAAGACCCGCACACCACAATGACTCATTTAGAGCATTAATTTGCCCTTTTTCTCGGCATATCCCAACAGAATGGGCGCGAGTTTACACCGTTTATCCATTGTATGCAGCAGAAAGCTTGGGCTAACGGCCTTTAAACAGCGAACCTAAGATGCCGCGCACGATTTGCTTCCCAAGATTAGAGCTAATCGAACGGGCGGCGCTTTTTACAATAGTTTCCCCTAAGGTCTGACGATTACTCGGGCGCGGTGTATTTGCAGCCTCATAACGGCGGGCTGCTTTTTCAAATTCTTTAGCTTGACTAGCAGAGGCAAGTTCAGCCGCCTGTTTTTCAGCCCGTGCTTGCAAAATTTCATGTGCCGATTCGCGGTCAATCATCTTGTCATAACGACCTGCAAAAGGGCTTTGGCGAATTAAATTTGCCCGCTCCTCAGCCGTGGCTGGTCCGATCCTTGATTGAGGTGGACGAATCAAGGTGCGCTGTACGATGCTCGGAATTCCTTTTTCTTCTAACACCGAGACTAAAGCTTCTCCGACTCCTAGCTCCATAATCACTTCAGCCGTGTCTAACTCAGGATTAGCGCGGAAAGTATCAGCCGCCGCTTTGACAGCTTTTTGATCACGCGGAGTGAAAGCCCGTAGCGCGTGTTGAATCCGATTGCCTAATTGCCCGAGGATACTGTCTGGAATATCCAGCGGATTTTGCGTAATAAAATAAACCCCGACACCTTTAGAGCGAATCAGACGCACTACTTGCTCAACTTTATCGACTAAAGCCTTTGGGGCATCGTTAAACAGTAAATGCGCCTCATCAAAAAAGAACACTAAGCGTGGCTTATCCAAGTCACCGACCTCAGGCAAATTTTCAAATAGCTCGGATAATAGCCATAAGAGAAAAGTGGCATACAAGCGTGGAGTCATCATGAGCTTGTCGGCCATCAGAATATTGATATTGCCATAGCCATAGCCATTGGGGGCGGTACGAATAAAATCCCACAGATCTAACGCTGGTTCGCCAAAGAAGCTTTCTGCCCCTTGCTGCTCGAGCACGAGTAAGCGACGTTGAATCGCACCGATTGAAGCAGCACTGACATTACCATAAGCATTTTGGAAATCTTGGGCGTTTTCACCCATGTGTTTTAGAATCGAGCGTAGATCCTTGAAATCTAGCAATAACATGCCTTCGTCATCCGCGAACTTAAAGGCGATATTGAGTAAACCCTCTTGGGTATCATTGAGTTCGAGCAAGCGTGATAACAGTAAAGGGCCAATATCCGAGACCGTGGCACGAATTGGATGCCCTTGTTGACCGGATAAATCCCATAAAATGCTGGGGTAAGCTTCAAATTTAAACTGCTCGATGCCAATGCTGGCAACCCGCTCTTCAACTTTAGGGTGGGCTGTGCCTGCTTGGCTAATGCCGGTTAAGTCGCCTTTAATATCCGCCATAAAGACAGGCACACCTGCCCGCGAAAAACCTTCCGCTAAGGCTTGTAAAGACACGGTTTTACCCGTGCCGGTTGCGCCTGCTATTAGCCCATGTCGATTCGCAAAGCGCAAATTTAGCTTAACCTGTTGATTGCCACCTTTGCCAATGAGAATCCCAGCTTGTTCACTCATGACTGCTCCTATTGTATTTTTCATATTTGGCGTATTCAGGAGCAGTCTAACGAAAATGCCTAGGGACTGCTATGCCAGACCCAATTTTCGTAAGGTTTCTAGGGTGATAGCACCCACAAACAGTTGGTGTTCAACTTGGAAAGCATGCAGGGCCTGCAGCGTATGGGTATCTAAGCTACCCGAGAGCTTTAGGTTTTGCCCATGTTGCAGTAGCGCCTTTTGAATTTGAGTGATTTGCTCTGTGTTTAAGGTATTTGGACAGACGACAGGCAGGGTGAGGATTTGCTCATCACGGCGTTTGCATTGAACCATCAGCGTTTCATAACGGGCAGGTACTAAGCTTGAAATGATTTTCCAGGGTTTGCTCACTCGATACCGTTTAATGACGGTATAACGAGCAGGCAATATGTCACCGCTTCCTTTGCCCGCTTTGATTAGTTTTTTACGTTTTATGGTGATTGTTTTGGCGGGGATATTTCGTTGCCTAATTTGTGCAGGCTCTTGAATAGTTTCGGTAGTTAGTTGGGTAAAGGTGGCGGGTATTTTTTCAAGGCAGGTTTTAGCAGCAGTCGCTAAGCAACCTGATTGCCAACTTTGATGTTCGGGCTTCACTAAGACTTCTCGGACGGAGGTCTTGTATCGGGCGGGGCTTGCATAGAGTTCTGAGCGCGCCCGTTCTACTTCGATCCGATCTTCAAGAATTTCATATTCAGCGGCTTCAGTTTCCTGTGCATACCGAGCCGGCTCTACTTGAATCTTGCTTTCATGCCAGGTCATTTCGGCTGGAACATTGGTATAGTTGGCCGAGCCATCATAAACCAATACTTTGAGCGGTTCTTCACGAAAAACCGCAGGACGTAGCAATTCAGCAGAGCAGTGGGTTGGCAGCCTAGGGCGAGTTGGTATGGTGAGGTCTAGCTTCGATCGGGCTGAAGGGGCGTGAGTTAAGTTAATAAGCTCTCCTTGACTAGCACAGCCAGTCAATAAAGAGGTGATCATAAGTCCTAATATAAGTATTTTAGTGTTTTGCATTGTTCTAGAGCGTATCAAGGGTTTGATTTATCAATACGATTTTAGCCAAAAAGCTATAGAGCTTGCTTTAAACCCTTGCTCGAGTCGAGAAACTTTTATATTTTTGTAGCAGGTGTGTATTTTTCAGTCAAATGAACGATTTCACCTGTTAATTTATCGACTTTTTCTATCAAACCATGTCCGGGTTGCCAAATAGTTTTGCCACCTTTTTCTAAGATAGGTACGGTCTCAATGGTGATGGACGGGCGCAGTACATCTAACACAGTGGGGATCAATTCTGGTGAAACCGGTGAGGACACCTGTTTTTCAGGTGGTGTGTGATAAAGGGAGTCTAGTGAATCTAATTCCTTTAACTCGGCTTGGGCAGTTAGCCTAGGTCGAGTGTCATGGATAGACAAAATGGGTAGCGACAGATAGCGCGAAATGGGGCGCACGCTGGAGGCATTATGTAGCTCTACATAATACTCGGTTGGAAACGCGGTCGCATTTTGTAGCACTAAGCCACGATGGAAGCTTTGTAAGTTTGAGTAAGCCATAGCAACAAGCAAGCAAGAAAATGTCTGGTTAGTATTCTTGACTGTGCGCAGTTTTGCTGGCCTAGGCTTGATGGGGATAGAGAATTATACGACGAAAGGTTAGGCTTGAAGAGGCTAGTAAAAGCTGGAGTGTGCTTATATCATGCAGGTCTTTATGCATCAGTGCAGGAAGCTTGGCATGAGTCAATATTGGAGTCCTTTAGTACAGCAGTTAGAGCCTTATGTGCCGGGTGAGCAACCTAAGGATCAGCGCTATATTAAGCTTAATACCAACGAATGCCCTTATCCGCCTTCACCTAAAGTATTAGCCGCGATTCAGCAAGAGCTAGCGGATACTTTGCGGCTGTATCCTGATCCGAATGCTGATTTATTTAAAGACGCGATTGCAGCTTATTATGGCTTAGAGTCTAAGCAAGTTTTTGTGGGGAATGGCTCTGATGAGGTGTTAGCGCATGTTTTCCACGCCTTATTTAAGCCTGATCAACCTTTATTATTTCCCGATATTTCTTATAGCTTTTATCCAGTCTATGCGAATCTTTATCGCTTGTCGGTCAAGCAAATTCCGTTGGCGACGGATTTTAGCTTAGATCTAACGGCTTATACTCCAGCGAATGGCGGGATCATCTTCCCAAATCCGAATGCTCCGACGGGCTCTGCGCTTGAATTAGCGGCGATTGAGCAATTATTACAGCTTAACTCGTCTTCGGTGGTGGTGGTCGATGAGGCTTATGTTGATTTTGGTGCGGCCACCGCGATTCCATTGATTCATCAATACCCAAATCTATTGGTGGTACAAACTCTCTCGAAATCGCGTTCATTAGCGGGTTTGCGGGCAGGTTTTGCAGTCGGGCATCCGGCTTTAATTGAAGCTTTGGAGCGGGTGAAAAATTCGTTTAACTCTTATCCTTTGGATCGGTTAGCCATCGTTGGTGCTGCTGCTGCTATGCAAGATCAGGCTTATTTTGCCGAGATTTGTCAAAAAATTATCAAAACCCGAACTCGAGTCGTTACCCAACTGCAGGCTTTAGGTTTTCAAGTTTTACCTTCAGCGGCGAATTTTGTTTTTGCTCGCCCGCCGCTTGGGAATGCCGAGGCCATTTATTTAGCGCTCAAAGCACAAGGGGTATTGGTAAGGCATTTTAATAAGCCACGGATTCAGGCATATTTACGCATTACCATCGGGACAGAGGCCGAAATGGATGTTTTATTGGCGAAGCTTAGCGCTTTAGTGGCCGTATAATATGGTCGACCGTGATGAGCTTGAAGGCTACTTAAATACTTTACTCAATGTGAGTCAGTTTAAAGATTACGCTCCGAATGGCTTGCAAGTAGAGGGGCGGCGGTCGATTCGTCAATTAGTGACTGGGGTAACGGCTTGCCAAGCCTTATTAGACGCAGCCATTGAGCAGGGTGCAGATGCGATCTTAGTCCATCATGGTTATTTTTGGCGAGGGGATAGCCCTGTGGTGCGTGGCATGCATCGCCGCCGGTTAGCGACACTACTGAACCATGAAGTGAGTTTGTTTGCCTATCATCTGCCGTTAGATGCACATCCCGAGTTAGGGAATAATGCGCAATTGGCTAAACGCTTGGGGCTGAAGATCGAAGGCTGGTTAAACGGGCAAGGTGTGGGGAATATCGGTACACTACCCACAGCCCTTAGCTTGTCGGCTTTTGGTGAGCATGTCGAGCAAGTACTCAAACGTAAACCCTTATTAGTGGCAGGCGGTGAACATAAGATTCAGCGGATTGCTTGGTGTACCGGTGGTGCTCAAGCTTATTTATCTGACGCACTCGCTTTGGGGGTAGATGCTTATTTGAGTGGCGAAATTTCAGAGCAGACCACCCACAGTGCACGCGAAAATAATTTACACTATATTGCTGCAGGGCATCATGCGACGGAGCGTTACGGTGTTCAAGTGCTAGGTGAGCATTTAGCAGCACAATGGGGGCTAGAGTGTCGCTTTATCGAGATTGATAATCCTGCTTAATGTCAGGTTATTTCGATATTTTTTGTGCTATCATCGCCACCGGATTTGTCGCCCTTGAGGTGCTTAGTGTTGATCTTCTTCGGTTTGCAAAAGAAGTCGGCTTGATTTCAGTCTGGAAGTCAGACATCCTATGGCGTTTTTTAGCATTTGCTAATATTGCAATGCAGTAGTCCAGTAGCAATTAAGGATTTTGCTTCTTGTAGCACAAGCAAAACGGCAAGAAGTATTGAGGTTTTGATAATTTGGGAGTGAGCTAACGATGGCAAATTCTGGAGTCGATAAGAATCGCCGTCGTTTCCTGATTGCAACTACGTCAGTCGTAGGAGCAGCAGGGACGGCAGCGCTTGCATATCCTTTCCTAGGGTCGATGTCTCCCAGTGCACGTGCTTTGGCTGCGGGTGCGCCGGTGGAAGTGGATGTAAGCAAAAGTGAACCCGGTCAGATGTTACGGGTGGTCTGGCGGGGTAAGCCAGTCTGGGTGGTCAATCGTACTGAGGAAATGCTCGCTGCATTACCTAGTTTAGACTCTAAACTGAAAGATCCTAATTCTCAGGTGGTGACTCAACAACCTGAATACGCTAAAAATGCTTATCGCTCCCGTGAGGCTAAGTATCTAGTATTAGTCGGGATCTGTACGCATTTAGGTTGTTCACCGACTTTCCGCCCTGAAGTAGCACCCGCTGATTTAGGCGCTGATTGGAAAGGGGGCTGGTATTGCCCTTGTCATGGTTCACGTTTTGATTTGGCTGGACGTGTTTTTAAAAACGTTCCTGCCGGTACAAATCTTGAGGTGCCTCCTTACTACTTCAAGAGTGAAAGTACGATTTTAGTCGGTGAAGATGGAGGTGCTGCATAATGGCTGAGCGTCCTGCACATAATTATACCGGTTTCTTAGGGTGGGTCGAAGATCGTTTCCCCTTGATGGAAACTTGGAATAAGCATTTAGCGCAATACTATGCGCCGAAGAATTTTAACTTTTGGTATTATTTCGGTTCGTTAGCGATGTTAGTGCTGGCGATCCAAATTTTTTCTGGTTTATTCCTCGCTTTTCACTACAAGCCGGATGCCGATTTAGCGTTTGCCTCGGTTGAGTACATTATGCGTGATGTACCGAGTGGCTGGTTTATTCGTTATATGCACTCTACCGGTGCTTCAGCTTTCTTTTTGGTCGTTTATCTGCACATGTTCCGAGCCATGATTTATGGTTCTTATAAAGGTAAGCGCGAATTGCTTTGGCTGATTGGGATGCTGATTTATGTCGCCTTGATGGCAACGGCTTTTATGGGTTATCTCTTACCTTGGGGGCAAATGTCTTACTGGGGTGCTCAAGTTATTGTCAATCTGTTCAATACAGTCCCTTATATCGGTAATGATTTATCCGTTTGGTTACGGGGTGATTATGTTTTAGGGGATGCGGCTTTGAATCGTTTCTTCGCCTTACATTTCTTTGTCCCAGTCATTGTGTTACCTGCTTTGGTGTTTGTGCATATTGTTGCTCTGCATGCCGTGGGTTCTAATAATCCTGATGGTGTTGAAATTAAGCAAGGTCCAAAAGGTAATCGTTGGTCTCCTGATGCGCCTGCGGATGGTATTCCTTTCCACCCTTATTACACGGTGAAAGATATTTTAGGGGTGGCAGTGTTCTTATTGATTTTCTTCTCCATTCTGTTCTTTATGCCAGAAATGGGGGGGTATTTTATTGAACAGCCTAACTTTGAACCAGCCAACCCCTTAAAGACCCCGTTGCATATTGCGCCAGTGTGGTATTTCACACCGTTTTATACCGTCTTACGTGCGGTGCCTGATCCTTGGTATGGTACAGTGGCTATGTTTGCCGCCATTATTATGTTGTTCCTTTTACCGTGGCTCGACAAAAATCCCGTTAAATCATGGCGTTATCGCAATCAAGCGCACAAGATTAACCTCTTGTCATTCGCAGTGGTGTTTTTAGTCTTAGGTTGGATGGGTGTTGAGGCCGTGACCACTGTTTATAAAGAGCTCGGTACTCGGATGACACAAATCTACTTCTTATTCTTTGTGGTTTTATGGCTGCATAGTTACCCAGCAAAAGTAAACTATACCAAGTGGTTTGGTATTTTGTTGGCAGTGGTTGTACTTTACGATTTAGTTTTCCGCCTTAATTTGGAAGATAGTGAAGCAACTTGGCAGATGGTTCTGCAATTTATTTGGCCGGTGATTTACTTAGCTGCAACCTTGTTGTTGCCAGCCTTTAAACCTAGCTTCAATCAGGAAAAGCCAGTTCCTGATCGTGTGACTGGGTAAGGAGTTAATACATGAAAAAGTTTATTACCCGTTTATTACTTGTTTTAAGTATTGCCCTGCCAGTTGCTAGTATTGCTTCTGAGGAAGTGAGCTTAGAAAAGGCTAATATTGACTTGCGTAATCAGCAAAGCTTGCAACGGGGTGCGAAGTATTTCGTCAACTATTGCATGGGTTGCCACTCCTTGAGTATGAGCCGTTATAATCGCGTGGCGACTGATCTCGGTTTAACACCTGAGCAGGTGCAAAAAAATCTGATTTTTACCCGTACTGATGGTGAGTTATCAAAAGTAGGTGAACTCATGAAAAATGGGATGACGCCTAAATACGGTAACGAAGCCTTTGGTAACGCGCCACCGGATCTATCTTTAGAGGGTCGTTTACGCGGAGCTGATTGGATTTATAGCTTCTTGAAAGCCTTTTATAAAGATCCAACACGGCCTTTGGGTGTCAATAATACGGTCTTTGCCAATGTAGGTATGCCGCATGTCTTGTGGGAGCTACAAGGAATGCAAGAGCTACAGCATGCTGAGGCCGCTGAAGGTGAACATGCTGCTGCGAACGCACATGCTGAACCTAAGTTGGTATTAGCGACTCCGGGTAAAATTTCACTCGCAGAATATGACCGTGTGGTGTTAGATATTACTAATTTCTTGGTTTATGTCAGCGAGCCGGGTAAGCTGCACCGTCAAGCGGTGGGTATTTGGGTAGTCTTGTTCCTACTTGTCTTCATTGTAGTCGCCTACTTCTTGAAGAAAGAATACTGGAAGGATGTTCATTAATTACCGACTGGTATAACATAAATTGGCTACTCTGGCTTATCAACTAGAGTAGCCTTTTCATTTTGGACTACAGGAGCTTTTCAAGCTATGGCATCGATTTCTAGCCGCCGTTCTGTTATGACTTTATTTTCTGCTGCGGATTGTGCTGACAGTCATCGTGTGCGCATCGTCTTAGCAGAGAAAGATATCACCGTCGATGTGCTAAATATTAATCCCGATGATAAGCCAGAGGAGCTTGCCGAGCTTAATCCCTATAACACAACGCCTACTTTAATCGACCGTGATTTAGTGCTGTATGATGCGCGCATTATTATGGAGTATTTAGATGAGCGCTTTCCTCATCCACCCTTAATGCCCGTTGATCCGGTGACACGCGCCCATTCTCGCTTGGCTTTATTTCGGATTGAGAAAGACTGGTTCTCTTTAGTCGAAGATATTGAGCGTGGTGATGAAAAATCTGCCGCAGAAGCGCGGCGAATTTTGCGCGAAAGTGTTTTGTCGGCTGCCGAAGTGTTTGCTATCAAGCCTTATTTTTTAAGCGATGAATACACTTTAGTGGATTGCACGATTGCTCCGGTTTTATGGCGCTTGCCTAAATATGGGATTGATGTGCCTGCTAAACAGGGCAGACCTATCCTAAAATATATGGAGCGCGTATTCTCGCGTGATGGTTTTCAACAATCTTTAAGTAAGGTTGAAAAGGCTATTAGACCATGACTCCAAAACGCCCCTATTTACTTCGTGCTTTTTATGAGTGGATTGTTGACAACAATATGACGCCCTATATCACTGTGGATGCGACGGCCGAAGAGGTGTCTGTGCCGCGTCAGCATGTGAAAGATGGGCGCATTGTTTTAAATATCAGTCCGACTGCAGTACGTGATTTTGTCATGGACAATGATGCAGTGAGTTTTAGTGCACGTTTTAGTGGGGCGGCGTTTTATGTCTATTGTCCTATTTATTCTGTGTTAGCAGTTTATTCACGTGAGACGCAAGAAGGGGCCTCTTTCCCGCCGGATGAATATGCTCAAGTTAAACCGACTGTGGCTAAAGGGCCGAGCCTAGCGGCGGTGTCTACGCGAGCAGAAGAGACAGAGGAAGCTGATCTTGATAGTACTGAGGATCTGCCACCCGATGAACCTCCGCCTCCGAAAACGAATAAGCCTGCTTCAAAATCACGTCCTGCTTTACGTGTCGTTAAATAATTAGCTGGAATATGATCTCACTGATCGCTGCCATGACTCGTGTTGAGCATGTAATCGGTGACCAAGGCAAGATGCCTTGGCATTTACCGGCTGATTTGGCTTGGTTCAAGCAAAATACTTTGAATAAGCCGATTATTATGGGGCGAAAAACTTGGCAGTCTTTAGGGCGAGCCTTACCGGGGCGGCGGAATATAGTGGTCTCAAGCGATACGAGTCTTAAACTAGCGCAGGTTGAATGTGTTCAGCACCCTCAAGCTGCCTTGGATTTAGTCGCCGATAGCCCAGAAGTCATGATTATTGGTGGTGCGCAGTTATATACCTATTTTCTGCCTCAAGCACAGCGTATGTACTTAAGTTTCATTGATGCTAAGCTCAAGGGTGATACGGTATTTCCAGCCTATCGAGCACAAGACTGGTGCTTGGTTCATGAACAAAACTTTTTAGCAGATGCTAAAAATCCCTATAATTATTCGTTCACTCTCTACGAGCGCTTATGAGTAGCTTATTGATTGTTAATGCACAGTTGGTTAATGAAGGACGAATAGTTGAAGCGGATGTTTATATTAATGAGGGGCGAATTGAGGCCATCGGTGCATTAACAGGACAAGCGGCGAGTCAAGTCTTAGATGCGAAGGGGCGCTATCTTTTACCGGGGATGATTGATGATCAAGTTCATTTTCGTGAACCCGGTTTGACGAACAAGGGTGATTTGATTACTGAGACTCGTGCTGCTGTGGCGGGGGGAATTACCAGTTTTTTGGATATGCCAAATACCGAGCCACCTACCTTGTCTAATGAGTTATTAAAAGAAAAACACCAACTAGCTGTAGGTCGGTCTTTAGCGAATTATGGTTTCTATCTGGGGGCATCGAGCGAGAATATTGAGCTGATTAAATCCCTTGATGTGCAATTGGCTTGTGGAGTGAATGTTTTTGTTGGTTCTTCTTGTGCTAGTAAATTAGTCGATGACCCCGATGTACTGCGGGAAATTTTAACCAGTTCCCCCGTGTTAGTGGCTGCCCATTGCGAAGATATGCCATTGATCGCTGAGAATGAGGAGAGTTATCGGAGTATCTACGGTGATGCTGTGCCGTTTGAGCTGCATGGTGTGATTCGTAGTGATGAGGCTTGTTATCTAGCAGCAGCACGTCTGCTTGAAGTGGCGCATGATTGTAAGGCGCGGGTACATATTCTGCATATTTCTTCAGCTAAAGAATTAGAGTTATTCTCAGCAGCGAGTATGGCTGAAAAGCTGATTACTGCGGAAGTTTGCCCCCATTATTTGCATTTTTCTGATGAGGATTATGCTAGTCAACAGGGCTTATTAAAGTGTAATCCAGCGATTAAAACGATTGAGGATCGTGCGGCCTTGATTCAAGGTTTATTGGAGGGGCATTTAGATATTATCGGTAGTGCTCATGCCCCGCATCTATTCACTGAAAAGCAAGGTTCGAATTATTTTAAAACACCAGCAGGGATGCCAATGGTGCAAGATGCCCTGCTATCTCTATTAGAAAACTATCAAGATGGCATTTTTAGTCTAGAGTTCATCGTTGAAAAAACTAGCCATGCCGTCGCTCAGCTATTTAGTATCCAAGAGCGTGGCTTTATTCGTGAGGGTTATTGGGCTGATTTGGTTTTAGTGGATTTAGAGCAGCCCCATGTGGCGAGTCAGGCGCAGGCCTTCGCTAAATGTGCATGGACTCCTTATGACGGCTACCCATTTCGTTCGAGTATTGCCGCCACCCTCGTGAATGGTGAGTTAGTTTGGCATGAAGGGCGGCTTCTGGAACGCTCACCGAGAGGGCAAGCTCTCCAGTTCATCCGCTAAGGTCTAGGCTAAGCTAGCTCACGAACCACCCGAAACCCTAAATTTGTGTCTAATTCATCAAGATAGCGTTTCTTCCGTGCGGCACTTCTGGCTAAAACCGCAGGATCGAACCACGAGCCACCTTTGGTCACATACCAATAAGGATTGCCGTGGTGGCTCGGGCTACCATCGCGATACGCCCCTAAATGCGATGGAGTCCAATGCGTACTGGTAAATTCCCACACATTGCCATGCACTTCATACAAGCCCCATTGATTAGGTTCGCGTAGCCCGACCTCACTGGCACTGACCGAAGGAATACAGCGAGGTAAATACCAGCGCTTTTTCTCAGCAGCTTCTTGATAGGGAAAAATGGGATTAAAATTAACTTCTTTGCAGCTAACGGTACTGCCATAACAAAACGGCGTCGTCGTACCTGCTCGTGCCGCATATTCCCATTCGGGTTCGGTAGGCAGTCGATAGCGGTATCCCGTTTGTTCACTCAGCCAGTTTAAATACAATTTTATATCACTCATCCGTATATTGATCACCGGATAGCGTCCTTGATGCCAAATCAATTCAGGACGTTTTTGCCACTCGGTGGCCGTCCGAAACAGTTCAAACTCTTCAGCCATGATGGGCAGTTGACCGATGGCAAAGTCATAGTCTAAACGAATCATATGTTGTGGATATTCTTCGCGGCGATGACCAAATTCAGTCTGCGTAGATCCCATTTCAAATTGACCCGCTGGGATCACTGCTAATTTAGGGCCGTTTAGGCCAGACTTTAGCTGATCCTGAAAAAAAGTCGTCAAGCCATACTGGCCAGCGGTTTGATTTTGTAGCGTCTTTAATTGCTGCGTATCCAATGCCTGAACAAAGGGTAGGCTGGAGGTAACTAGGTCTAGGGCTTCCATAGGTAGGTCATTAACAATGATTAATCGAGATCAACCCAATCTACCACTCATTTTCTCCTGCTAGCAACCTCGTTTGTAAATATATGGTCTACACTTCTAATGTATGGGTGATAAGGGTGGGCTTAAATATGGACATTTATCCAGATAATCAAGACAACACACAACAATCCTCGTATCTCGAAACGGCTAGGCGCTTATTAGATGGTCTGATTTTGTATCGCTTAGAGCTAGGTGAGGCCGGACGACACTTGGAGTTGTTGTTAAGGTATAGTGGGGTTGCTGCGAGTACTGACTTGCCTTGTTCAAAAAGCGTTCATTAATTGCTTTTCATAATTAATTGTAATAGATTATATCAAAATTATCTATTCCCTGAGTTTAGGGTAAGATTTATAGTGTTGTTTGACTAACGAGCTTTCTCGTAAGGTTATAAAAAAAATAAATGAAGCGTAAACCCCGACGCTCGCAAGCTGGCTTTAACTTGCTTGAAGTATTGATTGCTACCTTAGTCTTGTCACTAGGCTTGTTAGGCTTAGCTGGCTTGCAAGTCGGTAGTCTTAAAGCGACCCAAAATGCATCTTTAAAGCAGGGTGCTACCTTGGTTTTATATGACTTACTCGAGCGGATGCGCAGTAATCGACAGGCGGTTTTGGCGGGTAATTATGTGCAAACGACGCACTGTGCTGCCTCACCACCGGCTGCTTGTAGTACGACTTGTTCACCTGCTGAGCAAGCGAGTCATGATCTGTATCAGGCACTTTGCCTGAATAATTCTCAGCGCTTACCTGCCGGGCAATTAGTGATTACTTGCCCGACTGGAGGGGATTGTGGCTTAGGCTTACATTTCTTACTCACTTGGGAGGAGCGTTTAGAGCAGCGAGGTATCCAAGCATCGCCTGCTAGTTCGACCACGGGGCAAGCTACTGCAGAAAAAGAACAGGATGCCATCAGTTTAGAAATGGATGCTGTGATTTAAGTATGATGATAAAAATAACAAATTCTTTCCGGCAACAAGGTTTCTCTCTCATTGAGCTGATGATCGCTCTCATGTTGGGTGTATTCCTTCTCGCCAGTCTGGCCACCGTGTATCTCAGTAGCAAGGAAACCTATGCCCTGCGTGATCAAATCTCAGAAATGGATGAAAATGCACGTATTGCCATCAAAGCCTTGCGGACTCATATTGAAAGCGCAGGTTATACATCGGAGGTCGGTGGGGTTCAATTAGAAAACTACTTATTACCGACGGGCTTCGTTGCGCAAGCAGTGACTTGTCCGAATGGAAATACTAATGTAATCAATCCCAGTAAAATAGCCAGCTCGGCGGATGGCACTACGCTTGGCTCAGCCACTTTAACGACTAATCAGATCATGGCGCGAGCCGATAGTATTGGCCTCTCTTTCCTTGCTGATGATCAGAGCTTTAAAGATTGTACCGGTTCTTCTTGGAAAAATCGTTGTACCGTTGATCCTGATGCGAGTCTCAGTGATTGGGCGAGTCAAAGTGCTCAGGCACAGACCACGCGGCGGGTCTATAGCTCTTTTAAAATTCAAAAAAATGCTAGCCGTAATAATAGTGTGGGCGAGGGCATTCCAGAGTTGATTTGTGGTGGCTCACTCAATTCTTTAGCCCAACCTTGGGCGCAGGGAATAGAAAATATACAAATCCGTTATGGTGTAGATGTTTTGCCAAACCCTGTACCGATTGGCCAGAAAAAACAATGGCAAGTTGATCAGTATTGGAGTGCCACAGAAGTCACTGCGAATAATGCTTGGGATCAGGTCGCTTTAGTCCAGCTGGCTTTATTAGTCAGGACGATAGATCCAGTGTTTAAGCAGGCAGAAACTGAAACCTATCAATTATTTGATCAGCAAATTCAAACCGCAGACCGCTATAAGCGTTCTGTTTATACGACCACGATTTATTTAAGAAATATTACTCGCTGATATGAGAATGAAAACTTATTTGAGACTTACTCGTCGTCGCTCACAGCAAGGATCTACCTTACTTTGGGGCTTGTCTATCCTGTTAGTAATGTCTGTCATTGGGGTGACAGCTGCACGGATGGGGGTGACTGATACGCGCATTGTGGGGAATGAAACGTACAGCATGATCGCTTATCAAGGGGCCGAATCCCAGCTCAACTTAGTCCGTCCCCCCTTAGAAATGTTGGCCCCGGCTAATTCACTGGCCTTCATAAAATTGACGATGGAGCAAGCTACCAAAACCTTTGTTGTACCACAAACAAATACGGAGGTCTTGTTTCATACTGATAAGCTGAACACTAGTTTAAAAGTACAACATGATGGGTTTTTGGAGCAGTGTCCCCCTTTAGAAACGTCGATGAGTGTTGAGATGAATGGTGATAGATACCGTTGCTCTTTATTCATTATTGATGCAGACAGTCGCTTTCAAAGCACTGGCGCACGTAGTTTGCACAAAATGGGGATAGTCCATTTTATGCCTTCGTCATAAATTAATTTAATAAAAAAAATATTTACTGTATGATCAAGTTAGCCGAATAATAATTAAAACTTAAGGTTAAATATGCTCAGTCATCGACCACAAAGCGGTTTTACTCTAATTGAAATGATGATTGTCGTGGCAATCATGGGGATTATTGCTGCATTTGCCTATCCTAGTTATGTAGAGCAAGTAAGAAAAAGTAAGCGCTCTGATGCAAAAGTTGCCTTACAACAAATTGCTCAACGCCAAGAATCCCATTTTGTTAAAAATTATAGCTATGCGACTAGCTTAACCGCTTTAGGCTACGCCGCAGATACGATTCCTAGTCCAGAAAACGAATACGACATTACGATTAGTGCAGCGACCGCAACCAGTTACATTTTAAAAGCGACCCCCGCGAGCACTTCTGGACAAGCCAAGGATAGTCAATGTGCTAGTTTCACCTTGGATCAGATGGGTCGACGAGTCGCCAAAAATAGCTCGGATGTGGTCATGACCGATCAATGTTGGCGTTAACCCGCGTTTAGAAAAAAATAATAAGAGTGCTGCAGGCATGCGAAAAATAAGCAGATTTTTGTGTCTAATCCGGCAAGCTAGCTTGAGTTTGATCTTAAGCAGCTTAGCGCTACCAGTATTAGCAGATGAAACCGAAATTTTTTCGCAAAATCAAGCCAGTAAAGTGGATGCCAATGTGCTGTTTTTGCTAGATGCTTCAGGCAGTATGAAAAAAATCCTGTCAAATAGTGGCGGGCGCTCACGGATGGAGGTCTTACAGTCGACTTTTCGTGATGTTCTCAATGATGCCCCGACTAATGTGAATATTGGTCTGATGCATTATGCCAATGCTAGTTTCCTGCCTTCATACAGCTGGAATTCAATTAAAGGTATCAGTTTTCCAATTTCACCGATTGATCAGCAAGCTTCAACGATTATTGGTTCAGCTGCCAGTAGCGATAATTTGATTGATCCACCGCTTGGGATGCCAGTACGAACCTTCTTAGCGGATGTGGTGGATAGCTGGCAAGCGGCAGGGTATACCCCAATTGTTGATTCTTTATACGAGGCGGCACGTTATTTTCGTGGAGAAAGTTTAGTCTGGGGTAAGCATGAGGCTGCTTATAGTTGGGCGGCACACCCATCGACTTATACCGGTAGTTTAGCGTGTACGAGCCAGCATCAAGAGGAGTGTAGCCCCGATTGGGGAACTTGTAATGCTACGGCTGATTTAAGCCCCGGTGCTTGTACAACACGCCAATACAGTGAATGTTGTCAGTGGGAAACAGCGGCGGATGGCTCACAATCTTGTAAAAATAATAATTATAGTTGCACAGTCAGTGTGAACTTTTGCCAACACACTATTTGTGATGCGTATAGTGGTAATCCAGTTTATAAATCACCGATTGAGCATAGTTGTCAGGCAAATTATTTAGTCTTGATGTCAGACGGTAAGCCTGAATACCCTTATTGGAATGGCGTTACGGCAGATGGTACCGCACGTTATCCAGAATCAGTTGCACCAACCCATGTCTATAATACGGCGCTGGTGCCACCGATGTTGCCGGACATGGATAATACGCATTTTCCGGTAACGGTATCGAGTTTAATCTCTAGTGCTTGTACCGATGCACCTGTGGGTTATCAAAGTGGTAAATGTGGTGCAGAGTTAACAAATTTTCTGGCCAATGAAGATCAATCGACGACGATTGCTGGTAAGCAAGTGGTTAAGACTTTTACGGTTGCTTTCGGTATGGCTGATGAACCCGCCGGTACCAGTTATTTAGCACAGTTAGCTACCGCCGAAAATGGTGCTTATACCGCTGATAATCCGCAAGAATTAGCCACTGCTTTTAATCAGATTTTGACCGATGTACAGAAAGACTCTTTATCTTTCAGTTCACCGAGCTTTGTTGTTGATCAATCTAATTTATTATCACATGAAAACAATGTATATATGCCTGTGTTTGACTCAAGTCAGACTGCCATGTGGTCAGGCAATTTACGTAAGTTTACCGTCAATGATGCAGGTGAGATTTTAGGTGCAACTGGCTCATCAGTTTTAAATACCGATGGTAGTTTAAGCACTCATGCCCAGGATCTTTGGTCAAGTACTTCGCATGGTAGCGATGTAAGCTTAGGGGGGGCTGCGAATAAGCTCCCAAGCCCTGCTAATCGAGTTTTATACACAGATGCAGGTGGACTCAATTTAGTGTCAATCAGTCCCAATACGACGAGTATCACGGCTAATTTATTAGGTCCTAGCGGAACCTTCACCACTCAGCACCATCTATTACTGACCAGTTATTTTTATTCTAACTTACCAGCAGGTACGAGTTGCTGGGGGAGCTATACCAATTGTGATGGTAACCGCCGCTTTGTTTTGGGTAATCCTTATACAGGCTCAGGTTGTGTCAATATTGCTGAGGTGACTACCTGTTCAGCTTCCACGATTTCAGCAGAGCAACGCACTAAGCTGCTGAATTTTATTCGGGGCTACAAAGACGGGGATGTCAATGCAGGGGCAAGAAATCACTTAGGGGATAGTTTAAATAGTAAAGCAGTCGTGGTGGACTATGGCAATAATGTAGTCCGAGTACTGCTAGCGACTAATGAAGGTTTTTTGCATGCTTTTGATGCGGAATCAGGGGTTGAAAAATGGGCTTTTATGCCAGAGTCCTTGCTAAAAAATGCCAAGGCATTTTTAGATAATCAAGCGGATAGCCAACATATCTACGGTATTGATGGCAGCCCAACAATTTGGCGAGTGGATCACAATCTGAATGGCATTATTGAACTCAACCCCACTCAAGATTACAACGGGGATGGCGAGATCAATGCGGAGGATGCTGATAGTATTAAGCTGTATTTCGGTTTGCGCCGTGGTGGACGCATGTATTACGGCATGGATATTAGTTCAGCAGATAGCCCAAGTATCCTGTGGAAGTTAGCACCGACGGCGAGTTCGGGCGCTATCAGCAGTGCTTTTGGTGAACTGGGCGAAACTTGGTCTAAACCGACACTTTCTAAGTTACGAGTTGCGGCGGGTGACGGTACGCAGCAGTCGATATTAAAGCAAGTTCTGGTTTTTGGTGGCGGTTATGATCCCCGCAAAGACGAAGAAGATATAACTAAGCGTTTACCTGATCAATGGGGTCGTGATGTTTTCATCGTCGATGCTAATTCAGGTAGCCTGCTCTGGTCTTTGCGTAAGGGGTATTATGGGGTTTCCGGTACTCAATCGCCTATTACGGACTCGACTAGCCTCACGCATAGTATTACGGGTGATATTCGTATTCTCGATATGGATAATAATGGTGCTTTGGATCGCCTGTATTTCGCGGATACTGGCGGTAATGTCTGGCGTGTGGATATGGATGTCGATGTAAGGGATACAGATTCGAGCACTTATTATGACTATAGCAAGGCTCAGCTGACTCAATTAGCTAGCCTCGGAGGGGATAATAGCACGCAAGATCATCGCAAGTTTTTCTATGAGCCGGATACGGCGATTCGTATGCATAATGGTAAACCGCTGCTCACGCTCGCAATTGGCAGTGGCTATCGCACACATCCTTTAAATACTTCAGCTGCCTTAGATCGGCTTTATATGTTGATCGACCCTGATGTTTATCAGTTGCCAGCGACTCCAAGTTTAATCACCGATACTGATCTTAAAGACGTGCAAACGATCGAGACCGGTAAAACGATTCTCGATTACCCGGATAGGAAGGGCTGGTATTACGAATTGGAGCATCATGGTGAAAAGGCCTTATCGCCCGTCCTGACCGTACTCGATAAACTCATCTTTACTACTTTCTCGCAAGCTGACCAAGCAGGCAATGCGAGTGTAGTTCAAGCCTGTGAACCCGCCACGAATACCTCCCGAGCTTATGTTTTGGATCTCTTAAAAGGTACAGCTGTCCTGAACTTAGATCGTTCAGCGGATGGTTCGGCAGATAAATTTGTCGTCGCAGGTACTAATGAATTATTAGATACCCCTCAGCTGATTTTTGGACGCCTCACTGGGCAAAATGGTGAAGCGAGTTGCGAATTAGGGAGTTGCCAGCAAAATATTATGGTGCGGATTGGGAAACTAAAATTACCTCTGCTTGATTTAGCCAATACCGATCATCAAACAGCAAGCTATACCCAAATGATTGACCTAACCCGCTTGTTACCACGCATGTATTGGTTGGATTTTACAGCAGAAGCCGAGGGCGAATAATGAAAAAACAACAAGGCCTTAATTTAGTCGAGGTATTAGTAGCTTCTTTTTTGATTTCTTTAGGTTTGCTTGGCATGGCCGGATTACAAGTGAAAAGTTTACGTGTCACGCATAATTCTTACCAGATGCAACAAGCGACTCAGTTAGCTCATGAGTTATTAGAGCGTATGCGCTCCAATCGCGGTGCCGTGGTTGCAGGGAATTATCAAGTCACCGCCGTGGCCGCGACTTATTGTGCAGATCCACTGGCAGTGAGTTGCCAAAATAATACATGCGATGCAGCACAAATGGCGAGCGATGATCTCCATCGAGTGCTCTGTGGCTATGGTTCTAGCGGTGGCATCAATAGCGAGTTATTGAATGGAGAGCTCAGCGTTGATTGCCCTGATCCTAGTGGGGATTGTGCACAAGGTGTGCGCTTAAGTTTGCAATGGAATGAGCGGAATAGCTCTAAAAATGAAGCAGAGATAGAGCCCTTCAATTTAATTATAAATACTGTTTTATAAGGGCGGCTAGTATGCAAAATCCATTGTATTTACCACGACAAGCAGGTTTTTCCTTAATTGAATTAGTGATTGCAACGGCCTTGAGTTTGATCTTAGTGGCTGGAGTCGCGACGGTCTATATGGGGAGTCGCCAGACTTATAATGCCCGTGATGAGCTTTCCACGATGCAAGAAAATGCGCGGACTGCGATAAAAGTACTAACTAAACATTTGGAGCATGCAGGGTATACGACGCCTGCGCGTTTGCCTTTAGCTAAAGCGTTTTATGTAGAGGGTGATCCAGCACCCGTGTCAAAAAGCTGTGGCGGTGGGGCCAGTAGTATAGCTATCAGCGATCCCGATGATTTGGCAGCTACCTTGGATAATGATGATCCAAATAATTCGGGGGATAGCATCGGCGTAGTTTTTTTTGCTGACAGTGCTTTAGCAGTCGACTGTGGGAACGAACTGATGCCCCTAGCTTGTCAAGCTCAAGCAGCACCTCATCCTGAGTATGCACAAATCTATAACACCTTTTATGTCGCTACGGTCGCAGGGATGCCGAATTTATTGTGTGCAGGTTCTAGAAGTACTGCACCACTGGAGGTAGCTGAGGGGGTAGAGGCGATGCAATTGGCTTATGGGCTTGATCAAAATGCGGATGGTACGGTGGATAATTATTTAGATGCTGCCGCCGTCAAGTTGGCCAATCGTTGGGATCAAGTCCGCACGATTAAAGCTTCTTTACTGCTGCGTTCTCGTGAGCCAGTTTTCAATACCGCTGAAGCCCGCACTTATACTTTATTAGGGACTGACTATAGTCGGAATGATCGTTATCAGCGCACGGTGCATACGGCGGTTATTTATTTACGTAATTTAGCTGTGAATGAAGGAGTCTAGCAATGCCGATACAGACTGAACCATCTCATTTAGGTTTTAAATCTCAGCAAGGTACGGTCTTACTGTGGGGTTTGGTAGGACTCTTGGTGTTAGCTGCTTTGGGCGTGACGGCTAGCCGTATTTCGATGCTAGATACACGGATTGTGGGTAATGTGATGTTTGATGATTTTACCTATCAGGGGGCTGAGTCAGCCTTACGTCGTTCGGTGAGTCTTTACAATATCAAACAATCGGCTGAGCAGAAAGTCGCTGATAATACCGATAAAGCCTTTGGTCCTTACCAAGATGCGGTGAGCGCGGGTGAGCAAATCACTTCATCGAGCGCCATCTCGATGGGTACAGGTATTGCCTGCCCACCTGTATTGAGTGGTGTTGCGATGAGTACTTCAATGACGCCTAAGAGTGGCAATATTGCTTGTCGCTTGTTCACGGTGGTTGCTGATAGTCAAGTAGCAGGTACTTCTGCACACAGTGAGCATGTGGCTGGTATTTTAAAATATGTACCTGCCGAATAAGCACTAACTGAATCTGGAAGCTAATCATGAAAAATAATAAGAAAGCTGGAACTTACATAAGTTACTTGTTGGGTGTCTTTATTGCGAGCTGGCAGCTTAGTGCCCTCGCCGATGATTCAGAAATTTACTCTTCAGCCAAGCCTGCAGCGAATCCCAATATTTTATTTATGCTAGACACCTCTGGCAGTATGAATGGTGAAGATATTGATGATGGAATGGGTGGCAAAAAATCACGCATGAGTGTCTTGCAAGAGGTATTTGCTGATGTCATTACCAATGCACCTGCGAATTTAAATGTAGGCTTGCTGCGTTATGGTGGTGAGTATAGTGCGAGTCCCAGTGGGATTAGCTTTCCTGTCAAGCCGATTGATGCCGAGGCTTTACCGATTATCACGGATAAACTAACCGTGGATCAGGATAATTTGCCTGATCCTATTGCTGGGCAAACGGTCAGAGCATTTTTACCATTGGTGGTGAATAGCTGGCAGGCGAGAGGTTCTACACCAATTGTTGACTCGTTTGCTGAGGCAGCTCGTTATTATCGTGGTGAGCAAGTGAGTAGTTTCGGTGCTTTACAGCCTAGCCATGTGCGTGCTGCTCATCCTTCAACTTATACTGGTAACTTAAGCTATGATGCTTGTGCAAGTTACTCAGCACCGTATGCCTGCAATAATACGGCAGGGGCTTGTTATAATGAAATAATTCCAGGGAGCTGTGCCAATCAATGGGTAGATGTGGGCTGTTTACAGTTTGAAGCAACCAATGATGCTTGTTGTGAGTGGACGACGACGAGTGTTAATGAATCTGGAGTAGGTACTGTATGGGAGTGTACGGGCGGATATACTTGCCCTGGTTATAATTATGCTAATTGTTTGGTTCCAGGTGGGCAAGTGGAGGCGGAAATTTGCCAAACTCGTAGTTGTATTGGCCAACTGGCAGGTACAGCTAATTATAGCTCACCACTGACTTCTGAATGTCAGTCAAACTATATTGTCTTTATGTCAGACGGGCGTCCTGAAGGAGACAATGGTATTGCCGATTATCCTGTCTGGCGCAGTTTGATTGAAACGACGGTGGGTAAAACTTGTCTCGATTCACCTTCAGGCTATCCAGCGGGGACTTGTGGACCAGAGTTGGCAGAGTATTTGGCAAATGAAGATCAAAGCACGGCTTTTGCGGGTAAGCAAACTATTGAAACTTTCACGATTGCTTTTGCTTTGAATGATCCTGCGGGCACTCAGTATTTGCAAAGCTTAGCGGAGGCTGGGCATTTAAAGGTCGCTAATAATGCGACTGAATTACGCAAGGCCTTGCAGCAAGTCATCGCTCAGGCCACGAGTGTCAGTAAACCCGTAGCCGCTGAGCCAGTGTATGCAGCGGCTCGTCCTTTAAGCGCGACGACCTTAGTCGCTCAAGCGGCTCATGATACTAGTCATCCTTTAGTCAGTACTTGGGCTTTATGGAAAAGCTTTGTGACTAATCCTGATTTAGCAGAAGCTTTGCTGAAGTTAATCGAACCGTCAATCTTTATGGGCGGTGCGGGTGGTACGCCTAGTTTAGCGGCTACGAGCAATAACTTTTTTCATGCCAATAATGTTAAAGACCTGACGAGTGCTTTCAGCTCAATCATTGGGCGTGTGCAAGCTTCGGCGTCTTCGTTTACCTCGCCGACTTATAAGGTTGACCCTAATAGCTATCTAGCCCATTCAGATGAGGTGTTTATTCCAGTCTTCAAGCGTACACCGAATGCGCAATGGAAGGGGAATTTAAAGAAGTTTAAGTTAGAAAATGGGGTGATTGTTGGCAAAACAGGCACGACGGCTACCCAAGCCGCTGTGGACGCACAAGGGCAGTTTTTAGATAGTGCTTGGGATTTTTGGGGGGCAACAGCCAGTGGTTCGGATGTGACTGGCGGCGGGGCAGCCAGTTTATTAGACCCTGCAAACCGTGTACTGTGGACTGATAATAAAACCTCTTTAGTCACTTTAGACACCACAATCAGCAAAGCGAGTTTAGGTGATGCGGCTATGACAGATACTCAGCATGAAAGTTTGCTGGAGTTTATCCGAGGCTATAATGAAGATGGTACGGCACGTCAGCACCTAGGCGATATTATGAACAGTAAGCCAGTGATGGTACGAGACAGTCAGGGCAAATCCTATGTCTTAGCAGGCAGTAATGAAGGTTATCTACACGCCTTTGATACAGCAACAGGTGTTGAAAAATGGGCCTTTATGCCCTCTGTTTTATTAAAAAATATCAAAACCCTCTATGAGAATCCTCTCACTACTCAGCACCTCTATGGCGTCGATGGTCCGTTAACGGTTTGGTATTACGACAAAAATAATGACGGACAAATCAAACCGGATGATCAGGACAAAATTTATGTGTATTTTGGCCTGCGCCGAGGAGGAAGTGCTTATTATGCTTTAGATATCACGGATATGAGTGCACCAAGTTTGGCTTGGGTAGTGGACGATACGACAGCGGGTTTCAATAACTTAGGTGAGTCTTGGTCAAAGCCCGTGTTGGCTAAAATGCGAGTCGCTGATGCAGATGCTAGCACAGGCAGTGTTTTAAAAGATGTCTTGGTATTTGGTGGTGGTTTCGACCCTATTTTAGAAGATGAAAATCCCGCGAATCGTTTAACTCATAATAAGGGTCATGATGTCTATATCGTGAATGCACATAATGGAACCGAGCTGATTTGGTCTTTACGGGCAGATGTTTCTAATGCAGTGATGGAATTAAAACATAGTATCCCTGGTGATATTCGTGTCTTAGATATGGATCAGAATGGTGCTTTAGATCGTTTGTATTTCGGTGATACGGGTGGGCATATTTGGCGTGTCGATCTGGATGTGGATGTGAAAGATGCAGATACAACGACGCTCTACGATTATCAAAAAGCCCGCTTAAGCCAATTTGCCAATTTGGGTGGCAGTGGTAGTGATAAGCGGATGTTTTATTACGAGCCCGATGTCGCGGTTGCTAAAATGAATGGTAAAGATCTGTTAACTTTGTCGATTGGCAGCGGTTATCGCTCGCATCCTTTATCTGAGACGATTAATGATCGCTTCTATGTATTAGTTGACCGTCAACCCTTTGCAGAGCCAGATAGTGCTATTTTCCCCATTGAGGAGACGAGTAGTTTGGTGGATGTGGATACCCTCAGTAGCACGAATAATTTACTGACAGATACCAGTTTAACAGGTTGGTATTATGATTTGCCCAATCAAGCAGAGAAGGTCTTGGCGCCTGCTTTAACCTTCATGAATAAAATTGTCTTTACGAGTTTCTCTATCGAGGAAGGCAATGCGGGGACTTGTGATGTTTCAACCAGTGCAGGGCGTGCCTATGTGATGGATTTATTTAGTGGCGCAGCGGTTGGAAGCTTAGATCCTAGTAAGCCGGATGAAAAAGTACGCTCTATGATCATTGGTATTGATGAAATCCCAGATACGCCTCAATTGGTCTTTAAGCAACCGATGGCAGCGGATGGCAGTGCGTGTACTAGCAGTGATTGTGTGCAAGGTTTAGAAGTCCGTATTGGCAAAATGCAGCATGCTTTATTAGATGCAACCCATTTAACTAATGGAAGTAATCAGGCTGTTGACCGGATTGATTTAGGGAATCAGTTGCCACGCTTATTCTGGCTAGATCGTGATGTCAGTCGTGACTGAATTCATAAGATAGAGGTCGCTAAAACTAGCGAGGATAGCGACCGAGGCTAACTCGGTCATGCTCTGCCAAATCTTGATAACAGGCTAACTCAGTGTAGCCTGTGTCTGTGAAAACGGCAGCAACTTCTGCGCCTTGAGTGTAGCCATGTTCCAACATTAACCAGCCTCCGGCTTGCAAATAGTCAGGAACGGTTTGAATTAAATAACTAAGATCAGCCAAACCTTGTGCACCTGAACTTAAAGCCGAGCGCGGTTCAAAACGAAGATCACCTTGAGATAAATGAGGGTCATGTTCTGCTATATACGGTGGGTTAGAGACAATCAAGCTAAATTGCTTGGCTGGAGCTAAAGCACTTAACCAATTAGAGGCTAGCCAGTTTACATGGCTAAAGCCTAAGCGGTGTTGATTGCGCTGGGCGACGGCTAAGGCTGCGACGGAATTATCCAGCGCTAGAATATGGGCATCCGGGCGTTCTTTAGCGAGCGCTAAGGCAATAGCACCTGTACCCGTGCCTAAATCAAGAATCCTCGGGGCAACTGTCTGAGCAAGGTGTTCTAAGGCCAATTCAACGATCAGCTCAGTATCGGGACGTGGAATTAAGGTTGCTGGCGAAACCTCTAGCTCCATACCCCAAAATTCACGATAGCCTAATAAATAAGCCACAGGCTGGCCTTGTAAGCGTTGAGCCAGTAGGCTTTGAAACTGATGAGACTCTTCCGGTTTGAGTTCTTTTTCTGGCCAAGTGAATAGATAGCTACGAGGTTTACCTAATACTTTCCCAAGCAGCAGCTCAGCATCCAAGCGTGCACTGTCAGAGCTAGACTCTAAATATCGGCTGGCTTGTTGTAGGGCTTCACGGATTTGCACGGCTGCGTCAATGAAGGTTCAGTTTATGGGCAGTTGATTGAATTAACCTGCGGCTATTCACCTGCTAAAGCCGTGAGTTGATCAGCTTGATATTCATGCACTAAGGGGTCAATCACTTGATCGAGGCTACCGGCAATAATGTCATCTAACTTATAAAGTGTGAGATTGATGCGGTGATCCGTGACCCGACCTTGAGGAAAATTATAAGTACGAATACGTTCAGAGCGGTCACCAGAGCCCACTAAATTTCTGCGGGTTTCAGCTTGTTCGGTATTTTGCTTTTGGCGTTCGATTTCCAATAAACGGGATTGCAGCAAAGACATTGCTCGCGCTCGATTCTTATGTTGTGAACGCTCATCTTGGCACTCCACGACCAAACCTGAAGGTAGATGCGTAATCCGAATCGCTGAATCGGTTTTATTGATATGTTGCCCACCTGCACCCGAGGCACGGAAGGTATCGACTCGTAAGTCAGCAGGGTTAATCGGTTGTGCTTCTACTTCATCGGCTTCGGGCATGATCGCCACAGTAGCGGCTGAGGTATGGACTCTGCCTTGTGATTCCGTCTCCGGTACTCGTTGCACTCGATGTGCACCGGATTCAAATTTCAGGCGTGAATACACCTGGCTACCAATAATTCGAGCAATAATTTCTTTGTAACCACCGTGTTCGCCCTCGTTTTGGCTTAAAATTTCAACTTGCCAGCGTTGCTGTTCTGCATAGCGGGCATACATACGGAATAAATCACCCGCAAAAATTGCAGCCTCATCGCCACCAGTACCAGCACGAACCTCAAGGAAGATATTGCTACCATCATGCGGGTCTTTAGGTAAGAGAAGTTTTTGTAATTCTAGGGCTTGTTCGTCCCGCCGCAGTTTGGCAGTGGATAATTCTTCTTCAGCCATATCGCGCATTTCAGGGTCAGCCAGCATTTCTTGCGCGGTAGCAATATCGTCTAAGCTACGCTGATAATCCCGAAAGCCTAAGGCCACTGGTTCTAATTGGCTGTATTCAATGGACAGTTTACGGAACTGCTCTTGATCAGAAATGACCTCGTTTTCGCCTAGTAATACTGTGATTTCGGCATAACGCTCATTTAAGTTTTCTAATTTTTGTAAGATAGATTCTTTCACAGTCTAGGATTCATCAGTAAGGTTGAACAGAGTTTTGGCATGCGCCAATAATACATCATTTCCTGTTTGTGCGGCATGATTCATGCTTTGGATAGGGGCGTGCGTGAGCTTATTAGTGAGGGTATTTGCCAGAAACTCAAGTACTTCGCTGGGGTTTTTGTTTTGGAGCATCTTGTGTGCACGTGCGAGGACTTCATCACGAATGGCCTCATTGTGGTGTCGAAATTGGCGAATCGTATCACGATGCTCTTGCGCTCTGAGCCAACCCATGAAGCCTTGGACTTCATCAAGTACCATCGTTTCAGCTTGTTCAGCTGCTGCGCGGCGTGATTGTAGGTTTTCTTCAATCACCGATTGCAGATCGTCGACGGTATATAAATAGACATCATCTAAATGACCGACTTCTGGCTCAATATCACGGGGAACTGCAATATCAACCATAAACATCGGGCGGTGCTTACGCAGCTTTAGAGCACTCTCGACCATACCTTTCCCAATAATCGGTAAGGGGGCTGCCGTTGAGGAAATTAAAATATCTGCTTTGGCTAAATAGTCAGCTATTTCCGGTAAGCCAATAGCAATACCATGATAAAGATCAGCGACTTTGCGGGCGCGTTCTAGATTGCGATTAGCGACAATAATTTGGCCAATGTTATGCGCGTTTAAATGCCGTCCTACCAGTTCAATGGTTTCACCTGCACCGACTAATAAGGCGGTTTGCTGTTCTAAGTGACTAAAAATTTGCTTAGACAGACTCACGGCTGCAAAGGCAACTGACACCGGATTAGCACCGATACGGGTCTGGGTGCGGACTTTTTTGGCAGTATTAAAAGCCTGTTGCATTAAATGCGTCAGTTGATGGCCGGTGGCTTGCGCTTGGCTCGCTTGTTGCAAGGCGGTTTTTAGTTGACCTAAAATCTGTGGTTCGCCTAAGACTAAGGAATCAAGACCACAAGCAACCCGCATCGCATGCTGTACGGCTTGTTCTTCTTGATAAACAAACAGATAGGGCTGCAATTTGCTGAGTGAAATATTATGAAAGCGTGCTAGCCAAGCAATCAGTTGCTCAATTTGTTGTGGCTCATGCCCTGCAGCATAGACCTCAGTGCGATTGCAAGTTGAGAGAATTAAATGCTCTTGAGTGACGAGTTTTGCTGAATGCAAGGCCTCTACTAAACGTTCAGGCGAGAAAGCAACCTGTTCACGAATGGCAACAGGGGCTGATTTATGATTGACACCAACGACAAAAATCGACATCCAGAGCGTAATTACCGCATATATATTCTATTTTCAGAAGCGCGGATTTTCTGATACGTTATGCAGGATTACAAGGTGGTTTAATGAATATACCTTTGAATATACCTTTAAAACCAAGCCAATTCGACTATTAACGGTATCCTTGGATGCTGGAGTTGCCTATGTCCCGTTTTCATGTTTCCCATCGTTTTGTAGGGCTGTCTCTTGCTTTAGTCATCGCAGGTTGTACAGTTGGCACACAAAGTTTTGCCGAACCACCCGCTACACTCTCTACTCTTGCAGGGCCGTTATTGCCTAAAGAGCCGTTCCAATCGGAGACCAGCTATCAACTTTACAATACCTTAGTCGCAGAAATGCTGATTCGCCAAGGCAAGATCAAGCAAGCTGCTCAACATTATGTCTTAGCGGTGGGGCAGAGTAAGGATCAGGCCTTAGCCAAACGTGCCACTGAAGTTGCTATTCAGGCTGGAGAACCCGTATTAGCTAAAGCGGCACTCGATCAATGGGCTAGTTTAGAACCCGATACAGTTGAGGTACATCAATATCGAGCGCTGTTGAATGCCCAATTGGGTAATTATGATTTAGCGGTTGAAGATGTGGTTTGGGTTCGCGATTATATGCAGAAAAAAGAAGGACATGGCTTTGAGTATGTTGTTTCGCTGCTGGCTTTAGATGCAGGCGCGGCCAATGCCTATGAAGTGATTAAACGTTATGCCGAAAAAGTTGAAAGTACGCCGAAAGTCCAATTAGTGCTGGCTACCTTTGCCTTAAATGCCAATAAAATGGAAGCGGTTTTAGCGAGCACTGAATCGGTACAAACCTCAGGTGATGCGGCACAAAAAGAGGAGGCCGTGCGTTTACGGGCTAAAGCTTTATTGAGTTTAGAGCGGGTTTCAGAAGCCCTGACGACCTTAGAGCCTTATGCTAAAACGACCAAAAATCAAGAGTTAAAGCTGGAATATGGGCGGATGTTGATTATGGCGGATCGCCGTGACGATGCTCGTCCTATTTATAAGCAACTCTATGCCGAGCAACCAGATAATGCAGATATTCTGTATACCTTAGGCCTGTTACATTTAGAGCAAGATGAATTTGTTTTCGCCGAACCTTTAATGAAAAAGTTGTTGGACATTCCTGAGCGCAAATATGAAGCGAGTTATTTTCTAGCACAAATTTATGAAGGCCAAAAGCGTATTGATGAGGCTTTAAAGGCTTATGATGAAGCTTTAAATGGTGATTTTGCACGAGATGCGATTGGTCGTAAATCAGCGTTATTGCATAAAGAACAAGGCTTGCCAGCCGCCCAAGCTTGGTTGGATAGTTTACTAGAAAAAGCCACACTGCCTGAGCAAAAAGTGACTGCATTAATGGCGAAGGGACAGCTCTTGCATGATGCCGGCCAGTATCAGCCAGCGATTGATCTATTTAATAAAGCCGAAGAGTTTGCTAGCAAAAAACGCGATATTCTCTATGCGCGCTCCTTAAGTTATGACCGGATGGGTAAGGTGGAGCAGGCTGAAAAGGATTTGCGTGAAATCCTTCAGCTAGATCCTAAAGACGCGGATGCACTCAATGCTTTGGGCTATATGCTAGTGGTGAGCACCACTCGCTATCAAGATGCCTATGATTTGATTAAACAAGCGCTGGATTTGCGCCCAGATAACCCCGCAGTGATGGACAGTATGGGTTGGGCGCTGTTCAAAAAAGGCGATGCTAAAGGCGCAGAAGAGTGGTTGCGTAAGGCACATGATAAGATGCCTGATCCTGAAATTGGCGCGCATTTGGTCGAGGTCTTGTCGGTGAATGGTAAAATCGAAGAAGCACGCACGCTACTGAAAGCGATGTTGGCAAAATATCCAGATGATAAGCAACTAGTAGATGTAAAACAGCGTATCGCCGCTTTAGCCGATCAGACGAATTAGTTTTTCAAGGAAGAAATTATGAAGCAAGTTTACTTAGCCCTATTGTGTACCAGTGCTTTGGTCTTGACTGCTTGTAGCAGCCAACCTAAGCCTACTACCTCAGGTAGCGTCATGAAAGCCGCCAATCCAGAAGCAGCTTGGGCTGAACGGCAGCGGGTCTTGGCACAAATGCAGCAATGGCAGTTAAAAGGGCGGGTTGGTTTGCAACTGCGTGAGCAAAGTTGGTCATTTGGGTTGGATTGGGCTCAACGCAATTCGCGCCAATATGAAATGCAGATCCAAAATCCATTAACGGGTGGTTTGATGGCAACGGTGCTGGAAACAGGTTCGCAAGTCACCTTAAAGGCAGCTGATGGCAAGGTTTATCAAGATACTGATGCAGAGCGGTTGTTGGCAAGGCAGTTAAAAATGAATTTACCGCTAAAAAATCTCCAATATTGGGCGCGTGGTCTGCCTTCGCCTAATGTTGCGGTGGATGCTGTGAAATTAGATGCGGCGGGTCGCCCTACACGCTTACAGCAAGCGGGCTGGGTGGTGGATTATGCCAGTTATGAAGGGAATGGCACTCAGGCTTTGCCTAGCAAGATTCAGTTAGAGAAGGCGTCTGAGCGAGTAAAAGCTAAGTTAGTTGCCAAAGAATGGAAAACACGTTTCTAGGCGAAGCTTTAAGCTTACCTGCGCCTGCAAAGCTCAATCTATTCCTGCATATTACCGGTCGGCGAGCGGATGGTTATCATCTGCTCCAGACGCTATTTCAGTTTTTAGATTATAGCGATGTCATTAGTTTGCAAGTCCGTGGCGATGGAAAAATCACCCGCTCATTTGCTTCACCGTTAATCCCTGAAAATGAAGATTTAGTCGTAAAGGCAGCGCGTTTATTGCAGCAAGCTACTGGTTGTCAGTTAGGTGTTGATATAAAAGTACACAAAATTTTACCGATGGGCGGTGGCTTAGGTGGGGGCAGCTCAGATGCGGCCACGGTGCTGTTAGGTCTGAATTATCTGTGGAACTTGCAGCTAGATTTAGACAGGCTTGCCGCTTGGGGCTTGCGTTTGGGGGCCGATGTGCCTGTATTTGTACAAGGTCATGCTGCTTGGGCTGAAGGGGTTGGTGAACGCCTAGAGCCGGTGAATTTGCCAGAAAAATGGTATTTCGTTTTACACCCTAAGGTGCATATTTCAACCGCTGAAGTTTTTTCAGCAGAAGGGTTGACACGTAACTGCAAACCCATCAGAATGGCGGCCTTTCTTGCAGGGCAAACAACCAATGTGTTTGAGCCAGTGGTAAGGAAAAACTCTCCTGAGGTTGCCAAAGCATTTGAGTGGCTAGGAGATCAAGCAAGATTAACAGGCTCTGGAGCTTGTTTATTTGCAGAGTTTGACGATGAAGCGTCAGCTCAAACAATAGCAAAAAATCTACCTAAACAATGGTCAGGTTTTGTAGCCAAAGGTCGATGTGTATCGCCTTTGCATGAAAAGCTTAACACCTTAAGTTAGAAAGTTCTTTTGATGGGCTGTCGCCAAGCGGTAAGGCAGCGGATTTTGATTCCGCCATACCTAGGTTCGAATCCTAGCAGCCCAGCCATCCCCCTGTCTTATATTCAATGCGAGACACTCCATGTCTGACGATAGAATGATGGTATTCGCAGGTAATGCCAATCCTGGACTTGCTCTAAAAATCGCTGATCATCTCGGAATTTCCCTAGGTAAAATCAAAGCAGAACGCTTCAGTGATGGTGAAGTGCATGTCGAGATTTTAGAAAATGTCCGAGGCCGTGATGTTTTCGTGATTCAGCCCACCTGCTCACCGACGAACGATAACTTAATGGAGTTATTGATTATCACCGATGCTCTGTATCGTGCTTCAGCTGGGCGGATTACGGCCGTGATTCCTTACTATGGCTATGCGCGCCAAGATCGACGAGTTCGGTCACGTCGTGTGCCGATTTCAGCGAAATTAGTCGCCGATATGGTCGCGACCGGGCATGTCGATCGGGTATTAACTATTGATCTACATTCTGACCAAGTTCAGGGGTTTTTTGATGTGCCCGTCGACAATATCTATGCTTCCGGTGTGTTGCAAGCGGATGTGATGGCGAAGAATTTAGAGCATATCATTGTGGTTTCGCCAGATGTAGGTGGGGTGGTACGCGCCCGCGCCTTGTCTAAAGTTTTAGGTAATGCCGATTTAGCGATTATCGACAAGCGCCGCCCTGAACCGAATAAAGCCGAGATTATGAATATCATCGGTGAAGTAGAAGGGCGGCATTGCGTCTTAATCGACGATTTGATTGATACAGGCGGCACTTTATGCAATGCAGCAGCGGCCTTGAAAAATCGTGGGGCTTTAAGTGTCTGCGCGTATGCAACACATGCGGTATTCTCGGGAAAAGCAGTTGAGAATATTGAAAATTCTTTGCTGGATGAGGTCGTTGTCACTGATACTATCCCCTTGAGTGCAAACGCCAAGAAATGTGCTAGAATCCGCCAGCTTTCTGTGGCAGGGATTTTAGCCAAAACGATTTTGCGAATTAACCGAGATGATTCGGTCAGTTCTCTGTTTGAGGAAGAATAAGATCAGTGAAGCTGATCTGGCCGCTTGATCTGGTCGCGGATCCAGTGGTTTTTATTAATTTTGGAGTATGAATTATGTCTAAAGAGTTTTCATTGCAGGCAGAAGCCCGCTCAGAGCAGGGAAAGGGTGCGAGCCGCCGCCTGCGTCGTGAGAATAAGGTGCCTGCAGTTATTTATGGTGCGGGTACGCCAGCCCAGTCGATTTCTTTAAAGCACAATGAGTTGATTCGAAATCTGCAAGATGAAGCTTTCTACTCACAGTTGATTTCGGTTAATTTTGGTGATCGGAAAGAGATTGCGATTCTGCGTGCTTTACAACGTCATCCAGCTAAGCCCATTATTTTACATGCTGATTTACAGCGGATTAAAGATGATGAAGTGATCGAAGTTCATATCCCCTTACACTTCATGAATGAAGAAGGTTCAGTAGGGGTGAAAGTGAGTGGTGGTACAGTTAGCCGTATCCTCAACGAAGTGTTAGTGGCCTGTTTGCCGAAAAACATTCCTGAGTATATCGAAGTTGATATGTTGAATGTCGATAAGGGTCAAATCATCCACTTATCAGATTTGAAATTACCTGAAGGCGTGAGTTTACCTGAGTTAGCTTTAGGTAATGACCACAATCAGGCGGTAGCAGCGATTCACTAAAAACCTTGAGGATTCTCCGATGGCAGAGCCTATTCGGTTAATAGTCGGCTTGGGGAATCCGGGTGCTCAGTATGATAAAACCCGGCACAATGCCGGGTTTTGGTTTGTTGAAGAACTCGCTAGACGTTATAGCGGCCAGTTCTTAACTGAAAAACGGTTCTCCGGTGAAGCTTGCCGTATTCAGATTGGTTCAGAGTCAGTCTGGTTATTGAAACCCATGACTTTTATGAACCGTAGCGGTTTAGCGACGCGCCAATTCGCCGATTTCTATCGGATACCAGTGCAGCAAATTTTAGTCGCCCATGATGAGTTGGACTTGCCAGTCGGTGATTTGCGTTTGAAGTTAGCCGGTGGACACGGTGGGCATAATGGCTTACGTGATCTACATGCTCATCTGGGGGCTGATTATTGGCGCTTACGCTTAGGTATTGCCCACCCCGGTGATCGAAATAAAGTGGTCGACTATGTTTTATCCCCACCGACGCGGGATGAGGAAATTGCGATTCGGCTCGCGGTGGATAAGGCAGCTGATCAAATTGCGCTAGTGTTGGCCGGTGATTTGCAAAAGGCGATGAATGAATTGCATCGCAAATAGTCAGATAAAAAGGTAAATCAGATGGGATTCAAATGCGGGATTGTTGGCTTGCCCAACGTTGGTAAGTCCACTTTATTTAATGCACTCACTAAAGCAGGCATTCAAGCAGAGAATTACCCCTTCTGTACGATTGAGCCGAATGTGGGGATTGTACCGGTGCCGGACTTGCGCTTAGAGGCGCTAGCCGTGATTGTGAAGCCAGAACGTATCCTGCCTACCACGATGGAGTTTGTAGATATTGCTGGTTTAGTGGCGGGTGCTTCTAAAGGTGAGGGTTTGGGCAATAAGTTCTTAGCCCATATCCGCGAAACGGATGCGATTGCCCAAGTGGTGCGCTGTTTTGATAATGACGATATTATCCATGTCGCGGGCAAAGTCGACCCGATTCACGATATTGATATTATTAATACTGAGCTGGTGCTAGCCGACATGGAAAGCATGGAGCGTGCAGTACAGCGTTTAGCTAAAGCCTCTAAATCCGGCAATAAAGAAATGCTCGCACAGAAAGCGGTGGCTGAGCGTTTACTAGCCCATCTTTCTGAGGGTAAAGCCGCTCGGTTGTTAGCTTTATCACCTGAAGAACAAAAGCTTGCCCGTGAGTTTCATCTGATTACGATTAAGCCTTTATTGTTCATTGCGAATGTGAGCGAGGATGGCTTTGACAATAATCCTTACTTAGATGCGGTGGTGAAAATCGCTCAAGATGAACAGGCGCAAGTCGTGCCAGTGTGTGCGGCGATGGAAGCTGAGCTATCTTTGTTGGAAGCTGCTGATCAAGCTGAGTTTTTAGCGAGTATGGGTTTAGATGAGCCGGGCTTAAATCGGGTGATTCGTGCCGGTTACGAGTTGCTAGGTTTGCAAACTTTCTTTACGGCGGGTGTGAAAGAAGTCCGAGCGTGGACAGTAAATCGTGGGGCAAGTGCACCGAATGGTGCGGGTAAAATTCACACGGATTTTGAGCGTGGTTTTATTCGTGCTGAAGTGATCGCTTACCATGATTTTATCACCTATAAGGGTGAGCAAGGTGCGAAAGATGCGGGTAAATGGCGCCTAGAAGGCAAAGATTATCTCCTGCAGGAAGGTGATGTGGTTCATTTCCGTTTTAATGTTTAGTTCAGTGTTGACAGGGTTCATGCTTAAGGCTAAGATTTGCAGCCTCTTGGCTACGTAGCTCAGTTGGTTAGAGCACAGCACTCATAATGCTGGGGTCGTAAGTTCGAGTCTCACCGTAGCCACCATTATTCAAAGCCCTTGTAGTGATCAGCTTCAAGGGCTTTTTCTATGGCCAGCCATGTCCCTGATTCTTGTCACAGTTTTACCGATTTTTAGCTTGTTAATGCTGGGTTATCTAGCTAAACGCAGTGGTTTTTTGCCGGCTGAATTTTGGCCGTATCTTGAAAAAGCCTCCTATTACGTCTTGCTACCCGCGTTGTTAGTCCTCAATTTAAGCCAAGCGCACATTCATTGGTCTGAAACCAGCCGATTGATCAGTGGGATTATTCTAATTCCGATTTTGGCAGGTTTTTTAAGCTTCCCGTTTAAAGCGGTTTTAAACTTAAATGCGGCGGATTACACTTCATTCTTTCAGGGGGTCGTCCGTTTTAGTACTTATATTGGCCTAGCCATGGCAGCGGTTTTTCCAACACCAGCGCCTACTTTAGGGGCTTTAGTCTTAGCCATCATGATCCCCGTGGTAAATATTCTTTGTGTGCTGGTGTTTGCGCTGTTTGTACAAAAGCAGTTAAAGCTGGGTATGCTGTTCAAGTCATTAGCGACGAATCCCCTGCTGGTAGCCTGTGTGCTCGGCATGGTACTGAATATTTTACCTTGGAAACTGCCAGTTATTGCTAGCGAAGTACTTAGGCAACTGGCTCAAATGGCTTTGCCGACTGGTTTATTAGCGGTAGGTGCGGGGCTGAACTTAGCCGCTTTACGTGGTTTGCATGCGCCATTTTTTTGGAGTGCGGCTTTAAAGTTACTCATCGTACCTTTGTTAGCTTGGGGTGTGGCCATAGTTTTAGGTTTAGATGCGGTGTCTAGTTCAATTTTGATCGTCTTTGCCGCGTTACCCACCGCACCCTCGGCCTATATTTTAGCACGTCAACTCGGCGGGAATGCTGAGTTAATGGCAGGGATGATCACCGGGCAAACCTTGTTATCCTTGGTGACTTTGCCCTTGATTTTGTCTTTCTTGCTGCATTGAAGCAAAAAAAACCGAGATAACCCATCGAGTGACGTGAATTATCCCTGAATTCATATTATGATTCGGCTCTTTTCTTTATAAATCCTTAATCAGGAGTTAAGTGTGGAACTGACCGGTGCCGAGATATTCGTTGAGTGTCTGAAGGCAGAAGGGGTTGAAACCATTTTCGGTTATCCGGGTGGGGCAGTGTTATACATTTATGACGCGCTCTACAAAGAAGCTGAGCATGTCAATCACATTCTGGTACGACACGAACAAGCAGCTGTACATGCAGCTGAGGGCTATGCCAAGGCTACTAATAGGCCGGGTGTGGTATTAGTCACCTCAGGCCCTGGTGCGACCAATGCCGTCACTGGGATTGCCGATGCCTACATGGATTCGGTACCGCTGGTGGTGTTTACAGGGCAAGTTCCACGCCATCTGATTGGTAATGATGCTTTTCAAGAGGTTGATATTGTTGGGATTACCCGCCCTTGTGTTAAGCATAATTTCTTAGTCACCGAGGTTAAAGATTTAGCCACTATCATTAAGAAGGCTTTCTATATTGCCAGTACTGGTCGCCCAGGGCCGGTTTTGGTTGATATTCCTAAGGATATTACAATGGCGCGTTGTGCCTTTGAATACCCTAAGGAAATCAGCATTCGTTCTTATAATCCGACGGTTAAAGGCAATAAGCGCCAAGTACGGCGTGCGATTGATTTGATGCTAGAAAGCAAGCGTCCGATTTTGTATACCGGTGGTGGGGTCATCTTGTCGGGTGGTTCTGCTGAGCTGACTCAATTAGCACGTGAATTGCAATTCCCAGTGACGAATACCCTGATGGGCTTAGGTGCTTATCCGGCAACCGACCCTTTGTTTGTGGGTATGCTAGGGATGCATGGTACTTATGAAGCTAACCATGCGATGCATCAAGCGGATTTAGTGATTGCGATTGGTGCGCGTTTTGATGACCGTGTGACTGGGAATATTGAGAAATTTTGCCCCCACGCAAAAATTATTCATGTGGATATTGATCCTGCGTCGATCTCTAAAAATGTCAAAGTGGACATTCCGATTGTGGGTGATGTGAAGCGTGTCTTAGCAGACTTGCTGGAAGAATTGCATTCACGGAAAGAGTATCAAGCAGCAGACATCCGGGAGTGGTGGGCGCAAATTAATGAATGGCGCAAAGCAGATTGCCTCAAATATGAGCAGGATCATGAGTCGATTCGTGCTCAATTCGTGGTTGAGAAACTTTGGGAAGTCACTGGGGGGGATGCTTATCTCTGCTCGGATGTGGGTCAACATCAAATGTGGGCTGCACAATTCTATAAATTTGATAAACCCAATCGGTGGATCAATTCAGGTGGTCTAGGCACGATGGGCTTTGGCCTGCCAGCCGCGATGGGTGTGCAGATTGCTTATCCTGAGGCTACGGTGGCTTGTATTACGGGTGATGGCAGTATTCAGATGAATATTCAAGAGCTATCAACCTGTATGCAGTATCAATTGCCCATCAAGATTGTCACCTTAAATAATGGCTATTTAGGGATGGTGCGGCAATGGCAAGAGTTTTTCTATCAGAAGCGTTATGCGATGTCTTATATGGATGCCTTGCCTGATTTCGTCAAATTAGCAGAAGCCTATGGTCATGTTGGCATGCGCATTGAGCGTCCCTCTGATGTAGAAGGTGCTTTGAAAGAAGCCGTGGCTATGAAAAATCGCTTAGTATTTATGGATTTCATTACTAAGCGGGAAGCTAATGTTTATCCGATGGTTCCAGCGAATGCTGGTCACAATGAAATGATCTTGGTGTAAGCGATGAGTGATGAAACACGGCATGTAATTTCCATCCTAATGGAAAACGAAGCAGGTGCTTTGTCGCGGGTATCTGGTTTATTTTCAGCACGCGGCTATAACATTGAATCGCTTACTGTAGCACCTACGGAGGATGCTACTTTGTCACGTTTAACCTTGGTGACGCTGTGCAGTGAGGAAATCGTTGAGCAAATCATGAAGCAACTGCATAAATTAGTTGATGTAGTTAAGCTGATGGATTTGAACGATTATTCACACATTGAACGCGAGATGATGTTAGTCAAGGTCGATGTACAAAAGCAAGGCTCTTGTGATCAAGTCAAACGCTTATCGGATATTTTCCGGGCGCGGATTATTGATGTCAGCGAGCGTACTTATACGATTGAAGTGACGGGTCATCGTTCTAAGCTTGATGCTTTTTTACAAGCCTTGAGTGATGCGCGGATTATGGAGGTAGTGCGTTCTGGCAGTATGGGCATCGCTCGAGGCTCGAGTGCACTAACTGCTTAAAACCGTGTGTGCCACCCTAAAGATAAGCAAACAGGGATAGTGAGTTATTATCCCTGTTTAGTTTTAATATTTGGTTTTAAGTTCGCAGTTTAAATAGCACTTGGTTGTGGGTATCAATCAATCCATGCTGAATTAGCCAAAGACGAGCGTCTTCGGCATCCTCTGCAAACCAAGACTCTGCTGAGCCAAGACGAAAGGTATAGCCCCAACGATCCATATCGACTAAGGCACGGGCTTGGCCAAATTCGGGCAATTGATCTGCTAGCAGTATTTGCAAATAGCAAACCGCATCTTCCTCGGTCGTTTCTCCACCGGCATCAGTGTGTAGCTGCTGTCGACGGGCTTCATCCATGCAGATTACATGGCAGGTTTCGTGTAAGAATGAATGGATCGGGGTATCTGGGCGGATATAAATCGAGCGCCCGATAATGCCTGCTTCGGCATCACCCCAGTAGCTACCCGGAATCTCAGTGTGCGGCTCTAATAAATGCAGGGCTAGGCCATAAAGCTGTAACAGTTGCTGTAAAGCCGCTAAAGGCAATTCAGCAACTGTCATGACTAGCTCAGTCTGAGTAGCACTAGTCGTACTCACAACCAGTATTTGCCAGCCGCCCCAATCACGATCGTAATCAGGCCAATCAGCATATTAAGACCTACTAAAAAGCGAATTTGGTTTAAAGCTTTACCGG
Organism: Thiothrix eikelboomii; assembly: GCF_900167255.1. Taxonomy (GTDB): domain Bacteria; phylum Pseudomonadota; class Gammaproteobacteria; order Thiotrichales; family Thiotrichaceae; genus Thiolinea; species Thiolinea eikelboomii. The sequence continues at coordinate 48,023 of NZ_FUYB01000022.1, forward strand.
CTTCTTGCCAATTGGATTGTTGCACATAGCGCGTTAAACGTTTGTAAGGTGCAAAAAACACGTGCAGAAAGATCACCATCATCACTAAGCCCAAGGCATGCATGAGATGGATAAAGATGGGGGCATTTTTCATGCCGCCATACGGGCCAAATAGCATCCAATAACCTGAGGCAAGAATTAAAACAATCGCTACCCACACCCAAGGAAAGAAACGACTAAACACACTTTGCCACAGGGGTAGACGTTGCGGAGGTTGTAATTGGCTGGCCGCGACTGGACGTAAAACCATATAGGCAAAAAACATCCCACCTACCCAAACTGTAACAGCGAGTACATGTAGTGCTAGAGCAATTGACATGCTGATTTCCTTTTAAGCTAATAAATCCTTAAGCTTTATTCGGATAGTGGTAATAATCATCACCATAACCCAAACGCTCTGCGTCTTTAACTTGGTTTAAAATAATCCCTGTAATACTAGCCCCGGTCTCCTGTAGGCGTTTGAGTGCATTATTAATGGTACTCGTACTGGTATCGGTTGCATGCACGGTGAGTAGCGTGATCTTGGCTAAAGAGCTTAAAATCATAGCATCAGCCAAGCCCAAAATGGGCGGACCATCTATGATCACCAGATCATAATGCTGAGAGGCTGCTTTCAGCATGGCTTCCATTTTAGTATTGGCTAATAATTCTGAGGGGTCATTGGGCGGTGTACCCGCGACCACTATATCCAAATTCGGCAGATTAGATGCTTGCGCCAGTTGGGCCAAAGGATATTCGCCGGACAGATAACCGACTAAATTTTGTTGATTGCGTGTGCCGATCAATTTATGTAGAGAAGGATTCCGCAAATCCGCATCCACTAAGAGTACACGATTTCCGGTATGGGCGAAGGCACTTGCTAAATTCATCGCCACCGTGGTTTTACCTTCATTCGCTCTTGCACTGGTGACAAACAGAATGGCCTCATCGTCTTGCTCGCGTAATTTAAAGCGTATAGTGGTACGTAAAGAACGAAAAGACTCAGCTAAGGCAGATTTCGGTGAGTTTAGAACCAGTTGTGCAATCTTCTTAGGGTCATGTTCGTTCACAGCAGGGACTAGGCCTAATACTGGTAAACGAGTTTGGCGCTCTAGCTCATTAATATCCTTAACACTGTCATCCATGAATTCACGTAAGAAAGCACTGGCAATGCCCAAAAATAAACCCAGCAGACCTGCAAACACTAAATTAGTGGAAAGTTTAGGTTTGAATTTCTGTAAAGGTGGTAAAGCACGATCAATAATACTGAGGTTATTGCTGCCTGCTTCGCCGACGACATTGATTTCTTTTAAGCGTTGCAATAGACCTTGATACAAGGCTTGATTGGTTTCAACCTCACGTTCTAAGGTATTGTAGGCAACACGACTGTCTTGATAGATCAAGGCTTTCTTTTCTTCTTCACTTAAAGCATCCCGTAATAATTCCGCCCGTTTTCTAGCAGCGGCAAGCTCACCTTGACGAGCTGGGTCAGTTTCAATAATGATGGCTTCACTCTCTGCTTTGACCAGCTCTTCAGACAGACGCATAATTTTGTGCGAACTGGTATTAGACTCTTTGTCATCTAAGTTGATGATGGTATTTTCTTTAGCATAAACATTGAGAGCTTTTTCACTTTCTTGCAATTTGAGCTTAGCGTCTTGGATACGCTGTTGCAAAAAGGTTTGCGCATCACCCGTGAGTTCTAAACGGCGTACACGGCTGGTTTCAACGAATTCTTCGACAATCGCATTGGCAACTTCGGCCGCTTTTTCTGGGCTGGAGGCATCAAAGTGGATTGCGACTAAGCGTGAGTTTTTAATAGGCTCAATCGTTAAGTTTTCAATAATGGCATTAGCCAGTGCAGTTTTGCTATTCGCATCATCCACGGGTGAAAATAGGCCTTTGATTTTGCCAAGCAGCGATTGTCGAATCACGTCCTCAGTCAGTTTAAGCTTATCAATCACCGATTCAATCAATGAATACTGCCTGATTAATTGAAATTGTGTTTCATAGAAGTCGCGGGTATCACGAATATCGCCCGGATTCAAAAAGTTGACGTCAATCACTTTGGTGGATTCACGTTCAATTTGCAAGGTGGCTGTGGCTCGATAAACCGGGCTACTTAACAGGGTGAGTAGCAGGGCGAGCAGAATAGTTGCGCCCGTGATACCCAACACTAATTTTTTCCGACGTACCAGAGTCTTCCAAAATTCACGCAGATCGAGGGTATCCTGAGCCTTGGCATAAGCTGGAACATAGTTCGTTCCATTGACTTGACTTGCAGTGTTCTGATTCATAGTCGGTATCAGTAAGTTCTTGGGGTTAATCGTAATTTCAGCATCTGAGGCTGAGCCAGCACCATTTAAAGCACTGAATCTTATCTTGTGGCAAGCGAGTGTGCATAGGCTTAAGTATTTGAGCTAGCTTTCCCAGATGAGCCGTAGTATGAGTTGATCAAACGCCGTAGAGGTGTTTCCATATATTTAAACGATAAAATAGAGGCTACGGTTAGTAGGATCGCAAATAGATAATAGTGCAGATTAGCATCTAAAGGTAACCACTGGCCTAGCACGCGGTCATAAATACCATAAGCTGGCCGTTGCAGAATATACAATGAATAGCTCGCTTCGCCTAGCAATACTAAAAAAGGTAAAGACATCAAGCGGTTTGTCCAGCCAGTATTGACCGCTAAGAGCACTAAAATTGCTAAAAATAGGGGCGCAATCAGGCCGTTATTATAATCAATCAAAATTCCTAAATACTGCTCAAGTTGAGTTTCATAGGCGAGGCATAAGATGACTAGAAGGGTGAGTAGGCTAATTGCTAACCCGTTCCAAGCTTGATCAAACCGTTTAAATTTGCCATGACAGAAGCTTATCCCAACGGTCAGACCTAGCATAAAGGTACTGAGATGCATCAAAGGATGATAGTAGATGAATTGATGCAAACTACCCTTGGCCTCATAACTGGGTGAGTTGTGTAAAAAAATTTGTAAGGTTTGTGTACTGAGCCAAGCGACTAAAGTGAGGAAGGCTAAGGTTCTAATTCCTTTACGATGTACAAAATAGAGCAGAAACGGGAAGCTTAGATAAAATAAAGCTTCAACTGAAAGTGACCATCCCGGTGAGTTCAAGACCATCGCATAACCCGGAATCCAAGCTTGAAGCATGCTAAGGCTTAAACCAATTGCCAAAGGATCTCGACCGTCCGTTTTTAAATTGGCGAGAATCATCAGCACTAAAGCTAATAAATACACAGGGTAAATGCGTGCGAAGCGTGCTAGCCAGTATTTACCTTTATTGAAGGTTAGGCTCTGAGCCTTAGGCTGATAATAAGCAACCGCCATGATAAAGCCAGAAAGTACAAAGAAATAGCTGACCGCGATTGGCCCCGCCGTTACCACAGGATGCCACCATGCATGCGTGGCGGGAAAGGCTTGTTGGCCAAAATGAAAGAATACAACCGTTAAAGCAGCGATATAACGTGTAAACGTAAGCTGATCAAGTTTCAAAATTTTCTAATATTAGGTTTAATTTAATAAGCATTTTTGTCGGAGAGGGCTTTGAAGGCAGTGGCTACAATAATTCGCAGATCTAAGCCTAAGCTCCATGAGCGGATATATTCCATATCACATTCAACACGCTTTTGCATTTTGTACAAAGTGTCGGTTTCACCCCGCCAACCATTGACTTGCGCCCAACCGGTGATTCCTGGTTTCATCATATGACGTTGCATATAACCCGGAATTAAGGCTTTATAGGCCTCATTATGCGCGACAGCGTGTGGGCGTGGTCCAACAATCGACATATGCCCTTGAAGCACATTAAAGAATTGTGGCAGTTCATCTAACGAGGTTTTACGTAGGAAAGCACCGACTTTAGTCACGCGGGCATCATTACGTGTTGCTTGTTTAATCACGCTGCCATTTTCACAGACAGTCATCGTGCGAAATTTCCAGACTTGAAATTCTTCACCGCGTAACCCATGACGTGATTGTTTAAAGAGTACCGGGCCTGGTGAACTGGTTTTAATGGCCAGAGAAATTAACGCCATTAATGGTAGTAATAAAACTAATAGTAGGCTGCCGATAATTAAATCTTCTGCACGTTTGACTAGGGCTCGTTCGGCTGACAGCGGTGCATCATAAATACATAAAACGGGTGTATCAGCGATTTCTAAATATTTATTATGCAGTAAGGCATGCGTGAAATTATCAGGAATGAGGCGAACAGGTGTGATGGTATCTGCGAGTTGACTAATCAACTGGCTTGAAAAACGCTGGTTTTGATTCGGTAAAGCTAAATAAATTTGGTCCCAAGTTCCACTGCGGGCAGCCTCTAAGAGTTCAGCAACACCACCTATCTTGGCATAGGTGCTCGGTAAACTGGCATTATCTAAGTCAACACTATAAAAGCCTGCGACTTGCAGACCCGATTCAGGTTGTTGATTGATGGAGTTTGCAAAATGCAAACCAGTATCAGTGATACCGACAATGGCAATATTACGATTATGAATCCCGATACGTTTTAAATAGGACAGAGCAGCCCGCAGTGTATAGCGGCTAATAATGAGTAGGATCGGCGTGGTAAATAACCAACCAACCAAAACAACCCGCGAAAACTGATCAGAGCTTTTCGCAACAAAAATAATGAACACCAGCAAGAAAAAGGTCGTAAGCCAAGTGACAACCATCCGCATCGCTTCATCACGGAAGAAGGGTCGACCACTCCAAGACGTATAAATATCGGTGAAACGTCCGACTAAACCGAAGATGAGTGCAGCGCCTAAGCCAACAGCTAAGTAGCCATCGGTGAAGTCATAACTAGGAGCATAAACGGATGCTAAGAGTACAATGCTTAAAATAATCAGGGTATCTGCACTACGGTAGACGAGTTCAGAACTGATTTTTTTATCGACCATCGCTATATTCCATCCACAAGTCTTATCCTAACGCTTTAGACGCAGGGCTTTATTGTCACAATTGCTTATTTACAGCGGTTTTGACAAAAAAACAACAAACTTTATCATAGAATGAAAGCCATTGTTTTTAGCTTATTTATCATAAGCAGCTGTTCTATAAGCAAAACTCGATTTTTGCGGCTAGTAGACACTCAAATCGGCCGCTATTCTGCCATTAAATATAGCTTAATTCAGCAATTTGTGTCGCAAAAAAAATACAAATGTAGGTATTTTTATGACAGCCGTTAGCATCTAGTGGGATGAGGTTTGTCGAGAGCTATGATCAGTCTCCCAACGATAGTTAGCTAAATGCTTGAATTGCTGCTTCGCTCTGAGGCGAATCAGGCTAGCGATCAGGAGATAAATGCCAACTGCTAGAAAGTCTTTGCTAAATAATCGAGTACGCATAATGTGCGAATAAGGTTTTTCTTGAGCTTGGGTACACAAGTTTGCTGCGGCTAATTGCAGATTCCCTAAACGTGCTCTGGTTTTAATTTTAATCAAAGATTTCAGGTTATGTGGGGCTTGAATAAAGACTTGAGTACCCGATACATTGCCACGTTCATGGGCAGCAAACTGGCAACGGACAAAGCCATCATCATTGATAACCTGAGGAAACTGAGTAAAACGTTGCCGACCGGTAGCAGAGAGAACAAAGCTACAGGTAGCGACTACACCTTCACGAATATAGGGCAGGCTGAGCCAAACTTTATAATATTGCTGCACCAGCCATGACGAGCGCGAAGTATCAATCACGGGTTCTGGTGCGGCTAATAATAGCGAACCTTGAGACATTACTTCCGTAATGGTTTGGACTGCACCTGCAGATAGCTTAGTGTCTGCATCAATATAAAACACCGGCCAAGCCACGACCTGCTTTTCAGCCTCATTAAGGGCATTAACTTTAGAGGGAGTGGGGAGATCAAGGCAGATAACTTGTGGATATTCTTGTTGGACGATGGCTGCGGTGTTATCGGTGCAACCATTACAAGCAACAATAATGCGATCAACGCCTGCTTGCTTCAGTAAACTATCTAAACAAGCCCGAATCACGGTTGCTTCATTATGAGCCGGAACAATAATGCTAGGCATGGCTTATGAATATCCTTTTAACCAATTAGAACGTGCTTGATAAACCGTTTGCCATTCCTGTGTTTGCTCAGATTTAGGCTTGAAGAGGCGATGCAGTAAATATTTATTAAATACATAAAGCCATAATAAAGATTTATAAATAGGCTGCTTCCAAGCACTCATATGCCGATTAATCAACTCTACCTTACCGGTTAATAATTTAATTTGTTTTCCCGAAAAGCGGGAGTGACTGACTCCACCATGATGAATAATACGAGCGGTCGGGGTAACAATCGGTTGATAACCTTGAGCTTTAGCACGTAAACAGAGATCAGCTTCTTCGGCATACATGAAAAATGTTGGATCTAGACCACCTAACTGATCCCAAACTTTGCGGGTAATTAGAAAAAAGCAGCCGGATAGGATATCCACTTCTTTAACGGTGTCACGTTGCCAACAGCCGTAATTCGCGTGGTTGAATAGGCAACTTGAGCTGAACAGTTTGCTTAAGCCCAAGGCACTAAAGAGCAATGAAGAAAAATCTGGTTTTGACCAAGCATGTTGCGTATTTAAGCTCAGATCATTGTTGAGGGTGACACCTCCCCAAATACCATGATGCGGGTATTGCTCAGCAAAGTGCAGTAATTGATCAATAGCACCATCTAATACCAAGGTATCTGGGTTAAGTAATAGGAGATAAGTGCCTTGAGCCTGTGCTACGCCTAGGCAGACTCCACCTGCAAAACCTAAATTCTCATTACTTTCAATCAATTGAATGCTAGGGAAACTGTTGCGAATCAGTTCAACCGAGTGATCCGTCGAATGATTATCTACCACGATAATTTCATAAGCCACTTGGGTCTGTTCTTGAACAGAGTTCAGAGCACGAAGGCTATGCTCAGCAGTGTTATACGAGACGAGAATAATACTAACTAAGGGTTTCATTCAAAGCAGTGTTAGGCAAAGTTGAATTAGTCGGTTCAGGCGTGGAGACTGGATTATTGATCAGACGACCATACGGTTTGGTATGAATACCACTACGAATCACACTCGCTGGATTACCCGCGACAATAGAGCCAGCGGGAATATTTTTGGTAACAACACTACCGGCTGCGATAATGCATTCATCGCCAATGGTAATCCCCGGCATAATGATCGAACCACAACCGATAAAGCAGCGCTTACCGATTTTTGTCATTTGCTGATAAGCCCCGGCATGACGCTCAGTGGCATAATCATGGGAGAGAATAATGCTATCAAAAGTCACCATCGTTTCTGCGCCAATTTCTAAGCCACTCGGATTGGTTTTGTCCATCCGTGCTTTTAGAGAAATACGCACACTCGGGTCTAGCTTCATGCCATAGAAAGAACGCAAATACCAGTTATAGGCATAAAGCAAGCTGTGACGGAAATGAAGTATCCACATGAATACTTTTTGACTGACAAAGCGTGGCTTCATGTTGTTGGTTTCCCCTGTTTCCGCGTGGCTAAGGCCGCCGTATTCGTGATGGATGCTTCTGGCATTAGATAGTATTTCGCCCAAGACATAGCGCCTAGTGTAAAGAAAAACATTGGCTGCAATTTGTCAAAGTAGTCAACCGTGAATCCTATAAGAATTAAGGACATGAATGAAAGTATCCAAGCAGTGACCATCCATTTTACCGTTTCATGCTGGCGATGAACTTGATTTAGCACGCTAAAAATCGCGTACAAACAAGCCGTTAGTAGCAAGATAAATGCGAATATCCCATGTTGTAGGGTAACAAGTAGCCAGAAACTGTCAATACTATCGCCCATCCAATCTTTCCAATACGGGCGCGTCCAATCATTGTGCGCAATCCCCAAAATGGGATGATCTAAAATATCATCCATGCTGTATTCCCATTGCAACATACGGAAATAGCCTGTATTGGGATTAAACGTGAGATAGGAGATGAGAATTCCAAAAAAGCCTCGATTGGACAAAGCTTGAATCAGCATCGCTCCCGCTAAGCCGCTGAAAAATAAGGCTACCCAGAAACGGCGTGCAGTATGCCAAAATTTAACCAGTAAGACAGTGAAGCCTTGGAAAATTAATGACAGTAGCGGCGCCGAAGACAAGGTGGTCAGCATAGAAAGGCTCAAGCCTAAGATGGCCACAAATTGTCTAAATTTTTGCTGCCGCCAGAATAATAGAATCGCAAAGGGAAAGAAAAGTGCCGTTAAAGTTCCATATAAGATGGGATGAGCGAATACGCTGGTGGTGCGCATAATATTGCCACGAAGATAATCGCTGGTATAAAGACGATAATCAATGGAGAGATGTCCAGTGAGACGCTCAGCCCATTCATGCAAGATTCGATGATGGGATAAAGCCTCATAAATGGCAGGAAGCGTCAATGCTACTAAGATCCAAATAAAGGCTTGATTGATTTTGTAGAAGCGATCTGGAGTGGTGATAAAAAGTTTGGCTAAATAAAAAGCACCTAAAGTTTCTAAAGAATAAAGTCCAGTCGACTCGATGGCTTTTTGTAAACTATGGTTGTACCAGAAGCTTGCAAAGGCAATCACAATCAACCCTAGCAACAACAGGTCGGTGAGATCTGCCCGTTTGAGGAGGGTGCGAAAATTAAAAAAGGCATAGATCAAAGTCAAGGCGAGAATGACCCGATAAGTTTCTATCCGAACGGTACCAGCCATGACAAAGAATTCGACTGGAATAAAAATGGAGATCACAAAAAGGATGGCAAGAATTCTTAGCATAATGGTCTAAGCATAACCACTTAACAGGCGGTTTTTGAAGAAAAATACGATAACTCCACCCGTTAAGAGTAAGTTAGCAGCTAAAGTTGCCATTGCCGCCCCTTCAATTCCATATTGCGGAATCAGCAACCCATTCGCGAGTAGATTGGCGAGCAAGGCAAATAGTAAGAGGCTATTAAGATAGCGCACTTGCTCACGAATAATGAACATAAACGAGAAGGTAATCGCCAAACCTCGGACTAGCTGCCCTAATAATAAGATGATTAAAGTGGTGCTAGCTTGTACATAGCCCTCATTAAATACTGCTAAAACCGGCTTGCCCACCGCAGCAATCAGTACCGTGACTACGGTTAAGACCGCTACGACTAATAATGTGGCTTGCCAGAAAAATTTACGGACTCTTTCCGGGTTTTGCTTATGCAGGCGTAACAGGCGAGGATAAATAGTCGCATCTAAAGCACCTAAAAAGAAGCCACTGACAAACGATAAGCGAGCTGCCACCGTGAACAGTGCTACATCTTCATTGCTTAATAACCAACCGGTCATTAAGGTATCGGCCCACAGCATCAGAAAGGCAAAGAAAGAGACTGGGGCTAGTGGAATTGAGCCTTGGAAGACCTGTTGACGTGGAAAAGGGGCCTGGCGGTTTGTGAATGCAGGTAACCAAGCTCTTAGCCAATAAAAAGATAAGACACCTGCTAAGCCTAGGGATAGGGTATAAATCCACAAATAGTTTTGATTGACTGGAAACCAAGGCCAAAACACGAGCATGACTAACATCATGCAAATCGCAGGCAGGGCATTTTGAATCAGTAAAGATTCCGAGATATGATGAGCTGCTTTCATAAAAGCAGAGTTAGTCATCACTAAATTAAAAAATAGGATTCCTAAAGCCGCTATCCATAACAGGCTGAGCTGAATGTCGCCATCAAATAAACTACGTTGGATGACTGGGCTAATCACTAGCCAAATCAGCATAAAGGCCAAAGTGGTCAAAATGAGTAAGCGAAAAGCGCTCTCGAGATGACGTAATTGTGCTTGGGCTAAACCGGCTTCTGCTAAGCCAGCAACTTCACGCACCAGCCATTGCTCGACACCAACCCGACTAAAGAGCGCAATCCCCGTCACTAAAGTCATCAGCATGAACAACATGCCTGCTTCATTCATTGGCAAACTGCGCGTAATGATAATCGCGACTGCAAAGTTCAAACCCACTCCCGCAAAACGGGCGATAATCGAAAACCCTGTTTGCCACAATAAGGAGGGGTTATTGAGCTTCATGGTTTAGGCTCGAATGGCTTGATCAATGAAATTAATTAAACGCTGCCGCCGCTCATGGCCCAATTGGCTACCTGCAGATAGGTTGTCGTGCTGGTCTAATAGGATACGTAAGTCCTCACAGGTCTTGGCGGTATACACGCCGGGTAGTTTGGCCATCCACTCTAAACCATCTGCTTGATGATTATTCCGATGTTCGCCCAATTCATATTGACGATTCATGACGATAATCGGTTTGCTGCTTTCGATAGCGGTAATAATATTCCCCATCCCTGCATGCGAAATAATTAAGCTAGCTTGTTGTAAGGCCGTATTAAAAGCCTCGGTGGTCATAAAGCGTTCATAACGCGCATGCTTGGGTAAATAGCCACCCGTGGCAATTTGTGCAAGCACTTCAATACCTTGTGCGGCGGCCCACTCGTCTACACAACGAATCAGCCGATCAAAGGGGAATTGCGTACCTACGGCAACAAAAATCATAAAACCGAACCTTTAAACAAGATTTGTTGCTGGTCACTAAGATGTTCCCATTGAGTTAAGAACACGTCAGCTTTAGTTTTGACCAATTCACCCGAGCGCGAAATTTTTTGCACATTGGCTATGCTATCGACCCAAATGGTACGGATGCGGAACAGTTTACCGAGCAGAATGGCGACGACTCCCGGTGCGGCTCCAGTGGATAAAATCACTTGAGGGCGTTCTTTCAAGAGAATGTAGCCTACTTGCAAAGCACAAGGAATTAACTTCCATTTATCATCTGCACTCACATCCACAATCGAGTAGATTTTTTGCTGGCCTTTAGGCTTGAAGAGCTTATCGGGCAAAGCATAAACAATCTGATGCTGGGCTTCTAAACCCGCACATAAGCGGGTGAGCTGAATCCAATGCCCCCCCGGTGAGGAGATGGCAAATACTTTATGCTGAGTGCTCATGAGGCTTTGCGTAAATAAAAGGCCGCTTGATCGCCTTTATTCAAGGCATTTAATTCACGAGCACGGTGCTCAAACTGCTTAATTTGTGCTGCTGTGAAGGATGAGTTTGCTGGATTTTCTGCCCAAGATTGCTCAGAACGAAGGGCTATATCTTGCTCATATTGTTCACTGCCCCAAAACTGAAAAGCATTCGAATCGTATTGAATCTGGCTGACCGTAAACCCTGTTTGTTCAGCCAGTTTTTTGATGCTATCGACCGAATGCAGGAATAAATGACGAGGTGCATCCAGCTGCGACCAGTTCACTCCATAATGTTGCCAGGCATACGAAGAGACTGTCGGTACTCGCAATAATACCGTGCCCTGCTTAGCCAGTAGTTGATGAGCTTGCTTTAGAGTTGGCTGTTGTTCGACCAAATGCTCAAAAGAGTGATGGAACATAATGACATCCCATTCCCCGGTCTCACTAAAAATATCGCGCTTTTCAATGGTCAGGCCATTGGGATAATGAATGCTGGCTGCATTAAAGGGGTCGATCCCTAATAATTGTGTGAAACCCGCTTCCTTCAGTGAGTTTAACAACAGGCCCGCACCACAACCGACATCCAAAATCCGTGCATCTTGTTTCAGCTCGAGAGGGCGTAGGCTACTCAATTTCTGATTCGGTGCAGCTAAGCTTAGGACATGACCGAGCAGTGATTTGCCTGTCACTGCATAATAATCGCGCCGCTTGAGTAGTTCTTGCTTAAGCTTATGAGTGGTATGAGGGCTAGAGTAGGAATAATAATTGCTTGGATAATAAGCGGCTAAATTTTCAGGGATCAACTCAATTTGTAAGCAGCCACAAGCCCCACATTGGAAATAGCGATGCTCATCCCGCAGGCCGAGCATCATTTCTTTAGCTGTATAAACGCTATGTTCGCCTTCGCTGCCGCAAATTCGACACTGCATTAAGCTTGCTCCTTAGCCGTTGCATGACTACCGAATAATTGAATTTCATCGGCCTGCCAAAAATGGGGATGGTTTAAATACCAATCCAAGGTTTTGGCTAGACCGGATTGAAAGGTTTCAGCCGGATAATAGCCAAGCTCATGGCAAATTTTGCGATTATCAATGGCATAGCGCCGATCATGTCCGGGGCGGTCGGTGACATAAGTAATGAATTGTTGATGGGGGACTTGCGGTGACTCAGGAAAGCGCTCATCCAATAAAGCACACAACGTATGAATCAAACTCAAATTGGTTTGCTCATTATTCCCACCAATATTATAAGTCTCACCCACTCGACCGGTACGAATGATCAAATCAATCCCACGATTGTGATCATCAACATACAGCCAATCACGAATCTGCTGGCCATCCCCATAAATGGGGACTGGCTTACCCTGCAGTAAATTGGAAATAGCTAAGGGAATCAGCTTTTCTGGGTACTGATAAGGTCCATAGTTATTCGAGCAATTACTGGTGGTGGTGTTTAGGCCATAAGTATGCTGATAAGCACGCACAATATGATCCGAGGCCGCTTTACTAGCCGCATACGGCGAATTGGGTGCATAGGGCGTGGTTTCGGTAAAAGCCGGATCAGTCGCCGATAAAGTGCCATACACCTCATCGGTCGATACATGATGAAAGCGATGTTCAAAGCCGGGATTTTCGTCTAACCAGACTTTTTTCGCTGCTTTCAATAAGCTGTGTGTGCCATCAATATTGGTGCGTAAGAAAGCATCTGGTCCATAAATTGAGCGGTCAACATGCGACTCAGCCGCGAAATGGACGATAGTTTCAATTTTGCCATCGCGTAATAGGGTTTCAACCAGTGCTTGATCTAAAATATCGCCCTTGACAAAGCGAAAGTTCGTTTGCCCTTCTAAGCTGGCTAAATTGCTATAGCGCCCCGCATAAGTCAGTGCGTCCAAAACGATAAGGTGGGTATCTGGGTAAGTTTGCAGCCAATAGTGCACAAAGTTTGTGCCAATAAAGCCCGCGCCGCCGGTCACTAGCAGATTTTTTGGTTGATAAGTCATAATCATGAGTTATTGGTAGGTTGATTCAGTTCTGCCAGCATGGTTTGCAAGCTGTCACGCCAATAAGGTAAACGGTAGCCCAAGTAGTCTTCAGTCAAGCTTTTATCCATCACACTGAAAGCGGGCCGCTGTGCTGGGGTAGGGTAGGCACTGCTGCGAATCGGATGAATTGGAATACGTCGGGTTAATAAACCTAAGCGATAGCCTTCTTCTTGGATCGCTCGTGCGAAATCATACCAACTTGCTACGCCGTTGTCAGAACAATGCAGCAGGCCACTGGCATCTTTTGCTGCTAAAGTCCAAATGGTTTGTGCTAAGGTTCGTCCCCAAGTCGGTGTGCCGACTTGATCATAGACCACACCTAATTGCTCTCTTTCTTGCATAAAACGCAACATACTTTTGACGAAATTATGCCCATGTGTTGAATAGAGCCATGAAGTACGAATAATCAGCGCCTTGGGTAAATGCTGCTGAACTTGCTGCTCACCACTCAGTTTAGTCGCTCCATAGACCCCTAAAGGGGCGGTAGCCGCATCCGGTGTATACGGCAAAGATTGTCTACCATCAAAGACAAAATCTGTTGAGATATGGATTAATTTGATCGCAGGATTGCAGGCGGCAATACTTTGAGCTAAAAAACCCGCCGCATCACCATTTAAGCGCTGTGCATTAGCTTGATCATTTTCAGCTTTATCTACAGCTGTGTAGGCAGCGGCATTAATAACTAAATCCGGTTGATAGTGTGCTAAGGCGGTTTTAATTTGCGCAGGATCGGTGATATCTAAACTGTCATGATCAGTGGCAATGAGTTCTGTACCGAGTGGATAACTCCGTTGTAACTCATAACCTAGCTGCCCGTTAGCACCGGTAATTAAGACCCTTTTAAAGCTCATGCAAATACCTCTGCCGCTGTTAGCTCCGCGCCGATAGCATCTTTGGCGGATAATTGTGGTGGTTCACCCTTCACTAAAGGCCAAGGAATATTCAAGGCAGGATCATCCCAGCGTAGGCAACGCTCATATTCAGGGGAATATAAATGAGTACATTTATATTGGAAATCAGCTGACTCACTGAGCACATAAAAGCCATGAGCAAACCCCGGTGGTACCCAAAATAGGCGATAATTTTCTGCAGAAAGTTCGACCCCTGTCCACTGACCAAAGGTCGGTGAAGAGCGTCGTAAATCCACAGCCACATCATAAACACGGCCTTGAGTCACACGGACTAATTTGCCTTGGGGTTTTTGAATTTGATAATGCAGCCCACGCAGAATACCTTGGCGTGAGCGACTATGATTATCTTGGACAAAGTTGAAATCTAAGCCAGCTTGAGCAAAGGTTTGCTGATTCCAAGTTTCCATAAAGAAGCCGCGCTCATCACCAAATACGCGGGGTTCGATAATCAGAACCTCAGGTATCGAGGTTGGGATAATTTTCATGCGTGCGCTACTCCAATTAGATAATGCCCATAACCACTTTTCTTTAAAGGTTCAGCTAAACGTAACAGCTGCTCGGTGGTGATATAGCGCATCCGCCAAGCGACTTCCTCAGGGCAAGCAATTTTTAAACCTTGGCGCTCCTCAATCACCCGAATGTAATTAGAGGCATCCAATAAAGAGGCATGGGTACCTGTATCTAGCCAAGCTGTACCGCGCTTAAGAATTTCTACTTGGAGTTGCTCTTTTTCTAAATACAGTTGATTAACCGTGGTAATTTCTAATTCGCCACGCTCAGAGGGTTTAACGGCTTTGGCGACATCAACCACTTGATTATCATAAAAATAGAGGCCAGTGACTGCATAATTAGAACGCGGTTTGAGCGGCTTTTCTTCAATACTTAGAGCTTTGCCGTTGGCATCAAAATCGACCACTCCATAGCGCTCTGGGTCACGGACATAATAGGCAAATACCGTCGCACCTTGGGTTTGATCATGCGCGGCTTGTAAACGATGAGATAGACCCTCACCGTAATAAATATTATCACCTAGGATCAAGGTACACGGGGCATTACCCAAGAATTCAGCACCAATTAAAAAGGCCTGTGCCAAGCCTTCTGGTTTAGGCTGAATCGCGTATTGCAGATTCAAGCCCCATTGTGCACCATCCCCTAATAGCGCTTGGAATTGACTCGAGTCTTGGGGGGTAGTGATGATTAATATATCCCGAATCCCTGATAGCATCAGGACGGTCAGTGGATAATAAATCATTGGTTTATCATAGATAGGCATGAGTTGTTTACTGACTGCCTGAGTCAAGGGATACAAGCGTGTGCCACTACCACCTGCTAAAATAATGCCCTTGCGTTGTATGCTCATGGATTTTTTCATTAATTTATTTCAATAAAGCCAAATTGTAGATGATTTGTGTTGTCATGCATTAATTCTATCTGTCGAGTGGTTGCTTAAGGGCGGTATTTTGACTTAAGCCGCTTTTTGCAAGTAATCGACGCGTTGTGGATTAGAAAAATATGCACCATCTGCCCCTAGATGTTGATTAAAAGCTGCCTTCACTTGCGCATAAAGTTCAGGGCTGAGTAGATGCTGGGTATGGGTTACACCAATAATCCGCTGTTCAAATTCAGCAAAATCCGCGAAATGGGTCGCTGCATTGAAAAAAATTTGCTGGTTCAGTTGCAGTAAGCCAGTCTCGACTGCTTGTTGGGTGTGCTGAAAAGCGGCTGCACGTACTTGCTGCTCATCATGAAATAAACGCAAAACCTCATTAAATGCACCGGCATAAATAGGTTCAGAAATCCATAATGAGCCTTGCGTTTTCAAGACTCTGGCGATTTCTTGGAAAACTTGTGGCATCAGTTCAAGAGGCACATGATGGAGCGATTTGAACATAAATACCACATCAACACTCTGATCTGGCAAATCAATGGCTTGTGCTCCGCCTGCACGGAATTCAATACAAGCGGGATGTTCACTTGCCAGATTCGCAGCGTGTTGCAGATGATCAACTTCGGTTGCAATGATTGTGTTCACTGCGAAGGACTCGGCGATGGCTCGAGTTAGTTGGGCTTTGCCACAACCTAATTCTAAAACAGTCGCTCCTGTCAGGTTCAAGTGCTGACGAATCAGCTCGAGTTCACTGGCAGTTTGGGTCACAGATGGGTCGGCAATTTGCATGATAGAACAATAGGTTTACTGAAAACCTGCGCATTATAAAGGACTCAGCGGTTAGCCACTAGCAGAATGCAATTAGCGCTGCTTAAAAACTAAAGGTTATATTTTTTTCACCACATAAGATTGGGTCAGCCAATCTTGTAAGAGCATATTACGCTTGTAAGCAAGCAGTATATTGATCAAAACCACCCATTTAAAACCTAGGATACAAGCACTGGTTACCAAATGTCGTAGATAAGCATGATGCAGGCTCAGGGGCTGGCCTTGTTTATTCACTACTTTCAGTTTCATAAGTTTTTTACCAAGGCTAGCTTGCCATGAGCTGGCTTCTACAGCTGGGTAGGCAATGAGCCAAATCAAGAGTCCTAACGAAAAGGCAGGCTCTGAATTAGTGACCCCCCGAATTTTTTCTAAAACAACATTAATCATGAAACTAAGTATAAAAACGACTGCTAGATCAATAATAAAAGCCATGATACGGGCATAATAATGTAGACCTGCAGGTTGCACACGAGCAGGGGAGGTAGTGGGCTGATTGGCTTCAAGATGCAACAAAATAGCATCGGCTTGTTGCTCGCCAAATTCTGCTGTGAAATAGCGCCACTGCTGATCCCAAGTAAATAATTGGTTGAGATACTGCAACACGGGTGGCTTGATAAATAGCGTTTTTTGCTCAGCAGCTTTGAGGTTGGACTCTGAAATACAGCCAAATAACTCGTAACTCAAGCGTGCACGAAACTCTAAATCTATGAATGAGGGCAGTTGTTCAAGAAATAACCAGTCTTTAGGATTTTTTCTAGCAGTCTCACTGTGAATATTGATGGAGAGCTGCTGTTGAAACTGTTGCCAATCAGCTGCCAATGAGGGATCTTCCTGATCCTCAAGCCTTGAAGCGGGCAGTAAGGGCGGCGGCTCGGGGGGGGCTAGCTGGCTAGTGATCAAGCTTGGCGCTAGGGTGGCTACGATAACCAACTGAGGTGGAGCTGCATTTTCTGGGGCATTTTTTGAGGTGGTTTCAAGTTGTAGGTATTCTTCTTCCCATAGCTCATGTTCTTCCCAGCCTTCATCCTCGGCATAGTCAGCAGATAAATCTTGATGGGCAGACCAATCCAAGGCTTGCTTATAAGCCTGATGAAGGGTTTGAAAACCTTCTGGATCATCCTCAGGGCGGGTTTTTTTAAGCTTGCGTGCATAGGCTTGCTTAATCGCTTTTTGATCCGCGTCAGCGCTTAACTCTAAAATCTCCCACCACATCTTTAAAACAACCGATCATGTTCGATTTGATCGAGGAACTCCGTGAAGCGAGTTTGTGCCTCTGCTATTTCACTGACGTTTTGTTGTTCGAGGACGGCTTCGAACCAACGTAAGGCTTGGAGAATTTCTTCACGCTCCTGGCCTAAGCGGCCTTCATATAAGCGTTCAGCACGCACCAGTAAGGTCATATTCAACTCTTGATCACGAGGATGAAATTTTAAAGCACTCAGCTTGGCTTGGCTGGCAGCAATCTCTTGGGCGCTCACTTGACTGGGTGAGTTCAGAATCATTTTGTAGTGCTTTTCACCCGTGGAAATCACTTCAACATCAACTTCGAGTACGCCATTAATATCATAGCTTAAGCGCACAGTGACGCCTTCCTCTCCTTTACGGGCTTTAGGTAAACGCAATTCGAGTTTACCTAGGCTAATATTGTTTTTAACTAAGCGGTGTTCGCCTTGAAAAAACTCCAAAAGCATCTGGGTTTGATAATCACTGATGGTGTAATAAGCGCTAATCCGGCTACAAGGAATCACAGTATTGCGTTCAATAATCGGGCTGAATAAATTACCTTGCGTTCCCAAATGATCATTTTCATTATGTGTGCCTACACCGAGCGAATAGGGGCAAACATCGGTAAGCACCCAATCCTCTAGGGCAGCATCCCGCGCTTTTAAACCTGCTTGAATCGCTGCCCCCATCGCCACCACTAAATCGGGATCGAGATTGGCAGCGGGCATTCGCCGAAACATTTTGGCAATCAGCGAGCGAAAATAATGCATCCGGGTGGCTCCGCCGACTAAAATCACTTCATCTAAATCAGAAGGCTTTAATTTTGCATCGCGCAAAGCGGTTTCAATCGGGCGCTGTAAACGTTGCCACAGTGGTTCGCTGAGTTTTAGGAATTCATCTTTAGATAAACTGATCGTTTGTTTTTGTGCTTGCAAAAAAGGCTCAACCTGAACGACATCAGCTTGATTAAGCCGGCGCTTGACTTGTTCCATTTGTGCCTGCACTAATTGTAATTCGTTAGGCTTGAGTTGATTTTTAGATGTGCCTAAGCGGTTGATAAATTGATTCACTAATAGTTCAGTGAAGTCTTCCCCACCTAAGAAATTATCACCGGCTGAGGCATGCACTTCGAGTACGCCTTCGAAATACTCCATAATCGACACGTCAAAAGTACCACCACCTAAATCCACGACGATAAATTGTGTATGTTCAGGTTTTTCATGCAGACCATAAGCAATAGCCGCCGCTGTTGGCTCATTGATTAAGCGCTCCACGGTTAAACCCGCTAATTCACCCGCCAAAATTGTCGCTTTGCGTTGGGTATTATTGAAATAAGCAGGTACGCTAATCACGGCCTCAGTGACGGGTTCGCCTAGATAATTTTCAGCATCTTCTTTTAAACTTTTGAGTACGAAGGCTGATAATTCCGGTGCAGAATAGGTTTTTTTCGCGAGTGTTAATTTGCGATCGGTACCCATATAACGCTTAAATACCGCAGCAGTCGAGTGAGGGTGAGTTAGTAACCGTTCCTGAGCCGCTCTACCGACTAGAACTTTACCCTCTTGACTGAGATGGACGACAGAGGGTGTCAGGTATTCGTTCAGCCGATTGGGAATCAGTTCGACTTGGCCATTTTGCCAAATCGCTACTGCGCTATTGGTTGTGCCTAAATCAATTCCTATAATTTTCATCATTTCGCTCTGGTTTGGCTTGTAGACTAATCGTACAACGGCCAGTTTTGCGAAACTAGAGTAAGCCGATTGGTTGAGTTATTTAAGAAACTGCAGTCACCGAAGGATTAGAGCGTCTGGGGACTTATAAGCCCCAACCTATATTCTGACAACGCACTCCTTGAGTAGAAATAGTTTCAAACCTGCCTTTGTTAATATTCGCTTTATAGGCAAAACGTACTTGGTCTAACCATTCGTTATCGGCTATTTTCACTAGCGCAATCAGGCTAGGGTCAGGTGTACCTTGATGTTCACAGGCTGAATATACCAGTTCATAGCCTTCAGGGGGTTCAGGGTAGGGCATGGTATCCAATACCTGCCAACGCGGGTCACTGGCGGTCGATTGAGGTAAATTTTTGCCTAAATACAATAAACGCTGTTGTGCCTTGATGAGAACGCCAAGGCTGTAATTGCAATTCAAAAGGCAAGCTCCACCTTCTTCTTGCCAACCGCTTGGATAGGGTGGAATGGTCTTGCCGATCAAATTATCGGCTGAACTCGGGCTGGCTAATAAAACTAAACTAAAAGCTAAGGCGCTGGTGTGCATACGGATCATCAATCGGTTATCCTCGCTGATTGTCAATCAATTGGACTATAGGTTAGACGATTGGTTTAGTTTGCTAGAGTTGTTTTGGATTTACAAAAATTCTAGATCCAGTTAACTCGGTTTAAACACCAAGCCTTGGCTTAGATCGTAAGCTTTTTTTATGAGTTTCTGATCGAAACTAGCGAATTGTTCGCAATGTTGGCTTAAAGCTAAATGCCAAGCGTCCGCAAAATTCATGCCGTTTTGAAACCAGTCTAAAGCTTGTTGGATGGCTCGCTGATCGCGAACGAATACGGTGTCCAAGCCAAGCAGTGCGTTTAAACCAGAGTGTCTATCCGCTGCCGCTAATTTATAAGCATGGCGTAATACCCATTCGGTTTCGAGAATGACCGTATCCGCTATAAACACTGGATGGTTAGCGAACAACTGCTCAGCTTTGTTGGCTTGTATGGGATCATCTTGCACTAATAAGCGCACCAAAATATTGGTATCAACGGCAATCATTGCCCGCTATCCCGAATGCCTTGTGCAATCGCAGCGTCCATTTCCTCAATAGTTTTTGCTTTACCTTGATAACGATTTTTCAAGCAACCTGCCACTTGCGCTAAAGTAGTTTTAGGTAAGCTTGCAGGCTTATACGGTCGCAGCAAAATACCTTGTTCGGTTTCTTCAACAATGAATTCTTGACCATTTTCCCAGCCGTGCAAAGAGCGTATGGCTTTAGGGATGATGATTTGGCCTTTACTAGAAAGGCGGGTAGTTTGGAGCGATTGCATAGCTAGATTTAAAGTAAGGCGAAGGTAAGACGATTGTGTTGGAGATCTTTTCATCTGTCAAGACACACTGCTTAAACATCATACCCCAACACCGGACTCAGCCATTTCTCCGTCTCGGCTAAACTCATGCCCTTACGCTTAGCATAATCCTCGACCTGATCACGTCCTACCCGCCCAATCCCGAAATAACGCGACTCAGGATGGCTGAAATACCAACCCGATACCGAGGCGGCGGGATACATCGCAAAGGACTCGGTGATTTTCATACCCGTGTGTTTTTCCACGTCCAGCAATTGCCAGAGCTTGCCTTTTTCGGTGTGATCAGGGCAAGCGGGATAGCCGGGAGCAGGGCGGATACCTTGATAGGCTTCGGCGATCATCGCGTCGTTATCCAAAGCTTCCGTCGGTACATAACCCCAGAACTCTTTGCGCACCCGCTCGTGAATCCGCTCAGCCAAAGCTTCTGCCAGTCGATCTACCAAAGCTTCGGTCATAATCGCGCTGTAATCATCGTAGTTGGCACGAAAATCTGCCAAGTGCTGCTCAATGCCAAAACCCGTACTGACTGCAAAGCTGCCGACCCAATCTGCTTTGCCAGAGTCTTTAGGTGCAACAAAATCTGCAAGGCTGTAATTGGGTTGTTGCCCATTTCTATCCATCTGCATGCGTAGATTGTGCAAAGTGGTGTGTACCGTTTGGCGAGTTTCATCACTAAACAGCACAATATCATCACCGCTGCTATTAGCTGGGAAGAAACCAAGCACTGCTTTGGCTTGAATCCATTTTTCGGCCACGATTTTTTGCAACATGGCTTGGGCATCAGCGAATAGTTTGGTGGCTTCCGTACCGACCACTGCATCTTGGAGAATCTCAGGATAGCGCCCTGCTAATTCCCAGCTACGGAAAAAGGGTGTCCAATCAATACGCTCGACCAGCTCAGCTAGCGGATAATCAGCAAAGCTCAGAATCATACCCGCACCGCTGTGAATTAACTCAGCCTGATCAGGAATGATTGGTACGGCTTTCTGGGCATGACGCTCAGCTTGTAGTTGGTGCGCAATACAGCAATACCCTTGCGCTGCTCCGCCTGTAGGAACGGAGGAATGAGGCGTGAGGTTTGCCGCTGCCAATAACTTCGGCTTAGGTGGGACATAATTTGTCCAATCCCCTTTAAACGCATTCGCACGCGCAGCGGCCATCGAAATGAGCTTCCGTTCGCTTTGATTGGCGGCACGTTTGACACGCACTTGCTGATATTCAGTGCGTAACTGTGCTAGATAATCTGGCTTTTGCTCTTTGGATAATAAAGCGCTGGCAACCCCGACTGCCCGTGAAGCATCCGGTACATAGACCACCATATCGTTTTGATATTGTGGCTCGATTTTTACGGCAGTATGAATTTTGGAAGTCGTCGCCCCACCAATCAACAGCGGAATAGTAAAGCCTTGACGCTGCATTTCTTTGGCGACATGAACCATTTCATCGAGTGAGGGGGTAATCAAACCAGACAAGCCAATAATATCGACGTTTTGCTCGCGTGCGACTTGCAGGATTTTCTCGCTCGATACCATTACGCCTAAGTCGATGACTTCGTAGTTATTACATTGCAGCACCACACCAACAATATTCTTGCCAATGTCATGCACATCGCCTTTCACCGTTGCCATCAAAATTTTGCCGTTGGCTTGCAGTGCTGTACCTTGCTTTTCCGCAGCCATGAAGGGGTCGAGATAAGCAACGGCTTTTTTCATCACTCGTGCCGATTTGACTACTTGCGGCAGGAACATTTTGCCCGCGCCGAATAAGTCACCGACCACATTCATCCCGTCCATGAGTGGGCCTTCGATGACTAATAAGGGCTTGCCGAGTTTGACACGAGCCGCTTCGGTATCTTCATCAACGAAGGCATCAATCCCTTTGACTAAGGCATGCTCCAAACGTTTTTCCACCGGCCAGGAGCGCCATTCCAAATCTTCTTTTTTATTTTCGGTTTTGCCATCGCTTTGGTATTTGGGGGCAAGGTCTAGTAACCGTTCGGTTGCGCCCACATCACGATTTAGGATCACATCCTCGACTGCAGTGCGTAGTTCGGTGGGGATGTCGTCATACACTTCCATTTGTGAGGCATTGACGATGCCCATATCCATCCCTGCTTGAATCGCGTGATACAAGAAGACACTGTGAATGGCCTCACGCACTGGATTATTGCCCCGGAAGGAGAAGGAAACATTCGAGACACCGCCTGACACATGGGCAGATGGCAAGTTTTGGCGAATCCAGCGGGTGGCTTCAATGAAATCCACGGCGTAATTGTTGTGTTCCTCAATCCCCGTGGCGATGGCGAAAATATTTGGATCAAAGATAATATCTTGCGCTGGGAAACCGACTTGCTCAGTCAGAATTTTATAAGCCCGCGCACAAATCTCGATTTTGCGTTGTTTAGTATCCGCCTGACCGTGTTCGTCAAAAGCCATCACAATCACTGCCGCACCATAGCGCCGCACTAATTTAGCTTGCTCAATAAATTTAGCTTCGCCTTCCTTCATCGAGATTGAGTTAACGATGCCTTTGCCCTGAATACATTTTAGACCCGCTTCAATCACCTCCCATTTAGATGAGTCAACCATCACCGGAACACGCGCAATATCCGGTTCGGAGGCAATCAAATGCAGGAAGCGGGTCATTTCCTTTTCTGCATCCAATAAGCCTTCATCCATATTCACGTCAATCACTTGAGCGCCACCTTCGACTTGCTCGAGTGCGACTTGTAAGGCTGCGGAGGATTGCCCGTCTTTAATCAGACGCTTGAATTTAGCTGAACCCGTGACATTGGTACGTTCACCGACATTCACAAATAGGCTCTGTTTGCCGACATTAAAGGGTTCTAAACCCGATAAGCGTAATTCGGCTTGAATGGCGGGTAATTGGCGGGGTGCAAGGTTGTTGACCGCTGCAGCAATGGCTTTAATATGTGCAGGTGAAGAGCCGCAGCAGCCGCCCACAATATTCACCAAGCCTTTTTCTGCCCATTCCTGAATGAGTGCTGCCATTTCAGCGGGAGTCATATCGTACTCGCCCATTTCATTCGGCAAGCCCGCATTCGGATGTGCCGATACATAAGTCGCCGAAACCCGCGCCATTTCTTCCACATATTGGCGCAATTTGTCAGGACCCAGTGCACAGTTTAAGCCAAAGGAAATTGCATCAGCATGGGCTAGCGAGTTATAGAAGGCTTCCGTAGTTTGTCCGGTGAGGGTACGGCCTGATTCATCGGTAATCGTGCCAGAAATCATGATCGGCAGTTCAATACCCTCTGCCTCAAACACCTGCTTGACTGCAAATACAGCCGCTTTCGCATTCAAAGTATCGAAGATGGTTTCAATCAGAATAATATCCGCCCCGCCCGCGATTAAGCCGCGAGTTGATTCTTGATAGTTCGTGACCAATTCATCAAAGCTAATATTACGGAAGCCGGGGTCATTCACATCGGGCGAAATACTACAGGTTCGGGAGGTAGGGCCTAAAACACCCGCAACAAACCGTGGTTTGTCTGCTGTGCTGTATTCATCTGCTACTGCCCGCGCTAACTTGGCGGCTGTGAGATTGATTTCATAGGCGAAATCCTGCATCTGATAATCATGCATCGACACACGAGTCGCATTGAAGGTATTGGTTTCTAAAATATCTGCCCCCGCTGCTAGATACTCGGCGTGAATTTCGCGAATCACAGAGGGCTTGGTTAGCACCAGCAAATCATTATTGCCTTTCACATCCTGAGGCCAATCTTTAAACCGTGTGCCACGATAATCATTTTCTTGTAATTGATAGCGCTGAATCATCGTTCCCATCGCCCCATCAAGGATGAGAATACGTTGGGTGAGAGCGGCTTTAAGTTGTGCAGTTCGGTTCATGAGCTAGGCAGTTTTTAGCGAAAAGGGGCTATTGTCGCTAGATTCGGAGCTTAAAGCTATTTCAAGTTTTTCAAGGAAAAGTTGAAAAAAATGATGTTTGATTGGCGAGTTTTTAGAGTTCCCCTCATATCTTACCGCCAATTGTTAGATAACAAGAAGCATCAGCGTGCCGCGATGATCGCTGCCATGCGAAAATTGGTGCCTATCTGTTTTGGCGTTTTGAAAAACCAACAGGCTTTTTCAACCACCCTTTAGGGTATTCAATCAGCAAATCAATAAAAAAATTCTATCACCTTTTTATTGATTTCAAGACGATACTCTTCTCAAACAGGGAAACGTTCAAACTCTAAAGAG
>NZ_FUYB01000016.1 GCF_900167255.1 Thiothrix eikelboomii
ATGGCTTTAACACGCTGCTTCTTGTTAGCACGTTGAGCAACCGCTAGTTTAGGTTCTAATTCACGATAAAACTGTTCGGACTCGAGCTTTAAGCCATTGCTACAGGTAGCAGTGGTTTTTAAACCTAAGTCAATGCCTACTTCTCCGGTGGCTGAGGAGGTGGCTTGCGCGGCTTCAACGACAATATTGAAATACCAGCGACCTCGAGCATCTTGAGAAAATGAACCCGAACGAAACGCAAATTGAGCCAGCCCGTAGCTATCCCATACCTTGAAGTAGTGGCCTGCAAAATAAACTTGCCCGCTTTTCCACTTGGCGGCACTTGCCTTAAACGGAACCCACCCCAAGGACCGCCGTGCTCCACCGGATACTCGCCAGCGCAGCTTATCCGTTTTGAATTGACGACGGGCTTTATGGTGAGCTGCAATCACTTCTTGGACCGTGGTTGAATGAAAGATAAATCCACGTTCCGCTTTAAGGCGCTTCAAGTCTTTTTGCAGATCAAACGCAGAGAAATTCGTTCTTAACCGACCCACTTCGGGAATAGGTATATCGGAATAATTCCGCCGTGATTTCATTCGCCACATTCCAGACCTGATTCACCTCAAATGCCATTCGTTCAAGGATCGGCTTGTGCTTATCCTTGATGCGAACTTTGAGCGTTTTGAGATTGGTCTTTTCTGTCATAAGGCTTATTATACATAACTTATTCTAACTATTAAAAAATCAGTCTATGAATGTTCGTACAGGTCGACTTGAATCACTTTGAATCACTGAATAAGCGACCGCAGCAACTGCAGCGGTGGTGCAATGAAGCTTGCTGTAGTCGGCTTAAGCAAGCTGAAATAGTCAGCCACCCTTTGTGACAAGGATACTATAAATTAATTGCACGTCTTGAATTGTATCCTCACAAGATAAACCCTATGTGACTCCCCGCGCTTCCGGCGTTAGAATGCTCATTTATCCAGAATTTTTGCTCAGGAGAGATCTCATGCCCGTTTATCGTTCCCGCACCTCCACCGCAGGTCGCAATATGGCTGGCGCACGCGCGTTGTGGCGTGCTACCGGTATGAAGGATGATGATTTTCAAAAACCGATTATTGCAATTGCTAACTCCTTCACCCAATTCGTACCGGGGCATGTGCATTTAAAAGATTTAGGGCAGATGGTTGCCCGCGAAATTGAAGCTTGCGGCGGGGTAGCTAAAGAATTTAATACCATTGCGATAGATGATGGAATTGCGATGGGGCATAGCGGCATGCTGTATTCACTACCTTCCCGCGAAATTATTGCTGATGCGGTTGAGTATATGGTCAATGCGCATTGTGCCGATGCCATTGTCTGTATCTCTAACTGTGACAAGATTACCCCCGGTATGCTGAATGCGGCGATGCGTTTAAATATTCCGGTAGTCTTCGTATCGGGGGGGCCAATGGAATCGGGCAAAGCGCTCATCAATGGCAAAACCGCGAAATTGGATTTGATTGATGCGATGATCTCCGCCGCAAATCCTAATGAAACCGACGAGAACGTGACCAAAATGGAGCGCTCTGCTTGCCCCACTTGCGGCTCTTGCTCAGGGATGTTCACCGCCAACTCGATGAATTGTTTAACGGAAGCCTTGGGTTTAAGCTTACCCGGCAATGGCTCGTTACTCGCCACCCACGCAGATCGCAAAGAGCTATTTTTACGTGCTGGGCGATTAGCTGTGGAATTGGCAAAACGGTATTACGAACAAGATGATAGCTCGGTACTACCGCGCTCAATTGCAAATAAAGCAGCTTTTGAAAATGCCATGTGCCTAGACATTGCGATGGGTGGCTCGACTAATACGGTGCTACATTTATTGGCTGCGGCACAAGAAGGCGAAGTTGATTTCACAGTCTCAGATATTGACCGTTTGAGTCGTAAAGTACCCAACTTGAGCAAAGTCGCCCCTGCAACCCAGCTTTACCACATGGAAGATGTACATCGTGCAGGGGGCGTGATGGGTATTTTGGGTGAATTAGATCGTGCGGGTTTAATCAACCGCGATTGTGGCAGCGTGCATAGCACGAATATAGGTGCTGCCTTGGAACAATGGGATATTATGCGTAGCCAAGACCCTGCTGTGCATACTTTCTTCAGCGCAGCCCCTGGTAATGTACCGACCCAAGAAGCCTTCAGCCAAAACAAACGCTGGGAAGAACTCGACACTAATCGTGAAGGTGGCTGTATTCGTGATAAGGCGCATGCTTATTCACAAGATGGTGGCTTAGCGGTGCTATTCGGTAATATTGCTTTGGAAGGTTGTGTCGTAAAAACAGCGGGTGTGGACGAAAGCATTCTTAAATTCTCCGGCCCTGCGCGCATTTTTGAATCGCAAGATGCTGCTGTCAGCGGGATCTTGGGTGATAAAATCAAAGCGGGTGATGTTGTCATTATTCGCTATGAAGGCCCACGTGGTGGCCCGGGTATGCAAGAAATGCTGTATCCAACCTCCTATCTAAAATCCAAAGGCTTGGGCAAAGTCTGTGCCTTGATTACCGATGGACGCTTCTCAGGTGGCACGTCTGGCTTATCCATCGGACACGTTTCCCCCGAAGCAGCCGAAGGGGGAGCGATTGGCTTGATCGAGGAAGGCGATACCATCGACATTGATATTCCGAATCGCACCATCAATGTCCGCCTCAGTGATGAAGCCCTCGCCAGTCGCCGGGTTGCGATGAATGCACAAGGCTCAGCGGGTTGGAAACCTGTCAACCGTGAACGTCAAGTCAGTGCAGCACTCAAAGCCTATGCAGCGATGACCACTTCAGCATCACGCGGAGCAGTCCGTGATGTCAGTCAGTTGGAGAGATAAAACTCAGCGCTTAGGAAGCCTCTTCAAGAGGCTTCCTTAAGAAGGTATGGTATTGGTAATTTGTTTGTATACAGCATCACCACTTTAGCTATCAATCATTGGCAGGATTTTAATGAAACACCGATTGCACTTTGCCTTGTTCCTCAAGCTGTGTTCTGTCTTTGCTGCAAGTATTCGTGAGGGCTTAAGACAAGCGCTACGAGTTATTAGTTTGAGTGTTTTACTGTTAACTAGCCTGAGTGTAAGTGCTCAAGCGGCTACTGATCCCTTTGTCAATTTATTGAATGCTAATAGCCAAGCTGCGCCAGTGACTCAATTATTAGATGGCAAAGTGATTAGCACAGATATTAGCGCAGCTGATGATGAGAAAATCGAAAAGCGATTAACGCAGATTTATCAAGAGATCGACACTTTTAAAGCGCTGAAAGTGAGCGTTAAAAATGCCATTGTCACGATCACAGGTGAACTCAACTCAACTACGGATGCAGTACGTGCCTTGCAATATGCAAGACAAATTGAAGGGGTCATCGGGATTAATAATAAAATCACGATTAATCGCAGTGTAGGCCGCCGCTTAGTGAGTACGTGGAATCGGATTACGGGCATTATTAAAGATGGGATTGGTAGCTTACCTGTATTATTAATTGCAGTTTTAGTATTTTCTGGTTTTTGGTGGTTAGGCCGTTGGTTGTCAAAACGCCAAAGCTTTTATCGTCACCTCAGTGATAATTATTTTATTTCGAGTTTAATCGGCCAGTTCGTTAATATTTTAGTAATCGGCACCGGCTTTTTAGTAGCCCTGATTATCCTCGATGCCACCAGCTTAGTAAAAACCATTTTAGGAGCAGTGGGGATCGTTGGCTTAGCGATTAGCTTTGCAGTCCGTGATACTGTCGAAAACTATATCGCGAGTATTTTGCTAAGTATCCGCAATCCTTTTAGCATGCATGATCTAGTGAAAATTGATGCTCAAGAAGGGCGGGTCGCTAGCCTGAATTCACGGGCTACTATGCTACTAGCAGCCGATGGAAGTTATATTCGGATTCCTAATTCCACGGTATTTAAAGCGATTATTATTAATTACAGTTGCAACCCCAAACGGCGCTTCAGTTTTGATCTAAGTATTGATAATGATCAAAATGTTCGCGTTGCTCAGGCCTTAGCTAATAAGGGCATGGAGGCTACTGAGGGTGTGTTAGACGATCCAAAACCTAATGTTTTGATCCAAGATTTGATAGAAGAAAAAGTCGTTTTACGTCTACAAGGCTGGGTTGATCAGGAAAAGCATAGCTTAGGTAAAGTTCGCAGCCAAGCGATTCGGGAAGTTAAGCGATTATTTGATGAGGCTGGCATTTTCTCAATCGAGCCAGCTATCAACGCAGACCCTCCGCTGCAGGAAGATTTAGAACACCTCAAACTGAATGATATTAGCCCTGAGCAGAAAGTCTTAGCGGAACAAGTGAATAATGAAGAGAATTTGCTTAGCCCTAAAGCACCTAAAGAGTTTTAGAACTTTAGGCGCTGAGGGCTTTACTTAACCCGTTTTGCGTTGGGTACTGCGCGAGCGCCGTGAGTTTCGAGCACGACTCCCCGGTTCAACCGCTTTGAGGTTTTTGGCCGCTTTCGGTTTAATCGGCAGGGCTTTAGCACTGATTGCTTTGCCTTTATTGGCTTTAGCCGGGGCATGAGTATTGAGCGCTGTTTTTTGTTTAGGTGCAGTATGTGGCACGCTATGATTCGGCTCAAAACCATCGACTTGTTGGCGTTGGAATTTACGCTTGATCAGCTTCTCAATATCCAGCAGTTGTTTAGCTTCATCCGCACAGACTAAAGAAATTGCCTGCCCACTCGCACCTGCACGGCCTGTACGCCCAATCCGATGGACATAATCTTCCGCCACTTGGGGAAGATCGAAATTTACCACTTGGGGGAGTTGATCAATATCAATCCCGCGTGCAGCTATGTCGGTTGCGACTAGAATCTGAGTTTTGCCTTGCTTAAAGCCAGCTAAAGCCTCAGTCCGTTGGTTTTGGCTTTTATTGCCATGAATGACAGCGGACGAAATCCCAACGCTTTGCAATTGGCGAACTAAGCGATCAGCCCCATGTTTAGTTTTACTGAATACTAAAGCTTGTTGCCATTGTTCTTCTTGAATTAAATGCGTGAGTAAAGCCGTTTTCTGAGCCTTATCGACTTCATAAATCGTTTGCTCGACAGCCACTGCCGTGGAGTTTTTCGGACTAACGCTAATCTCAATCGGCTGCTTTAAAATACCTTTAGCGAGATTACGAATCTCTTCTGAAAAGGTTGCAGAGAAGAGTAGATTCTGGCGCTGCTTGGGCAGGAGGGCGAGGATTTTGCGAATATCGTTGATAAAGCCCATATCCAGCATACGATCTGCTTCATCTAAGACGAGAATTTCTAGATCGTTAAACTGGAGGGCGTTTTGCTCATATAAATCCAACAAGCGCCCAGGCGTAGCCACCAACACATCCGCACCACGGCGTAAACGCATCATTTGGGGATTAATTTTCACCCCCCCAAACACAACGGCTGAATGTAGTCTGAGATGTTGCCCATAAGTAGCCACACTCTCATGGACTTGGGCGGCTAATTCACGAGTCGGCGTGAGTACTAAAGCCCGCACACGATTACTACGCACGGGTTTACCTAAATTTAAGCGGTGTAACAGTGGCAATGTAAACCCTGCGGTTTTACCCGTCCCGGTTTGTGCAGCTGCCATAATGTCGCTGCCTTTTAAAATAGCTGGAATGGCTTGAGCTTGAATCGGTGAGGGCTGGGTATAGCCTTTTTCTTGCACAGCACGGACTAAGGCCGCATCAAGGCCTAAATTTGAAAATGTCATGGTGTTCCCTTTAAGGTAACTTATCATTGCGCTAAAGCTGAAACGCTTAAAGCGTCAGCCGGATGCGGCATTCAGTAATTGGCACTCAAGGGAGGGGCTGATCTAGTGCATAAAGCAGGTGGGATCAAACAACTAAGGATGTCGCAGGTTCTGGTTATCTGTTTAGACAGTAAGCAGAGGGCGGTAACTTTAACATGGCCAAGGCTCTTAGCACAAATTTTTAAATGTATAAGTGAATAAATAAAAACCTTGCCTACACTTAGTTGGGCAAGGTTTAGACAGCGTTTAGGCAGGGTTTAAATCTTCGTTGGCTTATCTAATTTTCAGCCAAGTTGTTTTTAGCTCGGTGTATTTATCAAAAGCATGCAATGATTTATCACGTCCAATCCCTGATTGCTTATAGCCCCCAAAAGGCGTGGTTATATCATCGGCATCATAGCAATTAGCGTAAACCACACCCGCCTTTAAGGCACGGGCTGCTTGATAGAGAGTATTCACATTATCGCTCCATACGCCAGCGGCTAAACCATAAATAGATTCATTCGCCACGCGAATGGCTTCCTCGACCCCATTAACCGTAATCACCGCAAGCACTGGACCAAAGATTTCTTCTTGCGCAATACGAGCTTGATTACTCACTTGGTCGAAGACCGTTGGCTCAATATAACAGCCACCCGTGTCAATCCGCACTTGCTTACCACCAACGAGTAACTCAGCCTCTTGTTTGCCACTAGCGATATAGTCCATAACCCGCTCAGTATGGGTTTGGTCAACCATGGCGCCTAAACGAGTCGTTGGGTCAAGAGGATCTCCGGGTTGCATCTGCTGCGCAAATTGGAGCACTTTCTCGATGACCGCATCTCGAATCGGCGCATCCAAAATTAAGCGTGAGCCTGCAGAACACATTTCACCTTGATTAAAGAAAATCCCAAAGGCCGCTGCTTCAGCTGCAGCCTCCAAATCCCCACAGTCTGCGAGAATAATATGCCCTGATTTACCACCACATTCGAGGCCAACTTTCTTCATATTGGATTGGGCAGAGTATTGCAGAATGTATTTGCCCACGGCAGTTGAACCTGTGAAAAACACCCCATCAATATCCTCATGCAAACCAATCGCCTGCCCCGCATCCACCCCAAAACCAGTGACCACATTAAGTACACCCTCAGGCAGACCCGCTTCAGCGGCTAAGGCCGCTAACCGAATCGCAGTTAAGGAGGATTGCTCAGCGGGTTTTAAGACAATCGAGTTACCGACTGCTAAGGCGGGGGCTAGTTTCCAAGCAGCCATAATTAAAGGAAAATTCCAAGGCACAATCACCCCACACACGCCTAAAGGCTCGCGGGTAATCGTGGCGAGAATATTCTGTGCAGTCGGTGCCACTTCATCATAGAGCTTATCGACTGCCTCGGCATACCAACGGAAACAGCGGGCAGTGGCAGGAATATCAATACTTAAACTATCACGAATCGGTTTACCCATATCCAAGGTTTCTAATAAAGCCAGCTCATTGCCATGCTGCTCAATTAACTCGGCCAAGCGCAGTAAGACGGCTTTACGCTTAGCAGGCGGCAAACCTCGCCAACGCCCATCATTAAACGCCGCCCGAGCAGCAACTACGGCTTGATCCACATCAACTTGAGTGCAAGCGGCCACTTGAGTGAGGATACGGCCATCAATCGGGCTAATACAATCGAAAGTTTGCCCTGAGGCCGCGTGGACATATTGTCCATTAATAAAAGACTGGCCTTGAATGCTGAGTGTGCGAGCGTGCTCGGCCCAATTGACCGGATTAGCGAGTTTAGTCATGAAAATACTCCTAGCTTAAGCAGATAAAGCCTGCTCTTTAAAATGTGCGTGAATCCCCTCAAGGGCTTGGATAGACGCTAACCCATCGCGAATATCAGCCTCAATAGCCCGCCTTAAGGCAAATGCATTTTGCTGATGCAAAGCTTGTAAAGCTTCCTTGTGGCGATCAATGCGATAATGCTGCGTGAGCTTGTTTTTTGCAAAGCGCACAAACGGCCCTAATTGCAGCCAAATACTTTCAATTAAAGGCACCGCGACCTGAAAGGGATTACGTTGATATAAATAACGATGGAAATCTTGATTGGCTAAGCTTCCCTCTCCGGTATCATTATTTTGATATGCTAGATCAATCAAATGATCTAAACGCTCCAATTCAGCAAGGTGCTCAGGACGGCAATACGGTAAGGCACTTTCCGCCGCATGGGTTTCGAGCACAATCCGTAGTTCATACAGCTCTTTAAAGCGAGCGGCTGTCATTTGCGGTACCATGACGCGCCGATTATCCCGCACTTCGACCGCACCTTCGCAAGTCAGGCGGTGCAAAGCCTCGCGGATTGGCATTGGGCTGACATGCAGAACTTCGGCTAAACCACGAATAGTCAGTGGTAAACCCGGCTCAATTTGCCCACACATCAACGCTCGGCGCAGAGAGTGATAAACCCAGAGATTAACCCCTTGATCCGGCGTTTTCTCCAAGGGAGTTAAGGACAAAAGTGGAGAAGATTTGGCGTTCATGCTGTCCTGTAAACTGGCAATTAGGCTGGTATTATATGATCACATTATTCGGCATTTCCAGATGAAATTATAAGCAAATCGAGCTTGTAGGGTTTATAAATAACTAGTTTGACTCTTGACCCTAGGCATTTTCGTGATCACAATTAGATGCGCAGTGGCCAGCCGATGCCATTGTGTTGCGGAGAACTGGTCATGGATCAGCTAAACAATAATAGACAGACACCCGAACTTGATATTTTTATCACCGACCTTAATGGTAATCAGCGTGGCAAACGAGTCCCTGCCAGCTCAACCCATAAAATCCTCCAAGAAGGTTTCAAAATGCCACGCTCTATCCTTGGTCTCGATTTTTGGGGGGATGATATTGGTGGAGCAGTGCTGGCACTTGAAGATGGCGATAGTGATGGAGTTTGCCATATCGTCTCAACTAAACCGGTTCTCGTCCCTTGGGAGGCGGGCGAACATTATCAAATGCTGGCCATGATGAGTCATCCTCAGGGGTGTCGTTTAGCAACGGATCCACGCCAGCTGTTAGCCTGTGTCTTGCAGCGCTATACTGATCGAGGCCTCACTCCTGTGGTAGCGGCTGAGCTGGAGTTTTATTTATTAGATCTTGCCTCAGAGCGTGAAAATCGGCCGATTCCCTCGCCTTTATTGCCAGAGAGTCGCTTCGCACGCCCTAATCCCTATGCGATGCGTAATTTGAATCGCTTCCGTCCGATTTTAGAAGAGATTCGTTTTGCTTGTCAGGTGCAGGATGTACCTGCGGATTCGATCATTGCCGAATTTGGCGATGGTCAGTTTGAGGTGAATTTGAATCATGTCAATGATGCTTTATTAGCCGCTGATCAAGCCGTGATGTTTAAGCGTATCGTGCGCAATGTCGCACATAAACATGCGCATTTAGCGAGCTTCATGGCAAAAACTTATGGTGATGAAAGCGGCAGTGGTCTGCATATCCACTTTAGTGTAGTGGATCAAGCAGGGCAGAATATTTTCTCGAATGGTACTGAAGCGGGTAGCTCGGATTTAATCCATGCGGTCGGCGGGATACTCGCGGCCATGCAGGGGTCGATGCTGATTTTTGCTCCGCATCTTAATTCATGGCGGCGGTTACGCCCACGCAGTTATGCCCCGATTGCGGCTAATTGGGGCTATGAAAATCGGACTGTATCGGTACGCATTCCTGATAGCCCAGATGCAGCCCGGCGGATTGAACATCGCGTCTCGGGGGCTGATGCTAATCCTTATTTAGTAATCGCTGCGATCTTAAGTGCGGCTTTATATGGAATCGAGCATCAGCTGAATCCGGGTGCGGCCAGTACGGGCAATACCTATGCTAACCCGCAAGCTGAGCAAGTATTACCCACTCAGTGGTATGAGGCGATTGATAGTTTGCGCCAGAGTGCTTTAATGCGTCATTTGCTAGGTGATGCCTTTGTCGATTTATTTACTGCGATTAAAGAGCAAGAATTAGATAAATTTGCCAGTCACATCACTGATGCAGAGTATGAAACTTATCTAGGTGTGGTATAAGAATAGCTCATGTTTGAGCTTTAAACTGATGCAAGTTTTGTTGCAGCCATCTTGGTCTTTCAGTGAATACTGGGACTAAGAGCTTTAGCCATCTTAAATACAAGGGCGCATAATAAAGTGAAAGCTAGCCTTGGTGTTTGCTGGGTACTTTATAGGTGACTGTTTGTATATGGTGGCAACCGTTGCGGGTTTAGCTATGACTATCCTAGCTGACCCGCTACTTTTTAATGGCGAGCAATGGTTAGGCGTGGCGTATCGGTAAACCCATCTAGATAACCAGATAAAAGGAGCAATAAGAACCCTATGCAGGATTCAAACATGAAGACTGAACCCGAATACGGTGATCAAGCCTTCCGGCGTAAAGGCTTATTAGGTCAAGCACCTGAAATGACTTATGGCGGTGCTTTAAGCTTTTTACGCCGCAGCTATAGCCGGGATTTGCAAGGTGCGGATGTAGTCGTCAGTGGCCTGCCTTATGACTCGGCGGTAACTTATCGTTCAGGAGCGCGTTTAGGTCCTAGAGCGATTCGGGCTGCATCGGTGCAATTAGCCGAGTTAAAATCTTTTCCCTTTGGTTTTCAGCCGTTTGAGCACTTAGCCGTAGTAGATTATGGCGACTGCTTTTTAGATCCACATCACCCTGAAACCATCATCTCGACTATTGAAGCGCATATCAGCCAAATTTTAGCGGCAGGGGCTAGTCCCTTGACCTTTGGTGGCGATCATTTTGTGACTTACCCGATTTTGCGTGCTATTGCAAAGCAACATGGCCCAGTGGCACTCCTGCATTTTGATGCACATTGTGATACTTGGGACGATGATGGCACACGCTTTGATCATGGGAGTATGTTCTTACGTGCGAAACGTGAGGGGCTCATTGATGTTACGCATTCAGTGCAGGTCGGCATTCGTACTTATAATGACTCTGATCACGGCTTTAGAATTCTAACTGCTCCGTGGGTGCACCGTGAGGGTATTAAGCGCACGGTCGAAGAAATTTATGAGCGTGTCGGCAATCAAAAACTGTATTTAAGCTTTGATATTGATTGCCTCGACCCTGCCTTTGCACCGGGTACGGGTACACCGGTTGTCGGTGGTTTAAGCACTGCCCAAGCTTTAGGTATCGTGCGTTCTTTAGGGCAACTCAATTTAGTTGGGATGGATGTCGTTGAGGTCGCACCGGCTTATGACTTATCCGAAGTAACCGCTTTAGCAGCGGCTACTTTGGCGCATGATTATTTATGTTTACTGGCGGAAAAGAAAGGTGCAGTGCGCGCACCTATTGGTTTATTGTGAGATCACGATGTTAATTGGTATTTTAGAAACAGGTCGTCCACCTGAAGAGTTAAAAATAGCGTATGGCTCTTACGCAGATATGTTTAAGCGCTTATTAGGTGAGGCAGATAATCAGTTTGAATTTAGAGTCTATGCGGTTTTAGACGAGCAATTGCCAAGCAGCCCGCACGAGTGTGAAGCTTGGTTGGTGACGGGTTCACGGCATGGAGTCTATGAAAATTTGCCGTGGATGCTCAAGCTACAAGATTTCATTCGTGCTGTGTGGCAAGCCGAACGACCGATGATTGGTATTTGCTTTGGTCATCAGGTGATTGCGGCTGCTTTGGGTGGGCGCGTTGAAAAATCCACTAAAGGCTGGGGTGTTGGTCTGCAGGAATATACGATCAAGCAACCCCAAGCTTGGATGGGTGAGCAATACCATTTTACCTTAAATGCCATGCATCAAGATCAGGTGGTGGAATTACCTGCGAAGGCAGAAGTCTTTGCTAGCTCAGAATTCTGTGAATATGCAGGCTTAGTTTATGGTGGGCGGATTCTCACTTTCCAAGGTCATCCTGAGTTTTCTACCGATTTTGAAGAAGATTTATTGAAACTACGTCGTGGGACAGTGATACCAACACTGATTGCAGATCAAGCATTAAGCGATTTAGAGCAAGCTGAAGTAAAACCCGAAGCTCATAGCGGTGAGTGGATGGCGAAGTTCTTAAAGCAAGCGACGGGTGTCTAAGGACAAATGATGAACGAGCGGATGACAACGAAGCCAGTAGGATTACAAGCGATGCAATTTAGCTAATAACTGCTCGCGGGTATTGGGGTCGGGGATTTTATTCAGCCAAGCCAAGGCTTGAGCTTGTTCCCCTAAGACTAAGCAAGCCGCTGCTAGGAGTGTCATACCTTCTGCTTGGATTAAAGCGTCCTTGGGGCTAGCGGCCAATATTTCTTCAGCTACTTTGATAAACTCGTAAGCGGCGGCGGTTTGTGCAAACCGATGATAATCTTTAATAATTTGCAAGACTATCCCTAGCTTTTGAGTTTGAGCTGAATCCCCAGGTTCACTATCGACGATAAATAGCAAACTATTATTGGTGGCTCTTAAGTCTGCCAAGGTAGTGGCTAGCATGGCATGAGCCTGCTGATCCTGCCCTTGTAAGCGCAATAATAAACTGAAACTTGCACTCACGAGCGGCTGTTGGATAGCGGGTGCTCGGCTGAGTAAATGATTAAAAGTTCTGAGAATATCGGCATCATTGCTGTGGTGATTTTGCTTTCTTTCTGAATCAGCTACCTTTAATAGCATTAAGGCGGCCGCGTATTGATCCGTGAGTTGGTTGATGAAAGCGACCGCCAGCTCCGGTTTATTCAGCTCTAATAGGCGTTCTAATTTTTGATGATCCGCCTTAAATTGTTCAGGGCTAAGCTTATTTAAATAGGGATTGGGGCGGTCTTTTTCTAAGAGGGTTTTTAGCTGGTCTATTTGGGCTTGGCTAATAATTTGATGAGTTTTAGCGCTGTTTGGCTCAGTCGCGGATAAGGGTTCTCGTGTTGGCTTTGCTGCTAGATCGGAAGGTTCAGCTAGCTCAGCGGTCAGGGTTTTAGTATTCGGCCCCGCTGCACCTTCGAGTTTTTGCAGCCCCAAGGGCGGTTGTGAGGCTAAAGTGTGTGTTTCTTTACGTTGAATGCTAGTGATAATTAGAATCCCTGCCAACAACATCAAAGCAATGGCGGTAACTCCAATTGCAATATCGAGGGGGCGCTTAGTACTTTCTAGGCTAATTTGTAATTTTGCTTCACGTCTTAATTGTTCCTCCTCACCT
Source organism: Thiothrix eikelboomii (assembly GCF_900167255.1). Classification (GTDB taxonomy): domain Bacteria; phylum Pseudomonadota; class Gammaproteobacteria; order Thiotrichales; family Thiotrichaceae; genus Thiolinea; species Thiolinea eikelboomii. The sequence continues at coordinate 12,899 of NZ_FUYB01000016.1, forward strand.
AAGCGCGCACGTGCTAAAGCTTCCCGCATTAATTTATCTTGTTGGAATTTATAAACGCCACTTTCTTGGGTAGGATTATCTTCACGCCGTGGATGGCGTTGGTATTTCTCTGCGACTAAATTACAGTTTTGGCAGGTATTCATTCCCGACTTACTGCGTGGCTGTTGATGCTGACAAGCCGGGCAGATGTGAAGATCCTTGGTGGTGTTCTCTACTAAGTTTAATTTTTCAACCGTCTGCTGTAAGGTCGGGCGTATCGAGGTTTCTACCATTAGCTCCCGAAAGCGTTTTTGGTAGTACTCGGCTTCATCTTGAGTAATATTTTCTAAGACGGCTGTTTTACTATCTGGGAATAGCAAGCCTTCAGAGAGTTTATATTCAATATAGGGATCACCTTCTTTATCTAGCAATACCAGCAAATCACGCACCAAATGGTCGACAGGTTCGACCGAGGCGTGATGCTGAATAACAAGATCGTAATGGTGCTCCAACATCGAAACCTAAACCTTATTGTTATGATTTTTTGCATCTTAATGACACAATAATGGCGCTAAGTTAACGGTTTGTAAGTTCGCTGTAAACTTTTTAGGAATGAGCGGATCGTCGGTAGCTGGATTGACTAGTGGTCAGCTTTGGTTTTAAGCGGTTTTTTTGGCTCAGGAACGAGATCAATGCCACCTTCATGCCAAGGGTGACAACGTGAAATTCTGCGTACTCCCAACCAAGTTCCTTGCAGTGCACCATGCTTTTCAATGGCTTCCCTCGTGTAATGCGAGCAAGTTGGATAATAGCGGCAGTTATTCCCTAAGAGAGGGCTAAGAAAGAGTTGATAGCCGCGAATGATGCCGATGAGTACTCGTTTCATGGATTGACGGGTGAGTGCTGATACAAAGTCTGGGGATCAATCAATGGTTCGCTATCAACAATGACTTGATCATGCTCAACTTTATAGAAAAAACAATGTCGCCGTCCAGTATGGCAAGCAGCCCCTGTTTGATCGACTAATAATAAAATGGTGTCTAAATCACAATCAAAGCGCAACTCTTTCAAGAGTTGCACTTGGCCTGAAGATTCACCCTTACGCCAAAAGGCTTGGCGGGAGCGCGACCAATAGCACACGCACCCAGTTTGTAGGGTTTCCTCAATAGAAGCACGATTCATCCAAGCCATCATCAGCATTTCACCGGTATCATGCTGCTGAGCAATGGCAGGAATTAGTCCTGCTTCATTATATTTCAACTGATCCAAGAAGCTGCTTAAGTGTTGGTTGTTAATGGCGGTCATTAGATGATTTGCCCTGGGGCTTTACGTTGATAACCGTGCGCGGCGAGCCTTGTTAAATAATCATCCCAATGTTGCTGCTGGTGTTTGCCTAAATCATACAGCAGCTTCCAATCGTATAAGCCGCTGTCATGATTATCATCAAATACCAGTTTTACTGCATAGTAACCGACGGGTTCAATCGCAGTGATATTTACATTTTCCTTGCCAATTTGTAGCTTTTCTTGGCCAGGGCCATGACCACGCACTTCCGCAGAAGGCGAGTAAACTCGTAAGTATTCACAGCTTAAAGTATGGGTCTCACCATCAGGCCATTCGATCACTAGCTCACGCGATTTCTGGTTGAGGGTTAAATTCGTCGGTGTCATGCCTAGCTCCTTAGAGGATATAGCGGCTTAAATCTTCATCTTTGACCAATTCGCCTAAAGTGGCATCCACATGCGCTCCATCAACAATTTTCGCACCATCACAATCAGGAGCAGCATACAGTACATCTTCCAACAAGCGCTCCATCACCGTATGTAAGCGGCGTGCGCCAATGTTTTCGGTGCGTTCATTCACCTCAAAGGCAATTTGCGCGATTCGCTGAATGGCATCTTGGGTGAATTCTAACTTCACACCTTCAGTAGCTAATAAGCCTTGATACTGCTCGGTTAAAGAAGCACTCGGTTCAGTGAGAATGCGTTCAAAGTCGCCCGCTGTTAAAGCCTCCATTTCAACCCGAATCGGTAAACGACCTTGTAATTCGGGAATTAAATCGGAAGGCTTTGAGACGTGGAAAGCACCTGAGGCAATAAACAAAATATGGTCGGTTTTAATCATGCCATATTTCGTATTGACCGTTGAACCCTCAATAAGGGGTAGCAGGTCACGTTGTACACCCTCACGTGAGACATCAGCGCCACTGACTTGGCCGCTGCGTGCGATTTTGTCGATCTCATCAAGGAAGACAATACCCGTTTGCTCAACTGAATTGAGGGCACGTTGTTTAAGTTCATCTTCGTTGACCATTTTGTGAGCTTCCTCTTCGGTCAGCAGCTTCATGGCTTCTTTAACTTTCAATTTACGGCGGCGTTTCTTTTGACTACCCATGTTTTGAAACATGCTTTGCAGCTGGCTCGCCATCTCTTCCATACCCGGAGGGGTCATAATTTCCACCCCCACATTAGCACCCGTTAGTTCGATTTCTAGTTCTTTGTCATCGAGTTCACCTTCACGTAATTTCTTACGGAATTTTTGACGAGTCGGGTTATTGTCGGCAGTTTCTTTTTTATTGGTTTCGTCTGGGTCAATTTCTAGCCATGCATTGATCGACGGGTTACTCGTTTCTTGCTTAGGGCGAGGTAATAGAATATCTAAAATCCGCTCTTCAGCCGCTTCTTGTGCTCGATAGCGGACTTTTGCCACTTCTTGCTCACGGAGCATCTTGACCGCTACATCGGCAAGATCACGAATAATGGAATCGACTTCTTTACCGACATAACCAACCTCAGTAAATTTGGTGGCTTCCACTTTAATAAAAGGGGCATTGGCTAAACGGGCGAGGCGACGGGCGATTTCCGTTTTACCTACCCCTGTCGGGCCAATCATCAGAATATTTTTCGGAGTCACTTCATGACGTAATGGGTCTTGCATTTGCTGGCGACGCCAACGATTACGCAAAGCAATCGCCACTGAGCGTTTAGCTTTATCTTGCCCAATGACGTGCTTGTCCAGTTCTTGAACGATTTCGCGGGGTGTCATAGTGGACATGGAATTAAAGCTCCTCAATGGTCAAATTATGATTACTATAAATACAAATATCGCCAGCGATATGTAAACCTTTTTCGACAATTTCGCGGGCGCTTAAATCGGTGTTTTCCAGCAGAGCACGTGCCGCCGATTGCGCGAAAGCCCCCCCAGAACCAATCGCGATTAAATCATTTTCCTGCTCAACCACATCACCATTACCGGTAATCAGAAGTGAAGCGGTGTTGTCTGCTACGATTAATAATGCTTCTAAGCGACGCAACATTCGATCGGTGCGCCAATCTTTAGCTAACTCAACGGCTGCCCGAGTGAGATTACCATTATGGGCTTGTAGCTTCGATTCAAAGCGCTCAAATAGTGTGAAAGCATCAGCTGTACCCCCTGCAAAACCTGCGAGCACCTTATCATTGTAGAGACGGCGCACTTTACGCGCATTGCCCTTCATAACGGTATTGCCTAGTGTGACTTGTCCATCACCACCGATCACGACTTTACCGTGACGGCGCACACTTAATATGGTAGTTCCTCTGTATTGCTCCAAAGCTTGCTCCGCAAATGTTCTAAGTATCCAGTCTGGTCTATATGGGCGCAATCACTAAATTCAATAGTCCGCAGTGCTTTTGAAAAATCTTCATTTGTAAAAACCTAGTATTTTATGTTTATATGTTATACTCAAATGACTGTGGAAAGTCTTTTATGTTCAATGGTTTAGACGCAACATTAGTTGTTTTTTAACCACAATCCAACCTAGAGGATTCAGGAGGTGAATCATGGCTATCGTCGTTGGTCTTATTGTTTTAGGTCTACTGGTAGGTTTTGTCTGCTATACCAGCCGCTGCACAGTGCGCAATAGTCGTGCTCTACCTAAGGAAATCGCCGATAAACTCATGTAATGTAGGTATAGTCCTCTATTATAACTAAGGCATTCAGCCACACCACATCGACTATTTTAACTCTGGCTCTACCCGCTTTTGCGGGTAGAGTCTTATTGGGTCTAGCCAATCAGTGCGTTTAAAAACCAAGTCTTGGATTCGCCGCTTAACTATCTTGCCATTAGGTTTAAGTTTTGCAAGCTATGCTGTCAGTACGATCACTCAACCAAACTCAGTGACTCAAATGCCTTCGCCCTCCTCCACTGCAGCAGTGAAGCCCCCTAAAAGCACAAATACACTACCTGCGAGTAAAACCATCGACTGGATTGATTTACTTCCCATGAATGTGAATAGAGAGGTATTGATGGAGCATTATGCTGACTTAATCATTCAACGTTTAGATCCCGCCGATGACCCGAATCTCCAAGCAAACCTCATGGCTGAATTTGCACAAGCCCCAACTAATCCAGACTTAGCAGGCAACACTATCCGTCTCGCAGGCTATATGGTGGTCTTAGCTAGCCGCGAAGATCGTATCACTGAATTTTTATTAGTCCCCTATTCCGGTGCAGGTCTGCATCAGCCAGCTCCTCCTGCGAATCAAATGATTTTAGTACGTGCTCAACCAGAGCAGGCCTTGCTGACGAGCCAAGAATATGAGTCGGTTTGGGTTGAAGGCAAGCTACAGATTCAGAGTAATACGACAGCTAGCGCCCAAGTTAACTATTTAATCGACCCTGCTCAAGTGCGGCTCTATACAGCCGAAGACGCTAAACAAGCTGAAACTCAAGCAGTGGAAACGACGCACAACGAACCAGATCATGCACATGAGCAATCTAAAGATGGAGATGAAACTCCTCATCCTGAGTAGTCTAAGCGCTTGATTTTACCTTTAAGATCATTCTGAATAGCAACCAATACACCATTAAACCCACCGCATCGGCTACAAAGTCTAATAGCGAAAACATTCTCCACGGCGTAAACGACTGCAAAACCTCGATCAAAGCGCCATAACCTAACAGGATCGGTACTTGAAACCGCCAAAAGTCTTTGCGGCTCGCCATATCCAATAAGGCAGCATACGCAAAAAAAGCTGTCGTATGCAGCAACTTATCGTTGAGTTGAATTTCTCCCGTATCTGGCGAGGGTATCAAAGCTAACACTAACCCCAAGCCTAAGAGGATGAGAAATAGCCACATTAACAGTCGCCGCTGCGGTACGGGTAAATTGAAAAATCGAGTTGGCATGGTTAGTTAATGACTGATAAGCGCTTCGAGTTCAAAACGTAGGCGCTGCACACTGTCATAGCCAGCTTGAATGGATTCTTGCGCACGATAAAACTCGAGTAGGCTAATATCCATGAGTTTTGGCGAGAGCAAAATATCCGGTGGATCACCCGCCATTCGGCTGCGCGTGATTTTATCCTGCATAATATTAATAGAACCTGCGAGTGCTTCAATTAAATTAGGGGCTGGCATCAGCCGATTAGTATTGAATAAGCTGGAAGAATAATCCCGTAAAGAAGCTGCAACATTCGTTAGACTGATTTTATTGGATTCAGCCTCAGTCGTATTCAACTCAGGATTAGCGACACTGGGCTTAGGTTGGGGTTGAAAATGCCGCCGTGTAATAGCGTCATTCAAATTCACCGCGATCACCAGCTCTGCACCTAAAGCACGGCAAAGCGACACCGGTACTGGATTCACCAAGCCCCCATCCACTAACCATTGATCCTCATAGGCAAAGGGAGCAAATAAGCCGGGCAAAGAAATCGAGGCCATGACACCATCAAGAACTTTACCTTCGGTAAACCACATTTCGCGCCCTGAACCTAAATAAGTGGCGACGGTAGCAAATTTAGTGGTTAAGTTGGCAAAAGTTTGGTCGGTTGCACAGACATATTCATTAAAAAATTGTTGCAACCGCTCACGATGTACAAAACCATTCAGTGAAGGATTGAGGTCAAAAAATCGAACTAAATCGAGTTTAGTGAAGCTCAAAACCTCACGCTCTAAACGCTCTAAATTACCGGCAGCATAAGCCGCGCCCACAATCGCACCCACGGAGCAACCCGCAATAATATCCGGCTGGATACCCAGCTCTTTCAAAGCGCGCAAAACGCCAATATGCGCCCAACCACGCGCTGAGCCGCTGCCTAAAGCAAGACCTATACGGGGTAGTGGGTTTTTGGTGCTGGTATTAGCCATGTTTTTCTACCGAGTGATTGATTGACTAGACTATAGCGGTTCTAGGCTACTAATTCACGACTAAGATTACTCAATATTTAAGGTATTTAAAAAAGCGATTAAAGCTTGCTTTTCAGCCTCAGTTAATACAATCGCAGTTAAATCAGCCCGTCCAGCCTTGATTTCACTGGAGTTTATATAGTGATCTAACACGTCAGCCAGTGTCGCTTGCTTGCCATGATGGAAATAAGGGGCAGTTTGCCCCACATTGCGTAAAGAAGGGGTTTTATAGGCACCGATTAATTGATGGCGATTGCGTTGCATATATTGCAATTTCGTACAGTCTGCGGGGGAGGCATCGCTAAACTCACCTAGACAATTAAACCGATCAAACCGAATTTGATCAAGAATGGCAGCTCGCCCCGTATCTCGACCCATTTCACCGGTACCAATACTATGAAAAGATTGATTCGTGAATAAAGGTCCTGAGTGACAATTTAAACACTGCTGTTTTGGATCAATGAATAAGCGTAAGCCTTCTAATTCAAGAGGGGTAAGTTTGCTATCACTCTTGCCGGCTTTTAAAGCCGCAACATATTGATCAAAACGGCTCAGAGGTGGTTTCAAGCTAGCCACATAAGCGGCGATCATTTTACCTAGATTAGCAAACTGGGTATCAATACTGGTCCGCTGCTGAGCACTTAAGGCCTTCCAAGCTTGGATTTGCGCAATACTCCCTGAAGGGCGCGCATCCGTTGGCCAAGCAGCCATTTCAGCAGTGCTAGGTGACGCCCCAAATAAAGCTTGATATTTTTGCTGATACTGAGGATCAGTGAGGACTAATTTCACGACAGCGGTGCGAGCAAGATTATGCTCTTTGGGATCTTCCAAGGGGCTTAAGGCTTGTGACCAAAGGCTGTCTTTGCGCCCATCCCAAAAAAACCATTGATTCCAAGCCACCCCTAACAGTGAGGGGGTATTGCGTGTACCCGTCTCAATGGCTTGTGCAGTGGTTAAGCCATCACTAAAAAACTTTTCAGGCTGATGGCAACTCGCACAACTGACTTGACCATTCGCACTTAAGCGCTGATCAAAGAATAACTCTGAGCCTAGTTGTACTGCTTGTGGATTAGAGAGATAACGATTGCTGGCATCACTCACTGCAGGTAAAGCATCCAAAGCCAGTGATTGAATCAACCCCCATGCTTGTGGAGTCCAAGGATTGGCAGTTGGACACGTTGGCTCTGCACAACTGTTTAGACTGAAACTCAGACTTACGCAGCAGATGAGTGCGACGATAGGGCGCATGTGGCTTATTCTAGGTTAGAAATCTCAAAGCTAAAGACTAGTTTATCTTGACCTGCTGGGGTCTTAATCAGCAAGCCAAGCAGCCAAGCTCCGGGCATATTATATTGTAAACCTTCAATCTTATAATGGCCTTGTGCAGCGAGTGGACTCACTACGGGTGCGGTTGGCAAACCATGTCCATGCTTTGGCATACCGCCATCAAGCTTAATGTTAGCGCCATGAATGGCCTTGCCACTCCCATCCGTTAGCTCAAGTTGGCAATCTTGGAAAGATCCGACGGACGGTAAATGCTGACACCTAAGCCGCACTTTAAATAAGCCATTCGTGCTGGTTTGAGTCAGTTCCCATGCAGGTTTTGTAATATCTGCATCAGTTGGTGCTTTACACGCTAACAAAACACAAACTAAACCGGTCAGTATGAAAATATGTTTAAACATCTGTTGATTCATTATGCCTTAACTTAACAGGCAAGGCTTAGTTTTAACGCCTTGCCTGACCAATGATTAGTATTTATTAATGCGTAGATTGTCAACGGCGGCTTCTAACATACTGCCCGCCCCACCATCTGCAGCTTCTATTATAAGGTGCACTGTACTGCCCGCAAAACTACTCAAATCAGCGCTGAAAGCACTCCATTGCGCGGGGCGATTGGCAGCTGTACCAGTTTGTAGGACTAGAGTCTGTTTGCGACCTTGCTCGGTTTCTAGGCTAATTTTAAAAAAGTCCGCATTCGTTGTATTCCAAAGATGCGCAAAATAATAATCGAGTTGCAGGCGGTAGTGGTTATTAGCCGCCAAATGGATAGGGGGCGAACGTACTGAGGTTATACCCCCATCCACATCATAAGTTCCGACACTAGTACCGGCTTGATAACCTGTTACTAGCGCTTGCAAACCACTCGAGGCCGCACCTAATTGCAGTGGGATCGTTTGATAATAAGTTGCTTGCGGCTTAGCCGCTTGCCACTGCCCCACTGTGGCAGAATCAGCACCTGCAGGATTCACTGTCCAATTTAAGCTAGCCTCAAAGTCTTCGCTATAGACCGTGTTACTGGTGGTGTTACCACTCGGTATACCATCGGTTATATCCCCTGTGTTGTTTTGTTTAACCACTTTTAGACTATCGAGGGCAGCCTCCACAATACTACCGGCATCCGCGTCCGCTGCTTCCACCAAAATATAAATCGTCTTACCCGCATAGGCGGCTAAATCGGTATTAAAATTTGTCCATTGAGCTGAGCGATTAGCTAAATTACCCGTTTGTTCCAGCACGGTTTGGCGACGATTACCCTCCACAATACTGACCCGGAAAAAATCACTCGTACTGGCATTCCACAGATGAGCAAAATAGTAAGCAAACTCGAGGCGGTATTTAGTATCCGATGGTAGATTAATAGCTGGAGAGCGGATTGAGCTTAAACCACCATCTAGATCATACGAACCCACCATTGATCCCGCCTGCGGGCCAGTGGCTAAGGCTGCATTACCCGTATTTGCTGCCCGTTGTGTGGCTATATTTTGATAAGTGGTTGCCTCTAAGCGCCCTACTTCCCATCGACCAGAACTGGCTTGATCGGTGTTATAGGGATTGCGAGTCCATTGGTTAGCCGTTTCAAAATCATCGGCAAATAAAATATCGGGGTTATTCGCTGGAGTCGTGCCATCCGTACCGCCAGTGCTTGCAGCTGTATCAGGAGCTGTACTTAAGGGGTTTTGTGCATGCCAATCACGAGGGCTTAAGCTGATATAAGACCAATGAGCATCCATCTGGGGCGCATCTTCAGCACGAGGCATGTGATAAAACGTGGTACTTGGCCAAACGATTAGATCACTCCCGGTTAAAGGCTCGCCATCGACAAAATCAGCTAGATGATTAGCACAATTATTGACCGTTGGATTATGCGAAGCAAAGAGTTCGCAACTATTATACCGCGTGACATAGAGGTCATTTTGAGTGAAAGGTTCGCTGGCTGGGCCAAGATCTTGTTGCTCGGATTGATGCAAACGAAGTTCATAAGAAATCGGCAACCCCTTGGCATTTTTTGTAGCCCCATCGACTATTCGCCAAGTACGTGAAGTGGTCGGGTCAACAGAACGGGCTACTTCAGTAGTAAAGCGTGTTTTGGTTAAGCTAGTACGCCCACTATTAGCGGTGAAGTTTAACTCCTCCACATAGTCATCCATGCTAGTACCATTTAAATCAAAATCCAGCCGCCAAAAGAAATTATGTAAATGCGCAATCCCCACTTTATTATCCGCAATCAACCAACCTTGTTGCTCGGTATTGCGGTCGCTATAGCGTTGTAGTGCGCCGGTAGCACCGACACCCGGTTCAATCGAACCATCATCCATAAAGCGCCAACTAGGAATATAGTTATAAGCACCGATTTTAGACACGCTAAACAAACTAAATGAATCCCCTTGTAGGCGATCTGTGTTCGAACTAAAAGCGCTACCTCGTGCTTCATTTTGTTGGCAAACCACCGCTTTACTACCAAAGCGCAGCAATTTACCACCCGGGCAATCCGTTTGGTTTAAAGCAGCCATGTAGTTGCCACCTAAGCCATAATCAGAAATATCATGATAGCGGGCGCCATTATCATCATAAGGCACATGAATTTGAGCGAGTGCAGCTTGGTTTAAGACCATGCGTCGTTCACCATGACGTGGCGTATAATGAATTTTTGAGAGCACAATGCCTTCGCGAACACGATGCTCCCAACAAAGATCCCAACGGGCTTGATTGGGTAGGGTGACATTCACAGAATAAGCATCTGAGCAGAATTCAGCGGCATAAACCTGACGCGCCCCAGTCATTAAAAGCACAAAACATAAGCAGGCCAACAGAGCTAGAGTTAAAGTTCGCATGGCTGGTTCGTTCCTATTAATTTTTCTAAACATGAAGGCTAGCGGCTCAGAACGGATTCTGTGCATTCCAATCACGAGGTAACAATTTGAAGCTTGACCAGCGAGTACTCATCCGATTGCTATCTTCGCTGCGGGGTAGATAGTGTTGATTTTGCTTATACCAAACCACTAGATCTTGGCGATTAATGTTTTGCCCAGAGATAAATTGCGCGATATTGTCACCACAAGTAGCGGTAGGATTATTCGCTGCAAAGCGTTCACAAGCCTGATAAGCGGTAAAATACAGATCATTTTGTAACCATGCTTGATTACGATGATTAGTACGACTTTGGTCATAGTGGGAAGGGACTAATTCATAAGAAATAAATTTGCCTGCTGCGTTACGCGCTACGCTGTCTCGAATCCGCCAGAAGCGTTTAGTCTCTGGATTCAAACTGCGGGCAGTTTCTTGACCGACTAGTTCTAAAGTTTTGGTTTTACGTAAGCGATCCGGGGTGGGAGTGCTATTGATTTCTTCTACCACATCATCATTAGCGATTTCATCGAGATCAAAGTCTAAGCGCCAGAGATAATGGTCCATAAAACTACTGCCAATTTCGCCATTTGCACCAACAGGCCAACCATATTGAGCAGTACTTTCGCCAACAGCCGGGAGAATCCCACTTAAACCAATCGCTGGTTCGATGGTGCCATTTTCATAAAAGGACCAACGTAAGCTGTAATTACGCGGGCCAATTTGCGAACTGGTAATGATTTCAAAACGTTCGGTTTGACGTTGACTAGTGTATTTATATAAATAGCCTGCTTTATGCATAGTCGCGCACAGTACTTGCCGCCCATTCCAAGCGTATAAAGTACCCGTTGGACAATCCTGAGCCGTTTGTGTGAGGATATTATTCCCACCTAAACCTAATTCGGTGGTGATAAATTTAGGATCGACAGCGGCATCATCAAAGCTGGCTTCGATCTGAGACAGTGAGGCCTCACCTAAGACCCGACGGTAAGCTGTACCCGGTGCTTGATAATGAACTTGAGATAAAACTAAACCTTCTTGATCTTTAATAGTCCAGCAAAACTCCCATAAAGCGCCTGAGGCAAACCGCTTGCTCATTTCCTCGCCTTGGCAATGGCTCGTCGGTGCAGCCATCGCGAGGCTCTGCCAAGCCATTAAGCTGATCAGGGTCAGGCTAGAGATTAAGTATTTCATGGTGTGCTCTCCAAACTAGAAACCGATATTTTGGGTAACTAGACCCACTGATAAATTCACAATAGGGCTAATTTCAAACACCACAGAATCATGGGTATACAATAGGACTTGCGCACAGCGTTGAATGCCGCAGTTTTGTGAGGCTGCATTTAAACCTTCAGGTAAGCTATCAGCGGTGAAAACAAAAGCTTTCACGTGTAACTGCTCGGGTTTAATTAGGGTTTGCCCAGTGATGCGTTTATATTCGGCTTGGATCTGAGACAATTGCTCAGGGTCATTAAAAATCAGCAGGGAAGCCCGCGCTAATTCATTTTCGGTCAGCGGTAATTGCAGCTTTTGTACTCGTTCAGTCTGCACCCGCTCTTGTGTGTTTAAATCAACAATACTGTGAATCGTTTCATCGCTGCGATAGTCATAACTATAAACATCGGCTAAGCGTCGACCGGGTTGTTCTTTATCTACCGGACGCCGCTCAACCAATAATAGCTCTAGGGTATGGGCGATCGCGGGAGCGTGGGTGTCACTGCGCATGGCTAATTGAGCACGCTGCTCGGGTGCGGCTAAGCTGACAGCTTGGCTTAATTCTGCCGGGCTGAGGGGGTCTAAATCCTTGGCTAGGATATTGTTTGACAAAAAGGTCAGGCACAGCGCAGTCAGCGCTATTTTTGCAGATTTATTCAACATGATTTGTCTTAGGCCCTATATAAAAACAGGAGTCATTTAGCTGGAATTACACTCAATCTAGGTGTCTACTGTAGGGTTGGAGAGGATGAGCTCGCTATGCACAGCTGCTTTAGCGGACAATAAGGGGGGATAAATGATAATTTTATTTAATTAATGAATTAATAATAACGATGAACGGTCAGTATAAAACCACAGCAAACTCAATACACACAGGATTTTGTATGTGAGTCGCTCAGCCGAGCGTGGGTAATGCTATACTGCAGTGCACTAGAGGATACGAGGATGATGGTCAATGGCTACTAGCTCTGAGCAGCTGTATAGAGAGCGCTTTCCTTATCGCTTACGCAAGCCCACCTTAAGCTGGGAACGATTTTTGCCGACCTTAACACGGATTGCGGTCTGGGGAATCTTCTTTGGTTTGCTGGCGTTGTTAAGCTCCTTTTTTACTTTGCTATTTCTCACCTTTGTTTTTACTTATCTACAATCCAGTATTGTCGATTGGTTGTTACGTTTTGCACCTAAACGTCGTACTTCCTTAGTCATTCTAGTCAGTAGCTTATTTTTAAGTACGGTGATTGCTTTAGGGGTATTTATTGCTCCTAAGGTCTATCAGCAGGCCGCAGGTTTCGCACAGGGCTTTTCGGTGTATATGCAGCGGATTGATAAGGAAATTCTTAATATCGCCGCACGTTACCCTGTCTTGCAAGAGGCTCTGCCTGAGGTCTTAGGTTCAGCTCAGCAAGAACAGGTCCCACTTGTGACGGACGATCCGCTCACACCTGAAACCGTGGGTCCACCCGCACCACCACGCGCCTTTAAAGATACGCCCTCAGGTGTAATCTTAGGGATGTTGGCCGGTACCGGTAAGGCGGCGGATGGTCGTGAATTAGCACGGGTTGCTTTGGATCAATTAGCGAATATCAGTCGTCAAGCGATTACGATGCTGACGACTTTTCTATTAGCCTTTTTATTCTCTTTCTTGATTGTTTTAGATATGCCGCATCTAGCCGCTAGTGTACGTGATTTAGAAAATACCCGCTTACGATTTATCTATGTGGAAGTCGCCGACAATATTAAGCAGTTTGGGCGTGTCTTAGGGCAAACTATGCAGGCTCAATTCTTTATTGCCTGTGTAAATACACTGTTGACGGCGATTGGCTTATCTATCCTAGGGATGAATGAGCAAATGGCTTTCTTATCCGTGATTGTGTTCGTTTGCAGCTTTATTCCGGTAGCGGGCGTGTTTATTAGCTCAGTTCCAATCTGCTTAATTGCCTTGAATACGGGAGGCACGCATTTAGTGATGCTCTCGATTTTGATGATTATTTTTATTCATTTGGTCGAAGGCTATGCACTGAATCCCTTAATCTATGGGGCGCGCTTACGAATTAATCCTGTGATTGTGCTGATTATTCTGACGGTCGGTGGCAAGCTCTTCCATATCTGGGGTTTGATTTTGGGTGTACCTGTGTCTACCTATATTTTTGGCTATGCGATTCGCTATGATAATAATAATTTGCCACCTCGCTTACGCCGCAAACATGAACGTAAGCGCCTTACTCAGCCAACTTATGCTCCAGAATTTCCTGGGCCGGATTCAGATGGACGAGGTTAAACTCTTTAATAATCCGGCCTGCACGCCAGAGCTTTTGTGAGGCCTGTTCAGAGTCACCTTGAATTAAGGCGACTCTGACCTGCTGATGTAGCTGATAACTGATTTCCCGTGCTAAACGAATGATTTGCGGATTGCCATGATCAATTCGCTCTAATAAACGAATAAAGTACACAGCCCCTCGATTAGCCTGTTCATCTAAGTGATTAGCTTGTAAAGCTTGATAGGCTTTTTTCACTAATTCATCACTGGTCATCCCGTTGGCCGTGAGTGCTTCAGAATCGCGCTCAGGTGCTGGCAGTCGAGCCACGGGCGTCACGGGCGCAGGGGGGGGCGATAAGCTTGGAGCGGGATTAACGACGCCTAAAACTGCTGCTGTATTGATCGTTTGCACAGGTTGTAGCGTAGGTATGACCGTGACTGTATTCGGGGCTAGGTTGGTACCGACGAATTGTGCTTGCGGTCGTTGGCTAGCCTCAGTGGCTCTAATCAGGACAGGTGCTGGCGAAGGTAAATTAACCGCAGGATCTGCTTCTTCGACAAACTCTGCTTGAGTGTCAGGTGCAGATACTGGCATGGATTTTTTTTCAGGTTTAGTCTTTTTAAGGCTTGGCTTTTTTTCAGGTTCAGATTGAGTAACTTTCGTGGGTTCAGAGCGAGCGCTGACGGGTTGAGTCTTTTTATCCTGCATGGGTTTGCTGCCATTAGAAACAGGCGATGGCGCAATGGGAGCAGCCTGCGGTTTATGTTGCTCACTGGCTAAAGCTAAGCGCATATCACCGGGTTCGGGGTTGGGCAAAATTTGCGTATTAGTGAGGGCTAGGTCAATCGGAGTTGCGGGTGTGGTGGGGAGGCTGGATGTCACTACGGGAGGAGGTAGTGGTACTGGGGCTTTGCTAGTGACTACAGGCGGTGCTGGTTGATCAGCACTGGCCGTTGCAGGCATCGCTCGAGGTAGGTCGAGCTCAGCCGGACTTGCAAGCAAACTCTCGCTATTAGCCGCCTCAGTACTGACTGGCATATAGGCTTGAGTCGTCAACCAATAATTTTGATAATACCAACCCGCACTGCTCGCCGCAACGACCCCAATCACCCCCAGTCCCAGCCAAGGCCAAGCACTGAATGGAATACGTTTGGGTAGTTGTTGTGCTTGTAACAGTAGCTCGGGTGATTCAGTAAAGGTTTGTAATCTAGGTGCTAAAGCCGTGCTAGGTAAATAAACTAAACCATCTGCGCTGACTAAAAATAAAGACGTGGGTAAAGCACTCGTGAGCAGCCCTTGTTCAGTCAGTTGTTGATTCAAACGCAAGGCCTGCTCATGCAACCGAGTACTTGGTCCGAGCATTGGCGGTAAAGCAGATAAACTCCAACTTGGGGGGCTGGCCAATACAAAATAGGGTTCTGAGTTTAACCAACCGCTGTCAAGTACCTTTAATACCGCTGCATCGGTCTGTGCACTTAAAGCTTGCAGACGTTCTGTCATCAGCTTAAGCGGAATTTGCAGTAAAGCATTGGTGGGTAGAATATGGATTAAGACGGCAGCGGTCGCTGTAGCACTGGCCCGCAGATCACGGGCTTGATAAAGCGTTCCTGCGCTATTGCTGACTAATTCAGTTTGTAGTAAATAACGTTGCGCAATAAGTCGATTGCTTTGCTTACGCCGTTGCGTAACCCTATCCATAGGCTAGTCGCTCACTTTAAATTTTCTATTACCATTCACGCAGACGGGAAGCTTGCACTGTATGAAAAAAGATCGTGTCTTCGACGGTTTAACCCATAGTTTTCAGAAGAAAATTTATGGTGACGATCCTCGCGGTAAAATTCGTCTTCATATTGTACAAGATGACTTGTGCCAACAAAATTTAAACCACTCAACCCAATCCATTCTGGATGCGGGGGGTGGTTTAGGGCAAATGTCCATTTGGCTGGCAGCACAAGGTCACTCCATCCTTTTAGCTGAACCCTCAACTGAAATGCTAGTAGAGGCTCATGAAAATATTATAGCTGCCGGACAAGCGGGCGCGATTCAATTACAAAATGTAGATATTCAAAGACTTGTTGAGGCCAGTGAAGCTGAACGTTTCGATGGGATTGTTTTACACGCTGTTTTAGAGTGGCTGGCGGAGCCCCGTGAAACTTTAGAGCAACTTTTGAGCTTACTGAAACCCAATGGTTGGTTGTCTTTAATGTTTTTCAATCAATATGCGCGGGAGATGCGTTATTTACTGGGGGGTAATTTTAAAGCTCTGCGCGAACAACGAATTGCCAGCGATGGTAATGAAGGTTTAGCCCCGATTTCACCCTTGCCACCCGAAACAGTCTTGGCTTGGTTGCCAGCTCTCAATTTAGAACTCATCACATGGTCGGGAGTACGCTGCTTTTATGATTACGCTTACGTGGATATTCGTAAGCGAATGCCTTTGGATGAATTATTAGCACTAGAACGCCATTATTCACAGCGTGAACCGTGGCGTTCGTTGGCACGCTATCAACACTTTTTCTGTCGCAAGCAGTCGTCCCCGCTTCAGTGATGATGTGCTAAAGCAGACGCTAGTTTTTCTAAAATGGCGACCTTTTTTTGGCTAAGCGCCAGCATCTGTGTATTGGTTGCATACAAGCTATTAGCCGCTAAACTCAGGAGTTGGGCTAAGTTTCTCAATTGCTGTACCACTGAATTGAAATTGCGTACCGTGGTGGCGACCTCCCGGGTCACTTCTTGGTAAAGCCTAATAAAGTAGTCATCGGTTTCGTTAGGCTCAGCCGGATTAGCCAAGAAGCGGGCAATTTCTATATCTGCACTCATCACGGCATCAAAAAAGTCATTGGATTCAGTAAATTGTAGGCGGACTGCGGCATGTGCTCGATCTAATAATTCGAGGCAATTGTCTGGAGTTTGATTCAAGATTGCTGCCAATTGTAAGCGATTGATTAAGGGATAAGCCTTAAGTTTTGCACCTAACTCAATACCCTCCGCCTGTTGATAAGCCTTTAAGCTCTCTAGCAGCGCCGCTTGAATCGGTTGCCATGCTTGATTTTGTTGCAATAAAATAATTGCTAACCGTTTGTATGCACTACCTAGCAAGGCATAACGTTCAGTATTGCTGCTGAAATGCACAGGACCATCGAGCGCAGCGGCAATTTGTACATATTTAGTAATTGATAGCAGGCCTTGTAAGCGTTCAATAGCAGTTTTCACTAAATCAATCGCCTCATCAAACAGCATGGCACGCTCGGGGTCAGCAGTTGGGAATTCAAGGGCTTTTAAGGCTAAGGCTTCAGCTTGGCGGGATTCTAAATTTGCCATCAGCTCTAGCGCCACAATCGGTACTTGACCATTGCGATCCTCTTCAGCAATCGCGGCTTGGCAAGCTTTACGTGCTTCTACAAAGCCATCGGGCAAGACATTCCCATAGAGACGGGCGAGTTGATATTGTGTACCCGGTGTGGTCAACCAAGCAGTATTCGTCAAATTGGCAGCAAGATCCTCAAGTTCTTCATGCAAGCTTTGGAAGGTATAGTCACGGACTTTGTGATGCATATCGACATCAATACTCGCGAGCACATCTTGTAGCTCATGGGCAGACACGGGTTGATAGCTGTCACTCGTGCGCTTCGGTATTTTTGTAGGATCTAAGATAAAACTGGGGTCACCATACGCCTGATAAGCCCCCCAAGTATTTAAACTCGGATGACTCAGGCGAGTTTGTCGCCGTGCATCATACACAGCTTGACCAAAGTTTTGATTCTTTTCGATAAAGCTTGCAAAAAAGGTGGTAGAGAAAGTACAAGCTGCCGCATCATCCACCGCCCAACCCGCCGCGATCACACAACGCACACCCATTTCAATTAGCTCACGCGAGATACTATAGGCTAAACGGTTGTAATTAACGGTTTTAGTCCCCGTTATAGTGGCTAAATGGCAGCAGTTTAAGAAAACTAAATCGGGAATTTCCTCCATCTGACTGATTTCAGCCGCCGTCAGGAGCGTACCATCGGATAAAATGACTCCGGTGCGGTATTTACCGTCAGTCCCCTTTAAATTCACTTCACCGTGAGCCGCGATCATTAAAATTCGATACGGCTGTTTAAATAAAATATTAAATACATCTAAGGCAGTTTGATTCGGTGCCGCTTCAGAGGTCGCTGGCAGGCAGCGTTCAACGCGATACTCATTGCGCTCTAATAATTCAGCGACTTGCAAGCCCTCATCCGTCGCTCCGGCTAGGCTCGCGAGGCTTTTATCATCTTCTCGATTCGTGGGTTCAGGATCATAGTCAGGAAACTTTCGGTAGAACCCGCTAGTCAGTGGATTCGCAATTACGCAAGCAGTTTTGCTAATGGTGGTAGTGACTCGCCGCCGAAAGCGCATGGAACTGAGCTGGCGTACCATTTGCACTTGTAAGGCGAAAGGCTCATCATCCGCCTGCAGCATTTCCCAAGGTAGATTAGCGGTATAGCTATCTAAAATCAGGAGTAACCGAGTGGTTTGGCGGGCAGCGGATTTAAAATCAAAAGGAATCATCAGCTGAAATAAAGTACGACTAATTTCTGGTTTATATTCACTACTGATAATCGCATCACGAATCAAGGCTTCAATTAAACCGGGTTGACGCTGTTGAATGACAGTTTCGGCGCGTGCACGTTCAGACAGATACACATATTTGAGTAGCTCCGCTGGCGTACTCTCTAAAACACTCTGCTCCTTAGAGTCCTCTGCATTGGTTACCATCAAACGAGGCCAATATCCACTGCCAATAGTACGTTCACTTAAACGATGGCGCACACCTTGATAACGCGGGGCGATCAATTCGTTGGCAGGTATTAAGCGGGTTTCTAGACGCTCTAAATCCGTTTCTAAGCGCTTCGGTAGCTCCCGCACCATATAGGCTGCGGTAATCGCAGTATCTAAATAAAACTCAATGAAATCGAGTTTGGCAACACATCGTTTCGGCTGATCTTCACAGTTGTAGCGATATTGTTGATTGGCTTCACACACCCCCCGGACAATCGCCTCAATCGAAGCTTCGACGGTAATATGTGTTGTCGAGTTATAACCAATCAGCAAGCTATTTAAACCGAGTTCTTCGGTTTGCGAACTTTCAAGGTGTGGATTTAAGGGGGCAGTCAGCAAGTAATTCAACACGCCATCACGGACTGTATCGGTAATCTTTTGGGCGCTGATTTGGCTCCATTCGCCCAAACCGACAATAATAGCGCCCCGACAAGTATGCCGATGCAGATCTTCTGTGCTACGTGGCCGCAGAATAATCGTACTGGTACTGACCGGGCCTGCATAAATACCTAATCGTTCGCGTTGGCTTAAAGCACCCTGTACTAAATAGTCATCAATCACCCGCTCGGCGCTGGCAATAGCATCCGATTGATAATGACCACACAAAATCGGCTGCTGCACAAAGCGTAAATCCATCGCCCGCACCGCGACCTGTAAGGTTTGGGTCGTATCTTCAACGGGTTCTCGTTGCGGGCGATCACCAAAGCAAGCCAAAGCGACCTCTTCAGCCCCTGAGTGTAAAACCGGACCAGCCTCATAACGATAGCTACGCTGAATAGTGCTACGTTGGCGAGGTGGATTGTGTGCTAAAGCTTGGGTGCTACCCGTTTGCAGCAACTCCGCAAGGGCAGGGAAATACTGGCGAGTATTGGTTAGATTGGCATGACTGACCGGCATATACCAATATTGCGAAGCCGCTAAGCCCTTTAAATAACCCGCTGCCCAAGTCACTGAACCATCACCTTCTGTGGTGGCTTGCAGTGAGAGGCGATTATGCTCAATCTTCAGACCTTGCGGTGTATGCAAGTCATAGCCAAACACATAAATTAGACGCTCAGCCTGAGGAAGGCCTTGTTCTTCTTGCTGGGTTAAACGCGCACGCAGCTGTTTCGCCTGCTGTAATTGCGCCTTGTCTGGCAAAGCTCCAAAAGCCTCACCACCTGCAAACCAACGATCTCGATTCAGTTCGTAGAGTTTTTTCCAAGTCTTAGCTTCAAAATAATCCAGCGTTGGGGTTGGTGGGTCAGCCGGATTATCAATCGGCAGTAAATGCAATAGACCATCAAACTTAGCGATAATGTCTAAGATCTCTTGCAGATTATGCTGAAAGTCTAAGCTAGCCAATTGGCGCACGGCACGGCCTTTCCCCAATAGATTCTCTAAGACGGAGTGTGAACCCTGATTGGGTGTGCCTAACATGACGCAATAGCTATGCGGGCGTCTGGCGATTTTTTCCCAAATGGAAGATTGCCCCTCTGCTTGAGAAGCCATCAACAAGCGTACCACTAAACCACTCATCCCATGCGCGAGGATATTCACCGGACGTAGTGGTTGATTTTTTTGGTCTAATTCCTGCAATTTGCTTTCGATCAGCTCACCGAGCTGTTTAGCCAAAACATCTAAGCCTAAGCGCCAATCATAGGGCCAGGGGATGACTTCATAGGTTTTTTCTAAATAAGTTTGTAGCTCGCTGTAGTAACGCTGAAATAAACCATCAGGACGCACATTGCGTTTGCTGATATCTAAGCTACTCATCCCGCCGGCGGCTAAATCAAAAGGATCGAACCAAATTCGATCACCCTTACCTTGATTGGGTGGGCAAATCGCTAAATGCGTACCCATTAAATCCGGTAGATAAAAGACCAACGGAGCAGTTGCCGGGCGCGTGAGCGGTTTGGTTTTAGCCGGATGATCAGCCCCTGCTGGGCTGAGATGATCTAATTTCAGATCACAATCGGTGGGAATACGAGTGAAACCCGGGAGTTGCGTCGGGTCTTGAGTATTCAACCATTGATACAAAGCACGGCGAGTATTAGCCCGCTGAAAATAGTGAATATGACTGACTTGATTGTCCTGTGCATAGTATTCATAGCTAGTATTGCGCTTGGCTAAGCCAGCCCGCATGGACTGGGTATCGACGACAAAATCATTATCAGTTTTGCCAAATAAAACCCAATCAGTAAAGATAATGGCTATCCGTTTTAAGAGACTGGCTTGATCACTATCGGTATTGCCAGTAATCGCGAGCATTTGAATAGAGTCGGAGCGCGAAGCCGTCGCAAGGAAGCCAGCCAGTGGTGAATCTGGCAGCATGGCTTCTAAGCCCGGAATAAACCTTGGATCAATTCGCTTAGCGGCAATCTCTAAAACGACGCGGCGGAAAGCATTTAGTACCGAAGCGCTGACTGCACCTACAACGGGTATAAAACTAGCGCCTAGACTGAGTAGGGACAAAAACCCCGATAAAAACAGATCTATATTATCCGCCATCAGTGTGGTGCCACCAGCTGGGCAAGCAACTCGCACATAGCGCTCAATCTGAAATTGCTTTTTTAATAACAAGGCATGTAATTCAATAAGCTGTTGGCGTTCTTGCTCAACAATCAGTTGCCGAATGCTCGCTTGTTGCGTGGATTCTGGTTGGCCATCTAAATGAATCGGCCTACGCTGATAGTGTTCGATTAAGCCTAATTCAAAATTATCAAGGCAGAGCAAGTCACCAACTAAGCCTCCACGTGAGTGAGTGACCAATGAGAGTCGACAGCCTTGAGGGAGGATTTTAGCTAGCTGTAGCGCATTATCTAAGGGACTGGCTGAGAGTGTACGATGTTCAAAGCCATACACCCGCTTATTAAACGAGCGACTGATATGCTCCCAACTAATTTCTTGATTTGTAAGGCGTAAATCCCCGAAGCTACCCACAGTGCTCGAGCCTGTGCCATGAATAAAAACCAAGATGGGGTCTTGATTTTTCGCAGCTGCTTCGAGCTCTTGATCTTCAATCGTGACGCGATCCGTCAGTTGAATTTGTTTATTCGTCCAACGATACAAGCCCGGCTCACCTTCAAGCTTAGCTTCAATCACCTCCATTAAGGCTTTAGCCCCCACCCATGAAGCTTGGGCATAGGCTAAATCTTCAAACCTTTGACCCAGCTTGGCTTCTAGCCAGTCTAAAGCCTGTTCTTGTGCAGCACGAATAAAACTATCCGGGGTTAAATTCAAAATCGACAGCTTCGACCAAATCCAGCTGTCTAAGCCCCGACTATTGGCCTCATGATCCCTAAGGACTTTCAGATCCAGTGGTTCACCCGCTTTAACCTCGTCTGGATAGAGACGTTGTAATTCGGCTTGCAGCTGATCAGCACGCATAATCACCACACTGCCGTCTTGTGCCTCTAATACCATTAATTGTTCACTATCAACCGTCTCTTGTTGGCTAGCAACCGTTGCTGATCGTCCACCTTGGCTCAGATCAAACACCGCTTTAACTTGAACCGCTGCGTCGTTCATAAAGACATTACGCCCGCTACTGGTGGCACGTGAATGGCTCGCTAACGCACGGGGTAGTGGTAATTTAGACTCATTACGCAGCAGGCTACGCTGGGTTTGAGGGGGGATGAGTAAGACTAATTTGGCATCTTGAGTGGATTCACTGTTGGCAGCACGCATGAGCAACCCTCGTTTCCTCGCTATTAATAGGCTCATTATAGCTCTAGGTGTCGGATTAAGCCTGATTAAGCCCGTTTGTGGATGAGCTTTGGGTCTATTTGCAAAAAAGTATCAATGTCTACTCGTGGTGCGGGTCAAGATCAGTTAACTACCCCTATTCTCAGAAAAAGCCGCTTTTATCCTGAAAAGGATGGGCAAGTACGAGTACTTAGAGGCATCCTCAAAAAATATAACGGATGATTAGACTGGTTAGCTTGAGGATAAATTGAATGATTAATAATGATTATAACCGTAGCTTAAGTACTAGCTCACCCTTGCAGGCCAACAATGCGCGTCAACAAACGGCAACCAATGATAAAACTCATTTATTTTTGAACAATGGGCTAGTTGATTCAAAAGAAGTAAACAACGGAATTATGACCTTAGTGCAACAACTACTGAGCCTGTTGCCAAAAGGTGGGCAGACGAGGCCAGATCGTACTCCCACATTACAACTGACCAGTGAACAAGAAGCAGGTTTAAAAAATCTTTTAGGTTTTAGTAATGAAGCGATTAGTTTGAAGGTTTTAGATCGGCAGCGTGACAAAACTTTAAGCGCGGGTGATGTCGTTATCGTTTCAGGGGGTATCACTGGTGGTGAAATTACGCGCCATACCTTAACGCAAAAAGACATTGATCAACTGAATGGCAAGACCGATTTACCCGCCGATTTCGTGGCTAGCCGTGCTAAATGGGATGCAGCCACTAGCGATGGGCAAACGGCCTCTTACACCGCACAGTCGAGTTGTTTCTGCCCTGAAGACTACACCCGTCCTATGAATATTACTGAGCAGAATGGCAAGATTGTCGATGCGACTTATGCCGATACTGGCGAGGCTGTACCTAATTATATTCGTGATGGTTTATTAACCATGAACGAACGTTTTGACCAATTACAAGATGCTTATTTAAGTGGTGCTGAACGGATCGACGCGACTTATGATCCTCAGTTAGGTTATCCCAGCTCGGTTTATATTGACCAAAGCTTTATGATGGCTGATGAAGAAATCAGCTATAACATCAAAGACTTAGAGTTGGGTTAAGGTTCGGTAGCCAGTCACCCAAATTAATTTTTTAAAGGAGAATAGACCTATGGTAGTCGTATCGTTGCCACCTGTTTTACAGCCCTTATCGGCACTCGCGAACCAAAATACAGCCGCAGTGCAAAACAATGCTGCAAATACGGGCTTTACGAATGCAACTACTAGCGCAAATAGTGCGAACTTAAGTAGCAGCTTATTCGATGGTCTAATTAATAAATTCAAAGCCAAAACCAGCTCTGCCCAACAAGCAAGCACTCCTGTGGCTAATCAAGTCAGCCAGTTAACGCAATTATTGACCGGGCAAATTAATCAAACTGCCACTGCAGGGGCCACGAATAACGCAGGCGCTACAGATAATTTAGAGAATGATAATAATCTGACGACTAATGTCTCGATCAATGCTCTCAATGCTAATTTGGCTAAGTGGGAAGATTATTTAGCAGGAAATGATTATTCATTTACCCTAAAAGAGCGTAGTGCAGGCCAAACCCAACCTGCTATTAAGGTCACTGTCAGCGATGGACAAGTGAGCAGTGCCACTTATGCTAATGGTACAGCTGTCAGTGCAGAGGTTTTAAGCTCCCTACCAACCATTGAAGACATGTTTACCAATATCCGTCAAGCGGATGCAAATCATGAGCGAGTTGATGCCCTATACAACCCTCGACGGGGCTTTCCAGAGTTTATTCTCTTTGGTCATGATCGACAAACTAGCACTGATGACGTAAGTTACGTCCTCAATAATGTCAGCATCAATGCTTAAGCTACCTGACCTCTGACCTCAACCACATTGGGCTTCGTGCTGATGTGGTTGAGAAAATCAACCAAGGATAGTCCTAGCTCATAGCCCATATTAATAGGAACAGCATTACCAATCTGTTTATATTGTGAGGTTAATGGGCCTTTAAATTGCCAATCATCCGGGAAAGTCTGAATACGTGCATACTCACGCACGGTAAATGGTCTAGTTTCATCGGGATGGCATCTTTCAGTTTGTTTTTGAGCAGGCGCACACGTTAAAGTTAAGCAAGGCTCATCCCAATGCATGCGCCGCGCCATACCCGTTTTGCCACCACCTAAATAGAAACTTTTTTGCATATAAGTTTTTTGAACAGCCTCCGGTAAATCTCGCCAATACCCCCCTTGAGGAACTAATTTCATCACCTCAGCTTTCTTAGTAGGGTATTTTTGCCCATTAGACTCTGGAACATCGTTTTTATAAAGCTCACCTGCTTTTAAGGCATCTTTTAAGGTGTACATTTTTTGATAAGGCCTAGGCCAGTTAAATGTAGCCGAGTCGACTAAATCATTACGAATGCCAATTAAAATTAAACGCTCTCGTTTTTGGGGTACGCGATAAAAAATAGCCTTCATTAGATGCGGTGTTAACAACGTATAGCCTAACTCTTCAATCACTGAACGAATATTTTCTAAGGTCCGGCCATTATCATGCGAGAGTAAACCTCGGACATTTTCTGCCATAAAGATTTTAGGATTCGAGGCTTTAACCGCACGAGCAAACTCAAAAAATAAAGTGCCACGTGCATCCTCAAACCCCATTTTTTTACCCGCATAACTAAAGGCTTGACAAGGAAAACCACCCGTCACTATATCAACTTGATTGTAATAAGGCGTGAAGTCTAATTGACTAATATCACCTTCTTGAATATTCCACTGTGGGCGATTAACTCGCAAAGTTGCGCAAGCATGCTTATCAATTTCATTAAGTAGCACGGTATCCAGCCCTGCACGCTCCAAGCCAATAGCAAGACCACCTGCACCAGCAAATAGCTCAATGGATTTATAGGGTTGGGATGGATTAATAATGCCTAACATATCCGCAACTTGAGCAACTGAATACATGAGTTAACCTTAAACAAGCTTGACTTCAAACCAACACCACCACCAACTCCTTCGGCCCATGTACTCCATACGCCAGTACCTGTGCAATATCTGCTGACCTTGAAGGCCCTGAAATCAAAACTGCATTGGTCGGCATGCCTTGCTCTGCCCAAGCTTGTTGCTGTACTGCTTCAGCAAAAGTGCTAAATAACTTATCAGTCTCCAAAATCGCAATATGAATAGGAGGGACGAGAGACAATAAACGCGGCTCATCACCATTCGGCCAAAGCATCAGTGTTCCGGTTTCGGCAATCCCACCTAAAGTCGAGGTTAAGCCTGCATCAACTTCATGAAATAACTCATGCTTCCAAGCTTCAATAGGGCGATCATAGTGTTTTAAAGTCGGAAAGCGTGTGGCATTTTGGCTAATCGCTTGCCCCCATTCCGTATTGGGGGAAAGTAATAGATGGTTTAAACCTTTGGCTTGGCAAATCTCAGCGAGCTTATCCAGCCAATGTTCACGATCCGATACATGCACTTCAGCACGTACTGCCTGCATACGCTCGGTAAAACGGCGAATGCGCTCTTCTTTGTCCCAAGCAAACCGACTTAAAGATTCACGAGCGCTCAGATCGACCACAGGGCGCTCAACAGCTGTAAGGCGCTGAAAAATACGGGTACGGGCGTTACTCATGATCGACTCCTAAGGCTTTAAGTTGTTGATGCAAAGTCTTGTCAGCCAGTTGGGGAGCAGTACGTACATTGGTCCAAGCACCCACCTTATTCGGGACTAAACCGCGCAATTGAGTAGCAACCGTGCCACCGAAGTTATACAGGCTCGGATGTGAGGCTGACCACGACCAACCTTGCCAAATCGCCGCTTCAAGGGGTTTCCGTTTAGTGCCTGCATCGAAAGTAGGGGTATGCTCAGTATCCTTGCGCACGCTGTCATAACGCAGTCGATTGATAATATTTGGAATCGGAATACGTACTGGACAAACCTCACCGCAAGCACCGCATAAACTGGAAGCTTGAATCAATTCGCCATGTACCTTTAAACCTTGTTTTTGTGGTTCTAAAATCGTCCCAATTGGCCCCGGATAGACCGTACCATAACTATGCCCACCAATACGCACATACACTGGGCAATGATTAATGCAGGCACCACAGCGAATACACCGCAAAGTCGCTAATAGCTCAGGGTCAGAATAAATATTGGAGCGCCCATTATCGAGTAACACCAGATGGACTTCGGTGGGACCGTCTTTTTCATCAGCTTGGCGTGGTCCTGAGATCATATTGAAATACGTCGTAATGGGCTGCCCAGTCGCAGAACGCGGCAAAATGCTCAGCAAGGGTGGAATATCGCTGAGCTTTTCCACCACTTTTTCAATACCTGTCACCGCAATATGCACGGGAGGTACCGTGGTAGACATACGGCCATTGCCTTCATTCTCGACTAAACACAGAGTTCCGGTTTCAGCGACTGCGAAATTTACACCGGATAAACCGACTGAAGCGGTATAAAACTTATCACGCAAAATGCGCCGTGCCGAAGCCGTCAATTCATCCACATTCTCGGTATAAGGAATATCAGGAAACTTGTCATGAAATAGCTGCGAAATCTGCTCTTTACTCTTATGAATCGCGGGCATAATGATATGCGAAGGTGTTTCGCCATCTAATTGAATAATGAATTCGCCCAAGTCCGATTCCAGCGCTTCAATCCCTTGTGCCTCCAGAAAATGGTTTAGCCCCATCTCCTCCGATACCATCGACTTACCCTTAATAATCGACTTAGCCTGATGCTTTTGCATAATGCTCAGCACGATTTGATTCGCTTCATCGGTGGTTTCTGCCCAATGTACCTGTACACCCTTGGCTGTGAGTTTGGCCTCGAGCTGCTCTAATAACTCAGGTAATTTACTCAAAGCATTTGCTCGAATGGCTTGAGCTTGGTGGCGTAGCGCTTGTAGGGCGGCATCATCTGGAAACTGATTGCGCCGATTGGTCATTAGAGTATCCATTGCCTTGCGGAAATGGGCGCGGACTTCAGTTTTGCCGAGCGCTTTTTGGACATCAATACGAAATTCAGTGCTCATGACTTCATCTCCTCAGCAGCTTGAGTGCGATCCCATAAAAATTCAGCAATATGCTGGGCTTTTGGAGCAGTTTTGCCTTCATGGTTGGCTTGATACGCAAATGCACCGCTAATATTCAGCAAACAACCGCAATCTTGACTGACTAATTGCGTCGCCCCCGTAGCACGAAGATGCAGAATTTTATCGGCAACCATTGCAGCGGAAATTTCGGGTTGTTTCACGGCAAAAGTACCGCCAAATCCACAACATTCCGCTTTATAAGCTTGCTCTTTGACCTCTACCTTAGACAATTGCCCAAGTAACTGCTCAATCTTATCCGCGACGCCCATTTCACGGCGAGCCGAACACGAGGTATGTACAGCAACGGCTACAGGCTCGCCGAAGTCTTTTAAGTCGACCTGTAAGACATCGACCAAGAACTCCGTGAACTCATAAACACGATTGGCCACCTGTAAGGCTTCAGCTTCGTCGGCTTCACCTTTGAATAATTCGGGATAATGTGTTTTCATCATCCCCGCACACGAACCAGAAGGAATCACAATCGGTAGGTCTTTTGGGAACAATTTAATTTGTGCACGTGCGACCTTGCGAGCCTCATCCCGATAACCCGAATTCCAAGCCGGTTGACCACAACAGGTTTGGGCTTGTGGATAGATGACTTTAACCCCTTCACGTTGCAAAAGCTGGACAGCGGATACGCCAGCTTGGGGATAAATGAGGTCGATCAGGCAAGTGCCGAAGAAATAAATAGTGTCAGGCTTCATAGTTTGAGCCTCCTAAACAGAACGAGTGGTTGGCGAATCTGGCCAAGGTCTTAAAGTATCTGCTGCAATCCATGCACTGACCCATTCGGGTAGCTCAGGCTGCCAATCGGTTTGGTTCATGACTTTTAAAATTGTCTGTGTGGGAAGGATTTTGCCTTGCTCAACCACAGCCGCCCGAATCAGCGCCGATGAATGCCAAACCTCACCAATTTGATGCGTTTGTAAAAAATAAAACCATTTATCATCATAGCCAAGTAAGCGGGTGTGTTGCTCATAGCGCTGAAAGGGTTTGAGGCGTTTGCGATATCGCACACTGCTGCCTGCAACCACAAACCCCCATTGATTACGCTTGACTTCCTTCCATAGACCCGTGCGTACCGAAAAGACAAAACGACCAATATCAAACAGGGTTAAATGCCGCCCATTATTCATTTCCAGAAAAATATCGCAGTCAGTAAAGAGGCTGACGCGCATCGGTACAATACAGGTTTCATGGAGCTGCAGGGGCGGCGCGTGGTGGGCTTTTTGTACTGCTAACCATAATCTGAAAATAGGAAACATCAGTTTAGCCTCGTTAGCTTCTTGGAGTTAGCGGGATAGATGCCGTAATGAGCGCTGTTTACGTGCCTCATCCGCATCTATCATTTTTAAAGAGTCCTCGACAAATACTAAATGAGCTTCAGCAGCTTGGCGGGCGCGTTCAGGGTCACTGGCTAATATGGCATCCATTAACTCACGATGTTGCTGGCTCAAGGGTTCAAACACCCGTGCTTGAGTGTAGAGCTTATCTAGATTATGCGAAATGCTATTTTGCAATAGATCAAATAGGCTACGCATGACATGCAACAAGACAAGATTGTGTGAGGCCTCGACAATCGCCAGGTGAAAAGTAGCATCCGCCCGCGCTTCATTCATAGGATCGAGACTGCCATGTAGTTGCATCATGTTTTCATAGCAAGCTTGAATACTGGCTTTATCTTCATCGGTCGAGCGTAGTGCAGCATACCAAGCGGCATTACCCTCTAAAGCATGACGAATTTCCAAGACATCAAAACGATACTCTGGGTTCTCACGAAATAGTGTCAACAGCGGATCAACAAAGCCGATGGGCTTGGTACTTAACACATAAGTACCACCACCGACCCGACTTTCCAACATACCTTTGCTAATTAATTGCTGAAGTGCTTCCCGCAAAGACGGCCGCGATACAGCTAACTGCGCGGCTAATTGACGCTCAGCGGGCAAGCGTGCCCCTAAAGCCCAATGCCCTTTGGCGAGTAGTTGCTCTAAATGCTCTGCGATTTGAACAGCTTTGCGTGGTTTGATGCTCGTCATATCGACTCAAAATTGGTAATACCAATTAAATATAAAACACTTTAACTATGCTATCAAGCTAAATTCACTTGCAAATAATGTATTATTGCTCAGATTTATGCTAAGTTGTATTTATAGCCCTAGTAATTGGTAATACCAATTACTAGGCTAGATGATTCTACCTGCTAGCACGGATATAGATTATGAGCACCGCCCATCAAGCCTTCTGCCAAGACCTTAAGCAGACCCTACC
Source organism: Thiothrix eikelboomii (assembly GCF_900167255.1). Classification (GTDB taxonomy): domain Bacteria; phylum Pseudomonadota; class Gammaproteobacteria; order Thiotrichales; family Thiotrichaceae; genus Thiolinea; species Thiolinea eikelboomii. Next base: position 42,483 of record NZ_FUYB01000016.1, read on the forward strand.
CGCTGAACGCATTTTGCAAGATGCGTTTCATCGCCTCACTGATGGGACAGATGCCAGTTTTTATCGCTTAATTCCTGAAGCTGTGGTCAAACTTAAGAATGAGGATGAGCTACAAACGGTCTTGAGTTTGGCGCGGCAACATCAAGTATCGCTAACCTTTCGTGCAGCCGGGACGAGTTTATCCGGCCAAGCCGTGACTGATTCCATCTTAGTGATGTTGGAGGGCAATAGTTGGCGTGAGTTTAAGATCCTGAATGAAGGCCAGCAGATTAGCTTGCAACCCGGCATTATTGGTTCACAAGCAAATCAATATCTCCTACCTTTTGGGCGCAAAATTGGCCCTGATCCTGCATCAATTAATACCTGTAAAATTGGCGGCATTGCTGCGAATAATGCATCTGGCATGTGCTGTGGCACTGCACAAAATAGTTATCATACCTTAAGTGGAATGCGTGTCATTTTAGCGAATGGGGTCGTGATTGATACCCGTACTGAGGCAGGCCGCCAAACGGCACTGAATACTCAACAGCCGCTCTTAAAAGCACTCAGTCAACTGGCTAGCGAAGTGCAAAATAATCCTGAGCTTAGTGCCAAAATCCGCCATAAGTTTCGTCTGAAAAACACCACGGGTTACAGTGTGAATGCACTGATTGACTACCACGACCCGCTAGAAATTCTCACCCATTTGATGATCGGTTCAGAAGGTACCTTGGGTTTTATTGCAGCCGTGCAATATCACACCGTCCCTGATTATCCAAATAAAGCCACTGCGCTAGTTTTTTTTCCGCAAGTAGAAGCAGCCTGTTTAGCCGTAACAGCGCTGAAGCCTGCCCCCGTCGATGCGGTGGAGTTAATTGATGGCGCAGGTTTGCGTTCAGTGCAAGCTAAAGCGGGGATGCCCGATAGGCTCAAAACTTTAAGTTTGGAGGCAGCTGCTTTATTGATTGATATTCGTGCACCGAACACTCTTGATTTGAGCAAGAAAATCGCCGAAGTCCAAGCTATTCTCGCCACCCAAACCTTGTTATTCCCTGCCGAATTTACTCAAGATCCAGTGCAATATGCGCAATTTTGGGGAGTACGCAAAGGTTTATTCCCTGCAGTGGGGGCAGTGCGTCCGGTGGGTACCACGGTCATTATTGAGGATGTTGCTTTCCCGATTGAGCAATTAGCGGCAGGTGTCCGTGAGTTGCAGGCACTGTTTGCTTATTACCATTATGATGAAGCCTTGATTTTTGGGCATGCCTTAGAAGGCAATCTGCATTTTGTGTTCACTCAAGATTTTAGTACGCAGGCAGAGGTTGACCGGTATGCGGGCTTTATGGAGGCGGTCGCGCAATTAGTCGCCGTAAAATACGGCGGCTCACTCAAAGCTGAGCACGGCACTGGGCGCAATATGGCACCTTTTGTAGAGTTGGAATGGGGGAGCGATGCGTATGAACTGATGTGGCGAATTAAAAACCTATTCGACCCCGAAAACCTACTAAATCCCGGGGTGATTTTGAATGCGGATCCAGCGATTCATCTCAAAAACCTCAAACCGATGCCCGCTACACATGAGTTAGTGGATCGTTGTATTGAATGCGGATTTTGTGAGCCAATTTGCCCTTCACGCCATCTAACCCTAACGCCACGCCAACGTATTGTCGCATGGCGTGAACATGCACGCCTGAAAACCAACCAGGCGACTGCGATTACTGCTTGGGATAATCAATTCGCCTATGAAGGTTTGGCAACCTGTGCCTTAGATGGGCTTTGTTCGACTCGTTGCCCAGTCGGAATTAATACCGGCGAATTAGTACGCGCCCTTAAAACGGCTCAACATGGCGCTACCGCAAAAAAAATCGGAGTCTACGCTCAAACCCATCTCGCCCCACTGACTGCCCTGACCCGCTTTGGCTTAAATGCAGCTGCTTTCAAAGGCAAAGTGTTGGGTAACGAAACTTTCTCGCGCTTAACCAAAGGCTTTAATCAACTCACCGGGGAGCGCTCACCGGTTTGGCATGATGCCATGCCACGCGGTGCAAACGCTGAAACCCCGCAGTCACAAGGCCAACATGGCAAAGCCGTTTATTTCACGGCCTGTGTGACACGGAGCATGGGGACAGCGGTGAGCGATTCTGAAACCCGCGATTTGCCCCAAGTCATGCAAAGCCTGATGCAAAAGGCGGGCTTTGAAATCATTATACCTAAAGCCGTCAGTGGTTTATGTTGCGGCTTACCGTTTGCCAGTCAAGGTTTGCCGGATAGTGCGAATGCGGCCATTCGTGAATTAGAAGCCGCACTGTGGGAAGCGAGCGAGCAGGGGCAATATCCGATTGTCTGTGACACAAGTCCTTGCACTTTGCGATTACTCGAGCGCTTAGAGAAACCAATGCTAGTATATGAAACTGCAGGCTTTATTAAAGAGTTTCTCGTGCCGCATTTAAAAATTGTCCCACAAGCTGAGCCGATTGCCCTACACATTACCTGTAGCGCTCGTAAAATGGGTTTGGATAAAACCTTACGCGAATTAGTCAAACTGTGCGCACCACAAGTCGTTGAGCCAGAAGAAGAAGGCTGCTGTGGCTTTGGTGGGGATAAAGGTTTTGTGACACCTGAATTAAATGCGGCCGCTTTAGCACGCTTAAAACAGCAATTACCCGCAAATTGTCATGAAGGTGTGAGTAATAGCCGTACTTGTGAAATCGGTTTAACCCTCCACAGTGGGCGGCAGTATCGGTCGGTGGCCTATTTGGTAGAGCGCTGCCTAGAGTAGCGCACCACCTGCTAAATGTTTTAACATGCCCACATGAAAACTATAAGCAGATCTTTTTTATTAAGGGCGTTGATTGGGCTGATTGGCTTGCTGTTATTAGCAGGCTGTAGTCGTTTGCCACATCCAAAAATTCCTGAGTTCCAAGCAGGCAATGTTAGCACGGTACCTATGCAGCTGTTGTATACAGGGGACTTAGGTGGTTTGCCCGCTGTGCCAGTGGTCATGGCAGGACGCAAAACTTGGTGGTTGGTCGATACTGGCTCTTCGCATAATCTTGTTTCCCCACAATTAGCTCGTGCCTTGCGTTTATCACCAGCCGCCAGTAGTGAAGTCTCTACGATTGCGGGTAAACAATTAACTGGCTATTACCGTTTACCTACGCTGCAAATTGGCGCTGTTGAGCTGGAAAATCAAAGTGCAGCGGCGGTGGCTCTAGATTTAGTCTCTGCTCGGGATGGCCTCGTCATAGATGGCGTTTTAGGAATGCCCGCTCTCAACCGTTTGATTGTCTCCTTGGATTTTGGTCGGCATACCGCGATTTTTTCTCAATATGTACCGAATTATCAGCAACCCCATAGCGTGATCCCTTTCCGCTTAGTCGGTGGTGTTCCAGTTGCCTCCTTAACTATTCTCAGCGGGCGCACGGGTGAATTTATTTTAGATACCGGTAATGCGGGCGGTTTGGTCATGTTTCCTGCTTATGCGCGCCGTGATTATCGGCAATCCCTAGCGTTTATTGAAATTGAGGATTTAGGGGGACGTGTACCGACGGGGTTAGCTTTATTGCACACGCTCAATCTAGGCTCTTGGCATACTCGCCAAGTTCCTGTTTCTTTGCCCATGCGTACTCAGGGTTTTCAGAGTTTAGCAGGGAGCGTTGGCAATGCTATTTTCACCGGGCAAACCCTGACCTTTGATTTCCCGAGTCAGCATTTATTATTAAGTGCTAATAGTGATGCCAATGCCTTACCCGGCCAGTTTGGTTTTTTACTGGCTGCGAATAATGTGATTGAAGTGGTTTTACCCAATAGCCCTGCCGCTCGGATGGGGATTCAAGTGGGGGATCATATTGTGGAGGTGAATGGTCAAAATACTCGGGACGCAAGTTCGCATCGTATCTGGCAGATCTTAGATGGGCAATTGCGGGCTGAGTTAAAACTAGCCCGAGTAGACAGTTTTTATGGTGTGAGTTTAGATCGCTCTTACTTTTTGCCTTCTTTCTAAGCGGCTAAGTGGCTAAGTCGCGTTGGCTAAATCAGAAGTCGGTGGCTTATCGACTAACTGATTTTCAGGGAGTAAACGTCCATAGGCTTTGGTGCGTATTCCTGAACGAATAATCTTCGCGGGATTGCCACCAATTAACGAATTAGAGGGAATATCTTTAGTGACTACACTGCCCGAAGCAATCACAACCTCATCCCCAATCGTTACCCCCGGCATAATAATCGAACCACAGCCGACGAAGCAGTTTTTGCCAATCCGCGTTTGAATATTATTATGTGCACCATAACGCTCAGTCGCCCAATCATGCGCAAGAATAATCACATTAAAAGCAATCACTGTATCTTGGTCGATAATAACACCTTTAGGATTGGTTTTATCCACATTCGATTTGAAGGAGATACGCACACTCGGATGCAGCTGCATCCCATACACTTTACGGAAATACCAAGTTCGTAGCCAGACCATCGCATGGCGAAAATCAACGAACCAGAGAAACATCCTGTTATTCATAAACCGTGGCTTCACAATAACTTCCTTAGGTTTTTACCTTGTTCTTAGTATCTTCTCGCGCAAAGTATAGGTCAGAAATCGCTAGAGCGTTGATAGGCTGGAATTTAATGATCAGCGTGTTAGGCTAGAGCGTTTTAAGTAGCGAATTTAGGTCATGGAAACTAGGGCATCCTTTAATCATCAGGAACGCTGGTCTATCGCAGTGGGTATGTTGGGTTTAATTACTGCCTTTGGTATTCCACGCTTTATCTATACACCCTTACTGCCTTTGATGCAGGCTGATCTAGGCTTTGGCGACGATTGGGCTGGGGTGTTAGCCGCTGTTAATTATATGGGTTATCTCTGTGGTGCGCTAGGCGCGATCTTCGTGCACTCGATAAATACCAAACGCTCGCTATTTAAAATTAGCATTCTGATAGCAGCAGTAACCAATATTGGGATGGGGCTAATTCAGCAAGATGCTGTTTGGCTGATACTACGCTTCTTCAGTGGCTTAGCCAGTGCAGGTGGTATGGTCTTAGGTTCAGGTTTGATGATCCTAGCGATTGCCCCCAAACATACGGCAACTGCTTTGGGGATTCATTTTTCAGGGGTTGGTTTAGGCTTAACTCTCGGTGCACTTTGGGTATTAGCCTTTAAAAACCTACAAACTTGGGAAGGTTTATGGATCAGCAGTGGCTTGCTGATTTTTGTTTTGGGCTTACCTGCTTTGCTATTTAATCAATGGTATTTGCATCCACAGAAAAAAGCAGCCCTTGCCTCTGCCTTACCTCAGCAGGCTTTTAAATGGCTGATTAGCTTAGTGGCACTGGCTTATTTTTGTGAAGGGATAGGCTATGTTATTAGTGCTACCTTTTTAGTCTCAATTTTACAGCAGCATACTGAGTTTCCGCATTTGGGAGATTATGCTTGGGTCGTAGTTGGGTTGGCAGCAACGCCTTCTTGTTGGGTTTGGGCGAAGATTGCGCAACGGACGGGAGAGTTTCCCGCTTTAATTGCCGCTTATGGCATCCAAGCCGTAGGGATTATCTTACCTGTATTGAGTGATTCCATCGCAGCAGCTTTATTAGGAGCTTTACTATTTGGTAGTACTTTTATGGGAATCGTCTCAATGGTTTTGGTGTATGGTGGACGTTTAGGTGGCTCTAAACCCACGCAATTGATGGGTATTCTCACCGCTTGTTTTGGTGTGGCACAGATTATAGGCCCTGCATTTGCAGGTTGGATGGCAGAGCAACAAGGTAATTTTAATTTGTCGTTGATTTTAGGTTGTGGGTTTACTTTGCTAGGGGCTGCGTTGATTTGGGCTGCTTGGCGAGTGCAACAGCGTTAAGATGTTGATCAAGTTCAGCTAAACGTTCCGGTGTACCGATGTCTAACCAAGTACCTTGATAATGCTCAGCACTGATTAAGTCTTGCGTGATGGCGGCGCGCAAGACTGGACCAAGTGCGCGTTTACCATAAGCTAAGCCTGCAAATAAATGGGGGTGATAATAACCAAGACCACTAAAAGTGAGCTTGTGTGCGCCTTCATTGCGCGCCCTCCCTGCTGCTAGGGCAAAATCGCCGTGGGGATGATGCTCTGGGTTATTCACGAGGATGAGGTGCGCTAAGCTTTGAGGAGCAAGCATTTTTGGTAAACAAGGATAATCACACCAAATATCCCCATTGACGACCAGAAAGCTTTCCGCACCGAGCCAAGGCAAGGCTTTCAGGATGCCGCCTGCGGTTTCTAAGGCCGATTCGGCTTGTTCGTCGGAGTAATGCAGCTTAACCCCCCAAGCTGAGCCATCCCCTAAAGCCTCGGGAATTTGCCAGCCTAACCAAGCAATATTAATAACAATCTCTTTAAAACCCGCAGCGGCTAATTTTTCTAAATGCCAAACGATCAGCGGTTTGCCACCTGCTTTGAGTAAGGGTTTAGGAGTAAAGTCGGTCAGTGGGCGCATTCTTGTGCCTAAACCGGCTGCTAGGATCATCGCTTTCATCGTTTAAGCAGGAATATCTACCGTACCGATACGCTCAGGAATGTGGGCTTGACGCATCCACTCAACAAGGCGACAGGTTTCGGGGTGCTGTGAGCCAATCGTGAGGATATAGCTTAAAGTCAAAGGTAAGTCTTTTAAGTAACTGGCTTTACCATCGCGGTGATTTAAGCGGGCAAAAATCCCCAGCACTTTCAAATGACGTTGTAAACCCATCAGATCAAACCAACGGAGGAAAGAAATTTCATCAATCGGCGGTAATACCCCTGCAGCAATAGCCTCTTTATGATAAGCCAGCGCCCAACGTTTAACTCGTTGTTGCGGCCAAACGACATAGCAGTCACGCAATAAGGACACTAGATCATAAGTAATCGGTCCCCAGACAGCATCCTGATAATCAATCACACCCAGTTTTTGTTCAGCCGCTAGCATTAAATTGCGTGAATGATAGTCCCGATGGACAAAAGCAATGGGTTGCTCTAAGACAGCAGTGATTAAGTTATTGAAAGTATGATCAATCAGCTTATAAGGAATGTCTTCAGCCGTAAAATTTAAGTGTTGTTGCAAAAACCATTCAGGCATTAAATCCAATTCACGGCGTAAGAATGCATGGCTGTATTCAGGTAGACCCTGAATCTCTGCTTGTTGCAGATGTAACAGTGTATCCATCGCGGTTTCGTATAAGGTATCTGCATTACTTGGGCTGAGTTCGTTTAACAGAAGGGTATTGCCGAAATCTTCTAGCAATAAAAAACCATCTAATAAGTTTTTTGCATAAATCACCGGAGCAGCCACGCCTGCATGATGCAGACGATCCGTAATATCTAAGAAAGGTGTACAGTTTTCTTTGTCTGGCGGAGCATCCATCGCAATGGCGGTTTGCTGATGATGCGTAACACGGAAATAGCGACGAAAACTAGCATCCGCAGAAGCAGGGGCTAATTGAGCACCTTGCCAATCAGCGAGGGTATTTATCCATTCGGTGAGTTGCTCTAGTCGTACATCCTGTATCATAACTTACCTTTTGACTGCCTGTCTTTTTGCTAGAAAAAACTATCATAGCATTAGAGGCTTGCTATAAATTGAATGATCAATAACCACCTAACTAAGGAGATCACTGTGGCTGATCCTGAAAGCCCTGAAGCAGTTATTGACGAACTGTGGCCCGCGCCTGAGTATTTTCACTACTTAGCGCGCTTGAAGCAAGCGATAGGTACTCCGGTGTTTATTGCCGAGATCAATATAACGGCCATTAATTTGGGGGTGAAATTATCAGCGACACCACTGACTTTATTAGCGATTGTCGATTTCCCCAAACCTGATCCATATAAGCAACTCTACCCTCATTTATTAATTTTTGAGGATGGTCGTGGGATCAATTTAGGACATCTTGCGCGCATTAGTTTACAGGCATTTAACCCAACCCCTGACGAGGTGTTGTATGCCAATCATACATTTAATCAAGCGATTTTGTTTGCACCGCGTAGCTTAAGTCGGGAGTCGATACGCGCTACCTCAACCGCTTTACTAGCTGAAATCTTTGGTGATCAGCCGGGGCGCTTATTGGAGTCGAGCTCATCAGCTTCCACCCTTCAGCAAGCTAAGTCTTTGAAATAAATAGCACTCACTACCATCTGATAGCTTAGCGGCCTGATTCACAACGTTGTAACCAATACGTGGTAATGGCTTGTTTCGCTGCCAGCTCTTGCGTCCCACGCTGGACATGCCAATCCCAACTCAAGAGCGCAAAACAGGCACAAAACCAAGCTAAATCGCAGAGGAGCATGGTAGGTGCGAATGCTTGTGCGTGAGTTTGATCCCAAGCCTGCTCGACGATTAGACTGGCATAATCCCATTCGGCGACCATCAGCCGTGCATAATCCCAATCAATCAGCCACCAACGCTGCCCATCATGCAGCCAATTGCCCGGATTGAGGTCGCTGTGCACCGGTTTGATGGGGTAGTTCGCATAACCCCGGTGGATAGCCAACTTAAGCAATTGCTGTGCTATTTGGCTAAGCTTTGGATCAGCTGAAGTGGCTAAGCGCTGTAACATCAGTAGGTTTGCCCCATCTAACTCGGTTTGCTCTGGTGAACGCCAAGCTAAATCACTAGAATGTAAACGCGCTAAAAGAGTCCGAATCTCAGCAAAATCATGCCGTTGAATGGTACGCCGCTCACCCACATCGGCTAGCCACATAAGGCCCATTTGATCATCAAAACCCAATAGCTCGGGGGCTAAATCCAATTCGACCGCATCTTGATGTAGGCTAATGACATGCTTTGGATATTGAGCCAATGGGCAAAGACCAGCTGCTAATTCGTGATTGGCGATACGAATCACTGAGCACTTTGGGTCTTGCGCCGCTTCCACGCGGAAAACATGGTTGGTGTAACCCGTGAGTGGAGTGAGGATACAAGAGCCGAGACCTTGTTGGTTTAACCAAGTCTGTACTTGTTGTTCTACATGCATCGGTAAAGCTCAAAAGCCCTCCTCAAAACTTCACCCACTTCGCGCCCTGATCCGCCGACTCAACACAAGCCTCCAACCAACGTACTCCATTCATTCCTGCTTGCACATCAGGATACCAAAGCGTGTCTAGCATCGCTTGATCAGCGCGCTCAAAGGCATCAATCGCCATCGCAAAGCGATGATATAAGTTCGCCCATGCTTCAAAGAAGCCTTCTGCATGTCCGCCACCAATCCGTGAGCAAATTGCGTCATTTTTCAATAAATAAGGCATGCCACGATCCAGCAATTGGGCTGGTTGACCTTGGATTTCATAGCGTAATTGATTGGGGTGCTCATCCCACCATTCGATACTCGCTTTCGAGCCGATCACGCGAATTTTCTGCTGATGCATAGAGCCAGCATTCACTGAGCTAGCCCAGAGTGTACCAACTGCACCGGTTTTGAACTTAAACATGACATGGGCATTGTCTTCAAGGGGGGCGCGGCTCTGAATAAAGCTTTGGCGCATGCAGCACAGTTCATCAACCTCAAGCCCTGTGAGCATTTCCATTAAATAATAGGTGTGTGTACCCAAATCACCGAGCACATACGTCGGCCCTGAAATCGCCGGATTCATACGCCATTTCGCGCCTGGGCTATGTTCCTCAATCGGAGCACTGTGGAAACCATGAGCAAATTGCATCGTGACGATACGGATATCACCCAGTAAACCCTGCTCAATCATCGCTCGTGCTTGATGTAACATCGGGAAGCCAGAATAACCATACATCACTGCAAAAAGCTTGTGGCGAGCTTTAGCTAAATCAGCAAGCTCCTGCGCTTCGGCACAAGTGAAAGTTAATGGCTTTTCGCAAATCACATGCAAACCTGCTTCAAGAGCGGCTTTGCTAATTGCATAGTGAGTACTATTCGGTGTGGCAATACTCACCGCTTGAATGCCATCATCCCGCTGCGCCTCTTGTGCAAACAAGCTTTGATAATCTGCATAGCAGCGTTCAGGATCAAGCCCTAAGTCGCGACCAAACTCTCGTCCACGTGCAGCATCAAGATCAAAGGCTCCGGCTGTTAAGGCAAAAAAACGGTCACGTGCTGCACTAGCACGATGCGCATAACCAATTTCACTACCACGCCCACCACCCACCATACCCCAACGAATCGGGGCGGCTAGATGGCTTTCTTCATTAAACATCGCTCATCCTTAGGCATGACATTTGTGTGCATGCTGCTGTAATAGTTGGAAAAATAGGTCAGCCGTGACTGACCCGTTCTAAAGCTTGCAGCAGTCAATGGCTGCATGCTTTGTGGCGCTAAACCATGCGGTATATCCGTATACGCTACCGCCGCCTGTCAAGTCAGCATCTAAACTTGGGCTACACAGTACAACAAACGCCGCTCTATCCAAGTTTGGAGCTGCCCTATTTTTAAACCTCAGGCCAGTTCATCGCCTTATCTGGCTGTGGAGTGCGCCCATCACCACAACCCAGCACCCCTTGATCGAAATCAATCACTGCACCCGTCATTAACCCCGACTCAGCTGAGGCCAAAAATGCGGCCGCCCGTGCGACTTCTTCGGGTTTAATTAAGCGCCCATTGGGTTCACGAGCCTCCACTGCGTCCAGCCAGTCGGCAGGAGCATGATGAAATTTAGACTGAATCGCATGCTCACCCGGACTATCCATCCAACCAATATTTAAGACATTGGCGCGAATTTTATTGCGCATCAGTGAGAAAGCGACGTTTTTGGTCATAGCAACCAAGGCAGCTTTAGACGCTGAATAAGCGGTTAAGAAGGATTGTCCACCGTGGGAGGACATAGTGCAGACATTGACTATCGTACCTTCGATGTTGTGCTCGACCATGTGACGTGCCGCCGTTTGCATAATGAAAAACGGCGCTTCGGCATTTACGGCAAATAAGCGGGTATAAGTGGCCGGATCGGTATTCAAAATCGAGCCACGATCGGTGCAGCCTGCACAATGCACCACACCCTGCAATTGCCCAAACGCTTGAATCGTATCACGGACACATTGAATCGCTTGCTCGCGTTGTGTGAGATCTGCTGGTACAAAAACAACTTTGCATTGAGCCGTAGTGAGTGCTTTAGCTAAAGCATGACCACGCTCGGCATTGCGTCCAATTAAAGCAATCCCAGCTGCACCGCGCTCAATGAATAAGCGGGCGGTAGTTTCACCTAAACCTTGGGTACCACCCGTGATTAGAAAGTTTTTGCCCACAAGTTGGCGACTGAAATCAGCGCCATATTCGGTGTTAATAGCCATGACTCTGCTCCTTATTTTTAATAAAGGCAGTATAAGCTAGTTACAAGGATTTGTTATATTTTTTACATTAAAATAAATAATAGAATTTTTATTCCAAATTTAGCTAACCACGGACCAATACAGATCCATCATAGGATCAAAGGCTTGTACTTCAGTGGTGCTTAATTTCAAGTTAGCTGGCAAAGCTTGTGGCTTAAGCTGGCGCTCTAAAACTAAGCGCTCGGTATTCACGGGTAAACCATAAAACGCAGCGCCATTCAAGGATACAAAGCCTTCAAATTTATCTAAGGCATTTTCCTGCTCAAACACTTGTGCGGTAATCGCTAAAGCATTGGCTACATTGAAGATACCTGCACAGCCACAAGCGGTTTCTTTGGCATGCACGGGATGCGGTGCGGAGTCTGTGCCAAGGAAAAAGCGTGGGTCACCACAGGTCGCGGCTGCCCGTAACGCTAAACGATGCCTTTCACGTTTCGCAACCGGTAAACAATAATAATGGGGTTTGATTCCACCGACCAGCATGGCATTACGATTGATGACTAAATGATGTGGTGTCAAGGTAGCCGCCGTATGCGTCGCACAAGACAACACATAATCGACCCCTTCTTGGGTAGTCAGATGCTCAAACACAATATTTAACTGTGGGAAGCGGACACGAAGCGGCATCAATTTAGTTTCAATAAAGACTGCTTCACGATCAAAAATATCAACCTGTGGATCAACGACTTCACCATGCACGAGGAAGGGCATGCCGATTTCTTGCATGACTTCGAGCACTGGATAGATTTTTTCCAAATCTTTGACACCCGCTGCGGAGTTAGTGGTTGCACCAGCGGGGTAAAGTTTGACCGCCGTGATCACCCCTGATTCAAAACCTGCTTTGACATCAGCGGCTTCAGTCGTTTCGGTCATATATAAGGTCATTAAGGGCTGAAAGCTGCTATTCGGGGGCAGAATTGCCAAAATGCTGTCCCGATAGGCCAGTGCATCCGCAGTATGTACCACTGGCGGTTGTAGATTCGGCATCACAATAGCTCGCCCGAAATGCGCTGCAGTATAAGGCAGTACTTGTTCTAACATTTCACCCTGGCGTAGGTGTACATGCCAATCATCAGGCATAGCGATGTCTAAGCGAGTCAGGTGGGTCATGAGCAGCTCCGCAAATAAAATAAGCGTGCCGATTTTAGCAAAAGATCACTAAACTCTAGAGTGGTTTTATCTGGGTTTTTGCTAAAGACCTTAGCCGTAAGAGGGTGCTTAGAGCGATGTGCTCAGAAGCCCTCTAAAAAGCAAGGGTGCCAACCGAGGCTGACACCCTTGCTAGGGAAAGCGAATGAGGAGGAGGAGGAGAGTATTCGCTTATTGAACGGTAGCTGGTGCTGGAGCTGCTACTGCTGGAGCAGTAACTTGTGGTTGAGCAGCTGGTGCAGCAGCTTGTGGCATTGGCATCATTGGTGCTTGATAAGAAGCCATTGGGCCATAAGGATAACCACCGTTAGAAGCGGTATTTGTCCAGCCATTGCCATTACCGTAAGTGTTGCCCCAACCATTGCCATTACCTGTTAAGTAGCCATTGGTGTCTGCATCGCCTTTGCCAGCCATGTCAGTATTCATATCTGACTTGCCTTTGCCTTTGAAAGTGATTTGGAATTCCACTTCGCCATCAGCATTGCCTTTGCCACTGCCCCAACCGTCTACATTACCTTTGCCAGTACCCCAGCCATTGCCATTACCTGTGGTATAAGCGGTGCCATTACCTGCGGCAGAACCGTTGCCATTGCCCATGCCATTGTCAAAAAACTCAGCAGAAGCAGCGCCAGATAAAGCGATTAAACTAGCGAAAACGATGGTTTGTAATTTCATGATCAAATCTCCTAACAGAATGTCTGTGTGTTTAGCTTTAAGTTGAGATAATCATAATATTAGAATTTACTAATGTAAAGAGTTCAGAAAATAAATAACTAATACCTACCCATCAGAGATATAAAAACCGTCAGTTAATGCATCCTATACAATGCATTTCTGGCAAACTAACTAAAAATGCACTATATAGAATGCATGAACTTAGAAGATCTGGGAAAGGCCCTTCAACAGGCACGCAAACAAAAACAATGGACGCAGGCAGAGGTCGCTAGACAGCTAGGGATGAGTCGCGCCACCGTCTCTGCCCTAGAAAATGGAACAGTGAACGAAATTGGTATCCGTAAAGTGATGGCTGTCTGTTCTTTATTGGGATTGGAGCTACACGTTGCCACTCGTCAAAGCAAACGCCCGCATTTACATACCCTCGTCTCAGAAGCCGAGCAGCGAAAACGTGATAAAGAACCAAAATAACGCAAAATAAGGAAGCAAGATGAGCGAACAGCAATTGGCTATTTTTGCAGGCAAAGATCCAGTGGGTGTCTTAGGGCGCAGTGAGTTACAAGCGCGTACTTATCTTTTTAATTATCTGCCAACGGCTGAAGAGCCTCAGGCTATTTCTTTGACCATGCCGATTTTGCCTGACCAATACCATTTCCAGCAGGGTGTACATCCTATTTTCCAAATGAATTTGCCCGAGGGCGAGTTGCGCGAAATGTTGCGCAATAGTTTCCAAAAAACGGTGCAAAATTTTGATGATTTAAGCCTATTGGCGATTGTTGGACACTCCCAAATTGGGCGAGTGCGGATTGCTGAAATGGGGGAGCAGCCACGCGAGTTACCTCTGCAAAGTGTGCAAGATCTACAGACTTATGCGGGCAGTGAAGATTTATTCATGAGCTTGCTGCAACGCTTTGGGCGTTATTCGGGTATTTCTGGCGTGCAACCGAAAGTTTTAATCCGCGACCAGGCGACCGTAGCCACCGCCCTGCAAGAGTTGGAGCAAATCAGTTATAAGGATTCGACGCATATTGTTAAAGCTTGGAATCCAGAGCGCTTCCCACAATTAGCAGCGAACGAGTATTTTTGTCTAAAAGCGGCGCACTATGCAGGTTTAGAAGTACCTGAATTTGAATTAGCCGCACAAGGGCGCTTATTAATCGTTAAGCGCTTTGATTTAGATGGTAAGGGCGGCTATCTAGGCTTTGAAGATTTCTGTGTGCTCAATGGTTTGGCTACGGATGATAAATATGTGGGTAGCTATCAAGATCTTGCCTTGCGTATTCGCCAATTTGTCTCGCCCCATCGTGTACATGATGCTTTAGAGCAGTTCTTTTTATCCTTAGCCTTAACTTGTACCGTCGGCAATGGTGATGCACATTTGAAAAATTTTGGGGTCATTTATGCTAACCCTGAAACAGAGGTTAGCCTCGCACCAGCGTATGATATTGTTTCCACCACGCCTTATATTCCAAATGATAGCCTTGCTTTATTGCTTGGTAACAGTAAGCAATTTCCAACACGACTCGAATTGATCAGTTTTGCGCGACGGTTTTGTAGCTTAACAGAACGCCGCACGAATCAATTGCTCGATTGGGTCGTTCACGGAGTGGAGAGTGCTTTGCCTGAGTTGATCGCTTATCAGAAAGAACATGCCGAGTTTGTACAGCTTGGTGAACGTATGCAGGCCGTTTGGCAGCGAGGTTTGGCTAGTTTGCGAAGCTAGGAGCGATCGCTAGCAACCCTATCAGTTTCTCTATAGGAGCGAGCTAGTTTTTGAGTGCACGCGATTAGGCAAGGCTTATCGCCTCTAAACGCCATTCAAGCTACAATAAGCGTCCTTTTCCTCTTATTTTGAAAACCGCCTTATGAATATTCGTCAGCTGCTCGATCAACGTTTAACGGCTGCTTTACAAGCCGCAGGAGCGCCCGTGGCTAGCTCTGCAATTATTAAGCCCTCTACCCGCCCAGAGTTTGGTGATTATCAAGCTAATGGAGTGATGGCAGCGGCGAAGCAGTTGAAAATGAATCCGCGTGAGTTAGCAGCTAAAGTTTTAGAGCAGACTGACTTAAGCGATATAGCTGAGCAAGTCGAGATTGCAGGCCCTGGATTTCTAAATATTCACTTGAAAACTGACTGGCTAGCAGCAGCCCTACCCACGAATACTCAACTGGATGCTGTCGAGCCACAGACGATTGTTGTCGATTATTCCAGTCCAAATCTAGCCAAGGAAATGCATGTTGGCCATTTACGCTCCACTATTATTGGTGATGCGGTGGTGCGCGTACTGGAGTTTCAAGGGCATCATGTCATTCGCCAAAATCATGTGGGCGATTGGGGTACACAATTCGGTATGTTGCTGGCTCATCTGGCCGATTTACAAGCCCAAGGCGGTGAATTGTCGATGCAGTTGGCTGATTTGGAAGCTTTCTATCGGGAGTCTAAGCAACGTTTTGACGCTGATCCCGCCTTTGCCGAGCGTTCGCGTGAGTATGTGGTCAAACTACAATCAGGCGATCCCGAGTGTTTAGCACTTTGGCAGCAGTTTATTAATATTTCTCTGCATCATTGTGAGGTCGCATATCAAGAGCTAGGTGTGTCACTGACTCGTCAGGATGTAATGGCTGAAAGTGCTTACAACGATGATCTGGCCAAGGTGGTGAGTGATCTGCAAGCGGCTGGTTTACTGACAGAGAGTGAGGGCGCTCAATGTGCTTTCATGGATGAGTTTAAGAATAAAGATGGTTCAATCACACCTTTGATTATTCAAAAGACCGGGGGCGGCTATTTATATGCAACCACTGATTTAGCCGCAATTCGCTATCGGAGTCGGGTGTTGCAGGCTGATCGAGTCCTATATTTTGTCGATGTACGTCAGTCACTGCATTTCCAACAAGTGTATACCTTGGCACGGAAGGCTGGCTTTGCTCCAGCTAGTATGTCTTTAGAGCATATGGCGTTCGGAACAATGTTGGGCGAGGATGGCAAGCCCTTCAAAACGCGCACAGGTGGCACCGTCAAACTGGCAGATTTATTAGCTGAAGCGCAAGAGCGTGCTTATCAATTAGTCAGTGCGAAAAATCCAGAATTAGCTGAAGCCGAGCGTCGTGAAATCGCTCATATTGTTGGCATAGGGGCAGTGAAATATTCGGATTTATCGAAAAATCGTACCTCGGATTATGTATTTAGCTGGGAGCTGATGCTCAGCTTTGAGGGGAATACAGCCCCTTATTTGCAATATGCTTATGCGCGGATTCAAAGTATTTTTCGAAAAGCCGGCAACCTTGAGCAGGGGCAGTCTAGTATTCAACTGCTTGAGTCCAGCGAGCGGGCTTTAGGTTTGAAGCTATTGCAATTTAATGAAATTATCGACAGTGTTGGACGCGAAGGTCAACCCCATCATCTGTGCAACTACCTCTATGAACTAGCGGGGCATTTCATGGCCTTCTATGAGGCTTGCCCGATCCTGCGAGAGGATGTCCCGACGGAAATCCGCGCAAGTCGGTTGCAATTGGCGCAATTAACGGCGGATACCTTGGAGACAGGTTTAAGTCTATTAGGTATTGGGGTCTTGGAGCGAATGTAAGCAATCATGGAGTCGTTGGCAAGAGTCAGTGGTTTTGGCTCTTGCCAACTATTCAAGCAAGCCTAATAGCCGAAGCTACGCGAACCGGCAAATACCCATTCAATCAGATCATCATGCGCACCCCGTACCGAAGCACGTGCACGGGGATCATTATGCAAAATCGAGACCACATAGGTTTGCCCATCAGCGGCTTGCAAATATCCCGCGATGGCACGGACATCGCGTAAAGTTCCGGTTTTGAAACGCCCACGTCCCGCAAGGCTCGAGTTTTTCATCCGATTTTTTAGTGTACCATCTACACCTAATACCGCCATTGAACTCATTAAATCATTGCGATAAGGGCTATTATAGGCATCTACTAACATTTCACCCATGTGGCGCGGAGTAATTTGCTCAATTCTGCTTAAACCAGAACCATTTTCTAAGCGTAACTCAGGAAAAGCCAAGCCGCGTGATTCTAACCATTGCCCGATGGCTTGCGCCCCTTTTTGCGGTGTCCCCGGAGCACCTAATTGCTTAGCGCCCACGGATAATAGAATTTGGCGCGCCATGACGTTATTACTGTCTTTATTGACTTCAACGATAATTTCACGCAAAGGGCGGGAACGATGGGTATACACCAATTGTGCTGATGCGGGTGTGCCAGCGCGAGCGAAGCTACCCTGCATTTGCCCACCCATTTCGCCGACCCAAATCTTCCAGAAGCTGCCGAATAGATTAACATTTAAGGCTTGGCGTGCTTGGGCGCTACTCGGCATCACTGGGCAGATTTTTTGGATCTTGCCTTTTAAATCTTTGAACTCATAGCAACTGCCCCGCTCTTGATAGAGAATAGCTTCGGGTTGCGCATTATACGCAGCGTTTGCATTGCCATCAAAAGCGCCGGGGTCTTGATAAGGCACATTAAAAAAGCCCGTATCCGCCACTAAATTCCCTTTGATATTGTTAATGCCCCGCGCTCGCAGCGCTTGGAGCATTTGCCGAAAATCCGTTTCTGCAAATTGTGGATTGCCGTAGCCGCGAATAATCACATCACCATACAAGGTGCCGCCAGTCACATTGCCATTTGTGTAAATTTCGGTAGGCCAACGATAATCAGGGCCAAGAATACCTAAAGCTGCATAGGTAGTGACCAACTTCATAGTAGAAGCTGGCGTTTGCGGGTTATCTGCATTGGCTGTAAGCAAAGCGGGTTGACCACCTCCGGCTAAACGGACATAAGCCCCCATCCCTGCTTCAGACACACCACTGGCGCGCAGACTACCCGCAACTTGATCCGGTAAGCGTGTAAAGCGCCCAGGGCCGGTATACATACGCCCAGCAGCAAACTGGGCCACCGGACGACTGTCTTGACGCGCATACGTATTCAGTGCAGGTGGCGTACTAAACTGTTGTTGGACACGCTCCATGCGCTGACGTTGCTGAGCACGTAAGTCACGGGAGCGCTGTTGCATCGCTAATTGCTGTTGACGGGCATTTTCCGCTTCCTGCTCACGTTCCCGCCGTTGCTCTGCCAGCCGTTGCAACGCCGCTTCTTGGCGTTGGGCTTCTTGAGCTTGTTGTGCTTGTTGTGCCCGTTGTTGTTCTTGCCAACGCAATTGCTGGTTATAACGTTGTGCATTGACTTGCTGCTGCTGTTGTTGAGCAACATAACGCTGCGCGGGTGGAGCTGAAGTTAAATCTTCGGCTGCCGGAATAATAGGACGTGGCGCAGGTGCAGTTCCACAGGCACTCAACAGCGCTGAGCAAACAGCAATGACACTGAGACGTAAAGTTAGCATGTAAATAAATCCCCCGATCGTTTCCATCATGCTCGGTTTAAGGGTCTTAGGTTAGAAGCTGCTAATTAAAAAAACAAGCTTCGTTACGGATTAAGGCTGCGCAATATGCTTAGGTCTAAATAAATAGCCCCTGAACGTATTAATTAAATAAGGATTTAGCGGCCGTTGTATTAATACCACTGCGAAAATACAACAATCAATTTTAAAAACTTATGGTATTTTCGCCCGAAAGTAACAACTTATTAGGGGATACATAATATGAAGCAAGCTTTCGTCTCCATGTTAGGGGCGCTACTCATTCTGATGTGTACAACCAGCGAAGCAGCGACTAAACACTCGATTGCTACGAATAAACCATCAGCCGCTAAGGTTGGTATTGTTGGAATGGCTTCATTTTATGCCAAAAAATTTCACGGCCGTTTTACCGCCAGCGGCCAACGTTATGATAATAATGGTTTCACAGCAGCGCATGGTCGCTTACCTTTTGGCACTAAGTTGAAAGTGACTAATTTACGCAATAAGCGCTCAGTCGTGGTCACGGTGAATGACCGAGGTGGCTTTCATGCCTATGGTCGAATTATTGATTTATCGCGGGCGGCGGCTAAAGAGCTAGGTATGATTAGCCGAGGTACTGCTAAAGTGAAATTAGAAATCCTAAAGTAGTGCTAAAATAAACCATTTAGTCTCTTGCGGATACTCAGGTTTCATGAAGTTTAAGTTAGTGCTAGCCCTAATCGCGGGCTTATTCACGTGGACAGGAATGGCTCAGGCCGTTGACTGTGCCGCTGTTCGAGCGCGTTTTCAATGTGATGCCGCCACCCACTACCCCCTGCATTTAAGTTTTGATGATGGCCCTGCCTTGCAAACGACTGAAGTACTTCAGGTTTTAAAGCAAGAAAAAATCCCTGCAACCTTTTTTGTGATCGCCAATAAAGTCGACTGCCCAGCCCTTGAAAAGCAATGCAAGGCCGAACATGGCTCTAAGATCCAAGCTTGCCTACAGCCTAAGCAAGAGTGTGAGCAACGCCGCCAGATTTTGCTGCAAGCTAAACGAGCTGGGCATGTGATTGGTTCACACTCCTATGAACATTTGCGCTATTCAGAAGTAGAGCAAGGCTTGATGCGTGAACATTTTCGCTTAGCACGGCAAGTACTTGATCCCTATTTGAATACGACACCCCCTCTATTTCGCTTATCTTATGGAGATGGTTGGTTTAACCGTCAGCAACACCCACAAGTCTTAGCAGCGTTGAAAGCAAATGGTTTTCAGCATATTGCTTGGCAGTTGTCCGCCTTTGATTGGGATGAAAATAACCAACAAGGGGATAAAATTCTCACTAATGTGCTGGAGCAAGTGTGTAAGCGGCGACAAGGAGGTGTGGTGCTCTTTCATGATGGTGTTCACGACCAACTGCACACAGGCCGCTTATTTACCACGACGCATTTAAAAGACTGGATTCCTTCCTTGCGTTGTGTGGTGGATTTCAAACCGCTATCTTTCTTCGAAACAGGTTATACTCAGCGCCGTTAAATTCAAGCGGAGTATCGGAGATGGACAGGCAACCGCGCGCTGTTTCACTGATTTCTGGTGGGCTAGATTCTATGCTCGCGACGAAAGCAGTGCTTGAACAGGGTGTGCATGTAGAAGGAATTAATTTCTTCACGGGCTTTTGTGTTGAGGGTCATACCCATGCGATTCGCAAACAAGAGCGCGATAAACCCAAGCGCAATAATTCGCTTTGGGTGGCTGAGCAATTGGGGATCAAGCTCCATATCATTGATATTGTTGAAGACTATAAAGAAGTGGTGCTCAACCCCAAACATGGTTACGGGGCTAACCTCAATCCTTGTCTAGATTGCAAAATCTTTATGGTAAAAAAAGCCAAAGAATGGCTGATCCAACATGATTTCGATTTTATTATCACTGGTGAAGTGATTGGGCAGCGGCCAATGTCGCAGCGTGCTTTTACCATGCCGATTGTCGCAGCGGAATCAGGAGCCGATGATTTATTACTACGGCCGTTATCTGCACAAAACTTACCCGCTAGCCGTGCTGAACGCGAAGGTTGGGTCAAGCGCGAACAATTATTCGGTTTCAGTGGGCGCAGTCGCAAACCACAGATCGCACTGGCCAATCAATGGGGTATTCAGGAGTATGCACAACCGGCGGGTGGCTGCTGCTTTTTAACCGATGCCAATTATTCAGATAAATTACGTGATCTTTGGGCGCATCGCCCGAGCCGCCAGTATGAGCTGGATGATATTATGCTGCTAAAAATTGGGCGGCATTTGCGGCCACGCCCGCATTTTAAAATGATTTTATCGCGTGAAGAAGGTGAAACTAACTTTCTGGAAGGCTATAAAAATGAATTTATGTGGATTAAAACCGCCAGTTGTTCAGGTCCACTGGTTTTGTTGGATGGTGATAATCTGACCGAAGATGATATTCGCTTAGCCGCTGAGTTGGCGGCTCGCTATAGCAAGGGTAAAGATGCAGCTGAAGTGGTATGCAAGGTCGCTCGCCCACGGGAAGACTACACGGAGCTGAGGGTGAAGCCCTTCAGTGAGCCGATTCCAGCGGCATGGTTACTTTAAGCGTACACACTGCCAGTTGATTCAGCTGGCAGTATTCATGCAAGGCGGGTATTTAGCCTCTATTTGCCGCTATTTAAAAGCACAACCCGTTTGAAAGCCCATTTTTTTGAAAATCATCGCAGCTGGGCAGAAGCCTGTGAAAGCAGATTGCAATAAATTCAAGCCTACAAAGCCCGTGAGCCATAACCAATTCATATTGTGATAAACCGCCAGTAATACACTGAGCAGCACGATCACCCCTGCCATGGCAAATACCATTCTGTCTACCGTCATCTTAGTCTCTCTCATGTGTTTGATATTCATTATATTAGAATATAATTATAAAAAGATCTAGACTCAAATCGACGGAGTATCACTCATTGCTAGCCTAGCAGGCTAAGCCCGCCCTCCCCACCGCTTAAATACCGTTAACTCGGGCGACAAACACTCAATTTACGAATTAAATCTTCGACTTCTTCTGGGCTAAGTTTTTTGCCCGCTTTGAGAGCAGGTTCAGACTTAATGGTTTTTACACTAGGAGCGGCTGATTTGGGTTTGGCTCTGACCATTGCTTGTTTGGCCTTCACTGCTTCAGACGAATTAGCCGTATTGTTTACGACGACTTTGGGTTTAGAGGTCTTAGTTAAGGGTGTTGTTTGGGTTTGACTGGGTGTAACGCTAGCTGTAGGTGTGGGTAGGGAACTCTCCTTACTAGTATTGTACATACAACCACTGAGCAGCGTCATGCTCAAGACACTGGCAGAGAATAAGATGTAATAGTTGCGCATTTAACGCTCCCTCGCAGTAAGTAAATTGGGGTGAGTCATCATAACATGTACCTGCAAAATCGTGTTGCTTGCTCGTCAAGCTATCTGTGGTATTCATCCTTTCTTAATGTACTGCAAATTGTCGTTTGCGAGCATAAAATCTACGATATACACTGCCTGAATGTTACATAATTTCAAATACATTAGGGGAGGAGAGCGATATGGAAAAAGTATGGCAACAACACTATCCTGAAGGCGTACCACTAGAAATTGATACGCATATTTATAATTCCCTGCAAGATGTCTTTTTGCAAAGTACCCAGCGTTTTGCTGATTCAACCGCTTATGTTAATTTAGGTAAAACTATTACCTATGCCGAAGTCGAAGTATCAACGGGATATTTCGCTGCCTATTTACGTCATGAGGTTGGCTTAAAAAAAGGCGACCGTATTGCGATTATGATGCCTAATTTAATCCAATATCCCATTGTACTGTTTGCCGCTTTTCGAGCGGGTTTAATCGTCGTTAATACCAACCCTCTGTATACAGATCGTGAGCTCAAGCATCAATTACAAGACTCTGGAGCCACCGCGATTGTTATTTTAGAGAATTTTGCCTCTACTTTAGCTAGCGTATTAGCGGATACCCAAGTCAAGACTGTGATCACGACACGGATCGGCGATATGCTAGGTTTAAAAGGTCATTTGGTTAATTTTGTAGTTAAACATATTAAAAAGATGGTGCCAGCTTTTTCACTACCTACAGCCGTTAGTTTTAAAGAGGCCTTACGTAAAGGCAGGAATCATCCGTTTAAAGATGAAAAGATTGAGCATGAAGATATTGCCTTTTTGCAATATACGGGCGGTACTACTGGAGTCGCTAAAGGTGCGATGCTGACGCATCGGAATATGATCGCTAATTTATTACAGGCCGAAGCTTGGACTGCGCGTGACTTAACTCAGGGTCAAGAAGTTTTTATTACCGCGCTTCCACTTTACCATGTGTTTGCTTTAACCGCTAATGCCCTATTTGCTTGCAAACTAGGCGCAAAAACAATCTTAATTACTAATCCACGTGATTTTCCAGCCTTTGTCAAAGAACTTAAAGCTGAGAAATTCTCTTTTATCACGGGTGTTAATACCTTGTTTAATGCCTTATTAAATACCCCAGGGTTTGATGAGGTTGATTTTTCGGGTTTGAAAGTTACTTTAGGTGGGGGGATGGCAGTGCAAAAAGCCGTGGCAGATCGTTGGCAAAAAACCACCGGATGCGTCCTACTTGAAGCCTATGGCTTAACTGAAACTTCACCGGCGGTCTGTATCAATCCGGTCAATTTGCAAGCCTATAACGGCATGATTGGCTTGCCTATTTCCTCCACCGCAGTGGAAATTCGTGATTTAGAAGGTAAAGTCTTGAAAATCAACGAAGTTGGAGAGCTTTGGGTACAAGGTCCACAAGTGATGAAAGGTTATTGGAATCGTCCTGAAGATACCGCCAAGGTGATTGATGCCAATGGCTGGTTGCGCACCGGCGACATGGGTTTTATCAATGAAAAGGGCTATATCAAATTAGTGGATCGCCTCAAAGACATGGTGTTGGTTTCTGGGTTTAATGTTTACCCGAATGAAGTCGAAGATGTCTTGGTGTCTAATCCTAAAGTGTTAGAGGCGGGGGTGATTGGTGTGCCTGATGGTGCTGCCGGTGAAGCCGTCAGAGCCTTTGTGGTTAAAAAGGATGAAAGTTTGACGGAAGCTGAGTTAATAGCTTGGTGCAAAGAGCAATTAACCGGTTATAAACGGCCGAAATCCATTATTTTTGTTAAAGAACTTCCCAAAAGTAATGTGGGTAAAATTTTACGCCGTGAATTGCGTCATTTAAACCCCTAGGACAATTAGTGATTGGCTTTGCGTTCTTCACTAAAAAGCGGCAGCTTTCTAAAACTACGCTGTTGGGCTTATTCTTATTAGTTGCCGCTTTAGTGATTGTTACCGTTTACTTCTCAGTAAGCTATTCAGCACACACACGCTTACAAGAAAGTGCTAAAAATTATTTAACTCGTCTAACCAGCTCATTAGATGCTGCCTTAGCACGTCATAGTTATCTGCCGATTTTACTTGCACAAGAACCTTTTATTCAAGATTTTTTACAAAAAAAGCCTGAGGCTATTAGCACTGAACAGCTTAATTTATATTTAGAACGCATCAATCAAATTGCAGGTACTTTAGATATTTATTTAATGCTACCTAATGGTGATACAATTGCTGCTAGTAATTGGTCTAAGGAACAGAGCTTTATTGGCAGGAACTTTGCTTTTCGGCCTTATTTTCAAAAGGCGATTCAAGGAGAGTTAGGTCGTTATTATGCAGTTGGCACGACCTCTAATGAGCGCGGCTATTATTTTTCTTATTTAATCAATGCTCAAGATCAGCCTGCTTTAGGAGTAATTACGGTTAAGGTTAATATCGCAGAGATTGAGTCATTTTGGAAATCACAGCGGATTGATTTCTTAGTAACTGATTCAGAGGGTATTGTATTTTTAGCCAGTCAAGATTCTTGGTTATTCAAAACCATCAAACCACTCACTGAACTGCGTCGCCAAGCGATTCGGGAGGTAAAGCGTTATTTAGATTATCCTTTAGAACCCTTAGCTGATTTTCAATGGCCACCCTATCTAGAGGCTGATCAACCTATTTGGTTGCAGGGTAAACATTATTTGCTGGCTGAGCGCAGTATGGAGGAGGCGGGTTGGGAGGTTTATGTTTTATTGGATTGGCAAGAGGTGACTCGCCCTGCAGCAGTTGCCATGATCTTAGCCACTATCCTATGCTTATTGACCAGCTTATTGCTCTTGCTACTATGGAAAAACCAAGCTCAACGTAGGCGTTATAAACAAGCAGTGTTAGAAGCTCTTGAGTCCAAAGTAGAAGAGCGTACCCGCGAATTGCGTTTAGCCCAAGAGGAGCTGGTGCAAGCTGCAAAAATGGCAGCGCTGGGGCAATTATCAGCAGCGATCAATCATGAATTGAATAATCCACTCGGTGCAATTCGGGCCTATGCAGATAATGCAAGTCAATTTTTAGAACGTGGCCACCCTGAGCTTGTTAAAGCCAATCTACAGGAAATTTCTGGACTCACTGAGCGGATGGCGACGATTACTCGGCAATTAAAGATTTTTTCCCGCAAGAGCAGTGGTTGCATTAGTGATTGTCGCTTACAAGTTGCTCTCGATTCAGCGTTTTTGATTGTGCGCCCGAAATTGTCACAAACGACGGTTAGCTTGCATCATCACTATGATACCCATCTCCAATGGGTGCGAGCTGATTTGGTTTGGCTCGAGCAGATTTTAGTGAATTTACTCAGTAATGCGATTGATGCTGCTGCTGAACAAGCGAAAGGGCAGGTTTGGCTCAGTACCGAGCGGGTGGGCAATAAAGTCCGTATTCAAGTCCGTGACAATGGCCCAGGCATTCAGGCACAAAACATGCCGCATTTGTTTGAGCCATTTTTTACGACCAAAGCTTTAGGTAAAGGTTTGGGTTTAGGTTTGTCGATTTCATATCGCTTGGCTAAAGATATGCAAGGTGAATTATCGGCTGAAAATGCACCGGAAGCGGGGGCGATTTTCAGTTTGTTACTGCCCTTAGCGGAAACTTCAATGGAGACGGAAGATGACTAAGCTACTGTTGGTGGATGATGAAAAAATCATTCGGGATTCAGTCGGCCAGTCCTTGCTATTAGCAGGTTTTCAGGTGGAAACTTTTGCCAGTGCTGCTGAAGTCTTACCTAAATTACAGGTAGATTTTGATGGTCTGCTGATTACAGATATTCGAATGCCCGAGATGGATGGCTTAGAGTTGATGGAGCAAGCTCACCAGCGGGATGCTGATTTGCCCGTCATTTTGATTAGTGGGCATGCGGATGTAGCTTTGGCAGTCAATGCCATTCGTGATGGTGCTTATGATCTACTTGAAAAACCCTTTGCTACCAATGAGCTGATTGAAACGGTGAGACGTGCTTTAGAAAAGCGTCGCCTGACTTTAGAAAATCGTGCCTTAAAAGCAGAGCTGGCTGAACAACAAACTCGTTTGGGTCCACGAATTATTGGGCAAGCACCCAGTATTATTGCCTTACGTAAAATGATTGCACGGATCGCCAATGTGGATGCCGATGTATTGGTTTGGGGGGAAACGGGTACAGGTAAAGAATTGGTTGCGCGCTCTTTGCATGAGCAAAGTAAACGCCGTAATCATAATTATGTCGCCATCAATTGCGGCGCGATTCCGGCTAATTTAATCGACAGTGAACTATTTGGGCATGAGGCAGGGGCTTTTACAGGGGCGAAAAGTTTAAGAATTGGTAAATTTGAACATGCTAACGGTGGCACTTTATTCTTAGATGAAATTGAAAGTATGCCAATGACCACGCAAATGCCATTATTGCGCGTGTTACAAGAACGGCATATTGAGCGTTTAGGTTCAAACCAGTTATTACCTTTAGATATTCGAGTGATTGCAGCGACAAAGGTCGATTTAAAAGAAGCTGCCGAGCGCGCTGAATTTCGCCGTGATTTATATTATCGTTTGAATGTGGTGACCTTAGAAGTTCCCCCCTTACGGGCGCGGCGGGAAGATATTCCCATGTTATTTCAGCATTTTATGCTAATCGCTGCCGCTCGCTCCGAACTCGAAGTTCCCCCCTTAGCCAGCAAGGCTTTGCATGTGCTCTTAGGTCATGATTGGCCGGGGAATATTCGTGAGTTACGCAATATTGCTGAGCGTTATGTGCTTTTAGGGGATGCTTATAGCTATGATCTAGCAGCACTCATGAATGCAGGCGGTGTACCTGATGGTTTATCGCTAGCGGATCAAGTGGCCTATTATGAAAAAGCACTGATTGAGCAAACCCTAAATCGCTATAACGGCAATATCAAATTAACGATGGAAGCCTTGGATATTCCACGTAAGACACTTTCGGATAAAATGCGTAAATATGGACTGGAGCGTGGGCAGTTTTTGGAGTGATCGACGGTAGGCTAGCCTCTGCGCCTACTGTAGATCTTCAATACAGGATACAAAATTGGAGCGCAACACCCCCTAAGTAAACTTCAATACAAACCTTAGTTTACCGTTTCTTTTCTGGATACGCCCTAAACACCGTCTGTTACTCAATAAACCGCGCTCGCAAGTCGGGCTTTGGTAGCATACAAACCTCATTCTGCCCAAACCAATGATAGCGATTGCGAGCGATATAATTATAGATCGCATCACGCCAAGGTCTAGGCAAGATTCTCAATACCTCCAAGCCACGCCACGGCCAACGTAAATACTTCGTAACCCGCAAAGCAGCCTCGGAACGAGTGTAAATTTGATCATTTTGTATCAATACAAAGGTTTTCGTGTCAGCAGGATCAAAACCATGAGCCTGCAGCCAGTGCGTGCCTGTTTTGGATTGTAGTGGAGTGAAAAATAAAACGGGGGCGGTTTCGTGTTGCACAATAAAGCGTACCGAAAAAGTACACAAATGACATACACCGTCGAAGATAATCAGATCATTCATCAATGCCAAGCACTTAGGTTTTACTTAGCCTAAAGTTTGCCAGCGGCAGGTTGTAAGTCAAGCCTACAACCCGCTACCATGCACCGAAGCTTATTTCTTTACGTAAACGCCAACACCACAGAAGAAACCTTTAGAGTTTTTAATGATGTAGCTTTTCTTGTCTTGTGGATCAGTGCCACCTGGTAAAGGCCATTTGTAATCAACCCAACCTTTGCCTTCTGCGCTTTTAGATACTTCAACCATTTTTTCGAATGGCTTATCACCGTATTTGTCGAAGCCCAGCATATCTGTGCCGACTAACTCTTGCTTGAGCGCATGTGATAACATTTTGCCTGCTTCATCCATACAGAAGACATACAAGTCTTTTGCTTGGAAACCGCCATCTTTGGCTTTGAAGGTTTCAAAGGCTGCTTCGCCTTTTTCATCCACTAATTTAGCTGCTTTTTCGCTCATGTCTTGAGCTTCAGCCTCAGTACCCATTTCAACCGGAGCGGCAGCTGGAGCCGCTGGTTTAGCATCTTCAGCAACAGCCGATAAACTTAAGGCTAATAAAGCAGCACCGATCACAGTACTTAATGATTTCATCATTGAGATTCCTCTAAGAATAGATAAGCCCATCATTTACAAGACACTCAGAAATGATGGACACAGCGTGCTTAGTCTTTGCACAACGAAGGATTGTAGTTATTTTTTTCGAGATTGCACTAAAAACGAAGAAAAGATTTGTAAAGGAATTGTAAATCTAAAAACTACTATTAAATTTTAGAATTAAATCTTAAATTTCAAGCAATTATATAAGAAATACCTATATAGACATAAATCATATTTCCCCAACTGGCTGTAATTGGTTTAATAAATCAAATCCTAAATCCCGATCAGTCATCGCAATATAGGCTGCATATCCTTTTAAACGTGACAGGCTTTCTCCTGCAGGCAACGCTTTACCTTGATTTAAATTATGGACAGCCGCTCGCATTTGGCGCTTTAGACTGCGCTTTACTCGAGGTGGCTGTGCACCATTCACCACTAACCCCGTTACTGTTTGCACCTCAGCGGGGCGAATGACCCGAGTTTTGCTTAGATTCAAGGCAAAACCCTCCTCACCTAACACCCGTTTAACCGTTCCTAACAAGCGGCTTAGCTCAGGTGGTGCTTGGTTGGTTGCAGGTAAGCTAAAACTCAGGTCATCGGCATAGCGGGTATAACGCCAGCCCGCTTTGTGTGCAAAACCTGTTAAGCGTCTATCTAAACGCAAGCACAAAGCATTGGTTAAGGCAGGGCTAGTCGGTGCACCTTGTGGCAAACAACGCTCAGCGAGGGCGACATAGACCGACTTACCTTCATGCTCAACGAGTTGGCGCGGTGATTCCGTACATAATAGTGCTAACAGGGTGGCAATTTGCTCAGGGTAGCCAGCTTTGCGAAACACTCCTTTCACTCGCCTCCAACTAATAGTCGGGAAAAAATTTTCAATATCAAGTTTCACCAGCACTTGGCTATCACCGTGTTCAGCGGCATTGGTGGCAATTGAACGCCCTGTGATAAAACCGTGCGCTGAGCCATGTACGACTAAACGCTCAAGGATCTCATGCAAAATCCAATGCTGTGCTTGTTTCAATTTCGGCAAAGGCGCCCAAATCGCCCGTATACCCCCACTGCGTTTCGGAATTTCAAAACGGGTATAATGGCTATGGGTACTAACTTCACGCTGATAACACAACCAGCGCAATTCACTCACGGAAAGCTGTAGGGCTTGGCATAATTGTGCCACTTGGGTAATTGCAGGTAATTGATTCTCCAGCAAACGCTGATTGGCATTGGGTGCATCCCATTGATCTTCACTACTATCATCCGTCCAATAGATCCCCTCACCTAAATGCACGATATGCTTAGCCTGATACGCTTGCCATGCTTGTTGACGGAGGCGATTTTGTTCAGCTGCTTCTTTTTTCAGTGCTTGGCGGTATTTTTCGAGTTCCGCCTTGCTCATCTCATCAGTCGGGCGGCGAGTAACTAAAAAGCCATGCTGCTGCAGTTGTTCACGCACATAAGCATTGACGCTGCCAGCCTGTTCAATCGCTTGCCAAATTTGTTCATAACGGTTTGCTTTGTGTTCACTCATACTCTTAGCCCTCAATAAAGCCACTCAGTTCCAATTGTGCGATTTTGCCCAAATACGCCTGCCGCGCTTCTTGCACAGAATTGAAAGCGAATTGTTGTGGTTTGATGTGCTGATTAAGCTCGCGGCTAATCAATAAGCGTTGATGATTTAAAGTTACTTGAATTTGCTCTCGCTGCTGTTGATGGCGGCGAGTAAATAGCCGTGTTTCCTGCGTAATCATGCTCAGATCACGTTTGGCTTGCTGGGCGGCATAGGCAATACGCAAAGCCAATAAATGGCTACAAGCACCGTGGCTCAAACCTTGGGTCATGATTTGATGGCAAGAACAAGACGCTTTACTGATTTGCCCTTCTTCGGTGAGCTTCAGTTTAGCCAGATAGTCGCGCTTATCTTCTTTGACAGTGATAGTGGCAGAAATTTCTATCCCCTCCAGTGGCAGCAGATTGAGCTGCAATTGACTGATGGCTTGTTGCCGTGCTACCAAGTCATAGGCTAATTTCTCAGCGGGGTGGCGAAATTGGAAATGGCTCATATCCAAGGGTTCTTGAGTCAGCGGGCGATAGCGATACACATCATGCGCTAAATCATAGATGACTAAACCTTGCTGGCTCGCTTGTTGCAGTGCGGTACGACACACCAGCTCACTTAACTGCGTGGTGACGACTAACTCTTCTAAGGTGGCGACATAGACTTTTTGTAAGGCAGCCACGACGGTTGTTAACTCAGCCAAAGTTTCACTCCGGCGCGGCAGGAGTAAGTCAAAATTCAAAGCTTGTGACCAATTACTGCTAGTAAAACCCGTGATAGCTAAAGTCAAACTCATCCCTGAACCACCCAAAATCCAGAAACTCGGCAAACCATGCCCCAAGACCTGTACTTCAATGGTTTCAGCAAAAGGTAAAAAGCGTTTTAATAAGCTTAAACGCCGTCTACCCCACAAACGAATCAGTTTCGCTTGCTGACCTTGATACGGCTCGGCACTCCCTTCAATCACTTGATCAGTGGGTTCTAAGATCAAACGTGGCGGCTGATTGGGGACTAATTCAATGCGCAAACCGCGTTTTTTACCTTTGACATCGGCATGCAAGCGCAAATAACGCAGCGCGTTATAAAGATCAATCGGTTTAAGATGGAAAATGTCAGCTGGCAATTGTGCAGCCGATTGCACTTGCAATAAGCCTCGAATCCAAGTTTGTGGTACTTGAATACGTTTTTCGATAATTTCAGTATCAGGCAAGGCCGGCGCTGTTTCAGTTTGGAAATTCACTGCTGTTTTGCCGACCGCAAAATGGGTACTGCGGAAACTGCGAATTTGCTCAAGGCCTTGTGCAAGCTCTGGGCTAAAGTCGATATGAGTGGTACCGAATTGAAGCTTGCCTTGGGTTTCAAACAAATCTTGATCCAAGGCTAACGCGGCATAACAAGCTTCATCTTTGCTAAATACTTCTAGAAAAAGGCCGTCTGGGTGCACGCTAATAATCGGGTCAAGCATCAGCCAAGCTTGTGGGTCATTGCGTAATAGCCAATCAAAGTAGGCTCGATAAGCTTTAGCTAAGCCTTGATGCCGAGCGCTGCGGCGCATTTGCATAAAAGCAAGATAAGCAGTACGGTCTTTAGGTATATAACGATAATCACTGCTAACAATCGCAAACAAAGTCGCCAAACCCTCGCGGAAGGCCAATGGCTGTTTAACTTTGCCCGCAAATTGCACCTCATCACGCTCTAAATGTGTCAAGAGCTGCACGGCATCTGCATGAAAATCGCTGGGCTGCTGATAGCGCAGAGTAAAGCTTGCAGTGGCTCGGGCTTGATTCTCAGTATTCATGCAGATACTCCCGTGGAGGCTTTGGCTTGGCTGCGTTGCCAGCGACGTAAAGCACGATAAGCTGCCTTGCTAATATCCTCATCCTTAGCCGCTGTTTTAATCTGTTGTAAAGCCACTTCGGCGTTTGGGGTGCTCATCCGTGCCAATCCCTCAATCGCGCCTAACCGCAAAGCTTCTTGTTGCTGTGGATCATTAGCAATCTGCGCAAGGCGGGTGACTGCTTGTTTGGCAATCAATAAAGGTAAGACTTGAGCTTGGTGTGCAGGGCTGGCCGCTGCTGCCGATAAAGCTTGGGTAAACCTATCTTGCAATAAGGTTTCGGGTTGAGTGATTAAGCGTTGCCAATCAAGTTCGGCTTTAGGTTGATGTTTTGCAAGCAATTGATTAGCTAAACGACTGACTTGTAACACAGCTGAGCTTTGTAAACTCACGAGTGCTCCTAGCACGGGTTGTTCACTGAGCTTAGCGACTGCTAATAAAGCGGTCAGAATCTGTATCTGGAAACCACGCTCAGCTTTATTTTCGGTCGTCAGTAATTGTAATAAACGGGCAGGGTGTAAATGGTGCTGCACCAAAGTCCATAATAATTGTGCTAGCGTTTTAGCTAAAGCCTGTTCAGTTTGTTGGCGCTCACTCTCAGTTGGCTTCTGCTCAAGGCGCTGATAGGCGCTTTGCCAGCGGGTAAAATAAGTATCTAACGCCTGCTCTAAGCTCCTAGCTAACGAGGGCGATAGCTGCGCCCTACGCCCAATGAGGCGTGCGATTAACTCGACGACCTCAGGTTTATTCGCTGCGAGTAACGCGGGTAAGGCCTCGACTGAATAATCAGAGCGATTCAGCAAACCCTGTCCTATTTGAGCGAGGATCTTAGGTTGATCGGTGGCTTGATGCGGATAATCCGCCCCGATTAACTCCAATAATTGAGCGGTGGGGGCGGTCTTAATCACTCGAGCGACTAACTTAGGATCAAGCTCAGGGAAATGGCCTTGCAATAAAGCATAATCCACAGCACTTGCGGTATTTGCCTGCACTTTCCACAAGCGATTCGCCGTATTCAAGGCTTCGGCAACCCGCTCTGGCTCACTGGCCTCTTCACGCAGTATTTTTAGCAAAAACTCACGAGTCGTTTCAGTATCACGATATTGCAGCAAGTAGATGGCATGGACACGATCAGCAATAGAGTGGCTGTTATCGGCAGCATAGGCCTGTACTAAAGCCCAAGCGGCTTGAGTATTTAGCCAGCGCAAACCATTTAAAGCATGCTTGTTTAGCTCAGAGAAATACTCGGCATTCAATAAGCGGGTTTTAATTTGTTTAAAAATATGCTCGCCTCGCTCACCTTGACCCAAGTGACCCATCGCTTCAAGTGCCACTTCATGGAGGTAATGCTCCTTATCTTCAGCCAGCTGCATTAATTTATCTAAAGCACGCTCATCACCGGATTTGCCTAAGGCTAAGGTCGCTCGTTGGCGGAAGGCATCATTTTTCTGATAATCCAAAGCAGCCATCAGAATACTAAAACCCTGCTGATGTCCACTATTCGCCAAGCCTTCAGCGGCTAAAAACTGCAGATCTAAATCTTTATGCGCCAGCATGGTCAGTAAGCCATTGACTTGCCCTGCACGCTTCCAAGCCCGATAGGACATCGCTTGTAAAATAGGCTTTAATTGCCCCGTATCCAGCACAGGTAAAGCGTTTGCCAACGCTTGATCTGCCGCTTTGCTTTGTACCCAACCCAGTGCATCCGCTAACTCGCTAGCCTCCTGTAAATAATTCAGTCGAATCAAATGATTGAATAATTGAATAAGCAAGTCTTCATGGCGTGGAAACTGTTGGGCTAACCAGGTTTGATCGGCAGCTTCATCTTGATAATCTTCAATGCGCTGATCGAAACCTGTAATCCTTGTCAGTGCCTTGATCAGTGCTTTGGCTTGTTTAGGCTGTTGCTCCAAGCGCTGCAAGAGTGGCTTGAATAGGGTGATAGGGCGTTGGCTGGCAATGACTTCATAGCTTAGATTGATTAATTCCTTAGCGAGGTATTCAGTATTCAGATAATTGAGCAGCCAGTGTGCAGGTTCAGCACTCGGCAGTCCACGCATAGCCGTTAAGACTGCCGCCTTTTGGGTTTCTGTACCCCGATTAAATAAACTGATTAAAGCCTTTAAAGCTTGTGGATGATTATGTTGTGCCAAGGTTTCGGCGGCTTGCAACGCCACGGCCATCAGGCTATTCATGCTGGCCTCGACCAATAAAGCGGGTACAGCTGCCTCGGTATAGTGTGCAGCTAGCTCCTGTACTATCTGCACTCGCAAGCTCGTAAAATTAGATTGCAGGGCATCAGGGGCTGCTTTCACTAACCCAAGATCCGTGCTGTATAGTTTCCATGCCTCAGGAGCGAGCAGTTCGTGATTGCTACCGATAAAGGTTTGTAATAACTGCTGGGCTTGTGGGCGGGGATAATGCTTGATTAATAGCTCTAACCCCTTGCGCGCTATATCAGCACGTGGCGAAGTGGTGGCGGTATGACCGAGCAAAGCCCAATCCACCTTCATGGTTTGCAGCGTCTCAAAAGCAAATAAGCGTAGCTCAATCTGCTCATGATTCAGCAGGGTAAGGAAGCTACTGACCACACTAGCCTGTAAACTTGTATCGCGCTGTGCTAAGTCTTGCAAACTGCGGAGTGCTTTTAAGCGTAAACTTAAGACATCATGACGGATTGCGGGTGGATAGTCTTGACGTAGCAAGCCTAAATAAGCACCGAAGGCACGTTGATTCCAGACGCTTTGTAGTGGCTTAGCGGCAGCTAGAGTTAGGCTGTTGGTTGTAGCGTGTTTAATTTGAGTGGCAAAACGCTGAGTGAAAGCTGCGTATTCCAATTGCCATGCTTGACCTGTCATGCCAGCCGGCAAGCGCACTAATAGAGCTAGCAAATAAGCTTTTAACTGCCCACTACCATAAACCAAAACGGTCGCGATTTGTTCCAAGTTAGCCCTATCAAACGGCCAGCACTTGTCCTGATCTTTGCTATCCCTACCTTGTTGCTGCTTGAGCCATTGCTCTAAATAGCCCCAACGCGCTGCTTCATCGCTATAGCGCACGAGTAGATCAGCACAGAATTGCTGTAAATCGGGCTGATTTATACTCAAAGCCCAAGTACTTAAGATCGGCTCGGCACTATACAATAAAAACTCATGACTCGCCAACGCCAACACCGCAGGAATCAGGCTAGACGACTCTTGTAAAAATCGTTGCAGATTGAGTGGTGTCGCCGTTTCTAATGCTAATTGGGCGGCTAAGCGTTGCGATACATTTAATTGTTGCTCAATGAGTTGGCGGTCTGCCAAGACGGCTTTGGCCTGTGGCTGACCTAATAGGGCTAAGGCCAATCCGGCATGAGCACGTACCACTGGGCGCTCATCGGCTTGCCATGCTAACAAGCTAGGCAACTGGTCGATACTGGCCACATCCGGTAAAGCTTTAGCCGCTGCCGTTACCAAAGCGGGATATGGTGCTTGTAAATAGCGCTGGATCGTCGGAAATGCAGATGGAGCAGCGGTCAAGCCAAGGCCCGACAAAGCCTGTGCAGTCGTGCGCAACCAATGATCTTTTGCGGGTTTGAGCGTCGGTTCAGGGCGTGCTAGCAAAGCTTCCAAAGTCGTCAATGCGGCTGGCTCGCCCCATTTGGCTAACGCATGCGCAGCGGTGACTTGTACCTCATCATACGGACTGCTTAAGGCAGGTAATAAAGCCGTTCGTTGGTCAGCGTCGACCAATAATTGGATGGCTAAATTCCGCAGGTGCTCATGCTCACTCTTTAATAAAGTCGGTAAATGGGCTTGGTTGGCTTGGCTAGGGTGATTCTGGATATAATCTAAGGCCGCTCTTTGCACATCCAAAAACTGACTACTGACCGCTCTCGCTAAGACAAGTTGTCGATCAAAGCGTTTCTTTTCAGTTAGGGCAAAGCACAAGGCCTCAGTCCGCACGCTCGCAAAACTATCATTCAATAGCTCTACTAACAATTGCTCAACCCAAGCGACCACAGGTAGTACACGGCTGGTTGCCATTAGCTCATTTAAAACTTCACGATGCAGATTTTCATAGCGGCTGTTGAGTAATAAGCGCAGGGTCGGGAGCATCGAGCCGCCTAATTGTCGATTTAAACAAGCCTTAAATGTTTCTTGGCGAATAGGCTCAAAAGGATCATTTAAAGCGATTGGTAATAAAGACAGAGCAGGCTCAGACTCAACCAAATTATCCAGCAGGCTTTTTAAACTACGGGCATGAATATCTTGATGTTGGGAGGCAAAACCACGTTCAACAGTTAAGAGCGCATTGGCTTGTAGTTTTTGTAAAGCCGTAAAGGCGGCATCCCTGACTTCTGGCGCTGGATCATTCAGGAGAATTTCTAAACTGGGGATACTGTCTGCTTGATTTAACCAAGCAAAAGCCCGCCCGACCCCGGCGCGAATTGCCACGCTGGAGGCTTGGCTTAAGACTAGCAACATTCCGAAAGCACGTTGGTCTTGCAGTACCGCTAAGGCAAAGGCTGCTAAGAAGCTAATATCTGCATGACGGTTACTCATGCCTTGTAGCAAGACATTATAATCAGCAAACTCCAGTGACTTAATGAGTTTTGCAGCCTCTTTTTGAGTTGTTTTGTGAGTCTTGACCGGTTTAGCGGGGTGGGTGCTAAGTAATTCAAAATCCTCTAATTCTTGCAATTGTCGGGCTAAATCAGGTTCAAGCGCCTTCAAAACTTGGGTCAGTTGGGTTTGGCTTAAAATCGCCACTAAAAATGCAGTGTGACGGAGCTTGGCATCTTGGTCGGCCTGAGCGAGCAATAAGGCACGTTGCACCTCCAAATCCTGCAACAGTTGGCGCTGATATAAACGAATTAAAGCAGCACTTTGCAAATCGGGATGGGCGACCTTGAGTGCTTGCAAAGAAGCTTTTGGTGACAAACCATAAATAGCTTCTAATAAGCTCAAAGCATATAAACGCAAACTCGCCTTTGGATGGCTGAGTGCTTGTACTAGTATTTGCTCAGCACGAGGCTGATCTTTGGCAAGGGTTGCTAATGCAGTTAAAGCTTG
Organism: Thiothrix eikelboomii; assembly: GCF_900167255.1. Classification (GTDB taxonomy): domain Bacteria; phylum Pseudomonadota; class Gammaproteobacteria; order Thiotrichales; family Thiotrichaceae; genus Thiolinea; species Thiolinea eikelboomii. Next base: position 78,880 of record NZ_FUYB01000016.1, read on the forward strand.
CTTGCCAATATCCAGTTGACGGGTAGCGAGTGCGCGTTCATAAGGCTGTAGATCATCTATTGCAAGCTGACTGACCCAAGCTTTAAACGCTTGTTGGCGCACGGTGTCATGGCGTGTGTCTTGGGTGGCCGTTGCTAATAAACTCAAAGCACGAGGATGTTTGGACTTGGCAACTAATTTAATCAGTTGCTCGCGTAGGCTACGATCTTGTTCTTGCTTAAGCTGGTTATCTAATAAATCAAAGGCAGGTTTATCATTGTATTCTGCTAACAAATTTAACGCTTGTTCACGCTCTTGCGGATCGCTTCGTGAAGCCAGTTCTTTGGCTAAAGCATAGCCGTCATGAATCACGAGTTTGATTTCGCCAAGCTTTTCTTCCTCGGTTAAACTCACAACCCGCAAAGAAGCATCCGTACCAGCAACCAATAAGGCTGGCTTAGCCAAATAGTCGATCAAACCTAGAAAGGCAATATTAGCCAAACCTTGTTTTAAGGTAGTTGGCTGCCCACCACTATACGCCCACGCTTTCAGACTTTTATCAGCTGCCCCGGTGAAAAGTCGCTCTTTACCCAGTAATAGGGCGGTAATGGGGGCTTCATGATGGTTAGTTTTACCTTTATCGACGGGTTGTAAACGCCCATATGCATGCGTGAGAAATAACTTTTTATCTGCTCCGGCGGAATAGAACTGTAAGTTATTCGTGGCAAATAACAGGGCTGTCACTTGACCTTGATGCACTGCACCTTCGCTCGCTAAGCTTAAGTCATTAGTGGTTTCGGCGTGATAAACAGCAATATGCCCATTACGAAAACCAAGCACCAAAGATAAACCATCGAGACTCGTTGCCAGCGTGGTCGCAGCCTCGGTCAGCTCAAAGCATTGGGTCAGCTGCTGAGTGGTTAAATCAAGAATGCTAAGTTGTTTGGCTTGTAACACCGCCAAGCGCTGGTGCGCTAATAAGCCTAACCCTAAGACGCTGCTCGCACTAAAATCGACCGTACCGACGGGTTGAACTTTGCCTTCTTTAAAAGCACTACTATAAAGTTTGCCATCCGTACCTGAGAGCCAAAGCTGTTCGGTATTGCCAACTAAAGCCGTTGCACTGCAGGGTAATAACTCGCATTGTAGTTGGGTGTTTTCCGTACTGGTGTTTAACCGATAGAGTTCCGTCGCTTGGTTTTCAGGATGCTGAGTGACAAAAATGCTGTGTGCGCCTTGACTCAATAAACCCTGAATTTGACCACGATAAGCGTGAAGTAGATGAATCATAGTGCTTCCTTATATCGCAAGAGCAGGGTGAGCAGCGTGCAAGCGGGTCACAGCCACTAAGCAAGCTGCTTGCTCCATACGGCCAGTTGAGCGTGTGAACTGCTGCAACAGTGGGAGCACCAAGTGTGCAAACTCAGCATCTTCTAACCCCAGATCACGGAAGGTTTCAATCAAAGCTTTTTTAGCTTGGCTGGCAGATAAGGGTTTGAGGCGTGTAGTTACAGGCTCAGCCCGAGTCCGTCCGGGCGGTAGTTCATACAACCAGCGACGTAATAATTGTTGTAAGGCAGGTTTATCTGCAGGTAAATGCTCCGGTCGCTTCGGTAAGCCCGTACCGAGATTTTTCAAAGCCTCTGCGCGTTTAGCTTGATCACGGGTACTTAAATTCGCCAGCACCGGTAGGCTAGGTTTCCAATGAGCCGTCGTGGCATAACGACGATATAATGACCATAATATCCGCACCACCCAGCTGCGTAATTCTCGATCTGGGCTTTCGGTCAGTTGGAAGAGGGCTTCAGGTAACTGAAATTTTTCATGCTGCTGAATCAGTTGCATCCCCAATTGACGGGTCGCTGCTGAGCGTGCCTCACAAAAGCTATACACATCGCCAGCGGGTAATTGGCTGGCATCCAAGCGATAACGCCGATTTTCCATGCTCGCCTCTTCCGTGAGTGCCTTCCTAACGAACTCACGTACATCACCATATTTGGATTCAGTCAAAGCCAATAAATCGGCCACTTTCGGTGACCATACGGCAAACTCGTATTGGGCATAATCCAAGGCCAGCTGGCGTAGTGCCGGATAGGCATGATTAAACAAAGGCTTAAACTGAGCAAAACTGGCAAAGCTTGCTGGAATTTCAGCACCCGGGTCGACGGGTCTATCGGTCAGTTTCAAACATAAATCAGGATGGTGATAGCGCAGATATTGAATCGCAAATTGGCTCATCGGCGTGTCAGGCTTATCCACAGCCATCGCCCATAAGGTTTGACAACCTGCGAGCACCGCATCAGCTGAGAATTCGCGCTGCTCTCCCACAAGCATTTGTAAGAAAGCCGTCTCAGAAATGATTTTAATGCTTGCCCCAGCCGCAATGAGCTTTTCTGCGCTCACTTGTTTGCTGCCTTTGCGACCATTGCCGTACAGGGGCGAACCTTCGTCACCAATCACTAAATAATCGAGCTTGGCAGTCACACTACCTGCATTTTTACCCTTAGCCGCCGTGACTTTCGTCTCTGCTTCGCCCCGAGTCATGGTGCTAAGTTTGCCAGTGAATAAGAAAGTCTTACTCTGTAAATCAATCGTTTTCTCGGTCGCGGTGGTAACTGAAGTGGTGGCTGTTGTTGCAGCGGCTGGTTTGGGCGCGAAATCAGCTGGGGTAAAGGCTTTAATCATTAATTTCACAGCAAAATCGTGATAAGCCGCCTCTTCACGATTGACTAGCCTCATCAACCACTCAAAGCCTAAATCTGCCGGTGAAAAGCGCCGAACATCCGCGAGCCAGCCGCGTACTTGCTCCGCTAAATGCGCATCAAAATGCAAACTCTGCGCCCAAGGCCAAGGCGCTTGGCGCAAGCTTTGAATAAAGGGATGAGCATACCAATCTGCTTCGTAGGCCAAGGCTTGATAAAAATCGAGGGGCAATTGACGGGCTTTCAGCACATCGTTTTGTAGCCATGTTCGTAAGCGCCCAGTCAAGAAGGGATTAAATAGCGCGGTTTGAAGAAAATTCGGTGATAGTTCTTGTAAATCTAAGGCCGCCAACTGATCAAGCGCGAACTCAGCCAAGGCATAATGCTCTGCATGACTCGGATCTAATTGCTCTAACACTGCCTGAAAATAAGCACTACCTAAAGTTTTGAGCGGATATAATTCTAATAAATATTGCTTAGTAAATCTAAACCCAAGATTTGAACTTAAACTGAGTGACTGAAACCATGCGGGGGTTAATTCTTTGCGCCCAAATTGTTGCCGTAAATGAGCCTCAGCAAACTCATAATAATGATCCAAGGCCAATAATTGCCCCCACGCCTCCAAGCCAATGTCACGGCGTGCATCTCGCTCGGAAATCAGTTGGCGAATTAATTGAATTAATTCAGGCTGAGTTTTTAGGGCTAAGCGTAATAATGTATCTAGGGGTAAATCGCGGGCATGGGCTTTTACATAGTGAATCGCGTAATTCAATGCTTCGCTGTCTTGTGACTCCAATAAACTCAAAACAACACTATGCAAACCCAAGGCACGGAATTGTTGTTGCTCCAGTTTGGGTGAATTTTGGAGTAACCAGACCATGAAATTATCAACTGAGGGGCTAGACACCGGTAAATGAGCTAAATCAATCAGCCATTGCGCCTCGACATCACGCAACTTGAGTTTGAAATCCGTCTTTAAGGCTGTGCAGGCATAGTGACGAATCGACTCAGCTTTTGCCATGCCTAATAAGCGAAAGAGTGGCTCAGGAACACGCTGCCAAGTTTCTTTAAAAGCACGCTTATCTAAGCGATTGGTTTTCGGTGAGATATAGCCAAAACTAGCCGAACCATAAGCCTGAGTTTCATGGTAAAAAATATGCTTAGCTATCCAAGTTTGCTGCCAATCCGTATCATCTGTATATGCCGCCAAGAAATGAGTAGCCGCTTCTGGATAAACGGCAGGCAAAGTTTGCCCAAGCTTACGTAAATAACGCCAAGCACGACGGCGCATGTACAAGAGTGTGGCAAGGCTAAATTCGGGTTTCGCGGTGCTATCACAACGGGCAGCAATTGCCCCTAATAGTTGATAATCATTGTTCGCTTCAGCTGCTTTAAAAATATGCTTGAGCGCCCGCCAAGGGCCATAAATTAACGGGAGTTTAGCAATCAGTTCCAATAAAACTTGACGGGCATAGAGACTATTATCAGTCCACAAGAACAGAATAATTTTATGCACATTTAAGCGCTCAGCTAAAGGTAACTCAGCATTAGGGGCTTCTAATAAAGCTAATTGCTCGATGCGCCATGCTTTTTGTTCTTCAGCGGGTTTAGCTAAAAAGCTAGTGCTCGACAGGGTTACAATAAATTTCTGGAAACTGAGAGCTTCGGCACGGATCGGCTGATCAGGAATAGCGTCCGGTTGATTGACTAGGGCAAGTATATAATCGACTAAAGCAGGGTCTTTTAAGTGCCATGCTGTTTCAAGGTCAGAAAGAGTAAGGTGCACGGATTTTGCCCCCTGCTTTATAAAAATAAAATGGTGAAGATGACAGTGGTTATAAATCTAAGCAGCATGGATGGATGTTATTATCTGAGCTTAAATAAAATGAAGGGGATGGATCATCCCCTTACTGTCGTTGAAAAATCTACCTTAATACCTGGTACATGGAAGACTCACTGACTCGCGCCCTAGATAACGTACCGGAGTGGGTACGAAATTGCGGCGGCGCGATTGACCCAGCTCGTACCCACTCCGGTACGTTATCTAGGGCAATAGCGAGGCTGAAACAGTCTTCCTTGTGTTGCAATGCTCGGTTTAATGCACAGGTGGCGCAACGCCAACCGGATCCGAAGATCAAACGCTAGACTTTTCACAGGTCAAATTGTAGTCGATACGCTTAAAAAAACAACGGTTAATTAATTTTATTTATTAGTACTTAAGTTTGAATTAATTATCTAGATAACTAACTATTTATTTTTACTGCGATTTATCCTCATGTACTAAGACCTCGAATTGGCGTTCGATGCGCTGCCCTGATTCGTCAACGACCGCTAGTCGGTGCTTACCTGCGGCTGGCTGCACGGCCATTTGATGAAAACTTTGGGTAGTCCCTAAAAATTGATTATCCAAATGCCAATACAAAAGTGCCTCAGGATGGGTCGGGACTGCCCGAAAGATCACCTCTCCTAATTTTCCGTCTAGCTCACGTGGTAAATAAACTTGTGTTGCCTCCTGTGGATAAACCACACTTAAAGCCTCTTGTTGATGACCAAGGTCAGCCACACAGTCAGGACGCCACGGCGGTAGAGGCTGATAATCAGCATGATACTGTTTATAATAATAGGCTTGATCCGGGGGTAACACGAACCAGTCTCGAGCTTGCATCTTGCTAATGGACTCGCATTCGCTATTGACTCGCCATTGTTGTGATGCATCCAAATAAATACGTTGGTGATAGGGGGTCATCCGTGAAAAATGGCTACCCAGAGGAATTTTCACCCGTTTAGTTTGGCAAAATCCATTGCTGAGATAACCATCATTACGACAGATATTCACCTCGGTCAGTTGTGCCTCAGGGCTTGAAAACCAAGCTCGGCCTAGAGGTAAAAAATTAAAGGTATTAAATAAAATGGGAGCAGCCGTTTGTGTTCCAGTTAAACTCGCACGCCCTTCACCATTCGCATTCCCGACCCAAACACCCACCGTATAATCCGGTGTCGTACCAATCGCCCAAGCATCACGTTGCCCATAACTCGTCCCAGTTTTCCAAGCAACTTTGCGGCTACTACTAAACTTATCCCAATAACCTTCATCACCGGGACGCGCTAAATCTAAGAGTGAATCTAAAGTCAGCCAAGCCGTAGCCTTAGACAAGGTAGCAATACGCCCAGAATCAGCTATTTCTGTTTGTAAGCGCCGACCTTGTTGCCAATAGGCCTGCTTGATAGTGGATGTTTGCGCCAAATGTGCGAGATTGGCATAAGCAACCGTCAACTCCCATAAAGAGGTTTCTGCCCCACCTAAGACCAAACTCAGACCATAGTGTCGAGCTGAGCGCTGCAGATGTTGAAAACCCATCTGGCGTAAATACATCAAGAAAGGATCAACACCCCGCAAGCTCAATAGATTCACAAAAGGGATATTTAAAGAGCGGGCTAAAGCTTCACGAGCACTGACTGCACCATGATATTGGCGATTAAAATTTTGGGGGGTAAAACCCGTATAATTCACAGGTACATCAGCAATTAAGGAGTCTGGCAGCAGCATGCCTTGCTCCAACATATCCGCAAATAGCAAAGGTTTTAGCGTACTGCCTGAGCTGCGCGGACGCTGGATCAGATCAATTGCATGCCCTAGCTCAGCACGATAGTCTCTATCTGGGCGATTACCAATATAAGCCAAAGTAGCTAGGCTATGATTATCGAGCACTAGAATCGCCAAATTTTGAATACCTTCGAGGGCTAATTGATCACCCGTGCGTTGCGCGAGGGTAACGAGCTGCTGTTGTAAATTAGCGTCAATAGTCGTCTGAAAGCGCTCACCTTGCGGGTAACTAGCAGCTAAGGTATCCAATAAATGCGGAGCTAAACGGGGCAATAAATGGGGGGCTTCGGGTAAAGGCTCAGCCATCGCTAATTCATAATCTAACTTGGATAAAACCTGCACAGTATATAAGCGGGCTAATAACCGATTTCGTTTTTGCAAAAGCTGGGTGCGATTTCTGCCCGGATGGATAAGCGCCGGATTATTCGGCAACACCGCTAGGAGGGCATGCTCTGCCCAAGACAACTGTTCAGGATCACGCGCAAAATAACGCCAAGCGGCGGCTTCTAAACCAACGACATTACCACCAAAAGGCGCATGGCTTGCATACAGTTGCAGAATCTCAGGTTTGCTATATAAAGACTCCAAACGCCAAGCACGAAACATCTCGACGATCTTTTCAGGCAAGGTCCGAGGTGGATTACCTCTGGCTAAGCGAATTACCTGCATACTTAAAGTACTAGCACCACTGACGATCCGTTGCTGGCGAAGATTGTCATACGTGGCACGGATCAGAGCGAGGAAATCCACGCCACTGTGGTTTTGAAAGCGTCGATCCTCAAATTGAGTCAAAGCGATGGTAAATTTATCCGGGACTTTTTCAATCGCAGGAAAGCGCCACTGTCCGTCGTCTGCAATATGTGCACTTAATAAGCGCCCTTGTCGATCTAACAAAATCTGGGCATGGGTTTTGGCAAATAAGGGACGTGGCAGACTGTCAAAATACCACCACCATCCACCGACGAGTAAACCACCCAAGAATAATAAGCTGAAGCAAAACTTGGCTAGGGTTCGACCTTGAACCCTAGCCAAGGATAAGGGTAAGAGTGGTAAGCGTGGTAGTTGAGCCATGACTTATAGGCTAGCTAGCAACAATGGATCACTATTAACTCATGAACCTCGTTAATTTGTTAATTCGTTGCATCCTCATCCTCTTCAAGCGCATCAGGATTGCTCTCCGTTTCAGCTTCTTCAGCAGCCATTTCAGCAGCGCTAGCAGTTGCAGTTGATACCGGTACCGGCGCTGCTTTGACGATACTGAGCGATACGCCCGCTGTCCGGGCGCGAATAGCGGGTTGATACATCGCCTCTACGCTAAGAGCAGGGAAATAATATTTACCTAGGTAAGCAGCATTCATACGAATTTTCACATTTTGGCTCGCACCCGCCGCCAGGTCGAAATAGCTCAGTACCCGATCATCACGCAGATCTTGATAACTTAAGCCAGTCACCGCAGCTGCTGGCTGAGCTGGAGCGAGCTCTGTACTGCCTTCAGTATTCGCAGCCGTTTCAACCCGTTTGGAATCAGCTACAACAATTTCTACGCCAGAAGGGACTAAAGCCGATAAAGCTAAATGCTGTAGATTCTGTGTTGTTCCATTACTAACAGTAAGACTCAGCTCATAATCCTGACCTTGTTGCAGTTTTAGATTAGGATCCGCGATACTTGCATCCCAAAGCTTATTCCCTGCTCGATCCAATAACTCAGCTTGAATATGCAAACCTTGCGACTCAGCCTGTTCATTTCCGATCTGAGCCACCCCGCGCTGATTTAAAGCGGCATACAACTGATTAGTGCCTTTATTGTTTACCGTCAATAAGAAGGCCTGATCATTGGCGGTTAATAACTGAGTGAGGAGCGGTTGGGCGCTAGTCAGTGTGACAGCTGCTGCTTGATCCAGTACATAGTCCGCTGTTACTGTTTGCTGCATAGCACTTAGATAATGTGACACTGATAATAAAGCCCAACTCAAATCATGGGTATTAAAGCGCTTGGTCGCATCGCCTAATTCAGCCGATATTTGCTGGACAACTAAATCAGCATCTTGCGGTCTTTGTAAGGTTAATAAAGTTTCTAATTGCAAACCTAACTGACCTAAACGCTGACTAAAAGTCGCTTCAGAAACCGGTACATTTAAGCTATTTGCCACTAAGCCCGCTGTCGTTTGCTGAGCAGCCTCCGCTTGGCCTGCTTGTTGATAAGCAGCCGCTAATAACCAACGTGCTTGCTCGTTGGCTTTACCCGATTCACGTAAGCGATTCATGGCACCTAATTGAGGCTTGCCCGCTGAAGCTAAAACGTATAAACGATAAGCTTGGGTTGCGCTCGTATCTTCAGCACTCGCTGAGCTCGTCCAATCTTGAGCTTGGCGAATCTGATAGCCTTGCCAAGCACTCATCACACTCAACGGTAGGCTATAGCCTTGTTTTTGGGCTTCAACTAAGAAATGACCCGCATATAAGCTGGCCCAATCATTCGCTTCAGCCGAACCCGGCCAGTACATTAAATTACCATTGCTGGCTTGGAAACTACTGAATTTAGCAATCGCACGCTTCACATAATGCTCAACCTTTTGCTGACGCTCCGGCTCAAGCTGAAGCAGCTTTGGTAAATACAACTGTGGGAATACCGCTGAAGTAGTTTGTTCCAAGCAACCATGCGGATAATTAATCAGATAATCTAAATGCTGCTCCAGATTCAAATTCGGAATCGGTGACAACTCAAGACTGCTCTGATTAGTACCTGCTAAACCAAATGGGGTAATGGTTTGTTTCCAGCCTGCATTCGGAGCCAGTGTGCTGCTCACGGTACGTATACTCGGCAGGTTCGGCGCTTGCACTTCAATAGCGACTTCATGGCTACTGGTTTGATCACCACTGGTTGCGATAAAGCGCAGTTTACCTTGCATCGGTTTAGCACCCGCTTTAATAAAGACGGTTGCGGTTTTTTCACCCGCTTGGGTGAAAGGCACCGTCACAACAGGTCCGACACTAGCAAAGGCGGCATCGGCCTCGACCTTCACTTCCACTGATTTTAAGTTAGCATCCGCCACAAATAAGGTCAGTGGTACCTCCATACTTTCGCCAATTTTCAAAGTACGAGGTAAAGAGGATTGCAGCATTAAAGGTTGACGCACGAAAACTGATTTTTCAGCCATACCATACGCATGATTCGCTTCAGCTGCGACTAACAGCACTCGCACTGCACCTAAATAGGAGGGGAGTTCAATGGTGTGCTCGCCAGTTTGCCCAGCATCCAAATGGAAAGCGCCGAGGAATTTCACCACGGGTGGGAAACGTTTAGGTTTATTGGCAGCATCGTCGATTTGAGCTTCGTCACCCCCACCAATAGCTAACATCCGCTCTAAATTACCGCTATACGCACCAATTACACTATCAAATAAATCCCAAGTTTTAATCCCGAGTGCTTCTTTACGATAAAAGGCTTTATGCAAATCAGGGGTTTGGAAGCGAGTTAAACCTAATAAGCCTTCATCGACTACTGCTAAGGTGTAATCCATCGGCCGTCCGGCTTGTTCTGATACTTTGAACAATTGAGTGCTTTCAGGCTTCCATTCATCAGCCGCTTGAATAATCGGTTGCAAGCGCGTGCTTGGGTCTTCAACTAACAGTGGCAGCACACCATATAACCGCAAGGGTCGATCATTTTGCCTGTTCTGATGAGCTTGCAATAAGCTAATGCTTACATAGGCATTCGGAGCCATCGCAGATGTGATCGGAATACTCACTTGACTACGCTGCCCATTAAATTCCAACCAACGTTGCTCTAAAATTTGGCTACTGGTTTCGATGGTTAATAACGCACGCCCTGCCTGTGCTTCGGGCAATTGAATTTGCGCCGTTTCGCCGACCTTATACTGGGTTTTGTCACTGCTAAAGCGCAACATAGCCGCAGCACCGCTACCTTCTTCTTGTGCACGTCCTGCCCAACCCGGCCAATCCACATATAAGGTTTTACCGGTACAATGCTTGCCTTGTAAATCACAAGCCCGTACTAAATAACGCCCCCAATCAGGGTATTTAATCTGGAATTTCCACTCACCCTTACCGTTAGTGGTGGAGACGACCGCTTGTTGCAGCTTGCTGCTATGGCTAGAGTCTGCATATTCTGCTAAGGAATCGGGGGATTTATCCCACCACCATTTCCAGTCAATTTTGTAAAGAGTGACTTCAACCTGTGCAAGAGACACTTCTTTACCTTCGGCGTTCAGACTACCAATACTCACGGTATGTTCAGTATCCGTCAGCAGCATATTACGTTCAGCATCGCCTTTGGGTAGTTTGATCCCCACATAATTTTCAAACGGATAATAATCGAGTTCTTGCTTGCTAAGGCTGAAACCGCCCCCTTCTTCAAAGACACGACTCGTAAACCAAGCACTTAATAGCCCAGGTGCCGGTTGCTCAGGTTGGAAGCTTTTATTAAAGCTTAAATAACCTTGATTATCTAAACGTCCTTCCAACAGTTGTTGATCTTCGCTATCGAGCTTGCGAGTAGGGTCATCAAAGGCATAATCACTAAAAGTACTAAAACTAGTGGTCTTTTCACGTAGGCGTACACTCACATCGGCTTTTAAATTAGCGGCTGTACCCCCGTGTAACCACTGTGCAAATAACTTAGCATCTGGCAAGGGTTGGTAACCAAATAAGGCCGGTACACCATAATTCAAATCAACCTTTAGACGATTCGGGCGTACCGTTTCTATTTTTAGGGATTTATTAAAGGTACTGCCCCCTAAGACGGCTTTGACCAACCAATCCCCCGTCGGATCGCTCTCTGCTGTTTTCAGATTGAAGGTATAAAACGGCCCAGTGGGTTGGCGATTAGTTAAGGTTTGCTTGAGTTTGCCACTTGGATCAAACAATTGCACTGTGACGGGATGATTAACAGGCAAGGTTTTACTGCGATCCTGTAGTGCAAAGGTGAGATGAATATCATCGCCCGGACGCCAAACGCCACGCTCACCGTATAAAACGCCTTTCAAACCTTTATTGATGGTATCCCCGCCAATATCAAACTGACTAACCTCAAGGGCAGCATTGGCATTAACCTTTAAATAAGCTTGATCTTTACCTTGTTGAGCCACGACTAGAAACGGTGTACTAGGAGTAGCTAACTCAGCAAACCCGTCGGTATTGGTTGTTCCAGTGGCTAGCGTTTGGCCTTGGAAATTTTTTAAGCTGACCGTGGTATTCGCCGCAGGCGCGGCTGTCCGTAAGTCAGTAGCAATAACATGGAGCTTGCCGACCGTATCTTGCTTAGCGATTAAACCTAAATTGCTTGCAATGAAATTATGGGTCGTTTTAGCGCTATCCGTGTAATTAAAGTAGCTGTCATTACAAGGATCATCACGTTTTTCCCAATCATATTCGATATTTTCACTTCCCACATAATACTCAGCAATACCATCCCAACCACTAGCGGCTGAGCCATCATAATCTTCACTGCTGGCCAGTGGTTTATCCTGAATTTGTGGCGCGGGTGTGCCTGCTGGGCAAGGGAAGGTAGAATGACGACGATCGACGGATAATTCTAAACGATACATCGTGCCGGGTTTAGTTTTAAATAAATCACTGGCATTGATGCTATACCGATTCCATTGATTAGGATTGGCCGCGTTTAAAGGAATCGTCTTGCGCCAAATATAGCGCCCCACTCGCTCAGCCTCGGAATCACCACTCAAATTATTCACTTGCAGGAATTGCTCGATCTTTTCTGGATAAATTTCCATCGCAGTGACTTGAACAGCATTCACGCCCCGTGCTTCGAGGGGGATCTCCATGATTTGGTTATCAGGCAGAATACTGCCTTTGCCTACAAAGCGGATAGCCGGTTTAGGTGGCTCTAAGGCAATACTTTGCTCATTACGCTCAGTCAGTTTGCCTAATTCCGCAGAGGCAGCTTTAATCCCTGGATTCAGAATGACTTTATGCTCACCCGGTTCAAGCTCAGTGGCCGGATACACTAACAGGCGATTACCGACAATTTGGGTTTTAACTTCGCCAGTACCCAGTTGAACTAAACCGGTTAGATCTTGTTGGGGATCGAGAGAATCCGAGAAACTAATGCTTACATAGGGCTTGCCACCATTCTCGTTTTTATCATCTCTTAAAGTCTCAAAGCGGGTCACTGTAAAGGTCTTAATGCTAGGGATAGGCAAGGCTTTTTGCCCGCTACTATTCGCACCGACCGCCTGAATGGCTTTACCGTCCCAGCTTAGGTTCAGATCCGTAGCAAAGGTTTCGCGGGGAATGGCTTTGACTGTAAAGCGATGCTCAGTACCATTGGCATCATGTTCCCAAGCAATCGTGAGAGGTTGTTGCTGTACCTTGGCTTGGAGGATTTTTTCAATTTGATCCGGCTCTAGATAGTCAGAGCTAAACACTTGGCCACGCAATTGCAATTGTGTACTTTGATCAGGAACAGGCTCGAGGCCACTGGTTTGCACTTCTAATTCTAACGGCTTGGTCTTAAAACTAAACTCAAGCTCAGGGGTATCAGCGGGAATATTCAGCAAACCCTGTGGTTTGAGCGTTAAGATATAAGTTTGCCCCGAGTTTAAGGGGGCATCTGGGACGAATACGATCCGATTTGTCCCCTCAAACTGCGCTTTGCCGGGAACTGCAGGGCTAAAGCTGAGATAGCGGTCTGCACTCGTACCTGCTTGATCTTCGCTGATGAGGGCTTGGCGAAAACCTAAAACAATCGGCTGATTACGGGCTTGAATAGCAGCGGGGCGTTGTATAAGAAGTTCCGTTGCGATCCGGGCTGGATCAAGCACAGGCTTGGCAGGTACGACATTATTGGTCGTATTAGCGGTATTAGTTTCAGGTTTAGGATTAGCAACGGAAGCAGTGTCCGCAGAGGTGGGAGTTTCATCGCAGCCATTTAAACCTAGAATACTCGCCATTAACAAGGCTAGTGGCAGTGACCTCATTGTTAAAGCTAAAGGCAATCTTTTCATTATTCATCCCCGCACAAAGTATAAAGTCGTTGTCCCTTAATTTTAGACAGGCATTCTACGCTTTGATTGCTTGGTTTAGCTCAATTAGCAAAAATAATTTTTACGAGGCAAGCCCCTGCCATGCAAAGCATTGAGAGGCTAAAAATCAGACATTAAAAGCTTACAGTTTGGCCACTAAAGCGAGTTAAAGTGAAGTTGACATTGGTTTCACTGAAGAAGAGTTTTGCTTCGCTTAATAAATTCAAGGCTATTTTTTCACCTAGTAAGAGACCTTGAATCGCATCTTGGCGATAGTGAACACCTGCATAGTCACGTCCTAAAGCAATATTACCGGCAAGCTTATTGATTTCCCCACCTACAGTTAAGGCATGGCTGTTATAAGGTAATAAACTTAAGCCATCGTCACTGACCATCACACTATTATTGAGTATAAAAGACTCATTAAAAAAGGCTTTTAGAACCGTAGCACACGCCCCTGCAATCGTCGCATGTCCCGAAGGATAAGACGGATGTGTGGGTGAGCCTTCAGGATAAACTTGGGGCAATAAATAAGAGCCATAACGTGAGAATACTTGCTGGCTACCTTTAGAGTTCAATAAGGAACTATGCAAAGGATAACTCGCTGCACCACGGAGATGATTGTGCACGCGCCCGGCTAGGACTTCTGGACGCAATGAACGATGCACCTGCCATTTTTGATGCCAAGCGGCTTTAAGTGCGGCATAAGCTACTCTGGCGATTAAATCTAAAATATGTGGGCCACCAAAAGTAATGAACCCTGCTTGGCTAGTGGAGTTTGAATAAGGATGGCTATCACGTTGGGCATTCATCCCCATTAAAATCAAAGCAGCATGCTGGAAAGCTTGGAAGGTGAAATCTTTATGCACCCATTCAGCCAAATCATGGGCATTGCGCATATAGCGTGGAGTAGTATCAAACTGGGTCGTGGTCGTCGCAGGTGCTCCGCGTTGAATGGCTAACCACTGATCATAGTGAGTCATGTGGACATCACCTGTAACCGGTAGCTTATAACGTTGCTGCAAAGTAAAAGGACCACAAGGTACATCTTGCCATAAGAATTGCGATACTAAAGGTCCGGTCGTATCACCGGGTAGACCTGCACGAAATAAATTCCCTGCATTCACAGTCGCGTAATTTTTAAAGCCTTTAAGGTCATTAATCGCTGCCGTGGTTTGTGCTTCAAGCCCATATTGCGAAAAAGGCACATCTAAAGCCAAGGCATGCCAATACAGTTCGGTCATTTCACCGGCTAAGGCTTCGCTGGCTAAAGAGAAGAAGGGTGGAACTGCAAATGAATGGGAGTCACCGCCTTCTAATTGAAAGGTTAAAGCAGCCTGTGGATTGGCTAATTTCACACTGCCACCCATCGGAATCGTCTCATAATCTGCCGAGCGACCTGAACTTAGGGCAGCTAATAAGCGGTCATACGCCACCAGATCCACTTCACCTAAATTATTATGTGGCAAACCTTTAGAGAAATTAGCAATTTTACCTTGGTACAGACGTTCATCTTGATTAGGTGTTTGCGTAGGAACTCTTAAACCGTATTGAATCGAAGCTGCAAATTGGCGTAGGTATAGGTTTCGGTTCTTGCGTGCAAGTACATTGGTCGAAGGGGTGGTACCATAGGAAAAATCGGCTGCTTGTACTTTACTTAAAGCTCCAGAGACCAAAGGTAAAGAGGCGACCGATGCGGCGACATAACCTAAATTCTTTAGAAAGCTCCGACGGCTATTAGTGGGTTCAGAAGGAAGCTGGGTGGTTTCGATGGTTTGAGTCATGATCGGTGCTCTCGTTAATTTTTATAAAAATCAATGAATTGTCATTTAAGCTTTGATTTGAAATTTATGCTGGGACACTCAAGATTTTTTGATTCATTCAATTTTTTGTTAATAAAATTATTGAATGTTAAGGCGAGTGCAAGCTAGATCAACACAGATGGATGGTACTTATTAATAGATAAATATAATTTATTATTATAAATAAGGCTCACTTCCTAACAGCACAAAGCGGAGACTGCATACGAGTCCATCGTATTTTGGTAGGTGAAGTGAATGGATGTGTGGTGATAAGTATCGAACACCCCAAAAGCAAAAAGCCCTGTAAATTATTCATTTACAAGGCTTTAAAGGTGGTGGGTCGTATGCGATTCGAACGCATGACCACCTGATTAAAAGTCAGGTGAACAGCAAAAAATATTAACTTAAGCTGTTTAAAGATGAACAATCAAATACTAAAAATATCAATGACTTATTAAAAAATAGTCAGTGCAACTTTATAAAAACAGTTTATTTCAAGTCATTTTAAACCATTCCTAGCCACTCAACCAGTGGACTCCGAATAATCTAGGACTCTCACCCTAACAAATACATCTGCATCATGCCGAAGCTCACCGACAATTTACTCAAATCACTAAAAGCCACGGGTACAGCTTATCGACGCATGGATGAAGGCAAAGCTGGGTTTGGAGTGAAAGTCTCACCGAAGGGGCGCATCAGTTTTATATTTCGCTACAAAACTGCTCAAGGGCGCGATGTACCGATGATTTTAGGTTACTACCCTGAAACCAGTTTGAAAGATGCGCGGCAACTGTGGGTAAAATGGCGAGCAGTTTATGATTCAGGGCGTGACCCGCAAATAGTATTTAATGAAGAGCTGGCCGCAGAAGAAGCTCAAAGAAAGCACTTAGACGCTCAGAGAAAGCGTGAAGCTATGAATGGGAGTATTCGCCAACTGATTGAAGTTTATGTTGCTGATTTGAAGGCCAATGACAAGCGCTCATGGTCAGAGGTAGAGCGGGCTTTAACAGTCAATGTCTACCCGGTTATTCATGAAAGCACCAAAGCTAAAGATATAACTGCTGAAGATATTAAAGGGGTTCTAGCACAAGTGATTGCACGCGATAAATTGATTGCTGCGAATCGCATTAGAGCTTACCTGAGTGCTGCCTTCACGTTTGGTATTCAATGGGATAATGATGCTAAGCACCACTTTGAAGCATTGCGTTTTGGCATCCAATCTAACCCCGTGCGGGATGTACCTAAACCCGAAAAAACTGAACAGGCACGCGACCGCCACTTATCCAGCAGTGAAGTTAGGCAGTTATGGCAAGCACTCGATCATACCAACATGCATCCTAAAGTCGTGCGAGCGATACGTTTATTATTTGCTTTGGGTGGACAGCGTATTGAGGAAGTTTTAGGGCTACATACCAAGGATGTGGATTTTCAGAACCATCTGGTTACTCTGCACGATACCAAAAATGGCTCTACGCATATTGTACCCTTCGGTGACATTGCCCAAGAGCTGCTACAAGTCAGCATTGAGCAAGCGGATGACAAAGGCGCTTTATTTGGCAAGGTGAGGGGAGCACAAGGAATCATGCCTTATGCTACTTTAACCCGCTCTATTAATCGCCTTTGTCCCAAAATTGGCTTAGAACCCTTTGTGCCTAAAGATATTCGGCGCACCGTAAAAACATTGATGGGCTTTGCAGGCATCCGCAAAGAAGATCGGGACAAATTCCAGAATCATGCCATGACGGATGTATCCAGCCGACACTATGACCGCTATGACTATCTGGCAGAGAAGCGTCAAGTGATGGCGGTATGGGATGTTTACCTAAATAGTATTCTGGCAGGGGAAGTGAAAACTAATGTAATACCGCTACGGATTGCCAACTAATCGCATCTTCTCAAAATTTGCCTTTTTTGAGCAGATGGACAAGGATATGTAAAAGAATCCCTGTTTTTTGAGAAGTTGGACATTATGCAAACAATCTCACTAAAAGAACTGCTGCCTTTGGCAGATCAATCGAACATTCTTAAAGCCTTGATTGTTGCACACCGTCATCTAGCAGAACTAAAAGGTATCGCCAAAATGATCCCCAATCAGGCTATCTTACTATCCACCCTCAGCTTACAAGAAGCACAAGATAGCTCAGCCATTGAAAATATAATTACCACTCAAGATGCTTTGTTCAAATATCGACTTCAAACAGATATTAAAGACGTTGTTGCAAAAGAGGTCTCAAACTATGCAGATGGTTTAGCTGTTGGTTATGAACAAGTAAAGCAGAGGGGTCTGCTGACAAGGTTATCTTAGATGAGGTCCTTGGCTCATCTCAGGGCAGTGCTTGTCCTAGCATGACCAGTTTTACCATTCTTAGTCACTATAAGGATTAGCCGCACATTCCCCGCCTAATGCTTTTCTCACACGCCTAGCCCGACGGGGCGAAAACCAGCAAACCTTCAACTGGCTGGCGTGTGTTTTCTTTTGGAGGTAGCACAGTGAAGGTGTGTTGATGGAGATAGATCGGCTGCAAGATGTGGGTAATACTATCCGGCTTTCAAGAGTTGCTGAGCAAATAGCCGAAATTGAAGGGGGTGCTGCCGATATTTTATGGGTCATGCGACTATGCATTGATAGAGGCGTTCGCGTCTGTATAAAAATTGCTGAACCTATCTATGTCTGGCGATGGGGAAACGATCCGGGTTTTTATGTTGATTTGCCCGTCATGGGAATGGGCGACTATATAGAACCCATGACAGGAATAGCCTTTTTATTCAGCAGCACACTAGAAACGTTAATTGTTGATAGGGTCGCAAAATGCAGTTCATTGTATCTACCGAATGATTCATGGGATGGTGGCGTGGAGCATTTGGATATTGCGAGTCATCGCCATTTTTTAAAGCAATCCTTTGCAGAAGAACTGAAAAATAAAAGCACTATCCCCGGTCTAAAGCGCTTAGAAAACGATATGCAAGCTATGATTGATAGAGCGTCAGATACTGATTATTTAGTGATTGATACTAATGATTTATACATGTCGAAAAAAGACATGGATAGACTGCTCCAACTGGGCGCGAAGGAACAAGAGCCAGCATCTAAAATAAGTCAGAGTGATGTTTTAAAAAATACAGTACAGGCTCTACCAAAAGATCAGCCCGTCGACGTTGAATCTGAAAATATTCCAATCGAGAAACAATCTGAGCAATTTCAGCAGGATGAAGAAGCGGGAGAGCCAGCAGCTAAAAAGCATAAATACGATGAGTGGCAGGCAGCGGTAAACGACGAATATTCAAAAAATAATCGCCAAAGTCATTCGGCAATCTGTGCACGGCTGGCTAAGAGCTTAGGTACATCCGCAGAAAATCTGAGAAGACGCACAACAAATCCTAAAAATTTAAAACTCTGATAAAAACTCAAGAATTGCGCAGTTGGGCAACTGCCCAAAAATGCCCAATTTGCTCAGTTATCCTTTGTCCATGTTGAATCACTTGAGAAGAAAACATGGACAATCAATCGACTATTTATCAAGTCACCCAAGAGACCCGCAAAACAGGCATTGCCAGCATCAAAGCCACGCTTGAATTTGCAGGCATTACGAGCCGCACAACTCTAATTGCATGGGAGCGTACAGGTACATTCCCTAAGCGCGTCAAACTCAGTGGTCAACGTGTTGGCTATCGCTGGTCAGATTTATACAAATGGGCAGACAGCTTGCAGGTTGTCGAAGGTGAGGAAGCCGCATAATGAACAAAAAAAAGGCCACCCCAATACTGAGTAGCCCACAAAAACATCATCGCCATTATAGCAAAACCTGCAAACCTTACCTAGATTTTGGCGCGGTGCGCATGGCTGCAAGGGGGCGTTGGGAGTATATCCATCGCGCCCTTAGTATCTCATTGCAAACCACATCCCATCGCAAACATACACCGTGTCCAGCGTGTGGGGGGCGTGATCGTTTCCGAGTCCTGCCAGAGTATCAAGAAACGGGTAGCTGGTTTTGCAGTGGTGGTGGACATCAACAGACAGGCGATGGTTTCGCTTTGCTGAATCATGCCTTCAATTGGGATGCCTACCAGCAATTTGCAGCCGTAGCAGACCTGCTAGGAGTTGCCTCACCGAATGCAGAAACGCGCCTAGCTTTGCGCCACCAAGCAGCACAATATGAAGTCATGATGCAGGCTAAGGCGCGTAAGAAGGATGAGCGGCGGCGCTTGGATACGGATTTAATCGACGCATTAAGAGGCTTTGATGATGCGTTTGAATTTCGCCAGCGAGCACAGCAAGCGGTTAAACCTCAGTTTGTGGAGGTGATGCCCGAAGAGCTTCAAGCCGCCAAAGTGCTAGCCCGTCGCTTAGTAGAAAGTTATGCGGGGGTGTCTCATGGCTGATGCACTGCATAAGTTTATTTATGACGATATACCGTCAGCAGCATTTGAAGGCATGGAAGGGCTTTCTGATTCGCCACCCCATCAACCGCTAGCAGATAACAGCCAATTGACAGAGGTAGTAGCAATAGCGATTGAGGACTTTTTACAAAAGACCTATCCACCCCGCTGTAATCTGCTAGCGCCTTGGTTGCAGAATCCCGCCTTAGCCATGATCTACGCATGGCGGGGGGTGGGTAAGACGCATGTCGCCTTACGGGTAGCCTATGCAGTGGCTTCAGGAGGTGAGTTCCTGACATGGAAAGCGCCAGCGCCTCAACCAGTTTTATATCTGGATGGTGAAATGCCAGCGATTGCCCTGCAAGAGCGTTTGATTCAGATTGTTAGAGCTAGCGAAAAAGAACCACCTACAGGCTATTTCCAGCTGATGGGAATTGATGACCAAGGTGAACATGGTATGCCCAATCTATCCACCGAAGAAGGACAGATGGCTATTAAGCCCTATACGGATCAAGCCAAGTTAATTGTGATTGATAACCTATCGACCTTAGTCCGTAGTGGAGAAGAAAACAAAGGGGATGATTGGCTGCCCGTCCAGCAATGGGCGCTCAAAATGAGAGCTGAAGGCCGCACGGTCTTATTCATTCATCATGCAGGCAAAGGGGGTGCACAGAGGGGCGCATCTAGACGAGAGGATGTGCTCGATACTGTGATTTGCCTAAAACGTCCTGCAGATTATGAAGCTGGTCAGGGGGCGCGTTTTGAAGTCCATTTTGAAAAAGCGCGGGGCATTTTTGGAAAGGATGTTGAGCCTATCGAAGTTCAACTAGGTAGCACTGGCTTAAAAGAACAATGGGTAGTGTCGAGTGTTGAGCAAACGAATTATCAAAAGGTCGTGGAGTTAGCGCATCTAGGCATGCAAGCAAGGGATATAGCTCACGAACTAGAGATCAATAAATCCACCGTATCAAGGCACTTAAGCAAGTGCTGAAGCCTTGGGGGATTTGAAAAAGAAGCCGACCTCTACTGGGCGAAGAAGTAGGGAGAGTAGCACGATGACACCAGAAGAGCAGGCGGCCTTGATAAAGAAAGCGAGGGAAAAAAGACCGTCAGGAGGCCAAAGCATTTCTACGCATGGCTGGGGAATCTTGGCAAAAGAAGGAGGCGTTCATGAGTCTGAGAGTGATTGCTGAGCAATGGTTGGAACGCAAAAAAGTAGAAAGTTGCACAGTTGCACGCCCTAGGGAATGCAACCCTGCAACTTTAAGTGAATCTGATGCAACTAGCTCTGCAACTAGTATGCAACCAATAGGCTTGAAAGCCTTATGTGAAGCCAAACTTAAAGCAACTTGTACTGAAACTTTAGTGGGTCATGTATCCAAGCGGTTGAATAGCATTTAAACTAACGCTCTTGATGTACGTAGAGTAGTGAATCATGGCAACGATAGAAGTGTTATGTCCGAAGTGTTCCAGTGCGGTGTATCGACATGGTAAGGCCGCCAGTGGAGAGGCGCGTTATCGCTGCCGAGGGTGTCATCACTGTTTTCAGTTGAACTACCGTTATGAAGCGAATCGCCCTGGTGTAGCGGAGCGGATCATTGACATGGCGATGAATGGCTCAGGGGTACGTGATACGGGTCGGGTGTTGAAGATCAGCCCGACGACCGTGGTGCGCCATTTAAAAAACTCAACCCAGCGCCGGTGAATCCT
>NZ_FUYB01000031.1:7500-24891 GCF_900167255.1 Thiothrix eikelboomii
AATATTGCCTTTGCCACCCGCAAGAATCAGCTCCATTGCAGTCGCGTCATCACCACTGTAAACATCCAAACGCTCACCGCAACGTTGTATGATTTCGCGGGCGCGCTCAAGATTACCCGTCGCCTCTTTAATACCCACAATATTGGAAATAGAGGCTAAGCGCTCAACAGTTTCGGGCAACAAATCACAACCTGTTCGACCGGGTACATTATAGAGGATTTGAGGAATAGCGACCTGTTCAGCAATTTTTTTATAATGCTGATATAAGCCTTCTTGGGGCGGCTTATTGTAATAAGGCGTCACTAATAGACAAGCATCTGCACCATCACGCATTGCAGCTTGTGTGAGTTCAATCGCTTCATCCGTGCTATTCGAGCCTGTACCCGCAATCACAGGAATCCGCTTATTCACAAGCTGCACGACACGCTTCACGACATAGCTATGTTCCTTATGCGAGAGAGTCGCTGATTCACCGGTAGTTCCTACTGCGACAATGGCATCAGTACCATGCTCGATATGAAACCCAACTAAGGCCTCTAGGGCTTGCTCGTCAATCTCTCCTGCGATGGTCATGGGGGTGACCAGTGCTACCATACTGCCGCGAAACATGGAATCCCTCCAGTTATTAAATCTGCAAAGCATACTACTTGATGCAGTTAGGGAAACACAAGCATTACCACGGTAGCCTTGAACTTGGCCGCTTAGACCTTAGCAGCTGGGCTGAACTTGCCAATTAATTTCTACTTGATAAGTTAAGCGTCCTGCTGGCTCATGCTCCCATTTGACCTCTAACTTACATTGAGCATTGGCTGGATTACAACCTGCCGAGGGTTTGCTGACAATATCGGCCTGACCATAACGGCGTTTTTTGTAGACAATCCGAGCGCTATCAAAAACTGCACAGGCTTTTGGCGGTGTCAGCTTAATCACATCGCTGCCCTTACCGCCTGCTTCCTCTGCATGCTGATACTCAAGCTTAGTCGGGGCCAACTCAACGGCAAAAGCGGTTTGAGTTAAGGCTAAGCCCGCAAATAAAATTAACTGATTAGCAAATTTTTTAATAAACATATCGAAATCCTCAAAAATATCACGACCAACTTAACAAGCTTTTGTTTTCACTCTTCTGGCTTGTTGACTACTGCTACTACACATTTGGTAGTGGCAACCCAATTTCAAGACAAGTCCCAAGAACACTTGGCTTGATAGCAAACTCTGCTTTAATTTTTTGTGCGCGGTACCGCATATTTTTTAAACCATTGCCCGCACGCCCCTCTAAGTTGAAGCCCTTGCCGTTATCACAGACCTCGATAATAATTAGACTTGAACCCTTCGATTTTGACTCCGTTTTTGCTGATAAACGGATGCAAGTTGCACTAGAATGCTTTAAGGCATTCGTGAACGCTTCTTGCAAAATTCTCAACAAATTCAAAGCACGCTCTGGGCCAAAATCAGCCAGTGGTGGTAATTCATCTACATTCCACTCTAAGTCCACGCCACAAGCCTCTAAAGCCACGCCAATCCGCGTGCGAAACATACCTAACATCGCGGGTAAATCTGTACTCGCACTACCTAATGAGTCGATCATTAAGCGCAAATCGTTTAAAGCATGATGGGCAGCATGACTTAATTGCTGCCGATCTACGGTGTCGTTTTCCAATTGACGTAACATACTCGTCAGATACACACCGATTCCGTCATGCATATCACGCATAATCCGAGAGCGCTCATGCAGCAACACTTGCTCTTGGCCTAAAATCCGAATGGTTTCATAGCTTTGAGCTATTTTGCGGGTCTTTTCCTCAACACGTGCTTCTAACTCTTGGTTTAGTTCAATCAGCTGGACATTGAAACTTTCCATCGCTTGCAAAGAGCGAACGAACCGCTGGAGTAAAATCCAACCAAACGCGAGCAACACAAAGGGCGCACCAAAATGAAGAAACCGACCATAAGCTAAAGATTCAAATCCCCAAATCACCATCAGGTCATAGAAAGCTAAGAGCACGACCACACTGCCTGCTGCAACCAACACATATAGGTCGGCACTTCTGACCTGCCAAGCGGCATGGGCTGCAAACAACAAAACATATAACAAACTGAAGCACATCACAGGATAAGCAACAAAGCGCAACAAACCATAAAACCAAGCTTCAGGTACGACCGCTAATAGCAGTGCTAGCCCCACTAAACTGATCAATAAACTCTGTTCAGTCCGTGGGTAACGTTGCTGTAAAAAGCGATGAATAAAAAATACTCCGATTAAACTTAAGCCACCTAAACTGACAACACTCAACCAATCCCAAAGACGATAACTACCTGCAATATTCACTACAAACTGATCTAAGGTATAAATCGACCAAAACACGCCACCTAAAGCACAGAAGCCATACTCCCGATCTTGGCGGCGGTAAAACCACAGCATCCCCATCGCACAACTCAGGACGAGTACCACTAAGGCAATAATTTGAGGCAAGGTTGAACGAAAAAAATGGTAACGCTGATAACTCGCCTCTAAAACTTCAGCACGCCCAATGACTAAGCGATCTAAAAAGCCAGTAGCAGCAGGTTCACTGACCACATAAATATCAAAATAGTTATCACCTTGAATTAACAAACCTTGGGGAATGGTAAACATCAAAGGGCGATTGGTATTGCGTGCCACCGGGGTTTGAAAGCTGCCGCCCCAACCAATTAACCTATCATTGACCAAGATGGCCGGATTATTGCCCGTCGTAGGCAAAACTAAGCTCCACAAACCTTGTGGTGTGGTCGAAAAGGATACTTTGACCCGATACACGGCTTGACCAGATTTTAGAGCGGGCAAGGTGCTGAACTCATCGCGCCACTCATGGGGTAAAATCACTGCTTTACCTTGTTGCTCCAACTGAGCAAGGGACTGACGCACACAATGACCCAGAATCTCCGCCAAAGGCACTACAATATCCGCCGTGGCTAGGCCATCTGAAATACTCGCAGGGCAAGCACTCGGATCAGCAACCACCACCGTAGCATTATTTCGGCTGAGTGCACCCTCTGCAGGAGGCTGATAGCGCACCGTGGTAATTTGCCAACCTAAGACTAAACACACTCCAACGAGGAGCATGATAGGCCATACACCTAAGCGAGCAGGTATTCTTAAGTCAATGATTTTCAAGAAAACAGTCCCTTGCGAACGAATCTGAGCATTCGCTATAACTGATCTAACATGGCACCTAAGGCTTCTTCATGACTGAAGCCTTGAGTCAACATCGCTTGGATGATGGATTTATCATCCACCTTAAAACTCTTACGTACTGCTAAAAAAATCTCACTGGCTGAATAATGCAGTTGTTGTAAACATTGAATGCATTGTCCAAGATCTAAGCTGAATACCATAGTCAATACATCTAAAATCTCACTGCCGTTTTTACCACCCATTTTCAATGCTTCAGCCACTTGCTTGGCATCTTTGTGGGCAGCATGTGAGGTTTGATTTTGCAACATACTCAGTTGCCCCATGCGCCAACCTTCAAATACCGCTTCGTTGCGCGAATTCACCTCTAACTTCTGGTAAATCCGCTTAATATGCGAAGCCACCGTATGCGGTGAAATATCCAAAGAGCGGGCAATTTCTTTATTAGAATAGCCCCGAGAGATGTATTGCAGCACCATTTTTTCTTTCGGCGTGAGTAAGGCATCATTCTCACTGCCACTAGGCGTGCTGGTATCAGTTTGCTGGAAATAATCCAAAATATAACGCGCAATCGCCGGGCTAATCGGAGAGCCGCCCTGTAACAACTGGTGAATGGCATCCGCAATATGAGTCGCCGGTTCATCTTTCAGCAAATAACCACTAGCCCCGGCTTTAATCGCCTCCACCACACTATTCTCATCCCCAAAGCGAGAAATAACCATGACTTCTGCTTTCGGATGCTGTTCACGAGTTTGTTCAATTAATTGTTTACCATTCCCATCAGGTAGCCCTAAGTCGGTTAACAACACATCTAAATCATGATTGTCTAACCATTGAGAGGCCTCGGTATAAGTACTCGCCATTCCGACTAAATTTAAACTGCTTTGAGTACGGATAATGTCAGCTAAACGATTCAGGGTTCCGTGATCGTCTTCGACCAGAAACACTCGTTGAATGTGTGAATTTGTCATTATGCGTCCTCAAATCGTTTTAGCTTATTTAGGGTCAAAACTGAGATTTAAAACTCTACTAATTTGTTTTATACGTGATCACTAATTCCTTGCGTACCCCTTAAATAGGGGATTCGTCATTTTCAGCTCAGCGGAGAAAATTGACACTGACTAGCTCCCTCATTTAGGGGACAAGCGGTAGAGCCAGACTCGTTTATCTAGGGGATGCACAAATGACTGCGGCAAGCGCACTATAGAACTCAGATGGCCAGCACAGTAGCAAACGCCACCCGAATAGATCAGTAAGTGAAATCGACTTATACCGATACCTGAGGAACAAGATCATGAAAACTTTAAGTACTATCATCGCAGCAGCAACCTTAGCTTTAGTAGCCAATACTGCCGCTGCTGCACCGAGCAATAACTCCGTTTATTTCCAAGATCCTGCGATTGCAGGTTCAGGCTGTCCGGGTGGCACCACTGACTATGCCATCACCCCTGACGGACAAACTTTAACCATCCTCTTTGACTCTTATGTCGCCGACCCCGGTAATTTGAGCTGTAACATTGCGATTCCGGTGCATGTACCCAATGGCTTCCAAGTCTCACTCATGACCGCTGATTATCGTGGTTTTGTGCAAGGCCGTGCCGAATTACGGCGCTCTTATTTCTTTGCTGGCTCAACCGGGCCTTCATTAGTAACGCCGATGAGTTCCGCAAGTGGTAAAGATTATACGCAACGGGATAATCTACTCACAATGAGTGAATCCTTTGCACGTTGTGGTCAAGATGTCAACCTACGGATTAATAGCCGGATTCGCACCCGCACTAATAGCAGCTCCATTAGCGTGGACTCTTTAGACTTAAATAACGGTATGATTTTCCATCTGAAATATAAAAGATGTAATTCCTAATACTTGGATCGAGTTTGGATCGAGTGTTTTGACCTAAACCTATCTGCTTGATTTTTCGCGCATCTCCATCTTTGGCGCTATTACTGTAGAGTAGTAGCGCCTTTTCTATTTCTGCACGGTGTACGCCGACTGCCCAAGCTTAGCCTAGCCAACTAGGGTGACGGGATCACCCACTGAGTTCACCCCCTAATTGAAATCCTCCCCTATTTAAGGGAGCTGTCTAGGCTAATAAGTACTAATCTAGGGGATGCACCGCGTTTATTAAACTTGGCAAGATAGTTTTCATGGTGA
The DNA here is from genome assembly GCF_900167255.1 of Thiothrix eikelboomii. Classification (GTDB taxonomy): domain Bacteria; phylum Pseudomonadota; class Gammaproteobacteria; order Thiotrichales; family Thiotrichaceae; genus Thiolinea; species Thiolinea eikelboomii. The sequence continues at coordinate 12,825 of NZ_FUYB01000031.1, forward strand.
TGCCAGCCATTACCGAGTCGTTACCAAGGCTTTGAAAGTAACCGTAAGCCAACCATTTTAGTCACTCCGTTTTAAATTTGATACGAGGGTTTTGCAATGAAAAAATTAACCATCTTAGGATCAGCCTTATTAACTGCCGCCGTACTCAGCCAAACCAGCGCTGCCGCACCGAGTAATAATTCCGTTTATTTCCAAGCCCCTGCCATTGCAGGGACTGGTTGCCCTGCAGGCACCACGGACTTTGCAATCACGCCCGATGGGCAAACCATGACAATTCTCTTTGATGCCTATTCAGCTGATCCGGGCAACAAAACTTGTAATATTGCAGTCCCCGTCCATGTACCCAATGGTTTCCAAGTGTCCCTGATGACAGCTGACTATCGTGGATTTATAGAAGGCAAAGCTGAACTGCGTCGTTCTTATTTCTTTGCTGGTGCTACAGGTCCGTCCTTAGTGACACCCATGAGTTCACCGAGCGGCCGCGAATACACTCAACGCGATAATCTATTGACCATGAGTGAATCGTTTGCACGCTGCGGCCAAGATGTGAACTTGCGGATTAATAGTCGTATTCGTACCAAAACCAATAGTAGCTCGATCAGTGTGGATTCATTAGACCTAAATAACGGTATGATTTTCCATCTGCAATACAAGAAGTGTAATTAATCATTCTTATATTTTAATAAATTTAACTTAATTAACTCAGACAAATCTATCCTTAGCACTCTAATGACCATCGTTAGAGTGCTTTTTTATTGATGGCTAAGCGATCAACTCAGCTTGAGTCTGTATCCCCTATTTAAGGGAGCTGAATAACAAGGATGCTTACTTATCTAAGGGATAGAGATTCTGGTAAAAACCTTCCAGAATATTCAAGAGTGATGCCCGTCATCACCCGAGGTTGTTAAGCAACCTAAATAACTAAAGATATGGACAATTTATTTACAAAATGCAATGAGAAGGAAAACCCCGATGAAAACGTTAAGTGTTTTAACTGCGACCTTACTCACTAGTGTACTGAGTACAGCTAGCCTAGCTGCACCTGATCCTAACAGTGTTTTCTTCCAAGCCCCCGCCATTGCAGGGACTGGTTGCCCTGCTGGCACGACTGATTTTGCCATTACACCCGATGGGCAAACACTGACTATTTTATTTGATGCCTATGCTGCTGACCCAGGTAATAAAACCTGTAATATTGCTGTACCCGTACATGTCCCGAATGGCTTCCAAGTTTCCTTGATGACCGCTGATTATCGTGGTTTCGTGGAAGGCAGCGCTGAATTGCGGCGCTCTTACTTCTTTGCTGGCCAAGTCGGCCCAAGCCAAAGTACCCTCCTGAGCGGTGGCAGTGGTCGTGACTATACTGAGCGTGATAATTTAGTCACCACCAGCAATTCTTTTGCCCGCTGCGGGGAGGATGTCAACCTACGGGTACAAAGCCGGATTATGACTAAAAACAATAGCAGCTCGATCAGTGTAGACTCGTTAGATCTGAATAATGGCATGGTCTTCCAGGTACAATACCAACGCTGTTAAGCGGCGGTAACTGCATGAACAGGCTCTAGCTAGCCCCCTCTAGTTAGAGCCAAGCCTCTCAGATTTCACCAACGAGGGCCGATGATGAAACCCCTATCTTTCTTAGCAAGCAGCTGTTTAACTCTGAGTTGTTTGATCCTAGCCGCGCCTAGTCAAGCAGCGAGTGTCAGCTTTGAAACCCCAGCAATTGCAGGCAGTGGCTGTTCCTTTGGTAGCTTCAGCTATAGCACCAAAAGCATCAAAAACGGGCAAGTATTGACCCTTCGCACCAATGGCTTTCGCGCTAGGCCCGGTAATGTGACCTGTAATTTAGCCCTACCGGTCAAAGTGCCGAATGGCTACCGCGTGACTGAAATTCATGGTGTGTATAGCGGCTACGCTAAAGGTCGTGCTGAATTACGCCGATCTTATTTCTTAGCGGGTGATACCAACCCCATCTTGGTCAGCCAATGGATCTCAAGCACCGGTCGGGTGTTTACCCAACTAGACAAAACCAAGTTAAAGGCTCGTTGCGGCGAAGATGTGAATGTACGCCTCAACAGTCGTTTGCGCACCACCACCAGCGCCAGTAGCGCCCGAATTAGTGCGATGCTGTTTACCGTACATTATACCAAGTGCACAAGCTAACTAGTGCATAGTGGTCGGCTGAGCAACATCAAGCAGCCGTCCACTAAAACTGGCATCCTCACCACCTAGGGAGGCCATAAGCACGTCTTGAGCCGCTAAAGGCAATTCATTGGGTTGAGGAGTTAAGCGCGTGTACTGTCCCTGTGCATCCAAGATCCAAGCTTGGGTATTATCTTGTAGATATAAACCAAAAGCCTCATCATAAACTCGCTTCCGTAGACCCTCATCTAAAATCGGAAACGCGACCTCAACCCGTCGGAAGAAATTGCGGGGCATCCAATCAGCACTACTGCAATATAACTCTTCAGCACCCGAATTTTTAAAATAATACACCCGAGGATGTTCTAGAAAGCGCCCCATCACCGAACGTACTCGAATATTATCTGAAACCCCAACAATCCCCGGGCGCAAACAACAAACCCCCCGCACCACTAAATCGACTTGCACCCCTGCACTAGAAGCCTCATATAAAGCTGTAATGATTTGTGGCTCAATTAAAGCATTCATTTTCGCCATAATATGGGCGGGCTTACCCGCTTTAGCATGCGCAATTTCACGTTCGATCTTACGCAAGATACTTTGGTGCAAATGAAACGGTGACTCCAATAAACAGTTCAAATGTCGAATATGCCCAAGCCCTGTCAGCATGTGGAAAATCCGATGCATATCCTCAGTCATTTCTGGGCGACACGTAAACAAACTAAAATCAGTATAGGCTTTTGCAGTCCCCGCATGATAATTGCCCGTACCCAAATGAGCATAACGCATTAATTGGCCTTGCTCACGGCGCACCACTAAGCATAATTTAGCATGCGTTTTATAACCGACTACACCGTAAACGACATGGGCATTGGCTTCTTGTAGGCGGCTAGTCAAGGCAATATTCGCTTCTTCATCAAAGCGGGCGCGCAGTTCAACCACCACCGTGACTTCCTTCCCTGCCCGTGCTGCCCGCGCTAGGCTTTCAACCAAAGCCGAATCCTTACCTGTGCGGTATAAGGTCATTTTAATCGCCAATACATCGGGATCACGGGCGGCTTGCGCGACAAAATCTAACACGGGTTGGAAGGATTGGAAGGGCTGATGCAATAACACATCACCACTGCGAATCAGGCGAAACATATCGCGCTTACCCGGTGCTAAGGTCGGCAAATTACCTTGCTGAAAGGGGCGAAAACGTAACTCGGGTCGATCCACTAGATCGAGAACGGTCTGCAAACGATTCAAATTCACCGGCCCACTGACTCGATACACATCTTGTTGCTTCAAATGAAAATGGCGTTGCAGAAAATCCACACTTTCTTGTGGGCAGTGGTCAGAAACCTCTAAGCGTAAAGCCATCCCCGTATTGCGTTGAGCCAATTCACCTTTCATGGCTTTGAGTAAGTCGTCTATTTCTTCCTCATCCACATACATATTGCTATTTCGCGTGATACGGAATTGATGACAACCATCGACCGACATCCCCGGAAATAAGCGCCCAATAAACGCATGCAAGATTGAGGATAAAAATACAAAACTATCACAACTAGGGGCAATGGCTTCTGGCAGACGAATAATTCGTGGCAAGACACGCGGTGCTTGTACAATAGCTGCATCAATTTCTCGCCCAAAAGCATCCACTCCTTCGAGTTCAACAATAAAATTGAGACTTTTATTAATAACTTTTGGAAAAGGATGGGAGGGGTCTAAACCTAGCGGATTGAGCAAAGGCATTAATTCATGGTCAAAATAATCCGAGAGCCACTCACGCTGAGCTTCATTCCATTGAGTGCGGCGGATAAAGTAAATACCCGCTTGCTTCAAAGCAGGAATCAAGACCTCATTTAAAACCGTATATTGTTGACTCACCAACACATGCGCACGAACCGCGATTTCATCGAGCAATTGGCTAGGCTCTAAACCATCCGCACCGACTTGGTTTAAACCTAGAGCCTGTTGCTGGCGTAGGCTACCAACCCGCACTTCAAAGAACTCATCTAAATTAGCACTGGAGATACACAGAAAGCGCAAGCGCTCCAGCAGAGGTAAGCTCTGATCTTGGGCTAACTCTAAAACGCGATGATTAAAAGCTAATAAGCTCAGCTCACGATTGATAAAATAAGTCGGATCCGTTAAAGAAGCTGTGTTCATAATCCTAGATATCAGTGGTACAGGGACTTGCTAACGAAAAGTTCGCCACCATAATCTATAGTTGATGAATGTATGATGACAAATTCCGACTAAATAAATAGCAATATGCGTTTTTAGCAGGACTCAACTAAGGGTAATACGCATGACAGCTCTCACTACAGGTACGCTTGTTCCTGATTTTACAGCAGCAATGACCTCCGGCAAGACCTTCCGCCTATCCGATTTCTATGGCAAACAAGCCCTCGTATTGTACTTTTATCCTAAAGACAGTACCCCGGGCTGCACCACTGAGGGTTTAGATTTCAGTGCAAGCTATGCCGAATTTCAAGCAGCGGGGGCAGAAGTGTTGGGTATTTCTCGTGATAGCCTTAAATCCCATGAAAACTTTAAGGCTAAGCAACACTTTCCCTTTGAATTGATTGCAGATCCACAGGAGCAGATTTGTCAGTTATTTGATGTCATCAAATTGAAAAATATGTATGGCAAACAAGTACGCGGTATAGAACGCAGCACCTTCTTGATTGACCAGCAAGGTAAACTTCGGCAAGCATGGCGTAAACTCAGCGTAAAAGGGCATGTAGCGGAAGTATTAGCGGCTGTTCAAGCGCTCTAGTTAATCATTACTTTACGGAAGCTCGCATGACTCCAGCACATCCTCAACACACTCACGAAAAACGTCTGTTTGTCCTTGATACGAATGTTTTAATTCACGATCCCACCGCTTTATTTCGTTTCCATGAACATGATGTGTTCTTGCCAATGGTGGTTTTGGAGGAGCTTGATAAAAATAAAATCGGGGTCTCTGAAGTCGCCCGTAATGTCCGGCAGGTGAGTCGATTTTTAAATGATTTGATTCAAGCAGAAGGCGAAGATTCTTTAGAAAAAGGGGTTTCACTCGATGTTAACTCTATTTTTAGTCATGATAAACATCCACGCGGGCGCTTATTTTTCCAAACCGAATTAATCGACACCGCCCTACCCCCAAACTTACCGAGCAACTCACCGGATAATGCCATTTTAGGCGTTGCCCTCAAATTGCAGGCACGCTATCCCGAGCGCGATGTGATTTTGGTTTCCAAGGATATTAATCTACGGATCAAAGCCAATATTGTTAACCTCAAAGCAGAAGATTATTTCAATGATCAAGTCTTAGAAGATGCTGATCTGTTGCCACGGGGCTTTCATGATTTACCCGCCAATTTCTGGGAAGAACACAGCAAAAACATGCACTCCTGGAAAGAACAAGGCCATACTTTCTATCGCCTAGAAGGGCCATTGACTGCTGAATGGCAGCCCGGTGAATTTATTAGCTTAGCGGGCGATAATGGTTTTCAGGCGATTGTCCGCGAAATCAAGCCGGATCAGGTGATTGTGGAAACCATCCATAATTACACAGAAGCTCGCCATACGGTATGGGGAATTAACGCCCGTAATCGTGAACAAAATTATGCCCTAAATCTATTGATGGATCCCGATATTGATTTAGTAACACTCTTAGGGGCAGCGGGTACAGGTAAAACTTTACTGACTTTAGCCGCAGGCTTAGCACAAACCTTAGATGATCAACTGTATAAAGAAATTATTATGACTCGTGCGACCGTACCTGTCGGTGAAGATATTGGCTTCTTACCCGGTACGGAAGAGGAAAAAATGGCCCCGTGGATGGGAGCTTTGATGGATAATCTCGAAGTTCTAACCCAACCTAGCAATGGTGGAAAATGGGGGCGTGGAGCAACGGATGAGTTTTTGATGGGCAAGATTAAAATCAAATCACTCAATTTTATGCGCGGGCGTACCTTTTTAAACCGTTATATCATCATTGATGAGGCTCAAAACCTCACCTCTAAGCAGATGAAAACCTTAATTACCCGGGCAGGTCCTGGGACTAAAGTCGTCTGCTTAGGGAATATCGCACAGATTGATACCCCCTATTTAACCGAAACCTCATCTGGCTTAACTTATGTCGTGGATCGTTTTAAAGCGTGGGAACATAGCGGTCATGTGACTTTGCAACGCGGGGAAAGATCACGCTTAGCGGATTTTGCCTCCGATAATTTATAGGGTTCTGCATTTTTGGCACTATTAAGCCTAGTCGCTCACTGCAGCGGCTAGGCTTTAGCTCAAGATTAAATCCTGCTTACATCCTGCTTAAATCGTTGTAAATGGCTCATTGGGTACGTCGAAGAAATCGACTTGACCCGTCTCTAACGAGTATTCTGCGCCCACGACCATCAAACCATCCTGCGCAATTAATTTCTCTAAAATCTCTGAACCGTGGCGAACATGGCTGGTTGCCATCCGAATATTCGCACGCACGGCATGCCGGATGAGTTCCTCGGGATTATCCTTCAATGGTGTTTCCATCAAAGTGGCAACGGCGGGCGCAATCCGTTCGACGATATACCGTTGGTTAGAGGAAGGGTTATGCTCTTTGTTACGTAGATCAGCTAAAGTTGCATTCACTGCACCACATTGGGTATGCCCCATTACGATTACTAAGCGCGTACCGTATTGAGTCGCTGCAAATTCAATGCTACCAATTTGTGAAGGGGCTACGACATTGCCTGCCACACGGATCACAAATAAAGCACCTAGCCCTTGATCAAACACGACTTCAGCTGGCACCCGCGAATCCGAGCAACCTAAAATAATCGCAAACGGATTTTGCCCTGCGGTCAAAGCAGCACGTTGCGTGTGGCTAAGCAGTGAGTCGAGGCTACGTACATTATTGGCAAAGCGCTCATTGCCCTCACGCAGGCGTTGCAAGGCCTCGCTGGCACTCACGGCGACATCTGTCATTTAAGACTCCAGTTCCGGGCCTTCATTGCTGAGCCGGATGATAGTTGGTGGTGCGATGCAGTAAAACAAGTACTACAAGCTGGGTCAATTCCAATACTAGCACAAGCTGTTATTTTTGTGCCTAAGTGGTGCGTAGCCATTGCCAAGTTAAGATACCTAACCAAGTCATTAGCACCGAACCGAGCACATGTACTAACACTAAACCCAAAGCCCACAGGATGCGCCCTGTTTGGAGTAAAGTGAAGGTTTCTACTGAAAAGGTAGAAAACGTGGTTAAGCCCCCACAAAAGCCAGTGATCCAAAGCAAGCGCCATTCAGGGCTGAGCTGAGGTAGATGCATAAACACCGCTAAAGCAATCCCAATTAGGTAAGCCCCGATTAAATTGGCAAGTAAAGTACCGGGGGGCAAGAGTGGAAACCAAGCATTCAGGCGCACCCCTAATTGCCAACGTAAGAGTGCACCTAGTGATGCACCAATAGCGATGACTAGCATCGGTTTCCAAGGCATAGCCGTTACTCGTTCAATCCAATAGACTGGTATTATAAGCAGATCCTAGATAAAGCAGCAGCTTTGCCATATTGAATCGGATCATGATAACGTGCTTGCAATAGCAATAAACTAAGGAACTCTCTATGCGAATTATTGAAGGCGACTTAGCGGGTAGCCCAGTCAAAATCAATCAAGACAATGCCACACTAGAAATCCGTGCACGCCTAATGGTCGCTAAATCTTATCGACTGCCTCAAGACATCAGTGCCTTTCAAATCCTGACCCATAAAAATTATCATAGTTTCGAACAATGGCTGATTATGATTTTGCTCGCATTCACAGGCATAGGCTTACTGATTTCCATCCCAATGTATTTCCTCGCTAAAAAGAAGCGCTTCACTCTACGAATTCAACCTAAAAAGGCGGATTTTTTTGTGATAGAGGGTAATAAAGAGGATTGGCATGAACTGAAACCGTACTTAAGCTAAAAATATAGTCTATACCCAAGACACTGGCACTGAGGAAGATTGGAAATTCAACAAGCCCGTGCTAGCCTAAAACCTGATTAACTCACCGAGGAGTCGCTCATGTCACATGACGGTTATCATGAACCTATCGAAGAATTGTCCGATGCCACCCGCGATATGCATCGAGCCATTGAATCCCTGATGGAAGAGTTGGAAGCGGTTGATTGGTATAATCAGCGAGCCGATGCTTGCAAAGACTCTGAGCTAAAAGCGATTTTGGAGCATAATCGCGACGAAGAAAAAGAGCATGCGGCGATGGTCTTAGAGTGGATACGTCGCAAAGACACAAAGATGGATGAATTTTTAAAAGAGTTTCTGTTTAAAACGGGTTCCATTACCCATGCTGAAGAAGAAATGAAAGCCGCCCCAGCTGCCAAACCGAAAGCCACTCCCAAAGCTAAAAAACCCGCACCCAAAAGCGAATAACCGTAATCTAGAACCCATCTGAAGGGAGGTGGGTTTTATCTTGAAACTTACTGTGCGGCCTGCGCTTTGGAAACTAAGTGTTGGCTCATTTGAAGCATAGCCTTGCCCTGTGTCACAAAGGCGGGCTGAGTCGGTGCTATTGACCTTTTTTTGTTATCTAACCAACGGATTAATTGACCTTGATTAAAGTAATAGCGGTCTTCTGTCACCACCGTTTTTTTTGGATCAAAGGGGGCAACACCTAACTCCTTGGCTGCCTTTTCATCTACATACATCGGTGCGTTATAGCGATGCGTACTAGTCAAAACAAAGATCAATTGCTGACTCTGAAAATAGTACTCACTGAATGTTTTCCCCATCTCACCATAAGCGATGGTTTTAATCAGCTTTAGCTCGCCCTTAGCATCTCGAAACGCTTTAGCCTCAACACCTTCGGTAGCTTGCAAACCAGCATCAAACTCTTTGCCTTTAAGCTTCGGCCGTTGTTGATGAATCGAGTGGTAGTGTTGGCGAATCTCCGTAATTAATGCTTCAGTACTGACTGCATAAGTCGAAGGCAGCATCAAGCCTAAAGCCAAGATCAGGATGAATCGTTTCATGGTTAATCTCTCAAGTATTGACTGAACTGTAAGCACATCTTTTGCGCGCTGCTTGCACATCGTCAAGTCATTAGCTCGGTTAACCAATTGCAAGCCAATTATTAATTGTGGCCTTAAGCAAGAGCGGTGCCTTTACAGTTTTTCTCAGTAAAGACCGTATTTTGGATTCTTTTGCAAGCTTGATCGAGAAATATATAGAAAGTCGCAAAGTCACTGTTGCTATTACAGAAAATGGTCAAACTAAGGATATTCAAATCACCGGATCGCTCAGTGATATTAAACGTGTCTCAAGCGTTTTAAAGATCAAAAAAACTGCTAAACTCCAAGCTTCTTCGTGAGGAGCTTAGCTTGCTGATGAAAACTGCTACTCTTACTTTATATCGTATTGATGATGCACAATTTGCCGTGCGTCTACTCGATGAAAAACAGCACGCTTACTTTACCAGCCAACCGATTCAGCGTACTGAATTGCAACCTTTATTGGCGATAACCCAAAAAAACTACCGCACCCAAGCACCTGACTTAAAGCAGCAAGGGCTGGATTTATTCAATTGGTTTAATACTCAAACTCAAGGCCACCTAGCAAAGTTGCGACAGCCACCTCAGGCATTAGCCCTTAGAATTGATGTAGAGCTTGGGATTAATGATCTAGGTTTGCGGCATTTGCCTTGGGAATTATTAAACGATGGTCACGCTTTTTGGTGTGCAGATGAGATTCACCTTTTTACGCCTTTACGAATTGCAAGCGCTCATCAGCATGAGTGGCAACCTGCTCAACGCCAATTACAACTGCTGTTTATGGCTAGCTCACCAATCAATCTTACACCCAGTTTAGATTTTGAAGCAGAAGAAGCCAGTATTCTCAGCGCTACTGAGAAAAAACCGCTGGTTTTGCAGGTAGAAGAAAGTGGTTCTTTACATGGCTTAGAAGAACGTTTAACTGAAATGGAGCAAGCCCCTGATGTGATCCATATCAGTGGGCATGCTGAGCTTCCAGCGAATAGTGAACCGGTATTTTTATTAGAAAATGATGAAGGCCAGCTACAAAAAACTAACGCCCATGACTTAGCTAAGGTATTAGTTGCTACTGATCGCTTTCCGCGCCTCGTGTTTTTGTCTGGTTGCGAAACGGGTAAATCCGACTTGAGTCGGGAAATGTTATCCTTTGCTGAAAATTTAGTGCAAGCACAAGTTCCTGTAGTACTTGGCTGGGCTTTACCTGTAGGCGATTTTGCTGCCTCGCAAACAGCAGCAATTTTATATAATCGCTTAGCCACAGGCTTAGGTATTGCTGAATCAATCGCAGCAGCGCGGCAGTATTTACTGGCAAAAAACTCCCCTTATTGGCATTTATTACGCTGCTTCACTGATCATTCTGAACTGAGGCCCTTAGTGGCTAAAGGCAAGATTCGCTTTATACCACCTATGGTGACAGAGCAAGCATTTTTGGATGCTGGCAATATGATTGCTGTCTGTAAACGTACTGAGTTTGTCGGCCGACGGCGTTTATTGCAACGTAGTTTGCGACATTTACGTGCTTGGTATGGGAATGAGGCTTATGCAGAGGGTTTATTACTCTATGGCATGGGGGGCTTGGGTAAAAGTAGCACAGCAGCGCGTTTACTTGATCGTTTGACGACCACATATTTTAAAGTAGTTCACTACGGGCGCTTGGATGAAACCAGCCTCTTAACTAGCTTAGGTCGAGCACTCAAACCCGAGGTCTACCGACTACTCAATGATCAAGATAAGACCTTGTATGAACGTTTGCACAGCTTATTTACGATAGAAAACAATCTTTATTGCAATAAGCCTTTGTTAATTGTTCTGGATGATTTTGAGCAAAATATTCCGAAAAGTGAACGTGAGCAAGGCAAAATTGATGGTGTCCATGCTTATGAAGTGCAAAGCTTGCAGATTCTACATACTGTTTTAGAAGCCATTCATTATACAAAGAGTGATGTCCGGGTGATCATCACTTGCCGCCATGATATACCCATCGCTGCGCCTTATCAGTTACACAAAGAGAGCCTAAACTCACTACGCGATGCAGACTTGAATAAGAAAGTGCAGCGTCTAGTTGGGCTACAAACAGCTAGTCTTGAACATAAAACTCAAGCACTACAATTAGCGGACGGTAATCCACGTTTATTAGAACAGCTAAATCAAGTGTTTTTGGATAAGACGATTCCAGTCGATGAGTTATTTAAGCAATTACACAGTACGGCTCAAAGTTTTCGTGAGAAGATTTTGTTGCAAGCTTTGTTAGATGCACAAGTGCCTAGTGTGCGACAGGTGATTGCGCTCACCGCATTATATCGTTTGCCCGTACCTTTAGCGGTGGTGCAGACTTTGAATGAAGATGTGCAGACCTTAGCCTATTTAGTACAAGGTGTGAAAATCGGTTTAGTGGAGCTCAATCACGAGCAAGGGCAAGCTCATTATTTTGTGTCTAATTTATTGGAACATGTTTTAGCGAGTGAGCTTATTAAATCAGAGCGAGCATTTTTGCCAACTAAAGCAGCACAAATTTTAAATGAATTTTGGGGTGAGTCGGGTTCAGAGGCACAGCGTTTGGAAGTGGTGCGCTTAGCAATAGCAGGAAAATTATCGACAGTAGCGGTAGAGGTCGGACATCGTTTAGCTTTTACTATGCGTGATCAATATCGCTGGCATGAAGCAGCCCTATTGTGTCAGCAGATTTTAAGTTTGGATGAAGATTTTCGGATTTTAACGACTCTGGCTCAAGTACAACAGTATTTAGGATCAGGAGCTGCAGCTAAATTAGCGATTGAACGAGCTATAGTCATTGCGACCTCAGTTGAAAATTTAACTGATGCGTTGCGACGAGAGCGCACTTTAAGCTTTGGCGCATACGCCGACATCCTGCAAGCACGCGGGCAACTGGACGAAGCCTTGCGCATTCGGCA
>NZ_FUYB01000041.1 GCF_900167255.1 Thiothrix eikelboomii
GTGCTTGAAGCAACTGCTTGGCTTATTAGAGCGATTCACCTTTCGCTTGTATTGCACCGATGATTGGGGGGCTTATGAACGGTTACTGCCAGAGGATCAACATCTCATCACTAAACGTTACACTCAGAGCATTGAGCGACAGAATTTGAACTTGAGAACTCATTTAAAGCGCTTAGCGCGGAAGACGATTTGTTTTTCTAGGTCGGTCGAGGTACATGATAAGGTCGTCGGTGAGTATATCGCTAGACACTCGTTCAACTGGTTAAATACATGACCAATCAGAAATCGCGGACTATGCCTAATAATTTCTTTATCTTGTTTGGCAAGATCAATCAGCGCATGTAAATCACTATTAACTTCATAGCAAAAATAAACCTTTTTTTTCCATAGCGTTGTATGGGTATGCTTGGCAAGATTGTAGTCGCCTGTTTGTAAGCGCGTAATCGAGGCTTTAGGCTGCTCATACGCTAACAGCAGATCGTATAAAAAACTGGCAGGATATACCAGAGATACGGCAACACTAAACTACAGCTTTTATCTCAAGCTTTTAGACTCTCCACCTGCCCCGTCATCACATCCACAATCGCATACACACCCACATGCCGATTAGGGCTTAAGTTCTCTGCTAGTTGCAGGCGTTCGAATAAACCATCCACATCCATCGCCAAAATAGCCGCTGGCGTTTTGCCCGAAAACAACTGGACTAATAGCGCAACCACGCCTTTAATAATCGCGGTATCACAATCGCCATTGAAGACAATTTTACTGGCATCTTGTGCATCCCAATGGGCGCGCACCCAGACTTTACTCATGCAAGCTTTCACCCGATTCGCTTCAATTTTTTCAGCTTCGGGCATTTCTGGCAGTGCTTCACCTAATTCAGTTAAATATTGATAGCGCTGTTCCCAATCATCCAAAAACTCAAAGTCGCTAGCGATTTCATCAATTTCGGTCATGCTGTCTGCTTTTATACGTTAAAGGATTCGCCACAGCCGCAGGCATCTTTTACATTCGGGTTTCTAAACTCCAAACCCTGATTTAAAGCATTGCTGCGGACATAATCAATTTCTGTCCCCTCTAAATAGGGCAAGCTCTCAGTATCCACCACTACCTTAATACCATGCTGATCATATACCTGATCATTTGCACCCAATTGATCCACATAATCAACCACATACATAAAACCCGTGCAACCGCTTTTACGTACCCCTAAACGCATACCCACCGCATTGCCACGTTTATCTAATTGCTGGCGAATATGCGCCGCCGCCTTTTCAGTCACATTAATCATTTTCAACTCCTAATACATATCCAAGGCTAACAAAGCCTCTTCGCTCATACGCTCTTTACCCCAAGGCGGATCCCAGACCAAATTCACATTCACCTCATTCACTTCGATTTTAGAACGTGCGGCTGTTTCTACTAAGCCCGGCAAACTACCTGCTACTGGGCAAGCCGGGCTAGTGAGGGTCATATCAATCTCAACATTATTATTCTCGTCGATGTCGAGGCGATAAATTAACCCCAGATCATACACATTCACCGGAATTTCTGGGTCATAGACTTGGCGAATCGCCGCAATAATCTCATCCTTCAGCCAAGCACGACGGGCCGCGTTTTCATCATCAAACTGCTCGGCTTTTTGTGCCTTATTCAAGCGCGATAATTTAAACATCTGTCCCTCCTAAAGCTTCGCAGCCACAGGCGCTAAGCGTTCTTGCAAAATACTTAAGGCTTTAGCTTCTAAGGCTGGATATTCACAATGTGCAATCAACTCCGCCGCAAAGCCTTGGCAAATCAGACTGGTTGCCTCTGCTTTTGGAATCCCACGCGCTCGTAAATAAAACAGCATTTCAGGATCAATCTGCCCGACCGTCGTGCCGTGGCTACATTGCACATCATCCGCATAAATTTCTAAACGCGGCTTGGTATCAATTTCTGCCTCCCGCGAGAGCAACAAATTATCGTTACTGAGGCGCGCATCCGTTTTTTGTGCGTCTTTTTTCACGAGAATATTGCCATCAAACACGCCTTTGCCATGACCGTATAAAATGCCTTTAAAGGTTTCACGGCTAGTACAATTCGGCACGGAATGCAGCACATCCAAATGCATAGCTTGCATTTGCTGCTCACCCGCTAAATAGAAGCCATTTAATTCACAATGGGCATGCTCACCCACAAAATCAAGATGAAACTCAGTGCGTGACCAAGCACTGCCCAAAGCCAAACTCGTTCCTTTATACACACTCGTAGCGGCTTGCTGCACATACAAATGACTTAAATGCCGCGTGCGTACACTGTCATGTTGCAAGCGCGGATGCAGTAATTGCGCACCTTCGCTTAAAAAGATTTCAGTGACCCCATTCGACATACTCAAAAGGTCAGCAAACTGCGCATGCTGCTCAATCAGATTTAAGCGCGCATTCGCCGCTACTTGCACCAGCACACGCGGATTACTCAACACTTCACTTTCAAAGCTGTAATTGAGATGAATTATTTCGACAGGCTGAGTGAGTTTTTCCGTTACCCGCAGATAAGCACCTGACCCCGTTAAAGCCGCATTCACCGCACCAAATAAATCTAAACAGGCCCCACTCAAACTCCCTAAACGCTCAATACCAATAGCCGAGTGCTGGATAGCTTGTTCTAAATCCAAAACCTCTAAACCCACTTGCGGAGGTAAAGTCGACAGCTCTGGCATAAAAAAGCCATTCAGCAACACGATACACACATGATCGGCGGGCGTAACACGCAAAGACGCAATATCTTCAGGCTCTAATAAACCCTCTTCGCGACTAGCTGCAGTAAACTGATGATCGAGTACGGGCGCTAAGGGTGTATAACGCCAAGCCTCTTGCTTGCGATTCGGCAACTCGACTAAGCTTAAGCGCTCCCTACCGATCGCTTGATAAGCATGCGTTTGCGGGGCAGCCGCCGCTAATGCTTGATAATGGTTTAAAGCAGCACTCATGCTGCAGCCTCCTCTTGCAGCCAGCCATAGCCTTTTTCTTCTAGCTCTAAAGCTAAGGACTTATCACCGGAACGAATAATCCGCCCACCACTTAAAACATGTACATAATCGGGCTGGATATAATCAAGTAAGCGCTGATAATGCGTAATCACCAACATGGAGCGCTCAGGGCTACGCAAACTATTCACGCCCATTGAGACCATACGCAAAGCATCAATATCCAAACCCGAATCAGTTTCATCTAAAATCGACAACCTAGGCTCAAGCAAAGTCATTTGGAGAATTTCATTGCGTTTCATCTCCCCGCCCGAAAACCCTGTATTCACCGCGCGCTTTAATAAACTCTCATCCATTTCCAAAGCTTTTAATTTAGTACGCACTAGTTTCATGAAATTCAGGGAGTTTAATTCAGGCTCACCCCGTGCTTTACGAATTGCATTTAACGAGGCTTGCATGAAATACGTATTATTCACCCCCGGCAATTCCACCGGATATTGAAAAGCCATGAAAATACCTTGATGAGCACGCTCTTCGGGTGACAGCTCTAACAGGTTGACCCCTTGATAGGTAACTGTGCCGCTAGTCACTTCATATTCTTCGCGCCCTGCTAGAACTTTAGACAGCGTACTTTTGCCCGAACCATTAGGTCCCATAATGGCGTGCACTTCACCCGCCCCCATCTCGAGGCTTAAACCTTTGAGAATTTCCTTGCCATTGATGCTGGCTTGTAAATCTTTAATTGATAACATGCTTGTTCCTTGATTAACCGACTGCGCCTTCTAAACTAATCGCGAGCAATTTGCGTGCTTCGACCGCAAACTCCATCGGTAGCTCATTGAATACTTCTTTACAAAAACCATTCACAATCATCGACACCGCATCTTCTTCGGATAGACCACGCTGACGACAATAGAATAATTGATCCTCACCAATCTTAGAGGTCGTGGCTTCGTGCTCTACTTTAGCGGTTGGATTCGCCACTTCAATATACGGAAAGGTATGTGCACCGCATTTATCGCCAATCAATAAGGAATCACATTGGGTATGATTGCGTCCATTTTCCGCCCCTTTATTCATCCGCACCAAGCCACGATAAGCATTCTGCCCCCGATCCGCTGAAATACCTTTAGAGACTATCGTGCTGGTCGTATTTTTGCCGATATGGAACATCTTAGTGCCAGTATCCGCCTGTTGTGCACCCCGCGTCACCGCTACTGAATAAAACTCACCAATCGAATCATCGCCTTTTAAAACACAACTTGGATATTTCCAAGTAATCGCCGAGCCTGTCTCAACTTGAGTCCAAGAAATCCGCGCACGATCACCCGCACAGACACCGCGCTTGGTCACAAAATTATAAATCCCCCCTTTGCCGTTTTCATCGCCCGGATACCAATTCTGCACGGTAGAGTATTTGATATAAGCATCTTCCAAAGCGATCAACTCAACCACAGCAGCGTGCAATTGATTTTCATCGCGTTGCGGTGCAGTGCAGCCTTCTAAATAGCTCACATAACTGCCTTTATCGGCAATAATTAAAGTCCGCTCAAATTGCCCTGTATTCCGCTCATTAATCCGAAAATACGTCGACAGCTCCATTGGACAGCGTGTATTTTCAGGGATATAAACAAAAGTGCCATCAGTGAACACGGCAGCATTGAGCGCAGCAAAATAATTATCCGTTTGTGGCACTACCGTACCTAGATACTTTTTAATTAGCTCAGGATGCTCACGCATCGCCTCAGAAATCGAGCAAAAAATCACACCGGCCTCAGCGAGTTGCTTACGGAAAGTGGTAGCAACCGAAACACTATCAAAGACTGCATCGACAGCGACACCGGCGAGTAGCTTCTGCTCTTCTAATGGAATACCAAGCTTTGCATACACCCGTAATAGCTCTGGATCAACTTCATCTAAACTTTTGGGGGCATCAGCCGCTGATTTAGGGGCAGAAAAATAAGAGATAGACTGATAGTCGATCGGAGTATACTGCAAATGCGCCCAGTCTGGCTCTTCCATTTCCAACCACTTCTGATAGGCTTGTAGCCGCCATTCGAGCATGAATTCCGGCTCATTTTTACGCGCAGAAATATAGCGAATGACCGACTCATCCAACCCCGGTGGTACAGTTTCTGATTCAATATTGGAAACGAAACCAGCCTCATAGCCTACTTGAGCTAATTCAGCTAGTTGTTGCTCAGCTGCATCCATGACTCTCACCTCTACAATAACCTAGTGATTTTGTCGGGAATATACGCGAAACTGAAGATAAATGCCAATAGGCTTGCGTTCGCTCGGGAATCTGTTTCCATGCTGGAGAAAACTAACTCTTTTAGAAACTAATCCTTCATGATGTCGACCCATCAGTTTACCATTAGGCTCAGGTAGCCATCCTTTTTGACAGGTGTTTTCATGTCTCTAAAACCACTACACGGTGTTCGCGTTCTTGATCTTTCCCGTATTTTAGCCGGACCTTGGTGCAGCCAGCAGCTTGCCGATATGGGAGCGGAGGTCATCAAAATCGAGAAGCCCAATGAAGGCGATGATACCCGTCGCTGGGGGCCGCCGTGGCTAGAGCACTCCCAAGAATCCGCCTATTATTTAAGTGCTAATCGCGGTAAGCAATCGGTCACGATTGATATGGCTCAACCCGAAGGCCAAGCCTTGTTACACGAGCTGGTTAAACAATGCGATGTTGTCCTAGAAAACTTTAAAGTCGGTGGCTTACAGAAATATCAACTCGACTACGCTAGTTTATCCGCCCTTAAACCAGATTTAATTTACTGCTCCATCACTGGCTTTGGGCAAAATGGACCTTATGCTCAGCGCGCAGGCTATGATTTTATGATTCAAGGGATGGGCGGCTTAATGAGTTTAACAGGTCGCGCTGATTCAGAACTCGGCGGTGGTCCAGTTAAAGTAGGTGTGGCTTTTGCAGATATTTTTACTGGGCTGTATGCCGCGAATGCCATTCTGGCTGCCCTATTTCAACGCCAGCAAACCGGGCGTGGCACGCAGATCGACTTAGCACTCTTAGATGTACAAGTCGGGGTTTTAGCCAATCAAGCTTTGAATTATTTAACTTCAGGCCAAGTGCCACCACGCTTAGGCAATGCGCATCCGAATATTGTTCCTTATCAAGCGTTTGCGACTCAAGATGGTCATTTGATTTTAGCCGTAGGTAATGACGCTCAGTTTCAGCGTTTCTGTGCAGTAGCCGGTTGCCCAGCCTTAGCCAGCGATGAGCGCTTTTTGACTAATGCGCTACGGGTAGATCATCGCCAAGCCTTGATCCCCTTACTCCTACCCCTATTACAACAACGGACAACGGAGCAATGGTTAGCTGCTTTAGAATCCGTGGGAGTTCCTTGTGGACCGATCAATACCCTCGATCAGGTTTTTGCTGACCCACAAGTGCAGCATCGTCAACTCGAAATCCAGCTGCCACACCCTGAAGCAGGTCAGGTGAAATTAGTGAGCAATCCGATTCGCTTTGATGATCAAGCTTTAAATGCAACCACGGCCCCACCTTTATTAGGCCAACATACTCAACAAGTATTAACCGAATATTTAGGTTTAGATGCAGCCCAGCAGGCTCAGTTAAAAATTAAAGGGGTGATCTGAGCCACCTGCAAACAGGCCACCATTCCGTTTTTACCCGATTAACACCCCAAACACTACAGCCCACAACTTAACTCCATCCTTTTCCCCAAATGGCAGCACTCGTTTACCTGAGTAAAACACAATACCCTGTAGCACCTTTTCCTGACTCTGCTCAATTCAACATGGCTAATCCTGTCAATTACGGGAGTATCTTCCTATAATTTGCAGAATTAGCAATCAGGGATATAGATGATTTCCTAATAAGTTTAAAATAATAAACTAGACCTCTTGCGAAAGTAGTCATTTTCGCCTATAAAGTTAAGAATGAACTACCTAACCCTGAAAACTCTACCCCCCTCGGCGTTCAAACGCGGAGTAGGAATCCCCCTGCCACTCTTTCACGAACTGCTTGAAGTGCTCAAAGCAGGCGAGTTGACGAAGAAGAAGTCGGGTCGCCCCAGCCCGTTAAGCCTAGAGGATCAACTATTATTGACCCTAGGTTACTGGCGAGAGTACCGCACGTTGTTCCACTTAGGTTTGAGCTATCAGGTCCATGAATCGACTGCCCAGCGCATCGTGAAGCGGGTTGAAACCCGCTTGGAAGCGTC
>NZ_FUYB01000042.1 GCF_900167255.1 Thiothrix eikelboomii
CAATTCAGCACGCGATTAGTCAAAGAAAATGCACTCATCGTGGTAGGCAATGTCAGTAGTTCTAAGCTAGCCAAAACCAAAATGGCTAAATCTGTATTAGATGCGGGTTGGTACACCCTCAAAACACAGCTTGATTATAAATCGAAAGCGATGCAAGCCGTGTTTCTCGAAGTCAATGAATCGTACACCACCCAAACTTGCTCGTATTGTGGCTGCATAAGCTCCAATAGTCCGAAAGGTAGAGCGGGACTTGGAATAAGAGAATGGACTTGCCCTGAGTGTGGGGCTATGCATGATAGAGATGTCAATGCAGCAAAGAACATTCTCGCGGCAGGACATTGCCGTCTCGCTGGAGGAATCCCCGCTCTTTAGGGTGGGGAGGATGTCAATAGCGTGGATGGGCGCATTAGATGATAGAGGCGTAAAAAGAAAAGATTATGACCACTGGTCAACCAGTACTGCTAGAATTGACTAGCTTTTCAGACTGACGGGAACGAGCTAAATATATAGGGATATTTCCCCGTAACTTAAAAAGGAGAAAATGATGAAAAACTGGTTTTTATGGCTACTCGCGGGTGTCATTTCGCTGATTGGTGGTTTCATAGCTTTGGCAAACCCTTTAGCCGCAACACTAGCCGTTGAGCAGCTTGCAGGCTGGATGTTTCTGGTCGTTGGTCTTCTGACCATCTTATCGGCTTTTGGTTCTCAAGGGTGGGGTGGGCGTATCCTGTCTATTCTACTGGGGATCGCGATTTTAGTCTTTGGGGTTAGTTTGCTGGGGCATCCGCTTAAAGGAGTGATCTCGCTCACTTATATGGCGGGTATAATGATGTTGCTCCTTGGCGTGCTGCGTATTTTATTAGCATTTAGCGCTCAAGCCACTGGGTTACGCGGTGTGCTAATTTTATCGGGATTGGTGTCGCTTGTGCTGGGTGGAATGATCTTTGCCAACTGGCCACAAGCGGCGGCTGTAGTGCTGGGTTTATTTCTAGCGATTGAATTAATTTCCAATGGTATTTCACTTATCATCCTGTCGTTCAGCCGGAAAACTGCAGGAGCGAGTTTATGAAATCATGGATGTTTATGATGACTGCGGGCATTGTGGCTTTATTAGGTGGGCTGCTTGCCCTTTTTAACCCGACGGGCGTGGGCGATATGACTATCACGCTGCTGGGCTGGACATTAATCATTGTGGCGGTGCTACAAGGCTGGGCGACTTATCGTTCGACCACCTCTAGTGCTCGTTTGCAGGCAGGCGGGATTGCGGTGGCTGCGGCCTTTTTGGGCTTCTCTCTGCTGTTTGGCCCGTTTGGTAGTGGTAGCCTACTACGTTGGCTATTGGGCATTTTGTTAATTGCATCGGGTGCGGCTAAGATTTTTGCGGGACGCGCTATGGTGGACACTGATAACCGTCTACTGGTTTTTGGAACGGGTGCGGTGTCGGCTGTAATGGGGTTGATAGTATTGTTCGGCTTGAACCTCAATTTTGGCACTTTGCTAGCGGTAGAACTTCTGGCCAGTGGATTGGGTCTTGTTTTGCTAGCGATGTATCGCCGTGCGAATGCTTAGCATAAAGGTATAGATAGCGAGCTGGCTCTGTGCCGTCAGCGCCAGTACCTGGACGAGTTTTTCAAGCTTGGGAGTCAAAGAGCCAAAGGTCTCGTTGAAGCAAAGCAGTAATTTCAATTCGCCGTAAACTCCAGCGTTGTGCAATCAGGGTGGGGTTAATGGTTGTCGCTTCTATTATTGCTGGAAACGACAGCCCGACTCCAAATTCTGCCGTCCAATAAATCTTAGCTCAGTGCAGATAAAGCTTGCCTAGTTCAAACTTTTGGTACTATATTGGATCTTATCCTCTGCGAGGGTAATACTGAGTTAAAACCGATTACATATCTTAAACCCATGAGTTTTTGCGACTAAACTCTATAGTTTCCCAACTACTTTTTCCTCAACCTGACCTAGTGTGTAACTCCTAACTTCACCCTTAGCACTAGGTTCAGGTGTTTTCTAAGAGAAAATCGACAAAGGCTTGATTGGCCTTAGATAGATAACCATTCCGCCGCCAAGCAATACATAAATCTAGATAAACTGGCTCAGTAAACGGTAAATCGACTAAATCAGGGTCATCGGCCACAGCCATTGCTAATAGGGTGGAAATCCCAAAACCTTGTTTAATAATCGACTTAATCAAAGGAATTAAATTGGTTTCAAACCCAATCACCGGTTGCACTCCGGCCTCGGCTGCCAAACGATCAACTAGTTTGCGATGGAAATAACCCTTGCGAAACAAGACCAATTCCTCTTTAAAAAAATCCTTGATACTCACCGTCGTTTGCTGGGCTAAGGGATGTTCACAAGCCACTACCACACGCATTTCTTCACGTAAAATTACCCTTGCCTCCAATTCAGTCGGTAAGAATTCACACACAATGACGGCTAAATCTAATTCGGCCTGTTCAAGCATTTGTTGTAATTGCCAAGTCCCGCCTTCGATGACCTGTAAACTGAGATGCGGATAGCGATGCCGGAAAGCCATTAAAATAGGCGGGAAATAATACGACCCCATCATCCCCGTAATACCCACTCTGACCGCACCTTTACTTAAGCCCTTTAGCTCTTGCATTTCTAAACGCGCATCGTCAGCCGCTTGTAAGATGCGCTGTGCATGCACCCATAAACGCTCACCTTCGGCCGTCAAACTGACCTTGCGATCATGGCGTTGAAACAGTTGTAGCTCTAACTCAGCTTCAAGCTTACGAATCGCGACACTCACTGCGGGTTGGGCAATCTGTAAAACTTCTGGTGCCCGCGTAAAACTACCTAAACGCACAATTTCATGAAAATAACGTAATTGCCGGAGATCCATGTTTGGCTTTATCCCTGTTCTATTACTACACCATTTGTAAGCAAAATTATCGGTAAACAAAAGTTATCGAAACCATGCTTATTATATATTTTATTAATTGCTGCACTGCAGTTATTGTGCAAGGACTTAAAACACGAGCCAGCATGATGATCACGACCGGAACCCGCGATTTTTGGTATGCAACCTTAGCCCTTGCCTTAGGTTCATTTATGATTTTTGCTAATGTGCATATGACCCAGCCTTTGTTACCCCAATTAGCTGCGACTTTTGAGCTAACACCACTACAAGCGAGCTGGAGTCTGACTGCCACCCTTTCGATGTTAGGTTTATCACTCCTGATTTATGGCCCGCTATCTGATGCTTGGGGGCGTAAAAACTTGATGAGTATTAGTTTACTAGGGGCGGTATTTACTACCTTGGCGATTTCTCAAGTCGAGACTTATAGCAGCTTGTTGATTCTACGCGGTTTACAAGGTTTATTTTTAGGGGGTTTACCTGCGATTGCGATTGCCTATATGGGGGATGAGTTTGAGCGGCACGCCGTCCTCGTTGCCGTCGGTTTATATATCAGTGCGAATAGCTTAGGTGGAGTCACCGGGCGTTTAGTCAGTGGTTTTGTGGGCGAGCATTATGATTGGCAAATAGTCTTTTTAGTGTTGGGTTCGGCTAGCTTCATTCTCGTACTGCTGTTTATTTGGCTGTTACCTAGTTCTAAACACTTTCAAGCCCAACCCTTGCATCCACGCTCCGTTGTTTCGGATCTAAAAAATCATCTGCGTAACCCATTACTCTTAACTGCCTATCTGATCGGTGGTTTGAATATGCTGGTGTTCTTAACTCAATACAGCTACATCACTTTCGTACTAGCTGATGCGCCCTATCATTTATCAACGCATGCTTTGGGGATGTTATTTCTAACCTATTTAACCGGTAGTTTAGCTTCAGCTGGATCAGGACGAGCTGCTTTATGGCTCAGCCAACCGCTGTGCATGATCTTAGGGATTTTATTACTGATCACAGGTAGCCTATTCACTTTGCTAGCGCCCTTACCGATGATTGTCAGTGGTTTTTTAATCAGCAGTTTTGGCTTTTTCCTGACTCATTCGACCTTAAGTAGCTGGGTTAGCCAGCATGCCCTCACAGCACGAGCCAGTGCTTCATCTTTATATTTGGTATTTTATTACCTAGGCGCTAGCTTAGGGAGTTTCTACCTTGAACCTTTTTGGCAATGGGCAGGATGGCCGGGCGTGGTCAGTGCTTCGTTGCTGGTGTTTGCCATCACCTTAAGTGCAGCGGTCTGGCTCTCTTTCAGACACAATGAACGGGTACAGAAGTCCTTCTTGGCTAACGCATAAAACCATATGGCTGCCTGTGGTGAAAATACAGGTGATCAAGGTGAAGCGTTTCCGTATGGCTGGCATCGGTTTGTTGGCGTTTGCCGATCAAGCCTTGGCGGTCACAAATCAGCAGCACTTGGGCAAACAGTTTGGCAATCAGCTCCCCGACATTGGCAACGAAGGCCGCCAGCGTGGTGAAATGCGGCTGGCTGTCACCAGAAACCGCGATGAACAACCTATTCTCGCGGCACGCCGCTTCCATTTTGCGGCTGCTGATAATGCCCCGGCTGTAAGCTAACAAGATGATTTTGAGTAACACCGCTGGGTTAAAAGCGGCTGCACCCTGCACATCATTCTTATAACGCTGGTGAAAACCGTCAAGGTCAAGTTCCTTATCCACCAAATGGCGTAGCGCGTATTCAAACGTACCGGGCAGGATTTGCCGGTCAAAGTCCAGTGCCAACAGTTTTATGCCTTGATGAATCGGTTTGTAGCGTGCCATGCCTGCTTACTCGTTCGGGTGCTTGCGATGCCTGATTATCCCACAAAATGGGGGTTCGGAGGGTTTTTCTACACCCTCAACATCATGTGTGACGGGCGCGGCGGGGAGTCGAATGGGCAGAGACGCGGGGGCTGTCACCGCGTCCGTCGTCGAGCAACTTGTTGGCTAAAAATAAGTTCTTTCTCTGCTCTCTCTCACAATAGACATGATCTGACTACTTGAAAGTCGCAAATCTATCCCTTCAACATCTAAGGGAGATTTTTTGACTTTTGCTGGAGTAAGATAATATGCCTCTCCGTTGCGTTTATAAATACAAATGATCCCTTCTTGTTTTGCTGTCTCAAGCACTGATGCAAAGTTTTTTCTGGCTTCGCTAAAATTATATTGTCTCATCTGTCACCTCCAATATTGGGTCATGTATCCAAGCGGTTGAATAGCATTTAAACTAACGCTCTTGATGTACGTAGAGTAGTGAATCATGGCAACGATAGAAGTGTTATGTCCGAAGTGTTCCAGTGCGGTGTATCGACATGGTAAGGCCGCCAGTGGAGAGGCGCGTTATCGCTGCCGAGGGTGTCATCACTGTTTTCAGTTGAACTACCGTTATGAAGCGAATCGCCCTGGTGTAGCGGAGCGGATCATTGACATGGCGATGAATGGCTCAGGGGTACGTGATACGGGTCGGGTGTTGAAGATCAGCCCGACGACCGTGGTGCGCCATTTAAAAAACTCAACCCAGCGCCGGTGAATCCT
>NZ_FUYB01000043.1 GCF_900167255.1 Thiothrix eikelboomii
AAGCCCCCTCGCATCAAAAAGATGATGGCATTGCTCGCCATTGGCTTCTGTTGGGCGCACAAGGTCGGGGAATGGAAGGAAAAAACCGTCAAACCCTTGAAGGTGAAAAAGCATGGGCGTAAAGAACAGAGCATTTTCCGCTACGGCTTGGATTACCTGACTGATCTGTTAACAGGAAGCGGACGTGAAGCCTTGGATAATCTCAGGCTCGTGATCCTGTTCCTTTGTCCGCCCCAATTTATGGTGGTAGAGGATGGACGTATGAGACTCAAGCCGTTTTCGTTTAACACAAATTCAATGGGTTAGGAAAATTGTCGTGTACAGAGAAAGTAATCATACAATATCAGCTTGTATAAAAAGGAGTCAAGTAAATGACTACATTGTTGTCTTGGGTAGGTATTGATACGCATGGGCCTGCTTCAGTTTATATCGCTAGTGATAGCCGTATATCTTGGGGTAGTTCTCAACAGTGGGACGTGGGCAGAAAGGTATTTGCATCTAAAACAAGTCCTGAAATATTTGGTTATTGTGGAAATGTTTCTTTCCCTATACAAATTTTAGGACAGTTGATTGAATTGATTGATACCGGTTGTTTATTTGAGAAAAATGATTCGCATGACATAAAGCTGAATAAGATAATAAAGAAAATCGAAAGCAGTTATCATGAGCGCCCTGTAGTACAGCGAGGGGTTTTCCATATTATTTATGCCACTAGAATTAGTGATAGAATGAATTCAGTATTTCATGCTTATCAAATATCCAGCAGCTCAAAAGGGCATATTACATATGAAGAATTTAATTTTAAAAATAAGTCGCATGTTGTGGTCGCATTAGGTAGTGGGCAAAAATACTTTGAGTCTCGGCATGATAAATGGGTGGGCAAAATAAAAGAAGATCCGCATGATAGCGGAAGAAGCAGCAGAAATGTTTTTAGTGCTTTTTGTGATTCACTTAAGGCTGGTGAAGATAAAATGAGTGGAGGGTCTCCTCAGTTGATTGGATTATATAGAGTTGGTGCAGCAAAAAGTTTTGGCGTTATCTACGAAAATAATCGTTATTTAAATGGAATTCGACTTGATAGTATAACAAGCATTAATAATATTGAATGGAGAAATATTCTATTTGAGCGGTGCTGCGGTCATACAATGAAAATTCTAGGAAAAGCACAAAGACAGCCAAAATTGATGCATATTGAAGAACCAAATTAATCATGAATTGCACAAATATTCCAACTCCGCTTCGAGTTCACCGGGTTCGTAGTGGATGACAGGGATTTTGTGTTTAGCGCATTCTTCGTAAAAGCGGTAGCGGTCTACGCCTGCAAACTCACAGGCAAATCCAGCGGATATTTTCCCCACTTGAAACATGGCGAGAGCTGCGTACAGCTTGATTTGCTTGGCAAGTTCGGGAAGCGTGTAGTCCAACCCTAATTGTTCAGGGACATCGAGTGTAACCTGCATTTCTAACACCTCGGTTAGCGTTTTTCATAGCTCTATGATAACGACTAGGTAGGAAGTTCTCCAGCGATCAGAGGTAGGGGATGTTATAATCAGGCATAAATTCACTACCCACAGCATCCACCAATGGCAGATATTCCAGCAACCAGCGAACCCCGCATGATCAGGAAGGTGGTGCGTGTCACCACCAACCAAGATCAACCATCCGACTATCAGTATTGGATCACCCGCCCCATTGCGGAACGTCTGGATGCTGTTGAAATGCTTCGTCAATCCTACCTGAGTTTCCTACCCGATGTTCCAACGCGACTTCAAAGAGTTTATCGAGTTACTCAACAATCACGGGATTGAGTACCTGCTTGTTGGCGGCTATGCACTCGCCATCCACGGGCGTAGCTCTAAACTGCTGTGTCAGGTTTGCACCGATACAGCGTGATAGACATGCCCATCCCCAATGCGCCCATGCGGCTCAGGGTTGCATTGGTCAGCGCATTCCTGACCCGCGCCCCATCACCACATTGATAACCAATATCCAAATTGATAACCAATATCCAATGTTTTGCTCATACAAGCATCCCAAATGGCACGTGCTGAAGCATCCAGTGCTTCGATAGCATCAAGCATGGCTACGATGGTCAGTTCAGGCTGGCGCAGGTGCAATGCCTCGTCAGCCGCCTCATTGACTTCCAACGTTGCATACCATTTGCCGTCATCTCCAACCCCCGCGTGCAATGAATAAAAGCCACTGGTTTCCAATGCCTGCACCAAAAGCGTCAAATCCTGCTCGGCAATCAGGTCAAGGTCGGTGTTGAGATAGCATGTTGTTGCTTTCATTAATACTGAATCTCCACATCCTGCATCATGCCCGCATGTTCCAGCAAGCGGCTTGTCTGCTGCTGGATGCTATCCCGCAAGTTTGCTGCAAACTGCCGTTCTGCCGGGGTTTTCAATACACACGCCGCCCACACGCGGGGCAATTGTTCCACGACCTGCTTGCACATGGCGGTAAGCGTTGCCTGCACCAGTGAGCGCGACAGACCACAACTCGCGGCAAAATCTGCCAATTGAAAGGCGGACACACGGGTATCGAAGTCATCCCCCAACGCCATTGCCAGTTCCTGCTGGTATTCGGGATACACCGCAATATTGACCAGATCGTAGCAAGGCGCAGGTTCGATACCGTTTTTGCCGACGAAAAAGCTGATATTTTTGCCATGCGCATCCCAATTGCTGATGATGAGATTGAACAGCACCCAGTCCAGCACGTATTTGCGGGCCAGCGCAGGCGAACGGCAATGAGCGCAGAAGGCGAATAAACGCGGCAAACTTGCGCCATCACGGATAGCCGCCACATCAGGGCTGTTACCAAAATTGCGCTCGTATTTGTATTCAGGCGGCAAATCGAGTGCTTGGCAACCGTCCAGCAAATGGCGGCGCAATACCGTATCGCCTTGGCGTTTGCGGTCGAAGCGCGTCACCAGCAACGCACGATGTTGACCGAAACGCCGCAATTCCACCGCTGCGACGGGCAAACCGATGGATTGAGCAAGCTGCATCAAGAGGTATTCATTCAGCACCACATGGTTCTGGTTGGCTGGCTCGAATTTGAGGATATGGGTGGAACACAAGCTGCCTTCGCCAAATGCCAGCCCGCCTTGTGCATCCGCCAACACATTGATTTTATGCTGAACACCTGCCACCGACAGGCGCGGGCGACCATCCCACACAATCAGGTTGCGGGCGGGTTGATTGTCGAGACGTTCGAGCAATTCAGCAGGCAGAATCGGGCGTAAGCGGGCGGGCTGGATGGGTTCAAGCGTTTCAGGCAAGAACTGCAATGCACCCGGCGTATCTGTTCCCAACGCACGGATAATCCCAAAGGTATTGGCGCGGCTGATTTGGTAGTTTTCCAGCAGGATGTCGAAACCCTGACCTTCGGGCAGCAAGTTACGCAGGAAACGTTGCACCACCTGATGGTTCGCGGCTGAGGTCAGCGGCAAATGCGGCGAAATGGCAAAACCACTGGCCTGCCATGCCGGTGTGTATTCCAGCGTCAATTGCCCTTGCACATCTGCCAGCAGAAAACCGATAGGCTGTTCCCCCAAGCAAACCCGCAGGCGGTGTTCATACCCAGTCATCGTCGCCACCTTCCGTCCACGGTTCTACTTTGAGCGCAATGCCAAGACCGTTTAACACTTGCAGTAATGTGCCGAGTTGTGCGCCGTGGTGTCCGCGTTCCAGCTTGCTAAGGGTATCTTTGGCAACGCCGAGTAAGGTGGCGGCATCGTCAATGCGTAAGCCTGATTGGGTGCGTTTGGCACGGATGAATTGCCCTAGCAGTTCGGGGGTGAGTGCGCCGGATTGCTGGGGCGTGGGAAGTGGGGTCAGGGGTCTTGCCATATCGGATTACCATTATTCCTACTACTAAAGGAATAATAGCGTGTTGTGGGCAATATGCAAGGTTATTCCTGCTAATGCAGGAATAAATGAAAAGATAGGCTTTTATCTTTTTAGATAGTAAGTTGAGTTTGGCTGCTTGAATAGCAAGACCAGATAAAGCATTTTAGTGTTTTACTTTCAATAACTTGATTGGTTTTTCTTTTAGCTGGCACACCCCTTGCAATAACTTCAGCGTAACCAACGACAAGCAAGGAATACATCATGAGCACTACCGCCACTCCCTACGAAGTCCTCCATGCAGAAGGTCACGCGCCCATTAAGGCTTGGACTAAAGGCGTGCCTTTCGACGACAACTCCAAACAGCAATTGCTGAACCTTGCCAAGATGCCCTTCCTTCATCAATGGATTGCAGTAATGCCGGATGTGCATTTAGGTAAAGGCGCAACCATTGGCAGCGTGATTCCGACCGTGGGAGCGATTATTCCGGCGGCGGTGGGCGTGGATTTGGGCTGTGGAATGATGGCGGCGAAAACCACCTTGACCGCCGCCGATTTGCCTGATTCCTTGGAGGCGATGCGTAGCAAGATCGAGCAAATTGTTCCGCATGGGCGCGTGGCGACTCGCGGTAAACGCGATACCGGCAGTTGGGGTGATCCGCCAACGGACGTGCTGGATAAATGGCTGGGGTTGAGCGCGGGTTTCCAGCGCTTGTGCGAGAAGCATCCGTTCCTGAAAAACACCAATAACTTGAAGCATTTGGGGACGCTGGGTACGGGCAACCATTTCATCGAGGTGTGTCTGGATGAAACCCAAACCGTGTGGGTGATGTTGCACAGCGGGTCACGCGGGGTGGGCAACGCCATCGGTACGCACTTTATCGAGCAGGCGAAAAAGGACATGGAACGCTATTTTATCCACCTGCCGGATAAGGATTTGGCGTACATTCCCGAAGGTAGCCCGCATTTCCGCGACTACGTGGAAGCGGTGGCGTGGGCGCAGGATTTCGCACAAGCCAACCGCGAGCTGATGATGGCGCGTACTTTGCAGGCGATCCGCGAGGTGTTGCCGATCCCGTTCACGGCGGATGTGGAGGCGGTGAATTGCCACCACAACTACATCAGCCGCGAGCACCATTACGGCAAGGATGTGTGGGTGACGCGCAAAGGCGCGGTGAGTGCGCAAAAAGGTCAGCTGGGGATTATTCCGGGCAGCATGGGGGCGAAATCCTTCATCGTTCGGGGCTTGGGTAATGCCGAAAGTTTTTGCAGTTGCAGCCACGGCGCGGGGCGCGTGATGTCGCGTACTGAGGCGAAACGCCGCGTGTCGCTGGAGGAGCATAAACGTGCTGTTGCTGGGGTGGAATGCCGTGTGGATGAGGCCGTGATTGATGAAACGCCATCGGCTTACAAGCCGATTGATAAGGTGATGGCGGCGCAAAGCGATTTGGTGGAAGTGCTGCATACGCTGAAGCAGGTGGTGTGTGTGAAGGGGTGA
>NZ_FUYB01000044.1 GCF_900167255.1 Thiothrix eikelboomii
TTTTTTTTTGCAAAAAAATCCACAATACCTAAACAGCTAGCCGAAGCCAAAGAGAGAGAGAAGTTTTACCAGCATCAGCTAACCCAAACCATCAAACCACTAAGAACACAAGCCAGACACTAAAGCGCGTCAATGGTGGGCGTTTTGGCGCTAAACCCACTGTACTAAAACTTACAATATTTAGTACACCCTACCTTCAAATCGCATCACTACGCTGCATAAGGGTTTATAGCGTGTCATTTTTGTACTAAAAGTTGTACTAAAATAGTGTTACACATCATCTAGAATATTTAGTACAATGATACAAGTTATATGACAGCTTTTAGCAGCAAGAGGTAGCAAATTGAAAATAGGGTATGCAAGGGTTTCAACCACTGGCCAAGACTACGAAACACAGCTTGCCAAGCTGAATGTAGAGGGTTGCGAAAAAGTTTTCAGTGAGAAGCAATCTGGGAAGAGCGCGGATAATCGTTTAGAGCTTCAAAAAGCCGTCGAGTTCGCACGGGAAGGGGACGTGCTAGTCATCACCAAGCTCGACCGCTTAGCACGCTCTATGGGCGATTTATGGGCGATTGTGCGCGAGTTAGAAGCTAAAGGTGTAGCGTTCAAAGTGCTGGACCAGTCGGGCATGGATACCAGCAGCGCCACTGGCAAGCTGTTGTTCAACATTCTGGGTTCGATTGCTGAATTTGAACGTGACTTGATTAATGCTCGTACCGCCGAAGGCCGACAAGCTGCGAAAGCAAAAGGCGTTAAGTTTGGACGCAAGGAAAAGTTAAACGCTGAACAGGTTGAAGCGCTGAAAGCTGATTTTGAAGCTGGCGTTCTGAGTAAAGAAGCGATTGCCCAAAAGTACGGAATAGCTCGCAATAGTGTTTACAGACTGGCAAGCGATTATAAAGCCGCTTAGGACGTATTATGTCCACCCCTTGAAGATTTTTTAGACATCGTTTTAAGCCCAAAACCTGACAAATCAGACAACTATAAAAAAGAACAAGATTAGGACAAGGCTGATAGTAGCCCCATAGAGTCTATTTTTAAAACTAATCGAGTAGTCGTTTCTCGGCTACTTTTAGGACTGATCTATAGAGCCGAAAGCTCTACTTTTCAGACAGATCAATAGGCCATAAAAGCCTATTTTTCAGATTAATCCAGCACCCTCACTATGGTGGATGTGAAACCAATCCCCCCTTGTCCTAAAAATACATCACAACCCTCTCGATATACCCCCCCTTGTTGGTTTGCCTCAGGCGTTCAAGTATCCAAGCTCCCCCCATGCTGTACCCGAAACGGGCATAGCCTCACAAGGTACCTAGGGGTTCTTACCAGCCTGCTTTTCATGGTGGCATAAGAAACTTGAGGCTAGTTTCCAGAAAGTTGGTTTGGTAGTGCGTAAAACACTATTTTTAAAACAGAACAGATACCCGTCTACATGGGGAAACAGGGTAGCCCGTGCGGGGCGGGGGTATATATCGGAGGTCAGCCAGATTTTTTAAGCAAGGTTGGATTCTTTTCTAGCAAGTAGACTGCTAGAGCCTACTTTTAAAACAAATCTAATGCCGCTACTTGAATAACTCTGCATGAGTGCCTGTTCTCACAAACACAACCATCTCTTGTCTGCCCACTTTTTTAAGTCGGTAAATGAGGAGAAAATCTCCCCCCACATGACATTCTCGATGTTCTCCCCACTCACCTACTAATTCATGATCTAACCATTCAGCAGGTAACGGCTCATCATTAGCCATCAGCAACAACATCACTTCCTTGAGTTGCTTCATGTTGTAACGTCCTGAATGAGTAAGACGCTCCCAATCTTTCACAAAATCCTTTGTGTAATCTGTAGTCCGTGGAAGGGTTGCCCGTTTATTTTTCGAGGGCATGGAATAACTCATCGGCGGTGTTGAAACGGGCATTAATGATGCTGTCAGCTTCTTTCATCGCGCGTAAGGTAGTTTCATTGGGTACTTTCAAGGCAAACGGAAACTGTTGATCTGCTGCTACTCTAGTCAACAATAAACGTACAGCATCGGATATAGAAAGCCCCATTGCAGCAAGCGCTTGCCCTGCATTATTTTTAAGTTGCTCATCAACACGAACATGAATCATTGTGGTAGCCATCATTTGAATCTCTATTGAACTGAGATACAGTGTATCTCATCCCGTAGGCCATAGAAAACCGTTGAATAGATCGGTGCAGATGAAGCAACCCTCTTCACCTGCAATCGTTCTCTGCTTCACTCACCAAGCAACAAATGGTATACAATGAATTACAACCAGAGGAATTCAAGATGAAAGTGCAAACGAGTATGCGGATTGAAGAATCCACCTTTAACGAAGCCAAGGCAATTTTGGCAAGCTTAGGCATGAACTTCACGGATGCCGTGAACATTTTCGCCAGTATGGTAGTTCAGGCCAAGGGCTTGCCCTTTGAAGTTAAGCTGCCCAATGCTGAAACGCTGCAAGCGATGAAAGAGGCCGAGTCAGGCGATACGTTGCCGATTGATTTAGAAGCAATGCGCAAGAGCATGGTGAAATGACTAGGCTACTGAAACAAACAAAAACCTATTTGAAAGACAGCAAAAGAACGGTGTTGAGTGATAAGCACTTCACCAAGTTTGTTCAGTACCTCAATGCCCTATCCAAAGATGAAGCTTTACCTGAAGAATCGAAAGATCATGCCCTGATTGGGAACTGGGACGGTTATCGAGAGTTTCATCTAGGTGGGGATGTGTTGGTCATCTACAAAGTTACCAATGATGAAATTATCCTGACTCGTATCGGTACACATTCTCAGTTGTTTGAATAGATCGGTGCAGGTGAAGTGACCCCGTTCCCCTGCAAGCGCTCTTCCCTCTTCCAGCATCCACCTATCCAAGATTAGACAATGAGCCTTGCCGATGCGCTCTTTCTTCGCTCTTTTCTTCTAGGAGCGATAGCGAAAACCTTCTTTCTTTTTAATATATCTTTTTAAGAGTTTTTAGGGCGCGAAAACGTTAGTTAAATCATTAAGTTAGATAGGTCTATCCCAACAAATTGGTTGTTAATCCCAACAAATTGGTTGCTATTCAAACGTTCAATTTTATGTTGACTGTACTTTTATGGTAATTTACTATCAATAAATCAAACGTTGGGATAACAAGGAACTTGTAGCAATTGGCAACTAAAGAACATAAGCAGCAAGTAAGCATCGCTAATGACCTTATTAAAAGCGCTCAAGGCCTAAACATAGGTGAAAAGCGGTTGCTAATGCTTGCTGTATCGAAGCTAGACAGCAAAATCAAGCCAAGTATTCAAGGCGCTGCTGTATCTATAAGCGTCGCTGAAATGGTGGAGATGTTCGGCTTAAACTCCGATAAGGCATACCAAGAAGCAAAGAAAGCAGCCGAAGGCATTATGAAACGGCAAATCAGGATCAAGCCTAATAATGCTGATAGTGAGTTGATTCAATGGGTAGGCAAATCGAAATATAACAAGGGTGAAGGCTGGATTCTCGTTGAATTTTATTATGGGTTATTCCCTTACCTGTTTGAGCTGAAAAGCCATTTCACCAGCTACCGACTAAGCCGCGCTAGTGGACTCCAATCCGTGTATAGCTGGCGATTATTTGAATTGCTGATGCAGTTTAAGAAAACCGGATTGCTGAATATTCTGATAGATGATTTTCACCATAGTCTTGAAACGCCAAAAACCTACCATGCCGATTTTTCATTGCTTAAAGCGCGAGTAATCGAACCCGCAGTAAAAGAAATCAGAGAAAAGGACGGGCTAGCGGTCGAGTGGGAGGCTATCAAGGCAGGCCGAAAAGTGAAAGCGCTCAAGTTCACCTTCCCGACTGAACAGCAACTAAGCTTAGATACTCACCCCAAAGCGCTAAATTCAGCCAATACGCCCCGTACAGAACAGGGAGCTAAAACAAAAAAAGGCGCTAAGCAAGAAATAGAGGCTTTCTTATCCCTTTCTGAAACGAAGAGTCGCTTACAAAGTGCCAAGGAGCTGGCAAGGCTGGCGAAAGTACCAGCAGAAACTTACTTAACTGAAAAAGATAGAGCGTCGATTGCTCACTATGAATTAACGATTTAAAGCTTTATTAACGCCCTGCCCTTGGTGTGCAAACCATCGGGCAGGACTTCACCCTAACGACTACTAAGGAGTCGCTAAAATGCAGGTAAATCCTACCACGGCGCACACTTGCGCACCTACAACCCTAACCCGTCAAGAGCTAGTTGACCGAGTGCTAGCTAAATTTGATGCGGCCAGCCCGTCAATTCAGTGTCTTATTCTTGCCTTTCTAGAAGCCGTGGTTGCTAAGGATTCCACGGCTCTGCATGAGTTAAAAAAACAGTTTCCTTGGAATAAAAAGGTTCAAGCCGCGATTCAGCAGATGATTGATTACATCGAGGAGGTGCAAGCATGAACACCCTCTTCGTTCAAATCACCCCTGAATCAGCTTATCGCACCCTTGGGCGCGGTATTGGCCTCACCTGTGCTGCACTCTGCCTATTCCAGTGGTTCGACTATTACAGCCTGCATCACTGGGGTGCACTGCCAAGCCTAGGCCAACTGCTGATTAGTGGGGTGCTGATGATGGTGGCCTTCACCACGGACGGGGTTCACCTGTTCATGGTGGCTTGTTTTGCTGTTTTAACGGCCTTGTCATTTTAGGGGGTTGCCATGAATACCAATGCTTACCGCCTAGGGCAATTAATCGTTTTAGAGCAGAACAA